>CAYUQO010000001.1:0-334965 GCA_964446945.1 uncultured Bordetella sp.
GCTCGTCGACCGACCGCGCCAGCGCCGAGGCCACGATGTCGGCGCAGGCGCGGTGGTCGAGGAACACGATCGTGTTGCCGGCGTCGAGGCTGAGGAGCCCGACGTCGCGAAACCGGATCTCGTTCAAAGCGATCAGCGGCGCGCGGTCACGCTCGTGGAGTGTCTGCCGGCGCCTTCGACTTCTTCGCCGGCCCGTTCGTAGGCGCAGGCGCCTCACCGACGATGGTATCGGGGGCAATCGGCGCCGCGACCGGCTCGTCGCCGACGCGCTTGATGCCGTGCTTCTCGAGAACCGCGCGCTCGATCTGCGTGGCGACGTCGGGGTTCGCCTTCAAGAACTCCTTGGCGTTCTCGCGACCCTGGCCGATGCGCTCGCCCTTCCACGCGAACCACGCACCCGACTTCTCGATGACGTTGGCTTCGCCCGAGCCGAGGTCGAGGATGTCGCCTTCCTTGCTGATGCCTTCGCCGTACATGATGTCGAACTCGACCTCGCGGAACGGCGGCGCCAGCTTGTTCTTGACGACCTTGACCTTGGTCCGGTTGCCGATCGCCTTCTCCGCCTGCTTGATGGCGCCGATACGACGGATGTCGAGGCGCACCGAGGCGTAGAACTTGAGCGCGTTGCCGCCCGTCGTCGTCTCCGGATTGCCGAACATGACGCCGATCTTCATGCGGATCTGGTTGATGAAGATGACGATGGTGTTGGATTTCGAGATCGAGCCGGTGAGCTTGCGCAACGCCTGGCTCATCAGCCGCGCCTGCAGGCCGGGGAGCTGGTCGCCCATCTCGCCTTCGATTTCCGCTTTCGGCGTCAGCGCCGCCACCGAATCGACCACGACGACATCGACGCTGCCCGAGCGCACCAGAGTATCGGTGATCTCGAGCGCCTGTTCGCCGGTGTCGGGCTGTGAAATCAGGAGTTCGTCGATATCGACTCCGAGCTTTTTGGCATAGCCAGGGTCGAGCGCGTGTTCGGCATCCACATAGGCGGCAATTCCGCCGCGCTTCTGGATTTCCGCCACCGCGTGCAGCGCCAGAGTGGTCTTGCCGGAGGATTCCGGGCCATAAATTTCAACGATGCGGCCGCGCGGCAGACCGCCAATGCCAAGTGCGATGTCGAGGCCGAGCGAACCGGTCGACACCGCTTCCGTCTCGACCGCTTTTTCGCGCTGGCCGAGCTTCATTACGGAGCCTTTGCCGAAGGCCCGGTCGATCTGGGAGAGCGCGGCTTCGAGGGCACGCTTCCTGTCGCTGTTGTCTTCTCTCTCAACCACCCTGAGAACCGCCTGCATCATCTGATCTCTCCCCTTATTTCACAGCATCTGTGAAATGCCCAGCACCGCTATCGGTCTGTTAAGCATATCTTCATGTACACTATTTGTTCGTGTTCTGCAATTGTTCTCTTCAAGCCTTAATTGTCAATGTTTTCAAGGATTTTTCTGGTTCCAAGGCCTTAGTGGCGGCGGAACTCCCGCAGGTCCTTTCTGCCCTTGGAGCCTTTGAGCGTGCTCGTAGAATGTCCATGCTTGGCCTGCATGGGGAGGCGGTTGTGTCCGCTCTGCGAATCGCACGAATGGCGCTGTTGGCGTGCGCTCTGGTTGAACTCGCCGTGGTCTTTTCCGGGCTGGCCCACCTTGCCGACGCGAGCATCATTTTGAAGGTCAGTATCTATTCAGGCACGGCATTGGCGATTAGCGCGCTGGGCTTTGTCGCGGTTCAGATCGCCGCGCTTCGATCCCGCCGCAGATGAAGGACATCGCCGAAGAATCCCGACGATCTAGCTAAACCCGTACAGGCGTTCGGGATTCTCGACCAGAATCTTCTGGCGCGTCGCGTCGTCGGGCGCCCACACCAGCAGCAGGTCGAACAGCATGGCGTCGTCCGGCTTGTTGGGTCCGGGGGAGGTCGGGTGCGGCCAGTCGCTGCCCCAGACCAGCCGTTCGGGCGCCGCCCTGACAAAATCCTGCGCGATGCTGGTTGCTTCCGGATAAGGCGGCCCGATCCGGCTGTTGAGATAGGCGCCGGACAGCTTGACCCAGGCGCGGTTCGTATCCAGCAAACGCAGGATCACCTTATGCGACGGATGCGACACTCCAGTCGGCAGCGGCGGACTGCCGAGATGATCGAACACCAACTGGACCGGCAGGCGTTGCAGGATATCCGACAGCGCAACAACCTGATTGCCGCTCATGTTGAACTGGATGTGCCAATTGTGCGGCGCGATCCGTTTCGCCAGCGGCTCGATCATGTCCGGCGTGACCACGGCACTCGCCGGATCGCCGAGGCTGAAGCGAATCCCGCGAATCCCCGCCGCATCGAGCCGGGTGAGCTCTGCATCGGTCACGTCGGGATGCAATACTGCGATCCCTCGCGCATTGGGTCCGATGTCGCGAATGGCGGCGATGGTCGCTTCATTCTGTGTCGCGTAATTGCGTGGCGTGACGATCACCACTCGCGTCGTGCCGATCCTTTTCTGCAGCAGCCGGTATTGCGCCACAGCCGCATTGGTGGGCGCCACGCGCGGACTGGGCACCAGCGGAAAACGCGATGGATCATAGATGTGCATATGACAATCGGCGGCATTCGCCGGCGCTTTCAATCTGGGGCGCTCCGTGCCGGACGAATTCGGCACCGCGTCATCAGCCGCCACGGCATTTCCGCCCGGTAGCGCGATCAATGCTCCAACACCGATATGCAAGAACTCCCGCCTGCCAATCGTCACCTCCGGCATTGGTATCCTTCCATCGCCGGCGGGCATCAGATCACGCGACAGCCCGCAGCAGCAAGGCAGTCGCATCATCGCTGGTTTTGAAACGCGGATATTTTACGCCTGCGGGATCGGCCATTTCGATCGCCCGCAATTCGTCCGCGAGCTGTTGCAGGCCATGCTGCTGAACGGCGGAGAGCAATTCATCCGGCGAGTAGCGCTCATAGTCACTGGCCAGCGCGAGGAAGCCATCGGTGGCGAGAAGTAATGTCGTGCCGCCGGCAATTTCGAAATTTGCGCTTTTCGCGTGTTCGGCGCAGGCCGGGTCGGGTGCGAACAGCCAATCATTGCCGGTGTTCACCAGATTGCGGGTTGCCCGCAACGCCGGCAGGAATTCCTCGCGCACGATCGTGGCGGCGGGACGATGTTTGAGCGTTTGCGATGCTTTTTCGACGCGCGCTCGCTCGCTTTCCTTTTTCGACAACGTGTCGCCGATGAAGGTGAAACCGCCATCCGGACCGCGCAGCATCAGCGCGCAATCGCCGAACCACATTATGTGCAACAGGTTGCCGTCGAGCGCGATCATGACCGCAGACGCACAGGGAAGTTCGTAATTCTCGCGCGGCGGGCGCCGGCGCAGCGCGATAAAGCTGCGCTCAGCATCTTGAGCCGTCATGCGCAGCCAGCCAAGGATGCCGCCATGACCCGCTTCGGCATGGGCGCAAAACCGCCGCGCGGCAAAAGTCGCGATCCATTGGGCGTCGGATTTTCCCGGCATCAGCAATTCGCCCAGTCCGGTCGCGCCGTCGAAGACGCAGGCGGCACGCGTTGTGAGGCCATAGCTGTCTTCATTTGGCTTTTGCGAATTGCCCGGCAGCGAGAGAGCGCCGATTTGCTCAAATCTCATGGTTATTTTTTCAGCACGGTGGCTCGCAGTCGGTCGAGCAGTTCGGAGCGGGTGGGGGCAAAATCCTGGGCGATCCACCATTGCTCGATGTCGCGCAGATGAACACCGATTTCGCGGCCCTCCGGCACGCCGAGCGCCATCACATCGTTCCCGTCGAGAGGAAACACCGGCACCTGCCAATCGCGCAACACAGTCATCATCGTCTGCCACTGCGCGTCGCTGGCCGGCGCACCGGCATCGGCCCATCGCAACAGAAGCTGATCGCGGGTTCTGTCTTTCCCCATGCGGTACATGAGTTCGCGCAAGCAAGCGCCGGCAACCGGCACGGCGATGCGCTCGTCCTTTTCTGCCGCCGCAGCCAGCCGGTCACGTGTGTTGTTGGACAGCCGCAGCTTCTCGGCAATTTCACGTGCGGCTCCCGCGGAATCCGGCAGCAGCGCGGCAAAGCGTAAAACGGCATCGCGCGCCGTTCCGCTCGGCTGTTCGATGCTGATCAATTGCTGCAGCCGGGGCAGATTCAGATCGCGGGAAAAAATCTCGGCAAGAATCCCGCTGTCCTGCATGACGCGCAGCACCGGTAGCGGATCACGCACCTTCAGAAGAACGAGCAGTTCTTTTTGCACGCGCTCTCCGGACAGAAGTTTCAGTCCCGCCTTCTCCTCAGCGCAGGCTGATAGACCATCGGCATCCGGTTCGCCGCGGCCATATTGTGCGTGAAAGCGGAAGAATCTCAGGATGCGCAGATAGTCTTCCTTGATCCGCTGGCGCGCATCGCCAATGAACCGCACGCGCCGCGCCGGAATATCGTTCAGCCCGCCGAAATAATCGAACAGTGTGCCGTCTTCTCCGGCATAGAGTGCGTTGATCGTGAAATCGCGGCGCGCGGCATCTTCAGCCCAGTTGGTGGTGTAGGCGACGACAGCGCGGCGGCCGAATGTCTCCACGTCGCGGCGCAATGACGTCACTTCATACGGCGTGCCGTCCACAATCGCCGTCACGGTGCCATGTTCGATTCCGGTTCCGATGGCGCGCAGACCGGCAGCCTCAAGCCGCCGGATCACTTCATCCGGCGGGAAGCGTGCGGCGATATCCACTTCGGTTACCGCCTCGCCCAGCAATGCATTGCGGACCGCGCCGCCGACAAAGCGCGCGCCATCTTCATTGGCCGAGAGCGCTGCCATCACCGCGCGCGCCGGCGCCGCCATCATCCAACTCTGTCGTGCGGGATCAAGCTTCACTTTGGCGCCGTGACCACATGCCCTGGAACGACACGGCCATTTTCAACATGCGCCGGCACGTAAACTCCACGCTGCCCCGACCCTTCGGTCACACCCCACACAACGAAACTCGCGGCGACAAGCACCAGCCCCGAAATCAGAAGATAGCTCCACGGATGATTTGCGCCGCGGTTGTTCGGGCTCGGTGAGAAACGCCAGTACAGCCCATAAAGCGCGAAAGGCAGCAGAAACAGCAGCAGGTCGAAAATGATCCGCCGGATCATGTGCGCAGCAGCCGTTCCGAAAGATTGACGATCATCGCCGCAGTTGCGCCCCAGATCTCGTGACGGCCAAACTCGATCGAATAGAATTCCCGCATCACTCCCCCCCGCTCGGCATATTTTAGCGCCTGATGGCGCGGATCGATAAGAAATGAGAGTGGTGCTTCGAAAACTTCCGCAACTTCATCCGGATTGACGGCGAGCGGGCAATTCGCATCGAGAAAGCCGACCACCGGCAGAATGCGGAATCCGCTGTTCAGCGTCTCATAAAGGTCGAGGAAGCCGGCAATCATAATGGCATTCGCCGGAACGCCGATTTCTTCCTGCAATTCGCGGAGCGCGGTCCTGATCAGCGTCTCATCCGACGTATGATAGCTGCCGCCCGGAAAACAGATCTGTCCGGCATGAGATGGCAGATGTTCCGTGCGGCGGGTGAACAGCAGCATGGGCTCATCGCGCAGGATAATCGGCACGATGACGGCAGCCCGGCGAAACCGCGTTTCATGGACCGGCATTTCCGGCGGCGCATCGCGCAAAACCGACTGTATGCGCGCGCCCGTGATATGCATGTGTTCCGAGGGCATGTCCTTCATGCTGATGCTGTTTTTCGCCTGCTGGCGGACCGTGTTTCACGGGTATTTGTGACCACCAAAGTCGTGTCCGCGCTATGTTCCATCGTTCCGAGCGGCTTAGGCTGTTGCACGGGCCGTTTAAGGGTGCAACATGGCGGCTCGCCCGAGGCCTGCAATAGCGGCCGTCGGGTTTGCGCAATGCCGGGAACTTTATTGTCAAGATAGCGGATGCTGAACATGAGCAATGTCACGGGCGCCGAAACGGCGCAATTCAAAGGCTTTGCACCTGGACTTGACCCTGCCGACGCCGAGGCGCTGGCGGACGAAGTAGGGTCGCGTTTTTCAACCGCGCGCGAAGCCATTGCCAAATATATCTTCGGACAGAAAACAGTTGTCGATCAGGTTCTGATTACGCTTCTCGCCGGCGGCAACGGATTGCTGATCGGCGTGCCCGGTCTCGCCAAGACACGGCTTGTTGACACGCTCGGTACCGTACTCGGCATGGACACAAAACGCATCCAGTTCACGCCCGACCTGATGCCCGGTGATATTGTTGGCTCGGAAGTTCTGGAAGAGGCCGATGATGGCCGCCGCACTTTCCGCTTCGTCAAAGGTCCGGTGTTTTGCCAGCTTCTGATGGCCGACGAAATCAACCGTGCGAGCCCGCGCACGCAGTCCGCGCTGCTGCAGGCGATGCAGGAGCGCCACGTCACCATCGCCGGCCAGCGTTACGATCTGCCGCGTCCCTTCCACGTGCTTGCCACCCAGAACCCGCTGGAGCAGGAAGGCACCTATCCTCTGCCTGAAGCACAGCTCGACCGTTTCCTGCTGCAGGTTGATGTCGGTTATCCCGATCGCGAAGCCGAGCAGAGAATGCTGCTCGCCACCACCGTCGGCGACGAACGACCGCCGACGAAGGTGATCGATCCCGAAACGCTGATGAAGGCACAGGCCTTGGTGCGCCGTCTGCCGGTTGGCGAAAAGGTCGTGCAGGCCATACTTGGCCTGGTGCGCTCCGGCCGGCCGGACGACAACGCCAGCGAAAACGTGCGCAGTTTCGTCGCCTGGGGCCCCAGCCCGCGTGCGAGCCAGGCCTTCATGCTGGCCATCCGCGCACGTGCGCTGCTCGAGGGTCGCTTCGCGCCATCGATCGACGATGTGATCGCGCTCGCGCATCCCATTCTCAGGCACCGCATGGCGCTGAATTTCTCGGCCCGTGCGGAAGGCGCGACGATCACCCAGGTGATCGACGGCCTCTGCCAGGCATATTTGTAAACACAACAGTTTTGCCGAAGGACCAATATGGCGAATACGGCAAACCTGTCATTTGATACGCGTCAAACCGAGCATTGGGACCGGCCGCGCGAAGAAGCCGAACATCTGGCTTCGGCGCTGCCGCCTTTGCTGGTCGAGGCAGAGCGATTGACAGCCGGCATCTGGCTCGGCGTGCATGGCCGGCGCAAAGCCGGCATCGGCGAGACCTTCTGGCAATTCCGGCGCTATCGCGTCGAAGATCCGTCCACCGCGATCGATTGGCGCCAATCGGCAAAGTCGCAGCACGTCTTTGTCCGTGAACGCGAATGGGAAGCGGCCGAAACCGTATGGTTCTGGCGCGATGCGTCCGCCAGCATGCGTTACGCATCGCTGAAATCCGTGCCGGAAAAATGGGAACGGGCCACCGTGCTGTCGCTCGCGCTGGCGTCATTGCTGACGCGCGCCGGAGAACGCATCGGGTTGTTGGGCGCGAGCGCAACGCCATCGAGCGGGCGCATCGCACTTCGCCGCATGGCGCACCGGATGGCGCAACCCAATGAGGAAGAGCCCGATCTTCCGCCCGATCTGCATGTCAAACGGCAATGCGAACTGGTGTGGATTTCCGATTTCCTGCAGCCGCTGGATTCCATCGAAGCGGCGCTGAAGCGGCTGGCTTACAGCGGCGCGCATGGATATCTCGTGCAGATCATCGACCCTGCCGAAGAAGATTTTCCGTTCACCGGACGGGCGCGTTTCGAAACCCGCACCATGCGCGAAACGCATATCCTCGGCCGCGCCGAAACGGTGAAAGCGAGTTACCGCAAGCGCTACGACGCACATTCCGAGGCAGTCGGGCAGTTTGCCCGCCGCGTGGGCTGGAGTTTTCTGCGTCACCGCACGGACCACTCGCCGGCGACGGCGCTGATTTCGCTGTATGGCGCGATCGGCGGCGCTCGCGCCCAACGGGGATTTTGAGCCATGTTCGCCAGCCTCCTGACCGGACTGACTTTCAGCGCTCCCTACGTGTTGTGGGCATTGGCTGCGCTGCCGGCCATTTACTGGCTGTTGCGCGTCACGCCCCCGGCGCCCAAGCGCGTCGTGTTTCCGCCATTGCGGCTGTTGTTCGGACTGCGCGCCAGCGAAGAGACGCCGGCGCGCACACCGTGGTGGCTGCTGCTGATGCGCCTGATCGCTGCGGCCATTGCGATCTTCGCGCTCGCCGAACCGCTGTATGACCCGACACCGGTGGCGCGCGGCAACGGACCGCTGGTGATGGTGGTGGACAATGGCTGGCCATCGGCTGCGCAATGGGAAGCGCGCCAGGCGGCGATGCAGCGCGGACTGACCGGAGCAACCCGGGACAATCGCCCGGTGATGATCGTCGCCACGGCCGAGACCGTTCCCGTCATCACCCAATTCCTCGATCCATCCAAGGCGCTGAAGACCGTTCAGGACATGGTTCCGCGCCCGTGGTTGCCCGATCGTGCCAAGACGCTGGCACGGATGCAGCAGATGAAGTTCCAGGGCACGCCGCAGATCATGTGGTTCTCCGACGGCGTGGACCACGGCAATGCCAAAGCGTTTGGCGACGGGCTGGCGAAGCTCGGATCGCTCAGCGTGTTCCAGGATCCGTCCGACAAGGCGCCGATCGCCATGCGGCCGCCCGACAACGCCAATACCGGCTTCGGCATCACACTGTCGCGCATGCCGGCCGATGTGCAGCGCGAGGGCCGGGTGGCGGCGCTGGATGCGCGCGGCGAGGTGCTGGAAACCGCGCCATATCATTTCGGGCTGCGTGCCACCGAAACCAAAACCAACATTGCTTTGCCGCTGGAACTGCGCAACGACACCGTGCGCATCGCGGTAATGGCGAATGATTCCGCCGGTTCGGTCCAGCTCGTGGACGCACGTTTCCGCCGCCGTCCCGTCGGCATCGTCTCCGGCGGCACTGCGGATAATGAACAGCCGCTGCTGTCCGATATCTATTACATCGAGCGTGCGCTCTCGCCCTATGCCGAGTTGCACAAAGGTACCGTCGATCAGGTGCTGAACAGCGGTGTTGCGGTGATCGCAATCGCCGATATCGGGCAGTTGTCACAGGAAGAACACGACCGGCTGGCGAAATTCGTCGATGAAGGCGGCGTGCTGCTGCGCTTCGGCGGCCCGCGCCTTGCCGCGCATAGCGATGATCTGGTTCCGGAGCGCCTGCGCGAAGGTGAGCGGCTGATGGGCAGCGCCATGACCTGGGCATCGCCCCAGCATCTCGCAGCGTTCCCCGATGACAGCCCATTCCACGGACTTAACATCGCCCCCGACGTCACGGTGTCACGCCAGGTTCTCGCCGAGCCGTCGATCGAACTTGCCGATCACACCTGGGCAAGGCTCGACGATGGGACGCCGCTCGTCACCGGTGCACAGAAGGGCCGCGGCTGGCTCGTCCTGTTCCATGTCGCGGCGAGCCCCGGCTGGTCGTCATTGCCGATCTCGGGGCTCTATGTCGACATGCTGCGCCGCGTGGTCGAATTGTCGGAAGGTGTGCGCGGCGGTGCTGCTGCTGCGAAGACCGGAACCTTCCCGCCGTACCAGACGCTGGACGGTTTCGGGCATCTCGAGAAGCCCTATCCCGAAGCAACTCCGATCCGTGCATCAGAAATCGAAACTGTGACGACGAGTCCCTTGCATCCTCCTGGGCTGTACGGCGTTCAGGGTGCTCTGGTGGCGCTGAACGCGTTCGGTTCGCGCTCGGTGCTGAAGCCGCTCGCAATCGGGAGGCGACTCTTCCCGTATACCGGCACGGCCGCGCAGGAACTGAAATGGCCCATGCTTGAGATCGCCCTGATTGTTCTTCTGATCGATGCGCTGATCTCGCTCATGCTCCGGGGCTACATCACGATCGGTGGGCGTTCGCGCCAGTTCCGCAAGACCGCGGTGGGTTCGGCAACCGCGCTGTTGTTGATGGCAGCTCCGGTTGCATTGTTCGGCTTTTCCAATCACGCGCTGGCTGCCACCGCCCAGCGGAGCCAGGCCATCACGGAGAAAGACAAAGCGCTCGATTCCGCACTCGACACCAGGCTTGCCTATGTGGTCACCGGTGATCCCGAGGTCGACAAGATGAGCAAAGCCGGTCTGTTCGGCCTCGGACTCGAACTCAAGGCGCGCACCGCCTATGAGCCGGCTGAGCCGGTGGGCGTCGATATCGAAAAGGACGATCTTTCTTTCTACCCGCTGCTCTATTGGCCGATGGCGCCGACCGAAAAAGACCTTTCCGACGCGGCGGTCGCCAAGATCGACCAGTTCATGCGCAATGGCGGCACGATTCTGTTCGATACCCGCGATTCTCCCATCGGCGGTCTCGGCAGCCTGGCATCGCCGGGTGAAGCGGTGCTGCGGCGCCTGTTGGCCAAGCTCGATATCCCGCCGCTGGAGCCGTGTCCCGCCGATCATGTTTTGACCAAGACATTTTATTTGCTGAAGGGCGGGGATTTTCCCGGGCGCTGGAGCGGCGGCCAGGTCTGGGTTGAAGCGCTTCCTCCGTCTGATCCGAAAAATCCTCCGGCACAGCCGGTTGCGGCGCGCGGCGGCGATGGCGTGTCGCCGATCGTGATGGGCGGTAATGACTGGGCGTCTGCCTGGGCGCGTGACGAGCAGGGAAATCCAATTGCAGCGGTGCAGGGTGGGGAACAGCAGCGCGAGATGGCGATTCGCTTCGGGATCAATCTCGTGATCTATTCCATGACCGGGAATTACAAGACCGATCAGGTGCACGTTCCGGCATTGCTGGAACGTTTGGGAAAGTAGGTCGACATGTCGTCATTCGGCATCGCCTTTGCCCCGCATCTGCCCTTGTGGCAGCTCGCCGCCTTTGGGGGCGTGGCGCTGCTGATCCTGGCGTTCTCGCAATACCGCCGTGCGCACGGCGCCTGGGCGCGAATTCTTGCCTTTGCCGTCATCATGGTTGCGCTCGCCAACCCTTTGATCGTGAAGGAGACCCGGCAGGGGCTGTCCAACATCGTCGCGCTGATCATCGACCGCTCGCAGAGCATGGAGATCGGCAGCCGCAAGGCCGATTCTGAAAAGGCGCTGGTGGCGCTCCGTGACAAGCTCAAGACCATGAATGTCGAACTGCGCGAAGGCGAGGTTCGCACCACGGCGGATGCCGGCGATAATGGCGGCACCGCTTTGTTCTCGGCATTGAATGCGGCGCTGTCCGATGCGCCGCCTGACCGTGTGGCCGGCGCTATCGTCATCACCGATGGTCAGGTGCATGACGCGCCCGATCCCAAGACCTTCCATCTCGGCGCACCGTTCCATGTCCTTCTCACCGGCGCGCCGAATGAACGCGACCGCAAGCTGACCGTGGTGCGGGCGACCCGCTTCAACATCGTCGGCAAGGACGCGCAGATCACGTTCCGGGTTGATGATTTCGGGGGTTCACCGGCGGCCAACGCACAGGTTTCGGTGCGGGTTGATGGCCAGGATCAGGGCAAGCGCAATGTTCCCGTCGGCAAGGACACGACCATCAACCTGCCGATCACCCATGGCGGCGAGAATGTCGTTGAGCTCGAAGCTGCGCCCGGTCCGGCAGAGCAAACGCTGCAGAACAACCGCGCCGCCGTCATCGTTAATGGCGTGCGCGACCGGTTGCGCGTGCTGCTGGTTTCCGGCGAGCCGCATGCCGGCGAGCGAGTGTGGCGCAACCTCCTGAAAGCCGATCCGTCCGTCGATCTGGTGCATTTCACGATCTTGCGTCCACCAGACAAGCAGGACAGCACCCCGATCAACGAATTGGCGCTGATCCAATTTCCGACGCGCGAGCTGTTCGCCGAGAAGCTGCACGAGTTCGATCTCGTCATCCTCGACCGCTACCAGAACCGCGACATCCTTCCGCTCGCCTATTTCGACAACATCGCCCGGTATGTCGAAAATGGTGGCGCGTTGCTGGTGTCGGCCGGGCCGGAATTCGCCGATGAGTCGAGCATCTACCGCACGCCGCTCGCGGCGGTATTGCCGGCGGAGCCAACCGGCGAAGTGATCACCGGCGCATTCCGCCCGCAGATCACCAAGGCGGGATTTGCCCATCCGGTGACGCGCGATTTGCCGCTGGTGAATGACGCACTTCAGGCCGCGGCGAGCGCGCCTCCGGGCGCCAATCCCGCGCTGTCTGTGCAGACGGTACAACCGGTGGCATCGGGTTCGGAAGAACTGCCCGCCCAACCCAATTGGGGTCCGTGGTTCCGGCTGATCGCAACCCAGCGCGTGGCCGGCAATGTCGTGATGTCCGGCCCCGGCAACCGCCCGCTGCTGGTTTTGGACCGGGTGCAGAAGGGACGTGTGGCGCAGCTTCTTTCCGACCAGATCTGGCTGTGGGCCCGCGGCTATGAGAATGGCGGTCCGCAGGCGGAATTGCTGCGGCGCCTTGCGCACTGGCTGATGAAGGAACCGGAGCTCGAGGAAGAGCGTCTGACGGCCGAAGTGGCGGGCGGCGAATTGCGCGTCACCCGGCAGACCATGGCCGACACGGCACCCGATGTGAAGGTGACCACACCGACCGGCAAGAGCGACGTGTTGCATATGTCGCCGTCGAGCCCGGGCCGGTTCGTCGGGCATCTCAAGGCGGATGAGCTCGGCCTGTACCGGATGAATGACGGCACCCTGAATGCGGTTGCTGCGGCTGGACCGCTGAACCCGCGCGAAGTCGCCGATATGCGCGCCACCGACGAAATCCTGCGCCCCTACGCCGATGCGACCGGAGGCGGCGTGCAGTGGTTGTCGGACGGTTTGCCGGACTTAAGGGCGGTGGATCAGGGTGCGACGACGCGTGGCAGCGGCTGGTTTGGAATCGAACGCCGCGGCGCCTATCGCGTCACGTCCGTGGACAGTCAGGAACTCCTGCCGCCATGGCTGGCGCTGATCATCGTTCTGGCAACGCTGCTCTTCGCCTGGCGCCGCGAGTCGGTGTAACCGGGGCGGCCTCTGAGCCGCCCATCCAGTAGGCGCCCCGGCGCGCTTTGCGCGCCTCACTTTTGATACTGCCGCGGCGCGAAGCGCCGCGTGCGGGCTGCGAGCCAATGATTTCTTCGCGGCGCGGATGCGCCCCGACTGGGTGGTCGGGTCTTCGCCCGACTATGACAAATAGTGTCAGTTCGGCGCCAGATAAAAATACCCGACCTTGTTGTTCGCCGGACTGCCGAACCACATACGGCCTTTGGTGTCGGTGAAGAACTCCCGCATGGTGTTTTCCGATTGCGGGAACGGAAACTCCGTAACCTGACCATTGCGCGGATCGAGCCGGCCGATCACATCCATATGCTCAGACGAGTACCAGACATCACCCGACGCGTCGACGCCGAGAGCGTAGGGCGTTGCTTCCGGACCGGGTAGCGGAAATTCCTTGAAGCTTTGCGTCGCCGGATCGAAATGTCCGATCTGACCCGCTTTGAATTCGGCAAACCAGACAGTGCCATCGGCGGCAATCTGAATGCGGCGCGGCCGCGCATCGGCGGTGGGAATTTTCCACTTGGTCACTTTCAGCGTCTTTGCGTCGATCTTGCCGATCTGGCCGTCCTGGACATATTCCGCGAACCAGCAATTCCCGGCCTTGTCCAGCGCCAGTCCATAGGCGCTGGGGATTTCGGCGAAGCGCGTGAATTTTCCGGTTTTCGGATCGAACACCGTCATCGGGCGGCCGGTGGTCCAGACTCGACCCTGCGCATCGACGCGCAAAGTGTGCTTGTCGCCGCCGGCCGTGACCCCTTCTTTGCCCGGTGCATAGGCGTCCTGATATTCCGTGATCTTCTGCGTCGCCGGGTCCCAACGGCCGATTTTGTTGGCCCCCTGTTCGGTCAGCCACACGCTGCCATCCGGCCCAGGGACCGCCGAATGAATCGCCGCGGTGGTATCGTTCGGCACGCGGAATTCATCGACCTTGCCGGTATTCGGATCCAGCCTCTCGATGCGGTTGGCCGCGCCATAATCGGGAATCCAGAACATTCCCTTCTTGTCCTCGACCGCACTCCACGGCATGCGGTTGGCTTTGGGCATCTGATATTCGACATAGACAATCTTCATCGCCTCGTCGGGGAAATTCCGCACGATGTTCTTGTAGCCCGGCATGTCGGACGGCGAGGGTGGCAATACCGAATGTTCGCCAAACAGCAGATTGATGTAGTTCGTCACAGCGTCCGCATCTGCATCCGGGAAGGGCTGCACTCCGTCGAGAAAGAAATGCATCGCTCCGCGCATGAAATTCACCCGGTCGCGCCACCCGTCGAGATCGCGCGTATACGACGCCATGCGGGTCTGGAATCCGTGGCAGGCAAAACAGCGCCCGACCAGCACATCCTTGCCGTGCAGGACATTGTTCCCCAGCGCCGAGGGGAACAGCTTCTCGCCCTGATATTGCGAGATGTCGTTCCAGTGCACCATGTCCTTCCGTAGACGGAAGGTTTTGGTCAGGTTCGAAGTTGAATCCAGATTCACGCCGGATGCCGCATCACCGGCAAAACCGGGAGCACGGATCTGCAGCCGGTATTCGCCGGCCCGGAGATCGGGAATGCGATAGTTGCCCTGCCGGTCGGACAGGACGCTGACCAGCATGTTGTCTCGCGTGTTTTCCGCCTGAACGAATGCGCCGCGGAAGGGCGAACCATCCGGCCCGGTGACGGTGCCGGTTATGGTGGCGGCATGCGCCAGCGCCAGGGGCGCACAGGTCAGCGCAAGCGCGCCCAGTAAAATCCGTCTCATAATCGTCCCTCCCACTACGCTGGAGAAACGCTATCAACTGTAGTGACGGACGTCTATTCAGCCGCTGCCTTGCGGCTGCTGCGCTGGCGCATCGGCCGGAGGACGCTGGTCCGGATTTCCGTCTCTCCGGAAACGCCGGCCGCCCCGGAAGCCCGCTCCCGGTGGGCCGCCATCGCGGTCGCCGCGGCCAAATCCCCGGCCGCCAAAGCCGCGGCCAAATCCATTGTTGGGACCTGTGAAGCGCAGCGATTGCTGGAACCGGATCATTTCCCCGGATGACGGATCGGCGCTGGACGCCAGCTCCGTGCCCTCGATCTGATACAGCCGGTGATCGCCGAAGAAGATGCCGACCGTGGAATGGCTGCCGTCCTTTTCCGTGATGCTGAACTGCCGGCCGCGGTTGCCGTTCACGCGCGCAGGCAGATCGAGATTGACGCTGCCGCGTTCGCGCAATGCGACGATCGCCTGATCGATGGCTTTGTTGCCGTCGACCATCATGTCCTTGTAGTCAATGACCGTCATGCGATAGATCGCGTCGTTCTGGCGCAGCGCATATAATGTTTCGTCTGCATCGGCGCCGTCGGGCGTTTTCACTTTCATATGGCCCACCGCGGGATCACCGGGGAATGAGACGGCAAATCCCTGTTCGGCATAATTGAATTCGGTCCATGTGGACTGGGCCTGTGCGGACACAGGGAGAATGGCGGCACAAGCGGCGGCAAGCAGAATGGAACGCATGGTTGTTTCCCGGCATTACAGTGCAATTTTCGCATGTAACGCGGATTATGTCTCTTTCGGAACCATGACGGATTTTACAGGGGCACCGGATGCGTAGCGGACGGCGAATGGTTCGGCTCTGGATCGCCGCGACGGTGTTCTGGGTCGCCTATTGGGTGTGGATCTACAGCACCAAATGCTTTCACGCGGGCAATGCGCTGTGGTGTCCGGCCGGCGGCGATCCCACCTCAACGACGGTCGTGCGTACGGTGGAATGGCGATTCTGGCTGATGACGGTGCTGCCGCCGATATGGATATTGCTTGTCGGACTGCTGCTGTGGTTCGCGCTGGAAGGCTTTCGCCGCCGCAAGGACGAAAAAAAATGACCGCATTTCGCTGGCCGCTTCCATCGGGCGACCGCACGCGGCGCATGCGCCGCGGCAGATTCGAACCATAAGGCGCGCAAAGCGCGCCGGGCGCCTTCGGCGATTTGTATTTCCGCGCGATGGAGCCTTGCGGCGTTCGGCTCCGCGCCTCCGCTCCGCGTGAAATTTTATAGTTCGAACGCCTGGTGCGCTGCCGGCATTTCGACCCGTTCGCCCTGGATAAGTTTGGCGAATTCCGACATCACGCCGGCTTCGCCATGCACCAGAAATGTTCCCTTCCGTCCGGCAATGCCGTTATGCCATTGCAGCAATTCGCGCTGATCGGCATGGGCGGAAAAGCCATTCACGGTGTGGATGCTTGCGCGCACCTGCACATCCTCACCCAGAATTCGCACATGCTTCGCACCATCGATAATGCGGCGCGCCGGCGTTCCCGGCGCCGCATAACCGACGAACATCACGGCCGATTTCGGGTTGTCGAGATTGTGCAGCAGATGGTGCCGGATGCGGCCACCGGTCACCATGCCGGACCCCGCCATGATGACCGCGCCCGAATTGACCTGATTGATCGCCATGGAATCCAAGCGCGACCGCGCCATCTTCAAACCCGGCACCGCAAACGGATCATGCCTTGTACGGAAGAATTGCGCGAGATTGTCATTATAGGATTCCGGGTGATGTTCGAAAACTTCGGTCGCCGACACTGCCATGGGTGAATCGAGAAACACCGGCAGTTGCGGCGGCAAAAGGTTTCTTTCGACGCCGTCACGAATGAAGAACAGCAGTTCCTGCGCCCGCTCGAGAGCAAATGTCGGAATGACAACATTGCCGCCGCGCTGGATCGTCTGCGTGATGCAGGCAAGAAATTCCTTCACGGTGTCGGGAAAATCGCGGTGCAGCCGGTCGCCATAGGTGGTCTCCATGATGATCCACTGCGCTGCTTTCGGCGTTTGCGGCGGGCGGAGCAGAGGCCGTCCGGCATTGCCGATATCGCCGGAGAACAGGATGGTTTTCGCGGCGCCCCCTTCCTGCACTTCCAGCAGGATGCTCGCCGAGCCGAGGATGTGCCCGGCATCGTAGAATGTCGCTGTGATACCCGGCGCAATTTGCAGCGGACGTTCATATTCGGCGGTGCGGCCGAAATGGCCCACCGCATTGGTCGCGTCAATCAGCGAATAGAGCGGCGGTTCGGGTTTTTGCGATTTGCGCTCGCGCCGCTGCATCTCTTCGTCCTGCAGGTGGGCGGCATCCGCGATCACCAGCCGTCCCAGTTCGACCGTGGCGGAAGTCGCAATGATTTCGGCCTTGAATCCGCGCTTGACCAGCAGCGGGATGCGCCCGCAGTGATCGAGATGGGCATGCGTCAGCAGCATGATGTCGATGCTGTCTGCATCGAATCCGAACGGATGGGCGTTTTCCTCATCAAGTTCGCGGCTTCCCTGCATCATGCCGCAATCGATCAGAATTTTTTTGCCCGCCGCTTCCAGCAGATGGCATGAGCCGGTGACGTCGCGGTCGGCGCCGTGGAATGAGAGCCGCATCAGCTTTGCTCCATCAGAAGGGGTTGGCCCTTTTTCTCATACCAGCGCAGGATGCCCTGCCAGATCTGCTGCGGTGTTTCGGCGAACCAGAATAATTCGCGGTCCTCGGGATCGATGACGCCCTGTTCGACGAAGAATTCCGGATTGAAGGCGCGGCGCCAGTAATCTTCACCGACGAGGACGACCGGCACGGGCGCCATTTTGCGGGTTTGCGACAGCGCCAGGATTTCGAACAGCTCGTCCATGGTGCCGAAGCCGCCGGGAAACACCACCAGCGCCCGCGCACGCAGGACGAAATGCATCTTGCGCAATGCAAAATAATGAAAGCTGAAGCACAGTTCCGGCGTGATGTAGGGGTTCGGATATTGTTCGTGCGGCAGCGTGATGTTCAGGCCGGCCGACTGTGCGCCCTCTTCATAGGCTCCGCGATTGGCCGCTTCCATGATCCCCGGACCGCCGCCCGTCATGATGATGATGCGCCCGTCGCGCGCACGATCGCCGCATCTGCCGACCAGCCGTCCGAATTCCCGCGCCAGTTCGTAGTATTTGCTGGTTGCGACGACGTTCTGGCAGATGGCGTGATGCTGCTTCAGCAGCGGATTGTCCGGTTCGGCCGCGAGTTCCTGCGCCGCCTGTTTGAGCCCGCGCTCCGCTGCCTCGCGTTCACAGACACGCGTGCCGCCGAAGACGACAATGGTATGCGCGATGTTGTGCTGACGCAGCAGCGTTTCAACCTTGAGATATTCGAGCTGCAGCCGCACACCCCTGGTGACCGGCTGTTGCAGGAAATCCAGGTCCTCGTCGGCCTCGCGATAGCTGGGGCTTGCGAGAATTCTCTGGACCGTTTCCGGCACTTCCTGGGCGGCGGCCGACGGCGTCTGTTCCGGCAGCGGGCGGCGCCGCTGTGTTGGATGGGGCGGCTCAGGAACGGCGTGGTCGCCTGGTTGTTCTTCTTCCTTCGGCGGGTCAGCCACTTTCCCCCTCCTCATGCTACAAATTACTTGTGTTCTGCCGGACAGGTCCGGTGCAGCGCGAACCGTGTCTTGCAGCAATGAGCTCCGTCAGCGCAAGCTGTTGGTGGAATATTCGAGGATGAATGATGATTAAGAAAACGGCGGTGGGGATTTTTGGGCTGGCAGCCTTGTTCGCCGCCGGAAACGCAATGGCGCAGACGCCGGCGCCACGCGCCACGATCCAAACCTCGATGGGCAATATCGTTGTCGAGCTGGATGCCGAACATACGCCCGCAACCGTGGCCAATTTCATCCGCTATGCGAAGGAAGGGCATTTTGATGGCACGGTGATTTATCGCGTGGTGCCCGGCTTCGTGATCCAGGCGGGCTCGATCGACGCGCAGGGCATGTCCCGCCCGGTGCATGACCCGATCCCGCTCGAGACTGCCAACGCGGCATCGAATCTCCGCGGCACGATCAGCATGGCGCGCGCCGACGATCCAATGTCGGCAACGGCCGAGTTTTTCATCAATCTCGCGGATGATCCCGGCCTCGACCGTCAGGCGGACGACCACGACAATAAGACCGGCTATGCCACATTCGGCCACGTTGTTGAAGGCATGGATGTGGTGGACCGGATCGCGATGGTGCCGCTGATGGGCGGTATGGGACCATTTCCGGACGCTGACCCGGCCATGCCGGTGACCATCCAGAAAGTGACGGTTCAATAGTCGTTTCTGTCAAGGTCGGCCCGCCGTCCATACACAGAGGGACGGCGTTCAAAACTTGTAACTCGCGCCCACCGACACCGTCTGCTGCAGGGAACTGCCCGGCCACATGACGGCGTCATATTCGCCGAAGAATTCGAAGTCATCGTACGGCTGGCCGGTGATGCGTCCGCCAACGCTCAGCCGGTACATCGCGGGCGATGCTTGCCACCATGCCTGCGATCTATCCGGCGTTCTCAACGAGCGGCGGAACGGCATAAACAAACTGGACAGCTTAGTGCTGAGAGCGGATGCGGCGTTGGAGTTGCGCGCGCATATCCTCCAGCGCCCGCAAGTACCCGAAGTGCCAATAGGCGCGCTCCACGCTGCCCATCTCTTCCGGGTTGGGCTCGAACACCTGATTGTCGCGCAGCCAGGCGGTGATCTCGATCAGGCGACGTTCGATGCTGGCGTCAACAATTGCCCAATCCTGAGCCGCCCCAGGCGGTGTTTTGTGCCGTCCGCTCATGTGTTGCAAACGCCTGGTCCGGCGCCATGTTCCGCTCCTGCAAGCCTGCGCTCGAGAAGCTGTGAAGCGACAACTCCGCTGGTTTTTTCCGCCGCTTCGCGAATTTCCAGGAAGGCTTCGGCATATTCACCGGCGCCCTCGTTGTGCATCGCGCCGCGATAACGATTGAGCGCCGCCGCGGCTTCGTCGTAGCGCAGATTGGCGCATTGGCTGGCGTAGCAGCGCACCGCAAGTATTTTGGCGCCCATCTGGGCCGAAATGTCCTGCACGAAGTCGTAGCGCTGCAGCGGGGTCCAAACTTCGAACAGCCGCATCACGGGCCAGGGCTTGGGCAATCCGCGCAGCGCGCCGATCGCCATCCGCGTGGCGGCGCGGTGATCACTGTGGGATTCGGCGATATGGGTCGTGTACAGATAATCGGGAGCAAAGATGCGGATCACGTCGGCGACCCGCCGTATCACTGAGGCTGTCGCCATCAGAGCCCCGTCCGGCTCGCGCCAGAATTCGATCCCGGCGACGCCCAGCACGCCGGCTGCGGCCTCGGCTTCCTTTTCGCGCAGGTAAGCCGCCTCGCGCGGCGTCAGCACCCGCGACCCGCGTTCTCCTGAGGTCAGATAGATCACGTGGATGTCGTCCCCGGCTGCGGCATGGGAAGCCAAGGTGCCGCCACAACCAATTGCCTCATCGTCGGGATGCGGGCTCAAGACCAGTATACGGGCCAAAGCGTCAACTCATCGGCAGGATCGCGGATAGGAAACGTACGGAAGGGCACGAAGGAACCGAAAAATCCCGCAGCCTTGACCTCTCACGGAAACGGGATGACGTGGGCGAAACAGACTTTTTCGCTGCGCGTAATTAATCCGGAGGCCGTGAAAACGGCCAATCGATAGCGAAAGCGTAACAATCCAGAGATGGAGACGACAATGACTCGCTTGACCACATTGGCTCTGGGGGTCGCGACGGCGCTGTTCATCGCGGCTCCGGCGGCGATGGCTCCGGCTTCAGCCGCCGAAATGTTCTTCGCGATTGGCGGACCAAATCCTCCGCCGGCTCCGCCGACCATTGTGCAGCCTGCAATGCCGCATCCCGGCATGGTTTGGCGTGAAGGCCACTATATGTGGCGCGGCGGCCACTATGTGTGGACGAATGGCGTGTGGGTGATGCCACCCTATGCTACCGCGACCTGGACGCCCGGACATTGGACCGTCCATGACGGGCATAACGTCTGGATCGAAGGCCACTGGGAAGGCTAATCACAGCGTCCTGGTGTAAAAAGAGCCCGCAGCTGACTGCTGCGGGTTCTTTTTTTCAGGTAATTAATCCAGCTTGTACGCGATGGTGCTGAGCAGGGCGATATAAGGATTCCGCGAATCCAGCCGCGTATGCTGCACAATGATCGGGACCGAAGATTCGATCAGCGACGCGTAAGATGTATCGCGCGGCACCGGTTCCGGATCTTTCAAATCATTAAACCTGAGATGCAAGGTGCGACGCGCTTTGAGCCTTAACCGGTACGGTCCGGCGGGCTCTCGATCCTCGAAGAAAATCGTAATCGCGATATCGGCGTCCTCGCTGGTCAAATTCAGCAGGCAGGCGGCTTCGTGCGACAGCAGCGCATGGTTGTCCGGATCGACGCTGCCACCCGGAATATAGCCTTCCGGAATTGCCCAGCGGTGGCTGCCCAGTTCGTTTGGCATGACAGCCCAAACGCGCGCTGTGTTGTGTAGTTCCGGCCCTGTGTTCCTTCGGAACCAACTGCGCGCGCCCCCCGCTTACCTGACATCCAGGATTCTCCTGCCGATGAGAGGTGATGCATGAGCGCCACTGCTGCCGACGTTCTGGTTCAGACGCTGATCGACTGGGGCGTCAATGTCGTGTTCGGCATTCCCGGCGACGGCATCAACGGCATCATCGAGGCCCTGCGCAAGCAGCAGGACAAGATCCGGTTCGTACAGACGCGGCATGAAGAAGCCGCCGCTTTCATGGCCTGCGGTTACGCCAAATGGACCGGCCAGCTTGGCGTCTGCATCGCGACGTCGGGACCGGGCGGCATCCATCTGCTGAACGGTCTGTATGATGCGAAGCTCGACGGTCAGCCGGTGCTCGCCATCACCGGATTGCAGTTCCACGACCTCGTCGAAACCATGACGCAGCAGGATGTGGAACTCGACAAGCTGTTCATGGATGTGTGCGCTTACAACGCGCGCATCATGGGCGCGGACCATGTCGAGAACGTGGTCGCGCTGGCCTGCCGCACGGCGCTGACACGCCGCGCTGTGGCCCACATCACCATTCCGGTGGACACACAGGACGAGCCGGTATCAAAGGATATCCGTTCGCAGCGCAACATTCCGCATCATGTGTCCGACGTCATGTCGTCGGCACATGGGATGCCATCGGCAGCGCAGATCGACCTTGCGGCACAGATTCTGAACGAGGCGAAACGGCCCTGCATTCTCGCCGGGCGCGGCGCACTCGGAATTACGAATCTGCTCACGTCGATTGCCGACCGGCTCGGTGCTCCAGTGTGCAAGCCGCTGCTTGGCAAAGCGGCATTGCCGGACGACAGCCCGTTCTGTGCCGGCGGGGTCGGGCTGCTCGGCACGCGTCCGGCGCAGGATGCGCTGGAGCAATGCGACGCGCTTCTGATTGCCGGCAGCTCGTTTCCCTATATCGAGTTCTATCCCAAACCCGGCGAAGCACGCGGGATTCAGGTTGATCGCGATCCAACCCGCATCGGCCTTCGCTATCCGGTCGAATGCGCGCTGGTCGGCGATACCGGACCGGTGCTGGCACAGCTTCTGCCGAAACTGAAACCACGTGAGGACCGGAGCTTCCTGGAAAAAATCCAGAAAGGCATGAAGGAGTGGCGCGAACTGATGGAGGAGCAGGGTACCAATCCGGCAAAGCCGATGAAGCCGCAGGTGGTCGCCCACGAGCTGAACAAATGCCTCAAGGACAATGCGATCATTGCCACCGATTCCGGCACGATCACGACCTGGGCGGCACGCTTCCTCAATATCCGCGGCGACCGCAAATTCTCGTGCTCGGGCAATCTCGCGACCATGGCCTGCGGACTGCCTTATGCCATCGCGGCGGCGATTGCCCATCCCGAACGTCAGGTTATCGCGTTTGTCGGCGACGGCGGCATCACCATGCTGCTGGGCGAACTTGCGACCTGTGTGAAGTACCAGCTCGACGTGAAGATCGTGGTGATCAAGAACAACGTGCTCGGCCAGATCAAATGGGAGCAGATGGTGTTCCTCGGCAACCCGGAATATGTCTGCGAACTGCAGCCGATCGATTTTGCCACTGTCGCGCGCGGGTTCGGCATTGCATCCTTCACCATCGACGATCCGGCGCAATGCTGCGCCATCATGACTCAGGCGATGAGCGTGAAAGGCCCGGTCCTGATCGAGGCAGTGGTCGATCCGCATGAACCGCCAATGCCGCCCAAAGTCTCCGCGAAACAGGCGGCGCATTTCGCCATGTCACTCGCCAAAGGGACTCCGCATGCCGGCAAGATCGCGCTCACTGTTGCGTCGGACACAGTCCGCGAAATCGTCTGAGCCCGGCTTTAAAGGGCCAGCCATCGAGCGGGTAGAAGCGTCGGCATACAAGGTACCGACGGACGCGCCGGAATCGGACGGGACGCTCGCATGGGACAGCACCACGCTGGTTCTGGCGGAAATCTCCGCGGGCGGACAAACCGGCATCGGCTTTTCCTATGCCAGCGACGCAGCGGCAGGGATCATCACCGGTAAACTGGCGAAGCATCTTGAAGGCGGGGATGCCTTCTGCATTCCTGCCCTCTGGGAATCCATGGTGCAGGCAGTGCGCAATCTCGGCTGGCGCGGCGTCTGCGCCAATGCAATTTCCGCCGCCGATATCGCGTTGTGGGACCTCAAGGCCAAACTGCTCGATCTGCCGGTTTGTGATCTCATCGGGCGCGCACAGGAGCGGGTTGAAGTCTATGGCAGCGGCGGGTTCACGTCATACGACAATAGGCGGCTCGCCGAACAGCTCGGTCGTTGGGCACGCGAGGATGGCTGCCGCGCCGTCAAAATGAAAATCGGCCGCGAGCCGGATAAGGACCTGGCCCGCATCGCCGCCGCCCATAAAGCGATCGGCAAGACGCAGCTCTTTGTCGATGCAAATGGTGGATATGAGCGCAAGCAGGCGCTGGAATTTGCCCGCGCATTTGCGGAATTCGGCATTGGCTGGTTCGAAGAACCGGTGTCGAGCGACGATCTGGAAGGTTTGCGCCTGTTGCGCGACCGCGCTCCGCCGGTGATGGACATTGCGGCCGGCGAATACGGTTACGAGCAGTTTTACTTCCGTTGCATGCTGGAAGCGGGTGCCGTGGATGTGCTGCAAATCGATGCCACGCGCGCCTGCGGCTATACCGGATTTCTGATGGGGGCGGCGATTGCGCGGTCGTTCAGCGTGCCGATCTCCAGTCATTGTGCGCCGGCGATTCATCTCCCCGTCGCGGCGTCCTGTGCGCATCTGAAACACATGGAATGGTTTCACGACCATGTCCGTATCGAACATATGCTGTTCGACGGTGCGCCCAATATTTGCGACGGGCATGTCACTCCCGATCTTGAGCGCCCGGGGCACGGATTGAAATTCCGCCGCGGCGATGCCGAAAAATATAAGGTCTGAGTTATGACCGCTTTGGTGACGATGGATAACCGTCCTCTGGCCGCTAAACATCCGGCGGTCGATGTCGAGGCGCTGAAACAGGCGCTGGCCGCTGCGGTCTCAGGCGAGGTGCGGTTCGATGGCGGATCGCGCGCGCTCTATGCCACCGATGCGTCGAATTACCGGCAGGTGCCGATCGGGGTGGTGATTCCGAAAACCGTCGAAGATGTCGAGCGGACGGTCGCGATCTGCCGCGAATATGGGGCGCCGATCACCAATCGCGGCGGCGGCACGAGTCTCGCCGGGCAATGTTGCAATGTTGCGGTAATCATCGACTTTTCAAAATATCTCAACCACATTCTCGAATTGAATGTGGAGGAGCGCTACGCCTGGGTCGAACCCGGTTGCGTTCTGGACGATCTCAGGCACGAGGCTGAAAAGCATCATCTCACCTTCGGTCCCGATCCGTCCACGCACAATCACAACACGCTTGGCGGGATGGCAGGCAACAATTCCTGCGGCGTTCATTCGGTGATGGCGGGGCGCACCGCCGACAATATCGAGGCTCTCGAGATACTCACCTATGACGGTGAGAAGCTGATCGTCGGCGAGACCAGCGGTGAAGAATATCAGCGCATTCTCGCTGGCGGCGGCAGGCAGGCGGAAATCTATCGCGCGCTGAAGCAGCTGGTGGACCAATATGCGCCGCTGATCCGCCAGAAATATCCGAAACTCCCGCGCCGGGTGTCGGGCTATAATCTCGACAATCTGTTGCCGGAAAACGGCTTCCATGTCGCACGTGCGCTGGTCGGCTCGGAAGGAACCTGCGTCACCATTCTGCGCCTGAAATGCCGGCTGGTGCCGAGCCCGCCGGAACGCGTGCTGCTGATGCTCGGCTATCCCGATCCCTACCTCGCCGGTGATGCGGTGGCACAGATCCGCGCCTCCGGTCCGATCGGCCTGGAAGGGATGGACCGCAAGCTGATGGACAATCTCCAGCGCAAGCACCCGGACGAAAAGGATTCGGAGCTACTGCCGGAAGGTGACGGTTGGCTGCTGGTCGAATTCGGCGGTGATACGTGCGAGCAGGCAGAAGGGCAGGCGCGCGCGCTGATGGCCGAACTGCAAAAGGCGAGGCCGCGCCCGTCGATGAAGCTCGCCGTCGATAAAAAGACCCAGCGCACAATGTGGAAGCTGCGCGGCGCGGGTCTCGGTGTCACGGCGCACGTGCCGAAAATCGGAGTCACACACGAGGGTTGGGAGGATTCCGCGGTGCCTCCCGACCGTATCGGCGACTATCTCCGCGATTTCCAGAAACTGCTGGAACGTTATCAGTATACCACCGCACTTTACGGACATTTTGGCGACGGCTGCGTTCATTGCCGGATCAATTTCGATTTCAGAACGCCCGATGGCGTTGCCAAATACCGCCAGTTCATCGGCGACGCCGCCGATCTCGTGCTGTCCTATGGCGGATCGCTGTCGGGCGAGCATGGCGACGGGCAATCGCGTGGCCAGTTGCTCGGCAAGATGTTCGGGCCCGAACTCATCCGGGCGTTCCGCAAGTACAAGGAAATCTGGGATCCGGAATGGCAGATGAATCCCGGCAAAGTCGTGCTGGCCTATCTGCCGACCGAGAATTTGCGCGAGGGACCGGATTACCACCCCTGGTCGCCGCCGACACGCTTTGTCTTTCCCGACGAAGAACGGGACTTCGCCAAGGCGGCCAATCGCTGCGTCGGCATCGGCCGCTGCCGCAAGCACCGCGAAGAAGTGATGTGCCCGAGTTATATCGCGACGCGCGAGGAGGCCCATTCCACCCGTGGACGATCGCGGCTGCTGTTCGAGATGACGCGCGGCGAAGTGATCACCGACGGGTGGCGTTCAGCCGCCGTGCATGACGCGCTCGATCTCTGTCTTGCCTGCAAGGCCTGCAAGCATGAATGTCCCGTCAATGTCGACATGGCCGACTACAAGGCGGAATTCATGCATCATCATTATGAAGGGCGCTGGCGGCCGCGGTCGGCCTACAGCATGGGCATGATCTGGTGGTGGGCGCGCGCTGCGCAAATCGCCCCGGGCATGGTCAACGCGCTGTCGCACACCACGCCGTTTGCCGGTATGGCCAAGTGGCTGGCTGGGTTTGCGCAAGCGCGGGAAATTCCGCGGTTCGCCAATCCGACATTCCGCCGCTGGTTTCAGGGATTGCACAGGCCAGTAGGGAATTCCGGCCGGCATGTTCTGCTGTGGGTGGACACCTTCAACAATTATCTGTCGCCCGAGCCGCTCAAGGCGACTGTGACGCTGCTCGAAAGCGCCGGGTGGGATGTCGAAATTCTCGAGCGCAATGTTTGTTGCGGCCGGCCGCTTTATTCCTTCGGGATGCTCGATCTGGCGGGAAAAGTCTGGGAGAAGACGCTCGCGGCGCTCACGCCCTATGTCAAATATGCCATTCCGATTGTCGGCATCGAGCCGGCCTGCGTCAGCGCGTTTCGCGACGAGCTGCGCCAGATGCATCCTGACAACGAAGTCGCCAGGGCTCTGACCAAACAGGTTCGCCACATCAGCGAATTCCTGCATGAAACAGGCTATGAGCCGCAGAAACTCTCCGGCCGTGCATTGCTGCATCTGCATTGCCATCATCGCGCGGTTCTCGACAGCAGTGCGGAACAGGAGCTGTTGCAGGCAACGGGAATCGAGGTCGAAACGCTCGACAGCGGCTGTTGCGGAATGGCCGGCGATTATGGTTTCCGGAAGGAAAGTTATGAGGTCGCGATGCGCATCGCCGAGGACCGGTTCCTGCCGAAGATTCGCGCGCGCGGGGATGCGGTCGTGGTCGCCGACGGCTATTCCTGCCGCGAGCAGGCCCGTCAATGTCTTGGCTATTCGCCGCTGTCGCTCCCTGAATTCCTCACGCGCAGCTGACATCTAGTTCTTCACCGTCTAAAATCCGGTCCGCAATCCGACGGAGCGGGACACCATGGCGGTTCGCTTCACCCTGAATGAGAAGCCGGCGGTTTCGAGCGCGCCTCCGGACACGCCACTGCTGTGGGTCATCCGCGAAGAGCTGAAGCTCCCCGGCACCAAGTTTGGCTGCGGTGCGGGCCTGTGCGGCGCGTGTATGGTGCATGTCGATGGCACGCGCGCGTTTTCCTGCCAGACCGCGCTGTCGCAGGTCGAAGGGCGTTCCGTCACGACGATTGAAGGGCTGTCGGCCGACGCATCGCATCCGGTGCAGCGCGCCTGGCTTACCGAGCGTGTGCCGCAATGCGGGTACTGCCAGTCGGGGCAGATCATGAGCGCCGCTTCATTGCTGAAGGAAAATCCGCATCCGACGCGCGAGCAGATCGTGGCCTATATGAACACGAATATCTGCCGCTGCGGCACCTATCCCCGTATCGTGCGCGCGATCGAACGCGCCGCCCGGGAGGGCTGAGACATGCGCGAACAGAATCTGCAGATCACCCGCCGCCAGGTGATGATGGGCGCCGCCGGACTGGCTTTCGCCATTGCCTATGACGGAACGCATCCCGCGCTCGCAGCGCAAATGGCATCGTCCGAAAACGGCGCCAAAGCGATCAATCCCTGGGTCAGCATTGCGCCAGACGGCCGCATCTTCATCATGTCGCCGGCGGCCGAGATGGGGCAGGGGTCGCGAACCTCGCTGCCGCGCATTCTTGCCGATGAGCTTGATGCGGATTGGGATCAGGTGCAGGTCGTTCCCGCGCCGCCAATCGATTCGCTCTACGCCAATCCCGGTTTTGGCATGCTGTACACCGCGGGCAGCAATGCGGTGACCAGCTATTTCACCCCCTTACGAAAGTTCGGGCGGCAGGTGCGCAAAGTACTGCTGGACAATGCCGCGCGAAAATGGGGCGTGCCGGTCTCAGAACTCGACACCGGACCTTCGGTCGTCATTCACGCCGCGACGGGACGGCGGCTCGGTTATGGCGAGATCGCGGCTTTTGCGCAATTGCCGGAAAAGGCGCCGGATATTGCCGGCAGCGACCTGAAACAGCCCAGCCAGTTCCGCTATATCGGCAAGGATTCACTGCGTGTCGATCTGCCCGGCAAAGTGGCGGGACGTGCCGAATATGCGATCGATGTGCAATTGCCCGGCATGCTGTATGCCGCCGTCTTGCGCGCACCCGTCGAAGGCGCAGCGCCTGCGCGCGTCAACGATCGATCCGCGCGCGCAATTGCGGGAGTGCGCGAGATCGTCACATTGCCTTATGGCGTTGGCATTCTCGCCGACACACCGTGGGCGGCGTTTGCCGCGCGTCAGGCGCTCCTCGGCGAGGTCACGTGGACCCATGACGGGCGGGCCTGGGGTTTCGACAGCGATGCCGCCACTGCGGAATATGCCGCCGCCGCACGCGACCTGCATGCGCCCGCCAGCGTGTGGGATAAACGCGGCGATGCACCTTCTGAACTCGCGCATGCCGCGACTATTATCGAAGCCAATTATGTCAGCGATTATGCGTATCACGCTCAGATGGAGCCGCTGAACGCGATTGCCTCGATCGCAGCGGACGGCAAGACCGCGGAAATCTGGTGCGGCACGCAAAGCCAGACAATGGCACAGGAGGCGGTCGCCAAAGTTCTGGAAATTCCGCGTGCAAATGTGACGTTGCACGACAGGCTGCTGGGAGGCGGTTTTGGCCGCCGTGGTCACCGCGATGAGGAGTTCATCATCGACGCGGTGCTGCTTGCCAAACATGCGGGCCGGCCGGTGAAGGTGCTATGGACACGCGAAGATGACGTGCACAACGGGCGGCTGCGGCCGCTCTCGGCGCATCATCTGCGCGCCGGACTCGATGCTTCCGGCCGCGTGGTCGCCTGGCATCAGCGCATTGCTGTGGACCGAGTCCTGCCCTATGCCGATCCGGTTCGCTATGAGGCGGCGAAACACCGCGATGGAATCGTCATGCGCGGTGTTGAGTTGACGACCTATGACATCCCCCACGGATTGAGCGAGCAGCTCTTTCGCGATTCGGGTGTGCGCACGTCTCCACTGCGCGGTGTCGGATGGACCGCCAATACATTTGCCGAGGAAAGTTTTGTCGATGAAATCGCGGCAAAGCGCGGCGCCGATCCGGTGCAATTCCGCATCGAATTGCTGAAGAAATTCCCGCGCGGCAAGGCGGTGATGGAGCGCGCCGCCGAAATGGCCCGTTGGAGCAAGCCGCGCGACGGACGCGCATTGGGCGCCGCCTTTGTCGATTACTCAAATACGCCGATTGCGGGAATTGCCGAAATTTCACTCGATCGCGCGACCGGCATCATTCGCGTGCACAATTTCTGGTGCGCAATCGATTGCGGCATCCCGGTGCATCCCGACAATGTCGTGGCCCAAACCGAAGGCAGCATTGTTTATGGGCTGGGCGTGTCATTGCGCGAACGGATCACGGTGAAGAACGGCGCGATCATGCAGTCGAACTTCTATGATTACCAGGTACCCCGCATGAGCGACATTCCGGCCATCGAAGTTGCACTGATCCCGACCGACAATCACCCGACCGGGGTTGGGCAAATGGGCACCCCGATTGTCGGACCCGCGATCGCCAATGCGGTGTACCGGCTGACCGGAGTCCGGCTGCGGCAGTCACCGATGACACCCGCGCGTGTGAAGCAGGCCCTCGCGTAAGGGTTCTACAATCGGCGCAGGAGAGTGGAAACTTCGCCGCTGCCCTGCCAGATCATGTTCAGCGCAACATAAAGCACGAGCAGCACGCCCACCCAGGACAGCCACGGATGCTTCTGCATCAGGCGGGCAACGTAATGCGCCGCGACTGCCATGATGGCGACCGACAAAACCAGC
Source organism: uncultured Bordetella sp. (assembly GCA_964446945.1). Classification (GTDB taxonomy): domain Bacteria; phylum Pseudomonadota; class Alphaproteobacteria; order Micropepsales; family Micropepsaceae; genus CAIYRG01. Next base: position 29,986 of record CAYUQO010000001.1, read on the forward strand.
CCGATGATCAGCACCGGGACATTCCGGCTGGCGGCGCCGGCAACGGCGAGTGCGTTGTCGAGCGACATCGAAACATCGGCAACCGCCACTTGCATGATCGCGCGGCCAAACGTGACCGGCTCGGGCGGACGGCGCTTTGAAGTGGTCTCGCTTTCCGCCGCGTCCCGCCCGATGGAATCGCGGTAGAGGCGCCATGCGACCCATAAGAGGAGGATTCCGCCGGCAAACGTCAGGCCAAGGATCTCGAGCAGATCGACTGCGAGCAGGGCCAGGACCAGGCGCATCGCAATCGCCGCGCCGACACCCCAGGCAATAACCCGCGCGCGTTCCGAAGGTGCGGCGCGCGCGGCGACCGCGCCAATCACGATCACATTGTCGCCCGACAGCACAATGTTGATCACCAGCACCTGCAAAAGTGCCGACAGCGCTGCGGTCGAGAACAGGTTCAACGGACTTACGGCCAGCGGACTTCGGGCGGAAGCGACATCAATATGGCTTCGGTATTCCCCCCCGTCATCAGTCCGAATTTGGTGCCGCGGTCATAGACTAGATTGAATTCGACATAGCGGCCGCGCCGCACCAATTGCTCGTTCTTCTCATCGGCGGTCCACGGGTCATTCATCGTCGCGCGGACGATCTGGGGATAGCAGTCCAGAAAGGCGCGTCCGACATCCCGGGTAAAGGCGAAATCCCTGTCCCAGTCATTGTCGAGATAGTCGAAGAAGATCCCGCCGACGCCGCGCGGTTCGTTGCGGTGCTTGATGTAAAAATATTCGTCACACCAGCGGGCGAATCGTTCGTAATAATCCGCACCATGCGCGTCGCAGGCACGCCGGAAGGCGTCGTGGAAGCGAATCGAGTTCGGATGTTCGCGCGTGCGCTGCGCGGTCAGCATCGGCGTGAGGTCACCTCCGCCGCCAAACCAGGATCGTGCCGTCACGATGTGGCGCGTATTGAAATGTGCGGTCGGGACCTTGGGATTGTGCATATGGGCGACCAGCGATATTCCGCTGGCCCAATAGCTGGGATCGTCCTGCGCGCCGGGAATTTCCTTGGCAAATTGCGGTTCAAAGCGCCCGTAAACCGTCGAAAAATTCACGCCGACTTTCTCGAATACGCGGCCTTTCATGAGTGACATTGTGCCGCCGCCGCCATCGGCGCCATCGGCTGTTGGCCGCTTCCACTCCTTGCGGTGAAAGCGGCCCGGAGCCTGATCCGGCGCGCCGGCATATTCGTCCTCAATGGCTTCGAAGGCGGCGCATAACCGGTCGCGCAATTCTGCAAACCACTCCGATGCGCGGCGTTTCCTCTCGTCCACTGGACCGCTTTGGGTCATGCAATCGTCCTTCCCTCAACCGGGAAACCGCCGGTCTGACGCAGCGCCTCGCCGATCACCATGGCGGCCGTCATCGCCACGTTGAGGGAACGCGAGTCGGGACGCAATGGAACCCGAAGCCGCGCATCGGCGACATTGTGCACGTTGTCCGGAACACCGGCGCTTTCGCGCCCCAAAACGATGATATCCGTGCTGCGGAAGGAGAATGCCGTATAGGCGGTCTGCGCTTTGGTGGTCATCAGGACGATCCGGCCACTGCGCGAGGCGACGAATCGGTCCCATGACGGATGGCGCGTGACATCGGCGAGTTCCAGATAATCCATCCCGGCGCGGCGCAACCCCGAGTCGCTGAACAAAAAGCCGCAGGGCTCGATAATGTCCACCGGAACGCCGAGGCAGGCGGCCAAACGAATGATCGCGCCGGTGTTTTGCGGGATATCGGGTTCGAACAAGCCAATGCGCATGAAACTATCGCGGTTCTGGATGGTTTTATGCGGCATCGTGCCGCAAACCATCGGAAAATTTCTCTCTCTATATGGGGGCGCGATTTGGCGGCGCCGCAAGTCCGGGGCGGCGCCCGTTGACGACTTATCCGGATGCTCAAGCAGAGCCTCAATGCTCCAGGCGACGAGCCTGAAAGGCTAAGTTTCAAGGGATTATAGCAGTGGCTCACTCGCACACGGCCGACACGATGCAAACGGCCGAACCGACGCGACGCGATTTCCTTTACGTCGCCACCAGCGCAGTCGCGGGCATAGGTGCAGCGGCGACGCTTATCCCACTGATTGTCCAGATGAATCCGTCGGCGGACGTGCTCGCTCTCGCCTCGGTTGAGATCGACCTGACGCCGATTCAGCCGGGCCAGACAGTGACCTTCACGTGGCGCAGCCACCCCCTGTTTGTCCGCCGCCGGACGGCGCAGGAAATCGCCGCCGCGCGCGCGGTGCCGGTTTCCGATCTGCTGGACCCGCTGGCGAGAAACGCGAATTTTCCGGAAAACGCCCCCGCGACCGATGATAACCGGCTGACCCCGAATGTTACGGCTGCGGCAACAACTGCCGCGCCAGCGGCCGGTGCAACGCCCGCAACGGCAGGTGCAGCGCCAGCAGGTGCAGGCGCGACCGCCGCAGCATCGGGAGCAGGTGCAGCAGCGCCAGCGCCCGGCGCTCAAGCCGCAGCAGGAACTACGGCCAATGCAGCAGCGCCGGCTGCGGCATCCGCGACGCCCGAGGGCGCGCAAATAGTACCGGCTACTACGGGCGGAACCCCGTCAACAGCGGCTGCGAGCTCAACTTCGACAGCCGCCGCCGCGGAAACCGGAGCTGCGGCAACCGCAGAGCTGCCCGAATGGCTGGTCGTCGTCGGCGTCTGCACGCATCTTGGCTGCACGCCGACGGCCAGCACGGCGCTGGCGCCCCAGGGGGATTACGGCGGCTGGCTCTGCCATTGCCATGGCTCGCAATACGATGTTGCCGGGCGGGTGCGCAGGGGGCCGGCACCGCAGAATCTTGCAGTTCCGCCTTACGCCTTTCTCTCAAGTACCCGCATCAAGGTCGGCTGAGGACACGTCATGGAAGGTCCATCCTATATTCCCAGATCCGGCTTTGCGCGCTGGTTGGATAGGCGCCTGCCGATCATCCGGTTCGCCCAGGAACATGTCGTCTGGTACCCGACGCCGCGCAACCTGAATATCTGGTACGTGTTCGGCGGAATCCTGAGCATCATTCTGGCAATTCAGATTTTGACCGGCATTGTGCTGGCAATGCATTACACGCCGGACTCAACGCTCGCCTTCGATTCGGTCGAACACATCATGCGCGATGTGAATGCGGGCTGGCTGCTGCGCTACCTGCACTCCAACGGCGCATCGATGTTCTTCATTGCCGTGTATCTGCACATCTTCCGGGGATTGTATTACGGCTCCTACAAGGCGCCGCGCGAGATGATCTGGATCATCGGTGTACTGATCTATATCGTCATGATGGCGACGGCCTTCCTTGGTTACACGCTGCCCTGGGGTCAGATGTCGTTCTGGGGCGCGACCGTGATCACCAATTTCTTCACCGCGCTCGATTTCATCATTCCGCATCTCGGCACTGCGATCACAACCTGGTTGTGGGGCGGTTTCGGCGTCGACAACGCGACGCTGCACCGTTTCTTCAGCCTGCATTATCTGCTGCCGTTCGTGCTTGCGGGCCTGGTCGCGCTGCACATCTGGGCGCTGCACGTGCCGGGCAACAACAATCCGCTTGGGATCGACGTGAAGAGTCCGCAGGACACCGTCCCGTTCCATCCCTACTACACGGTGAAGGACGCGTTTTTTGTCTGCTGCTTCCTGATCCTCTACGCCTATCTCGTGTTCTTCGCGCCCAATGTGCTGGGCGACCCGATCAATTACGTGCCGGCCAATCCGATCCAGACGCCTGAAGATATCGTGCCGGAATGGTACTTCCTGCCGTTCTACGCCATCCTGCGTTCGATCCCGAACAAGCTGATCGGCGTGATTGCGCTGTTCCTGTCGCTGTTCACCCTGTTCTTCATCTCGTGGCTCGATACTTCGCCGGTGCGCTCGGCGCGGTTCCGGCCGCTCTACAAGCAATTCTTCTGGGTGCTCGTCGTATCCGTGATCATCCTCGGCTATGTCGGGTCACGGCCTGTCGACGCGACGCTGTTCAACACGCCAATTCCGCTGGTTTGGCTCGGCCGCATTTTCACTTTGTACTACTTCCTGCATTTCTGGGTGATCATGCCGGCGGTCGGGATAATCGAAACGCCGAGACCGGTACCCGACAGCATCGCCCGATCCGTGCTTGCCAGCACACCGGCCGAGTAGGAGCGGATCATGCGTCCATCACACCGATTCCTGATGATTTCGGCCCTCGTCTCTCTCTGCGCCAGTGCATCGGCCCAAACACCCGGCGCTGCGCCGGCCACACCGGCTGGTCCCAATGCCACTGCCCCAGCGCAGCCGGCCGCAGGCGCGGCACAGCAACCAACTCCATCGCCGGATACAGCCGCGCCGCAACCGGGCGTGACAGGTGCAGCACCACAGCCTGCACTGGGTCAGGTGGAAACCGCTCCGCCGACGCAGACGGGGCCGGAAACGCAATCGCCTTCGCCGGCAAAACTGCAGTCAGGGATTGCTCCCGCGCCATCGACCGAGGCGTTGCCGCCCAAATCCGTCTCGTGGTCGTTCACCGGACCATTCGGGATATATGATCGCGCATCGCTGCAGCGCGGCTTTCAAATCTACAAGCAGGTCTGTTCGAACTGCCACTCGCTGTCGCGGGTTGCGTTCCGCAATCTCGGCGATCCCGGTGGGCCACAATTCAGCCAGGACGAAGTGAAAGCCATTGCCGCGGGTTACAAAATTCCTGCCGGCCCGAATGCGCAGGGACAGACGGTGGATGCCAATGGCATGCCGCTCACACGGCCCGGCACTCCGGCGGATTATTTCCCGCCGCCGTTCCCGAACGAGCAGGCCGCGCGCGCCGCGCTGAATGGCGCGCTGCCGCCCGATCTGTCGCTGATCGTCAAAGCGCGCGACGGACATATGAATTACGTCTACTCGATCCTGACCGGCTTCGGTCAAAAGCCGCCGGCCGGAGAAACGATCGCGAACGGGCTATATTACAACCCTTATTTCCCGCGGCATCAGATCGCCATGCCGCCACCGCTGACTGATGGCGCCGTCACCTTTACCGACGGCACACCCAATAATCTCGATCAGGAGGCGCGTGACATCGTCAGCTTCCTGGCCTGGGCATCCGAACCGACCCAGGATTCGCGCAAGCAGACCGGATTCGTGGTCATGCTGTATCTGATCGGGCTCACGTTGTTGCTGTTCTTCGCGTATCGGCGCGTCTGGCATGGTCACCATGATGTCGGCGCGGTCGGCGAAGGCACCGGCGACGAGACGCGGCTCTCGCCCTAGGTAAGCAATGAAAGCGGTTCTCGGGATCATCGGCGGTTCGGGTGTCTACGACATCGCCGGTCTTGAGGATGCGCATTGGCGCCATATTGCGAGCCCCTGGGGCGAAGCCTCGGACGATCTGCTGTTCGGACGATTGTCGGGCGTGGATGTCGTGTTCCTGCCGCGCCACGGCCGCGGCCATGTTCATTCACCAACCACGATCAATTATCGCGCCAATATCGATGTGCTGAAGCGCGCCGGCTGCACGGATATCATTTCGGTTTCGGCCTGCGGCTCGCTGCGCGAGGAACTTGCCCCCGGGCATTTTGTACTCGCGGACCAGTTCATCGATCGCACGCACGCGCGCGAAAAGACATTTTACGGCGATGGGTTTGTCGCCCATGTCTCGCTTGCCCATCCGGTCTGTCCACGTCTGGTGAACGCCCTGTCCGAAGCGGCGGCCGCGGAAGCCATACCGTGCCGCACTGATGGGATCTATCTCGCGATGGAGGGGCCGCAATTTTCGACTTTGGCCGAATCCCGGCTGTATCGTGCGTGGGGCTGCGATGTGATCGGAATGACGGCGATGCCGGAAGCCAAGCTGGCGCGCGAAGCCGAACTGCCATACGCGATTGTCGCGATGGTGACGGATTACGACTGCTGGCATCCGGACCACGATCACGTCACGGTGGAACAGGTTGTCCGTGTACTGCTGGAAAATGCCGATCGGGCGCGGGCGCTGGTCAAGCGGGTGATCCCGATGCTCGGACCGGAACGCACGCCTTCGCCGCTTGGCATCGAGCATGTGCTGGATACGGCATTGATCACCGCGCCGGAAAAGCGCGATCCGGCGCTGTTTGCCAAACTGGACGCAGTCGCGGGCCGGGTGCTGAAAAAACGCTGAGGTGCGGTGTTTTACACCATCGGACATTCGACCAGGACGATCGGCGAATTCATTTCGCTGCTGAAGTCGGCGGGCGTTGCCGCTCTTGCGGATGTGAGACGGATTCCGCGCTCTGCCACCAACCCGCAATTCAATCTCGGCGCCATCGAACAGCCGCTGGCGGAGCAGGGCATTGCGTATCGGCAGATCGCCGAACTTGGCGGATTGCGGTCGCGACGAAAGCGCGACGAACCGTCGCCGAACATGTTCTGGGAAAACACCAGCTTCCGGAATTACGCGGATTATGCCGCGAGCGATGATTTCCGCCGCGGGTTAGAGGTTCTGCGGCAGATGGGACAGGCGCAAGATTGCGCATTCATGTGCGCGGAAGCCGTGTGGTGGCGTTGCCACCGCCGGATCATCGCCGACTATCTGCTCGCCAGCGGCGAAAATGTCTTCCACATCATGGGACCAGGCAAAATCGAGCCGGCCCGCCTCACGCCGGCAGCGCAGGTACGGAACAACGGGACTCTGATTTACCCGGCGCAGTAGGGTTTATTTATTCCCGCTGACCGCATCCGGGTCGATTTCGAACAGCACGCGGACTTCGCCCGGTTGCGCGAAGGGGTATTTGTCCTTACCCAGATATTTCTTCGCCATCTTGTCGATGTGTTCGGACGCGCCCTGTTCGGTGATGCGCGAAACTTTGCCGCGAATCTGGACATAACGGTATGGATTGTCGGGATCGGTGATGGAAATCGCGACCGGCGAGCCCGGTTTGAGATTCTTGTCTTTCACCCGGCCCCTGGCGGAATTCACCAGCACCTTGCCATTGTCATAGTCGATCCACACCGGGGTCGATTGCGGGGTGCCGTCCGGCATCAGCGTGGCGACATGGGCAAAGGTTTTCTTGTTGACCAGAAGGTCGCGCCAAGTGTCGATCGATTCCGCCATTTCTCGCTCCATTGCCGAAGAGAGTTAAGGCTAGCGCCAAAAATGTGGTTCCGGCAACGGGATAGGACGAACTGCGCAGTCAAAACAAAACTGGTGCGGCAGTTGTAAGCAACTCTGCAAAAAGGCAAAATGCAACCCGGATGCGTGCGTGCATCGTTCTTGGAGGGAATCTCATGAAAGTCTATAGCGCCTTGACGGCCGCGGCTGCGGTGACCGTCTGTGTCAGCGCGGCCATGGCGGCCGATGCCGACCGATTCGTAATCCGCGGCGACGCGGCGAAGCAGTTGCTGGAACAGAATTCCATCAACGTCGCCACCGCTGAAGCCATTGGAAAGGCGTGCGCCGACGAAGCGACAGCCGCCGGTAAGCGCGTCAGCATTTCGATCTTCGACCAGTTTGGTGAGCCGGTTTACTACTATCGCATGGATGGCCAGCCGAAGATCGCGATCGACACCGCGATCATGAAGGCACGCACGGTTTTGAACACGCGCCGGCCGAGCAAAGCGGTTCAGAACGCGGTAGCGCAGGGACAATCCGAACTTCGGCAGTATTCCTTTGGAAACTTCGCCAATGGCGGCGGTTTGCCGATCGTGATCAATGGTAACCAGTTCATTGGGGCGATTGGCGTGGGTGGATCGGCGCCCATGCCCGGCGTGTGGAGCGATGAGATATGCGCCTGGCGTGCGCTGACGAAAGTGATCGGTCCGCAGCCTCCGCTGCTGCCCGATATCCGGCCGGCTGCCGCCGCCGGTGGTGGCGAACGCGCAGGCAATGGCGCCCCGAACCGTTGATCGCTGAATCTGGAAATTGGAGAAAACCATGAAGCTTTATTCGGGATTTGTGGCAGCGGCGGCGGTGGTTGCCATTGCCGGCGTCGCCACGGCGGCGGAAACGTCGAAATTTGTCCAGCAGGGAGATGCCGCCAAGGCGCTGCTCGAACAAAACACCATCAACATCGCGACCGCGGAAGCGATCGGCAAAGCCTGCATCGATGAGGCCACCAAGGAAAACGTCAAGGTGAGCGTGGTGATTACCGATCAGTTCGGCGAGCCGGTGTGGTTCTATCGCATGGATGGTCAGGGCAAAGTGAATGTCGACACGGCGTTCATGAAGGCCAAGACGGCATTGAACATGCGCGCGCCCAGCAAGAGCGTGATGAACCAGGTTCTGCAGGGCCGGGCGACCGAACTCCGCCAGTACTCATTCGGCAATTTCGCCAATTCGGGTGCGCTGCCGATCGTCGTCAACGGCAATCAGTTGATCGGCGTGATCGGCGTCGGCGGCTCGGCGCCACGCGTGCCGGTGTGGAGTGACGAAATCTGCGCCTGGCGTGCGCTGAACAAGGTGATCGGACCACAGCCGCCGCTGCTGCCGGACGTGCAGCGTAATGCCGCCGCCGGCGGAGCAGGACCGCGCGGCAACGGCGCTCCGAATCAATAACCTACTTGCCGGTCTGGGATCAGGGCGTCGCGGCACCGCGGCGCCCTTTTTCTTTGTCCGGATTCGCGCCCACGCGGCAGGCATGGCATTGTGCGGCCGCGCGATGCCGGGGCATCGCATTCAGGAGGGAGAGTGACATGAAAATCCAGCTAGCACTGGTGGCCGGTATTGCAGCCACGGTTTTTGGCGGTTCGACTTTCGCATTGTCGCTGAGCGATGTGGTTCAGAAGGGCGCCAATGCGGACAAGGTGATGGAAAAGAATCAGATCAACTGGGCCACGGCAAAGGCGATTGGTGAGCACTGCATCAATGAAGCCGCCGCCAAAGGCATGGGCGTCAGCGTTGTGATCCTCGACCAGTTCGGCACGATCACGTTCTACGGCCGCGGCGACGGGCAGGGCAAAGTCAACACTGAATCCGCGCTGTGGAAGGCCAATACCGTGCTGCACACCCGCGCGCCCAGCAAAGCCCAGATGAACGCCGTGCGAACGGGCGCGGTGTCGGAATCGCGTGTCATCTGGCAGGGTAATTTCGCCAATGCCGGCGGGCTTCCGATCGTCGTCGACGGTCAGTTCCTTGGCGCCATCGGCGTCGGCGGCATGGCTGCTACTCCGCCAACCTGGAGCGATGAAATCTGCGGCTACAACGCGCTCACAGCGGTGCTTGGCCCGCAGCCCAAACTGCTGCCCGACCTGCCGAACCCCTATGCGATCAGCAATGGTGCGGCGGGAGGTGGTGCGCGTCCTGCACCCGGAGCTGCCAACCGTTGATCGCGAGAGGGCGCCGCATCAGACGCGGCGCCCTCGCCTTGCGGCAATTGTCAGGCAAACGCTGTCCGTGGCATGTTGCACCAAACTGTGAGAGGAACGCCATGCGCATTGCTTCATTGCTGGTTTGTGCCGGAGCGGCGCTCGCCACGACTGCCGCCTATGCGGCGTCGACCTATGACGGGAACGGCCAGGTGCCGCAGCAATTCGTGTTGTCGGGCAAGGCGGCAGACCGCCTGCATGACCATATCTCAATCAATTCGGATACGGCAGAACGGCTGTCAAAAGCGTGCGAAGCCATCGCCCGGCGCAATAATAGCCAGGTGGTCGTGGTCGTGCTCGATCCGCAGGGACTTGTCGTGCACGAACACCGCATGGACGGCGAGGGCTGGATCCAGGTGAAGGCGACGGAGCAGAAGGCGCTGACAGCGCTAAGGACGCGCGCGCCGTCGCATGTTCTGACCAACCGCAATGTCCAGGATCCGTTCACCAACCAGAATATGTCCGGCTACGAATTGACGACGCAGGAGGGCGGCTTGCCGATCATCGTCAACGGGCAGTTGATCGGCGCGATCGGAGTTGGCGGCATCCCGCCGGCCGAACGCAATGCCAGTTATGGTGAGGAAATGTGCGCCCGTGACGCGCTGGAGCAGGTGATCGGTCCGCAGCCGCCGCTGCTGCCAGATCTGGCAGCACAGCGCGCGCCTGCCGGCGGTGGTGGACGTGCTGGCCGCGGCGCCCAGAATCAATAATATTTGACGCGTTCACTGTCTTCACTTGCGGGATGGGTGGCGCCCCGGGTGAACGGGACCCGTAAAGGCAAATTGCGATGCAATATCTTCACACCATGGTCCGCGTTGCGGACGTTGAAAAAAGCCTGAATTTCTATTGCGGTCTGCTAGGGCTGAAAGAGATCAGCCGCCAGGAGAACGAGAAGGGGCGGTTCACCCTGATTTTTCTCGCCGCGCCGGGAGATGTTGACCTCGCGCGCGAGCGCAAGGGGCCGATGGTCGAGCTGACCTACAATTGGGACGCGGAAAATTATCACGGCGGGCGGAATTTCGGCCATCTGGCGTATCGCGTCGACGACATCTACGCGGCCTGCCGCAAGCTGATGGATGGCGGAGTGACGATCAACCGTCCGCCACGCGACGGGCAGATGGCGTTTGTGCGTTCGCCCGACGGCATCTCGATTGAGCTGTTGCAGCGCGGCCCGGCTCTGCCGCCGGAAGAACCGTGGGCGTCAATGCCGAACACGGGTGCCTGGTAGGAATGTCGCTGTATCGCGCCCGGCGCATCGTGACCGGGCATGATGCCGAAGGACGTTCGATCGTGATTTCGGATGGGCCGGCGCAGAACCTGGTGCCGAACCCGTCCGACCCGGAACGTGGCCATATCAATTTCTGGCGCACGACCACGGTTCCGGCCAGCAATGCAGGCGCCGATGATCCCACCGCCGGTGCGGGTTTTGCGCTGCCGCCGCCCAAAGGCGGAACGCTGTTTCGTTTCTTCCAGATTGCGCCGGAGAAGAACGAGGCTGGCCTTTCAAAGGAAGAGCGGGATACGCGTATGGCGCGGATGTTCGAGGCGGCCGGCGCCGGCCACGCGCGCCAGGCGATGGAGCGCCATCCATCGATGCACCAGACCGATACCGTGGATTACATCGTGCTTCTGAGAGGCGAAGTGACCGCGCTGATGGACATCGGCGAAGTCACGATGAAGCCATTCGACGTGCTGATTCAGCGCGGTACGCGGCACGGTTGGGTCAATCCCGGCGACGAACCGGCGCTTCTTGTGGCCGTTCTGGTCGATGCGGAACCGTTGCCAGGCTGAGCCGGGAGATTTGGGCTCGTCGCGGGGTGGACAGCCGCTATGGCTTCACCTATATCCCGCTTCCCGATTTCGCGGGGTGGAGCAGCCCGGTAGCTCGTCAGGCTCATAACCTGAAGGTCCTAGGTTCAAATCCTAGCCCCGCAACCATCATGAGCGCATGATTTAGCCCGGCAATGCCGGGCTAAATCATTCTTGCGCGAATGATGCGCTTGCGAAAGTCGGGACCCAGTGCAAAAGAATGTTCTTGCACCAGTGAAAAGCGACTCTGGCGCTTCACGATTTGCTCAAATCCCGTCAACGCACTCGCGATCCCGACTGTTCATGCTACCGTCTTTCATCAGTTTGCGAGGGCAGCATGCATACAGAAATTCACGAAATCGGCGATGGCATATTCCGACTCTCGACCTACGTCGCGGAAATCGCGCCTCCGGCAGGTTTCACTTTCAACCACTATCTTATCGATGCCAAGGAGCCACTCCTGTTCCACACGGGACCTCGCCGGATGTTCCCATCCGTATCCGCCGCATTTGCGACGGTTATGCCGGTCCGAAAGCTTCGCTGGATTTCTTTTGGCCATATTGAATCCGATGAATGCGGCGCAATGAATCTGTGGCTCGAAGCGGCTCCCGAGGCGCAAATCGTCCATGGCCACGTCGCCTGTATGGTATCGCTAAATGACCTCGCGGCACGCGCTCCCCGGCCGCTTGCGAATGGCGAAATCATCGACCTCGGTGGCAGGCGCGTTCGCTACATCGACACGCCACATGTTCCGCACGCGTGGGAGTCAGGACTTATTTACGAGGAAACAACCGGCACGCTGTTCTGCGGGGACCTGCTCACGCATGTCGGGCGCGGGCCCGCGGTGACGAGCGACAGCATCGTTGAGCCGGCAATCGCCGCTGAAAAGGCCTTCCGGTCGACATCGCTGACGCCCGGGACGGCGCCGACAATCCGGGCGCTTGCCGAACTCAAACCAGTCAAGCTCGCCGTCATGCACGGCTCCTGTTATGTCGGCGACTGTGCGGGCGCTTTGCAAAAACTCGCTACATTCTACGAGGGAGCCCTCGCGGCAGGCACTGTCGCCTGAACCTGCTGCCCCGAATCAGTGCCGCATGACTTGATTATCTCCATTAGTACCGCGGGGGCAGAATGACGGAGCCGGTCTCCAACAGCGATTTGAGGTTGGACAGAATCTGCGGCCAGCCGCCGGACACCGCGCCGATGAATTTGGAATCCTCGCGCTCGATACTGTGCGTGATTGTCAATTTGACGGTTTCGCCGGCGGCGGGTTCGATTTCCATCGTGCAGAGTGACCAGCCTTCTTCTTTCAATTCCGGCCGGAATTCATTGCGCCAGCGGATGCTCAAACGTTTGTTCGGCAGGAACTCGGTTATCTTTCCGGTATCTGCGATGCGGCCGTCCGGAAACATGAGTTTCCACGAGCCGCCCTCTTTCCATTCCGCCTCCGGCCGGATTCCCATCCAGTATTGTTGGACGAAGTCCGGGCTGGTGAGAGCAGCCCACAATTTCTGCGGTGTTGTCCGAATGTAAATGGCGTAGACGAAACTGCTCTTCCCATCAGCCATGATCTTTTCCTTCCAGTTTTCTCTTGAGTTCGGAAAGGGCGTTCAGCCGCGGTTGGTCGAACTTGCTGATCCATCGCTCGGCGATGCTCTGGATCGGAACAGGATTGAGAAAGTGCAGCTTTTCACGCCCGCGCCACTGTGTGACCACGAGATTGGCGCCTTCGAGTATTGCGAGATGCTTCGCCACCGCCTGCCGCGTCATGTCATAGCCCTCGCACAGCTCGTTTAATGTCTGCCCATTGTTCGCACGCAGCCGGTCCAGCAACTGTCGTCTGACTGGATCGGCGAGCGCCCGGAACACGGCATCCATGCTCATAAAAGGTATATGCAACTGTTTGGTTGCATATACAAGAGCTATTTTTGCCATCTTCTGTCGGCAATAGTGCGATGCCGGGATCGGGTCTGATGCACTGAATGAACAACACCATACGGACTGGACAGACCGCCGTCGTGAGCGGGCGGGAATGCGGCGCATGCACCGTTTGCTGCAGGATTCTCCCGATCCATACGGAGGAGCTCAGGAAAACCGCGAACCTGCTGTGCCAGCATTGTGACGAGGGCCGCGGATGTCGGATTTACGAATCGAGGCCAGCGGCGTGCCGTGGCTTCTACTGCGAGTGGCTGCTGAATTCGCAAATTCCTGCGACTTGGCGGCCGGACAAATCCGGCATCTTCATCGATCGCATCGCCCGCCAACACATTGAGGACATCCCGAAAACCTATGCCGGCGATTACGCGATCTCATTCATGCTGCTTCGGCCGGATGCGATTGAACGTCCTGCAGTGATCGAGACAATCGCGGATTACGTCATTCGGCGTGTCGCAGTCTTTCTGACAATTCCGGGGCCGGCGGGGCATTTGCCGGCGCAAATATTTCTGAACGAGGTGATGGAAACCGCCGTTGCCAGGCGCGACGCTGTAGGAATGATATTTGTTCTTCGCCAGGCGTTGGCCAGTTTGTCTCGTCAGGAATTCGAACGCGTACCCGATTTCGACTGAGCGCTAAAAATCCGGTTTTGCTGCGGTTGGAATCACCGCGTCGTTCTTCACCGCATAAAACTCGAACGGATTTTCCGCACAGACATTTTCCTCCCACGCCATGCCCGGCTTTTCATAAGTGATCACTCCGGACCACGGCATCGTAAAGAAGCGCGGGTCATCGACGGTGAAAACCAGCTGGAGGTGCTTGCCCTTGTAACCCAGATCCGCCCTGGTATCCGGAACACGCGGATTGATCTTAAGGTTGCGGGCGAGGGCGGCCTGCGCGGCATCATAGTCGATCATCCGGTAGCGCTCGACGACGTGCAGCGCCGGGCTGAACGGCGTGCCGTACATGTCGACCATCGCCATTGGCCGGTCGGCCTTCATCCCAACCGTGTCGATCACCAGCGTATCGCCCTCGTAATGGCCGACGGAATCTCCGTACCAGGACGGAATGACATTTGCTGGATGCTGGGCGTTCATGCGCACGTGACGAAATTCGTGATTGCGCAGGTAGAGCAAGAAGATCTCGTTCGGCCGCTGCAACATCTCCATTCCCGGCTGGAAAAATATGTAAGGCACACCCGAGGGCCAGCACCGGTTGCTCGGTGTCGGATAGGTCATGCCGGACTGCGAGATCGCACCATGCTGACGGACGATTTCGGCCGCCTCGGGTGTCAGGATCGGATTGGTGTAATCGCCCACCCATTGATTGTTGTTCACTTGCCCATTCGGACGGCGCAGCCGGTTGAATATCGGCCCCGGCCCGGACTCGGGGGGCTCAATTCCCGGAAAGAAGGGATGGACCCACATGCCGGAAAAATCGGATGCCTGCGGAACCTGACCCGATGTGGGCGCTGACAGTGCTGCCGAAATTGCGAAAAAAACAGATAAGCTCAGCGGTTGCAGCTTCATGATCGTCTCCTGCTGCTTCCTCATAGCACAATCGCTAAGCGCATGGTTCCATTGCAGGAACCATCAGCACTCTATTTCAACTCATGCGTTGGCCGGACCCACGAAACGCGTTAACTTTTACGAATGAACCAAACCGCACTGATATGGCCCGATCTCACCGGCCATACCGACATCGACATTCCCGACCAACCCATTCGCATCGGCAGTGATGCCCACCGGAAGCTGTTCTGCCGGATGTTGATTCAGACGTTCAATCCATACCGTCCGGCGGTGATTGATTGGCCGAAACTGGACGATGCCGCGCGCGACCGGCTCGTCTCACTGCCGATCTGGGACATTGCGGTTCAGACCGAAAACCGCGCAGGCGCAAATGTCTCAGCTTATGCCGCGAGAATCCGTGAGCCGCTGCTGCACAAGGCGATCGAATTGATGGGTTTCGAGGAGCGCCGCCACCGCCACGTGCTCGCGCATATGGTGACCGCCTATGGAATCGCTCTTCAGCCCGAACCTGTTTATGCCGGTCCTAAAGATCCCGAATGGGCATTTCTGGTCACCGGCTACAGCGAATGCATGGACAGCTTCTTCGCTTTTGGCCTGTTCGAAATTGCCAAGCGGTCGGGCTTTTTTCCGCTCGACCTCGTCGACACTTTCGAGCCGGTCATCCGTGAGGAGAGCCGGCACATCCTGTTTTTCGTCAACTGGCTGGCTTGGCATCGCCGGAATCTGCCGTTCTTGCGCCGCTGCTGGTTCGAACTGAAGTTGCGGGGCGTTTGGGCTTATGTGATCTGGGAGCGGCTCGGCATCGCGACCGGGATGAGCCGCAAGAAAGCGGCGCAATTCACCGTCACCGGCGGCAATCAGCTTGGGCCCCAAATCGGGGTCGCGGACCTGATCGATGTCTGTCTCGCCGAAAATGAGCGGCGGATGAAAGATCATGATCCACGTCTGAAGCGGCCTGAAACCGTGCCGGTGATGGCGAAATTTCTGCGCCGGTTCTTCCGCTGAAGATCAGTAGACAACCACAGATCGGATCGACTTGCCCTCGTGCATCAATGAAAATGCATCATTGATGCGTTCGAGCGGCATTGTGTGCGTGATCAGCGGATCGATCGCAATTTTCTGGTTCATGTACCAGTCGACGATTTTCGGCACATCGGTGCGGCCCCTGGCGCCGCCAAATGCCGTGCCTTTCCAGACGCGTCCGGTGACGAGTTGGAAGGGTCGGGTAGAGATCTCCTGGCCGGCGCCGGCCACGCCGATGATCACGCTGGTCCCCCAGCCTTTGTGACAGCATTCCAGTGCCTGGCGCATTGTCTTCACATTGCCGATGCATTCGAAGCTGTAATCGGCGCCGCCGCGCGTCAGTTCGACAATGTGACCGGCAAGATCGCCTTTTACGGCTTGCGGGTTGACGTAATCGGTCATTCCGAATTGCCCGGCCAGCGCGCTTTTGGCCGGATTCAGGTCGACGCCGACGATCTGCGATGCACCCACCATGCGTGCGCCCTGGATCACGTTCAGCCCGATACCGCCGAGTCCAAAGACCACGACGCGCGAACCCGGTTCCACTTTGGCTGTATTGATGACAGCGCCAATGCCAGTGGTGACGCCGCAACCGATGTAGCAGGCTTTGTCGAAGGGCGCGTCGGCGCGGATTTTCGCCACCGCGATTTCGGGCAGAACCGTGTAGTTCGAGAAAGTCGAGCACCCCATGTAATGCAGGACCGGTTTGCCGCGATGTATAAACCGGCTGGTCCCGTCCGGCATGACGCCCTGTCCCTGAGTCGCGCGGATCGCCTGACACAGGTTTGTTTTCGGATTCAGGCAGTATTCGCATTGCCGGCATTCCGGCGTGTACAGAGGAATAACATGATCGCCGGGTACAACCGAGGTGACGCCGGCGCCCCTTTCCACGACCACGCCGGCTCCCTCATGGCCCAATATCACCGGGAATCGTCCTTCCGGATCGTCACCCGACAGCGTAAATGCGTCGGTGTGGCAGATCCCGGTCGCCTTCAGCTCGATCAGGACCTCACCGGCTTTCGGTCCGCCGACTTCCACTTCGACGATCTCCAGCGGTTGTCCGGCTTCAAAAGCGACAGCGGCTCTGCTCAGCATGTTTCTGTCCTGGTCTGGTTTGTCAGCGCGATAGCCTGTAGATTTTGCTCACGCCGGAGCAACAGAGGGGAACACCAATCATGGTCCTGCGCAACAGGCTGAAAATCGTAGCCCGTCTTTGCGTGCCAGCCGCGATGCTGCTCGGTCTAGGTTCGCCGGCAGGTGCGGCAGCGCAGCGTGCGCCGGCACCGGGCGCACCGCAGCAGGTCGATGTCAAACTTGTGCTCGCCTTCGATGTTTCGCGCAGCATGGATGACGACGAGTTCGGCGTGGAGCGCGAGGGAACGGCCGCCGCCTTTTCGGACCCAATGGTGATTCAGGCGATCCAGAACGGTTCTCTCGGCCGTATCGCCGTCTCTCTGGTCCACTTCTCGACCGACCAGTACAATCGCGTGGTTGTCGACTGGTCGGTGATCAAGGACAAGCAGAGCGCGCTCGCTTTTGCGGCTGCTATCCGCAACGGTCCGAGATCACCCGGACGGCGCACATCCATCAGCAGCGCCGTGGAACTCGGCTCGCTGCTGCTCGAGGCCAGCGAAAAGGATTTCACCGCGACCCGCAGAGTCATTGATATCAGTGGCGATGGTCCCAACAATTTCGGCACTCCGATGACCGAGGCCCACGACAAGGCCATCGCACAGGGAGTTGTCATCAACGGCTTGCCGGTGATGGACGACATGGCGAACGGTTATTTCGCCGATCTGGACAAATATTATGCCGGCTGCGTCACCGGCGGACGCGGCGCTTTCGTCGTGGTGGTGAAGAGCTATCGCGATTACGCCGCTGCGATGCGCCGGAAGCTCATTCTCGAGATCTCAGGCAATGAGACGCTGCTGAAACAGGCAATGGCGCCGGCCCCCGAAAGCCCGATGCTGCACAAGGTCGCCACGGCGCCGCCGGCGCGTCCGGGTCAGGTCCAGGTTCTGCCATCCGCGCCGAATGAATTTTCCAAAAACTGCGATATCTATGGCGGCTTTGGCGGATTTGGCCGTTTCGGCGGCTTCCGTCGATTCTAACTTCGAACCGCAGACGAATGATCATGGCTATCGGCAACAGGCTGTCCCATGCAGCGCGTTTGGGCGCGCCATTCGCGCTTCTGCTCGCGCTCTGCTCGTCCGCTCCGGCAGCGCAGCGCCCAACCGTGCCGGCGGCGCAGCAGCAGGTCGACGTGAAACTCGTGCTTGCGTTCGATGTGTCGCCCAGCATGGACAATGAGGAATATGCCGTCGAGCGCGAAGGAACAGCCGCCGCATTTTCGGATCCGACCGTGATCCAGGCGATCCAGAACGGATCGCTTGGGCGCATTGCGGTCGCGACGATCCAATTCTCCAGCCAGCAATTCAATCGGGTCATGATCGACTGGACAGTGATCAGGGACAAGCAGAGCGCGCTCGCTTTCGCCACTGCAATTCACAATCTGCCGCGCAATCCGGGGCGGCGCACGTCGATCAGCAGCGCGCTCGAACTCGGCTCGCTTCTGCTGGAATCGAGCGAAAAGGATACCACCGCAAGCCGCCGCGTGATCGACGTGACCGGCGACGGACCCAACAATTTCGGTAATCCCATGACCGAGGCGCACGACAAGGCGATCGCGCAGGGCATCATCATCAATGGTCTGCCGGTGATGGACGATATGGCGAATGGCTATTTCGCCGACCTCGACAAATATTATGCCGGCTGCGTGACCGGTGGACGCGGCGCTTTTGTCGTGGTGGTCAAGAGTTATCGCGATTACGCGGCTGCCATGCGGCGAAAACTCATTCTTGAGATTTCGGACAATGAGACGCTGTTGAAGCAGGCGATGGCGCCCGCGGGACAAAAGCCATTGCTGCACAAAGTCGCTGCGCCGGCGCGGCCGGGTCAGGTGCAGGTGCTGCCGTCAGGGCCGAACGAATTCTCGAAAAACTGCGATATTCCGTTCGGCGGCTTTGGCGGATTCGGCGGGTTCCGGCGCTTCTGATTAGAGCATGATCCGACCAATGTAGTCGGATCATGCTCTAATTCTTTTGACTGTCGCGCAATCTTTCGGCGAACCGCTCACGCTTCGCCGGATTGCGCTCTACCTGCCGTAGGTCTTGCTGAATCCGTTGCGCTGGTTGGTGACGGTAAAGCTGCCATCGCGCTGCGCCGAAACTTTGATCCAGTAGGCCTTGCCGTTATGCACGGGCGCCGGCGGAGCGGCAGCGCCGGGAGCGGGTGCGTCGATGGCGGCAACCGGCATCGCCGCCGGTTGCTCATCGATCAGATTGGCGATGAACATTCCGGGCTGTGTATATTCCTGGCCGCTCAACTGCGAGAAATGAATCTGCCACAGATCTTCGAGTCCCGGAGATGTGTGCACGCTCATCATTGTGCGCGGGTCGCCGCCCTTGCGCGTGCCATTGTTCATGATCGCGACGCGCGGGTGGAGCGCGTGAATCATCACCGGCGAGTTGGAGCTTTCAACTCCATGGTGCAGGCCCAGAAACAAATCGACCTGCGGCAGCCGGGTCGCCGGGCACATCAGCTTGAATTCCATATTGCGCGTCAGATCGCCCAGATGCGCGGTGTGGAAACGTCCGAATGTGATGTAACTCGCCACCGACATTGGGTCTTCCATATTGTTGTCGAACGGCTGGAAGCGCGCACATTCCGGATTCGGCTTGTTCGCTCCCGGCAGCGTGGTCGTTGAGATCGTCTCGCCCGCCGAAGCGACGATGCGCCAATCCACGTCCTTGAGTGCGATGCGATCGCCGGCTTTGGGGACGGTGTGCTTCGCCTTCGCATAGAGTCGGGGGTAGACATCACGCTCCCAATCGGCGCCGGCGCCGGGCTGCACGTTCGGTCCATGGTCGATGAATTCCCGAATTGGGATCTGTTTTGACAATTCCTCCATGCCACCAAAGTGGTCGGCATGATAGTGCGTCAGGATCAGATGATCGATCTGCGAGAGATGCGCATCCCGTACCGCATCCATGATGCGTCCGGCATCGCGCGGCGCACCAATGGCATTGCCGGTATCGATGAGGACCGATTCTCCGGAGGGTGTGACGAACAAAGTGGCGTTGCCGCCTTCGACATCCACCACGTAAATGTCCAACGTTGTTCTTGGCTGCGCCGCTGCCGATGCAACGAACAGCAGCAGCACCGAAATCGCGGCCATGGTTGAGCGCATGGTGACCTCCCTGGGCGTCACGATCTTACATCAATGGCGCTCGCGCAGCCATTGTGGCGTCAGGGCTTGCGTATTACGCTTGAGCGATTTCATAAGGTTGGGCGCCATGAAACTGCACGTGTTTGCCGCCGCGACGTTGTGTTGTTGCGCGCTGCCGGCTTCGGCCCAGACAATTCCGGACTTTTCCGGCTTGTGGGCGCATCCCAATGTCGGAATTGAAACGCCGGTTTCGGGCCCCAGTCCGGTGCATCACAAGGGCGGCGCTGTTGGTTCGGCTCTGCTGGTTGGCGACGACAGCAATCCAATTCTGAAGCCCGCGACCGCGGCCACCATTCGCCGCAACAGTCAGATTTCGCTTTCGGGTCTCGCGTTTCCGGATCCCGACAATCAGTGCATGTCGCAGCCGGTGCCCTATATTTTCTGGAATTTCGAAATCGAGCTGCTTCAGCAGCCGGACAAAGTCACCATTCTCTACAATCACGACCATGATTTCCGCGAAGTGCGTCTGAACCAGACCCATCCGGCGAACATCGTGCCGTCGTGGCATGGCGATTCGGTCGGCCATTACGAAGGCGATACGCTGGTCGTCGATACAATCGGGATCAAAACGGGTCCGTGGAGCTCGCTCGACCGCTTTGGAACTCCGTATACGAATGCTCTGCATGTGACCGAGCGCTACCGGTTTCTGTCTTACGAAGAGGCGAAGGCGGCGCAGGCGCGCGGCGAAAAGGAATGGGGCCATGTCGGCGCCTATGACGATGATCCCAATTATCGCGGTCGTGGCATGCAGCTCGAATTCAAAGTCGATGATCCGGGCGTGTTCACCATGCCTTACAGCGCGACCGTCACCTACCTGCCGTCGATCAACAAGGAATGGGAAGAGCGCGTCTGCGCCGAAAACACCGAGCATTACTACACGCTGACGAAATATTACTCCGACAAGAGCGCGCATATACCGACAGCAGATAAACCGGACTTCTGAGGGGGAATCCCATGCGAAACCGACTGACCGCGGCTGCGCTGTGCACCGCAGTTGCATTGGCGGCAGCGAGTGCCGTTGTGATTCATTTTCCCGGTCATGCCGCCGCGGCGGTATCGCCCGCGCCGCCACCGGACACGCAGGCGCTGCGCGCGCAATACGAACGTTGGCGCACGGAGTTCAAAACCTGGGGCAAATGGGCGCCGGTCGCGCAGGAATCCGCCGGCACGACGAGTCTGATCACGCCGGAAAAAGTCGCTTCCGCGATGAAACTGGTGAAAAGCGGGGTTGTGATTTCCCTTGCCCATGCGGAACCGCAAACGGTCGCGGCGGATGTCAATGAAGCCGGCATTTTCCACCGGGTCACCAACACCATCACCGATGGTGGCACGACCGACAATTACTCGGTCAGCTATCACGGCCAGACGGTGGCCCATATCGACACGTGGTGCCACTTTTTCGAAAATGGCCTGATGTATAACGGCGTACCGGTCGCGGGAAATCTCAATCGCGAAAGCGGCTGCATCAAGGGCAATATCATGACCTGGCGCAAGGGCATCACGACCCGCGCCGTGCTCTACGACATTCCGCAGCTCAAGGGTGTGGACTGGATCGATCCGAACACGCCGATCACGCGCGCCGATCTGGAGGCGTGGGAGCGTAAGTCCGGCGTGAAAATCGGGCCGGGCGACATCCCGCTGCTCTATACCGGCCGCTGGAAGCGGCGTGCGGCGCTCGGCCCGTGGACCGGCCAGGTCGCGGGTTATTATCCCGACACAATCCCGTGGATGCATGACCGCTTGCCGGCATTCATCGGGCACGATTTCAACATCGACTGGAATCCGCGCCCGGGCTGGGAGGGGATGCGCAACCCGATCCATGTCGCGGTGCTGAACTGGATGGGAATCAATATTGTCGAATGTCTCGATCTCGAAGATCTGGTGGCCACCGCGCGGCGGCTGAACCGGTACGAATTCGCGATCACATTTGCACCGCTGCCGGTGGAAGGTGGCACCGGCTCTCCCGTCAACCCGCTGGTCTACTTCTAGGTTTCCCGGCCCTCGGGCAAATCGACGGCCTACATCCTTTTGGTGAGCAGTGAGGGAGCACCCGGTTCGGGGTGCTTAAATCCCGCCATACCATGTGGCGGCGCTGTTGCCGCCGCGTGTACCGCCGAACTTGTCCATGCTGTCGACCAGCACGAGTTTCTGCAGATATTTGACGTTCTTGTAGCCCAGTTGCCGCGCCAGCTTGAGGCGCGCCGGCGCGCCATGGTCGGCCGGCAGAGCGTCGCCATTCATGGCATAGGCGATCAGCGTCTGCGGATGGGTGGCTTCCGCCATGTCGACACTGTCCCAGAACAGCCGCACGATTCCGGTATGCTCCTGCGGATTGGGGAAGGGCACGAACATGACAAAGCGGGCCTCAGGTTTGACCCCGACCTGATCCAGAATGTGCGACAGCGGGACACCGGTCCATTCGGCGATGAAGGACCAGCCCTGCTCGCAGGCCTGCAGGATGATGTGGCTCTGCGACGGCATGCGTTTGAGATCGTCCATCGAGAATGATGCAGGCCGGCTCACCAGCCCCTCGACCCTCAGGCTCCAATCCTTGAACCCGTTGGCCAGCATCGAGCGATACCCGGCATCCTTCGGTGCAGGGCCGTTGGTTGGATGGACTTTGGAAATGTGATCGCGGGTGAATTCGCGCGCCAGAGGCTGACCGGAGGACAGCAGCCGTTGCACCGAATAGGTAAAGGATTCGCCGAGCCCCTCGATGCTATGACCATCGGGTGCGAGCAGCCCGTAGCGGCTGCCGAGCGCACCAGCGCCCACTCCTGCCGCACCGACAACGCCGGCTGTTATCAGGCCGCGCCGTGTCAGTTGTTTGCCCATCGCCTCACCGCTTTCGCAAACTCCGCCGGATTATGCGTTCGGCTCATCGGGTGCTCAAGCCTGCAATGTGGTTTCGTGCCCGTCAAAGCGGCAAATTCCGCTGAATTGGACAATAAAATGCTATGATCGCGGCAACTGCTGTTCGGGAGGAAGGGATGCGCGGCATCACACGAAGGAACATGCTGGCCTGCGGGGCAGCGGCGGGCTTGGCGGCCACGTGGCCGCAGAGGCCCGTGTCGGCGCAAACCGCCCGAATCATCGATTTCCACCACCATTTCAATCCGCCATTTCTGGTCCAGGCCTCGGAAGGCAATCGCGTCGGCGCCGGAGACGCCAATGGGCTGAACTGGGAATTGTCTTATTCGCTGGAGGACATGGACAAAGGCGGCATTTCCAAATCCGTGTTGTCGCCGCCGACAGGATTTACCGAACGCACCGATCCGTCCCAGCGCAACGGCATGATCCGCAAGGTGAACGACTATGGCGCCGAACTCGTGCGCGATCACCCGACGCGTTTTGTGCAACTGGTTTACATGCCGCTGCCCGATGTCGAGGCATCGCTGAAGGAAATCGAATATGGCTTCGACAGACTGAAAGTGGTCGGGGTCGGCTTCGCGACATCCTATGGCGAGAAATATGTCAGCGATCCGGCTTTCGCGCCGGTGTTCGAGGAGCTCAACCGCCGCGGCGCGATCGCCTACTTCCATCCGCTGGCGGGCGCCTGTTGCACACGGCTGATTCCGGGCATGCCGCTGGAAACCAATCTGGTCGAAATTCCCTATGACACCGCCCGCGCGGTGATCGGATTCCTGCTTTCCGGTGCATTCCGTCGCTATCCGGATGTGAAATTCGTGTTCTCACATTCGGGCGGCGCGGTGCCGATGTTTGCCGGACGATTCGACCGGCTGCTGCAGAAAACCGATCTGTCGAAAGTCGCGCCGGACGGCATCAATGCCGAATTCCGCAAGCTGTATTACGAAACCGCCAATGCGAACTCGCCGCCGACCATGGCGGCGCTGTTGAAATTCGCGCCCCTGAGCCAGGTGATGTTCGGCAGCGATCATCCCTATGTGTCGGATACGGATAATCTCGCCGATCTCAGGAGCTGCGGGCTATCGCCGACGCAGATGAACGCGATTCTGTACCAGAATGCCGAACGCCTGATTCCTGCACTTAAAGGGTAAAGCGCGTCTACGGCAGCTTGAACGCGTAAACGGTCGTGTTCGGATGGTCTGATCCGCAGCCCTCACTGCCGCCGATGAAGTAGGCGGTATCGCCGACTGTCGCCGCGCCATGGGCATGCAGGCCGGTCGGCGCCTTGGCCAGTTCGCGCCACGTATCCGTCTTCAGATCGTAGCCTTCCATTTCGTCGAAGGTGATCCGCTTGGCCGCATCCTTGCATTCGCCGCCGTGATACAGGATCAGGCCATCATAATAAGTGAATGCGCCGCTGCTGCGCGGCGTCGGCATCGGCGCCAATGAACGCCACGAATCAGTTTTGGCGTCATACACATCATTCAGCCCGACATTATCGACGGTTGCGTTCAGCCGTCCGCCGAATACATGGATCTGGCCGTCAATCACCAGAATGCCGAGATGGTCGCGCGCGACCGGCAGCCGCGCGGCCATGGTCCACTGACTGGTTTTGGGATCGAACACGTAATGCGTCGGGACGGTCATGCCATCCGGCTTACGCCCGCCGATAACGTGGATTTTGCCGCCCAGCGCCGCGACGCCCACCGAACCCAATGGCTGGGGCAGCGGCGGCAGTGCGCGCCATGTGTTGTTGGCGATGTCATATTCGGCAAAAAGCGTAACCGGGTTTTTGTGGACATTCATGGTGAACCCGCCGGCGACATAGATCTTGCCGTTCATCGCCGCGATGCCGGGATGCGAAGTGATTTGCGGGAGCGGAGCTAGATCGCGCCATTGCTTGGTCGCAGGATCGAACGCCTGGAAATTCGCGGTGGCGTCGGCGCCCGGAACGGCTCCGCCCGCGACGTAGATTTTACCATCGACGGCAATGGCGGCGATTTCACCGCGATAGATCGTCATTGGCGCGGCTTTGGTCCAGGTGCCAATGGCGCCCGATTGGCCAAGAACCGGCACGGCAGAGAACGCTAGCGCCCCGCCGACGACAGCGCCTTTCACAACCGATGAAAACCGATACGCCATTCCACCCTCCAAGCTGCCAGCCCCGGACATTTGTGTCAGCCTAGCACGCCACTTCGGCGGCGGTCATCCCTCCCTTCCGCC
The DNA here is from genome assembly GCA_964446945.1 of uncultured Bordetella sp. Taxonomy (GTDB): domain Bacteria; phylum Pseudomonadota; class Alphaproteobacteria; order Micropepsales; family Micropepsaceae; genus CAIYRG01. The sequence goes on from CAYUQO010000001.1 coordinate 54,996, forward strand.
GACCGTGACCGATTTGATAACTGCATAGACCGGCAGTCCCGGGCTTAGACCAAGCCGCTGCAGCGAACGCCGCGTGATCCGCGCGACAAGGCGCGTGCCGGCGAGCTGCAACTGAACATCCGCATGCGGGCCGCTTTCGCGGATATTGGCAATTTGGGCCGGCAGGACATTATTCGCGCTGACCTCGTCCAGCCGCGACAGCGACAGCATGACGTCTTCGGCATCGATTCGTATACGGATTTCACGGCCGGGACTTTGCGGCACGCGCGGCACGACCAGGACCTCGCCGCCGACGCCGATTTCCGACAGGCCATGTGCTTCGTCGTGGCGCAGCACGGTTGCCGGCAGCACGGTTCCAGGAATGAGCTGCGTGCCGGTCAGGTCCAACCGCGAGGTGACGTCGAAGACCGGACCTTCCGCGACGACCCGGCCGTGGTTCAAAAGCACCATATGGTCGGCGAGGCGCGCAATCTCGTCGAGTGCATGGCTGACATAGAGCATCGGAATGTGGGTCTCGCGCACGATCCTCTCGAAATAGGGCAGTATCTCCGCCTTGCGCGCGGCGTCGAGCGAAGCCAGAGGCTCGTCCAGAAGCAAAGCGCGCGGGCCCATCAGCAATGCGCGCCCCAGCGCCACACGCGATCGCTCGCCCCCCGACAGCGCCTGGGGTTTGCGCTTGAGCAGTTGCGAAAGGCCGAGAAGCTCCACGACTTCATCGGCAGTGTTGCGCGCAGGGCGGGATGCGGCACGCCGCCAGCCATAGAACAAATTGGACTCGACCGAGAGATGCGGAAACAGCCGCAAATCCTGGAACATGACCCCGATGCGGCGTTCGCGCGGCGGTACGAAGATGCCGCTTTGGCTATCGAAAACCGTTTCGCCGGCAATCGTGATGCGTCCCTGATCGGGACGAAGCAGTCCGGCAATGGCGGCGATGATGGTGGACTTGCCGGCGCCCGACGGCCCGAACAGCGCCGTCACGCGCGCGCCATGCAGGTCAAATTCCGCCTCCAGCGCAAAACCCGCGCGCCGGTGCTTCAGCGAGACGTCCTTCATCGTCCGATGGACGCGCGCGCGCGCCGCCCGGCGGTATCGGCGAGAACCAGCCCCAGGAGCGCCAGAACGATCGAAATGGCCGCCAGCCGTGCCGCGGCGGTCTCGCCGCCGGGACTCTGGATCGCGGTGTAGATCGCCAGCGGAATCGTCCGCGTTTCGCCGGGGATGTTGGAGACAAAGGTGATGATCGCGCCGAACTCACCGAGGCACGCGGCAAAGGCGGTGATCACGCCGGCGAGGATGCCGGGTGCGGCCAGCGGCAGATGCAGCGTGAACAGCCGGTCGAGCGCGCCGGCGCCGAGCGTGCCAGCGGCTTCCGACAGTCCGGCCTCCTGCGATTCCAGCGACAACCGGATGGCGCGGACCTGGAACGGAAAGGTCAGGATCGCCGAGGCCAGCGCCGCGCCGGTCCAACTGAAGACGAAGCGGATGCCGAAATTCGCCAGCAGGAATGCGCCCAGCGGCGCCCGTGTCCCGAGCGAAATCAGCAGCAGGTAACCGAGCGCGACCGGGGGCAGCACCAGCGGCAGGTGGATAAGGCCGTCGACCAGCCATTTACCGGGAAAGCGGCAGCGCGCCAGTAACAGCGCGGCCGCAAAGGCAAATGGAAGATCAACCAGCACAGCCACCAGCGCCACGCGCAGGCTTAACAGCAGCGCCTGCCATTCGGCCGCCGTGAGAATCCCACCCATGAGCGTTATTAAATCAGAATATCACGCAAAAACCCATGTCGTTCTGGTGCGAGTAGGCATTCGAAGGAATGGCAAGTTTAAAGTGTCAGAACGTTAGACGCTTGAAATTACGGGATGATTCAGACCCGCAAGTGTCAGACGAAGTGTCAGAAACGCGCAACCGCGCGGCAAGGGAAAGGCAGCGCGTAGATCGCATGCAAACGCGTTCACGCCGCGACAACGAGGGGATCACGGCGCACCCCCGTTACGATGCTTTGGACTGTTGCGGCTTCAGCTTGTCCGGGGCCTGTTCGGCTGCGAATGCGCACCGCGCGCAGAAATCACCTATATATGTAGGACTACACCTATCTCTGCATCTGGTCAAGCCCTAAAACAGTAAAGCCGCACGCGGAGCCGCGAAGAACTCTCTCGCCACCTTGCACAAGCGCCTGACGCACCTTACCTTCTGGCCATGCGCAACTTAACGAAAGGAGGTGATCCAGTGTCTCATTGTCTTCATCTGCGGTCAGACGTCTGGATGCCTGCCTATGCCGGGATTCGTGCATAGCTGACATTCTCGCGGGTCTTGACTCGCAGTTTGGCAATGGAAGGGCGCCGGGTCACCGGCGCCCTTCGTGTTTTCACGGAACGCAATTGGCCGTTGTCACTCCGGCGCCTGGATGATCATGCGGTAGCAATCGAGGCTGCGGCTGAGAAATTCATATGCCGCGCCCCACAGATACAGTCGGAATCGGCGATAATTGAAATCGCCGAATTTCTGCACGACGAATTCCCGGTTCGCATCGAAATTCTTCGCCCATTGCTGGAACGTCAGGAAATAGCTGATCCGGTCATTCTGGATTTCCATCACTTCCAGTTTTGTGCGCGCGAGTTTGTCGAGGAAATCATGCAGCACGAGGAAGGAATGATTTCCGCCATAAATATATTTCACCATGAATGATGACAGCTCGAATTTCTTGATGCAGGCGCTGCCGTCGAGAAAGATCTTGCCGCCCGGCTTGATCAGTTTTTCGAATTTCGTCAGCACCGCCAGATAATCGGGCAGGTGCTCGATCACCCCCATGATGACGATGCAATCGAATTTGCGGCCCGGCGCATATTCCAGAAGATCGCAGATCTGGATATCCCAGTCATAGCCGAGCTTTTTCGCGCGTGAATCGAGATATTGCTTCGACACCTCCGAAATCGTGATGCCGGTGCATTTGACGCCGCGCTTTGACGCATATTCAAACCAGGCGCCCCAACCCGGTCCGATTTCCAGCAGCTCATCGCCGGCTTTCAGCCCGCACTTCTCGAAAGCGTAATCGAATTTGCGCAAAGTCGCGGTTTCAAGCGTCTCCGATGGATCGAGATAGACGCCCTGGGTGTAACAGGGGGTCGCCGGATCGAGGAGACTGAGGAAAAATTCCGGATCAATGTCGTAATGCGCGGTGATGGCTTGTTTATTGGTATGCACCTGCCCGAACAGCAGCGGCTGCAGAAAACGCCACACCGTGGTGATTGGATGCACGTCCTTCATCGAGCCGCGCAGCTCGAACGGGCTCAGCATGTCGCCTTCGAGGTCGATGTCGCCGTTCACATAAGCGTCGCCAAACCGGCCCTCATCCATGCTCGCGACGGCCTTCACGGCATTGGCGTTCTTCAGCACGATGGAAAAGCGCGCAGGACCGGGTCCGAAGGGCTGTACCGAGCCATCGGGCAGGGTGACCGCAAAGGAGACCGGAGAATTCTCGAACTGCCGCGCGAAACTGCCGAGCACGGCGCGCGTGAAGCGGCTCGATGTTGTTGCCGGAATTTGTGCTGCTTCGGCTTGACTCATGGTCCCCTCGACGCATCTTTCACTAGCTTCGCGTATGCCGCTCCCCCACCCGCAAATTCGCTGAACCGCGAATTTGCGTGCCTCCCCTCAAGGGGGAGGCGGTAAAAGGGAGAGCATCCGTTGGCACTGTCCACTGAATTCATTGATCTTGGCGGGAGAGGGGATTCGCGGCAAGTACAATATGCTGAGCGAGGGATAGCGGATGGGTTATGAGCTCTATTATTGGCCCGGTATTCAGGGGCGCGGCGAATTTGTCCGGCTCGCGCTGGAAGAAGCCGGCGCCAAATACCGCGATATCGCACGCGAGAAAGGCGGCATGCCGAAATTGATGCGGCTGCTGGAATATGCGCGTGTTGCGGAACCGCCCTTTGCACCTCCAGTCCTGAAATCCGGCAAACTTCTGATCGCGCAGACCGCGAATATCCTGCTTTACGTGGGAGCGCACCACAATCTTGCGCCGAAGAATGAGCGCGGGCGGTTGTTCGTCAATCAGTTGCAGCTCACCATCGCAGACGCCGTCGCGGAAGCCCATGACGTGCACCATCCGGTTGCCTCGAGCCTTTATTACAAAGACCAGAAGCGTGAAGCGAAACGCGCGGCGCAGCATTTCAGGGCTGAGCGCATTCCGAAATATCTCGGCTATTTCGATTCCGTGCTGGAGCAGAATGGCGGGCCGTATCTGTTGGGCCGGCGAATCTCCTACGCCGATCTGTCGCTGTTTCAGCTTGTCGAGGGCCTGCGCTACGCGTTTCCGCAGGCTATGGACCGGGCTGAGAAGAAGCTGCCCCGCATCGAGCCGCTATGCGAGCGGATCGCGATGCGGCCGCGGATCGCCGATTATCTCGCCTCGGAACGGCGATTGCCGTTCAACGAAGACGGGATATTCCGGCATTATCCGGAATTGGATGGGTAGAACGTCCCCCCTCCGTCGCCCATTCGGGCGACACCTCCCCCGTAAACGGGGGAGGAAAACAAACCGCAATGCGCGTGCAGTTTTGTGATTACGCGGCGTTGACGAAGCCGCCCATCTGCCGGTTCCACAGACGCGCATAGGCGCCGCCACGGGCCAACAATTCGCGATGCGGACCATCCTCGATGATGCGTCCGGCTTCGAGATAGAGAATCCGGTCCATGCCGGCGATGGTGGACAGCCGGTGCGCGATCGCGATTACGGTGCGGCCCTGCATCAGCGTCCATAAAGCCTGCTGGATGAGATGCTCTGATTCGGAATCGAGCGATGAAGTCGCCTCATCGAGCACCAAGATGCGCGCATCCTTGACCAGCGCGCGGGCGATGGCGATGCGCTGGCGCTCGCCACCCGACAGTTTGATTCCCTGCTCGCCGACAATGGTGTCGTAACCCGCCTTGCGGCCGGTGATGAAATCCTGCGCATAGGCTTCGATCGCCGCACGCGACACTTCGTCTTCCGGAGCGTTCGGCCGCGCGTAGCGGATATTGTCGCGGATGGCGCGATGAAACACGCTCGCCACCTGCGGCACTTCAGCAATCGCCTCGTTCAGCGAATCCCAGGTGACATGGGCGATGTCCTGACCATCGATCAGGATGCGCCCGGATTGCGGCTCGAATTGCCGCCGCAGCAGCTTCACCAATGTCGACTTGCCGGCGCCCGACGGACCGACCAGGCCGACCTTTTCGCCCGGCCGGATCGCGAGATCAAGATTGTTGAACACCTGCAACCCGTCGGGATGGGCAAAACGCACCTGTTCGAAGCGGATCGCGCCAGCCCGCACCACGAGCGGCTGCGCCGAAGGGGCGTCGGTGATCTCATGCTCATGGCTGACGAGGTCGAGCGCTTCGGCCAATGTGCCGAGCTGTTCGAAATAATCCAGCATCCGGTAGGACAGTTCCTGCACGCTGCGGATGATCTGGGTGGAGAGGAAGAAGATCATCGCGAATGCGCCGACCGAGATTGTGCCGGCGAGCGCGTCGATTCCGGCCAGCGCGGTCAATCCCATCTGCAATGCCAATGTCGCCGCCGCCATGAATGTACGCATCATGATCAGGAATGTGCGCAGCCGTTTCGACGCGTTCATTTCGTCGGCAAGGAAATGCGACAGGAAGCGGCGCTCGTAGTCGGCCTTGGCAAAGGCGCGCACGAGATCGGAATTGGCGATGGCGTCGATCAGCCGTCCGGTGCACGTGGAGACCTCGTTGGAAAATGCTTTCGACAGCACGACGCAACGTTTCGCCAGCGCTACCACAATGCCGAGATAAAGCACCGCCCAAACGGCGAGCACGACGGCATAGGTCGCATGCGCATTGAACATCAGCGCGCCTCCGACCAGCAGCAGCATCGTCACGCGGGTCATTTCGAAGCTGAGGATGTTCAGGATCGCGACCGTCGCCTGACCCGCCTGTTTGATCTTCTGCCCCAGTTTGCCTGCGAAATTTTCCTGGAAGAAACGCGGGCTGTGACCCAGCAGGTAAGTGAAAAGGTATTTCTGGGCCAGCGCGCGCATGCGCGGACTGGTGACGACATCGACCGCTTCATAGCTGCGATAGGCGATGGTCGATCCCAGCCAGATCGCGGCCAGCAAGATCATCCATGGCAGCACGGCCTGCGCGAAACCGGCATGCGCTGCTGCCGCCGTCGTGATCGCATTGATCAGATGCGACAAAGCGTAGGGGCCGAACGCCTCGATCGATGTCGCCGAACCGGCAAGCAGCACCAGCGCCAGAACATGCCACCGGTAATGCCGGCCGATAATGAAGCGCAGGAATGCAAACGGCTCCGACGGAAGCCGCGCAAGTCTGTGCGCTTCCGGCAGCGGCTCCGGCTGGTTCAACACCTGATCCGGAACGACGTGTTTCGAATGCCTGTCCATCGGATGATTCCGAATCCCAGAATAGGCGAGGGGTCGTTTGGTTAGAGTTAAAACGCGTGGAAATTGTGGCTGAGCGAGCGCCAGAGCATCCGCCGGCACAAGCAGACAAAGCCGGGCACCGCCGCCCGCCCACTACACTGCGGGACCTGAGACGCTACTTCGCCGTGGTGGTAGCGGCTTCCTCGGCGGGCGCGGCGACGTCGCCGTCGTCCAGACCACGTTGGCGCTCGGCAATACGCGCGGCCTTACCGCGGCGGCCACGAAGATAGTAGAGTTTCGCCCGGCGGACCTTGCCGCGGCGCACAACCTCGACCGAATCCACCAGCGGGCTAAAGATCGGGAACACGCGCTCCACGCCTTCGCCATAGGAGATCTTGCGAACCGTGAAGCTCTCGTTCAGCCCGGCGCCCTGCCGGCCAATGCAGACGCCCTCGAAGGCCTGCAGACGCTCGCGTGTCTTGGTCTGCTTGCTCTTCTCGTCATAGGTGACGTCCACCACCTTGACGTTAACCTTCAGCGTGTCGCCGGGACGGAACGGAGGCAGCTTCCTGCCGCCACGGACCGCGTTCATCTGTTCGCGTTCAAGCGTCTGAATGAGATTCATTTTCTCCTCCCGTCCGGCGGGATGTTCGTGTGCGAGCCGGGCCTTCTAGCGGAATGTTGCCGGTTTTCATAGAGGGTCCATAGGTCAGGCCGGCGCTGCCGGGTCAGCAATTCGGCCTCCTGCCGCCTCCAGGCGGCGATTTCAGCGTGATTCCCGCCGGTCAGTACCGCCGGGATTTCCTGGCCCTCAAAGACTCGCGGCCTTGTGTAGTGGGGGTATTCCAGCAACCCCTGCTCGAAGCTCTCCTCAGCCATCGAGGCGACGCTTCCCATGACGCCGGGCAACAGGCGCACACAGGCGTCCAGAAGGGCCATAGCCGGGATCTCACCGCCGGAGAGGACAAAATCCCCGACCGAAATTTCCTCCATTCCGCGGGCGGCGATCACCCGCTCATCCACGCCTTCGAACCGGCCGCAGACCAGAACCAGGCCGGGGCCGGATGCAAGTTCCTTCACCCGCTGCTGGGTCAGCGGATTGCCACGCGGCGAGAGATAAATCAGGGGACGCGGGTCGTCCGGCTGGCGCACCGAGTCTATGGCGGCAGCAAGGACATCGGCGCGCAACACCATGCCGGCGCCGCCTCCGGCAGGGCTGTCGTCCACCGCGCGGTGCCGGCCGATGCCAAAGTCACGGATATTCAGCGCTTTGAGGGACCACAGCCCCTGCTGAAGCGCGGTCCCGCCCAGCGACGCCGCCAGAGGACCCGGGAACAGTTCGGGAAACAGCGTCAGGACAGTCGCTGCCCATGCGCCGCTCACGAATTCTCCTCGCCTTCCGTCCACTGAACATCCACCACGATTCGTCCGTTTGCCAGATCGACGACCGGAACATGGCTGTCGCTGAATGGGATGAGTTCTGTCGTTCCATCCGCCGCGGTGATTTCCAGAATGTCGCCGGCGCCATAATTCACGACCGCCGTAATGTGCCCGCGGTCGCCGCCGCTCACGTTCTCGGCGCGCAGTCCGACGAGATCGGCGTGGTAATATTCACCCGGTTCCGGCGCCGGCAGCGCGGCCCGTGGCACATAGAAGCGGCAGCCCTTCAGCTGCTCCGCGGCGCTGCGCGTTGTAACGCCATCCAGACGCAGGATCAGTTCATCGGCACGGTGCTGACGCAGCGCGGCTATCCTGTACTGCCGTCCGTCAGCGGTGGTGAGCGGCCCGTAACCACCCAGCGCCAGCGGATCGGCGGTGAAGCTCTTCACCCGCAGCTCGCCGGCGATTCCATGCGCCGCGATCACGGCAGCGACCAGGACGGACGGGTGCGTCAAGCCGCGGTCTGATCACCACCGCCCGCTTTGGCCGCCGCCGCAGCGCGTTCCTGCGCCTTCTTCTTCGGCTTCATCTTCTGCGGGTTGTGATGGGACTGCGGTTTGACCAGACCGGCATCGGCGAGAAAGCGGTGCACGCGATCGGAAGCCGTTGCACCTTTGCCGAGCCATGCTTTGGCCTTTTCAAGATCCAGCCTGATGCGGTCGGCATGGTCCTTCGGCAACAGCGGATTGTAGAAGCCGATGCGCTCAATGAACCGCCCGTCACGCGGGCTGCGCGATTCGGCGATGACAATCTGATAATGCGGGCGTTTCTTGGTGCCGCCGCGTGCCAGTCTGATCTTCAATGACATTCGATTCCCTTTCGTATGCGAGTGTGCCGTCGTGCAATGCTACTTTTTCGTATCCAGGTCAGGCGGCATGGGCGGCATCGCACCACCCAGGCCGGCCAGCATTTGCGGATTCATTCCGCCAAATGCCTGCATCAATCCGCGGCCGCCTTTGCCGATCTTCTTCATCACATCCGACATCTGGCGTTGCATCTTGATGATCTTGTTCACTTCCGAAACTTCGACGCCGGCGCCTGCCGCAATGCGCTTCCGGCGCGAACCATTGATGATGTCGGGCTTGCTGCGTTCCTGACGCGTCATTGACGAGATGATCGCTTCCTGCCGCTTGAGCAGTCTGTCGTCGAGACCGGCGGCGGCGATCTGATCTTTCATCCGGCCGATACCCGGCAGCATGCCCAGCAATCCCTGCATGCCCCCCATTTTGCGCATCTGTGAAAGCTGATCGGAGAGATCGTTGAAATCGAGCTCGCCCTTTTTCATTTTTTTGGCGAGCTTTTCGGCCTTGCTGCGGTCAACCGTCTCGGCGGCTTTTTCGACCAGCGACACGACATCGCCGAGGTCGAGAATGCGCGACGCGACGCGGTCCGGATAAAATGCCTCCAGCGCGTCGAGCTTTTCGCCGGTGCCGAGGAATTTGATCGGCGCACCGGTGACTTCGCGCATCGACAAAGCCGCACCGCCACGTTGGTCGCCGTCGGCACGGGTGAGAATGATGCCGGAAATCTGGACCCGCTCGTTGAAGGTCCTGGCGATGTTCACCGCGTCCTGGCCGGTCAGGCTGTCGGCGACCAGCAATGTCTCGTGCGGCTGGGTGAGCTTCTTCACCTCGGCCACTTCGGACATCAGAGCTTCGTCGATGTGCTGGCGGCCGGCGGTGTCGAGGATCACCACGTCATAGCCGCCGACACGCGCGGCAGCGATCGCGCGCTTGGCGATATCCACCGGCCGCTGGCCGGCGATGATCGGCAGGGTTGGCGTCTTGGTCTGCTCGCCCAGCACTTTGAGCTGTTCCATGGCGGCGGGGCGATTGACGTCGAGCGAGGCCATCAGCACGCGCTTCTTGTCCCGCGTCTGCAGCAGGCTCGCGAGTTTGGCCGAAGTCGTTGTCTTGCCGGAGCCTTGCAACCCGACCATCAGGATCGGCGCCGGTGGGCTGCCCAATGCAAGTCCCTGCGAATCCGTACCCAGCGTCTCGACCAAGGTGTCGTAGACGATTTTCACCACCTGCTGACCCGGCGTTACCGAACGGATGACGGATTCACCGATCGCGCGTTCGCGGACTTTGCCGATGAAGCTCTTCACCACCGGCAGTGCGACGTCGGCATCGATCAGGATGTTGCGGATTTCGGTCAGGGCGGTATCGACATCGCCCTCGGACAGCGCACCGCGTCCGCGCAGGGTGTCGAAAACCGAATTCAGGCGATCCTGTAGTGTACCAAACATGCTTCACTCCAAACGCGTATCGCTCCAGGGGGCGCACCTGCGCTGCCTGGAGGCGACGCCGCACACGCGGCGCCGGAAGGGTTTTCAGCCGTTCCGGATGCCGCCGATTTAGTTCCAGGTTGTCGTCAAGTCAATGATAGTAATGCCCCAGCTCATCAGGAGACGAGACAAATGAAGGTGCGCGGAAGCTGCCTGTGCAAAACGGTCCAGTATGAAGTCGAGGTTCCGTTTGTCCGTTTCGTTTATTGCCACTGTTCGCGCTGCCGCAAAGCCACGGGTTCCGCACACGCCGCCAACGGTTTTGCCAAACCCGAGCATTTCCGCTGGATTCAGGGGGAAAATGCGGTGAAGCGGTATGACGTGCCGGTAGCGAAGCGCTTTGCACTCCAATTCTGCGGCCATTGCGGTTCCAAAGTTCCGCATCTCACGCGCGACGGGGCGGGCATGGTCATCCCGGCCGGATCGCTCGATGAAGACCCCGGAATGCGGCCGCAGCGTGCGATCTATTGGGGCTCGCGCGCAGACTGGTTCACCGACAGCTCAGACCTGCCGCTTCACGAAACGATGCCGGACTAACGTGACTATTTCGCTGCGGCGACGGGCCGAAAATCCTGATCCGGGAAGTTCTGCCCGTCCGGCACCTTGACCACAAGGAACGGGTGTTCGAGCCCCTGATGGCAGGTGTTGCAGCCTTCCGTCAGATCGGCATAGGCGGCCGCAAATTGCTGCGGGTTTTTGGATGTGATCGCCGCGTTCATCGCCTGGATCTTGGGCGCGAAGATCGAAGTCACGGTCGCATCGACACTGATATTGCGGTATTTCGGAATGGTCTGACCGATGCGGCGCAACGCGGAGCCCATTTCGTTCAGCTCGAATGCTGCGAGCGTCCAGTTCTTCTGTTGCCCGGCGTAATACAGCTTCATGTGGCGGGGCTGGATCAGCATGGTCATCAGGTCGTCCATCGCCGGCTTGAATTCGAGTATCGTCAACCCGCCTCCGGCAGGCGCCGCCGGTGCGGTTGCTGCACCGAGCGCTGGATAGCCGATCGCAACCGCGGCAAGCGCCAGCGAACCGGCAAAAAGCAGAGCGAAGCTGTGGCTGGATTTCATGGATACCTCCCCAGGTTAGCTTGAGTTTAGCGGTTCGGTCGAACCAGGGTCCAGCCTCATTCAGTGCATCAATCAAGGCCGCAATGCTCGGGCAGCCATTGGGCCTTTTCCGACTCCGGACGCGGCGTCTTGTCCTGAATTCCGGGGAGGACTTCGCGCCTCCACGTCCCATCCTTGCTTGCGCCGCAATTGGTCGATAACTCGCACACAGATGCCAGGGGAGGCGTCGAGAGGACCATTCCGTGGAGACGAAGAGGGTAGCTTTATCGGGGGAATCTCACTTCGCGTTTGCAGGCCGGCCCAGCCGGCGCGACCTGCTGTTGGGCATAGGCGCGGCGGCCCTGGCGGGGCAGGCAGGGTTTGCGCGGACGGCGCCCACAAAGCTGGACCATACGATCCGGATCGCGCCGGTTTCGCTCGAACTTGCACCAGGCAAGGTCATCAAAACGACGGGTTACAACGGCCAAGTGCCCGGCCCGGTCTTGCGGCTCCGGGAAGGGATGCCGGTCAACATCAAGGTCATCAACAACGCCGGCTATGACGACCTCATCCACTGGCACGGGCTTCACATACCTTCGGTTCAGGATGGAGCGACAGAGGAAGGTTCGCAGATCATTCCGAATGGCCAGTCGCTGGTTTACTCGTTCACGCCGACACCCGCGGGCACACGCTGGTATCACAGCCACGCGATGGCAATGAAGAACCTCAACCGGAGCACCTATTCGGGCGAGTTCGGTTTCCTGGTTGTCGAGCCCGCGAGCGATCCCGGCCGCTACGATCGTGAAATACTGCTCGCGGCCCGTCGCTGGGAAGGCGAATGGGTCAGCATGCAGGACATTCGCAAAGGACCGCCGCCAAACAACGGTCTGGAAGTGATGTACAAGTCCGCGACGTTAGGGCAGCGGATGCTGGGTCATGATGAACCCATCCGCGTTCGTCAGGGCGAACGAATCCTCTTCCGTATACTGAACGCCAGTGCGACGATGGATGTTGCGCTCGCGCTGCCGGGACACCAGTTCACTGTTATTGCGCTTGACGGTAATCCCGTGCCAACCCCGACAGCGGTGAATGTTCTCCGGCTCGACGCGGCCGAACGCGCCGACGTGATTGTCGAGATGAACAATCCCGGCGTCTGGGTTTTTGGATCAGCCAGCGATATGGACCGCAACATGGGAATGGGAGCGGTCATCGAATACGAGAACCGCAAGGGCGAGCCACAGTGGACGCCTGTCACCAAATCGGACTGGGCGTATCAGAAGTTTGCGCGCCGCGCTGCGGCGGCTGCACCAGATACGACAATCTCTCTGACATTCGATAAAATTCCCGGCGGCCACGGCGGCTATAATCGCTGGACGATCAACGGGAAGTCATGGCCCAAGACGAATCCGTTGTTCACGGTGAAGCAGGGCAAGCGCTATCGACTCGTCCTGTTCAACAACAGCGGCGACACACATCCCGTCCACATGCATCGCCATAGTTTCGAAGTCACCAAAGTCGCGAACAGCCTGATTTCGGGTCTCATGAAAGACACCATCAGCATGACGCGGTACTCGACCGTCGAGATCGACTTTGTGGCTGATAATCCGGGTCCGACGTTCTTTCATTGCCATCATCAGGACCATATGGACGAGGGTTTCGCCGGCCTGATCACCTATGTCTAGGCGTTGCGCTTAGCGGAAACGCCGTGGCGCGCGGGCGGATTTGCTCTTCGATTTTGCCGCCCGCGTGCCAGGTAAACCACGGCGGGACCGCGGCGGATCGCCGCCATCGGCGTCGCGGAATGTTTCCACCGATTCCTCGACCGCCGATTGACGTGCGAACGGGTCATCGGCAATCGCGAGCTCGGTTGCCTGCAGCCGCTTGATTTCATCGCGCAGCCGCGCCGCTTCCTCGAATTCGAGATTGCCTGCCGCTGTGCGCATGCGTTTTTCGAGGTCAGTCAGATGCGTCTTGAGATTGCGCCCGATCGGCACCGGATCTTCGGCCAGCCCTGAATCTACGAGCACGTGATCGCGTTCATAGGCGGAGGACAGAATGTCCGCGATGTTCTTCTTCACGCTGGCGGGCGTGATGCCGTGGGTGAGATTGTAATCCTGCTGCTTCTGGCGCCGCCGCTCTGTTTCTGCCATCGCGCGCGACATCGAGCCGGTGACATGATCGGCATAGAGAATAACCTTGCCATCGACATTGCGTGCCGCCCGGCCGATCGTCTGGATCAGCGAAGTCTCGGAACGCAGAAAGCCTTCCTTGTCGGCATCCAGGATCGTCACCAATGCACATTCCGGGATGTCGAGACCTTCGCGCAGAAGGTTGATGCCGACCAATATGTCGAAAGCGCCGAGGCGCAGGTCGCGCACAATCTCGATGCGCTCGAGAGTTTCGACATCGGAATGCATGTAGCGGACGCGGACGCCGTGCTCATGCAGATATTCGGTCAAATCCTCGGCCATGCGCTTGGTCAGGGTGGTGACCAGCGCGCGATAGCCTTTCGCGGCCACCGCTTTGCATTCGGCGAGGAGATCGTCGACCTGATGCTCTACGGGGCGGATTTCTACCGGCGGGTCGATCAGGCCTGTCGGCCGGATCACCTGTTCGGTGAAGACGCCGCCCGTGCGGGATAATTCCCACGGTCCCGGTGTCGCCGAGACATAGACTGTCTGCGGCCGCATGGCGTCCCATTCCTCGAATTTCAGCGGCCGGTTGTCGATGCAGGATGGCAACCGAAAGCCATATTCGGCCAGTGTGGATTTGCGCCGGTAGTCGCCGCGATACATGCCCCCGATCTGCGGAATCGTGACATGCGATTCATCGACAAAGACGAGCGCCTCGTCCGGGAGATATTCGAACAAGGTCGGGGGCGGTTCGCCGGGGCGGCGGCCGGTCAGCCAGCGCGAATAGTTTTCGATGCCGGCGCATGAACCGGTCGCCTCGATCATTTCCAGATCGAACATGGTGCGCTGTTCCAGGCGCTGCGCTTCCAGTAATTTGCCGTCGCGGCGGAATTGATCCAGCCGCTGACGCAATTCCTCGCGAATACCTTTGGTCGCCTGCGCCAATGTCGGGCGCGGCGTGACATAGTGCGAATTCGCGTAAATCTTCACCGAATCCAGCTCGACCGATTTTTTGCCGGTCAGCGGGTCGAACTCGACGATCGAATCGACTTCATCGCCGAACAGCGCGACCCGCCAGGCACGGTCCTCGTAATGTGCCGGAAAAATATCGATGGTGTCGCCGCGCACCCGGAAGCAGCCGCGCGAGAACGCCTCGTCATTGCGCCGGAATTGCAGGGCAACCAGCCGTGCCAGGAAATCTGCACGCACAAGGCGATCGCCGCGCACGACCGAAATGGCCATACCCGAATAGGTTTCTACAGCGCCGATGCCGTAGATGCAGGAGACCGACGCAACGATCACAACGTCATCGCGCTCGAGAATGGCGCGGGTCGCGGCATGACGCATACGGTCAATCTGTTCGTTTACGGAGGAATCCTTCTCGATATAGGTGTCGGTGCGCGGGATATAGGCTTCCGGCTGGTAATAGTCGTAATAGGAGACGAAATATTCGACGGCATTCTCCGGGAAAAATCCCTTCATCTCGGCATAGAGCTGCGCTGCGAGAGTCTTGTTGGGCGCCAGTATCAGGGCCGGCCGCTGCAGCCGCTCGATGACCTTTGCCATCGTGAAAGTCTTGCCCGAGCCGGTGACGCCAAGCAGGACCTGGTCGCGCTCGGGTTCGCCCGACGGGCCATGGCCCGCCAGTCCCTCGGACAGCTCCTCGATGGCCTGCGGTTGGTCGCCCGCCGGCTGATATTCGGAAACCAGCCGAAAGCGCCGGCCGCCCTCGGACTTCTCAGGCCGGGCGGGGCGGTGCGGTACGAACGCCGTCAGTTCCGCACCGGTGAAATGGTCGAAATTGGCCCGAGCTTCAGCGAAGCCGGCGACGCGGCGAAAGCCGGATCCGTTATTGTGAGGCATGCCGCCAATATAATGTGGCGGCGCAATGAAATCACCCGGCGCGCTGTTCGCGCGCCATCAGGTGGGGCCGGCGGCACACATGCATGGGCACGGTGCCGCCGGATAACAGACGGTGCTTACTTCGCCTTCAGATCATTCTGGGCGTCGGTTGCGATCTTCTTCGCGGCGTCCATATTGCTTTCACCGATGCCGGCGCGGACCAGAGTCGCGACGGTGAGCAGCTTGGTTTTCATTTCCGCATTGTTTTCCTGCGGAATCGCGCCGCCGGCCATCGCGCAGGGATTTCCCGGCATGGCGTCGAATCCATCGCCGCCCGGGCCGACCAGGCAATTCAGTACGTGATGAAGATGGGTGTGCACGACATTGATATTACCGGCATTGGCTGCCAGGCCGGCGTGGTTCGCCGCGATCCCGATCGCCTGCTGCGCATCCGCGGCGGCAACATTGGGAATAAGTGCGCCAAGCGAAGCTGTCGCCGCAGCGGCCAAAATTATGCGTACGGATTTCATGAGCGTTCCTCCCGGTTCCGAACGGCTGGGTCTACGTTTCGATATTGCCACAAATGCCCACAGTAAGGGAACTAGGGCTTGACCCCAATGACCGATGAATCGTCCACCCGGACCAGAAACATCGGGATTTGGTGTTCCTGCAGATATTCGTCGGTGGCTTTGCGTGATCCCTGCCAGCGGAAATAATCGTCCACGATCAGAATGCCGCCCGCGGCCAACCTGGGGTAGAGGTGGTCGAACTCCGCCCGAGTTGAGGCATGCCAGTCGGTATCCAGCCGTAACAGAGCGATCCTTTCCGGGAGCGCAGCCGTCGGGAGTGTGTCCTCCACTTTGCCCTGGATGAAGTGAATGCGCTCCATCGGATAGCCCGTCAGGGCGAGATTGCGCCGGACTTCCTCGACGCCGTGATTGATCCAGGTCGAGCGTCCTGCTTCGTCACGCCGTTTGCGCCAGCTTCGATGTGCCGGCTCGCCGAACCGCCCGCGATCATGTTCATCGGGTTCCGGCATGCCTTCAAACGTATCGTAAAGATACAGATTGGGTTTGGTCGTGTGGAGATCCAACAAGGTGTAGGCGATGGCCATCATGGAACCGCCCTTTGCGACACCGCATTCGACGAAATCTCCGGGACAGTTCCGCGCCACGTGGCGCACGGCCGATTCAAGAACCGCCACCCGCTCATCCGACGTCATGGTATAGGGGCGGACCTTTTTGAGCAGAGATTTTTGAAACGGCGAAAAATCCAGCGGAGGCCCCGATGCGGCGCCACCGGCAAAGGGCCGCCGCAATTCGCGTTTGAGCTTACCCACCCAATCGATCACGATAGCCCCGCCAATTCTCTTTGATGACAATGAGCGATACGCCACCCGCGAACCAGCCACAACCGGCCCCCGCCGCGACGGGTGATTTCAGGCCGCTGGTGATCGTCTGTTATTTCCTGTTCCTGCTCGCCTGCATCAACGGATTCACCGCGCTGATTGGGGTGGTGATCGCGCATCTGCGGCGCCGTGAATCGCTTGGCACAATCTGGCAAAGCCATTTTGACAATCTGATTCTCGTATTCTGGGTGCTGATCGCCGCGTTCCTGATCGTCGCGCTCGGCTTTCCGCTGGGACTATGGGCGAATTTTTCGTACCAGTTCTTCAGCCATCCCTCGATCATATTTTTCTGGCCGCCATGGTTCCTGATCATTCCGATCCTGTTCGGTCTGGTTGTATTCCCGGTGCTGGTTGTCTGGTATTTTTACCGGACGATCCGCGGCCTCATCCGGGCTGCGGAAGCTCGCCCCTATCGCGATTGAGTCCTGATCGTGCCCACCTTCAAACAACTGACAAACACCCAATATAGAATCCGGTACCAAGCCAGTCCGGCGGAGTAATGACGCCCAAAATGGACTTGCCGCAGGAATGCGGTTCTACAATTCGGCCGCCACGTGTGGTTTTGGTGCGGCACGGCAAACCGGCCATTCCCATGGCCCGGACCTGCTATCGCGGCTTCCGGCATTTCATCGCCGCCTATGAGAGCGCCGGTCTGGATCCCCACAGCGCTCCGCCCGCCGAATTGCGCGCGCTGGTCAAAGACCTGCCTGCGGTATTCACCAGCGGCGCGCCGCGCGCAAACGACAGCGCCCGTTCCCTGCTGCCGCAGGCGGAGATCATCGCCGACCCATTGTTCGCCGAAGCTCCGCTGGCTGGACCGAAAATTCCGCTGGTGAAAATGAACGTGCCGATCTGGGCGGTGATTTCCCGCATCATATGGCACGCCGGATATCACCCCGAAATTGAGAATTACCGCCGCGCCCGCCGCCGCGCGGCGCGTGCTGCGGACCGGCTTCTGGCCAGCGCGGAAGCCAATGCCGGGACCGCGGTTCTGGTCGCGCATGGTTATTTCAATGCCATGATCGGACGCGTATTGCGTCAGCGCGGATTCATGCGAGTCGGCACGCATCGCGCCAGTTTCTGGAACGCCGTCACCTACGAACGGGAGCTACAGAACTAGAACCGCGTACTGATGGCGCGGATGTCAGGACGCGGCCTGTCCTCCAGCGGACCGGCCGGGTGGCCGATATAAATATACCCTGCAATGCGTTCCGTGGGCTTCAGCCCAATCCGCTCGAGGACTGCGGGATGGTAGGCGCACCACTCGGTAATCCAGTTCGCGACATAGCCCAATGCGTGCGCGGCAATGACGATGCTCATGCACACGGCGCCTGCGGACAGTTGCTGTTCCCACATCGGAATCGGAATCTGTTCGCGCACACGGCTGACCACGCCAATCACCACCGGTGCCCGAAGGAAGCGCTCGCGCTCCTGCGCAATGCGTTCCGGAGACGTATCCCTTTCCCCTGAAATGACCGAGCCGAGAATTTCGCCCAAGCGGTTGCGGCCTTCACCCTCGAAGATGATGAACCGCCATGGCGTGAGCTTTCCGTGATCTGGAACGCGCACGCCGGCCGTCAGGATGCGATCCAGTTCCGCGGGACTCGGACCCGGTCCTGTCATCGCCTTCGCCGAACCGGAACGACGGCTCAGCAGCAGGTCGAAGGTCTCGGGGACAGGAACATTTAAAGGACGCGTGGCATCGTTCATGGAATCTTCCTGATTCAGGCCGGCCATCAAGCTATTACGGCAGTTTGCGCTTCCTGTGAACGCGGCTTTTCACGACCCGGGCGATGGTGATAGAGAAGCCGGCCCATTCCATGGATAGAGTTATGCGTCCGGCCGAGAAAATTGCCAGCTGCGATCCGATTTGGTCGGCTTTGCGGAGCCAGGCCGAAGAGCTGGCGGAGTCCGAGCCAGAGCTCGCGAGTTTCGCACATGCGACGATCCTCAAACATGACCGGCTTGAGGATGCCCTGTCGTATCATCTGGCGCGGAAACTTGGCGGCGAAGACCTCTCTCCGCTGCAGTTGCGCGAACTCTTTGCCGAAGCTTTTGCCCGGGACAGCCGGATTGGCGAAGCCGTCCGCGCGGACCTTGCGGCCGTGTACCAGCGCGATCCAGCCTGCCACTGCTATGCCCAGGCGTTCCTGTTTTTCAAAGGCTTCCACGCGCTGGAATGCTATCGCCTCGCGCATTTCCTGTGGACCCGCGGGCGGCGTCTGATGGCTTTATTCGTGCAGAGCCGCATTTCCGATCTGTTCGCCGTGGACATTCATCCAGCGGCTCAACTCGGCCGCGGCATCATGATTGATCACGCCACCGGTGTTGTGATCGGCGAGACGGCCGTCGTCGGTGATGACGTTTCCATGCTGCACGGTGTTACGCTCGGCGGCACGGGCAAGCAGAATGAAGACCGCCATCCGAAAATTGGCCGCGGGGTTCTGCTCTCCGTCGGCGCAAAAGTTCTCGGCAATATCCATATCGGAGAGTACAGCAAGGTCGGAGCCGGGTCGGTGGTATTGAAACCAGTTCCGCCTTACACCACGGTTGCCGGCGTTCCGGCGCGCGTAATCGGTAAAGCGGGGAGTCCACATCCTTCCCAGGACATGAACCACGACTTCCCCGACGACAGTACAAAATAGCTGCGGCGACTTCGCACAAACCAACGCAGCAGGAGAATCTTGCTTTGACCCGCAGCGAAATCTGGCGCCTGGAAAAATACCTGCGCAATCTTTTTCGGCTTGATACCGTCACCATCATGGAGCGGCAGCCCAAAGACTCCGTCGAGGTCCATATCGGCGGCGAATTTATCGGCCTGATCTACAAGAACGAAGAGGAAGGTGAAGTCTCCTACGACTTCAACATGTCCATTCTCGAAGAGGATCTGCCGGAGCCGCCTGCAGGCCGCCGGTAATCAGAGTACCGACAGCATTTCGCCGACCAGCGGGTGGCGAACGATATCGGCGTCCGTCAAGCGGACGACCGCGATATTTTCCACCTGCTCAAGCCGCGTGGCGATATCGCGCAGACCCGAAACCCCCGGCAGCAAATCCGTCTGATCCGGGTCGCCGGTCAGGATCATGGTCGAACGCCAGCCGAGCCGGGTGAGCAGCATCTTGAGCTGTCCATAGGTGCAGTTCTGCGCCTCGTCGATGACAACAAAGCAATCGTTCAGCGTGCGGCCGCGCATGAACGCCACCGGGGCAACTTCGATCGCTCCGTCTAAGAGAAGGGCCTTCAGGCGCTTACTGCCCAACCTTTCGGTCAGGGCGTCATAGAGCGGCCGCAAATAGGGAGCGAGTTTCTCGCCCATGTCGCCCGGCAAAAAACCCAGCGTCTCTCCCGCTTCCACCGCCGGACGGGACAGCACGATTCGGTTGACGCGGCCGCTCTCCAGGGCATCGACGGCGCGCGCGACGGCAAGGTAGGTTTTGCCAGTGCCGGCGGGCCCGAGTGCGAGCACCACCGAGCGTTCGTCTATCGCGTCCAGAAGCTGCTGTTGTACCTTGCTGAGCGCGCGGACATTCTTGACGTATTTGCGGTCGCGCTCGTCATCGAGCGGCGACCAGCCTCCGGATGGAAACAGTTTGTGAACATTGCCGCCTTCTTCATGACCCCGCTCCCGCAACTTGTTACGCGCGACGCGTTTGGCCATGTACACCCCCTGTGGCAGCGAATCATTGACTGCTTCAATCCTATGCCCTTTCCAGGCGCTCGTCCCGTCTGACAGAGAAAATTCACAAACCTGTAGAGGTAAACATGGCCATATACGCGCTTTCCGACTGGCATCCGGAACTTCCGCCGGAGGGCGAGTTCTGGATTGCGCCCGACGCGAATCTCATTGGCCGGGTGCGGCTCGCGAAGGGCGTCAGCGTATGGTTCGGCAGCGTTTTGCGCGGCGACAATGACTGGATCAGCGTGGGCGAGAACAGCAATATCCAGGACCTCTGCGCATTGCACACCGATCCCGGCATTCCACTCACTTTGGGCGCAAATGTTTCTGTCGGACATGGCGCTGTCGTCCACGGTGCAACCGTCGGCGACAATTGCGTCATCGGCATGGGTGCAACCCTCCTGAACCGCGCGAAGATCGGCAAGAACTCGGTTGTCGGCGCAAATGCACTGGTACCTGAAGGCAAGGAGTTTCCCGACAATTCGCTGATCGTCGGCGTGCCTGCGCGAGTCGTGCGGAATATCGCTGGAAAGGACGTGCCGATGCTGCTGTTGAACGCGCAGGTCTATTTTCAGCGCTGGCAGCGTTACCGCGAAGAACTGAAACGGCTTTAATGTCGTTCGTTCAGTAAGTGCGCGCCTTGGGCGGGATCGATTCCACGTCGTTGGTGAGCGTGTACATGTGCACCGGACGATAGGCGATCCGTGTTTCCGCGCTCTGCGGATTGAACCAGATGATGGTGTGCTTCATCCAGTTCTTGTCGTCCCGCTCAGGATAATCTTCGCGTGCGTGCGCGCCGCGCGATTCCGTGCGCGTCACGGCGCTGTCGATCGTGACGATCGCCTGGGCGATGAGATTGTCGAATTCCAGGGTCTCGACCAGATCTGTGTTCCAGATCATGCCGCGGTCTGAAACCGCGATGTCCGGGATGGCCTTGTAGATATCCCTGACCGCCTGCTGACCCTTGTGCAGCGTCTCTCCAGTCCGGAACACGGCGGCGTCATTCTGCATGGCTCTCTGCATGGTGAGGCGCAATTGCGCGGTCGGCGTTTTGCCCCGGGCGTTGCGAAACCGGTCGAGCCGCGCGAGCGCTTCGTCGCCCGCGTCCTTGCGCAGATCGGGCTGGCTCTCGCCCGGCTTGATCCCTTCCGCAGCGCGCGCGCCGGCAGCTTTGCCGAAGACCACAAGGTCGCACAGCGAGTTCGACCCGAGGCGATTTGCTCCGTGTACAGAGACACACGCCGCCTCGCCGATGGCGAAGAGACCCGGCACCGTGCCGTCGGGATTGCCTTCGGTGACGCTCAGCGCCTCGCCCAGATAGGTCGTTGGAATGCCACCCATGTTGTAGTGAACGGTCGGCAGGACCGGAATGGGCTGTTTTGTGATGTCCACGCCGGCGAAAATCCGCGCCGATTCCGTGATACCGGGCAGCCGTTCGTGCAGGACCTTCGGGTCAAGATGCGACAGGTGAAGGTTGATATGGTCCTTGAGCGGACCGACCCCGCGGCCTTCGCGAATCTCGATGGTCATGGCGCGTGAGACGACATCGCGCGAGGCGAGGTCCTTGGCGTTCGGCGCATATCGTTCCATGAAGCGTTCGCCGGCCGAGTTGGTCAGATAACCGCCTTCGCCGCGCGATCCTTCGGTGATGAGAACTCCCGCGCCGTAAATGCCGGTCGGATGGAACTGCACGAATTCCATGTCCTGCAGCGGCAGTCCGGCGCGCAGCACCATGGCATTGCCGTCACCGGTGCAGGTATGCGCCGATGTGCAGGAGAAATAGGCGCGGCCATAGCCGCCGGTTGCGAGAATGGTTTTATGCGCGCGGAACCGGTGGATGGTGCCGTCATCGAGATTCCACGCCATCAATCCCCGGCATTCGCCGTCTTCCATCAGGAGATCGAGCGCGAAGAACTCGATGAAGAAGTTCACGTCATATCGGAGGGACTGCCCATACAGCGTGTGCAGTATCGCATGACCGGTGCGGTCAGCCGCGGCGCAGGTGCGCAGCGCCTGCTCTTTGCCGAATCTCAGCGTCATGCCGCCAAATGCGCGCTGAAAGATTTTACCGTTTTCCATGCGCGAGAAAGGGACGCCGAAATGTTCCAGTTCGTAGACCGCTTCGGGTGCGTGGCGGCAGAGATATTCGATCGCGTCCTGGTCCCCGAGCCAATCAGACCCCTTGACCGTGTCGTACATGTGCCAGCGCCAGTCGTCCTCGCTCATATTGCCGATGGCGGCGGAGATTCCTCCCTGGGCGGCGACCGTGTGACTACGGGTGGGAAATACTTTCGTCAGGCATGCGACTTTCAGCCCGTGCTTTGCCGCTTCCAGTGTGGCGCGCAATCCCGCGCCGCCCGCGCCGCACACAATGACGTCGTAGGTGTGATCGGTGATCGGATAGGCTGTCATATCAGTGTCCCGCAAGTGCCATGCGAATCAGTGCCCAACCGGCCGCGGTCGCGACGATCCAGCAGACAAAGCGATTGAGAACGAGAAGAGTGATCTTAAAGCTTTCCTGATGGAAGTAATCTTCGATCACCGTCTGCAGTCCGAGTGAGGTGTGATAGGCGCAGGTGATGATGAACAGGAACATCAACACCGCATTGATGGGCTCGGAAAAATAGGCGGCCACAGGACCCTGTCCTGCCCCGACATAGGCAAGGGCTGAGGCGACAAACCAGATCGACAGCGGCACCAGTGCGACCGACGAGAGACGCAGTGCCCAGAAATGATGGGTCCCGGCGCGTGCCGATCCGAGGCCTTCGATTTTGGCAAGTGGCGTCCTTATTCTTGGCGCGTTCATACGTTCAACCCTGCCTTGACCATCAGTCCCACCGCAAAAACGCCCGCGGCAAGAAGAATCGATGCGACGAACACAAACGCAGCCGTGATGCGCGCCGTGGGCAAGGAAAAGCCGTATCCGATATCCCAGAACAGATGACGGATGCCGTTGAGCAGGTGATAGCAAAGCGACCAAAGGAAACCGAACAGGATGATTTGACCGATGACGTTGCCTGCCGCGGTGGTGAACACCGTGTACGCGTCCGGTCCTGTTGCAGCGGCGATGAGCCACCACGCCAGCAACACCAGCCCCGCCGCGAGCGCGATACCCGTCGCGCGATGGGTGATGGAAGCAACCATCGTGATCGCCCAGCTCCAGATCTGCAAATGGGGCGACAACGGGCGCCCATAAGGCCGCGCGCTTGGCCCCGGGCTATTCGGTGGAGTGCTCATCCTGTGTCCTGAAAGCGGCGGATCAAATTTCGCCGCAGAATAGGTAGGGGAGGGGGCAAGTCAATTGCAACGCGCGATTTTTCACCTTGTACGGGCATGCGGAATCGCGCAGAAACATGGCCGATGGCAAGCAAAATCCGTATCGCGCCCTCGATTCTTTCCGCCGATTTCGCGCGGCTGGGAGCGGAGGTTGAGGCGATCGACAAAGCGGGCGCCGACTTCATCCACATCGATGTTATGGATGGTCACTTTGTCCCCAACCTGACCATTGGGCCGGTGGTCGTCAGCGCATTGCGCCCACACAGCCGGAAGCTGTTCGACTGCCATCTCATGATTGCGCCGGCGGATCCCTATATTGCCGCCTTCGCCGAAGCCGGGGCGGACATTATCAGCATCCATCCCGAATCCGGACCGCATCCGTATCGCACGCTGCAATTGATTCGCAGCCTCGGGAAAAAAGCCGGTTACGTGCTCAATCCCGGTACACCGCTCGAAGTCGTGGATCCAGTCTTCGACATGCTCGATCTTCTGTTGATCATGACGGTCAATCCGGGTTTTGGCGGGCAGGAGTTCCTTGTTAGCCAGCTCGAGAAAATCAGGGCCGCGCGTGAACGGATTGAGGCGTGCGGACGCGATGTGATGCTGGAGGTTGATGGCGGGATCAATCCGCAGACGGCAAAACAGGCAATCGCGGCCGGCGCGGATGTGCTGGTGGCCGGGACTTCGGTGTTCCGCGCAGGCGGAGAATACGCAGGCGCGATAGCCCGTCTGCGCGGATAATTGTGTCGATGGAATGGCTGGCCGAAATTTCGGGTGTGATCCGCCGCGTATTCGCGTCACGGACAAAAGGCGCGAGTTTTCCGCGCACCTGCAGCCTGTGCGGCTATCGCGGGTGGTTCTGGCCCGCCGGGCGGCCACAGCGGATTGACGTCCGGTGTCCGCGTTGCGGTTCGACCGAGCGGAGCCGGTTGATGGCATTGTGGCTGGACCGGCACGGACACGGGCTATCGGAGGCGTCCGTGCTGCATTTTGCGCCGGAGCCATGTCTGGCCCGGCTGCTGCGGAATCGCGCCGGTGAGCATGTCACTGCGGATATCGCCCCGGGCAGGGCAGACCGGGTGTTCGACATCGAAGCCATCAATGCGCCCGCAGATGCGTTCGACTGCGTCGTCTGTTCGCATGTTCTCGAGCACGTCGATGACCGCCTTGCACTGGCGGAGATTCACCGTGTGCTGCGCCCCAATGGCACGGCGCTCATCATGCTGCCGGTGATCGAAGGCTGGGCACGCACCTATGAACGCGATGATCTCCGCACCGCGGAGGAGCGCAAGCGTCATTATGGACAGGCGGATCACTTGCGGTTTTACGGAGCTGATGTGCGGGAGCGCATCAACAGCGCCGGATTTGCTCTGGAGGAGTTCACCGCCGAGGGCGAGGACGTCGTGACCTACGGCCTGCAGCGTGGTGAAAAGCTGTTCATCGCCCGGAAGAAATCTCGAGAAAGAAGCGAGGAGCGAGAAGCGAGAAGCGAGAGCCTCTAGCTTCTCGCTTCTCTTTTCTCGTTCCTCTCTGCTATTCCTGCCCTGAGAACGCGAGGTGTTTTGACGGAATGGTTCAGATCAGATTGCCGAAGGAAAGCAGGGTCCAGGCAGGCAAGACCTGGCCGGCGCCGAAACGTGGCGACGGGAAGCCGGTGAACCGCGCGAAGCGGCTACGCATTTACCGCTACGATCCGGAAACCAAAGGTAATCCACGCCTCGATAACTACACGATCGACACCCAGGATTGCGGCCCGATGGTGCTCGACGCGCTGATCAAGATCAAAAATGAAGTCGATCCGACGCTGACCTTTCGCCGCTCGTGCCGTGAAGGCGTGTGCGGCTCATGCGCCATGAACATCGGTGGAACGAATACGCTGGCCTGCACCAAGGCGATGTCCGACATATCCGGCACGATCAACATCTATCCGTTGCCCCATATGCCGGTGGTGAAAGACCTCGTGCCCGATCTGACCAACTTTTACGCCCAATATGCCGCTATCGAACCGCACCTAAAAAACAAGACCTCCACTCCGGCCAAGGAATGGCTACAATCCCCGGAGGACCGTGCAAGGCTGGATGGTTTATACGAGTGCATCCTGTGCGCCTGCTGTTCGACCTCCTGCCCGTCCTATTGGTGGAATCCGGAGCGCTTCCTCGGACCGGCGGCTTTGTTGCAGGCGGCGCGCTGGATCACGGATTCGCGTGACGAATATACCGGCGAACGACTCGATGAACTCGAGGACCCGTTCCGGCTCTATCGCTGCCACACGATTATGAACTGCACCACGGTATGCCCGAAGGGGCTGAATCCGGCTCAAGCCATCGCCGAGATCAAGCAGTTGATGGTCAAGCGGACAATCTAGTCAGTTGATCTGCGGTTTGCGCAGCGCGACGACATAGCCGGCGACCGCCAGATTGTGCTCGTTGCGCAGCACGCAGGGATCGATCGCAACCACTTCCAGTCCGGCGAGATCGGCTTCCGAACGCAGATAGCTCTGCGAGTGCCGGAAGCGGTTTTGCGGCGTCTGTTCCCAGCCGTCGCCGTCGTGACTTTCCACCGCGAAGAGATAGTGCCCGTTGGCATCAAGCCGGCGCGACACGCCGGCGAATGTGCGCGACAAATCGCCGAGATAGATCATCGTGTCGGCGGCAAGGATGAGATCATATTGCGATCCCGGCGCGAAAAGCTCGTTTTCCAGATCGCCCAGCACCAGATTGCGGTAAATGCCGCGCGCCTTTGCCGCCTCCAGCATTTTCGGCGCCAGATCGACCGCATCGATCGGCCCGCCATTGGCCAGTTCGCGAAACGCCATGCCGACGAGTCCGGTCCCGCAACCAAGATCGAAAACACGCAGTGGTCCATCAGATTTGGGAAGTACGCGATCGGCCAGCTCGCGCAAATGCAGATGGGCGCGATACTGGAGCTTCTCGAGCATTGTGTGGTCGTAATGCGAGGAGAACTGGTCGAATAAAGTCCGCATAAATCCCGTGGGACAACGCTTGAGCCGTCCCAGTTGGAACAGGGCGTTGTCGCGGTTTTCCATGGCCAGTTGATTGGAGGGATCGATTTCCAGCGCCCGCGCATAGCATTCGAGCGCTTCCAGCGGGCGGTTCAACGCGATCAGCGTGTTGCCGCGGCTGTGCCAGGAGACGAAATGGCGCGGGTCGATCGCAACTGCGCGTTCCAGTTCGGGAAGAGCGCGCTCCGCCTGGCCCATCTCGAGAAGCGCGGTCGCGTGATTGGCGAGCGCATCAACCGAATTTGGCCGGATCATCAACGCCCGCTCGAAGCAGACAAGCGCCTCGTCATGCCGGCCGAGCCGGATCAAAGCCACCCCACGGACGCAGAAGCCGTCGGCAAACAGCGGATCGACGCGCACGGTTTCGGCAAAAAGATGCTGTGCCTGCTCGAACTGCTGGGCGTAAAGGCAGACGAGTCCAAGGCCATACAGCGCGTCGAAGTCGCGCGGATTGCCACGCAGGACGTCTTGGAACAATCGGCCGGCATCGGCGAGACGGCCAGCCTGAAGCGCTGATTGCGCAGTTTGCAGGGTGGTGTTGAGCATGCTCGCAATTTGGCCCAACCGGGCGTCCGGCGCCACCAAAAACTACAGTGGAATCAACCCTGTTGGAGCGCCCTTCCGCGCACCCGCCACGTCAGCAGGCGCCACATGATGCCGCCCGCAAGGCCCACGGCGCGGCCCGACGGGTCGATGCCTGCCGGCATGACCACCATTTTCACCAGCTTCTCGACGTGATGGCGGCGGTAAAAGCTCATGATCGTGTTGCGGTACATTCGCGCGTAATAGCGCCGGCGATAGGGAAAGCGGCCGCTTTCGGACGCCGGGACATTCGCGCAATAAAATGCGCAGGCGAGTTCGTCGTCGCTGGATTCGTTGACTCGGTCCACTGCGATCAGGAATTTGCGCCAGCGCGGCAGGTCCGGCTCTTTGTCGCGCCGCATGATGTCATAGAACATCCGGTAATGGCGGAATTCATCGCCCGCGATCCGCGCGGCGATCTGCTTCAGCACGGGCTCATCGGTTCCGTCGCGCAGCGCGCTATACAGGGACGAGGTACCGCTTTCGACGACACATCGGGCAATCATTTCGCCGCGGCGCGATCCGCGGACGGATGATTTCGCCTGTTGGAAATGCGGCGCGCGGTACATCTTATGAAATCTGGCGAATGACGCCTGGAAGTCGAACGCCGGGTCGGCAAGTTCGGCCCAGCGGCCAAGCGCCAGTCCGTGCTGGATCTCTTCCCCGCCCCAGCGTTCGATGTCGCGCCGGACTTCTTCGGGCTGATGACGATAAATCGTGGTGAGATATCTGACGTAATCGGGCGCGTTGTATTCGACCAGAGATGCCGCTTTCACCGCTGCGAGCAGCGTCTTGTTGACTTTGGACGCGTCAAAGCGCGACCAAGGAATCTGGTCGAGGGTCCATCCCGCCTCATACACGGCGCCGTCCGGCATCCACGAACTCCCCCACGCAGCGGGTATTTTTATCCCCCCGACGGGAGAGGGTCAAAATTCGCCGCCGCGAATCCTTGATGGCGACGGAACCAGAGATTGTCGACCCTCGCAATCCGGCGGATTTCAGTTTATTTCCAGTCTCGGTCCCGCGAAGTCAGGCGAACGGCGAGTGGCCCCGGCCCCAGTGCACCCAACGCCAGCAAACCGCCGATGATTGCGAAATTCTTCTCGAAATTGATGAGATTACTCATCTGCGCCATCGAACCCGGCGGATCATTCCAGAACGTGTGGATGGTGACTGCAGCTGCCAGCGTAAACAGCGCCAGCAGTACCGATGTCCATCCGATCAGAATGCCCAGTACCAATGCGGCGCCAAACACCGTCTCGAACACCGCCGTTGCCCAATAGAGCTGCACAACCAGCGGGAAGCCGTGGCGCATCATTTCCTGCATGGCTCCGGGCTCACCGATCAGCTTTCCAATCCCCGAGCTGAGAAAAAACAGGCCGAGGACGACTCGCCCGATCGTCGCCCAATAGGCAGGAATAGTCTCCCGTGGCGTGGCGGCGACTGGATGTTCCAATAATGCGGGATCCGTCCGCGTATCCATGTTGTGCTCCGTCCGAAGAACTCTTCTGGGCACAACCTTTAGGAGAGAACACTGTTCCCGCGCGTGAGCGGGCGTATCCGGATCAGCCGTGCGGCTTTGGCCGGGATTCCGGCCGATCACCCGCTCGTGTGCCATCAATTCGGCGGGACAGGCGATTCGCAGGAATCGTGGCTGGCGTGGCCGCGTCAGAATACCGAACGGAGCTGGCGCAAATGGTCGAGCTGTTCGGCGACACGGAGGCGCTCGGTGTCAGTTTTGGCGGCGGCCATGTCCTCTTCGGTATCGCGGATGCGCTGGTCGAGCGCAGCGACATCGAAATCGGCAAGCGGAATGGCCTCTTCTGCCAGAACCACGACGCGGCGGTCATCCACTTCGGCGAAACCTCCGCGCACGAACAGTTTCATTGGCGCCCCGGAGCCGGTCTTCACTTCGATCACACCGGGTTTCAGGGCGGAGAGCACTGGCGCATGCCCGGCAAGTACGCCGAAATAGCCATCGGCGCCGGGCAGCGTCACCATCTCCACCTCTTCGGACAGCAATTGGCGTTCCGGCGAAACCAGGTCGAAGTGTATGGTCTCCGCCATCAGGCTGCTTCCGCCGCCATTTTTTCCGCCTTCTTCACGGCGTCTTCGATCGTGCCGACCATATAGAAGGCAGCTTCGGGCAGGTGGTCATATTCGCCATTCGCGACAGCCGCGAATCCTTTCACGGTATCGGAGATGTCGACAAACAGCCCCGGAAAACCGGTGAACACTTCCGCAACGTGGAAAGGCTGCGACAGGAAGCGCTGGATTTTGCGCGCGCGGGCGACGGTCAGCTTATCCTCTTCCGACAATTCATCCATTCCGAGAATGGCGATGATGTCCTGCAATGACTTATAGCGCTGCAACACCTGCTGCACCTGGCGGGCAACGCGATAATGCTCGTCGCCGACGACACGGGGATCGAGAATGCGCGATGTCGAGTCGAGCGGGTCCACCGCGGGATAAATGCCGAGTTCGGCAATCTGGCGCGACAGCACCGTGGTGGCATCCAGATGGGCGAAGGACGTGGCGGGCGCCGGGTCGGTGAGATCGTCCGCCGGCACATAAATCGCCTGGACGCTGGTGATCGACCCCTTGTTGGTGGACGTGATGCGTTCCTGCAGCGCGCCCATATCGGTGGCGAGTGTCGGCTGATAACCCACGGCCGACGGAATGCGCCCCAGAAGCGCCGAAACTTCCGAACCTGCCTGTGTGAAGCGGAAGATGTTGTCCACGAAAAACAGCACGTCCTGTCCCTGATCGCGGAAATATTCGGCCACGGTCAGACCAGACAAGCCGACCCGGGCGCGTGCGCCCGGGGGTTCGTTCATCTGACCATAGACCAGTGCGCATTTCGAACCTTCGGTCGAACCTTTTTTCGGGTCTTTGTTCACGCCCGATTCGATCATTTCATGGTACAGGTCATTGCCTTCGCGGGTGCGTTCACCGACGCCGGCAAACACCGAATAACCGCCATGCTTTTTGGCGACGTTGTTGATCAGCTCCTGAATCAACACCGTCTTGCCGACACCGGCGCCGCCGAACAACCCGATTTTACCGCCCTTCGCATAGGGTGCGAGCAGGTCAATCACCTTGATGCCGGTGACAAGCACCTGGGCTTCGGTGGACTGTTCGACGAATGACGGCGCTGGCTGGTGGATGCCGCGCCTGCCCGCGGTGTTGATCGGACCGGCTTCGTCCACGGGCTCGCCAATCACGTTCATGATGCGCCCGAGCGTCCCATCGCCGACTGGAACCGCAATGGCCTGCCCGGTGTCGAACACGTCATTGCCGCGAACGAGACCTTCGGTCGAATCCATGGCAATGGTGCGGACCGTGGATTCACCGAGATGCTGCGCGACTTCCAGGATCAGCCGATTGCCGTTGTTGTCGGTTTCCAGCGCGTTGAGGATTTCCGGCAGCGGTCCGTCGAACTGCACGTCCACCACCGCGCCCATCACTTGCGCGACATGGCCGATCTTGTTGCTGGAAGAATTGACAGGGGCGTTCATGGCTAAAGTCCTTTCGGTCAGATCGCCTCGGCGCCGGAGATGATCTCGATCAGCTCCTTGGTAATCATCGCCTGGCGTGTCCGGTTGTATTGCAGGGTCAATCGATCGATCACTTCGCCGGCGTTGCGGGTCGCCGAATCCATGGCGCTCATGCGTGCGCCCTGTTCGGATGCGGCGTTTTCCAGCAGCGCGCGGAATATCTGAACCGAGATATTGCGCGGCAGGAGCCCGGCAAGGATTTCGCCTTCATCCGGCTCATAATCGTAAAAAGTGCCGCCGGATTTTCCCGCCACTTCGGATGTTTCCACCGGCGCGGGGATCAGCCGCTGCGCCACCGGCTCTTGTGACACGACCGACCGAAAGCGCGAATAGACGATGGTGGCGACATCAAATGCGCCAGTTTCGTACATCTCGAGAATCTTGCGTCCGATTTCCGCGGCATTGCCAAAGGCGATCCGCCGGACACCGGTGAATTCCACCGTCTCGATGATGTGCCGCCCGTAAAGCCGGCGAAGCTGGTCGCGTCCTTTCCGCCCGATGCAGAAAATCTTCACCTCTTTTCCGTCGCGCAGCAATTGATCGATCACTTGGCGTGCGCGGCGGACGATGTTGGTGTTGAAGCCGCCGCACAATCCGCGGTCTGCGGTCGCGACGATGACGAGCTGCACCTTGTCCGACCCGGTGCCGGTCAACAGTTTCGGTGCACCCGGATTGTTCTGCATGGCGCCCGCCAATGCAGATATCACCGATGACATCTTCTCGGCATAGGGCCGCGCCGCCTGCGCTGCATCCTGCGCCCGCTTCAGCTTGGATGCGGCAACCATCTGCATCGCGCGCGTGATCTTGCGCGTTGCTCTGACGCTGGAAATACGGTTGCGGAATGCCTTCAGGCTGGGCATGGCTCGTCAGGCGAAGTTGCGGGCGAATTCGTCGAGGATCGACTTCAGGCTGCTTTCGATGTCCGGCGTCAGCTGCTTGCCGGTGCGAATCGCCTTCAGCAGATCGGCATGCTTGCCGCGCATCAGGCGCAGGAATTCGCTCTCGAAACGCTGCACCTGATTCACCGGAAGACGGTCGAGATAGCCTTTCACCCCGGTATAAATCGCAGCCACCTGTTCTTCGATCGGATAGGGCGTGTATTGCGGCTGCTTCAGCAATTCCGTGAGACGCGATCCGCGGTTGAGCAGGCGTTGCGTCGCCACATCGAGATCAGAGCCGAACTGGGCAAACGCAGCCATTTCGCGATATTGCGCCAATTCCAGTTTGATCGATCCCGCGACCTGCTTCATCGCCTTGATCTGCGCGGCCGAACCGACGCGCGACACCGAGATGCCGACATTCACCGCCGGGCGAATACCCTGATAGAACAGGTCGGTTTCGAGAAAGATCTGGCCGTCGGTGATCGAAATGACGTTGGTCGGGATATACGCCGAAACGTCGTTGGCCTGGGTCTCGATCACCGGAAGCGCGGTCAGCGAGCCCCCGCCATTGGCATCATTCAGTTTGGCTGCGCGCTCAAGCAGGCGCGAATGAAGATAGAACACATCGCCGGGATAGGCTTCGCGTCCGGGCGGGCGCCGCAGCAGCAGCGACATCTGGCGATAGGCGACCGCCTGCTTCGACAGATCATCATAGATGATCAGCGCATGCATGCCGTTGTCGCGGAACCATTCGCCCAGCGTGCAGCCGGCAAACGGCGCCAAATATTGCAGCGGTGCAGGGTCGCTGGCGGTCGCTGCGACGACCGTCGTGTATTCCATCGCGCCGCTATCTTCGAGCGTCTTGACGATTTGCGCGACGGTTGAACGCTTCTGGCCGATGGCGACATAGATGCAATAGAGCTTGGCCTTCTCATCGCCGGACTGGTTGACTTCGCGCTGGTTGATGATCGTATCGATGGCGACAGCGGTCTTGCCGGTCTGTCGGTCGCCGATGATCAGTTCGCGCTGCCCACGGCCGACCGGGATCAGCGAATCGATGGCTTTTAATCCGGTCTGCATCGGCTCATTGACCGACTTGCGTGGGATGATGCCGGGCGCCTTCACGTCGACGCGCCGGCGTTCTGCCGCGCCGGCAATCGCACCCTTGCCGTCCAGCGCCTGGCCCAGCGGATCGACGACCCGTCCGAGCAGCGCCTTTCCGACCGGGAAGTCCACGATCGCGCCGGTGCGCTTGACGGTATCGCCTTCCTTGATCGAGCGGTCTTCACCGAAGATCACGACCCCGACATTGTCGCTTTCGAGATTGAGCGCCATGCCCTTGATGGCGCCAGGAAACTCGACCATCTCGCCGGCCTGGACATTGTCCAGCCCGTAAATGCGCGCGATGCCATCGCCGACCGACAACACCTGTCCGACTTCGCTGACTTGCGCCTCGGCGCCGAAGTCGCGGATTTCGCGCTTCAGGATGGCAGAAATTTCCGAGGGTTGGATGTCCATTTTCCTAGCCTTTCATGTTCGCGCGCAGCGTTTCCAGTTTGGTGCGCAGCGAGGAGTCAATCATGCGCGAGCCGACCTTGAGCACGAGTCCGCCGAGCAAAGACCGATCGACGTGATTCGTGAGCCGCGGCTCGCGTCCAAAACGGTCTTTCAGAATACGCTTCAGCTCCGCGGTTTCCTCTGCCGACAATTCGCGGGCCGAAGTCACGTCGGCGGCGATTTCGCCGCGATGACGCGCGAGCAGTTGCTCGAAACTGGCAATGACATCCGCAAGAACGAACAGCCGGCGTTTCTTCGCCAGCAGCAGCACCAGCTTGCGCGTCAGGTCGGCGGCGCCCGCCTTCATGAGCACCGCGTCGATGGCAGCGGACTGTTGTTCGCGTGAAATCACCGGGGAACGGACGAGTTGCCTGAGATCCTCGCTCTGCGAAAGCAACAGCTTCAGGCTCGTGAAATCCGATGCCAGCCGGTCGAGCGCGCGCTCTTCGGCCGCCAGATCGAACGCCGCGGTTGCGTAGCGCATCGCCAAACCCGCGCTATGGCTGTCGCCGGTAGCCAATCTAACCCTTTACTATGGCTGGAGCTTCGCCCGTTGAACTGGGCTAAGCCTTTGTTTTCGTTGACACAATACGAGCGGTCGTGGTTTTCTGCCGTCGCCGCGGGGACTTAGCATGAGGCTCTGCCGGGCGCAACATTTGTGCGCCCGAACACGTGCGCGTATGGCCGCGTCAGTTTTACGCGTTCTTTCCTTGACAAGATCGCCTCTGCGCCATTGCTTGCAGGCACACTGGACAGCAGGAGATTTCCATGACGATCAAGATTTACGGCAGCGCCATGTCGCGCGCGGCGCGAGTTATGTGGTGCGCGAAGGAGCTTGGGCTCGATTTCGAGCATGTGGATGTGGCGTGGGACAGTCTGAAAAAACCGGACTTCCTGGCAATCAATCCCAATGGCAAGGTTCCGGGTTTTTCCGACGGCAAACTCAATCTCTTTGAGTCGCTCGCCATCAACCTTTACCTGGCAAAGAAATACGGCACCGGCGAGCTGTATCCCACCAATATCGAGGATGAAGCGCGGGTCTTTCAGTGGACGCTGTGGGCCGCAACTGAGGTCGAGGGCAATTTGCTGCCGAAACTGCTTGTGAAGCTCGGCATCCTGTCCGATGCCGCGGCTGCGAACGCCGCAGCAGAGCGCGCCCGGACGCCGCTACTGGTGCTGGATCAGCATCTCAAGAACCGTGACTGGATTGTCGGCTCGAAATTTAGCATCGCGGATCTCAATGTCGCATCGGTGGTGTCATTTGCCCGCTATGGCGAAGTCGACATCAGCTATGCGCCGCATGTGGTGGCATGGCTTGACCGCTGCCTCGCCCGGCAGACAGCACCCGGGGTGAATGCGTAACAGGAGTGGGGACCATCATGGCTGAGCGAAATGTCGATATCAAAACTGCGGATGGCGTAGCGGATTGCGAATTGTTCACGCCGGATAGTCCGGGTTCATGGCCCGGCATCATCATGTATCCCGACATCGGCGGCCTCAGGCCGGTGTTCCGCGACATGGCGCGACGACTCGCATCCGACGGCTTTGCCGTTTTGGTCCCCAACCCCTTCTATCGGTTATCGCGCGTTCCCGTTTATCAGGACTTCAAGTTCGGTGACGAGAAAACAACCGAGCGCATGGGCGAGGTGCGCAAGGTCGTAACCCCGCAGGTGACGGCGAATGACGCCCATGCCTACGTGAATTTTCTCAAATCGCAGCCGCAGGTGCGGGGCAAATTTGGCACAGTCGGTTACTGCATGGGCGGAGGAATGGCGATGCGCGCTGCCGCCGCGGAACCGGACGCAATCGCGGCCGCGGTGTCTTTCCACGGCAGCCAGCTTGCCTCTGATGATCCGCAGAGTCCGCACACTCTGGCGCCGAAGATCAAGGCGCGCATGTATTTCGGCTTCGCTATCGAAGATCGCACCATGCCGCCCGAAGCCGTCGACAAACTGAAGGCGGCGCTGGACGCCGCGGGCGTAAAATATGACGCTGAGGTTTATGCCGGCGCCCGGCATGGCTGGTGCGTGAAAGATCATCACGTCTATCACGAGCAGCAGGCCGAACACGCCTGGCATCACATGCTGCATCTGTTCAAACAAACCTTGGACTAACTCATTGGCCGCATCCCATGCGCGGAAATTGCCTTTGGCAATTTCGTATTCGCGCATGGGGCCCGGAAGCGGCGCTTAGGTTTCTCCAGTTCAGGCGACGCGGTCGGGCAGGGGTTCGCCGGCGATAAAGGCGCGAATATTGGCAATCACCTTCTTGCCCATGCCCGTACGCGCCTCGATCGTGCTGGAGCCGAGGTGCGGCAGCAAAACAGCATTTGCGAGCGTAAGCAGTTTGGGTTCGACCTTGGGCTCGCGCTCGAATACGTCCAAACCGGCGCCCGCGAGCCGCCCCGACGCGAGCGCATCGGCGAGTGCAGCTTCATCGACGATTTCCCCGCGCGCGGTGTTGATGAGATAGGCCGACGGTTTCATCCGCGCCAGACGTTCCGCCGAAATCAGGTGCCAAGTTTCCGGGTTGTAGGGACAGTTGATCGAGACAATATCCATCTCGGGCAGCATGGCATCCAGTTCCGGCCAATAGGTCGCAGCGAGCTCCTGCTCCACGTTGCGGGGTACGCGCGTGCGGTTTTGGTAATGGATTTCAAGACCGAAGGCGCGTGAGCGGCGCGCAACCGCTTCTCCGATGCGGCCCATGCCGACGATGCCGAGTTTGCGTCCGCGCAGACCCACCCCCATCATCCAGGTAGGGCACCAACCCGGGAATTGTCTTCTTTCGATAACTTTGGCGCCTTCCAGCGCGCGGCGGGTGACCGCGAGCATCAGAGTCATTGCAATATCCGCGGTCGCGTCGGTCAGCACACCCGGAGTGTTGGTGACCGCAACACCGCGTTCGGCTGCGGCGGCGACGTCAATATGATTAAACCCGACGCCGAAATTGGCGATCAGCTTCAGATGCGGGCCGGCATTGATGATGTCGCGGGTGATACGGTCACCGACTGTCGGAACCAGAATCTCCGCGTCACGCAGAGCGCCGGTCAGAGCCGCGGCATTCATTGGATGGTCATTTTTGTTCAGCCGAACATTGAACAGCGCCGACATTTCGCGTTCGACCGGTTCTGGCAGTTTCCGTGTCACGATGACCAGGGGTTTCGATCGACTCATGTTCTTTTGGCCGGTTAGTCGCGGATTTTGCTTATCAGAAGGCGCAGAAGGGTCAAAGATGAGACGGTCGAATCAAGTGCGCAGGTCCACACCATGGCCGCTCCTTCGGGCTCACCATCCAAAGCAAAGCACTACGGAATCCTTGCGGTGCTGCTGATGTTGAGCGGAATCGCGATAGCACCGGTGAGTGCCGCCGACAGCTCGCCTTACTTCGCCAGCATCAAGAGCGACAAAATCTATATGCGGGTCGGCCCCGGCGAAGACTACGGGATCAAGTGGGTCTATCACCGCAAGGGTCTGCCGGTCGAAGTTCTGGGAAGCTACGACGCCTGGCGCCGTGTCAAGGACATGGACGGCGAGACCGGCTGGATTCATACAGCGCTGCTGTCGCGCGAAAGGACCGCGGTGGTCATCGGCGACAATCTCGCAACAGTCACCCGCAGTGGCGAAACGGGTTCGGAGGTGGTTGCAAAGGCCAAGCCGGGCACGGTTGGGACACTGCGCCATTGCGATGCGCAAGCCTGCGAAATGAAATTCGATGGCCTGGAGGGCTGGGTTCCGAGGGCGCGGCTCTGGGGCGTCAGCGATGGCGAAACCTTCTAACCGCTTATCGCCCGGATTGCTGGGCTGGGTGCTGTTCGAATGGGCCCGCAATCCCTATGTGCTCGTCATCACGATTTACATTTATGCCACCTATTTCACGCGCGACATTGTCGGTGACCCGGTCCGCGGGCAGGCACTGTGGGCGGCGATTCAGGGTTATGCCGGTATCGGTGTGGCGGTGCTCGCACCATTTCTCGGCGCGATTGCCGACGCCGGAGGGCGGCGCAAACCATGGGTCGCGTTCTTCGCCACGCTCCTGGCGCTGTCAACCGCGGCGCTGTGGTTCGGCGAGCCCGGCGGGCGCGGTTTCGGACTTCTCGGCGTCGCCATGGCGGTCGCATTCAGCAACATCGCCTATGACGGATCGCTGGTATTCCACGCTGCGATGCTGCCGTGGCTGGCGCCGCCAAAACGTCTCGGCCGCTGGTCGGGAGCGGGCTACGCACTCGGCAATGTGGCAGGGATTATTCTTCTCGTCCTAGTACTGACATTATTTTACCTGCCGCAGCATCCGCTGCTCGGTCTTGATCGTGCGACTCATGAAACCGAGCGGATCGCTGGTCCGCTATGCGCATTGTGGTTTGCCGCATTCGCATGGCCGTTCTTTGTCTTCACACCCGACCGGCCGCCAAACCGGCTACCGGTGCCGCAGATGGTGCGGCAGGGCCTGGCTTCAGTTGCCGCTACGCTCCGGCGGGTGCGCCAGCACCGCAATACGGCGATCTTCCTGGCGTCCCGCATGATCTATAATGACGGGCAAAACGTAATGCTGGCGTTCGGCGGCGTCTACGCCGCCGGAGTGTTTCACTGGGGCGCGACCGAGTCTGCCGTATACGGTATTATTCTATCGATCTTTGCCGCGCTCGGCGGCTGGCTCGGAGGGAACCTCGCCGACCGTATCGGCACCAGACGCGCGCTGAGATGGTCGCTCGCGTTGATGATCGTCGCCGCTGTGATCTCGCTGGGATTTGCTCCCGACCGGATATTCTTCTTTGTCGGCTATCCCGCAGGAAAACCGGTTATCCCGTCACCTGTGTTCCGCACCGCCCCGGAGCTGCTTTACATCGCGACCGTCATGGTCATTGCGGTCGCATTGGTCGCGACCTATGCCAACAGCCGCGCGATGATGGCGCGCCTCGCGCCCGAAGCGCATGTCACCGAATTTTTTGGGCTTTATGCTTTGTCCGGCGAGGCGACGGCGTTTTTTGCGCCGCTCCTTGTCTCAGTGGCAACCTCGGCGTCCGGCAGCCAGCAATGGGGGATGGCCATTATCGTCGCTTTTCTGGCAACAGGCTGGCTGGGACTGTCCTTTGTGAAGGACAGTCCCTGAAGCGTTTTCCGCCGAAGTGGCGGCCGGTTCGGCGCAGAAAACGCGCCAATTAGAGAAAGCCCAGGCATTTCGCGATTTCTTCGAATCGCGAAATGCCTCGGCCTGATTACATTACGTCGCCGGGTTCGGAGCCGTCGGCCATCGGGCCTGCATACCATTCCGGTTTCATCCGGGTCTCCATGCCTTCACGCTTGAGCGTCGCCTCGAATTCGACCTTTATGCGCGGGTCCTCCATATAATATGGAATCGCGTCTCCACCTTTCTTGATGTCGATGGCTCCGGAGTCGAGCATGTCTTCGCCGGGGCGACCGGCTTTGCGTGAGCGCTGATTGTTTGGACCGTGCCAGGCCGACACGCGCAGGCCGTCCTTGCCGATACCGAAATGCTGATGAAACCAGTTACCGCTCATCGGCGCGGCGGAAACGATGCCGCCATATTCGTAATCCTGGCGCAGGATCTTGTCCTCATGGCCATCGGTCCACGGGGTCATGCCAAGCGAGTCAGGCCATGTATAGGTGTAGCCCTTACCCTTTACGCAAAGCAGAACCGCGGCGGACATGTGCTTGTGCGCTTTGGAATAACGTCCGTTCTGGTGATGACCGATCCAGAGATAGAATCGATTGCCGGCCATATAGGGTTCGACACGGCGATAACCCGGCGACCGCCGGTTATCGAGCGGCAATTGCGCGTTGATGATGTCGGGAATGAGATTGGTCCGCCGCATCGCGAGGCCACGCACCGGATCCGGTTCGAGATCGTCGCGCGGCTTGAAGTAATCGTCGGCGCCGGAGAAGCGATCGGTGAATGCATAGGGGCAGTTGAACACGAAATCCATGTTGTCGATGATGTTCATCAAATTCGGCGCCGTGGTGCCGCAATAGAGCAGCGCGGGCGAGCTGCCGGCATTGATGAAGCGATGGCAGGTATTGAGCGGAATCGAAAACAGCGAACCCTTTTGCCATTCGAACACATGGCGCTTTGATTGCCCGTCCTGCCACACCTCGGTGGTACCGCGGCCTTCGATGACGAACACGACTTTTTCGTAAAGGTGTTTGTCGGTGTTCAGCGCGCCGGCGCCCGGCACTTCGACGACGTAGCTCCCCCACAGACCTTCCGTGCCATAGAGCTGGATATAGCTGCCACGACCGCCCAGGCGCTTCCATGGGGCAAGCGGCAAGTCCTGCATCCGGCGGGCTCCGATCCCGCGGTAAACCGGAATGCCTTCCGATTCCATGAACCGGTCATAGGGCATTTGCGGGCGCTTGAACTTGCCCAGTCCGGCGTTTTGACCCTCTTTCGGTTCGTGCCAATG
Organism: uncultured Bordetella sp.; assembly: GCA_964446945.1. GTDB lineage: Bacteria > Pseudomonadota > Alphaproteobacteria > Micropepsales > Micropepsaceae > CAIYRG01. The sequence continues at coordinate 94,518 of CAYUQO010000001.1, forward strand.
GCTTCGATCGGTAACGTCGTGCATCGTCCTTGCCTCAAGATTTTTCCAATGTGACCCGACTGTTAGGCATGCGCGCCACAGTGGTCAACAAGGCCGGGCAGCGGCTGCCGGCTAATTTTTCAGCATGGCGACGGGTTGAATCCGGCTGCCGTCCGAAACCTCATCCGGGACATTGACAGCCACTTTTTCGCCCGCCTGGATTCCGCTCGCTATACGGACGATCGATCCATCCGTGGACTCCACGGTCACGGGCCGGAAATGCAGGACATTCCGGTCATCGGGAATGGCGACAAATTGCCGGTTTGCCCGCAGCAGAAGCGCATTCAGCGGCACTTCCGGTGTCGCCGGAACCTTCAGATGCAGCGTGACATAGGCAAAACTTCCACCAATGAAGAAATCACCACGATTCGCGAGGTCGATCTCGACCAGCAGCGTGCGTGACTTCGGATCGAGCTCACCGGAGGTGCGGCTGACCCGCGCGGAAATTTTTCGCGCTGGATTGGCGGCATCTTCGATTTCGACCGCGTCTCCGACATGCACAAAAGGCGCATCCTGTTGCTGAACATAGGCGTCGACGCGCAAATGACTGGTGTCGGAAACCGTCACGACTGGCAGCGCACTCGTCTGGCTGCTGGTGGCGTTTTGCACCAGCGCGCCTGGATCGGCGTAGCGAGCCGTGACCCGGCCATCGAACGGCGCGATCAGCCTTTCGTAAGAACGCAGCGTTTCGAGCTGCGCGACTGCCGCCTGTGCAACGCTGTAATTGGTATCTGACTGTTCCATGGCTTCGCGCGAGACGGCGCCAATCTGGAACAGCCGGTCATTGCGTTCGGCCAGGACCTTCTTGTTGGCGAGGTCCGCCACTGCGCTGTTGTATTGCGCATCGGTTTCGGGTGAAGCGATTTCGGCGATCAACTGGCTCTTCCGAACCATGTCGCCTTTGTCGACCGGCAACGTCTTTATGTAGCCACTCACTTTTCCATATAGCGTAACTTCCGCATACGGCCTTACATCCGCGAATAGCCGGCTTTCGCGAACTGTCGGACCGGGGACAGCGGTCGTGATTTCAACCCGCGGGCCGCGGGCCTGCTGTTCTTGCAAAACGTCGCGTTCAGCGGCGACATTGCTCCGCTGCGTGATGATCAGTCCGGTTACTCCGGATGCCGCGCCAATCAGCAGGAAAACAGCCACGGCCTTGAAGCGCCACCCTGTGCGCACTGTTTCGGAGCCGTCTTTACGCATGGGCCGATCCAGTCGCCTCTTCCTCGAAGCGCCGGTCCAGCACGTGCAGCGTTGGCGGTTTCCGGCGCAACAACGTGTAGATAATCGGGACCAGGAACAATGTGGTCGCGGTCGCGACGATCAGGCCGCCGATGACTGCACGCCCCAGCGGAGCGTTCTGCTCGCCGGCTTCCCCGAGGCCCAGGGCCATGGGCAGCATGCCCATGATCATGGCCAGGGCGGTCATGAGGATGGGCCGCAGACGCGCGCGGCCTGCGGTGACGATCGCTTCAAGCGGAGAAAGATTCTCACGTGCGCGAATGTCATTGGCAAAACTGACCACGAGAATCGAGTTCGAGACCGAAATGCCTACCGACATGATCGCGCCCATCAGCGATTCGACGTTGATCGTCGTCCCGGTCAGCGCCAGCATCCACAGAATCCCGATCAGCGCGCCGGGTACCGCCATGATGATAATAAGCGGGTCGACCCAGGACTGAAACAGGATAACCAGAAGCGCATAGACGAGGAAGATGGCCAAGACCAGACCTTCGGCCAAAAGGATGAAAGAGTTGTCCATGGTCTCGGCCTGTCCGCGCAGGTCGATCTCGGTCGTGCTTGGAAGTGTCTTCCTGGCGTCGGCAATGGCGTTCCGGATTTCTCCAGCGACGCTGCCGAGATCGCGGCCGTCCACATTCGCGGCGACATCCACGACCCGCTGAATCGTGTAGTGGTTCAACGACTGCACATTCATCACGGGTTTGACGTCCGCGACATCGGCGAGACGTGTTGCGGGTGCCGCGGGCGGAGCAGCAACCGACTGCGGCCCGGCGCTGCCGAGTGGCCGCAGGGCGCCGGAACTGACCGGAATGTTCATCAAGTCCGCAACACTGGTCAGCTTTTGCACCGGCACCTGCACCGCGACCGTGTAGTTGACGTTGTTGACCGGGTTGAGGAAGAACGACGGCGATGTCCCGGAGCTGGACACCAGCGCGGTCAGCAGATTGCTGGAGATGTCCTTTTGGGTCACACCAACCTCGGCGGCGCGAAGCCGGTCCACATCCACCTGCAGACCCGGGAAGTTGAACGCCTGAACCACATGGGCATCAACGACACCGGGAATGGTCTTTATGGTGCGCAGAAGTTTCTGCGCCACCACATAGGAGCGGTCGAAATTGGAATCCTGGATTTGAATATCGATCGGCGCAGAAAGCCCGAAATTCAGCACCTGATTCACAATGTCGGCATTCTGGAAGTAAAATGAAGCATCGGGAAAATCCCGCGCCAGCTCGACGCGCATTCGTCTCATATATTCCAGAGACGGATGATGCGGCGTGTTCAGGTTGATGAGAATTTCGGCATCCGAACTGCTGACGTTTTCGGACGGAACGAAGGATTGGGCAAAGGCGCTCGGAGCGCCAATCAGGTCGTCGATGGTGCGCAATTCGGACGCCGGGATAAGCGTGCGGATGCGCTTCTCGACCTGCAATACCTCCTGCTCCGTGGTTTCGATGCGATCCCCCGGCGGAACACGCATGTGAAGTTTGATGATGCCGACATCGGCGGTGGGGAAGAAGTCGCGCCCTACAGCAATCGCAAGAACGCCGCTGAGCGCAATTGCAGCGGCAAAACAAGTCAGAATGAAGCCGCGCTGCCGCAGCGTGGCCGACAAGGCGCGGCCATAGGAATTGCGCAGACCGGCAAATGCGCGTTCGAAGAACACCACCAAACCGCTGCCTTCACCCTCAGCCGACTCGTGTTCGGCCAGCATGTAGCGGGCGAAAGCCGGCAGCATCGCAAACGACAGCACATATGACGCCAGCATCGCCAGAACGACGGTGATGGCCAGCGGAATGAAGAGGTAGCGCGCGGGCCCCGTCAGCAACACGACCGGGAAAAATACAATACAGATCGCCAATGTCGCCACGGTGAGCGGCCGGATGACCTCGGCCGCGCCATCAATGATTGCGACCGTCAGCCGTTTGCCCAACATTTGATTGCGGTGAATGTTTTCCACCAGCACGGTTGCATTATCGACCAGGAGCCCAATGGCGAGCGCCAGACCGCCGAGCGTCATCAGATTGATTGTCTGTCCGGCCAGAAACAGGCCGACAAGGCTGGCCGCGATCGAAAGGGGGATCGTCAGCGACACCAGAACGGTGCTCCGCCAACTGCCAAGGAACACCAGGATCATCAGTGAAACCAGAACGGAAGAGACTATCACCTCTCGCAGCACATTATTGACCGCAGCGCGGACGAATACGGACTGGTCGAAGTCCAGACTGAGGCGGAGCCCCTTCGGGGACCCCGCCTGCAGCGTCGGCAGCATCGCGCGGGTCGAGTCGACGACGGCAAGGGTCGACGCGTCCGAGTGCTTGAGAATCGGCAGATAGGCCGCGCGGTGACCATCGACGTGGACAATGTTGGTTTGAACCGCAAAGCTGTCGCTGACTTTGGCGACGTCGCGTATCAGCACCGGCACGCCGTTCCGAATGCCAACGGGCAGATCGTTGAAACGCTCAACTTCGGTGGGGCTGGAATTCAATGCCACATTGTATTCGCGGTCGCCGATGCGGGCGAGCCCGGCCGGAACGATCACGTTGGACGTCAGCAGCGTGTTGAGAAGATCGGATGTTGTCAGACCCTGTGCCGAAAGCCGCGCCGGGTCAGCTTCGATGATGATCTGCCGGTTCTTGCCGCCAAACGGTGACGGGATCGTCATGCCGGGAATGGTAAACAGTTTCAGGCGCAGGAAATTCACGCCGTAATCGTAGATCTCCTGCTCCGACAGAACCGTACTTGCGAGCGTCAGCTGCACGACCGGCAGGTTGGAAGCATCAAACTGCACGATGAATGGATTGTTGGCGCCGGGGGGCAAGAATCGCAGCATGTTGTCGTCGGCGGCGGTGATCTGCGCGATTGCGCCGCCGACATCCGCGCCCGGCTGGAAATAGATTTTGATCAGTCCGCCGCCGGGGAATGATTGCGATTCAATGTGATCGATGCCGTTGACCGTGCTGGAGTAGTTACGCTCGGCCACCAGCACTATGCGCCGTTCCATGTCCTCTGCGGAAAGTCCATTAAAGCCCCAGGCGATTTCGACCACCGGAATGTTGATGGCCGGAAAAATATCGACGAGCATGCGCGTGACGGACAGGACGCCCATCAACACGATCAGCACGGCGCCGATGGCTGCCGTGTATGGCCGGCGCAGCGCAAGCCGCACCAAATTCAACATGTCAGTTGTCCCTCCGGCGAGAGATTAGAGGCCGGGGCCGGTCATGCCAATAAAAAAGGCAGATTGCCGCTGTTACAGGCAGCCTGTCTACAGAAGCGTGGGCGAAGCCTCAGTTGGCGAAGGTTTCGTCGAATGAATAGCCGGCAGACCGGACGGTCCGGATCGGGTCGCGTTCCCCCGACTCATTCAGGGACTTCCGTAGCCGGCCGATATGGACATCCACGGTGCGGGCTTCGACATACACCTCGGTGCCCCATACCGTGTCGAGCAGCTGTTCGCGCGAAAAAACGCGCCCGGGATTCTGCATCAGGCGTTCCAGAATCCGATATTCGGTGGGGCCAAGGTGCAATTCACGCACTCCCCTGTGGACGCGATGATTGACCCGATCCAGGCTGATATCGCCAAGCACGATGACGTCCTCCATCAGTCCCGGGCGGACGCGGCGCATGACCGCACGCGATCTGGCGAGGAATTCCGACATGGAGAACGGCTTCACGATGTAATCGTCGGCGCCGGTATCCAGTCCGCGGATGCGGTCGGTTTCTTCTCCGCGCGCGGTCAGCATGATGATTGGCACGTTGCGTGATTCGCCGCGGGCGCGCAGGCGGCGGCAGACCTCGATTCCGGACAATTCGGGCAGCATCCAGTCGAGTACGATGAGGTCAGGCGAACTCTCTGCGGCGACCATGAGCGCTTCATCGCCGTTCCGCGCCTCGAAAACGCGGTAGCCCTCGCGCTCGAGATTGTAACGGAGCAGCGTGCACAGGGCGCTTTCGTCTTCGACGATCAGGACCGAGGGCTTGCCGGTCTCACTCATGGCTTATTTCGCTTGGCCCGGAAGCTGCGCCGTGGCGGTCATGTCCGCCTTTGGGCGGTCCACATTCAGATAATTTCCGGTCACCATGTAATGCACGGTTTCTGCAATATTCGTGGCGTGATCGCCAGCGCGTTCAATGTTCTTCGCGACAAAGAGCAGATGCGTGCACAAGCCGATCGTGCGCGGGTCTTCCATCATGTAGGTCAGCAGCTCGCGAAACAGGCTGTTGTAGAGCTCGTCGATTTCTTCGTCGCTGCGCCAGACTTCCTTGGCGGCGCCGGCATCGCGGTCTGAAAACGCGTCGAGCACACCCTTGAGCTGGCGCAGAGTCTGCCGTCCCATCCGGCCGAGGCTTTGCGCCAGTTTGATCGGTGGCTCGCGGTTCAGCACCATCGCGCGCTTGCCGATGTTCTTTGCCAGATCGCCAATCCGTTCCAGTTCATTGGCGATCTTGATCGCCGCCAGCGTGCTGCGCAGATCGACCGCCATGGGCTGCCGCAGAGCAAGTAGCCTGAGGGCCTGATCCTCAACCGCCTGCTGCAGGCGGTCGATCCGCTCATCACTCGCGACCGCCGCTTCGGCAAGCTTACCGTCGCGCTTTGCGATCGCCTCAATCGCGTTGGCGAGCTGCGTCTCGGTGATGCCGCCCATCTGGGCCACCAGACTTGCCAGCATCTCCAGCTGTTCGGTAAATGCTTTCACCGTGTGCTCATTCATTTTGCACGCCCTCACACGACCGGCACGCCCACGACTCGCCGAATCAACCACATTACTGCAGGGCGAATATAACAGATTAATGACGCGGTTCAGGCCGCAGGCAGCCACGCGGTAAAGGTGCTGCCGCTTCCGGGCACACTGTGGATTTCCAGCCGCCCGCGATGTCGGTTGAGGATATGCTTGACGATGGCAAGACCAAGGCCCGTACCGCCCCGTTCGCGGCTGCGCTTCACATCCACGCGGTAGAACCTTTCGGTCAGCCGCGGGATCGCCTCTCGGGGGATTCCCTCGCCTTCGTCCTCCACAGCGACGAAAATCTGCGCGCGCTCGCGATCAGCGCCGGCGGGTGCGGAGGTGCCGAAGCGGACGCGGACATGTCCCCCCGGCCGGCCATACTTGATGGCATTGTGAATCAGGTTCTGGAAAACCTGGGTGAGTTCATCGTGCTCACCGATGGCCCGCAGCGGCGGGTGATCCTCAATTTCAATCTCGATGTTCTCGGAATCGGCCAGCGGCTTGAGAACATCAGCGGCATCGCGCACGAGGTCGACAACGTCGGCCTCACCCGAGGGAGGAATGTGCTCATTCATTTCGATCCGGTTGAGCGACAGCAGGTCCTCGATCAGCCGGCGCATGCGGCTGGCTTCGTTGCTCATGATCTCCAGAAAGCGTTCACGTGCCGCCGGGTCGTCTTTCGCGTGGCCACGCAGCGTATCGATAAACCCGGTCAGCGAGGCGAGTGGAGTTCGCAATTCATGGCTGGCATTCGCGACAAAATCGGCGCGCAGCTGGTCGGAACGGCGGATATTGCTGACGTCGCGGATGCGCACCATTAGAAGCTCACCGGAGGCGCGGCTGACATGTGCCTCAAAGTGCCGCTCGACGGGGACCGGCATCGTGAACGCTACTGTCTCGGCGGGGCTGCCGCTGTGCACGCGTCCGATGCTTTCCAGCAATTCCGGGGTGCGCAGCACGGACGAAAGCCGCTTGCCCGTCGCGTCCGAACGGATCAGTGAATGAGTCGCGGGATTAGCGAAGACCACGCGGTCGGCGGCATCCAGAAGCAACAGTGGCTCGTCGATAGAATCGAGGATTTCGCGCGCCGTATCCGGAATTGGATTTTGCATATCTACGTGCGGCTCCGCCGATTCGTCCGCGATACTCTGCCCCGCGCCCGAATGCCAGATAAATGGAAATCCGGGTCACGGTGCGATTATATGGGCTGCATCCCAAGCCGCAGCGGGCATAGATGCTTAGAAGTGGAATCTAACCTGGCATGACAGCGGAGCCGGACGTTCAACCTGCCTCCCATGCAGGCGATGGCGCGATATCCGATTCTGCGGGCTGTGACGCCGTGGAGCCGGCGCCTGCGGAGACCTCAAAAAGCGGCAATTACGCTGGCTGGCTTGCGGTGACGGCGATGGCATCCGGGTTGCTGTTGGGCATTTTGCTGGCCGGAGCTTTCGGCATAGGCAGCGACATTCGCGCCGGAGGCGGATCGCTTTTCGCGCAGGGCGTCCTTGCCCAGGCTCTGTCCGACGAAATGTCCGGGAATCACGGCATCGGCCCCAGCTTCTGGAGCAAGGATGGATATTTCTGCCGCGCTTTCGATACGCGAAACGGGACGCATCCGGGGCTTGACGGTATCGCCTGCCGTGAAGGTGCAGGTTGGCACATCCGTATTGTCACGACCGCCGCAGGAGCCACGGAAATGCCCGTCACCGTGCGAAACACAATGGACAATCTGATCGTGGGGTCTCCATTGGACGCGACGGCGGAGCGTCAGGCGCGCCGTCAGGGCTGGCGCCCGGGGTGACGCGCAATCGTCCCGCCAGTTCCAAAGTCCGAGCTCAAAGTTAATTGAGGTTCGTGAAGGCGCAACAATCTGTCTACGCCCGTTTTCAGTCGTGACGTCCTTCTGGGCACGAGCAAAAAAGGAAAACGGGACATGATCTTACGAGGTTTTGCGGCGCTGGTCGGCGTGACTGCACTGGTGTCTTTGGCCGCTGCCCCGGGCTTCGCGGCCACCGCTCAAAATTCTGCTACGCATCACCCGCACCGGGTTGCCACGGCCGCGCATGGGGCACAGCAAACCCAGGTGCAGGAAAAGACTTCGCAGCAGGCAGCCAGCACAAAGAATCGCATCACCATCGTCTCTGTCGGACCGCAAGCGATGCTCACTCGCATCCGCGACCTGGCGATGCAAGAGACCGGATAGAGCCGTTTTTGCGATTTCGTTGAGTCGCAAAATGCCAGGCTTTCTTATTGACGCGTTTTCTACGCCCAACCGGCAGCCATCCCCGTTCGAACCGGGGACATGCTTCGGCGGAACACGCTTCAGAGGACCATTTCAGTCTGGTCCGGCCGCAGGCATAAAATAGAACATTGTGTGCCGGATCACTCGGCCGGACCAGGACGATAGCCCCGCTCCTGTCCGGCCTTTTTGTTGCCTTCCGGGAACGGGCCAGCGCGCGGGAAGTCGCCGGTGCGCGGCGGAAAATCGCGCCCGCGCAAAGACGTAAATATCGACAGCAAATAAAGAAATCTTTAGTTTGCCCGGTGGTGGCTGGGCGGCGCGTCATCGCGCCACCGGAAAAAATCTCCGGATGGCTTTGTGCAGACCGGATTTCCGTGGCCGATATCGGCTATAGAGCCGCTGCAATTCGGGGGCAATACGCGTGCTTCGACACATCGGTTCGCTACTTCTGGCCGCATCCTCGGCAACTATCTTGACCGGTTGTACGCTGGGGCCGGATTTCATTCGTCCCGCAGCACCGGCAGTGACGCAGTACACGCCGGGCGCATTACCACCGGAAACAGCCGCGGCCGACACGATCGCAGGCGACGCACAACGTTTTCTGACCGATGCGGATGTGCCGGGGCGCTGGTGGATGCTGTTCGGTTCACCGGCGCTCAACCAGTTGGAAGAAGAAGCATTGCGCGCCAATCCCGAGGTGGAGACGGCGCAGGCGACTCTGCGCCAGGCGCATGAAGAATATCTGGCCGAGACAGGAGCCCAGTTCCCGCAGGTCGGTGTCTCCGCATCCGTAGCCCATGAGCAGACAAGCGCCGGCGGAAGAGCCGCCGGTACACCATTTGATCTTTTTACCGCCGGACCGAGCGTGTCCTATGTACCCGACGTGTTCGGCGGCATCGCCCGGTCGATCGAGGCGCAGGCCGCGGCGCAGGAAAACAGCCGGTTTCAGCTTGAGGCGACTTACCTCACCCTGACGTCGAATGTCCTGATTACGGTCATTCAGGCGGCCTCCCTGTCGGCGCAGATCGCCGCAACCCAGGACATCATTGCCGACGAACAACAGTTGCTCGATTTGCTCAATCAGCAATTCCAGCTTGGCGCGGTGGCGCGTGGCGATGTTCTGACCCAGCAGTCGCAATTGGCGCAGGTGCAGGCAACCCTTCCGCCATTGCAAAAACAGCTCGAGCAGACGCGCTATACATTGTCGACGCTGGTGGGGCGCTTCCCGTCCCAGGATCAGGTTCCAGACATCCAGCTTGCGGATCTCCAATTGCCGCGCGACCTGCCGCTCAGCGTGCCTTCAAAGCTCGTCGAGCAGCGGCCGGACATTCGTGCCTCGGAAGCGCTGATGCATGAGGCCAGCGCGCAAATCGGGGTCGCCGACGCAAACATGTTTCCGCAGTTCACCGTTTCGGGCAGCGTCACGAATGAGGCGAACTTCGTGAACCAGTTCTTTCAGGGCAATCCAATCTGGTCGATTGGTACAAGTGTGACGGCGCCGATTTTTCGCGGCGGCACGTTGAGAGCGCAGGAACGCGCGGCCTTTGACGTATTCGATCGCACGGCGGCGCAATACAAGACAACCGTCCTGAACGCCTTTTCCAACGTTGCCGGCACGCTGTCGGCTCTCACGCTCGATGCCGACAGGCTGAAAACGCAGCTCTATGCTGAGCAAACAGCACAGCAGAGTCTGGAAATCATTCAGGAGCAATTCCAGGCTGGTGCGATTGCCTACCTTTCACTGCTCGATGCACAACGCACCTATGAACAGGCGCGGATCGGGCTGGTGATTGCGCAATCCGAGCGGTTTGCCGACACGGTAGCGCTGTTTCAGTCACTCGGCGGCGGCTGGTGGAATCGCGATGACGCGCCCGACATCCGGAATCCCGCGGGAGTCGCGAGCAATCAATGAACAAACCTGAGCGTCCACCGGAGATCGGGCAACGCAGACACAAACGGCGTTTGTGGCTCGCGTTGATTGTGGTGACGCTGACTTCCGTCGTGCTGTTTGCAGCGATATTTGCGTTTCCGATTTTGGCATTCATCAAGACCGGATTTCCGCCGCAGCTTCCTGTGACCGTATCCACCATGGCTGTGCGTGGTCAGGACTGGTTGCCCGAAGTTCGTGTCGTCGGTTCGCTGAAGCCGGCTCGCGGCGCCGACCTGTCGGTTGAGGTGCCCGGTATTGTCGATGAGGTGAACTTCGATTCCGGCGGCGATGTCCAACAGGGCGCCCGAATCCTGCATTTGCGTGACGCCGACATTCTCGCAAAATTGCATACGCTCCAGACAGCCATCGCTCTCGCGCAGGCCAATTACGATCGCGACAAGCAATTGCTGCCGGATAAGCTGGTCAGTCAGGCGCAGTTCGATACCGATCAGGCCAATCTCGATTCAGCGAAAGCCCAGGTGGCAGAACAGTCGGCCATCCTGGAGAAGTACACTCTGCGCGCCCCGTTCGCCGGCCATCTCGGCGTACGGTCGATCAACGCAGGGCAGTATCTTGCGCCAGGAACGTCGGTGGTCACGCTTCAGGCGCTCGACCCGATATTTTTTGATTTCTTCGTCCCCCAGCAGCAGTTGAGCGAGATCAAAGTCGGCCAGAATATTTCCGTGACGGTCGATGCTTATCCCGGCGCGACTTTCACCGGCAAAGTCACGACCATCGATCCGAAAGTTGACGCTGTGACACGCAATGTCGCCGTGCGCGCGACACTACCGAATCCACAGCGCAAGCTGTTGCCCGGAATGTATGCCACGGCGCAGATCTCGACCGGCACGCCGCAACGCTTCATCACCGTCCCGCAAACCGCCATCATCTTCAACCCCTACGGAAACATGGTGTTTCTGGTGCAGGACAGCACCAGCAAGGACGGCAAGAAGCTGCAAACGGTGAAACAGACCGTCGTCACCACCGGCCAGACCCGGGGCGACCAGATCGCCGTGACCGGCGGTTTGAAAGAGGGCGACACCATCGTTACCGCCGGACAGCTGAAACTGCTGAACGGCAGCACAATCAATGTCGATAACACGATCCAGCCGGCGGACGATCCCAATCCGCATCCGCTGGAGCGTTAACTCCGATGAAGTTCACCGACATCTTCATCCGGAAGCCTGTGCTCGCGACGGTCGTGAGCCTTGTCATTTTGGTGATCGGCATTCGCGCCGGCCTTTCGATTCCGATCCGGCAATACCCGCGCACGGAAAATGCGGTGGTGACGGTGACGACCGCCTATTACGGCGCCGATCCCGACGTCGTTGCCGGCTTCATCACCCAGCCGCTGGAAAACGCCATCGCCCAGGCGAACGGCATCGACTACATCACGTCGAGCAGCACCAACAGTCTGTCGACCATCAAGGTCAATCTCAGGCTCAATTACGATTACAATCGCGCGGTCACCGAGATCACCAGCAAGATCAGCTCGGTGCTGAATCGCTTACCGCCGCAATCGCAGCAGCCGGCGCTTCAGGTGCAGGTCGGGCAGGCCGTATCAGCGATGTATCTCGGTTTTCGCTCGACCGTGCTGAAGGAAAACCAGATCACCGATTACCTCACGCGCGTGGTGCAGCCGAAATTGCAGGCGGTGCCGGGCGTGCAGACGGTGAATTTGCTGGGCGCGCGAAACTTTGCACTTCGGGCATGGCTCGATCCGGCGAAACTCGCCGCCTTCGGGCTCACTGCGGCGGATGTCGATCAGGCCCTTGCCTCGAACGACTACATCTCCGGCCTCGGCAACACCAAAGGCCAAATGGTGCAGGTGAACCTCACCGCCTCGACCGATCTCCACTCGCTGGATGAATTCCGCAACCTGGTGGTGAAGCAGTCGAACGGGGCGGTGGTGCGTCTGTCCGATGTGGCCAATGTCATGCTGGGGTCGGAAGACTACAACAGCAACATCACCTATAACGGGCAGAACTCGATCGCGATGTCGGTCGATATTGCGCCTGACGCGAATCTGCTCGACGTGCTTCAGCGCGTGCAGCAGGTGTTCCCGCAAATCCACTCGCAACTGCCGCAGGGTCTCGAGGGGGCGATCCTCTACGACGCCTCGGACTTCGTTTCTGCCGCCATTCACGAAGTGGAGATGACGATCATCGAGACGCTGCTGATCGTCATGCTGGTGGTGTTCCTCTTCCTCGGCTCGATCCGGTCGGTGGTCATTCCGGTGATCGCGATTCCGCTGTCACTGATCGGCGCCTTCATGGTCATGCTGCCACTGGGCTTTTCCATAAATCTTCTGTCCCTGCTGGCGATGGTGCTGGCGATCGGGCTGGTGGTCGATGACGCCATCATCGTGGTCGAAAACGTCCACCGGCACATCAATGAAGGCGCCAAGCCGTTTGATGCGGCGATCCAGGCGGCACGTGAATTGGGCGGCCCGATTATCGCGATGATGATCGTGCTCGTCGCCGTTTATGTCCCGATTGCCTTCCAGGGCGGGCTGACCGGCGCGCTGTTTATCGAGTTTGCATTCACGTTGGTCGCGACCATCGCCATCTCCACCGTGATCGCGCTGACGCTGTCGCCGATGATGTGTTCGCGGCTGCTCCGCCCGCATGGTGAGGGTACGGCCGGCCTTGATGCGCGGATTGCGAATTTTATCGATCGGCGATTCGAACGGCTACATGCCTTTTATGGCCGGCGCCTGCATAGCGTTCTCGATTACCTGCCGGTCACCATCGTGTTTGCCGTTATTGTCATTGCCGGCACCGCCAGCCTCTGGATGACAACGCAACAGGAACTGGCGCCACAGGAAGACCAGGGCTACATTTTTGCGTTTGGTGCGCCGTCGCCGACTGCAACAGTCACGCAATATGGAGAGTATTCGTCGGCGGTCTACAACCACCTCAAGAGCGATCCGAATATCGATTTCATTTTTCAGCTCGATTCTCCGGCGCAATTGTTCAAGTTCTTCGCCTTGAAGCCGTGGGACCAGCGGGCGAAGAATTCGGTTCAGGTCCAGAACGACGTTCAAACCGAAGTCACCAAATTTCCGGTGTTCAACAATTTTGCCGTGGTGCAGCCGCCGTCACTGCCGAGCAATTTCGGCGCGCCGGTGCAGTTCGTCATCAGCACCACAGAGTCGTACGACCGGCTGAACACGGTGGTCCAGAGTTTCATGGATCAGGTGCGCAATACCGGTAAGTTCCGGTTCTACCTCGACACCGATCTCAAACTGGACCGGCCCGAAGTGTCGGTAGAAATCGACCGTGACAAGGCGGCCCTGATGGGTTTGTCGATGGGCGACGTCGGCAGCGCATTGTCGTCAATGCTCGGCGGCGGCTATGTCAATTATTTCAGCATGGAGGGGCGTTCGTATCGGGTGATGGCCCAGGCAGATCAGCCGTTCCGGTTGAATCCGTCGCAATTGCTCGATTACTATATTCACACGCCGAACGGCAGCCTCGTGCCGCTGTCGACAGTTGCGCATATCACCAGCCGCACAACGCCCGAGTCGCTGAATCACTTCCAGCAGCTCAATTCTGCCACGATCAATGCGATGGTCGGCATGGGCATGACGCAGGGCAGTACGTTGGAGCTGTTGCGGCAAATCGCGGCGCGCACGCTACCGCAGGGCTATATCATCGATTACGCCGGAACGTCGCGCCAATATGTTCAGGAGTCGAGCGGCTTCATAGCGCTGCTGGGATTCGCCGCGATCATCATTTTCCTCGCGCTGTCCGCGCTGTTCGAGAGCTTCCGCTCACCGTTCATCATCCTGATCGCAGTCCCGATGTCGATTGCCGGCGCGATGGCCGCGATGCACATCGTCTTTGGCCTGCATGTGTTCTTCCCGGAAGTGATGCAATTCGGCGGTGCGACGATGAATATCTACACCCTGGTCGGGATCGTCACGCTGATGGGATTGATCAGCAAGCACGGCATTCTGATTGTCGACGTCGCCAACCGGCTGCAGCGGGAAGGACATCCCAGGCGCGAAGCGGTTCAGATCGCCGCCGGAATCCGTCTGCGCCCGATTCTGATGACCACCGCCGCCATGGTGCTGGGCGTCGTACCGCTTCTGCTCTCTACCGGCGCCGGCGCAGTGGCGCGCTTTGCCATGGGGCTGGTGATCTTCAGCGGGATTTCGATCGGCACCCTGTTCACGCTGTTCGTCGTGCCGTCATTCTATATTCTGCTCGCTGCGGATTACGCGCGTGCCCGCGCGCGCAATCGCGTCATGGAGGCTTACCCGGCAACGGGCGAATAAGTCTTCAGACCCTGACCGGCTCGGCGACCCGGTAATTTTCCATTGTTTCGATCACGTCTTCCAGGCGCGGCAGCCTTGCTTCGTTGCCGAGGAAGCGGATCGCATAGGCCGATGCAGCGCGGGCAAAGTGGAAATGCGTTTCCCAGCGCGCCTGCGGGTTGGTCAGCCACGAATAGACATAGGAGCCGTGGAACACATCGCCGGCGCCGTTGGTGTCCACCATTTCATCGGCAGGTACATATAAAGCCGGCATCGTGGTGATGTTTCCGGTTTCGTCGTACCAGAGCATGCCGCGTTCGCCCATGGTGACGCCGCCGATCTTGCAGCCCTTCTGCTTCAGCATGTCGAGCGCCGCCAGCGAGGACAACCGCAACTGTTCGCAGAACCGTTCGGAAACGATCGCAACATCGATGAAGTCGAGCAATTCGAGCGTGTTCACGCGGACGCCGCCGCCGTCGAGCGATGTCAGAATCCCGGCTTCGCGGCATTGACGCGCATAATGCAGCGCAGCGTCGGCCTGATGACCATCGAGATGAAGCACGCGGCACCCGTTGAGATTGAGCGGAGGGAAGGGGTGCAGATACTCGTCATCGCGGCAACGCACTATGGCTCGCTTGTTGCCTTTGGGCATCACGAAAGACAGCGAAGAACGACGCACTTTGCGCGGGTGGACAGAGATGCCATAACGCGCGGCCATATCGAGAAACATGCGCCCGAGCCAATCGTCGGCCACCGAGGTCAGCAGGTCCGGCGCGATGCCGAGCCGCGCGCAACAGAATGCCGCGGTGACGGCGTTTCCCCCGAAGGCGACCGCATAGTCGCGCGCCACGTCCTTGTCGTCGCCGGTCGGGATACGGTCGGCCAGAAAAGTCACGTCGATATAGGACTGGCCGACAAACAGGGCTTTCATCAGTGGACCGTGAGCTGAAACAGGTGTGGGCGTTCCATCCTAATAGCCATCGTGCCGACCATCCTCAAGCCAGCCGGAGCCAAACCGCGACTTTGACCTTGCGGGAAATGCCCACGGGACATAGTTACCGGATATGGCTGACATTGACCCGGTTGCCCGATGCGCGCAGCTTCTGCGCGACCGGGTTGCAAAGCTCGTTCCGCAGAATCGCCGCGCCGCGGTGATCGGTTTTCCCGATAATCAGAACTGCGGCGAACATGCCAATTGCCTTGGCACGCTCAAGCTTCTGGCGGAACTGGGAATCGAGATCGTTTACACGAATTCGTGGAATGGGTTTTGCCGCGATGCAAAGCCTGAGGCACTTGGCGATGCCACGATATTCCTGACGCGTGCTGTTTTTGCGCGCGACGATGGTGTTGCGGGGTTTTTGTCGTCGGTTCCGAACCGCACGATCATTCTCCCAGACGCGCCGCCAGCCAGACTCGCTATCCGGCCCGACGTCGCGAAAGCGTTGGCCGCGCATCGCAATCTGGTGATTCTCGCCGGTGACGTCGTGACGCAAAAAGCCATCGAACAGGCCATCGGTGGAAAACAGGTTGTCGAGCTGGCGCCGCCTCCGGCATTCGCGCTCGGCATACAGCAACCCAACACCGAAGCCGCATACGATGTTGTCTGGGTGGCGCGCACGGACCTTAAGGACCACAGCGCCGAGGCTGCCGCGCGTCTGTCGTCTCAAGGGGCCGAAAAACTCGATTTGCCCGGATTTGCCGACGGACTCGATATCGACGTGGTGGTGAAGTGCCGTCCGCCAACCGTGATGCTGACCGACTGGTCGTCTCTGGTTTTCCGCAGCCAGGAAGCGCGCCTTGGCTGCAACGCGCTGGATCTGACTGTCCGCGCGCGGGCCTATGTCGAGCGGGGGCTGCACGTGCTTTCGCTCGGTCGCGTGGCGATCACCGACCGTGCGGGCACGCAGTTGCTTTGTCTTTTGCTCCAGCAGCCGCATTTTTTGACCGAGGATCCGGGCGGCGCGAACCGGAGTTTTTTCGAAAACTGGTCGCGCGGGACGAGCGTTGGCCATTTGTCCGATACGCCTGCGAGTGCATGGTCGCAGGCCAGAAACACGCTGCACGAAATCAAGGGCGAATGAAAAAAGGCCGGCGACGGATCGCCGGCCTTTGAAATTCAATGCGGTGACTGGTCAGACCGCCTTGAGATTGGTGGCCTTGACGCCGCGCGCATCCGGCTGGACGTCGAAGGAGACGCGCTGACCTTCCGTCAAAGTGCGCATGCCTGCCGCTTCCACGGCGGTTGCGTGCACGAATACGTCCTTGCCGCCGCCTTCCGGAGCGATAAAGCCGTAACCCTTGGCGCTGTTGAAGAACTTCACGGTACCGATTGCCATTGAGACTTCCTGACACTTAGTTCCCCCGTGGCGACATGCCACCGGAGGTGCAGAAGGCATATTTGTCGGAAGTTTCGGCTGTCTCAGGCGCGCACGAAAGGCGAGTCCAGGTCAACAGTGCGCACATCCGACGAGACGCCGTCGCACGAGTTAGATACGCGCGAGTACGGCATTTTGCAACCGCCGGCCCGGCAGTTGAGCGGGACGGCTGGAACGTGGCTGTAAACAGATCAGGCGCTTTGCTTCAACGGAGCTGTATAGAGTGACGGTTCCATCCGCGACTTCACCCCAACCCTGGCTAAAGTGGCCTCATATTCCTCACGCAGGAAGGGATCTTCCAGCCAATAGGGAATCGCAGTGCCGCCTTCGGTGACGTCGATGGCGCCTTCATCCGTATCCTTTTCTCCCGGAACGCCGGCCTTGTCCTTGCGATGGTTGAGCGGCCCGTACCACCCGATGAGCCGCAGCGGTTCCTTGCTGATGCCGAAATGGGCATGGAACCAGTCGCCGCCATAGGGCGCGGCCGTGACCATTCCCATGTGCTCGTAATCCTGACGAAACACCTGATCGGCTTTGCCATCTTTCCACGGCGTCATGCCGATCGCGCGCGGCCACGTGTAGGTATAGCCCTTGCCTTTCAGGCAGACGAGAACTGCCGACGACAGATGGGCATGGGCCTTTGAATAGCGTCCGGTCTCGTGTTCGCCGACGAAACCGTAAAAAACGTTGCCCGCCATCGCCGGCTCGACGCGCAAGTAACCGGGTGAGCGGCGGTTATCGAGATAGAGCTGCCCGTTGACGATGTCCGGGATAAGATTCGATTTGCGCATCGCTAGGCCGCGCAGGGGATCAGGCGCGATATCGTCCTTGGGCTTGAAGAAATCGGCGCTGCCGTCGAAGCGCGCCGGAATTGTCACCGGGCAATTGAAGATCCAGTCGATATCGC
Source organism: uncultured Bordetella sp. (assembly GCA_964446945.1). Lineage (GTDB taxonomy): Bacteria > Pseudomonadota > Alphaproteobacteria > Micropepsales > Micropepsaceae > CAIYRG01. The sequence goes on from CAYUQO010000001.1 coordinate 112,241, forward strand.
GGAACAGATTCATCACATTCGGCGCGCTGGTGGCGACGAGGATCAGTGCCGGCGTCGAGGCTGCGTTGACGATGCGGTGCCAGGTATTCAGCGGCACCGAAAACATCGATCCCGGTTGCCATTCGAATGTGTGCGGTCTGGACTGCCCGTCGATCCAGATCTCGGTGGTGCCTCGACCTTCGGCCACGACCATGATCTCTTCATACATGTGGCGTTCGGGTTTCAGCGCTCCGGCGCCGGGCACTTCCACGACATAGCAGCCCCATTTTCCTTCGGTGCCGTAGAGTTGGACGAATGTGCCGCGGCCACCCATGCGCGCCCATGGCTGCAACGGCAAGTCCTGGATCCGCCGCACGCCGATACCGCGATAGACCGGCACGCCCTGCGCTTCCATGAAATTGTCATAGGGGGTATTCGGCCGTTTCCATGCGCCGTAGCCGGCGTTCTTCTTGCCCTGCGGCTCGTGCCAATGCTCGCTGGAGGTCACGTCGTGCATGGGCGTCGTTCCTTCTATGGCGGATGCGGCCGGTGCCGATCGCCCATCATGTCATTGCCGCGGGAAGACCGGCAATGGCTTGCGGCTCGCCGGTTGTTGGCCGGGCTCAAAGTGGCCCGGCCGCCGAGCGGCAGGTCAGAGCGTGCCCTGAACAAAGTGTCAGAACGTCAGAAGTCAGGGAATCCCCCGGTTTTTGCAATTCAAAGTGTCAGACGAAGTGTCAGAAAGTCGATGAGGGGCTCACGCCGCGGATGGCGCGCGGGTGTTTCAGCAAATGCGCCGGCACATGTTCAATGAATGCTATTGGGATGGAGCGGAGCGCTGGGCGCAGTTCCGATCTTGGCGAAGAACGTATCATGAACCCTGCACATGCGCAAGGGGGTGGCCGGCTGTAGAGCCCCCCTTTCGTCGCCAGCGTGCTTACGCACACAGGCGACTTTCGGGCTGAAATCGCCTCTGGCGATTTCTTCACGCCCTCAATCCCCCGCGCGTCGCGCTGATGCGCTCGCGGGGGAAAGCGAAAATGATGAGCAGACGCTTTACAGCCGGAGCAGTTCCTCGGCATTGCGGCCAAGGATCATCTCCTTGCGCTTGTCCGACAGATCGCCTCGCGTGCGAATGCTGCGGACGGTGTGCGGGAATTCGGAATCATAATGCGGATAGTCCGACGCCATCAGAACATGGGTGTCCGGAAATTCTTCGAACACCCGGTCCATCTTGCCCTCGTCCGCCTCGCAGGTGACCCAGACATTGCGCCGGATAAGATCGGAGGGCTGCGTCTTCAAATCCGAGAATCCGTGCTTCATGAACTCGAAATCATCGTCCATGCGATGCATCCAGTACAGGATCCATTCCGCCGAGCATTCGAAGAAGCAGACGCGCAGTTTCGGGAATTTCTCAAACACACCGCCGCAGACGAGCCCGGCAAGACCCATGGTGCAATTGAACGGGCGTCCCAGCACGTGATTGGGAAAATGTGCGGGTGGCTTTCCCTTCTTATGGAACATGTTCTGCATCGGACCGCCGGAATTCGGATGGCACATGAGCGCAACATCGAGTTCCTCGGCCGCGGCGAAGAACGGAAAGAACGCCTCTTCGTCGAGCGTACGGGTCCGCGTGTAGGGGGTGAGATGCGCGACCTTGAAGCCCAGCTCTTTCACACATCGCCGTAGCTCGTCGGCCATGGCTTCGGGCTTGCCGGCGGGCATGATGGCGCAAGGCAGCAGCCGGTTCTCGCGCCCTTTCACCAGTCTGTGGACCCAGTTGTTGTAACAGCGCGCCAGTTCGACACCGAGGTCGCCGGGTTCGAGCGCGGGGATGGAGATCTTCGTCGGGAAGATAATCTGCTTGTCGATGCCTTCCTTGTCGTTGTCGGCAACGCGGCGCTTCATGTCGAAGCCGCCTTCCTGGCGCTCGGCGATCTCGCCGCCAAGCCAGTTGCTCTTCTTGAAATAGATCCAGTCATGTTTGGCGGACGAGCCGCTGAACGGGTGCTCGAACTCGACCTCGCGGATATCGTCCGGATTGTTCAACCGCTTCGGCTTGCTCTTCGCGAACTCGCCCTTCAGGTCATAGATTTCGTCGAGGAAATAGCTGTCGCGCAGATGCGAATCCATGTCGATGACAAGTGTCATTGCCGTCCCATTTGAAATTTCGTCGTGAAAACTATAGCCCGCGCGCGGTCAAAAACCACCACGCAAAGTCGCCGCGGGTTTGGGTCACCGGATCCCGGCATCCATCGCGTAAGTCAGGTCGACCATTTCGGTCGCTTGCGGCAGCGGCGGTTTCACGAATCCATATTTGGCCAGCAACTTGATCGTCGCCGTCAGCCCGTTGATGTCGATCTCGGCATCCTGCGGCAACACATGGTATTTGGCATCCCAGAAATAATCGAGCATCTGGCGCGCCTGCTTTTCGGGCTGGGCGGTCACCGCCATCGCCACCTTCACAACTTCGTCGCGGTTTTTGGGATCGTGGATAAAGCGCATCGCATCCGCGCTGGCGCGCAGATATTTCACGACGATATCGCGATGTGCTGCGGCCCAGCCGCGGTCAACCACGTCCACCACATCGAGAAGGGGCGGGCCCGCTTCGCTGTGCAGCGCAAGCGTGTGAAAGCCGGCATCGAACAATTTATAGACGGCCGGCTGATCGACCGTGCCGGCATCGCATTTGCCGCTCAGCATGCAAGCGACGCGGGGTCCTGATCCGGCTATTTCCAGAATCGTCACATTGGAAGGGTTCAGATCATGCTGGGCGAGGATTTCGCGTGCCGTCAGGCTGAGGATGTCGCCCAGGCGCGGTTCGGTGACCGTTTTTCCTCTGAGTTCGGCAAAGCTTTTGATCTTCGGACTGGCGACGAGAAAATAAACCGGGTTGTCCACCACACCCGAGATTCCAACGATGCCGGTCTTGTTCACCGCGCCTTCGATCAGGAATGGCGTCTGAACGCGCGTGAAGTTGACGTCGCCCTTTTTCAATGCGGCCATCAGCGCGGTGCGGTCGCGGTCGCGGTCCCTGGTGGCAAGGAATGGCGTCTGCTGAAGCTTCAATCCTTCATGCGCGAGGAAGCCTTCGCGGTCAGCCACGGCCAATGCCAGGCCGTTGATGTTGTGTTCGGTATCGACCCCGAATTTCAGCGTGGTCAGTTCCGCAGCGGATGCACTTTGGCCCACGCTCGAAACGGCCGCCACGGCAATCGCCGCGGCAGCCAGCCGGCAAATAAATTCACGCACGGTCAACCCTCCGGGACGGAATTCGTCTCGAGCGCCAGCATTTCCGAAAATCCGGCTGTTGCAAAGGGCAATGGGTGCCTTGCTGCTGCGTCTAAAGCACGGCGCTGGCGCGGGTCTCGGGCGGAGAGGCGTGAGAACGCGGGCGTTCTTCCGCGCCGTACAGATACTCTCGCTTGAAGCGGCAAAGCCTTTCCAGCGCCGCGACATCCGTCACCTTGATGTGGCCCCTGGTGAAAATCTCGATTCCCAGCGGACGGAACCGGCGCAGAATCCGATTCACGTGGATTGGGCTAAGTCCGCAGGCATCGGCAATCTGCGCCTGGGTGAGCGGCAGCACAACATCCGGCCCATGACTGCTGCTCTTGTACCGCTCGAGAAACTCGCAAAGGAGATGCGCCACGCGCAGCGACGCGCTGTGTTGGCCGGAGAACCAGACCCATTCCTTCAGGATTGACGTTTCGAGCACCGCTGCGCGCCACAGCACCCGTGAAAATTCCGGATGCGCCGCGACCACGGTTTCCAGATCGGCCGGAAAAATCTGGCTCACTTTGCAGTCGACCAGTGCCGAGATGCCGTAGGTGACCGGACCAAGGTCGCATTGCAGATTGGCGATGTCGCCCGGGAAGTGGAAAGAGATGATCCGCCTTCTGCCCTCAGGCGAGGATTGATAAGTCGCGGCCACACCGTCGAGCACGACCAATATCTGCGAGGACGGCGCATTCTCATTCACGATGCTCTGACCGGCATGGAACAACCGGGGTTGATACCGGGAGGCGACGTTGCTCAGGAAGTCGATGGCGACATCGCCGCTGTTCTTCCTGGGCGGATGGGGGACAACAGCCGGGCTCTCGTCCTGCTGCTCGGGGAAATGCAACACAAAGGTGCAGCCGCCTTCCGGAGTCGCTGGACCAAAACCGATCTTGCCCTGAAGCTGCCGCGCGAGGCCCTGGATCAATTGCGTGCCCGTGCCCTCGGCCGCGCCATCCTGTAGCCCACGCCCATTGTCCTGAACCAGGAGTAACAGCTGTCTGTCCGGCTCCTTTTTCAAAACAATTCGTATACGGCCTTCCTCTTCGCCGGAAAAAGCATGGCGGAGAGCGTTGGTGATCGCTTCAGAGGCGATGAGCCCGAGCGGAATTGCCCGCTTCGGCGGCAACCGAACCGGCTCTGTCGACAGATCAAAAGAAATGCGGCCGCCGGAGCCAATACTGCTGCAGATGCGCGCGAGATACTGGTCGACCGCGATTCCGATCCGCCGGGAGTCGTCACCGAGATCATGCGCGGCGGCAATGGCCGTAAGGCGGCGACTCGCTTCCTCAAGATGATGCGCAGCGGTTTCGTTTCCGGCCTGCCTCGCCTGAAGCTGGAGGATGCTAACCGCAAGTTGTATGCTGTTTTTCGCCCGGTGATCGGCTTCGCGATAGGCCATTTCGGAGAGCGAATCTGAACTCGGAACCGGTGGGGCGAAGAGCTGCATGACACCTGACCTGTGGTGATGAACCCGTCCCCCGGGCGAGTGTCAGAACCCTATCACCGCCGCCTTCCGCTGTACATTAACCTAGATTAACGGCGAGAAATTTGAACGCAGTGGCAACGTGTTGCAGCAAGAATGTTGCAGGAACTTGTAATAAAGATCAGCGAGTTACAGCGAACCTGGATATTGCTTGAGTTCAGGCGCGCGCGAACATGATCCCACGCTGTACAATTGGCTGTGCATAACTTGCCGCCTGTGGACAACTACGCAGTCGCCCCAACCTGTCACAGCTGGCGATGTTCTCCGGTGGTCGTTCCAGCTACCAAAGTCGTCACCGGCTGCGTGAATGGGCCGAAGCTGGTGTCTTCCTCGAATCCCAGTGGTACTTTTCGCTGACTTGGCAGGGGAGGCGGTTTTGCATCATCGAATCGTGAGTTCATGCAGCGCTGTTGCGACGCTGGTTTTTCTTAGTGCGATCGCACTTGCTCACGCGGCTGCTCCGGAGCTGATGGCCAAAAAGGTCAAAGACAATGTCTATATCGTGCAGGGCGGCGTCAGCAATTCCACAATCATCATTGGCCAGGACGGTGTCATCGTGGTCGACGCGGAAAACCGGCCGCCGGATGGCAGGGAACTTGTCGCTGAAATCGGAAAGCTGACGAACAAACCGCTGACCACGGTTATCCTCACCCATAGCGATCCGGACCATGTACGCGGGCTCGGCGGGTTTCCCCACGGACTGACGATCATCTCCCACGAGAACGACAAAAAAGAAATCGAACAGGATCTGGCCGCTGGAGGAGACAAATCGCCGCCGCGAGACTATCTGCCCAACAGAATCGTCACGCAAATGCGGGAAGACTTGGTGATTGACGGCGTGAAACTCGCGCTGATCCATACTGCGCCCGCGCATACCAGTGGCGACCTCGCCGTCTATCTTCCGGACGAGAGGGTGATTGTCAGCGGCGATCTCTTAAGCGATGGCGACCCAACGCTTCACCTTGAGAAGAATGGCAGTTCGGAAGGTTGGATAAGATTCGTTTCTGACCTCGTGGCTCTCGATGCGGATATTTATATTCGCGGCCACGCGGATGTCACAACGAAAGCTCAGGTGCGCGCAGTTCTCGCGAAAACGGAGGCGAAACGCGCGAAAATCGTCGAGCTTGTGAAACAGGGCAAATCGCTCGATGAGATCAAGCAGGCGGTCGGCGATCCGCTGAAGAATCCATCCCGGTTTCCGACCTTTACCGAGACGACGTATCAGGAGCTTTCCGGAAAATAACCGGGCGTTTTCGGCCTACGCAGCCTGGCTGGCCAATTGCTGTTCGGCCGATCTGGAAGGTGCCGCAGTCTTCGCGCTCACACGCTCAAACGGCAAGTGCAGGGTCACCGTTGTGCCAAGCCCGACTTCGCTTTCGATACTCAGACTGCCGCCATGGAGCTCGGCAAGATGTTTGGCGAGAGGGAGTCCCAACCCGGCTCCTTCGTGTTGGCGGCTCAATCTGCTGTCGATCTGGCCGAATGCTTCGAGAGCACGCGGAATATCTTCCGGTGCCATGCCGATTCCATTGTCCCGGATTGCAATCGATAAGCCGCTTCCGGCACGGAAGGCGGATACCTGGATGTTGCCGCCCGGCGGTGTGAATTTCACGGCATTTGAGAGCAGGTTGAGGAGGATTTGCCGGATTCGGCGATGATCGGCACGAATTGCGGGCAGATTCCCCGGCATTGATCCGGACAGAGACACGGCCGCCCGCTCAGCCTGTGGCCCGATGAGGCGCATGCAGTCCTGAACGGCACTCGCGACATCGATTGGCTCCTCGTGCAATTCGACTCGCCCGGCCTCGAGTTTTGCCATGTCCAACATTTCATTGATGAGGCCAAGCAGGTGAGTGCCGCTTTCCAGGATGTCCTCTGCATACCGGCGATACCGGTCATTTACGCCGCCAAAGAGTTCGCGCGCGATCATGTCGGAAAAGCCGATGATCGCGTTGAGCGGCGTGCGCAACTCATGGCTCATATTGGCAAGAAAATTCGACTTGGCGCGGTTCGCTGCTTCCGCTGCCTCTTTGGCGATCACCAACTTCTGTGCCGCGATCGCATTGTCGAGGAATATACGCAGCGCGCCGGCCAATGCACCGATCTCGTCCCGGCGGTTTTCATACGCGATTGCGCAGTCGAGATCACCGTCGGCGACCGAGCGCATCGCATGGGCCATGGTGCTCATCGGGCGAACGACGCCCCTTAACACGTAGAGCACCGTGATCATCCCGATCCCGGAAAACACCGCCATGAGCACAAGAGCCGAATAAAGATTGCGTTCGGCGGCATCTTCTTGGGCTGCGGCATGCGCGCTGGAAAGTGTGAACGCTGTATTGACGACGGCAAAAACTGTCTGCTGGCCTGCAGCGGTAAGTTTTGCCAATTGCGACTCGGCGGTCGCTACCGAACGCCCCGTATTGAGGTCTTCCAGATATCGGTCGCGTAGCGGAAGGTATTTGGAAAAATAGTCGCGATCCACCGCGTCAATTGCTTCACGCAGCTTCGGCGGTGTCGAGTCAAGCCGTGCTTTATCGCGGACGAAACGCCAATTTCCTTCGATGCGCCCTGCGAGCACCGCGAACTGGCGCTGTTGCTCGCTGGACAGCGGAACGCCGGCCGCTATTGCATCATGCAGAAGTCGCCGGTCATCGCCGGAGTCCGAGCGTACCAACCAGGTTACCTGCTTTATCTCGATCATATTGGCGATGAAGGCATCGGTCTGGCTGAGTTCGTTTTCCAACTGGTCCGAGAGCGCCTCGATCGCCACAACCACCCTGCCATTGGCCGCAAGCCATTCGCGATCCAGGCCCATTCGGCGCCGGTCGCGCGGTAATTTTACGGCATCGGTGATCTTTGGACGCTCAGCGTTATACGCAGCCATCGCACTGCGAACTTCGGCGATCATCGGCTCGTTGCCGGTCACCTCGAATTCACTCGCGCTGAGTTTATCGATCGCGGTTTCGAGTGTTTTCAGCAACCGGGCATGCCGCGTTGCGATCTCCTGCAGCAGCGCGCTTCCAGCAGGTTCGGGGCTTCGAATTGCGGTGTCGACGATGGCGCGCTCGAGACGCGCAGCCTGGATCGCCGAAAAGAGATCGTTCGATATATCGACAATGGCCGGAACGCCCCGCGCCTCGCGCGCCGCCGTGCCCGCTTGCAGCGCGTAGAAGACGCAGGTTGCCACCAGCGCGACCGTCATAAGAATGGTCACCGCCGGTAGCAGCACACTGATGGACCACAGCCGCTTCATCTGGCGCGAACTCGCAACGCCAGCCGCTCACAAGCGCGGAGTGTTCCTCCCACGGATATTGTGAAGAGCGCCACCGAACGAGACCCCCAACAAAGACTCCGTTTAAAGTCTGAAACGGTTAATGGCGGCCTAACGAGGATGAAGGAATTGGCGAGGACAGTGCCTCAAGGCATGTTTTTCCTCCGAAGGTCACGGTGCGCTGCGCGTCAGCAGCCCGCCTTCCGAGCCGCGAGTTGCAGCCGGTGCGGCGAAGCTGCGGAGCCCCGGACGCGCAAAGCGCGATCCGGGGAAAGGGTGGTGCCCCCGGCCGGACTTGAACCAGCACGCCCTCGCGGGCAACAGATTTTGAGTCTGCCGCGTCTACCGATTCCGCCACGGGGGCACGTTGTGCGTTACGAACCGGCGGGCGCGGATCATAGCGCCCCGACCAAGTGCGGCAAGTCCGCACTTAGCGGAATCAAAAAAAGACGCGCGCGATGCGTGCCAGGCGTACCTGCACCCCAATGAAATTCGCTCTCCGCTTGCACCGGGCGAAATTGCTTGCGCCCGCAGATCCCGGCGCGCTTTGGCCGCCATATTTGATTCCGCCAGTGCGGCTACGCCGCGCTCGTCGGGGGGCACTCAGTGGCCGGGGTCAAGCCCGGCCATGACATCGGATGGGGGCGTGCTGCTACCCTCAGGAGGAGGGTATCGGGGTGATTCGACCCGATCGTGAAGTGCTGTACATTGCGGGCCAATTTCCGGGATGCACCGGCCGGGTGGTACCGATTTGGCGACTCTGTTCTGGATCATCATTTTTATTTTCGCGATGCAGCCTCTGATCGCATCGCGCTGGTTGCGCATGACACGCGCGTCCAAGATCGCGGCGATTCAGAAATCGCGCGGTTCACGCGTGATTGCGGTCATTCACCGCCAGGAATCCATGCGTTTTTTCGGATTTCCTCTCGCCCGCTATATCGATATGGACGACGCGGAAAAAGTCCTGAACGCCATTCGCACCACTCCTGTCGAACAGCCAATCGATGTCATCCTCCACACCCCGGGCGGGCTCGCGATAGCTGCACTGCAGATCGCACGCGCATTACGGTCCCACCCCGGCCGAGTCACGGTTTTCATTCCGCATTTTGCAATGTCCGGAGGAACTCTGGTCGCGCTCGGCGCCGACGAGATCGTGATGACGCAGCATGCGATGCTCGGGCCCATAGATCCCCAGATCAACGGCATGCCGGCAGCCTCGATCATCAAGGTGGCGAGCGAAAAGCCGCTGTCGGATGTCGATGACCAGACGCTGATCCTGGCCGACCTCGGCCAGAAGGCGATCGATCAGCTCAAGCGGCAGGCGACGGAATTGCTGCGGATGCCAATGACGCCGGACGCGGCGAGGAACCTGGCCGACAAGCTCACCAGCGGCCGCTGGACGCATGATTATCCGATCACCGTCGGCGAGGCGCGCGAGCTTGGGCTGCCGGTGAATACCCAGATGCCGCAGGATGTGCTCGACCTGATGATGCTGTTCCCGCAGCCCGTCCGGACGACAGTCGAATTCGGCCCGCGTCGCAGTCCGCGCTGATGCTGGCCGGCGCCGAGGCAGAACTCGAGGAATTGCGCCAGCGGGGGCAGTACCGGACTTTGGCGCCGCCGCGCGGGATCGACTTCACGTCGAATGACTATCTCGGGCTGTCGCGCCATCCCGCATTATGCGCAGCGGTGATCGAGGCACTGCAATCGGCGCCGGTTGGCGCGTCCGCGTCGCGGCTGCTGCGCGGGAGCGCCGACGCCCACGCCGCTCTGGAACAGTCGGCGGCTGAATTTTTCGGGACCGCGAAGGCGCTGTTTTTTGGCAGCGGTTTTGCCGCCAATTTTGCGCTGTTCAGCACTCTGCTTACACGCCACGACGCGGCCGTGTTCGATGAACACATCCATGCCAGCGTGAAGGAAGGGATCCATGCCTCGCCGGCCAAACGCTTTCGTGCGCCGCACAATGATGTTCAGGCTTTCGAAGATGCGCTGCGCACAGCGCGCAAGGGCGGCGCGCGGCGGCTGCTCATAGCGGTGGAATCCGTATACAGCATGGATGGCGATGTCGCGCCGCTGCGTGAGCTTGCACGACTGGCGAGCGCGCATGACGCGGTGCTGGTCATCGACGAAGCACATGCAACGGGCATTTTCGGTGCGCGCGGCCGCGGGTTGGGCGAAGGGTTGACATCGGAAAACGTCATATCGGTGCACACCTGCGGCAAGGCGCTCGCCGTATCCGGCGCGCTGGTGTGCGGCTCGCAACTTGTGGTCGACTACCTCGTGAACAAGGCGCGACCCTTCATTTACAGCACGGCGCCGCCGCCGATGATTGCAGCGGCGGCGAAGCGAGCGCTGGAACTGGTGGACGAGGAGCCGTGGCGGCGCAAACGCGTTCTTGAGCTCGCGCGTTCGGCGCATGACGCGATATGCCCCGATGCCGTTTTTCGCGGCAGCCAGATTATTCCAGTCATTCTCGGCGGTGCGAAACGGACCTTGGGGGTAGCGGCGAGTTTGCAGCGTGCGGGGTTTGATGTCCGCGCCGTCCGTCCGCCCACAGTGCCCGAGGGAACATCGCGCCTGCGGATTTCGATTCACGCCGATCATCGCGAAACCGACATCGCGCGCCTGGCGGAAGCGGCGGCTCCAATGCTTCAAAACTCACGTGGTGCCACCTAGAAGGCTGATTAGGTGCAACACTCACCCCTCACCCGGCGCGCCATCGCGCGCTTGCAAGAGCGCAAGCGCGGGCGCGCCGCCCTCTCCCTCAAGGGGCGAGGAGGATAGGTGCCGATGAAGACGCTGGTTGTCACCGGAACGGACACGGGCATTGGAAAGACCGTCGTGGCGGCGATGCTGGTGCTTGCGCTCGATGCGTTTTACTGGAAGCCAATCCAGTCGGGGCTGACGGACGGGACTGACACGAACACCGTGGCCACGCTCACCGGGGTCTCCGTTGCGCGCCTGTTGACCGAAGCATATAGCCTGCGCGAGCCGCTGTCGCCGCACCGCGCCGCCGAACTGGATGGCGTCGTCATCGATCCTGCACGTCTTGCTTTGCCGGTGATTCCGCCGGGAAGTTCCCTGATCGTGGAAGGCGCAGGCGGTGTCCTCGTTCCGGTGACAAGATCGCTATTGCAGATAGAGCTGTTCGCGCGCTGGCAGGCGCCGGTTGTGGTGGTTGCACGCACCGCGCTCGGAACGATCAATCACACATTGCTGAGTATCGAGGCGCTGCGGGCACGTGACATTCCGGTGCAGGGAATCGTTTTTGTGGGGGATGAGAATTCCGACACCCAACGCACGATCGGGGAGTTCAGCGGGGCAAAAGTATTGGGGCGTGTTCCCATCCTTAAGTATTTAGATGCAGCTGCGCTGCGCAATGCATTTGCGCAGAATTTTCAGAGGGAGGATTTCGCATTTTTTGGCGGCGCCGACGCGCCGCCGCTGGGTGGCCGCCCGCACGCGGCGCAGAGCGCCGCGGCAATTTCAAAAGATGGCCGCGCGGAGCGCGGCGGGCCCGGCCATGACAAGCTGGTGCGATGACCAGGTCGCGGATTTGGCATCCATTTACCCAGCATGGCGCCGCGCCGGCGGAGATTTCCATCGCGCGCGCTGACGGCGCACGCCTGATCACAGCCAGCGGGCGCAGCATCATCGACGGGATTTCCTCATGGTGGGTCGTCACGCATGGGCATGGTCATCCACGCATTGCGGAGGCGATCCGGGAACAGGCGCGGCAATTGGAGCAGGTGATTTTTGCCGGCTTCACCCATGAGCCGGCGGAAAAGCTCGCACAAAATCTCCTCGCACGAGCGCCGCCCTCGCTCAGCCACGCGTTCTTTTCCGACAGCGGATCGACTGCGGTGGAAGTCGCGGTAAAAATGGCGGTTGGCGCTTGGCACAATCGCGGCAAGCCGCGCCACCGCGTCATCGCGATGGAGCACGCCTATCATGGCGACATGTTCGGCGCGATGTCGGTCGGACATCGCGGCGTGTTCAATGCCGCCTGGGACCCGATGCTGTTCGAGGTGAGCTTCATTCCGTTTCCGGAACCCGGCGCCGAACGGCACACGCTCGATGCTCTTGAATCCCTGCTGCGTCACGATGCGGATCGCTTCGCCGCGGCGATTTTCGAGCCATTGGTCCTGGGCGCAGGCGGCATGAAGATGTATGCGCCGGAGGTGCTGTCGCAAATCGCGCAAATTTGCCGGCATTTCGGAATCTGGCTGATCCTCGATGAGGTGATGACCGGCTTCGGCCGGACCGGCAGTCTATTCGCCTGCGAACAGGCGAATGTGTCGCCGGATCTGATGTGCCTGTCGAAGGGATTGACCGGCGGTTTCCTGCCCATGGGCGTCACGCTGGCATCGGCCGAGATCTACGACGCATTTTATTCGACCGACCGGGCGCGGACGTTTTTTCACAGCTCGTCCTACACCGGAAATGCGATTGCCTGCGCGGCCGCGGTGGCGAATCTCGAAATCTGGGATTCCGAACCGGTTATGGAGCGCATCGGCGCAATCGCGCGCCACCACGCGATCGCGCTCAAACAATTGGCCGGGCGCACTCCGGTTGCCCGGGTGCGGCAGACGGGGACGATCGCCGCCGTGGAACTGAAAGCAGATGATTCCGGCTATCTCGCGCAACTTGGACCAAAGCTGAACGCATTCTATCTTGAACGCGACGTGCTTCTGCGGTCATTGGGCAATGTCATCTATGTCCTGCCGCCCTATTGCACGACTGCCGCGGAACTTGATCGGGTTTATGGTGCGATTGATGAATCCCTTAGCCTTGCCGGATGATGATCGAAGCGCGGTCGGCTCGCGCCTTGAGCAAATCTGCGCCGATCCGGATTTGCATATCCGGTTTCTGAACACGCTATCGCTGATGGAACATATCGGCAGCCGCAAGATCATGCTGGCGCAGCCGGGTGCGCGTGATGGCGCGATGCTGAAACACCTGGCTGAAGAATCCCGCCACGCCTGGTTTTTCAAGCGCGCCGCAGAGAAACTCGCCGGGCATGTGCTCGATTATGACGATGATGCTTTGCTCGCGGGTGCCGCGGCGCGCCTGTATATGGACCGGCTTGATGCGGGCATTTCGTCAGTGATTGCGCTGGACGAGGGCCCTCTGCCCTATCTTTATATGTCGCTGATCGTCGAGCGCCGGGCGATTTGGGCGTACCGGATTTATCAATCGGTACTGGCCGAACGGAATTGCGGAATTTCGCTCACCGGCTTGCTCGCCGAAGAGGGCCAGCATCGCGACAAAATGCTGACCCGGATCGGCGCACGTGATCCGAGATCGCTGGAACGGATGCCGGTGTTCTGCGCCATGGAACAGGATAGTTTCCGCAGATTCTGGAGCGCAGTCGAGCAAAGTGCATGCGCACGCTGCTGATTGCCGCCGGCATCGTTCTTCTAGCCATCGGCATCGCATGGCCGGTCCTGGTGCGGATCGGGTTGGGCCGGCTGCCGGGCGATATTGTGATTGTACGGGGCAATTTCCGCTTCTATTTCCCGATTGTCACCTCGCTCTTGATCAGTGCAATCCTGACGCTTGCCGTCTGGCTGTTCCGGCGATAGGTCCCACCTTTTGGAGTTTGCATGACGAGACGGAGCATCAAGCGCGCGTTGATTTCGGTGTCGGACAAAACCGGGATCGAAGATTTCGCCCGGGCGCTTTCCGGCCATGGAGTTGAGCTGATTTCTACCGGCGGCACAGCAACAGCGCTGCGCAAAGCCGGGCTTCTCGTGCGCGATGTTTCGGAGGTCACCGGATTTCCCGAAATCATGGATGGGCGGGTCAAGACGCTGCATCCGAAAATCCATGGCGGCTTGCTCGGGCAGCGCGACCAGCATGACGCAGTCATGCGCGAACATGCCATCGCCGGAATCGATTTGCTGGTGTGCAACCTTTACCCGTTCGAAGCCATCATCGCCAAAGGCGCAACGTTCGACGAAGCGGTGGAAAATATCGATATCGGCGGGCCGGCGATGATCCGCGGCGCGTCGAAGAACCATGAATGGGTCACCGTTGTCGTCGATCCCGAGGATTATCCGCTGGTGCTCGCTGAAATCGGGCGGGGCGGAGTGGATGGCGCGACGCGCAGCAGGCTGGCGCAGATCGCATTCGCGCGCACGGCTGCATATGATTCAGCGGTTTCGGAATGGCTGGCGGCGCAACAGGCAACGGCCGGATATGGTGAACCGCCACGGCGCCGGAGCTTCGCCGGCCGCCTGCGTCAGAAACTTCGCTACGGTGAAAATCCGCATCAGCAGGCGGCGTTCTATGTCACGGGAGAGCGCCGGTTTGGCGTTGCCACAGCGCAGCAGCTTCAGGGCAAGGAACTGTCCTACAACAATATCAATGACACCGATGCGGCCTATGAGTTGGCGGCCGAATTCGGCGGCGCGAAACCTTCCTGTGTGATTATCAAGCACGCGAATCCCTGCGGTGTCGCGAGTGCGGACACACTCACCAATGCCTATCGCAATGCGCTGGCCTGCGATCCCGTCAGCGCCTTTGGCGGCGTACTCGCTTTCAACCGCAGCCTTGATGCCGCAACCGCCGAACTGGTCGCGAACCTGTTCACCGAAGTCATCATCGCGCCGGAAGCAGATCCCGATGCGATCCGCATTCTTTCGGCCAAGAAGAACCTTCGTCTGCTGATTGCCGGAGGATTGCCGGATCCGCATTCGAAAAGCTGGCTGGTGCGCTCGGTCGCCGGTGGGTTGCTGGTGCAGAATCGCGACACCGGCGCGGCGACGGCAGATTCCGTGCGCGTCGTTACGCGCCGTGCGCCGACCGGGCAGGAGCTGGCCGACATGCTGTTCGCTTTCACGGTGGCGAAGCATGTGAAGTCGAATGCTATCGTCTTTGCGAAGGATGGGTCGACTGCCGGCATCGGCGCAGGCCAGATGAGCCGGGTGGACTCGGCACGAATCGCGGCGGCCAAGGCGCGAGAAGCCGCGGAAGCCGCGCATTGGCCCGAGCCGCGCACAATCGGTTCTGCGGCGGCTTCGGAAGCATTTTTTCCGTTCCCGGACGGTCTCATCGCCATCGCCGAAGCCGGCGCCACCGCGGTGATTCAACCGGGTGGCTCGGTGCGTGATGACGAGGTGATCAAGGAGGCCGACAAGCGCGGCCTTGCGATGGTCTTCACCGGAATCCGCCATTTCAGGCACTAGCGCGCCGGTCAGTACACTTCCGTGTGGACAGGGCGATCTCCGTCCCAGATTTTGTAGCCTTTGCCGATGCGGGTCTTCAGGCGCTTCGCCTGCGCGCGGGCATCTTCGTCGTCGCGGGCCCGGATTTCGGTTGAGTGGTACACGCGATCCGCATGGGTCACGAAATCCAGCCGGTAGTTGCGCATCCGCATCTCGTAACGGCGCGCCGAGCCGAATGCGTTGATCTGGATCAGTCCAGCCATGGAAATCCACTCGCAAGCGCTGCGCACTTCACGGGCAGCGCTTGCTGGAATCAGGGAAGTTGTCGTGGTTACGAGGCGGCGCGGCGGGACTTCACCTGCTGCGGCTGATAGGCTTTGCGCGCATGCGCTTCGCAGTAGGGTGAACCCGTCTTCGGCTTGCGCCCGCAAAAATGGAACTCGTTCTCCGCGGGATCGCCGATCGGCCATTTGCACATGCGATCGTTGATGGTCAGAACCGTGACGAAATTGCCGTCTTCCAGTTTGATCGGATCTTCTTCGATGATTTCCGGCATCGGAGGTGCTGTATGAATTGCGGTGCGCCGCTGGGTCCGCGGCCGTTCGGACCGGGCCGGCACTGCCCGCCCGGCAAGACCCAGGCGGTGGACTTTCCCGATCACCGCGTTCCGGCTGACGCCTCCGAGCGCGAGCGCTATCTGGCTGGCGGTCAAACCTTCGTTCCAAAGTCCCTTCAACTGCTCAACCCGTTCATCCGTCCAGCCCATGGCGATCTCCCCTGTGCCCAACATATTGTACTCGGGCTGCCTCCAATCACAATGCCTGAGGTAGGACCACCAAATTTTGTCCACAAGGAGTAGCGCCGGACTACGATACCGGGATAGCTTCGCATCCGGTGACTTCCGGCTTCTGATTTTGAGACCGCGCGCTTATAAGACGCGCTTTCATTTTTCCCGAAAGGAGAGATTTCCGTGATTCCGCCGGTTCTTCCGACCTATGCCAGGGCGGATGTCGCATTCACAAAGGGTGAGGGACCATATCTCTTTGACGAGAAAAACCGGCGATATCTCGATTTCGGGTCTGGCATCGCGGTTTCGGCCTTGGGCCACTGCCATCCATATCTTGTATCGGCACTGCAGGATCAGGCGGCGCGCCTGTGGCACACCTCAAATCTGTACCGCATTCCCGGACAGCAGAAGCTCGCCGAGCGCCTGGTTGCTCAAACTTTTGCCGATACCGTGTTCTTCACCAATTCCGGCGCCGAGGCGGTGGAATGCGCGATCAAAATTGCGCGGCGGTACCAATACGCGTCGGGCGCGCCGGAACGCTTTCGCCTGATTACGTTCCAGGGTGCTTTCCACGGCCGGACGCTCGCGACCATTTCTGCCGGAGGCAGCGCGAAATATCTGGAAGGCTTTGGCCCGCCGGTAGATGGATTCGATCAGGTACCGGTCGGCGACATGGACGCTGTCGCGCAGGCAGCAGGCCCGGAAACAGCGGGCATCCTGATTGAACCGATTCAGGGCGAAGTCGGCGTGCGCGTGCCACCGCCCGGATTCCTGAGGCGCTTGCGTGAATTCTGCGACACGAAAGGCTTGCTGCTGATTTTTGATGAAGTGCAGACCGGAGTCGGGCGTGTCGGGCGTTTATTCGCTTATGAGGAAACAGGAATCACTCCGGACATCATGTCCATCGGGAAGGGAATCGGCGGTGGTTTTCCGCTCGGTGCGTGCCTTGCCACCGAAGCCGCGGCGAAGGGCATGACGACCGGATCGCATGGTTCGACTTATGGCGGCAATCCGCTCGCGATGGCCGCCGGAAATGCGGTGCTGGATATTGTGCTCGCGCCCGGCTTTCTCGACGGCGTGCGGCGGATCGCGGGACATTTCCAGCAGTCGCTGGCCGGACTCGCGGCGGAATATCCCGGGATCATCGAGGAAGTGCGCGGCCGCGGATTGCTGCTGGGATTGAAACTTCGCATCCCGGCGGCGCAGTTTATCGTCCGGCTGCGGGAAGCCGGTGTGCTTGGCGTCGGCGCGACAGACAATGTTGTCCGGCTGTTGCCGCCTTTGAACATTGAAGAAAATCACATCCGAGAAGCGGTGCAGGCGCTCTCCGCGACCTGCGCAAGCTTTGCCACGGAAGGCGCAGAGGTATGAGTGCACGGATGGCGGTCCGGCAGCGCAAGATTTCCGAAAGCGGTCCACGGCATTTTCTGGACCTATCGGATCTTGATGGCGCCACGCTGAGGGGAATCATTGCCGAGGCCAGGCGGCGGAAAAATGCACGCTCCGGCTTACCCCGCGGAATGGCGGACCGCGATGCGCCGGCGAAAGGCCGGATGTTGGCGCTGATCTTTGACCGCCCTTCGACGCGCACGCGCATCTCATTCGATGTCGGCATGCAGCAACTGGGCGGGAACTCGATCACGTTGACCGGCGCCGAGATGCAGCTCGGGCGCGGCGAGACGATCGGTGACACGGCGCGGGTTCTGTCCCGCTATGTCGATGCCATCATGATCCGGACTCTCGGTCACGCGACGCTGCAGGGACTCGCGGAAAATTCCGATGTTCCCGTGATCAACGGGCTGACCAAGTCTTCGCATCCCTGCCAGGTCATGGCCGACGTCATGACTTTCGAGGAGAAAAAAGGCCCGATTCGGGGCCGCACCGTGGCGTGGAGCGGTGACTGGAACAACGTCTGCACGTCGTGGATTCATGCTGCGGCGCGGTTCGATTTCACGCTGCGGATCGCCACGCCTGCCGAATTGGCGCCGCCGCCAAACCTGCGCAAATGGGCGAAGGAATCGGGGGCGGATATCGAGTTTACCCATGATCCCGACCGTGCCGTGGCCGGCGCCGATTGCGTGGTCACGGACACCTGGATTTCGATGGGCGACAAGAACGCTGCGCGGCGGCGGACCCTGCTGAAGCCCTATCGCGTGGATGCCAAATTGCTGGCCAGGGCCGAACCGAGCGCGATCTTCATGCACTGCCTGCCTGCGCATCGCGGCGAGGAAGTCACGGATGATGTGATCGATGGACCCCAATCGGTCGTCTACGACGAAGCCGAGAATCGCCTGCATGCGCAAAAGGCGATTTTGCTGTGGTGCTTGGAATAACAAGCGCCGAATCCATCGGCGCGAGTGGCCTCTTTTAATTCGAAAGAATCAGGTTCTCTCCCCCCGCGAGCGCATCAGCGCGAAGCGTGGGGGAAAGTGGGCGCAGCGCACGCGATTTCGTGCGCGATTGGCGCCCGAAAGGGGGGAATCGGCGAGCAAGGCCCCCCTTCCGCCCGCCACTCGCAACGCCTGCGGCGTTGCTGCGGGCATCTTCCCACACGCTTTGCGCGGGGAAGGAAGAAGTTTGAGATCGAGCAATCCACGCATCCGACAGGAGTCGCATGACTTAGCCCTTGTCTGCCGCGGACTCTGAACCCAGATTCGCTTGATGGCCGAATCCCGTTACACGCCGGCGCCCTCGGCGGATTTTGTGCTTCCGTTCGAGTTGCCGGATGCCGGCTTGCGCGGCCGCTTTCTGCGGCTCGAAACCTCGTCCACGCGCGCATTGGCAGCGCATCCGCTGCCCGAAGCGGGGCAGCGTGTCCTCGCTGAAGCTCTGGCTTTATCAGCCTTGCTCGGTTCAGCCCTGAAAATGGAGGGCCGGCTGAGCGTTCAGATCAAGGGTGACGGTCCCCTGAACCTGCTGGTCACGGATTATTTTGCCGGGGGCGGCCTGCGCGGCTATGCGCGCGTGCGCGAACATGACTTTGCCGAAGCGGGCCGGCCGGCGGATTTTGCCACGCTGGCGGGAGCAGGTGCGCTCGCCATCACCATCGAACCGAAGAAGGGCGCCCAACCCTATCAGGGGCTGGTGCCGCTATCGCCCGGCGGTATTGCCGCTTGCGCCGAAAATTATTTTGCCCAAAGCGAACAGCTCGCCACAGTGTTGAAAGTCGCCGCGGCGCCGATTTATCGGGCAGAGTCGGGTCACGGCTGGCGCGCCGGGGCGATGATGGTCCAGGCGGTGCCGGGACCCGACGCCGAAGACATCCGTAACAGCGATCGCTGGCAGAAGGTTTTGCTGTTCATGCAGACCCTGTCGGATCTCGAATTGCTCGACACCGAAATCGCTGCCGAGACGGTTCTGTGGCGCCTGTTTCATGAGGAAGAAGTACGGTTGCGTTCGAGCCTGCCGCTGCATTTCCAGTGCTCCTGCCAGAAGGAAAACATTTCTTCGGTGCTGAAATCCTATCCGGCGGCGGAATTGCGCGATCTTCCGGATCCGGACGGTGTCATTCGCACCCGCTGCGAATTCTGCGGCTCGGTTTACGAATTTCCGCTCGCCTCACTGCAATAGAATTTGGCCGATTGCCGGCCGCATCCCATCACGCTGCAATCGCCCGCACGCGGCGCCCCCGACCCGTGCGGCGAGCCGAACGGGCGGAATCAGCAAAAGAAGCGCGCTACGCGCGCGGCGCGCGTCCGCGGCAGAATCAACAATAGGTGTCGCGCAAGGCGCGACAGGGGCGCTTGCTGATCGCGCGATGGGCCCGGAAGCGGCGCTCAGATTTCTCCGCGGCTCCGCGTGAAATGATTTTTTGCTTATGGCCTGCTTCAGGCGTTCCATCGTGCAATCAGGCGCTCGAGGAATGCCGCGCATTGCTCGAGTTGTTCAAGTGCAATGAACTCATCGGCTTTGTGGGCTTGGGCGATCGATCCCGGGCCGCAAATGACGGCTGGGATGCCGGCCTGCTGAAACAACCCGGCTTCCGTCCCATAAGACACCGCGTGAGTCTGGTTGCTGCCGGTGATTGCGCAGGCAAGCTTTACCGCCGGCGATTCATCGTTGCGGGCAAGACCAGGATAGGCGGCGACAACGTCGGTCTTGAATGCGGCTTCCGGCGCTCCTTCACGATAGCGCGCAACAATTGCAGCAGCCTCTTCTTCAATGGCGGACAGAATAGCGGCCGGATTGCGATCGGGCAGGGCACGATATTCCCAGGTCACCCGGGCGTCGCGGGCGAGCACGTTCACCGCCGTTCCGCCGGAGATCACGTTCGCCTGCAGCGTCGTATACGGAGGATCAAAGAAATCGTCCCGGACCGAAGCCAACGCTTGCTGTTGCTTTGCGATCAGCGCGACGAATTCGCCGGCCATCATGACCGCGCTTGCACCCTGTTCCGGCGCGCTCGAATGGCCTTCGCGGCCGCGTACGGCGGTTTCAATAACCGCGCCGGCCTTGTGCGCGCTCACGACGCGCATCTCGGTTGGTTCGCCGATGATCGCGAGCGCAGGCCGGATATCCGCATTTTGCAGATCGCTTAAGAGGTGACGCACGCCGGTGCAGCCGACTTCCTCGTCAAAGGAGAATGCAAAATGGACCGGCCGCGGCAGATCGAGCCTTGCGATTTGCGGGGCGAGCGCAAGTAGAACTCCGAGGAATCCCTTCATGTCTGCTGCGCCGCGTCCGTACAGTCGATCGCCCTTGATTTCGGCGGCGAAGGGATCGCTGGTCCATTCCTGACCATCCACCGGCACGACATCGGTGTGGCCCGACAGGACCAGGCCTCCGCCGGTTCGCGGACCCAAAGTCGCGAACAGATTGGCCTTGGTTCGCCGCGGATCGTAGGTGAAACGCAGGTCTGCGCCAGCCGCCGAGAAGATCTCCCGCGCGGCGGCGATCAGTTCGAGATTGGAATTGCGGCTCACCGTGTCGAAGGCAATCAACCGCCCGACGATTGCGATGATATCGGCCGCGGTCACATCAACTCCTGATCCCGTCCGGATGGTGGATCATGGCGAGGAATTCGCGCCGGGTGCGGGAGTCTTCCCGAAACGCTCCGAGCATCATCGAGGTCACCATGGTCACGCCGGTCTTGTGCACGCCGCGCGTCGTCATGCATTGATGCGTCGCTTCGATTACGACGGCCACCCCTTTGGGCTCCAATACCTCCTGGATGCAGTGGGCGATTTGCGCGCTGAGTTTTTCCTGCACCTGCAGCCGGTGGGCATAGGCATCGACCACCCGCGCCAGCTTGGAAATGCCGACGACTTTACGTGTCGGCAGATAACCGACATGGGCCCTGCCGATGATCGGCGCGAGATGATGTTCGCAATGGGATTCAAAGCGGATGTCGCGCAGCACGACCATCTCGTCGTAGCCGTCGACTTCCTCGAAGGTACGCCCGAGATATTTCACCGGATCGTCGGCATAGCCGGAAAACCACTCTTCATAGGCGCGCGCCACACGTGCCGGAGTGTCGCGCAAGCCTTCCCGCGCCGGATCGTCACCGGCCCATTGCAATAATGTGCGAATCGCGGCTTCCGCTTGTTCCCGCGTAGGTTTGATTGTCGTCACAAAGTCATCGCGCCGGCGTTCAGCCGTGCGCGCCCGAGCGTTCTCCTCCCCCTTGATGGGGGAGGACTAAAGGAGGGGGTGGGGCAACATGCGCAAACATTCATTGTAGAACTTGTTTTTCGTAGGGGCTTTCGAGGGCGAACATGGGAATGACCGCGTCGAACAGCTTCCCTGTCTCGTCCCGCATCTGATATGTGCCTGTCATGAAACCGCAGGCGGTCTCGAGCGGCGCTCCGCTGGTATATTGAAAGCTGCCGCCGGGTCCGATGACCGGCTGTTCCCCAACCACGCCAGGTCCGCGGACCTCCCGCACTTTCCCGCGGGCGTCCGTGATTCGCCAGTGGCGGGATACCAGCTGGACAGCGGCATTGCCGCGATTTTCGATGGTCACGCGATAGGCCCAGAGATACTGGCCTTCATCCGGCTGCGACTGGTCGTCGAGAAAATCCGGTTCGACGGCGATGCGGATGTCGCCGGTGGTTTCTTCGTACCGGCGGCGGCTCATCCGGCCGGCTCCACGCGGACATCGGTGGTCACCGAATTGGCGATAAAGCAGCCCTCATGGGCATGGTGATGCAACTGGTCCAGATCGGCTTGCGAAACTGTCGTTCCGGGCGCCCAGGTAATTTTCGGCCGCAGGATCACGCGCGTGATCGCCATCCGCCCGGCGCTGTTCTTTTCGAGATAGCCCACCGCATCATCCGTATACGAATCGGGCACGAATTTCTTTTTCGCGGCCAGTGCAAGAAAGGTCAGCATGTGGCACGAGGAAAGCGCTGCCACGAAAGCTTCTTCCGGGTTGACCCGGTCCGGCTCGCCGCGAAAATCCGGCGCCGCTGATGCCGGAATGACGTGCTGATGAATTTGCCAGTCATGCGCGCGGTTATAGCTGTTATAGGTGAAGTCCGCGCTGCTGCGCCGCCAGCTGATTCTTGCGTGGTGTTCCATGGCCGATATCCTAGAGCAGGTTTCGACCGGATGGAAACGTTTGCGCCGGAGCGATTTTTGCATCGCGGGCAGGAGCGGGGCGAAGCGCGTATCGGGTAATACGGGCGAGCCCCGCGACGAAACCCGCGTGCAAAAATCGCCCGGCCCATTCGGGTTGCGTTCTCGCGAGCGCCCGCTGCGTTGCGGCGCTCGACCGATGTACCCGCATCGCCCTTCGCGCCGCGCCTGGCGGATCGCCGCGCGAGAACCGCAACGCAAACTGATTCCATCCGGTCGGAACCTGCTCAGATGGACGATAGCGCCTGGTCGAGGTCGTCGCACAGATCGGCGGGATCTTCCAGTCCGACGGCAATGCGCAGCATGCCGTCCACGACACCCGCCGCCTCGCGCGCTTCGGGCGTCAATCGTTGATGGGTCGTCGTTGCGGGATGCGTCAACAGAGACTTGGTGTCCCCGAGATTGTTCGAAACGTCGATCAGTTTCAGGGCGTTCGCGACACTGAACGCCTCTTTTTTGCCTCCGGCGACGACAAACGTGACCACGCCGCCTCCACCCGACATCTGCTTCCGCGCCAGCGCCTGCTGCGGATGGGATTCCAGGAAGGGGTAAATCACCCGGCGTACGTTACGGTGCTTGCCGAGGAAATTCGCCACTATTTCGGCATTCCTGCAATGCTCGCGCATCCGCAGTTGCAGCGTCTCCAGACTTTTGAGGTGCAGCCAGGCATTGAACGGGCTGATCGCCGGGCCGGTATTGCGCAAAAAGATCTGTAGGTGATTCTTGAGAAAGTCCTCGCCACACAGAATGACTCCGCCGAGCGCGCGCCCCTGTCCGTCGATATATTTCGTCGAGGAATGCACAACCACGTCGGCGCCAAACTGCATCGGCCGCTGCAGCACGGGCGAAGCGAAGGCATTGTCGACAATCACCAGCGCGCCGGCCGCATGCGCGATTTCGCTGACCCCGGCAATATCGACAATCTCGAGAGTCGGATTGGATGGCGTTTCGAAGAACAGAATCCGGGTATTGGGTTTGACCGCAGCGCGCCATGCGGCGAGGTCACTGCCATCAACGATGGTGTTTGAAACCCCGAAGCGCGCCAGGATTTCCTCGACGACATAGCGGATGGCGCCGAATACGGCGCGCGCGACGACGATGTGATCGCCCGCCTTCAGGCAGCAGAGGAGTGACGCTGTGACAGCTGCCATTCCTGACGACGTCGCCCGGCCGACAGTCGCGCCTTCGAGCAGCGCCATCCGCTCCTCGAAAATCGAGGTCGTCGGGTTGCCATATCGCGTATAGGTGTAACCCGGTTCGCCCTTGAAGCGCCCTTCGGCTTCTTCCGGCCCTTCGTAAGCGTAGCCGGAGGTGAGATAGAGAGCTTCGGCGGTTTCCTGAAACTCGCTGCGCTTTTGTCCGCCCCTGACCGCCAGGGTTTGCGGTCTCCACCGGCTCCAGTTTTTTTGTGTCGCCATTTCAAATCCGTGTGGGCACGGAACCCAAACAATGCCGGAAAGCGATAGGGGCCATGACAGGGCCCCGTCAAGGGAAAGCCCAAGCCATGGAACTCGACCATTGAGGCAGCCGTTTTCTATACGAGGCGCAGAAAAACAAAACAGGAGCGCAACAATGGATAAGGACCGCGTCAAAGGCATGGTCGACCAGGGCAAAGGCTCGGTGAAAGAGACCGCCGGAAAAGCGATGGGCGACAAAAAGCTGGAAACCGAAGGCAAAGTGGACCGGGCGGAAGGAAAAGTCCGGAATGCCGTTGGTGGGATGAAGGATGAGATCCGCGAATCCGGCCACCGCCACTAACACTATCTCACATTGTACTCGTAGCCGGCCCCCTTTGTGGGGCCGGTTTTTTGTGGGACTACATCGCCGCCAAAAGCTTGCCAATCGCGCGGGTGAGTCACACAATTTTCCTCAATGCAGCTACTGATTTTCCGTCATGCGAAGTCCGGGCATCCGGCTTCGGTCGATGACTTCGATCGTCCGCTCTGCGATGAAGGCAATGCCGCCGCGCCGCTGGTTGGCTCGTGGATTCGACAGCACAAGTTGGATCCTGCGGTTGTTCTGTGCTCACCTGCGCTCAGAACAAAAGAGACTCTGAACCTTGTGCTTCCATTTTTCCATGCAGCTCCGAAGGTCGAATATGACCGCGGTCTCTATCTGTCCGAGATGCCGGCGCTGCTGACAAGAATCCGGAAGGCTCCGGCGCTTTCGCCATTGATGATTGTGGGACACAATCCCGGACTGCACGAAATGGCACTGGCGCTGCTGGCGCGGCAACAGCGCGGCGAGGCGAAGCTTCGCGCCGAAGAATTGGCCCGCAAATTCCCGCCTGCAGGTCTTGCGGTGCTCGAGTTGAAAATTACCGGCTGGGCAGGACTGAAACCGGCGACGGCGCAACTCGCATATTTCGTGCACCCCAAACTTCTCATGAAGAGTGCATGACCACGACTTGTGATGGGACGGGAAAAACGGCGCTGGTGACCGGCGCCTCGGCCGGTATCGGCATGGAGTTCGCGCGCATTCTTGCCCGCCGCGGATTCAATCTTGTGATCACGGCGCGGCGTGCCGAACGCCTCCAGCATCTCGCGGCCGAATTGAAGTCGCACAGTGGCGTGTCGGTGCGTGTCTTGCCGGCCGATCTCGCTCATATGGACGGGACGCGCCACCTCGCCGATGCGCTGGAGCATGAGCAGATCGCGATCGACATGCTGATCAACAATGCGGGTTTCGGCATTGCCGGGCGGTATCGCGATGTCCCGTGGGAGAGGCACAGCGAATTCATCCAGCTGATGCTGACCGGGCCTTGTGAGCTGACCCGCCATCTGCTGCCCGGTATGACCCGGCGCGGCTATGGCCGGATTATCAATGTGTCATCGGTCGCGGGCCTGATCCCCGGCGCCGCCAGCAGTACGCTTTACGGTGCGACCAAGGCGTTTCTGATCAGCTTCACCCAGTCGCTGCACAGTGAGCAACGCGGCACTGGTGTGTATGTCAGCGCTTTATGTCCAGGTTACACATACACCGAATTTCATGATGTCTCCGGTACACGCGAGCGAATGAATCGCATGCCCAAATTCATGTGGCTGGATGCCACGCGGGTGGTTCAAGATGGTTACAGTGCGGTCATGCGCAATCAGCCGATCTGCGTCCCCGGCCTGCAATACAAAGCGATTGTCAGTTTCACGCGATTGCTGCCAATGCGGGTCGCGCACCGGCTGGTGTCACGGGGGTAGGCCCAAGTCAGGGCTTCTGCGAGCCGATCTCGGATTTGCGGCTGCGCTCGGTCAAGGCAAGTCTCGGCCAACCGAAAGCAATCTCGGGGACGGTGACGCCCATCATGGCAGTGGTGCGCTCGGCAACAATCTTGCCGCCCATGGCTTCATAGAAATAGCGTGCCGGGTTTCCGGCATGTGCCCAGATCACGCACCGCGTATGGCCGCGCTCGGCCAGAGCCGCAAATGCCCCCGCAAGAAGCGCACGTCCGACGCCATGTCCGGTCATCAGCGGATCGACATACAGGGTGTAGATTTCCGCATCGTAACCCACCCCGGTATCCCGGGCGCGGCCCATGCTGGTCATGCCGAGGATGCGGCCCTTGTCGTCTTCGGCCACATACACGGCCTCCCGCACGGCAAGTGCGATGGCATTGCGCCAGCGCGCGCTCTGTCCCTCGATGGTCATGGCGCGCAAAACGCGGGAGGGCAGGACCAGCGGATAGGTGTCACGCCAGGATGTGACGTAAATGCGCGCAACGGCATCGGCATCGCCGGGACGCGCTTTGCGGACGATCGGAAAAGTGCCCATACTGGCGAGCTTGACCCCATGCCGATCACCTATCAAGAGGAATCGGCGGCTAGCTAAGTCGCAGGCCGGTATCGCGGGCCGTCAGCGCTGCCGTTGGAACCGGAGCGGAACGGCCGTGATGCCTTGTGCGTTATCGCACCGAGTTCCTTGAGAAGTTCCAGTGTATCCACACCCCGCGGCGAGGACTTCGCTCATTCGGCCCGGCACCGGGCCGGCTGAGTGATTCGCCGTTGCCATCCGCAGTGATCGCACCTTTGCAGAACGCACCGAAAAAGCATGTGGACGAATCAGTCTACGTTGTGGGCTCGTGCTGCGCGGGTACTGACAAGCGGCTGAAGAAAAAATTAAAAATTACATGGGCGAGCGTGGATACGCGCCACAAGCGTTACCGTTAGTGCCATGCAAACGACACTTTCTCGTATTGTCATTGCTGTAGACCCGGCCGAAGGAGCGGGGATCAATGGGTAACATGCTCGACGTATTCGATCTCTTCAACCGCGACTATTCGCGCGAGCAGTCGGAGACCATGAGCTTGCGCGATTGGCTATTGGCCGCGCGCGACGACAAAATGCTTTACGCCTCTCCGGCCGAACGCATGATCTCGGCTATTGGCGAGCAGGAGCTGATCGACACGGCGCAGGATTCGCGCCTTGGACGGATTTTCTTTAACCGCACGATCAAGCGGTACAAGGCGTTTGACGGCTTCTACGGAATGGAAGACACGATCGAGCGCATCGTCGGCTATTTCAAACACGCGGCCCAGGGTCTCGAAGAGAAGCGCCAGATCATCTATCTGCTCGGGCCGGTCGGTGGCGGCAAATCTTCGCTCGCCGAACGGCTGAAAGAGCTGATGGAAAAGCGGCCGATCTATGTGCTCAAGGCCGGCAACCAGATCAGCCCGGTTTTCGAAAGTCCATTGGGTCTCTTCCGCTCGGTCGATCTCGCCGATCTGCTGGAAGATAAATATGGCATTGAACGCCACCGTCTGAATGGCGTGATGAGTCCGTGGGCTGTCAAACGGCTGGACGAGTTCGGCGGCGACATCTCGAAATTCGAGGTCGCGCGTCTTTATCCGTCAAAGCTGCGCCAGATCGGAATCGCCAAGACCGAACCCGGCGACGACAACAATCAGGATATTTCGTCGCTGGTCGGCAAAGTCGACATCCGCAAGCTCGAACATTTCAGCCAGAGCGACCCAGACGCCTACGCATTCTCCGGCGGGCTGTGCCGCGCCAATCAGGGCATGCTCGAATTCGTCGAAATGTTCAAGGCGCCGATCAAGGTGCTCCACCCGTTGCTGACCGCAACCCAGGAAGGCAATTACATCGGGACCGAGACCCTGGGACCGATTCCGTTCAATGGGACCATTCTGGCCCATTCGAATGAGGCCGAATGGCAGGTCTTCAAGGCGAACAAGAATAACGAAGCGTTCCTCGACCGCATCTGCGTGATCACGGTGCCCTATTGCCTGCGCGTGACCG
Organism: uncultured Bordetella sp.; assembly: GCA_964446945.1. GTDB lineage: Bacteria > Pseudomonadota > Alphaproteobacteria > Micropepsales > Micropepsaceae > CAIYRG01. The sequence goes on from CAYUQO010000001.1 coordinate 140,031, forward strand.
AGGAAGTGCAGATCTACAAAAAGCTGCTCAGGGAAAGTCAGCTTGACCGTTCGCCCTGCGCCCCCGAAACGCTCGAGATGCTGGGCCGCTTCTGCGTGCTGACGCGCCTCAAGGAGCATGAGAATTCGAATCTGTACTCGAAAATGCGCGTCTATGACGGCGAGAAGCTGCGCGACACCGATCCCAAGGCGAAGACGCTGCAGGAATACAAGGACACGGCCGGCGTCGACGAGGGCATGAATGGTTTGTCCACCCGCTTCGCCTACAAGACGCTGTCGGAGACGTTCAACTACGATCATTCCGAAATCGCAGCCGATCCCGTGCATCTGATGTACATCATCGAGCAGTCGATCCGGCGTGAGCAATTCGCCGATGAAACCGAGAAGAAATATCTCGAATTCATCAAGGCCGAACTCGCCCCGCGCTACGCCGAATTCATCGGCAAGGAAATCCAGAAGGCGTATCTCGAATCATATGGCGAGTACGGCCAGAATCTGTTCGACCGCTACATCGCCTATGCCGATGCCTGGATCGAAGACCAGGACTTCAAGGATGCCGACACCGGGCAGCTGCTCGATCGCAATGCGCTGGATGCCGAATTGTCGAAAGTCGAAAAGCCCGCCGGGATCGCCAATCCGAAAGACTTCCGCAACGAGGTGGTGAAATTCGCGCTGCGTTACCGCGCGCAGCACGACGGCAAGAATCCGCAATGGACCGCTTACGAGAAGATCCGCAACGTCATTGAAAAGCGGATGTTCACGCAGGTCGAGGATCTGCTGCCCGTCATCTCGTTCGAGTCGAAGAAGGACAGCGACACCGAGACCAAGCACAACGAGTTCGTCAAGCGGATGCTGGCGCGTGGCTACACGCAGCGCCAGGTGCGCCGGCTCGTCGAGTGGTATATGCGGGTGAACAAGGCGGGCTGAGGCCCGGCAGCACCATGACCGCCTATTTCATCGACCGACGGTTGAATCCAAAAGGCAAGAGCCTCGCCAACCGGCAACGGTTCTTGCGCCGCGCACGCGCGCAAATTCGCGAAGCGGTGCAAAAAAGCCTGAAGGATTCCGAAGTCGCGGACGCCGGCAAGGACCGCAAAGTCCGTATCTCCAATCAGGGCACAAAGGAGCCGCGATTCCGTCTCGATCCGCAGAAGGGCGGACAGCGCGATTTCGTGCTGCCCGGCAACAAGCATTTTGTCGCCGGCGACCAGATCAAAAAACCGCAGCAGGGCCAGGGCGGGGGTGGCGGAAAAGACGCCGCGACTTCTGGCGACATGGAAGACGATTTTGAGTTCACCATGCGGGAAGACGAGATTCTCGACATTTTCTTCGAGGATCTGGAGTTGCCCAATCTGGTGCGGACGACGCTGAACGACGTTCCATTGTCGAGCTGGAAGCGGGCGGGAATCACGACTGCCGGCGCGCCGAACCAGATCAATCTGCTTCGCACCATGCGCAACTCCTTCGGCCGGCGGCTTGCGATGCGGCGGCCGTCACTGTCCGATGTGAAGGCGCTGGAAGAAGAAATCGCGCTGCTTGAAGCCGGGGAGCCGCCGGCGCGTGACGAAGCCCGGCTGGAATTGCTGAAAACCGAACTCGAACGCGCCAATGCGCGCCGCAAGTGGGTCGCCTATATCGATCCGCTCGATGTGCGGTTCAATGCGTTCACCGAACAGCCGCAGCCGAGCAGCCAGGCGGTGATGTTCTGCCTGATGGACGTGTCCGGCTCGATGGGCGAACGGGAAAAGGATTTGGCGAAGCGGTTCTTCGTATTGCTCCACCTGTTTCTGCGCCGTCGCTATGACAAGGTCGATATCGTCTTCATCCGCCACACGCACGATGCGCAGGAAGTGGACGAGCAGACATTCTTTTATTCGCGGCAGTCGGGTGGCACCATTGTGTCCACGGCGCTCGAAAAGATGCTGGAAATCCAGAAGCAGCGCTACACGACTTCGGACTGGAATATCTACGCCGCCCAGGCTTCCGACGGCTACACGCAGTCCGGGGACGCCAAGCGCTGTGTCGAACTGCTCGAAAGCCAGCTGATGCCGATCTGCCAATACTACGCCTATATCGAAATCCTCGATGAGCGCGAAATGGAAGTCTTCTCGAGCGAGGAAGCGGGCGCCGAGTTGTGGCGCGCCTACCGGACGGTCGCCGAAAGCTGGAAGAATTTCGCCACCAAGCGGATCGCCAAGCCTTCCGACATTTTCCCCGTATTCCACGAATTGTTCAAAAAGCAGGAAGTGGGCTAAGGCACGTGGCGGCGCCGCTGTTCACCGAACCGGAATGGAATTTCCAGACCCTCGACCGGGTGCTTAAAGCGGTCGAAGAGGTCGGATTGGGCGATCTCAAGCTCGATCCGTATCCGAACCAGATCGAGATTATTTCCACCGAGCAGATGCTGGATGCCTATTCGGCTATGGGCATGCCGCAGATGTATCACCACTGGTCATTCGGCAAACTCTTCGCGCGTGAAGAGAGCCTTTATCGCACCGGCCATATCGGTCTTGCCTATGAAATGGTGATCAATTCCAATCCCTGCATTTCCTATCTGCTGGAAGAAAATTCGATGACGATGCAGACCATCGTCCTCGCCCATGCTGCGTTCGGCCACAATCACTTCTTCAAGAACAATTATCTCTTCCAGCAATGGACGAGCGCCGAAAGCATTCTCGAATACCTATCATTCGCGAAGGGCTATGTGTCTGCCTGCGAGGAACGCTACGGACAGTCCGATGTCGAAGCGATCCTCGACTCCGCGCATTCCCTGATGGATCAAGGGGTGTTCCGTTACCGCCGCCCGCCACGTCCGTCGCGCGAGCGGCTGATCGAGAAGCATCGCCGCCGCGCCGATTTCGCCGAAGAAGATTACAATGAGCTGTGGCGGACGCTGCCGCAGGGTCCCGAACCGCCGCCGCCGCCGCCCGACCTGTGGGACAATGATGGCGAAGAGCTCCGTGGCGGTCTGAAGCTTCCGGAAGAAAATATTCTCTATTTCCTGGAAAAATACTCGCCGTCGCTGAAATCCTGGCAGCGCGAAATCCTGCGCATCGTGCGCCACCTCGCGCAATATTTCTATCCGCAGCGCCAGACCAAGATGATGAATGAAGGCTGCGCCACCTTTGTGCACTACACGATACTCAATGCGATGTACGACAAGGGTTTGCTGACCGAAGGCAGCATGATGGAATTCCTGGCGAGTCACACCGCCGTGGCATTTCAGCCGGAATTCGACGACCCGCGCTATTCGGGGATCAATCCTTACGCGCTCGGCTTCGGCATGATGTCGGACATCCGGCGCATTTCGGAGAAGCCCTCTGAAGAGGACAAGGAGTGGTTTCCGGAATTTGCGGGCAAGGGCGATTGGCGCGACGTTCTCAAGGACGCTTGGGCCAATTATCGCGACGAAAGCTTCATCGAACAGTTCCTTTCTCCGAAACTGATGCGCGATTTCAGGTTATTCGCCCTCTCGGATAGCGCCGAGGCGCCGGCCGTGACGGTGTCCGCGATCCATGACGAAAGCGGGTATCGCCGCCTCAGGTCCGTTCTGGCGCGCCAATATGATATCGGCGTTTCGGACCCGAACATCCAGGTCACGGGCGCCAATCTCAAAGGCAACCGCAAGCTCTTCCTCGAACACCGCATGCATCGTGGTGTGCCGCTGAATGCGTCTCTCAAGACGCAGGTCATTCCCCATATCGAGCGGCTTTGGGGCTACGAAGTCTCTCTCGAAGAAGTCCCGGCGGATTAGCCGCCGCGCAGAGCTCTGATTCGGCTAACATGGTTCGCCGAAATCTGGAGCCGCCAATGGCTTTGACCGTCCGCGAAATGAGACTGGATGAGGTCCATCTCATCATCGATTATTTCTACGCTGCGACGCCGGAATATCTCGAGATGATGGGCGTGGATCCGTCGCGGCTGCAGTCGCCGCAAGCCTGGTACGCCAGGCTGGAAAGCGAATTCGCACTTCCGATCGAGCAACGGCAATACTTTACCGTCGTCTGGCTGCTAGACGATCGCGCGATTGGCTATTCAAGCTGCGACAGGATTGTGTTTGGCGAACGTGCCAACATGCATCTGCATGTCATTCCGCCCGAATACCGCAACCTCGGCATCGGCAGAGGGTGTGTGCGCAAGAGCGTTGCCATCTATTTCCGTCAATTTCGGTTGAAGGAATTGTTCTGCCAGCCTTACGCACTCAATGTCCCGCCGCATCGCACGCTGCAGGCTGCGGGCTTCAAATATGTGAAGACCTACATGACCGTACCGGGACCAATCAATTTCCACCAACCGGTCACGCAATGGGTCATGCGGCGCGAGGGGCTGTGATCACAATCGACCGCTATGGATAACATCCGTCAGCAGATCGAATGCCTGCCTGATCGTGGAAGCGCAAAGCGTGTCGTGATCGCGTCTGGCGAATTGCCGGCGCAAAGCACGGAGCTCGCGCCCGCGGCGCGCGCAGGCAAAATACACCAGACCAACCGGATTGCCGTCTTCGTCCGGCGCGGGACCAAGCACTCCGGTCACGGCGAGTGCAATATCCGCCGGTGAGCGGCGCAGCGCGCCTGTCGCCATCTCGCTGGCGACTTTTGCGGTAACACTGCCGTCGCGTTTGAGCAGCGCTGCCGGCACGCCCAGCACGCGCGATTTTTGCGGCTTACTGTACGTGACAAATCCACCGTGCAGCACGTCCGAAGCACCTTCCGGTTTGGACAGCAGTGCCGCGATCAATCCGGCAGTACAGGATTCCGCCGTCACCACGGTGAGATCATGGGCGCGCAACAGCTTGACCATGCGATTTGCATGGTCGCTGAGGCCGGGAGGAAAACAGGGAAGAGCTTTGCTGGGCACGATGGGTGAGAAACGGCGGAATTCTGGAGCGGGCGAAGGGAATCGAACCCTCGTATGCAGCTTGGGAAGCTGCGATTTCGCCAAGGATTCAGTGGGCTTTTCTGTAAAACTCGTTCTTAGGGGCCGTTGTTTTCATTTGATGATTCCTTGCGCTGTAAAACTTCTAGACGCCTTACCCGATCCGCCATGATCTCGTCCATCTTCACGTAACGGTCGATCAGTCGTTCCACCTTGTCCTCAGACCACGCCATTGACTGCGCAATCTCTCGCATCGTGAATCCGGCACGGAAGAGATTCGTTGCGCCAGTACCCCTGAAGTCATGGAAGTGCAGGTCACGGTCCTGCATGCCCGCACGTATGATTGTTTCGCGCCAAGACGAACCGAAGCCCTTCCATGGCTGACCATCGCTGTTGGTCAGTACACGGGTCGATCGCTTCGGAATCGAAGCGATGAGGTCCTTTACTTCCTTCGTCAGCGGCACTAGGGCGCGTCGACGGCCGCCGCTCTTGCCAGTTCTGATCTCGATATGGTGTTTGCCGATGTGGCTCCAGGACAGTTTCAGAAGGTCGCCTTGGCGCATTCCGGTCAGGGCAGCCAGTCGTGCGACCCATTCGACCTCTTTCGAGGCGAATTTGCATAGATGCTCGAGATCATCATGGGTCCAGATAATTTCCGACCTGTCACCATGATAAAGGTTCGGAATGTTCGGGCAGGGGTTGAACTTCAACACGCCTTCGGCGATCGCGTAACTGATGACGCGGGACAGCACCTGTTTGCCGTAATCAGCCGTTCGCGGCTTATCCCTCCATTTATCTCGCCAATGACGAATGACCGGACGGATTTGCGGCCTGTCGAATTGCGCGACGCTTAGGTCGCCGAATTCAGCACTGATCCTATCCAGCCATGGATCCCAGTTATCACGGGTGGACTCTGCGAGCTCTTTGAATTCAGGGCTGCGACGGTAGAGCTCGACCCATGTGGCGAACTTCCGCTTGTCCGCCACGTATCCGGTGTCTTTGATGGATTCCCATTCAGCGAAAAACGCTGGTGTGCCGAATTCCGATTTCAGCCGCGGACCGCCGCGCCAAGCATAGTAATAGATTTGGCCTTTCGATTTGACCCGGTGTAGCCCTTTCAGTTCAACCATGACCATGGCGCCGGGCGATGTGTTCCTGCAATTCCCGGTCAAGATTTGCGTCGTCGTCGGCCAGAGTCAAACCGGCGCCTTCTGTGGTGGTGATCCTGATTTTGCCTGGCTCCGTTTCGACAGATGCGACCTTGGCTCCCATCATCCGCAGGAAGTCCGCAGTGCGCTCCAGGTCGGCCCTGGTAATTCGGGGGTGGCGGATGCGCTTTGGCGTAAGGATGGTCATTCCAGCATGGTGCCCATGTCGGCGAATCACCCCCGATGATTCGGTCACGACCGAAATTACTGACGTTTGAAAGCCCCTTACTGACAGCACTTTCCGCTAAGAAATGACGTCTTGGTGTCAGTAAGTCCGGCATATTTGGCGAAATTCCGGAGTCGGTGCGCGGCCATCGATCGCCGTGGCGCTGCCGGCGGGGCCACGGTCGATCGCGCGCCAGCAACGAACGGGGGCGAGGTCAGGTGGTGCCCGGACTAAGCCCGCCGGATACCGAGTCGATCGATGACGTTCTTGACGCTCTGCGGGCTCCAATCCCCACCACGGGGTGCGCAGATTCCCATGTCATTCAGGTGACCGGCAATCGCCCGTAGCGACAGGCCAGCGCGTGCGAGCGGTTCGATGTCGTCTCTGTTCTCTTCGGCCGCTTTCTGTGACTTGGCACGGATCGCCTGAACCCCCTGCGCCTGGTGTTTCCGGATATCCGGGGCGCCGGCCCTATATCCACCGAGGCGCGTTCCGCGGGCTCTCGCGGCGGTTAGGGCGGCCTTGGTCCGTTCGGATATCGCTTTGCGTTCATGTTGCGCAATGACCGCCATGAAGTTGACGGTCAGTTCGTTGGCATCCGGCAGATCGGCCACAACGAATTTCACGCTACTGTTCTGCATCCGTAACAGGAACTCGGCATTCCGCGACAGTCGGTCGAGTTTTGCGACAACCAGCGTCGCCCGGGTTTGACGGCAACGCTTCAGCGCATTTTCCAATTCCGGTCGCGCATCCTTCTTGCCGCTCTCGACCTCGACATATTCCCGCCCGATGATTTCCCCGCCACGGCTCGCTACGTACCGTCGTACAGCTTCTTGCTGCGCCTCCAGGCCCAGACCGCTCCGGCCTTGTTTCGCGGTGCTGACGCGGCAGTAAGCAATGAATTTTGGCCGTTTCGCCATCATGTCCTGAATCACTCAACGGTCGTTGAGTCATTATTGACAGAGGCGGAGTGGCAATGCAATCGTCGCGGGTCACCGTGGCGAAGGCCGGCAGGCGGCGAACTGCGGATCAAAAAAAGACCCCACAGTGCAGGGCGCTGCGGGGTCAGGTCTTGAGGTGACCGCCCACCACGGCGGTCACAGTCGACTATGGCGTCACGAGTGCCGCCACCGCGCCCATAGTCGCATGTTCATGTGTGGCCGCTTTGAAACTGTCCACATAGAACGCGACGGGAATCTCATTGTCGACTTGCGGGCACGTCCGACTCAGCATAGCGTTCGGATCGGAGTCATAGGGCAGGGCAGACCGGATTTATGGGGTTGGCAGCGTGCTGTCGGCCCCATATTCGTTTGAGAACTGCTAGTCCATGGTGGGCTATGAGCGATAAGCCGCACAAGCCGATGCCATCACCAACTGAGAACCCCGATCTGTACGACGACTATGACTGCCGTCCAGAGATCAAGACGCTGGCGCCTGAAGCGCAGGCGCGGTCGGATCGCATGTTCGGGCACCTGGATAAGTCTGTGAAGCGCCGGCGACGGGCGCGGCCGCAGAAGCGGTAACAGCATGGCTGACGTCCTGCTGAAAACAGTACTGCCAGTCATCGGCACGTTCGCCCTGGGTGCCTTCGGATGGTTTGCCACTCATTTCGTTGCCGAACCGCTGCTGCATTTCACGCGGCTACGGCGCGAAATTTATGAAGACCTTGTGTTCACCGCGAACGTCGGCGCCATTGTTAAGGATGACTTGATCGACGACGCGATGTCGAAATTGCGTCGCGATGGTGCCAAGCTGACTGCGCTCTGGCATTCAACCTTGCCGGCCGTTCGGCGGTGGTGGACTTCCCGGGGCTACAACATCGAGGCCGCGGGCGGCGGGCTGATTGGGCTGTCGAACTCGCTGACGACGGAAAACGGCCAGCGCGCGGTATTTCGAAACCGGGTCGACAAGGCTCTGAAGCTGCCTCGGGATTATTCCGACGAGGACATGCAGGGGATTATCGAGACAATGCGAAGGCGACCGGGGCCGTAGGCCGGCCCATAGGCTAGGTACCAGTCACTGAACCTCAGTGACGCCAACGTCGGGATCGCCGCCGCCCATAGCTGCCGCCGTCTCATCCGTCGCGCATGTTGCGGTCTGGTTCAGGTTTTGCCACCAACCGACGTTTTCTCTCGCCGGCGAGCTCCTCCCACGCCATCGCGATCCGCAGAAGCCGGTCACGGCGATCACCGGGCCGTATCCGTTCCGCCTTCGCCCGGAGATGTTTTGCGTAATGGAGGTATTCGCTCGTCGATAGCATGGCAAAAAAAATTCGGGGGCTTCGATGAACGCGACGCACCGTAGCCCCCAAGGTGATCCCCGGTGCGCTCGCCCGGAGATTCGGGGAAACGCGACCTTATTCGACGGCTGTACCGAAATGATGGCAGCGGGGATCGGCCGCTAGCGGGATTATGCTTGCCGCTATACCGTGTAAGCATGTCTGCGGGGGCACCGGCCATCAGGGTATCACTGAGGGTTCTACTCGGCTGGATACTGGCCGTGGCCGCGCTGTGCGCGGTTGCGATCTTGGCTGTGGCGTCTGCCAAGTCTTTTCAGGACTGCATGATGGTTTCGTCTGGATCAGCTATCGGCGGGCGGTTGATGCCGTGCATCGGGGAATTTCTGGACAGCAATGAGTCCGTCGTCACCGCTATTTCGACCCTTGTCGTCGCCATCTTCACCGCAGTTCTCGCGATATCGACCATAGGCCTTTGGCGGGCCACCAACAGACTGGTTTCCAGCGCAGATGTCGAATTGAAGCGCATGGTTGATGGGATAGACGCGACTCTCTCCGTTGCCAGCGAGACGAAGCTGGTTGCTGCCGCCATGGCGGAGGCAGCGAGTGCGATGCGGCAGTCCGCATCGATCAGTGAAGCCGCAATGAAATCAGTCCAACAGAACACCGAACGCGAATTACGGGCGTATCTCGCCGTAGAGCCGGCGGGCATCAACCAGCTAATTGGCAAATTCGAAGGTATCGGGCATGTGACGGTCCGCAATGTCGGAAAGATTCCGGCACACAACGTCACAGTCCGCGTCCATACCCGATTGTCCGGTGATTTGAACGAGAAAATGTTGGTCGATAAAGACGACCGGCGGGCGGAGCGGTCAATCCAGCCCGGCGCACAAATGAGGCGAGGCAGCGACGAACCTCAGCCTGTCGACCAACTCTGCAATCCCGGCAAATATGTGTTTGTCTGGGGCGTCGTATACTACGACGATGGTTATGGAAATCGCCGGTTTACGAACTTCTGCCACCGCTACGAGACCGCGTCATACAATCGAAATGAGGACTGGAACTCGGTCGCACGGACAAGTCGCGCCATCATTGGTCCGGATAAAGCGCGATACCACCATACTGGGAACGATTCGAACTAGCCCTCTCCGATGTGTCCGCGCCGGCCTGTCACGCGTCACGCGCTGTCACGCGTACCATAAGATTCTACTCTCTACTTTATATCTTCCCCTGATGTGTTCTGTTTTGCAGCAAATGCTGCAGTGCTGAATCACGCGTGACAGCGCGTGACATGGATGCTGTTCGACTGAAATTTTCGGTGGTCATAGGTGAGGGCGGCCCGCTATGCTCAGCCCTATGTCCTTCAAGCGGTATGTGGCTGCACAGCCCGTCACGGAGTCGGCCAGAGGCGATTTTCTAAGGGACGCGAAGGTAGATCACGCGTTGCCGGATGCTAAGTCCTGGGCGGAACTAGAAGATTATTTGATCCACGCAGGTGCCAGCACCGACGCCGTCGCCTGTGCCAAGCTGGTTTGGTCGGATTACAAGGCCAGCAACGGCTAAGCCCATCGCGGGCACTCTGAGAACGGTGTGAATTCAGTTCACCTAGAACTGCGGCGTCACGTCCGCAGCGCAATACCTTCGAACCTGCGCTTGCGGTTATCTTCTCTCCGCTGACTTGTTTTGAGGCCAGCCAGGACGGCGTGCAGATCGCGAGAGAACATTTGCTTCGTTCCAGCGCTGCGGTGCCCGCTGTCGTCGGACCACCTTTTCCATGCTTCAAAAACCGTGTCGACAAGTTCAGATTTGCCCTCTCCGGTGACGCATTTATCTTCGATGAACGCCTTCACAGGCGAGGCTAACGCCTCAAAACTCTCGAAGCATTCTTCCCCTGACGTCGGCTGCTGGAAACATCCGCGCATCCGCAGTTCTTCGTATCCCGCGCGTGCCCAATTCAGAATGCCAGGCAGTTCGGCGCGGATGCTGGCCGATAACTCGGTATTTTCGTTGCCGTAGAACGATTTCGTAAGCTGGATAATCAGAAACCGTGAGGCGAGCGCGCCGGATGCATCCGTGATGCGCGGTAATTCATTTGTCATCATCATGAACCGGGTTGGCAGTCGGCCAGACCAGGCCGAGCGATGTTTCCGGTCAATGGTCTGATCATCGTCACCAGAAATCGATAGCAGTCGCTCTGCAATGGCAGCGGCATCTGATTTGCCGCCTAATCGCGCGTCCGCGATCAGCGCAAGAGGCTTTCCGATCAGTGGCTCAAGACCAAACTGCGCGGATAGGCTGGCGAGGGTCGGCGACGCGCGAGATTCTTCGCCGATCAGAGATATGAGAGTCCGGGCGATGGTACCCTTACCTGAACGTTTCGGCCCAACGATCAGCAGGATTTTCTGTTGCGCGGTGTTGGGCGTCAGGATGTATCCGAACCATTCCTGCAGCAGGCGAATGGCTTCCGGATCGCCTGGTAAAATGCTGTTCAGGAAATTGAGCCACGTCTTTGGTGCCGGTGCATTTGGATCGAACACAACGTCTGAAGCTGATAGCCCGAAAAATCTCGGCGTTGCGGGATACAGTTTGCCGGTTTGCAGATGCAGTAGGCCGTTGGCAACGGCGAACAGTTCATGGGCCGGTGGCACATCGGTGGCACCATTAAGCCACATCGGTGGCGATAGCGCGCCGTCCTGGGCGGCTACGGCCCGTAGCGCGCTCACGATCTCTTCGACATCGGTCCGCTTTGGCTTGAACGGCACCAGTTCCTTTGTCTCGCCATACCGCATCGCGTTTTCGAGAAACGTCCAGATGGCGGCCTTGATGTATTCGTCATCGGCCACGGCGTAATACGACCCGCGGTAGGCATAAAACGCACCGCGATGCCGATGCAGTGTCTGCAGACCATCGACCGTGTACAGCGTCTTGACGAACATGCGCGCCGACGGGACGGGGTTGGCTCGATCGAGGATAATGGGATTGTCGTTGGCCGCACCTGAAGCCTTCACATGCGATGGACTGGCTGCAGCGATGATTTCGGAATCCAGCGCCGGCTTGGCGGATGCGGTAGCAGGCGAAGGATCGTGTTTGCCAGTCAGCGCGGCTTCGATTTGCGAATGGACCACATCCGCGCCTTCGCGGCTATGAAGGTCATTCCAGTCCTTTATGGCCTTACTATCAGAGCCGGGATCCAGCGATGCGAACCGCGGCACAGCGACAATTCCACCTGTTTCCGACGCTGCTTTTTTAGCTTCCGTCACACCTGGATTTTCCACGGGGTGCTTTGGTGGCCGGATATCGCGGTCATCATCCGCGCAGAACACCAGTGTCGCGGTTGGGTATAGCCGGCGAATCTCTTTGCCGACCGGAAGCAGGTTGCCGCAGTAAAATGCGACAACGACACAGAAGCCCGTGCAGGCGTGAATCGATGCTGCAGTACTGTACCCTTCGGCGACGCAGATCAGCGGCTTGCCACCGTGTTCTGTAGGCGTACCGATCGTGAACCAAAGACCCTTTGTCTGCGCTCCCGGCAGAAAATCTTTATTTTCATCACTGAGCCAAGGGACCGGTGCAGCAAAAACAGCCTGGGCACCACGGACCTCGCCGCAGGCGTTTCGCATCGGGACCACAAGGGTGTTCGGAATTAGGGTGTCAAAATGATCGCCCGGCTTCCGGCGGCGATACTCACCGCAGAACAACCCGTATGACTTCACACGTTTTTTCTGTAGGTAAGGGTGGTCGTCTGATGCTGGTTCGCAAGCCTGAATGGCCGTCCGAGCCCGTTCGGCACCATGATCGTAATCGCGTTGGCGTTCCGCTTCGTGCTTCGCTCGGTCTGCAGCCATTTTCTGTTTCCAGACGCGGCGTTCTTCCGCCGTGAATGGCTTTGAGCCCTTCAGGGATGACCAACTGAATTCTTGACCACCGAACCGCTTGTTGCAGCCGAACTTGCCTGCCGGACGGTCATCAATGTGCAACACGGCCCACGCATTCCGCCGCCGCGGTTTATCACCTCGGACGTGGTATCGGTGCAATTTGCCATCCGGGTTGATCGGTTCATCGATGTCGATACCATGTTCGCGCATTTCATTTTCGAAGGCGCGGATGTGATCTTCTGGTGACGTGGCATTTGGCGTCATCGATGTCGCAACGCTCACTGGGCCCACCGCCGCTTGATCGGATAAGCACGTTCACAGCAGGGACACCGCGTCGGCCTTTTACCGGCGAGCCGCTCGTTTTTTGCCGCAGTCCACATCTGTTTTGGACCGCTGACCTTGCAGATTCGGCACCGGTATCGATCCGGTTTCCGCATCGGCCAGACCGCCCGCGCCATGCAAAACACGCAGCGCCAGGGCGGAGGTGCGATGACATGCGGAACGGCGGCCGGCGCCGCAGTTGGCGTCGAATCAGTCGTGAAATGAGAGTTGGGATTGTTCGCAGCGTCGTCCAACGGCTGAACAGTCCCGACACCGCCTTCGCCCCCCAGCGTCGGCGGTGTCCGTGTTTCTGGGATCATGAAGCGGATTGCACCTCGCAAGTTTTGGTGCGAAGACGCGACGCCAGCCACGCCTGCAGTCTCGTTGGATCGTACAGAACCTTCCGGCGGACCTTGTAAAACTCGGGCCCCTCACCGGACATTCTGAGTTTCCGCATGTACACCTCAGTCAGCCCGCAGATGCTGGCGGCTTCCTTGGTGGTAAGCAGTTTGCGACTGGTATCGAACATCGCACCTATCCCCGGTCAGACCGGACCGAATCCGGCCCGCGCGGAACGTTCCAGAACCTAGAATCACGACCGCGTACCGTGGGGGCGCGGAGTCGCATTTTTTGCGATATGGACGCGGTACTGGCGACATCAGGGACGTTCTGTGGCTATGACTTCCCACGGTGCCACCGGACCGCGGTCCGGATTTTCGACACAGCGCAAGCCCGCCGATTTTCCGGTCTGAAGTATCGCCCCGCAGGCGCAGATCGAATCCGGTGCGTCGATACCATCGATGCCGCAATCCGCGCAGCGGAACCACCGTGTGTTATCGGCATGCTGCAGCACGCGACCGAGGCAGACCCGGCATGCATGATCAATAATTGTCCAGCCGCCGCTCACTGCGGCCTCGGGTGGCTGGCGCTGACGCGCGACAGAAAGTGAACGCGCCCGGGCGTGCTGCGCAGAATCTGAACGATGGCTTCAGTAGTGTCGGCGACATCGTCGGTGAAGCGGCGCAGTTCTCCATCGACCAAGTACCGCAATTCGATGCGGAACAGATGGCGCAGCTTGATGGGTGCGTGGCCCTTGGCGTTACGTCCGGTCCGGAGCTCGCGTTCCCGGTTGTAGCAGGACACACAACGCCGATTCCCGATCATGCGGGTGGTGCCTTTACCGCAACGCGGACAGATGGCAGCCAGATAAAATTTCGAGAAAAAGGTTATGCCGGTGCCGGCGTGGGCCGCACCTATCGGGCATGCCTGGCAGTGCGCAACGGGATCAATGTCGGCGCCGACTGCCTTCTGAGCCTGTCGAAACCGTTCCGCGCAGCCTTCACGGCTCAGCGTTGCTGCGTATTTATCGCACCTGAAGAATTTCCGGTCGCAGCCGGGATAGCTGACATACGAAACGCCAAGGGCATCGCTGATGGAGGCGGGCATCTGGATAATTTCGCATCACACTGCGGGCGCGGTGACAGTGCTTGATTCACCGCCTGACACCAAATCTGCGCCGGTGACGAAAAATGATGCCCGATGATGCATTGTGACAGCGGGTAATGTTTCGGCCATCAAAATTTTTTACGAAACTGTCGATAACTTACGTCTGCATCTAATTCGGCGGGACGACCTACCGCCCGACTCCCCAACCACGCTCGGCATCGACCAGGCGAAGGCGGCGGATCACGTTATCGCGGAGCTCTAAATCGACCTTGCCGATTTCGTCGACGATCGCGTCCCAGAACTCGGCGACACGGCTTAGATCGCGAGCTCGATCAGCTAGTTCGGTCATCGCCGAAATCAATTTCAACCGAAGTTCAATGCTGCGGGCATACAGTTGCGGATTCCGGATCGTTTGTTGGCCGTTAGCATCAATCCTGCATGCGCATTGCTCGATGCGGTCACAGCCCTGCAACGCGCGCTTGAGAACGCCGATCGCGTTGATGGGCTCGTCTGGTTTTCGAATAACCTCGGGAGGGACCTCGGCCAAAAGTTCTGCAGAGTTCAATTTCGAAATTTCGGTCACGGCGGCCAGACCTTTCCTGATTTCACGTCCGCGAACTGGCGGTTCGGATTTCGCGCGTTTGACGATGCGCCAAAACTGACGTGGCTGCACTTCTGGGTGACGTGCCGCGACGGCAGACCAGTTTCCACCACCGCTTACCGTCAAATAGGACAAGACATCATCGTAGCAGCGCTGTGACGCGGCACTCAGCCTGCTCATGTTCACTGCACCATGACTGAGGTTGACGGATTGACGCCACCAGCCGGCGCGCCACTAACAAACGGCTTTGCGGATCCAGTACCGATGATGTTCCCGGATTGATCCTTGACGATGACTTGGACCTCCGCCGGCGAGAAGCCGATCTTGGCGTTCACATCGGCAGCGTTGCGTTCGGCCTTCTGCCAGTCCGGGGACGTCACCGGATCGGTGCCAGCAGACGCGGTTCCGGTACCGGAGGCTTTCGCCGAACCGGAGTGATCGAGATAATTGGCGACGGTTTCGGCTCCGGTGCGCTTCTTCTGCCAGTCCGGCCCGAGGATATCGGCGACATATTTCTGGGTCGCCGCATCGTTGCGGGTTGTTTTGGCACCGACATAATCCTTCAAGGCCTCACCGATGTTGCCGTGTTCGGCGCGCAATTTGTCCTGCAGTACCATCCGCTGAATCAGCGCCGCATCCATCGGATTGGACGGGTCGAGATTGCTATGCAGCCGACGGTTCAGATCGGCGAGGGTACCCGGCATTACCTGGGCCAGTCCCATGGCCTTCGTCTTGTCGTTCACCGCTGTCGGGATGAACGAGCTCTCCGCCATAATCTGGCGTTCGGATGTTCCGAGAGGAAGACCAAGCAACTTGTCCGTTTCGCGGAGGAATTTCAGAACGGCCTGTTTCTTGTCGCCTTCCAGCGGCCTGCCCTTCTTGTCGTTCTTCAGTATTGGACTAACACCGAGACTGGCATCCGATGCCTTACCACCGATCGCGGTCCCCGACAGCGCGGCCTGCACTGCACCGGATGGGCCACCTTCAACGATGCGGGCCATTCCTACGACGATGTCGCGGATATCAGTGAGCGGCTTCAGTAGTTCGCCGCCAATGGTTGTCAGGACATCTTTCAGATCGGCGATGCTTTGCCGCGTCTGGGTACCTTCCGTTTGTTCCTGACCATGCCGGGCCAGTGTCGTCGCGAAGGTCTGCTTCGCCTTTTCCAGATCACCGTCCTGGACGGCCTGACGCATGGCGTCCTGTTCGGCCGCCGGAATATCGGTGCGTTTCGACAATTCTTGTCGCAGTTTTTCGAGATCGCCGATGCTGCCGGCACCCGATACCCGTGCGACATCCTGAATCGCGGTCGCATTCATCTTCGACAGATCGAAACCGCCGGCGGTCAGCAGCCGGTTCGATTGTGTGATCTCCGTCGGCTTCAGCATGTCGAATGCAGCGGCTTGCGCATAAGAATTTAGGCCGAAATAATTTTTTATGGCATCTAACCGGATTGGGCTGTTCATGCCGTACTGCTTATCCAGCAGCGCGCGGATCGATGTAAGATTTGTCGTATCGTTGAGCTCTGGCACGCCAAGCCCACGGGCGCGATACCAGTCGCCGAGCGGTGTCCCCTTGGAGAACATCTGTCGTGTCGTCCCGAAGATACCACCTTCGGCCAGCCCCATCGCTGTGATGACATCGGTTCCCGGATGCGCCTGAGACAGCGCCGCGTAGGTGAAATTCAGCCCGGCCTCACCCATGCCGCCACCACGGCGTACTGCCGTATCGGCCGAACCGAGCATTGCGGCCGCGCCGGCAGGATCCAGACCGATGTAACCGGTTTTCATCGCCCCGGTCAGGTATGACGTGTAATCGGCGACGTTCGGCGCGACCAGCGACAGCCTTGCCGCCTGGGTCGCGAAATTCGAGACGGCCGCCAAGACCTCATCGGCTTTGGCACCATACCCGGATTTTGTAACCGCTTCGCCGATCATCAGCGCCAGCCGGCGGTTGTCATCAGCACCGCGCGTCATGCCGAGACGTTGCATCGTGGCGAAGAACTCGACGCCGGCAGTCGGATCGATACCGAACGCCCGCGCCATGCCGCCGGCGACATGAACCTGATCACCGACGTTGCCACGGAAATTGCCGGCGGTTTTGGCGAACTGCTGCGCCAGCCTGATGGATTCGACATAGGTAATGCCGAGCCCGTCGGTAGCCCCACGGACATTGCGCCGGAGGGTTTCAAAATCCTGCCCGAGATCACCCATGCGCCGTTTCAGCGTATCGGCGCCAACCGCCTCTTCCGTCGCCATGTCGACGGCGGACCCGGCCATGGACATCGCACCCTGAATCCCGGCCAGGGCGAGCATGCCCTTGCCGAAACTCATCGCATAGGATTGCGCCTTCTTGACGTGGCGGCCGAACTCATCGTTTTCGTCGGGCTCCGGAGGTGGTTGTACCTGTTCCGGATTCTTTTCCGCGAAATTCGTCCCCGACATCGTAGCGGCGACGAGCTCGAGGCGGTGTCGCCGGGCCGGTCCGTTCTGGGCGGATAGACGCGATGTTTCCAGCCAGTCGACGAAATCATTGCTACGCCGGAACGACCGCGAACCGAGTCCACGACCACCCCGGATTTTTTCGTAATTCAGCGCCGCCCGCTGTGCATCGACGACTGAGATATCGGAGCCGAATTCGCGGGCCAGCAGTTCCTGGACGCGGCGGAGTCGTTCGGCGTTGTATTCCGCCCCACGGATGGCCGAATCCGATTTGCGGCCCAGATCGTCGACAGACTTGCCGGCGTTGCGGGACGCGTCGGCGATCTTGTTGATGGCCCCGGCCGCCGCTGTAGCAGCCGTAGCGGTACCTTCCAGCTTGCCGGCACCGGCCTTCTCTACGGCATTACCGAGCTCGCCAGCCTTCTTGGCGGCACCATCGATGGCACGGCCGGCCTTATCGGCGGCGTCGCCAATACCGGCAACGGCCTTCTCGACGCCAGCAGCGGCGGATTCCATGGTGCCCATAGCTGCCTCGGCGCCACCGGTATCGGCGGTCGCTTTGATAGGGATGCGAATCTGCTGCATGGGTATATTCCGGCAGTGCTGTCATCGTGATTGACAGTGACATCACGAAATCCCGCCGCGGCAGTTATGCGAGAAAATTCGTGGATCGGGGGGTTACGGCGCTGCGGGAGAAATTATTGATCAGATTCTGGACGGTGACGTTGGTGAACAGCGGATGCTGAAGCCGGCGTAGTCGTGCCGGTCACAAGGACGGACGGCGGCATTCCCCAAGGCACATTCATAACAAAGACCGCAACGACGTTCCGTGACGCTGCGGCCTCTGTTTTGATGATCTGACCTAGTAACCGTGAACGACGCGCCTGACAAAATCCTTGTCTGGGTACTGGCCGGAATTGATCGCCGCTTCGGCCTTGGCGATGTCGTTTCCGGTGATGGGCTTTGAGCGGGGCTCGCCACGCCGCAGCATTTCCATGGCCTTGTCTAGAAGTTGGCCAGCCTCAATCTCTGGGGCGTCCGCGTCTGTTGCGTTGTTGTTTGCCCGGACTGCTGCGCCAGCTTCCTCGATCTTTTTTTCGGTCGACAGTTGCCGGACATCCCGGCGGAGTTGCTTGATCTGAGAACCTTGCGATTTTGTGATATCGAGCAGTTGGCTGAGTGCCTTTGTAAGCTGCGATTTGAGGTTGCTATCGGATGCTGCGCCGATCTCTCTCAAAAGCTGATCGAAGTCTGATGGCATTGGGTCGTCGTCCTTGTTGGTTGAGCGGTTGAACACCGCTACGGTATCGGCACGACCGCGAATGCGGATTCGTCGGCGTTGTGCGACGTCTGATCCGGTCAACCGCGGTCGCGCGGCAGATGCCATACGGCGCATCACTGCTGGCGTCAGATTTGAACCGGAGGCGAACGGGGCCAATGGTACTGGATCAGCGCCCGCTGAATAGCTTCCCCAGTATCGCGTTACGGTCCACCGGCATTTCCTATTGCCCCGTCGTCGCTGAGGTTTTTGGCGTCATCGCGATCAAATGAAATCGCGAAGTCGTTCGACGCCAGAAATGATAGGAGACCACCCGCCGTTCGCCAGTTGTCAATCGCGATGCTCAATATTTCTTTGTGTTCAGGATTACCTAACTCCGCTTTCACTGAATCGCGGACGGCATTCCACTCGGCCGATTCGCCCCGCCCGTACTTGGCGACAAAACCACTCAACATTCCATTTCGAAACATAAAGGACATATCACTACACGCTTGTCGCGACGGACATTCAGCCTGTGCCGGTGCGCGAATCTCGCATGCCGTTTGGCCGTTCTGTGGCACACAGGAGGCGTCCGGGTATTCTGCGGCAAATGCGTCGAGCGACTGATTTAATCGCAACGTGATTTTGCCTCCGATATGGACTGGCGGCACTTCTGGTTTTCGCGACGATGCTGGACCATTGAGCGCTGTACTGGAATCCGCAGTAGCTGACGGGGGGCTAAAATACCGGTCCGGAATTTGGGCGTTCTGCGAAGCCGGAAGCGAACGCTGGCAAGCCTCAAGGCTGTTGTAATACGTCCAGTACGTCTCCTGAAAGCCGTTAATGGCGACGGAGACCTCTACCGTATTTCCCTGATCCTTGATCTGCGCATCCTGTCCATTATCACGGATGTTTTTGATTCGCGGACCTGGACCGGCAGTCTTGATGCAGGACGTGTGATTGAAATCGGCGGCGTACCATTGGACCATCGCCGGCTTCGCCTTCTGCTTCGTGGCCGCGTATCCTTTGCTCACGCAGTCGGATAGTCCCTGCGGGTCAAGTTTGCCGCTGTTGTAGGCGTCTTCGCACGGTTTAATCACCGCGTCCGGAACGTTCACCACGTCAGAATTTTGAGTCGCGGCAGAGGCGGTTTCTGGCGCGGCATGAAGCGCTGGGCCGCTGTACTCGGTCGGTCGGTGGCACCCTGCCAACAGAATTGTTGCGACTATGATGCGATGCTTCATTTTGGTCTGCCCCGTGCTAACTCGCCCGATCTTCCATCTGGCTGGCGCCGGGCGATTGATCGCGCTGAAAACAGGGAACAGCGCCTCCCGCATTTCCTACGAGACGTGTTGTATTTCGGGAGCCACCCGACATAGCGGGGTCCCCTGTGTTCGCGCACATGCGCGCCGTCGCAGTCGATCCAGACGCGCCGACAATTCATCATTACATGGATGGTTTTGCGATTGCGAGTGGGGTGGGGCAGCGCAACACGTTGGCGTCGTCTGCGCCGCTTGGCGACACGCGCATTCACCCTCAGCCGCGACGACAAGCCCGCTAGCAGGCGAACCGCCTCACTGCGCGCGTAGACCCTATTCGACATTGAACGACAGGCATGACGTTTCCAAGCTGCGATGCGATGGCATTTTCAGCAACGCCTCGCGATGACCGCACCGAGTACATCACGCATTTTGACGAAGTCGGTCGCAGTATCAGTGAAGGGAATGGGCAATCTGGCTAATCGCATTTGCCAGTTGCCAGATTGCGACGCCATAAAACACCAAATCCGACAGCCGCTCACCAGTCTTCTTCCCGGCCGATTTTGCCATTTCAGTGAAGTAGTCGTTGCATCGATCAAGCGACCACGCGCCGAACCGGGCCAATACGTGCCCTGCCGTGGTCCAGATTTTATTGACTTCAGAGACTGCACTGTTGTCGGTGACGTTGGACCTGCTTCGCGCATTCTGAAGCAACAAAACGACAACGTCGCGTTCAGCCTTTGAAATTGGTAAATCGGCCGCGATTTGATTGTGACCGACCTCGCCATGTTCGGGGTACAAGCTGCCCAGCAGCCTCAGCAGCGGCTCCAGTCTCACCAGTACTTCCCGCAGAGCGTCAGCGGGTGGCATTGCATCTGAATGGGCAACGGCCGGAAACACGGATTCCGTGCGCATCCAGTCGCCCGGGAGTCGGTCGGCGACACGGTGCAGAACTTCGGCACTGATAAGTGACCCGAATTCCTGATCAAGAATTTCGACAGAATGAACCGGAGCGGGTGCGAACACGCCCTGACCAAAACCAGCGTTTGACGGCCCAAACCCGAACCATGAGCCACCGCTCAGGTCATAAGGGCGAAAATTCGAAACGAACCAATAGAAGGCCGTTTCCCGTTGAACGTCGTGGTCAGCCCGACGAAGTTCGTCAGCATCAATGCCTGTTGGGTAGCGTGGTGTTACATACGCTAGCTTTGCCAACAGACCCAATGGCTGGTTACCAGCCGCCAGTAACTGGTCCCTGATAACGCCGTTGCTGGCCTGCCGAACCGGTTCGGGTGTGTATTCGCTGATCGGCGCAAACATCCAGACGCCGGGATAACTGTCGATCAGTCGAGCGCGAATCTCCTCCGTAAAAATCCTTCCAAATTCCGCGTCAAATATGTCGGCCGATCTAAGCATCGGCGAACGGCCATACGGCGATACGCCGATTTCACGACCCGGTCCCCCGATTGTGGGTATCTGTTCCTGCGTCCATGGCTTGAAATTTGCCTGAAACCAAGCATTGGCGGTCTCGATCTGTATACCCGGGATGGCCGCCGCCAACTCGGGTTCAGAAATGCCATCCGGAAATCTTGAGGTCTGATATGCCCATCCGCCGAAGGGCTGACCAAAGGTCTGACCGGCGGGTAGCTGTCGCCATAGGACGCCACGACATGGCCGAAACGGGTTCTGACGATCAGACATGGGCGGAACACACGTCTACGTTAGGGGCTCCTTCAGAAGCCTGGGCATCATAGTCACCACGCCGGCGGGGAGTCGCGATAAAGGCGTCTGTCCGAATATCCCCAAAGCGCGCAGGGCCTCGGGATTCAGTGTCGCAATGGGCGGGAGGGTGCCGGAATTCTTTATGGCTTGTACTTTTGCTGCGAATTGAAACGCGGCCTGAACTCCTGGATCACGCATCATTGCCTGAAACGTCGGAGCGGCACGTTCAGCCGCCGCTAACACCCACGGCAACGTGCGGCCCGCGACCTCCGCGAACTGCCGTTGAAACTGCATGAAGCCTTCAGCTAGCGCGACCGCCTGCTGCCGCGCCCGTTCTGCATTCTCCCGTTCGATTCTGGCGGCGCGTTCGGCCAGATACCGTCCCCCGACGTCATGCCATTTCCGTGTTAGCCGCCGGACGATCGATTCCATCGCAACGTTGAGGTGCGTCGAGCCTTCCGGAAGATGTCTTTTTACGACGGTTCTAATGGCCGCGGACGGCTTGTTCAGCCCCTTGCCGCATTCATCGGCAACGGCACGAAGCAGCGCATCGTCATCACGCCCTGTTCCCTTCGGCCTGCCGCGCTTACCGGCCGGCTGCCTTTGCTGCATCACCATGAATTTGCTCCGCAAGAATCACGGCCTGATCGTCGCGCCGTGAAGCAGCCCGAGCAATGCCAGAAAAATTCACGGCTGACTGGACAAAAATTCTCTTCGGTCTGGACAGAAATTACGCCGCCAGTTCGGCGTCGCTGTAAAACTGGCTGTAAAACTGCGTGTTCTCATCGTCAGGAGAACACGTGCAACGCATTGATTTTATTGCTGGAGCGGGCGAAGGGAATCGAACCCTCGTATGCAGCTTGGGAAGCTGCCGTTCTACCATTGAACTACGCCCGCCCGTCGCTCTCATTAGCATGAGCCAAAGTCGGGCGAAACGGCCTCTGCGAGGTGCAGTCCGGACGGCGTACATCCTGCGCGGCGGTACGTAGCGCGAAGATCGCCCCTTCCGTTTCGATCCACGCGACCCTGGATTCATCCAGCGTATCCGCTAGGGGAACTCCCCGGCCGCCGGCTACCCATGCGGGCACCGGCGGCCGGGCTCACCCGTTCGCGTTGCGACTGAAGTTCAGAGCGATCAGCTAATCTGTGTTAACAAATCCGGTACGTTCCAATAGGTCTCTTCGCGGGTGATTTTGCCGTCGCGAACGGTTGCCACCAGCACGCCATCCACGCTGCCCTTCTTGCCGGATGCCGATAGCGTTCCGGCCGGCGTGACGAGCGGTCCGTCATGGGTACCACGGCCGGTCCACAGATAGATCATCCGTTCGCCGTCGGCCACGGCGCTTCGGATGTGAAAGTGCAGGTCAGAGAAGGCGGCGAGGAAAGGGGCATTGAAGGCTCGCGCCGTCTCGGCATCGCGGCAATCGCGCAAACCTGGATAGCTGGCGGTGAAATTCTTTGCGAGCTGCCGTTGCCACATGGAGAGATCGCGTGTGTTAAGCGCATCAAGAAGCGCCTGACCCTGATGAACCAGTGTGCCTGACATGGTGGATGTTCCTCCCAGTGAGGCTGCGGAATTGCAGCGGCCGTCAACCTAAGCTGCAGTCACACGGCCGGCATCGGGAGCTCTCCCCATCTGGAAAAACTTACATCAACCCGCGCTCGACGGCCCACAGTGTCGCGCCCGCGCGGGTGTTGACTCCGATTTTCATGTAGATGTTCTGCACGTGCCGATCGATGGTTTTGTAGGAGACGCCGAGTGCTGCCGCTGTCGCCTTCATCGTCTGTCCCCGTGCGAGTAGACGCAGTACCTCGATTTCGCGTGTTGTCAGGCCGCTCGATTCCGGTAGCCGCGACGCAGCAGTGCGCTCGCCGGCGGCAGTGAGCACTGCGCGCACAACATCTTCGTCGAGCCGCCCTTCGCGCGCGTCCATCCGCAACTGCTGTGCAGCGCGATCAGGTGTTAATGCCGCGCGGTGAGCGCGGGATTCGACGAGTGCCTGGAAGCGATTTGCCGCGACTAGCACGCGTGTGGGAGCAGGTTGCATTGCTGCCGGCAGATTGCGGGGATAGCCGCTACTGTCGAGACGTTCGTGGTGCATTGACGCGAGCGCGCCGATCGGCGTCAGCGCCGCCGATCGCGCGAAGATGCGCCCGGTGTGGTATGGATGCAGCCGTACGGCGTCCCATTCGCGGTCGGTCAGCGGACTCGCTTTGCTCCAGATCGCCGCGCTTACACCGACCTTGCCGATGTCGTGCACAAGCGCCGCTCGTCTTATCGCGCGGATCTCGCTCTCCGGTAACCGGTATGCCGCGGCCGCGCGCCCGGCCAGCTCTGCGACGGCGCGTGAATGACCGAGGAACCACGGCGATTTGAGGTCGGCGAAATCGGCGACGGCTTCGAAGGCCGTGTCGAGCGCGTCATCGCCGAACATGCGCCGTTCGCCCGGTTCAATCGCGAGAATTTCGTCCCAGAGCGACGGACGATCGAGTCCCCGGAGTATCGCGTCGGCGCGCGCACAGAACACATCGACCATATGAGGCGCGTGCGCTCCGCCGCGGCGAGCGCGCGCCATCGCGGTTGCGGAATCCGTACCGCCAAGCCGATGAAAGATGACCGCATCATGTGCCAGGGATGCGCACAGGAGGGCAGGTGAGATCGCTTCGCCCTTGAGCGCCGGTACGCCCTTGCCATCCCACCGCGCGTAGATTTGGCCGACCGTATTCGTGAATCGCCCATCAAATCCCATTCGCGAGGCCAGACGGCGCGCAATCTCACAGTGTCCCGGCAGGAAACTGGTGTTCGCCTCAGACATCTGACTGAGACCGCTGACGATTGCCTGTGCCGCCGTAAGGGCACCTTGTCCAACAACGGACCTGCGGATGAACCGCACGACAAGACGGAGTACGGCCGCCGCATCAGCCGCATCGATCTTCGCAAATTCTGCGCGAAACGCGAGCTCATCGCCCACAATCGACGCAAGCCACTGCGTTTCGGCGTTGCAGCCGATATACCGGAGCAATGTCTCGTAATAGACGTCGTGCAGCGTCGCGTCGTCGAACCCGAGCGCCTCTCCGAGTCGTACGCCTACGACGCAGGCCGTCATCGCATAATCGGATGGTTGCCCCATGCCGAGGTCGGTGGCGACGGACAAACAGGTCATGAACTCGGCGAGACGGACCGGAGGCGCTGATGTCGTCATGTCGCTGTCGATGATACCAGCGGCTCGCGAATAACTAGTGCGAAGTCGCGGCCGGTTGAATCTGCCAGATATAGTGGCTCAGATTCTGCCATTCGTCATAAAAAGACCGGGTTGTGACGATGAGGACTGTAACACCAACCAGCAGCCAGCTTGCTTCCCTGGTGCGACCGTGCCGATTGAACTCCGGGAATAGGCCACAAGGCACTGCCATGACGACCAGTATGGTGGCGGCAGATGCAAGAAGATTCGGCTGGATCAGGATGCTGGCGGAAAGGATTACGGCAACGGTGATAAGCATCGCCCAGGCGAGCTTAAAGAACGTAGCCGCCCTTTCCGTCATATCCTCGCTGGCAAAGGTCGGTGGCGAGAGCAGGTTGAACATTGGCAGTTCCGATTTCGTCAGTTTGATTGCAGGATCGGGATGCCCGCAGCTGAGGCATAAAACGAACGCATGTCGTTGCTGACTGCTGGTCCGTTACGCCCGACAATCATCCTCCGTAGCACGCCCCGAGATTCGGTGAAACGCCCCGGCCCGCTGTGCCTGCAGGACTCCGCACCGCACCCAGTTGCCGAAGTCTCCCCAAATGTGGAAGATCACTACGGGCAGGCAAACCATGGGAGAAAGTCGTGGCACATACCGAAGTCGCGCCGGCCGGCAGGGCATTTGGGGTATCGTCAGTTCTTGCGGCGATTCAGTCGGCAAGCAATATGCAGCTCGGTTATGCCGCGCTTCGCTTCACGCTTGGCATGAACATCTTCTTCCACGGCGCGATGCGCCTGATCACCGGGCTCGACGCCTGGGCGGTCAAGGAAGAGGCGCTGTTCACGACCCAGCCGATCCTGCCGATGTGGTCGGTGAGCGCCTTCCTCCATGTGCTGCCATTCGTCGAAGTGCTGCTCGGCATCCTCACCTTCGTCGGCCTCTACACACGGTGGGCATTGATCGCCGGCAGCGTCATGATTCTGCTGCTCGTGTTTGGCAATGATGTGCGCCAGGACTGGAACACCGTCGGCAACAACATGCATTACGTTGTCTATTACGCGGCTCTGCTGGCCGCATTTCAGTACAACGCCTTTGCTCTCGACACACGCAAGTCAAAGCACAACTGATCAAATGCGGGCTTTGGCGACAGAAGGATTCGTGCGCGGTGTTCGGCCGATAACGTTGGCGCTGCTCTTTGCCGCCGCCGCGGGCACTGCTCAGGCCCAGGACACCGGCACTGGAAACGGGACCGGATTCGTTGATCTCACCGGTGGCCGCGCTCAACCTGCGGCGCCGCGGCCCACCGCACAGGATGCTGTTGTGGATCTTACCGGCGGCACGCCACTACCGGGTTCGGCGGATCAGACGCCGGACCGGATGACCATCGGAAATCTCACGATTGTTGGTTCATACGATCCGAACCTGCCGTTGACTGTCGATCTCACCGCGATGCCTGACGAGCACATCACCATCGAAGCGCCGAAACCGAAACCGCCGGTACTCGCGCCGGTCCGACCTGATCCCAATGATCCTTTCGAGCAAGCCAACCGCGGCGCGTTTGCATCTCATGTCGCGCTGCAGCGCAACGTAGTCGTTCCGGTTGAAGAAGCCTATACCGAAACGGTTCCGGAAGTGGTGCGCGCATCGCTGCACCATTTCCTCATCAATCTCGAATTTCCTGCCATCTTCATCAACGACTCGTTGCAACTCAGTCCCGGCCGGGCGGTCACCACGATGGCGCGCTTCGTGGTCAACTCGACCGTCGGCATCGGCGGGCTCCTGGATCCGGCAACGAGCTTTGGTCTGCCGTTCCGCGACAATGATTTCGGCGCGACGCTGGCGAATTACGGTGTTGGTGATTACCCGTATCTGATGGTGCCGGTGATCGGTCCGACCAATCCGCGCGACCTCACCGGGAAGGTGGTCGATATTTTCCTGAACCCGGTTCATTACGTTGCGGTGCCGGGCGGGATACTGACGGATGTCGGCGAAAATGGCGCGCGCGAACTCGACCGCCGGTCGGAAAATTATGACGAACTCGAGCGTATCGAGACGACGGAGAAAGATCCCTATGCAACCGTGCGCAAACTTTCGCGCGAACGGCGCAACGCTGAAATCGGGATCGGGAAAGATCCGGAATGAAGTTCGTGGGAGGGGGTGGTCGCGGCCTGGACTGAACAAGTTCGGGCCTCGGCCTGTTGAGATCACACATGCGCGCTGTGAAAGATTGGTTTGCGAGCACACCGCATCGGACCTTCATGCTTTATCCGGTTGTGCTGTGCCTGTTTGAATTCGCAATTCACCGCGGCCATCTGCCGGTCAATTGGTGGAGCGCGCCTTTACTCATCTGGGGTTATCTCCAATACCGCCTGACCGGCCGCTATCGCAGGCGGTTGGGAGGGGGCGGTCCGGGTACTGCGGTACCGCCGGAAACTCTCGTCGTCACCGGGCCATACCGGTACACGCGCAATCCAATGTATCTGGGCCATCTGATATTTCTCCTCGGCTTGGCGCTGACGCTGCGCTCCTGGGCCGGGCTCGCGCTGTTTTTCATCCAAGCGGTTTGGTTTCATCGCCGGGTGGTGCAGGATGAAGTCCGGCTGCATGAATTGTTTGGCCCCGACTACTCCGATTATGTGCGCCGGGTCGCCCGCTGGGTCCCGGGAGTGGCCTGACGTTCAACTTGCGATTCATGCTATACAGACCCGATCGAAATCCGGGTATGAGCATGGCGGCCAACAGTTTCACTCCCACGGTCGAAGAACATCTTCAGTTGCCTGACAATGTCGCCGCTGCGGCGCGGGTTCGCGCGCCGGCCGGTTTGCGCCACAGTGCAATGGTGCGGATTGCGCACTGGACTATGGTGATCGGCGTTCTGGGACTGCTGGTAAGCGGCACGGGTATCCTCATTTCCCATCCGCGGCTGTATTGGGGCGAGACTGGCGCCATCGGCACGCCGTCGCTGATTGATCTTCCCCTGCCGATGATTATCGGGCCGTCGGTCTGGAATCGGCCGATCCATTTCCTGTTCGCGTGGATTCTGGTTTTTGCCGGCGCCGCTTATCTCGTCGCCGGTTTTGCCACTGGTCATTTCCGCCGCCAGCTGGTTCCGGCGAAGAGTGAATTCAATCTCTCGTCAGTCTGGACCGTGCTCAGCAATCACTTGCGCTGGAGAAGAATCCCCGCCGATGACGTCTGGCGATACAATGTCGTCCAGCGCCTGGCTTATCTCGCAGTTGTTTTCGTGATCTTTCCGGGCATCATCTGGACGGGGCTCGCGATGTCATTCACCGTTGACTCGGTATTCCCGTTTCTTGTGACGATTCTCGGTGGACATCAATCGGCGCGAACGCTGCACTTCGTGTTCGTCAGCCTTCTGGTGATTTTCCTGATCATCCATCTCGCGATGCTGATGCTTGTCGGCTTTCTCGGGCATGTGCAAGCAATGATCACCGGGCGTGTCCCGCGGAAAACGGCATCCTAGCTTTGCCGGCCGCATCCCACGCGCGGAAATCGCCTCTGGCGATTTCTTTACCGCGCATCGGGCCCCGAAGCGGCGTTCATGCTTTCCACATTTTGATGTTCAGCTCTGGCCACAAGCTGCTGTAGCGCTTGACGCACGCGCATAGGGCTATTGCCCCATCATGCGGGAATCAGCCAAGCAGGCTATATGAGGATTGCCGCGATTACCGCTGCGTTTTGCCTCGCGCTATTGCCCGCGCGCACGGCCGCGCAGACCGCGATCGTGACGACGGAAATTCTCACCGGCTATCTGCTTCCTGAGTCCAACTATCTCGTCACGGACCGGCCGGTGATCCAAACCGACATTTACGTGCCGACGGCAACCGGCCTATTCGCCGATATCTGGAATTCGCACCAGCTCTACGATCCCACGAAGCTGTTCGGCGTTCCCGGCGATGAAGTCGATCTGACCGGCGGCTGGATTGGCGCCATTGGGCCGTATCTGCTGCGCGCGCAGGCGGCGTGGTGGGACATTGCCGGAAGTGGAAATAATTTCGGCGACGCAAAAGCGACTTTGTCCCGGTCCTTCGGGAATTGGGCGCCGTTGGTGGGTGTCGAAGATCAGTTGATCATTCCGCGCCGAAAACACGCGTTCTATCTCCACGCCGGCAGCGATGTGGGTTTCCGGCTGTTCACGCTTCCTTTCCAGGAGCGCTTCGTCGTTTCTGTGGAGAGCACCGGCCGGGTTGTTTTCGCCGACGTGCTTTATACCCAGGTCGATCTCGGCGGGATCATTGCGCGTCCGATCCTGCGCCTGAGCGCGGACGATAAATACCACGGGCCATACGCGACATTTGGCTTCCGTTTTGTGCTGTAGCCTGGCTGTTCCGCGAAGCTGACGCTGGGCTGCACCGGACGGCTGTGCTGATCCCGGTAAGATTACTGGGCCTGGATTGACTATTCTCCCCCAAAATGAGATTGATAATCGTTCTCAACTGACGAGGAAGCCGTGTACCTTTGCGTTTGCCATGCCTTCACCGACCGCGACGTGCGCTGCACCGGCGCAACGACCGTCGGAGACGCTTATCGTTCGCTTGGAGTGCGCCCAACCTGCGGTAAGTGCGTTCCATTTGTCCAGGACGTCGTCAGGCCCGCGAAACGTAAATCCTCCTGCGGGTCTTCCAGCGAATAGGTGCACAAATGCGCGGAGACCCCAAAATCGTCGATCACCTCAACCGGGTCCTGCGCAACGAACTCACCGCCATCAACCAGTATTTCCTGCACGCCAGGATGTTGCGCCATTGGGGCATGCAAAAACTGGGCAAACGCGAATACGACGAATCGATCGGCGAGATGAAGCATGCGGACGATCTGATCGAACGCATACTGATGCTTGATGGGCTCCCGAATTTGCAGGACCTCGACAAATTGCTGATCGGCGAAAACGTCGAGGAAATTCTCTCCTGCGATCTTCAGTTGGAGCAAAAGGGTGCGGGTGATCTGCGTCAGGCGATCGCCGATTGCGAGGGCATGCGTGACTACGTCACGCGCGATCTGCTGTCCCATATTCTCGAGGAAGAAGAGGACGCGATCGAATTCCTTGAAACCCAGCTCCAATTGATCCCGAAGATCGGGCTTGAAAATTACATCCAGCTGCAATGCGAAAGTGCGGAGAAGTGAGCTGTACTTAAGCCGCCGGGAGCTGTTGGGTCGTGGCGCGCTGGCAATCGGTGGAATCGCAGCGCCGTCCGCGCGTAGCCTGTCCATGGATCATTCGCCGGCAGCAACTCCAGTGCCGGCAACGCGCGCAGATCACGATATTCGCATCCGCACGGGCTTGATCGAACTCGGCCCCGACACAATTGTTTCCACGACGACTTACAATGGCGCATTTCCCGGACCGCTGCTGCGGCTGATCGAGGGCAAGCGCGTCACAATCGATATACACAACGAGACAGATACGCCCGAACAGCTTCACTGGCATGGACAGTTCGTGCCGGCCGAGATTGATGGCGCGGCGGAGGAGGGCACGCCTTACATTCCCCCACACGGCATGCGCCGCGTTTCCTTCGTGCCTGGACCGGCCGGCTTTCGTTTCTTTCACACCCATCTCACGGCAGGCAGCAACCTTTCTCTTGGCCTCTACAATGGCGAGGCGGGACTTGTGTATATCGAGCCGAAGCAGAATTCGGGCACCTATGACCAGGAAATCTTCCTGACACTGAAGGAATTCGGACCTTTTCTGACCCGCACCGAGATGCCGCACGATTTTCTTGCGCCGGCAAATATTGTTCCGGCGTTGAAGACAGAATCACAGGTCGACACGAACGCTGCACTGCAGCGCGGGCTGCCGGCCGGTTATGAACTCGGCTACAATTTTTTTTCCATCAACGGCCGCATGCTGGGTGAAGGCGATCCAATCCGGGTAAAACCAGGTCAGCGCGTGCTGTTTCATGTGCTGAACGCCAGTGCGAGCGAAATCCGCAGCCTGCATCTGCCGCAACATCTGTTTCGTGTCGTCGCGCTTGATGGCAACCCGGTGCCGCGTCCTGCTGACGTTCCGGTGCTCTGGCTTGGCCCGGCTGAACGAATCTCGGCCATTGTCGAAATGAATCGGCCGGGCGTCTGGACCATGGGCGACGTGATGGATGAAGATCGCCATCGCGGCATGGGAATCGCGGTCGAATATCAGGGGCGCAAGGACAAACCAGCATGGGTGAAGCCGCCGGTGTTCCGTTGGGATTATCGGCTATTCGCAAAGCCCCGCGCCGTTTCTGCGCATCCCGACGAAACAATCGATTTGAAATTCACCGCGCAAAGCGGTGGGGCAGATGGATTCGATCGGTTTGCGATCAATGGTCAGTCGTTCTCGATGCCGAAAATGCAACCGCTTCTAAATCTCCGCAGCGGCCGCCGGTATCGTTTGCGTCTGCGCAATGCGACCGATGACGTCCATCCCATCCATCTTCACCGCCATAATTTCGAGCTCACCAGTATCGCGGGATCGTCAACGGCGGGCGTGCAGAAGGATGTTGTGCTGATCGGCGGATTTCAGGAAATGACGATCGATTTTACCGCGAGACCCGGTCCAGCGCTGTTTCACTGTCACATGCAGCAGCATATGGACGCGGGATTCATGGCGCTGTTCAGCATCACCTGAGGCGTCGAGAAAGTATCAACACATCGCTGAGCGCCGCTCCGGGCCCCCACGCCGGGAGAGCGAATCGCCGAAGGCGATTCGCCCGCCTGGGATGCGGCCGGCGAGGTTCTATTCTATGGAAGGCGGAAATGCTTCGACAGCTTCAGTCCCTGCCGCTGGTAATTCGATCCCAGCGCAGCGCCGTAGACCTGCGGCGGAGTGTCGGTCAGGCGCTCGAAAACCAGTTTGCCGATGACTTGCCCATGCTCGAGTACAAATGGCACTTCACGTGAGCGCACTTCCAGCACCGCGCGCGATCCGCGGCCCATGCCGGTCTCGTGCCCGAAGCCGGGATCGAAAAAACCCGCATAATGAACACGGAATTCGCCTACCAGCGGATTGAACGGCATCATCTCGGCGGCGAAATCGGGCGGAATCGATACCGCTTCGCGTGACGCCAGGATGTAGAATTCATCCGGGTCGAGAATAATTGCCTGGATGCCCTTGCGCACATAAACCGGGTCCCAGAAATCGAGTGGGTCATATTGATCGCGCGTATCGATATCGATGACACCCGTATGGCGCCGCGCGCGCCATCCCGCCTGACGCATTTCGGTATCGCCCGACAGATCGACCGACAGCGCCAGACCGCCATCGATGTTGGCCGGCCCATCGACCAATCCGACTTTCTCATGCAGTCGCCGCAATTGCGTGTCGGTGAATTGCGGCGAGCCATGCCGCAGGCGCAGTTGATTGAGGCGTGAACCTTTGCGCACCAAGATCGGAAAAGTCCGCGGCGAAATTTCTGCGTAGAGTGGGCCGTGATAGCCCTCCGCCACGCGGTCGAAAGACTGCGCGTGGTCCGTGATCAGACGGGTGAAGACGTCCAGGCGGCCGGTCGAACTCTTGGGATTGGCGATGCCGGAAACCCGGAACGACAGCTCCAGATGTTCCAGCAGCGGCACCAGGTAAACGCAGCCGGTCTCCAGCACTGCACCGGCTCTGAGGTCGATCTCGTGGATCACCATGCTGGACAGCTTGTCGGCAACACGCGATGCCTCGCCCGGCAGGAAGCTGGCGCGGATGCGATAGGCGACGGGGCCAAGGCGCAGGTCGAGGCTGGCCGGTTGAATCTGCGCCTCGGTAATGTCCTCGGCAGGAAGAATTTCACGCCGTGCGCGGATCAGGCGCTTCAGCACATGGGACGGAAGAATCCCGGTCGAATTGCGCCCGTAAGGGCTGTCCGGCGGGGCCGGATCATCTATCGGCAGGGTTGTGGTTTCGGCCATGGTCTTGATGCTGTAGCCGGATTCGCGCGGGTGTCATATCCCGCAATGATCAAATCCCCAGGCAAAGGTGGCGGGCAGGGCACGGCCCTTTGCGCGCTATTTTATCCCCCAACTTGCCGTTATGCTCCGGCCCCGAACGGCTCGCGACTGCCGCCGTCAAACGGGAGGTTTTGCATGCATTCCAGCGTAAAGTCTTTTTTGAGGGTCTCAGCCGCGATTGCCGGCCTGTGCACCCTTTCCATTATCGGTACCGGCACGGCGGCGCCGGCCGCCGAAGGCCCACCGAAATACAAATACGATCCCGATTGGCCAAAGCCGCTGCCGAACCATTGGATCCTTGGCGGCATCACCGGTCTGTTCGTGGACAAGGCCGACCATATCTGGGTGCTCAACCGCCCACGTGATCTCAAGGAAGACAATGTCGCAAAAGGTGAGGCGGAATGCTGCTCCGCTGCTCCCGCGGTGTTGGAATTCGATACGGCTGGTAACCTGCTCAAGGCTTGGGGCAAGCCCGATATGGTGCCGGGATGGCCGTCGTCGGAACACACCATCTTCACCGACAATGAGGGTAACGTGTATTTCGCCGGCGCGCAGGCTGGCGACACGCTGCTGAAATTCACGGGCGACGGTAAATTCGTAAAGGATTTCGGCCACCGCGGCCCGAAAGTCGCACGCGGTCAGCAGCAGAAGCAGGACAATCAGCAGACGGATCTCCTGCTCCGCGGCGTCGCCGCCGCCACGCTCGATGAAGCCGCCGGCGAAATCTATATCGCCGACGGTTATCTGAATAAGCGCGTAATGGTTTACGACTGGAATACCGGCGCGTTCAAGCGCGGCTGGGGCGCCTATGGCAAACCGCTCTCCGAGATCAGCAATGACGGTCAGCCGGATGTCGGCAAGGAAGGCGATCCGCCGGCGAAGGACTTCAAGTCCCCGGTGCACGCGGTCCGAATTTCCAAAGACGGACTCGTCTATATCGGCGATCGCTCCGGCAATCGCATCCAGGTGTTCACCAAACAGGGCAAGTTCCTGAAGGAATTCTTCATCGCCCGGAACACCAGGGTGCGCGGCACCGCGGGGTCGGTCGATTTCTCACCCGATCCGCAGCAGAAATATATCTTCGTTGCGGATATCGCCAACGCGACGGTGTGGGAGCTCGATCGCCAGACCGGACAGGTTGTGCAGAGAATCGGACATCCGGGACGCGAAGGCGGCGCATTCGTGCTGCTCCATGTCGCGTTCATGGATTCCAAGGGCAATCTCTATACAGGCGAAGTCGGCGAAACCAGCCGCGTCCAGAAGTTCTCGCCAGTGAACTAGAATCGTATTTGGTTCTCCTTCCCCCCGCGAGCACATCAGTGCGAAGCGCGGGGGAGGGTGGCCGCAGTAACGCCGCAGGCGTTACGGATGGCGGCCGGAAGGGGGGCTCCTAAATCTAAACTCTAGATCGACCAGAATGGATCGAGCCGCTTTTTACCTCTACATCGCTTTTGCAGTCGCCGGCGCACTTTTGGCCGCTTTCATCGTAAGAGAAACCTACCGCGTCATCCGGACGGGCGTAATCGAACGCCGCGCAGGCCTCGAACCACTGACCCCAACAATCGCGCGGCGCTGTATTGGTTCTGCATTGCCAGCTCTGCTGTAGGTGCACTCGGTATCATATCTGGAATAACAATCGCATCCTGAGAGCGTTAAGCTTATGGCCCCCCTTCCGGGCGCCAAACGCGGCGCTCGCAGCGCCGCTGCGCCCACCTTCCCCCACGCTTTGCGGGGGGAAGGAGATGAATAGAGGATGTCTGCTTATTTCAATTCCTGAATCAGCCGCGTGTAGAACGCGATTGCGGGCCCAAGATCGGCAACCGCCAGCCGCTCATTGGTGCCGTGCACGCGCGCCACATCCGCCGGCTCCGTGTGCACAGGCCGAAAGCGCAACACCGCATCGGCAATCGGCAGATAGTGACGTGAATCGGTTGCTCCGGTCATGATCTCCGGCGCCACCGGAACGCCGAATGTCTCGGTCGCCGCGTTTGCGATCGTGGCAAAGGCCGGACTGCTGGTGTCCACGACTTTCGTCGCTTCACTAATGGTCTCTTCGCGCTCCGAAATGTCCACCTTTGCGTCTCCGATCGCGTATTTCACGTGATCGGTCACTGTGCGGATACTGTCGCGCGGATGAATGCGGAAATTGATGATCGCCTGCGCGGTCGGCGGAATCACATTCTCCTTCACGCCGGCATTCAGCATCGTGGGCGAAATCGTCGTGTGCAAAGTGGCCGCCGATTCCGGATTGGTCTGGTATTCGCGGACCACCAGCGGAGCGGTCAGCCACAGGTTCGACAGCACCAGCCTTTGGGCGAACGGCGCAAGTGACGCAACGACAGCCAGTTTGGCGCGCTGGATGTCATCGAGATCAGACGGAAAGGGATGATCCGTGACATTGAGGATCGCCTTTGAAAGACGGGCGACGGCGAGATCGCCGGAAGGCCGCGCCGCATGGCCTCCGGTGCCATGCGCGGTCAATTCCAGCGTGACGAACCCCTTCTCGGCTGTAGCGATCACGGCAACCGGCCGCCGCACGCCCGGATAGGGTTCAGCCAGAACCGAACTGCCCTCATCCAGGACCCAAGCGAAATGTGTGCCGCGTTTTTGCAGAGCGGTCGCGATGGCGCCGTTACCTTTCCCGCCGCCCACTTCCTCATCTTCGCCGAAAGCGAACATGATTGTCCGCTCCGGCTGGAATCCGGAAATCGCCAGCCTTTCCGCCGCTTCAAAGATCGCGACCACCTGACCCTTGTCGTCGATTGCGCCACGGCCCCAGACGAAGCCGCCCGCGATGTCGCCCGAGAACGGCGCGTGGGCCCAATCCTTTTCCGTGCCCGGCACGACCGGAACGACATCCATGTGGGCCATCAGCAGAACCGGCGCCAGATTCGGATTTTTCCCGATCCAGGTGAACAGCAGGCTGTTATTGAACTTCTCGGGCCCGGCAGCTTCGTGGAATCCGGGATAGGTCTGCGCCAGCCATTGCTGCATCGCCTGCAGGGCCGCGTCTTTCTCCTTCTCCTTGACGCCGTCGCCATAGGAAACAGTCTGTATACGGATGGCTTCGGAGAGATGGCGCGCCGCGAGATTGACGTCCACGGGAATTGGCGGCGCGGCTTGCGGTGCCGCGGGCGCGCTCACGGTCAGCGCCCGGCCGATCACCACCGCGGCCAGGACAACGAAAATACCCGCGATGCCGGCCAAAACCCGTTTCAACATGACTGCCACCCCATTTCCGACGCCCGCATCATATCGTCTCGCGGCCCAGGAATCTCCGCGTCTCTTCAACCGCCTGCTTCAATCCGCAGCGGATGGCGGAAATTTGCGGCGGCAATCCGGCCAGCAGCCGGCTCGGACAGGCGCCATCCAGGATCACGAAAACCCCGCGATCCGTTTCACTGCGGACCAGCCGGCCGAATGCCTGCTTCAGCCGCAGCCGCGCGATCAGATCATCGTATTCCCGGCCGAACCTTTCGCGGCGCGCCTTGTGCAGGATCGATGGCTTCGGCCAGGGCACTTTGTCGAACACGCAGAGACGAAGCGAGCGTCCGGGCACATCGATGCCGTCGCGC
Source organism: uncultured Bordetella sp. (assembly GCA_964446945.1). Lineage (GTDB taxonomy): Bacteria > Pseudomonadota > Alphaproteobacteria > Micropepsales > Micropepsaceae > CAIYRG01. The sequence goes on from CAYUQO010000001.1 coordinate 176,128, forward strand.
AATGCATCGGTGCCGAGCAGGCAGGCATTCTCATCGGCACGAAACAGGTCCACCAAGGTTGCGGTGTCGAGCGCGTCGATGTGCTGGGCGTATAGCATCAGTCCCGCCGCCGAGAGCGGCTCCGCGATCCGCGCATGCACGTCCTTCAGCGTTCCGATCGCGGTGAACAGTCCCAGAGCGCCACCACCGGCGCAGAGGAACAGCTCACGATAGGCGGCGGCAAGCTGTGTCCGGTCGCCGCGTGGAATGTCGCGCACCACGAAAACGCGCGCCTGCTCCGGCCAGTTGAATGGTGAATCGAACACCGCGCGCCGCGGCGGCAGCGGCAGATGATGTGCGCCAACCCGCACCTCCGCAGAACGCCAGCCGGTTTCCGCAATGGCCTCCGCAGTATCGCGCAAGGTCGCGGAGGTAATCAGCACGCCATGCGCATTCTTCAATACGGTCTCGGCGAATGGAATTGTCGGATCAATCCAGCGGCGGTGCAGGCCGACATCGATGTCGCGCCCGCTCTCGCGCTGAATCTCGTACCAGAGCGCAAATTCGGTCTGTTTGGTCTGTTCGTGCTCCACTGCGGCCAGCATGTCGCGCCAGGCCGGAATGACAAGCTGCGTTCGCCGTTCCAGCCCGCGCGCTGCAGCCTCGATTCTCGACTTCTGCACAGTTTCCAGCTTCGCTGCATCGTCATCGAGTTTTGACCGCAACTGTCCGGCGAGTCTTTGCAGGGGAACCGCAAGCCGCGTGAGAGCATGATCGAGTTCCCGTGCCGCATCGCGGAGATCCGGGTCTGACGGCTGCACTTCTGCTTCGATGGCATAGGGAGAAGTGCTCGAAGGGCTGCGGGCGAGCACGTGCTGATAAATGCGCGCCAGAAATTCTTCACCGGCGCCGCGGCCCATGCCGCCTTTCACGCGTGCCAACCAGCCTTCTCCGGCCAGCGCGCCGGCCGCCGTCAGTGCCTGCCGCAAGTCATGCGTGGCTTCTTCGCCTGAGATCAGATCACGGAGCTGATCCTCCAGCCCGCGGCTGCGGGACCGGCGCCCTTCCGGTCCGCGAATCCAGTGGCGCAGTTCGGCCATTTCCGCGCCCGACAGCACTGCCGCAAAGGCCGAATCCGCTGCATCGAACAAATGATGGCCTTCATCGAATACGTAGCGGAGTGGCCCGGTTGCATCGTCGGCTTCGGAATGAACCGGGTGGCGCGATGCGTGCGCCATGACGAGAGCATGGTTGGCGATGACAATGTCGGCATCGCGTGCGCCGCGAATGCTGTGTTCGACAAAACACCTGCGGTAATGCGCGCAGGCCGAGTAAATACATTCACCGCGCCGGTCGGTCAGTTCATGCCGCCTGAGTTCCGGCGGAAGAAAACCGGGAAAACCCTCGCCGGTCACGTCGCCATCGGGAGTTTGCCCCACCCAGCGCGAGAGCAGCCCGAGGGCAATCGCGCGCGGACCTCCGCCCACCGCACTGTGCTTCACGGCATCTTCGAAATTCAGCAGGCAGAGATAGTTTTCACGTCCCTTGCGCAGAACCGTTTTCAGTTTCCGGCCGCCGGTCCGGCGCGCGAGCCTCTGCGCCTCCTGCACGATCTGACGCTGCAAATTCCGGGTATAGGTCGATACCCACACCGATGGCCCGTTCTTCTCCGCCCACAGCGAAACCGGTGCGAGATAGCCGAGGGTTTTTCCGGTGCCGGTGCCGGCTTCAGCCAAAACAATGTTGGGCGATCCGGCCTGCTCACGGGGCGCGAATGAATCCGCAGCCGCCGCGGTAAAATCCTGCTGCTGACGGCGGATGGTGCCACGCGAACCGACCAGCGCGATCAGCCGCGCCTGTGCTTCGGCGCCGGCGACCGGCTCCTGGCCCTGCAGCGCAGGCGGTGGCGCATCCTCCCATTCCGGGAGCGATTGCCAGACTTCCAGCGCCGCCATGGGGCCGGCCTGCCGGTCAGGTTGACCCAGCACAGCGAGAACCGCCGGCGCCCATCGCCAGCCGCAGCGCAGCATGAACATCGCGAGATTGCGCGCTCTGTCACGTTCGGCAGAAGAGAGCCGCGACAGATCGTGCAACAGCCGTCCCGCCGCACCCGCGATGACACTGGCCGCGTCCGTTGCAGTTTCCGGCGCAGGTAAATCCAGGGCGCGCGCGATACCTGCCGGACTCGGCAGGCAGGAGCGCGCGGGATGAACGAAGGCAAGCAGCTCCAGAACATCGTAAACCGGCACTTTTGGCCGCGCACCTATCCGGCGCACCAGCCATGAGGCATGGCAGATGACGACATTGCCCTCATCCAGGAGCGCACGCGCCTCGTCGCGCGATATGTCGCGAATTGTTCCTGATCTTTCCGCGACGGCCAAACCTCCGCCGGTCAGAGCCAGTGCGGGCGCGGGGACGGCGACATTCAGTGGACCGGCCAGAACCTCACTCACCTGCACAGATTTCCATCAGACGATATGGCATGTGCCTTGCATGTCAAAAAACTGGCATCGAACACGTCCACAATAGCATGGCTACGAAACCAATCCGGCCTAACTGATGGAGAAAACGGTGAGACAGATCGTCATTCGCAATCTGGATGATTCCGTTCTGCTGGGGTTGAAGAAAATCGCCTGGATGGACGGTGAAACACCGGAAGAATGTGCGCGCCGCCTGCTGATCGAAGCGGTGCAGGCGCGCAGCACCCCGCGACTGCACCCACTTCGCGCGACCGAACCGGTAGCCTAGACTTTCAGCAGCTTCGCCGCTGTGCCGTGCAGGATCAGATCGCGGTCGCGTCCGCTCAGGTTCAACTCATCGAGGTCCTGCACCGGGCGCAAATAGCCCATATCGAGACAATAATCGCTGCCCAGCATCACCCGCTCTGCGCCAACTTCGGAAATCAGGAATTTCACGACCGACCCTTTGTGCCCGATCGTATCATAGGTGAATCGGCGCATATACGCGCTGGGCGGCTGCGGAAGTGCCGGCACATCGCGGCGCACCGCGTAACCCTGATCCATGCGTCCGATCAGCATCGGGATTGCGCCGCCGGCATGGGGAAGCGTGATCTTGAGATTTGGGCATGCGTCGAGCACGCCGCCATAAATCAGATGGCACACGGCAATGGTCGTGTCGAAGGGATTGCCGAGAATATTGGCGAGATAGAACGGCTCGAACCTTTTACCTCCGATTGCGCCATTCGGATGCAGGAACACGGGCAGGTTCAGTGCCTCGATCCGTTTGAAGACCGGCAGGAATTCCGGATCCGAGAAATCGCGCCCCTCGACATTGCAGCCGAGATAGACGCCACGGATGCCCGGCAGTTTTGCGGCGCGTTCGACTTCATCCAGCGCGCGGTCGCGGTCGGTCATCGGCAGCGCCATCAGCCCGACAAAGCGATTGGGATATTGCAAATGCGCGTCATTGGCGGCGTCGTTGAACGCGCGCGCGAGTTTCAACGCGAAGTCCGGGCTGCCGAAATAGGGCATCGGCCGGGTGAGCGACAGCGCGTGCATTTCCACGCCCTGAGCATCCATGTCTGCGAGGCGCAGCTTGAGATCGGTGAATTTGGCCGGGAATGGCCCGCCCGAAAATCCACCGCCTTTCAGGAAATAGCCGTCCTGCGTCTGCCGGTATTCACCGCCAAAGGGCTTGCCGTCACTCCCGATGACATCGAGATAGGCTTGCGGGTAATAATGGGCATGGATGTCGATGCCGAGTTTCTGCCGCGGCGTGGCCGGCGAAGCGTTGCCTTCCAGGGTGAATTGCGCGCTGCGTCCGGGGAGTGTGCCTTCCGCCACGCCGACGCCGGAAATCTGCGCCTCGGCGCGCGGCGCAACCGCCATCGCCGCGGTGACCGCAACGCCTGTCTTGATCGCATTGCGGCGTGAAACTTCCGGCCCTTTGCTCATGCTGTGTGCGCCCCCTCGTTTAAATCGGCCGGGTTGCCCGCTCCAGCCATGCGCGATCCTCATCATTTAGCCCCGGCGCGACCGCCGCGCGAACCTGCGCGTGATAGGCGTTCAGCCAGTCGCGCTCATCCGCTGTCAGCATGGAAACCTCAACCAGATTGAGATCGATCGGCGCCATGGTGATGGTTTCGAACGACAGCATCTTCTTCTCGCCACCCGGCGAAGATTCCGGCGGCCGCACCACCACGAGATTTTCGATGCGGATGCCGTATTCGCCGGTTTTGTAGTAACCCGGCTCATTCGAGCAGATCATTCCGGCTCTGAGCGCCTGCGCCGTTCCGCGTGATGAGATACTTTGCGGTCCTTCGTGTACGGAAAGATATGCGCCAACCCCGTGGCCGGTGCCGTGCCCGTAATCCAGCCCCGCATCCCATAGCGGCCGCCTTGCGAATGCGTCGAGCTGCGCACCCGTGGTGCCTTCCGGAAAACGCGCCAGCGCCAGTTGGATATGCCCCTTGAGCACGCGCGTGAAGCGGTCGCGCATCTCCGCCGTCGGTTCGCCGATCGCGACGGTGCGCGTCACATCGGTCGTGCCGTCATCATATTGCGCCCCGGAATCGATCAGGAACAATTCGCCGCGCCTGATCGGACCATTGGTCTTTTGTGTGACGCGGTAATGCACGATTGCGCCATGCGGCCCGGCGCCGGAAATGGAATCGAAGCTGATGTCTTTCGCGCCGGTTTCGCGCCGGAACGATTCCAGCTTCTCCACCGTGTCGATTTCCGTAATTTTTTCCTTCGGGGCTTCACGCGCAAGCCACGCCAGGAAGCGCGACAATGCCTGACCATCCCGCACATGCGCTTGCCGAGCGCCGTCGAGCTCAACATCGTTTTTGCAGGCCTTGGGCAACTGGCACGGATCGGAGGCCCGTAGCACCTTCGCGCCTGCCTGTTGCAGCCGGCGGAAGATTGCGGAGGGCGCCCACACCGGATCAACCATGACCGTCTGGCCTTTCAACGCATCAAGCGCCGCTCCGAACTCGCTCGTTTCTTTCAGGTGCACTTCGCTGCCAAGGTGCTTCACGAGCGCGGGTGAGGACTTGCGGCTGTTCATGAACAGATCCGCGCTGCCGTCGGAGTGGAGAATCGCAAAAGCCAGTACAAAGGGCGTGTGCGGAACATCGCTGCCGCGGATGTTCAACAGCCAGCAGATGGAATCCGGGAGCGTAAGAACCGCGGCTCCGGCATGATGTTTTTTCAGCTCACTCGCGATCCTCGAGCGCTTCGATTCCGACGCTTCGCCGGTGAATTTCAACGGATGCGGCACCGCACGCTGCAGCGGCGGTTCGGGCCGATCGGCCCAGACGGCATCCAGTGGATTGGTCTCGCAGGCAACCAGCTGTCCTTCGGCGCGCTCGACGGATATTTGCAACCGTTCGACGGCTGCCTGGGTATGCAGCCACGGATCGTAAGCGAGTTTCGCGCCTTTCGGCAGATTGGCTTCGATCCAGTTGGATGGGCCGTCATTCAGCACGTCGAGAGTCTCGAACAGCGATGTGTCGGTCTGGTTCTTAACCTGCAGCGTGTAGCGTCCATCGACAAAAACTGCGGCCCTGGCCGTGAGCACGATCGCCACTCCGGCCGAACCGGTGAAGCCGGTCAGCCATGCCAGCCTTTCGGCCGATTTCGGCACATACTCGCCCTGATGCTCATCGGCGCGCGGGACAATGAAACCATCGAGTCCGCGCCGGGCGAGCTCACTGCGAAGGGCGGCAAGCCGCTCGGCGCAGAGCGAGGCATCGCTTTGGTCGTCAAATGTCTGAAATGGCATGTTCATGGCTAAGACCTTACTCGTCCGGGTCAGGCCTTCTTGAGCACCAGCGCCGACCATGGACCGCTGCGAAACGCGCCATAGAATACAAGCTTCTGCGTCAGGTAGAAGCTGAGAACCAGCTTTTCCTGGTTACGCAACAAACCGGACAGAAGCACGGTTCCACCCGAGCGCGCGGCTTTGGTGATGGCGGGCGCCAGTTTTGTCAACGGTCTGGCCAGGATATTGGCGCAAATCAGATCATAGGGCGCGGATGCGCGGATTGCGGGGTGATCGAGGCCATCTGCAACGACAGTGCGGATCTCGGGCGCCGCGCCATTGTCGCGAGCGTTTGCACGCGTGACCCCGATCGCGATCGCGTCTATGTCGGACGCGACAACCGTTCCATGCCACAGCTTTGCGGCGGCAATTGCCAGAACGCCGGTCCCGCAGCCGACATCGAGCACCCGGTCAAAGTGCCAGGCTTTCCCGAGACGGCACAATGCTTCGAGGCACAGCGCGGTCGATTCATGATGGCCGGTGCCAAAAGCCAGCCCGGCTTCGATGCGCAACGGGATGACGCCCGGCGGAACGACGCCAGCATCATGCGCGCCATGCAGGAAGAACCGCCCGGCCCGGACCGGTGGCAATCCTTCGAGACTGAGCTTGATCCAGTCCTGGTCCGGCAGCGCTTCGCAACGCACATCGTGACCGCAAATGCGCGACAGCAATTCTTCATCGGGAGGCGTGTCGTAGAGTGCCTCGATCGTCGCCTCTTGCTCAAATGGATTCTCGCTGATCAGCACCGATTGCGGCACCGGCGGCGCCAATTCGAACGCCGCGGCAATATTCGCCGCCGCTTCCTTCGGCACCGTCACCGCAGCTTTCCAGAGCGGAGGCGAAATCACGCGCGGGTCACAAAATTGTCCATGACCCGCTTCGATCCCGCTTTGTCGAAATCGATCAACAGCTTGTTGCCTTCGACCGCGACGATCCGGCCATAGCCGAATTTCTGATGGAAGATGCGTTCGCCGGGACCGTAGATCGAAGTTTGCGCGTCCGCGGTATTCACCGTTTTTGCGCGCAGATCGACCACGCTCGGCGTTGTCATGGAAGCTGCCGCAGCAGCGCGCGCCGCCTGCGCCCGCCGCCAGCCGGGACTGGAATAGGTGCTTTCGAATTCGGTCTGGTTATCGCGGAAACCGGTGCCGCTGTAATTGCCGTAAAACCCTTCGGTGACCAGATTGTCGGCGTGCTCCTCGGGAATTTCGCGGATGAAGCGCGACGCCACCGCGCTCTGCCACTGGCCGTGCACCCTGCGGTTGGCGGCGAAACTGACAAAGACGCGCGCTTTCGCCCGCGTCAGCCCGACATAAGCGAGCCGCCGTTCCTCTTCGAGCCCGGTATTGCCCTTCTCATCCATCGTGCGCTGCGATGGAAACAGGCCCTCTTCCCAGCCGGGGAGGAATACGGTTTCGAATTCCAGGCCCTTTGCCGCATGCAATGTCATCAGGCTCAGCCGGTCATTGCCCTTCTCGTTTTTCTCGAGCTCCATCACCAGAGAGACATGTTCGAGAAAAGCCGCGAGCGACTCGAACTCCTCCATCGAGCGGACGAGTTCCTTCAGGTTCTCCAGCCGGCCCGCTGCTTCCGGCGATTTGTCGGCCTTCAGCATGTCGGTGTAGCCGGATTCGTCGAGCACCATTTCGGCAAGGTCGGTGTGGGGAATCTGCGCCGCCTGTTTTTGCCAGCGGAAAAAACTCTGTGTCAGTTGCGTCAGCGCGTTGCGCGCCTTGGGCGTCAATTCGTCCGTTTCGGCGAGTTCCGCGGCGGCCGCCAGCAGCGGGATATTTGCACTGCGCGCATGATTGTTCAGCGCCTGGATGGATGCGTCACCCAATCCGCGCTTCGGCTTGTTGATGATGCGTTCGAATGCGAGATCGTCATCGCCCTGGGCGATGACCCGCAGATAAGCCAGGGCGTCGCGGATTTCGGCGCGTTCGTAAAATCTCGGGCCGCCGACAACGCGATAAGGAATCCCGAGTGCAAGGAATCGGTCTTCAAATTCGCGCATCTGGAATGATGCGCGCACGAGCACCGCCATCTCGGCAAATTTGTGCCCCTTGCTGTGCAGGTTGTCGGCTTCGGTGGCGACGTTGCGGGCCTCTTCTTCGGCGTCCCAAACACCCTTGATCTGAATCTTGTCCCCGGCGTTCTGCGCCTCGGTCCACAGGGTCTTGCCGAGACGCGCGCGATTGGCGGAAATCAGCCCGGACGCGGCGCCCAAAATGGATGCGGTCGAACGGTAATTCCGCTCCAGCCGGATGACTTTCGCACCCGGATAGTCACGTTCAAAGCGCAGGATGTTTTCCACCTCGGCGCCGCGCCAGGCATAGATCGATTGATCGTCATCGCCGACCACGCAGATATTGCGGTTGCTGCCCGCAAGCAGACGCAGCCAAAGATATTGCGCAACATTCGTGTCCTGATATTCGTCCACCAGGATAAAGCGGAAGCGGCGGCGGTAGTCCTCGAGGATCTCGTGATGGGATTTCAGGATGGCAATCGGTTCCTGCAGCAGGTCGCCGAAATCGGCTGCATTGAGCGATTTCAGCCGCGCCTGGTATTGCTCATAGAGTTTTCTTCCCTTGCCGGCGAAAGCCTGTGAGTCGGCATCGGAAATCTCTGCCGGAGCGAGTCCGCGGTTTTTCCAGCCATCGATCTGGTCTGCCAGCGTGCGCGCCGGCCAGCGCTTCTCGTCAATATTTGCGGCTTCGACAATCTGCTTGATCAGCCGGAGCTGATCGTCGCTGTCGAGAATCGTGAAATTCGGCTTCAACCCGGCGAGTTCGGCATTGTGCCGCAGAATGCGCGCGCCGATCGAATGGAAGGTCCCGAGCCATTGCATTCCTTCGACCGTGCCGCCGATCAGGCTTCCGATGCGCTCTTTCATTTCGCGCGCCGCCTTATTGGTGAAGGTGACGGCGAGAATCTGATTCGGCCACGCGCGCCGGGTCGCCAGGATATGCGCAAGGCGGGTGGTCAGGACGCGGGTCTTGCCCGTGCCCGCGCCGGCCAGCACCAGCACCGGACCATCCAGCGACAGCACGGCATCGCGCTGTTCGGGATTCAATGCGCGCAGATAGGGCGGCTCAGCTGCGGGCGCAGCGGGTGCTGCCGCGGCCCCGCCAAAGGCAGCATCCAGCGGATCGGCGAAAGGATCGGACATCATGATTCCCTGAGATCAACTCTTGCCACGGCGCGGGGAAGCGGGTCAAAACGCGTTTCGCTGAACCCACCGGTTATTTCGTGATCGACAAACGCGTCCGCAATATCGAAGCCGCACTTGCCGGCATCAAAGACGGCGCCGTGATCCTTCTGGGCGGCTTCGGGGTGGTTGGTCAGCCGCAGGAACTGCTCGGCGGCCTCCTTCATCACGATGCGCGTGATCTGACCATCGTCTCGAATAATGCCGGATTTGGCTCGCCCAGCCTGCCGCCTCTGTTTGCGACCGGGCGCGTGGCGAAACTGATCTGCAGTTTTCCGCGGCCGGCGCCGCCGCCATTCGAGGAACTCTACCGGTCGGGCAAGATCGCGCTGGAAATCGTGCCGCAGGGGACGCTCGCAGAGCGCATCCGCGCGGCCGCATGCGGTATCCCGGCATTTTATACTCCCACGGCAGCCGGCACCGACCTCGCGCGCGGCAAGGAAACCCGCGAATTCAAAGGCCGAACCTATGTCATGGAACACGCGCTGCATGCCGATGTGGCGCTGATCCAGGCCTGGCGCGCCGACCGCTGGGGCAATCTCAACTATCGCGGCACCGGACGAAATTTCAATCCGGTGATGGCGATGGCGGCCGATCTCACCATCGTTCAGACACGCCACATCGCCGCATTGGGCGAACTCGATCCGGAGACGATCGTGACACCCGGTATTTTTGTCGATCGCGTGGTGCAGATCGACAGCAGCGACCCACCTCCAGCATGACCAACGAGATGAAACCGCTCAGCCGCACCGACATGGCGGCACGTGCTGCCCGCGATATCCCCGAGGGCTGGTACGTCAATCTCGGTCTCGGCCTGCCGACGCTGATTCCCGACTACATTCCGAAAGACCGCGAAGTCGTCTTCCATTCCGAGAATGGCGTTCTCGGCATGGGGCCGGTGCCGCCGAAAGATCAGCTCGATACCTGGCTGATCAACGCCACCAAACAGAACATCACGCTGTTGAAGGGTGCTGCGCTGTTTCACCACGCCGACAGCTTTGGCATGATCCGCGGCGGCCATATCGATCTCTGCGTGCTTGGCGCATACGAAGTCGCGCAAAACGGCGACATCGCCAACTGGTCGACAGCGCAGAACGACGTGATCCCGGCGGTCGGCGGCGCGATGGATTTGTGCTCGGGCGCAAAACGTCTCTGGGTGCTGATGGAGCACACCACCAAGGACGGCCGCAGCCGCATCGTCGAGCGCTGTAGCTATCCCCTCACCGCGGCAGGCGTGGTCAAGCGCGTCTACACCAATCTCGCCGTGCTCGACGTGACCCCGCGCGGGTTCGAAGTCCTCGACATCGCCCCCGGCCTCGCATTCGAGGATCTGCAAGCAAGGACCGGGGCGAGACTCACCAGAAGTCGCTGACTGGCGCGCCGTCGAGCAGTTCGGCGATCCGCCGCCGCGTCGCGGGAGAGAGCTTTTCGTCCGCTGCGTCAGCCACTGCGATATGCACCGATTCCACCTCGGATAATGCCGTTGCCGGATAGGCCGGCAGCACGTCGGGCAATTCGCCGGTAAAAAGCACGACATAGTCCGGCCTGCCATCGGCGAGATGGAGATAGACACCGGCCAGATGCAGTGGCCCGCAATCGAGAATTCCGGTTTCTTCAGTCAATTCGCGCCGCGCGGCAGCCAATACGGTTTCCGCGCGATCCACACCGCCGCCCGGCAACATCAGTGGACCGCCATAACGGTGCCGGATCACCAGAACTTTGCGGTCCTTGTGCAGCATGACGCGCACGCCGAGCGTCCGGCGCCGCGAGATGCGCCACCACAATTTGCGCAATGCATGTCCCACCGCAAACAGAAACCGCATCAATGGCGATATTCCCAAAAGCAAAGCGGGCGCCGATCAACGGCGCCCGCCCGTAACTCTCCGCAGTGGACTGCGATTAGTCCAGCGGCTCCATCTTCACGATCTGATGGCCGTGATTGGATCCGACCCACAGCGCATTGTGCGTATTGTCGAAGAACACGCGCCGGATATTGGTCGATGACGGCATCAGGTAGACGATGCTTTGGCCGGTCTTCGGGTCGAGCCGAACGATGCGGTCGCTCATCACCGAGCCGGTATAGACATCGCCCTTGTTATTGGCGAGCGCGTCATAAGGCATCTGCCACCTCACCGGCATCTGCCATTCGGTGATCTTCTGGGATTTGGGATCGAAGCGGCCGACGGCGTTGGAACCATATTCCGCGTACCACAGCGTGCCGTTCTCATCGAAATGACCACGGCGCGGACGGGCATGCGGCAATTCCGGATTCCATGTGTATAGCTGCTTCGTTTTGGCATCGATGCGGCCGATCTTGGTGCCGCCGAATTCCAGCAGATACAGATTGTTCTGGGAATCGCTCGGAATGTCATAGCCGTTGATGGTCTTGCCATTCTGGTCGTGCAGAACGCCAAGATTCTCCCATTCGCCGGTTTTGGGATTCACGCGCAGGATCGAGTGATCCTGTTGGTCGTTCGTCCATACCCAGCCATCAACTGTCCAGTGTTCCGGTGAGACCATGGATTCCTGGGTGTTCGGTCCCTGCCACTGCTCCGGCACTTTGTAGGTGGTGACCTTGCCGGTCTTGACGTCCAGTTTGGCGATGCCGCCCTGGTACATCATTGACGCCCAGACATTGCCGTCCGGATCGGGTTTGAGTTCCAGAAGGCCTTTCGGCTCGTCGGGCTTCAGCACTTGTATCGGATGGTCGACGACCTTGCCGGTTGCCGGGTCCATCTCGCCGATGAACTGGCTGCCGAAGTCGCTGTAGTAGACTTTGCCGTTCACCATGATCACGTCATGCGGCATCGCCTCGACACGGGGCAGATCGTAGCTCGTGTAGATCACATGCGTGGCGCGCCCCTTCGGCCGCGGGAAGGTCACGAACGGGTATTTCCACGTTTCGTCCTTCGACAGATTCACGCTTGCCAGATATTCGGCCGCCGCCTTCACTTTGGCCGCATCGACAATGCCGCGATTACCGCGCGGTCCGGGCAGAAGCTTTTGCGGACGCTGCGGCTGGCTTCCCGGCGCGTAGGTGCCCATGCGCGGAATGATTTTCTCGAAATCTTCCGCCGTGAAGCCGCTCGACAGCGGGCGGATCAGCGTGTGGCAGGTCGTGCAGTCCTGCAAAAACGATTTCTGTTCATCGGTGCCCGGCATGCTGGCCAGCCACTCGGCGCTGGTGAGCTGCGGTGCGATATTGTTGGTCTTGTCGAGTTTCAGATCGAGATTGGCCGTCTTGCCTGCCGCAACATCGGCCTCGGGACGGCTGTCCGCGATATAACCGATGGCTCGGATCTTGATGTCGTAATGCCCCGGTTCGAGCCGGTCGGCCGGAAAAGCGTAGTGGCCTTTCTCATCGCTCACCACGCTGATGGTGATGTGACCGCCTTCCTTTTTGGCTGAGACGATCACCCCTTCCATCGCGCCTTCCTGCGCCGATGTCACGGTGCCGGCCAATGCCACGCCGGACTGCGCCTGCGCGCCCGGAATGTTCAACAGTGCAGCGGTGGCGACCGCCGACAAAAGAGCGGAAATCATTCTCCCGGACATGGATACCTCTCTGTCTGAATTCACGCGAAGTGCTTTGTCCGCGGACAATACACAAACGGAATCGGCGGGGAAAGATTATGGCGAGGTTAATCCGGCGCTTTCCGGTCCAACCTGCGGCTGTCCAGATCGCGTTTTTCCTTGGCGGATTGCACCTTAGCCGAGTTCCGGGCGTGCTTCGGGGCACCATGCAGAATGCGGTTGGCGTCGGCTTCCGCCGCGGCAGCTTCGCGTGCTTTACGCTTTCGCGCCCGGCGGAGATTCACGATGTCGGCCATCACGCCGAGTCCTTCGCCCGGGCACGAGCATAAGCGGGCCGCTCTGTGATTCTCGTCACATAGGCTTTCAACTCATCCGATTCGGGGACGACGCGGCCCATCAGAAACGGAAGGCTGCCGCCGATGATGATGTCCGCGGCCGAGAAGCGATCGCCAAGAACATAGTGGTTTTTGGCGACGGCACTGGAGAGATAGGCAAGGACATCATCGAACGGCGCCCAGCCGAACGTGCCGTAAACATGTTGAACTTTGAGGAATTTGGCGGTCAGAGCCGGTTCGAAAACTCCGGTGTACCAGGCGAGCCAGGTGAGGTAGGCGCCACGGTCTTTGTCACTGACGCGCGGTCCCAGTCCTGCATCCGGAAAACGGTCGGTCAGATAAAGCGCAATCGCCGGTGATTCGAAAATCAGCGAGCCGTCGTCGGTCAGCGCCGGAACCTTGCCATGCGGGTGCGGATTTGCCGGGTCGGCAGCACCACTTCCATCCCCTCGCCGGATATGACGATTTTCAGCGCATAAGGCGCGCCCAATTCCTCCAGCAGCCACAGGATGCGGGAGGAGCGCGAGCGCGGCGCGTGATAGAGCGTCAGCATCTCTGAATGTTAGCCCGGAATGTGGAGCCGCGGAATGAATAACATTAACCTCCACTTTGCGGGGAGGTCGAAATTTGCGAAGCAAATTTCGGGTGGGGGTAATTCGTCGATCATCCCCAACCGCGCATTTTGAACTCACGCGTCTGGCATTTTCTCAAGCGCTCGCGACAGGACATGAACTCTGAGCGCGCTTGCGAGATTGCGCGAGCCACGCGCCGAATCCACCCGCGCAACCAGCGCCGCCATCGAGATCGATTGTGCGCGAGCCTCACTTTCCAGCGCAGCCCAAAATTCCTCTTCCAGCGCGACACTCGTCCGGTGCCCGGCGATAGTGAAGGATCTTTTCTTCACTTCGGTCCGACCATGTCCTCCGGGCGCACAAGTTTCTCGAATTCCGCTTCGGTCACGAGGCCGGTTTTCAGCGCCTCTTCGCGCAAGGTGGTGCCGTTCTTGTGGGCGGTTTTGGCGATTTTTGCGGCGTTGTCATAACCGATCTTCGGCGCCAGCGCGGTGACCAGCATCAGCGAACGCTCCACCCCCGCGCGGATATTGTCCAGCCGGGGTTCGATTCCGACGACGCAGTTGTCGGTAAAGCTGACCGCGGCATCGGCCATCAGACGCACCGATTGCAGGAAGTTATACGCCATCACCGGATTGTAGACATTCAGTTCGAAATGGCCCTGGCTGCCGGCGAAAGTGACGGCGGCATTGTTGCCGAAAATCTGTACACAAACTTGCGTCATCGCCTCGCACTGCGTCGGATTGACCTTGCCCGGCATGATCGAGGACCCGGGTTCGTTTTCCGGCAGTGCGAGTTCACCGAGCCCGGCGCGGGGACCGGAGCCCAGAAGCCGGATGTCATTGGCGATCTTGAACAGTGACGCTGCGACCGTCGCAATCGCGCCATGGCTGAACACCATGGCGTCATGCGCAGCCAGCGCTTCGAACTTGTTCGGCGCAGATGTGAAGGGCAGGCCGGTGATATCGGCAATTTTTTTTGCGACCCTTTCGGCAAAACCGGCCGGCGCGTTCAGACCGGTCCCCACGGCCGTACCGCCCTGCGCAAGCTGCATCAATTTCGGCAGCGTCAGCAGGATGCGCTCGATGCCGTTCTCGACCTGCTGGGCATAGCCCGAGAATTCCTGGCCGAGCGTCAGTGGTGTCGCATCCTGGGTATGCGTGCGCCCGATCTTGACGATGTTTTTCCAGGCTTTGGATTTTTCCTTCAGCGCGCCGTGCAGTTTGGTGAGCGCGGGAATGAGCCGGTGCATGATCTCCTCGGCGGATGCGACATGCATCGCCGTCGGATAGGTATCGTTCGACGATTGGCTCATATTGACGTGGTCGTTGGGGTGAACCGGCTTTTTCGAGCCCTGTTCGCCACCCAGCATTTCAATCGCGCGATTCGAAATCACCTCGTTCGCATTCATGTTGGACTGCGTGCCGGATCCGGTCTGCCAAACGACCAGCGGGAAGTGATCGTTCAGCTTGCCGTCGATGACTTCCTGCGCGGCGGTGACAATGGCGCGCCCGAGCTTCGGATCGAGCTGGCCAAGCTCCATATTGGTTTCCGCCGCGGCCCGTTTGATGATGCCGAGCGCGCGCACGATCGGCGCGGGCTGCTTCTCCCAGCCGATCTTGAAATTGCCAACGGAGCGCTGCGACTGTGCGCCCCAATAGCGGTCCGACGGTACTTCGATAGGGCCAAAAGTATCGGTTTCGGTGCGGGTTCCGGCCATGATTTGTCTCTGCTTCCAGAATATGGCGGCTGTGTACGCGAAGCCGCCGCGCAGCGACAAGGCCGGTCAGTTACTTCTTGCGGAACTTGTCGAGGCTGACGACCTGCGGATTTTCCGCCGGCTTTTCGGCTGGAGCCGGGGGCTCGTCCGGCGATGGCGCTGACTGTATCTGCCCGGGGGCTGAAGGCGTTGCATTGGCTGTCTGCTGTGCCACAGTCGCATTCTTGAACTGCAGTCCGAACTGAACGGCGGGATCGGCGAAGCCCGTCACCGCGACAAACGGCACCACGATTGTCGTGGGCAATTTCTGAAAGCTCAGTGTCACTTCGAATTTCTCGTCCGTGACATCGAGCCCGGAATACTGGTTCTGCAGCACAATGGTCATTTCGTCCGGGTAGCGCTCGCGCAGGAAATCCGGAATTTCGACGCCTTCGTCATGCGTCTTGAATGTCACATAGAAATGGTGACTTCCGATCAGTCCCTGTTTCTGCACGCGCGCCAGCGCATTGCGAACCACCTGCCGCAGCGCCTGATCGACGAGATTTTCGTAACCGATGTAATCCTTGGCCATGCGCGCGATTTAATCCGGCAAAGTTGCAGATTCAGTTCACTAGTGTCGTGGTTTCGAAGTTCGCACGCGCTCGATATAGAGATCCCTTTGCGAACTTCGACACCGAAACGACACTAGAATTAAAGAATTGCTGGTGTCCTTTCGATTCTCAAATTCGCCCTGATGCCGATATAGAGCTCAAGCGAATTTGAGAATCGGGACACCAGAAGGTGAGGGGCTTCTGTTGCCCGGCGCCCCTCGAGCCGCGCTTGCTTAGGTTTTAATTAAGCAGCGAGGGCCATTTCATTGTCGTTGGCACCTATACGAACAGCCCGATAACGGCGGATACCATACCGGGCGAAAGCACCACCTTTACACGTCCGTCGATCCTGTTTCGCCCCCACAGGCGCCCGCCAGGCTTGAGTTCCTCGGGTGGGCACTTGGTGGAGGCGCCGGGTACCGCCCCCGGGTCCGGTCCGCTTATTACGTGGCCGTTTATCGCCATAGTCCGGACAAGCCGGACAGGGACAATATAGGCCTTGGGGACAAATAATTGAAGGAGAGGCATCAGCGGCTGGCAGCGGATAGACTTGGGGCCGAATCGTAAGCCGTGCCGATCAGAAATGCGTCAATACCAGCAATTGATGGAACGAGTGCTTAACCAGGGTGCGGAAAAACGCGACCGGACCGGCACCGGCACATTGTCCATATTCGGCCACCAGATGCGCTTTGATCTGGCGGACGGTTTTCCGCTCGTCACGACCAAGAAGCTGCACCTGAAATCCGTCATTTATGAACTGCTGTGGTTTCTGCGTGGCGAAACCAATGTGCGGTGGCTGCAGCAGCACGGCGTCAGCATCTGGAATGAATGGGCTGATGAAAACGGCGATCTTGGTCCGGTCTATGGCCGGCAATGGCGTTCATGGCCCAAACCGGATGGCGGCTTTATCGATCAGATATCGGACGTGATCACCCGCATCCGGCGCGATCCGGATTCGCGGCGTCTCATCGTGTCCGCCTGGAATCCCGCCGATATCGAGCGGATGGCACTGCCTCCCTGCCACTGTCTGTTCCAGTTCTATGTCAGTGACGGGAAACTGTCTTGCCAGCTTTATCAGCGCTCGGCCGACATTTTCCTCGGCGTGCCGTTCAACATCGCGTCTTATTCCCTTCTGACCATGATGGTGGCGCAGGTGGCGGGACTGAAGCCCGGTGAATTCATCCACACCTTTGGCGACGCGCATCTCTATCTGAATCACCTCGAACAGGCGCGCCAACAGCTATCACGCGCGCCCTATCCGCTTCCTGTCATGCGCTTGAATCCATCCGTGACCGACATCTTCGCGTTCCGGTTCGAAGATTTCACTTTGGAGAATTACCAGGCGCACCCGCACATCAAGGCTCCCGTCGCGGTGTGAAAAGCACGTTGTCGCAAATTCCAATCACCCTCGTCGTCGCCGCAAGCGAAAACGGCGTCATCGGCGCGGGTGGGACGCTGCCATGGCACATCCCGGAAGATCTGAAACGGTTCAAGGCGCTGACGCTCGGCAAGCCTTGCATCATGGGCCGCAAAACCTGGCAGTCCCTGCCGCGCAAGCCATTGCCGGGCCGAACGAATATCGTCGTGTCGCGCAATCCGGAGTTTCACGCCGAAGGCGCCCGTTTCGCGGCTGATTTCGAGTCCGCCCTGCGTCTTGCCGCGGAGGAAAACCCCAGTGAAATCGCGGTCATCGGGGGCGAAAACATCTTCGCCACCGCCCTCACCTATGCAAGCCGGATTTACAGCACCGAAATTTCCGGCGAAATCGCGGGCGACGCGTTCATGCCGCAATTCGACCGCAGCCGATGGCGCGAGACCAAGCGCGACGGTCCGCACCAAAGCGGCAGCCTCAGCTACTCTTTCGTGACGCTCGAGAAAATCGGCTAAGCGACTGATTCAGAAGGGCGACAGTTTCGCGAGCAGGCCCAATGCGCCGGAATTGCTTGTCGATTCCGTGGTCTTTGGAGTTGTGCGCGAACGCGCACGGGTGCTTTTTTTAGTGCTGCTCTTTGCCGTCGATGAACGCCGCTTCGACGTCCGGCTGCTGCTGCGCGAGGCTGCTTTCGTCCCGGTTTTGGATTTGCTGCGGGCGCTGGTCTTACGCTTTGCGCCGGCTGCGCGCGTCGACTTGCCGCGCGACGATGCCGCTTTGCCGCGTGTCCCGCCGGTTTTTGCCCGACTGCTTTTGGCTTTGGTCCCGCGCGAACCCGCCGCCTTCGCCCGCCCGCCGGTTTTCGCCCGCCCGCCGGTTTTCGCACTGCGCCGCGTACCACCGCTCGATGCACTCGCCTTGCGCGTCGTGCGCCCGCGAGCCGGTTGTGCCCGCATGCCCGGTTCGGACATGTTGATTCCCGCTTCGGCCAATTCCATCTCCAAATCGCCCATGTCGGTCGTATCTGCTGACTGGCGTTTTGCCGATCCCGATTTTCGCGCCATTGCTTTCTCCCTGAAATTCACG
Organism: uncultured Bordetella sp.; assembly: GCA_964446945.1. GTDB lineage: Bacteria > Pseudomonadota > Alphaproteobacteria > Micropepsales > Micropepsaceae > CAIYRG01. Next base: position 194,308 of record CAYUQO010000001.1, read on the forward strand.
CGCCAATGCAAAGAAACACCGCAGGCGTGACCGCGGTTCCAATCGGGAGATTATTTCCGTTACTCGAATACTATTTTTGGCGCGGGGCGCGCGTCCTGCGTCGAGAGTTTGGCCGCGACCTGGCGCGCGACCGCGATGAAGGATTGCGCTTCGGGCCCGGATGCCGCCGTAGCAACAACCGGCATTCCGGCATCCGATGTTTCGCGGATCGCTGGCACAAGTGGAATCTCGCCGAGAAAATCGCAACCGAGGCTGGCCGCTGTCTGGCGTGCTCCGCCGTGGCCGAAAATGTGACTCGCCTGTCCGCAATGAGGACAGATGAAAACACTCATATTCTCGATGATTCCAAGCACCGGCACTTCGGTCCGCCGGAACATCGCGAGTGCTTTGCGCGCATCAATCAGGGCCAGATCCTGTGGTGTCGAAACAATGACCGCGCCCTTCAGCGGCACACGTTGCGCCAGCGTCAGTTGTGCGTCTCCGGTCCCCGGCGGCATGTCCACCACCATGACGTCCAAAGGCGCCCATTCGACATCGGCGAGCATCTGGGTGATCGCGCTCTGCACCATGGGCCCGCGCCAGATCATCGGCTTGTCTTCTTCGACCAGGAATCCGATCGACATAGTCTTGAGCCCGTATTTCTCTATCGGCAGCAGCTTCTTGCCCTGGGCGCGCGGCTTCTCGCTGATGCCCATGAGCTTCGGAACCGAGGGACCGTAAATATCGCAATCGAGCAGTCCGGTCTTGAGCCCAAGCGCCGCGAGTCCAAGCGCGAGATTGACCGCGACCGTTGATTTTCCGACGCCGCCTTTTCCCGACGCGACCGCAATGATGGACACCACGCCTGGCACCGAGCGTCCCGCCGGCGCCGCGCCGTGTTCATGCGTATGCCCCCGTGCCGCGCCGGCGCGCGGACCAGTCTCGCGATGGGCTGTTAACACAGCCGTGACCGACAGGATTCCGGGGATTTTCGCGACGGCATCTTCGCAGGTTTTGCGCAGAGGTTCGGCTGCAGGGCCGCGCGCGGCAGGCACTTCTATCGTAAAGCTCGCATGCTTGCCGCGGACTGTAATGCCTTCAATCAGCCCTGCTTCGATGACGTTTCGCCCGGAGATCGGATCCCTTATTTTCTCCAATGCCTTGACGACATCCGCCTCGTTGGGAGCGGCCATAAATCTCTCTTGAATTGCCTTAACTGCCGGTAAGACCATATATAGGCCGCGCCGGTCGAAGCCAATGATGGCGGCTTTTCTTTACCGTGAAGCGAGGCGACCAGGCTGAGGATAAGCACATGCCTTGGACCAATCAGTCCGGCGGCGGAAGGCCCGGCGGACAAAACCGCGGCCCATGGGGCAATGGTCCCACGGGTGGCGGCTCGCGGCCTGATCTCGAAGATTTCCTGAGGCGCGGCCAGGAACGCCTGCGCAAGGTGTTGCCGCGCAATTTCCGCGGCAGCGGCGTGGCGGTGGCCGCATTGGTTGTCGCTGCGGTCTGGCTTGCTTCCGGCATCTACGTCGTCGATCCGGACGAACAGGGTGTCGTGCTGCGCTTCGGCGCCTTTGTCGGAAAAACTACGCCCGGCATCAATTATCATTTGCCCTGGCCCGTTGAGTCCGTCGAGACACCAAAGGTCACACGCGAGAATCAGCTCAACATCGGTTATCGCATCGGCAATGCCGACGGCACCCGCGATGTGCCGGAAGAAAGCCTGATGTTGACCGGCGATGAGAATATCGTCGACATCAACTTCACGGTTTTCTGGGTCATCAAGGACGCCTCGCAGTTCCTGTTCAATGTCCAGAACGCCGACGGGCAGCGGGACAGCACGATCAGGGCGGTCGCTGAAAGCGCCATGCGCGAGGTGGTCGGCAAGAACAAGATCGAACCAATCCTCACCGCGGATCGCGAGCCGATTCAGGACGGCGTCCGGGATCTCATGCAGCGCATCCTCGATTCATATGGGGCCGGAGTCACGGTCACGCGAGTGCAGATGCTGAAGGCGGATCCGCCGGCGCAGGTCATTGAAGCCTATCGCGATGTCCAGGCGGCGATCACCGATCAGGACCGCATGCGCAATGAAGCGGAAGCCTATGCCAACAAAGTCGTGCCGGAGGCACGCGGACAGGCGGCTCGTATTGTGCAGCAGGCCGAAGGTTATAAACAGCAGGTGATCGCCGAAGCACAGGGCGAGGCCGCGCGCTTCACCTCGGTTTACGAGGAGTACAAAAAGGCGCCCGACGTGACGCGCCGGCGCATTTATCTCGACACCATGCGCGACATTCTCGCTGGCACAAACAAGGTCATTCTCGACAACAAGAACGGATCCGGCGTGCTGCCCTATCTGCCGCTGCCCGAGCTGAAACAGACCCCGGCAACGCCGCGTACGGCAGGCGGACCTGTGGCCGATGCGGGAGGACCTGCGCGATGAAAACCTACAACAATTCTCTCATCGCTGCGGGCGCCGGCGCCATTGTGGTCATTGCCATCGCCTCAACGTCGCTTTTCACCGTGCAGCAGACTCAACAGGCTCTGGTGCTTCAGGTCGGCGAACCGCGCGAGGTCGTCACCACCCCAGGTCTGCACGTCAAACTTCCCTGGCCGTTCCAGAACGTGCTCTATCTCGACAAGCGCGTACTCAATCTCGATCTTCCGGCCGAAGAAGTCATCGCCCAGGACCGCAAACGCCTGGTGGTCGACGCCTTTGCCCGCTGGCGCATCACCGATCCGCTGCGCTTCTATCAGTCGCTGACTGATGAAGACCTGGCGAACGTGCGCTTGACGCCGATTTTAGGCTCGAACGTCCGGCGCATACTCGGTTCCCAGAGCTTTGCCGCGGTGCTGTCCGGCGAACGCGCCAAGCTGATGATCGATATTCGTGACGGAATGAACGCTGAAGCCAAAGGTTTCGGCATCCAGGTGGTGGATGTCCGGATTCGTCACGCGGATCTGCCGCAGCAGAACAGCGATGCGATCTACCGGCGGATGACTCAGGAGCGCGTGCGCGAAGCCAATGAATATCGCGCCCAGGGCGAGCAGATCTCGCAGGAAATCCGCAGCAAGGCGGATCGCGACGCGACCGTCATTGTCGCCGAAGCCACACGCCAGGCGGAAATCACGCGCGGTGAAGGCGATGCAGAGAAGAACCGCGTCTATGCCCAGGCCTTCGGGCAGGATCCCGATTTCTTCGCGTTCTATCGCTCGATGGGCGCCTATCAAACTTCGCTCAAGGGCGACAACACGACCGTGATCCTGTCACCGGATAGCGACTTCTTCCGCTATTTCGGCGCCGGTTCCACTACCGCGGCCCGGAGGTAACGGGCCACTCCGGCGCAGTGATTGCGGCCCAAACCGCCTTGCCGGGTGTCCGTGGCGAGAGCATGATAGTGGCTGCCCATTTTGACCGAGACCCAAGGGAATTCTTCATGCGCAAGGTTTCGCTCGCGATCACCGGACTAGTTTCAACACTTGCCGTCAGCGCATTCGCGCTGTCCGGCAGCTTCGCTGCAACAACTGCGGCACCTCCGGCACGGCCGGCTGCAGCTCCGGTGCGTCCGGCTGTGGCGCCCGCGGTTGTCGTGCCGCCCGCAGTCGCCGCACGTCCGCAAGGTTTTGCCGATCTCGCCGAACGGCTGCTGCCCATGGTCGTCAATATTTCGACTCAGCAGACGCTGAAGCGCGCACCCGCCGATGCCGCGCAGGGGCAGGGGCAGATTACGCCGGGATCGCCGCTCGACGATTTCTTCAAGGACTTCATGGATCAGAGCAACCGGCCGCGCCGCGTCCAGTCGCTTGGCTCCGGATTCATCATCGACCCCGCCGGTTACATCGTGACCAACAATCATGTCATTGAGGGAGCCGACGAAATCACTGTCATACTCAGCGATGGCACGTCGATGCCGGCGACGCTAATCGGCCGCGATGAGAAAACCGATCTTGCGGTGCTAAAGGTGAATTCCAAGCAGCCGCTTCATGTCGCGAAATGGGGCGATTCGGACAAAGCGCGCGTCGGCGATCTGGTGATGGCGATCGGCGATCCGTTCGGCCTCGGCGGAACCGTGACGACGGGCATCGTGTCGGCGCGCAATCGCGACATCAATTCGGGTCCCTACGACGATTTCATCCAGACCGATGCGCCGATCAATAAAGGCAATTCGGGCGGGCCGCTGTTCAATATGGATGGTGATGTGATCGGGATTAACTCGGCAATTTATTCACCGAGCGGCGGTTCGGTGGGCATCGGGTTTGCCATTCCATCCGATTCCGCGCGCAATGTTATCGCGCAGCTGCGGAAGACGGGAAAAATCGCGCGCGGTTGGATCGGCATTCGCATCCAGCCGGTTTCTGACGACATCGCCGAATCCGTCGGATTGCCGAAGGCCCAGGGCGCACTGATCGCAGGCATGACCGCAAACGGACCCGCAGCAAAGGCGGGCATTCTGGACGGCGACGTTGTGCTGTCCTGGGACGGCAAACCTGTCGCGGATAATCGCGCTCTGCCGCGCCTGGTGGCCGACGCACAGATCGGCAAGACCGTGAGCATCGAAGTCCTGCGCAAAGGCCAGCACAAGACCTTGCCAATTACGGTTCAGAAGCTGGCCGAAGACGAACAGGTCGCCAGCGCCGACCGGCCGGCCAAAGCGGGCGCCGCACCGAAGCCGTCGCCGACCGTCAATCTCGGGATGACATTGGCGCCGGTGTCGCAGGAAGCGCGCCGCCGTTATCACCTCGACAACAAGGTTGCGGGCGTGGTCGTCACGGATGTCGATGCAGACAGCCCGGCAGGCCAGAAGAATATCCGCGCCGGCGATGTCATCACCGAAGTGGCGCAGCAGAAAGTCAGCTCACCCGACGAAGTCTCCGCGAAGCTCGACGCGGAGCGGAAGGCCGGCCACAAGGTCGTGCTGCTTCAGGTCAGCCGCGGCGGCGAATTGACATTTATCGGCCTCCGCCTGCCGTAAAAACAAAATTCGCGTCTGCCATCCCTCGGAGCCGCCGTCGCTCGTCACAAAAAGCTGCGAGCGCGGCGGCGACGAGGGATGGTCATCCCCTTTGGCGGGCCCGAGCGCGATGGTCGGCCAAGGTTAGAGCAGCACCTTCCGCATCCGGTAATTGAGGAAGTCCTGACCGCGCGCGGTAACGATCTGCGGCGCAATGATTTCGAATCCGCATGCTGCAAAGAATGGCCGTGACGTAATGCTCGCCTCGACAAGGAGCACCGGAACGCCATTGGCGCGCGCAACCGATTCGACTTTGGCCACCAGCGCGGAAGCAATGCCGCGCCGCTGATGTTCCGGATGGACATAGGTGAGATCGATATGGTCTGGCGGCTCGAACTGGATAAATCCGAGCGGCTTGCCATTATTTTCGGCAACCCAGACCTGGCGCGAACGCATGCGATCGCGCCATGCGTCGGTTTCGTCAGCGAAGCGGACCCAGGCTTCGATTTGCGCCGGGCGGTAATGCTGGCTCGCGACTTCGCGAATGCTGCGCCGGAAAATCTCGGCCAGGGCCGGAGCATCATCATCCATGCGTGGACGGATGATGAATTCCGCGGTCATGGCGAAACGAATTCCTCCGCGCGATAGCCCTGGAGGTAAAGCACTGTAGTGAGATCGCCATGCGAAATGCTGCATCCGGCGGCCGCGGCCACAACCGGCTTGGCGTGATAGGCGACCCCGAGACCTGCGCGACGGATCATGTCGAGATCATTTGCTCCATCGCCAATCGCCACGGCATCATCGAATCCAATGCCGAATCGTGCAACCGCATCTTGCAATGCCTTCAGTTTGGCTTCGCGTCCGAGGATTGGCTCGCCGACCTTGCCGGTCAGAACCACTCCGTCGTCCAGCAGATGATTGCCCTGATTTTCCTGGAAACCTGCCTCCGCTGCGACCCGCGACGTGAAGTAAGTGAATCCGCCCGACACCAGCAAAGTCCGGGCGCCGTGTGCCCGCATGGTGGCGGTCATTATACGCGCACCGGGATTCAGCCGCACGCGTTCCCGGTAAACCCGGTCGAGCTCGCCGACGGCGAGGCCATGCAGCAGTGCCACGCGTTCGCGCAAAGCGGCGGGAAAATCGATCTCGCCGCGCATTGCGCGTTCGGTGATCGCCGCGACTTTGGGCTTGATGCCCGCCATGTCGGCCAACTCATCGATGCACTCGCAAGCGATGATGGTCGAATCCATATCGGCCACCAGCAGCTTCTTGCGGCGATTGGTGGCGGAGATGATGTTCACATCGAGCAACCACTCATCGTTTACCGCTCGCAAAGCGGCACGCACCGCGTCGGGATCGCCGGCAAATGGAATGTCGAAGGCTTTGCCCGGCGCGAGCCAGTCGGTTTCTCCGGTCTGTGCCGCCGAACGAACCGCCCTGCCAATGGATTCTGCCATCTCTGGCGAAATTCCGTGGTGACCGGCGCTGACGTTGAGAAGCAATGGAAATTGCGGGCCCAAACCTGCAGTCCTCATGATAAACGAACGGCCCGTCGAGGACCCCAGAGCGTAAAATGTCTGTAGATGCAGTTCTTATTGCAGGGCCAACCGCGGCCGGCAAGTCGGCTGCCGCACTCGCTTTGGCCGAGCGCATCAACGGCATCATCGTGAATACCGATGCGATGCAGGTCTATTCGGATCTGCCCATTCTTAGTGGTCAGCCGGCGGCGGATGAATTAGCCCGCGTTCCACACCGGCTCTATGGCCATGTCAGCGCGCGTGAGCGCTATTCCGCCGGGCGTTTTCAGGACGAAGCGGCAGCCGAACTCGCGAATATCCGGGTGGCTGGACGGGTGGCGATTTTCGCCGGCGGCACGGGCCTCTACTTCAATGTGCTCACCCGCGGATTATCGCCGATACCGCAAGTGCCGGCGGATATTCGCGCGGCTGTGCGCACTCGTTTCGACGCGGTCGGGCGCGAGCAATTTTATGCCGAACTCGTGCAGCGTGATCCGGCAGCGGCGGCACTGCGGGTGTCGGACACGCAGCGTTTGCTGCGCGCGGCCGACGTGCTTGAGGCCACCGGCAGACCGCTCTCGCAATGGCAGGCAATCGCCGGCAAGCCGGTGGTTCAGGGGCTGAAGCTCGCGCGCTTCGTCCTCGCTCCCGGCCGCGAATTGCTGTCCGAACGAATCGATCGCCGCTTCGAGAGCATGATCATCCGTGGAGCGGTGGAGGAAGTTTGCGCTATGCGTGATCTTGACCCGTCGCTTCCCGCAGCGCGCATGCTCGGTTTTCCCGAATTGTCACGCTACCTCAAAGGCGAACAGAGCCTCGAACAGGCTGTAGCCGAAGCGCAAATGGCGACGCGCCGCTTTGCCAAGCGGCAACTCACCTGGTTTCGCCGCTATATGTCCGATTGGCGCTGGCTGAACGATGCGGGCAATAACCTGTCTTCAATCACCGGCGAGCTATAAGGGAAATTGCTTGACCCATCGCGGTCATCGCACCTAAGGTCGTTTACATGGGCATTATTCTCGTACTTAGTGGGCCGCGGCACGGGCGAAGCTGAACGCTTTGCTTCCCGTGAACGCGGTTTTCCAAGGGGCGGCAACGCCCCTTTCGTTTTTGAATTACCCTATTGTTTCAATGCGCTAAGGAGCGCGCCATGGATCAGAAAATCGCCACCCAGGTCGCCGATAGAGCCGAGATGACAGGCGCCGAAATCGTCATTCGCGCCCTCAAAGATCATGGCGTGAAGCACATTTTCGGCTATCCGGGCGGCGCCGTACTCCCGATTTATGATGCGCTGTTTCAGAACAACGAGCTGGTCCACGTGCTTGTCCGCCACGAGCAGGGCGCGGTGCATGCCGCCGAGGGCTACGCCCGTTCCACCGGACTCCCCGGCGTCGTTCTGGTCACCTCGGGCCCCGGCGCCACCAATGTGGTCACCGGTTTGACCGATGCGTTGATGGATTCTGTTCCGCTGGTGGTCATCACCGGTCAGGTCGCAACCCATTTGATCGGCAATGATGCTTTCCAGGAATGCGATACCGTCGGGATCACGCGCCCCTGCACCAAGCACAACTGGCTGGTGCGCGACGTCAAAGATCTGCCGCGGGTGATGCACGAGGCATTCCAGATTGCCACCACCGGCAGGCCCGGTCCGGTTGTCGTCGATATTCCCAAAGACGTGCAGTTCAAGCGCGCGCCCTATCTCGGCCCAGACGAGACTCCGCCGCGTGACTACCATCCGCGCGTCGAACCGGATGAGGGCGCGATCCTTACTGCTGTGCGCATGATGGCATCGGCCAAACGGCCGGTGTTCTACACCGGCGGCGGCATCGTGAATTCCGGCCCCGAAGCCAGCCGGCTGCTGCGCGAATTGGTGAAGCTGACCGGTTTTCCCATCACCTCGACCCTGATGGGGCTCGGCGCCTATCCGGCGTCCGATCCGCAATGGCTCGGTCTGATCGGAATGCACGGCACCTATGAAGCCAATCTGTCAGCGAATCGCTGTGACGTCCTGATTGCGCTGGGCTCGCGGTTTGACGATCGCGTCACTGGCCGCGTCGATGCATTCTCGCCGGGATCGAAAAAAATCCATCTCGATATCGATCCGTCGCAGATCAACAAGAACATCCGGATCGATCTCCCGATCATTGCCGATGCCGCGCATGCGCTGCGCCGAATGATCACAGTGTGGAAGGAAGAAAAGCTGTCGGCGGATCCCGATCTGCCCAAGTGGTGGAAGCAGATCGAAGAATGGCGTGCGCGCAATTCGCTGTCCTTCCGGAACTCGAAAAAGCTGATCAAACCGCAATATGCGATTGACCGGCTGTATGCGCTGACCCGCGGTCATGACACGTACATCACAACCGAAGTCGGCCAGCACCAGATGTGGGCTGCACAGCGCTTCAAATTCGAGGAGCCCAATCGCTGGATGACCTCGGGCGGCCTCGGCACGATGGGTTATGGCCTGCCTGCCGCGGTCGGCGTGCAGATGGCCCACCCGGGCGCCCTGGTCATCGATATTGCCGGCGAAGCATCGGTCCAGATGACGATGCAGGAACTGTCGACCGCCGTGCAATACGATCTGCCGATCAAGATATTCATTCTGAACAACGAATATATGGGCATGGTGCGCCAGTGGCAGGAATTGCTGCATGGCGGGCGCTATTCGCATTCCTATTCCGAGGCGCTCCCCGATTTCGTCAAGCTCGCCGAAGCCTATGGGGCGGTCGGCTTGCGCGCCGAAAAGCCCGATGAGCTGGACGACAAGATCCGCACCATGATTTCGGTCAACAAGCCGGTTCTGTTCGATGTCCGCGTCGATCCCCACGAAAATTGCTACCCGATGATTCCGTCGGGTGCGGCGCATGATGAAATGATCTTGTCGGATTCGGACGAAGAGCCGGAACTCACCGACGAAGGCAAAATGATGGTGTGAGCCATGCCACCGCAAAATGAGCGCAGTGAACGTCACGCCATGGTGATCACCGTGGACAATGAGCCCGGCGTACTGGCGCGAGTGATCGGGCTGTTCGCGGGCCGCGGCTACAACATCGAGAGCCTTACGGTCGCCGAAATCGATCGTGCGGCGCATACTTCGCGCATCACGGTGGTCACCTCAGGCACGCCGGCGGTGATCGAGCAGATCAAGGCGCAACTTGGCCGCCTGGTGCCGGTCCACCGAGTCGTCGATATCACCGTCGAAAAGCCCGGTATCGAACGCGAAATGGCGCTGGTGAAGGTGGCGGGCACCGGAGAAAAACGGGTGGAGGCCATGCGCGTGTCGCAGGTCTTTCGCGCCAAGGCCCTCGATACGACGCATTCCAGTTTCGTGTTCGAGATCACCGGCGCCACCGACAAAATCGACGCCTTTATCGAACTGATGCGTCCACTGGGCCTGGTCGAAGTCAGCCGCACCGGAGTGGCGGCAATTTCGCGTGGCCCCGAGCCCATATAATGAATTGGCATTGACACGGGCCAGCCAACCGTCGCACCTCACCGCCCAATTCTCAGCAATACCTTGATTCAGAAGGACCGAAATTCATGCGCGTATATTATGACCGTGACGCCGATATAAATCTGATCAAGGGCAAGCGCGTCGCTATTATCGGTTTCGGCAGCCAGGGACACGCCCACGCGCTGAATATGCGCGATTCCGGGGTGAAAGAAGTTGCAATCGCCGCCCGCGCCGGCGCATCGGCCAAAAAAGCCGAGGCCGCGGGGTTTGAGGTGATGACCACGGCGAATGCCTCGAAATGGGCCGATGTCCTGATGTGCGTCGTCCCGGACGAGCTCCAGGCCGACCTCTACAAGAGCGAAATCGCGCCGAACCTGAAAAGTGGCGCCGCCCTGTTCTTCGCCCACGGCTTCAATATCCATTTCCGGCTGATCGAACCCCGGCCTGATCTGGATATCGTCATGGTGGCGCCCAAAGGTCCCGGCCACACGGTGCGCAGCGAGTTCCAGCGCGGGGCCGGTGTCCCCTGCCTGATCGCGGTCCATCAGGACGCCAGCGGCAACGCCCATGAACTCGGTCTCGCCTATGCTTCGACCATCGGCGGCGGCCGCGGTGGCATCATCGAGACCACCTTCCGCGAGGAATGCGAAACCGACCTGTTCGGCGAACAATCGGTCCTCTGCGGCGGGCTGGTGGAGCTGATCCGGGCTGGCTTCGAGACCCTTGTCGAGGCCGGCTATGCGCCGGAAATGGCCTATTTCGAGTGCCTGCACGAGGTCAAGCTGATCGTCGACCTGATCTATGAGGGCGGCATCGCCAATATGAACTACTCGATTTCGAACACTGCGGAATATGGCGAATATGTCTCCGGACCGAAGGTCGTGAACGCGGCCAGCCGGACCGCCATGAAACAGGTGCTCGCCGACATCCAGTCGGGCCGCTTCGCGCGCGACTGGGTGCTCGAGAACAAGGCCGGCCAGCCCTCCTTCAAGGCGATGCGGGCACTATCGGCCGCACACCCGATCGAGGAAGTCGGCGAAAAGCTCCGCGCGATGATGCCGTGGATTGCCAAGAACCGGCTGGTCGACAAGTCGCGGAACTGACCTGGAATCCAGCCTGTCGTAACGGCGCGGCTGCCGCTGAGTAATGGTGGCGTAATCGCGGGCTCGGCCAGAGTAAAAGTCACGTAAAATCTTGGCCATTGTTGCTTGCGTGCAACGGTGTGAACCGGCATAACTGGTCGCGGACAGGCGGAATTCCGCCGTGTTCACGGGCAGTTACCAAATATTCGTGGATAGTAACCAAGATATCCGAAACGGAACTTTCGCGAATGACAGAGGACGGCACGCAAATCCCGGATGGAGCCTTTTCGGCTCTGGCGGCGCGTCTTTCCTTGTCGTTGGGCGGGTGTTCCGGCGTTTCGCTTTGCGGGCGGCTTCTCCTTAGCTGCCCCTAGGCAAGGATCCGCTGGTCAAGCGGCCGCACCTGGGGGCATCGGCGAACAGAGAAACGCAAGAGCGCCGGCAGGCGAACGGAAGGGCTTTCGGAATATGACGAATACGGACAATACCAGCCAGCCGCATACGGACGAAGTAAGACGTGTACGGATATTCGACACCACGCTGCGCGATGGCGAGCAGTCGCCCGGCGCGGCGATGACGCATGAAGAGAAGATCGAGGTTGCGGCGCTGCTCGACGAAATGGGCGTCGACATCATCGAAGCCGGGTTCCCTATCGCTTCGAACGGCGATTTCGAGGCGGTGAATGCGATCGCAAAACAGACCCGGTCCGCCGTCGTATGCGGCTTGTCCCGCGCAGGCTTCAAGGATATCGACCGCGCCGGCGAAGCGCTGAAACCGGCCGGCCGCAAACGCATTCATACTTTCATCTCCACCAGCCCGGTGCATATGAAGCACAAGCTGCAGATGGAGCCCGCGGCGGTTCTCGAGGCGGTCGCGGCTTCTGTCGCGCGCGCGCGCAACTGGACCGATGACGTGCAGTGGAGCGCCGAAGACGCCACCCGCACCGAACATGATTTTCTCTGCCGCACCGTAGAAACGGCGATCAAGGCGGGCGCGACCACGATCAACATTCCCGACACGGTCGGTTACGCGACTCCGCAGGAATATTTCGAACTGATCGCCATGCTGAAAAACCGCGTTCCCGGCGCGGAGCGGGTGGTCTTCTCGACCCACTGCCACAACGACCTTGGGCTGGCCGTCGCCAATTCGCTCGCCGGGGTTCTGGCCGGGGCGCGCCAGGTCGAATGCACCATCAACGGGATCGGCGAACGCGCCGGCAATGCCGCGCTGGAAGAGATCGTGATGGCGATCAAGGTGCGCAAAGACCGGATGCCCTACACCACCGGGGTCAAGACGGAACTGATCGCCCGCGCTTCCAAGCTGGTGTCGAACGTCACCGCCTTCCCGGTCCAGTACAACAAGGCCATCGTCGGCAAGAACGCCTTTGCCCACGAGTCCGGCATCCATCAGGACGGGATGCTGAAGAATGCGCAAACTTACGAGATCATCGATCCGGCTTCGGTCGGCGTAACCGGAACCGCGCTGGTGCTCGGCAAGCTCTCAGGCCGGCACGCCTTCCGCGACAAGCTGGCCTCGCTCGGCTATGTGCTGGGCGACAACGCCCTCCAGGATGCGTTCCGGCGGTTTAAGGACCTCGCCGACAAGAAAAAGCATATTTTCGACGCCGATATCATCGCACTCGTGGATGATTCCGTGCTGCGCCGGCAGGATCCGATCCAGGTCCATTCGCTGAAGATTTCGGCCGGAAAAGACGTGATTCCGACGGCGGAACTCGCGCTTCTCGTCGGCAGTGAACTGCGCCGGGGGACCGCCCAGGGCGATGGGCCGGTGGATGCCATTTTCAATGCCATCCGCCAGCTTTACCCCCATGCCGCGACGCTGCAGCTCTTCCAGGTCAGCGCCGTCACCGAGGGAACCGATGCCCAGGCGAAAGTCAGCGTACGTCTGGAGGAAGAAGGCCGGACCGTGACCGGTCGGGGTGCCGATACCGATACGCTGGTCGCGGCCGCTTACGCTTATGTGAATGCACTCAACAAGCTTTTGGTGAAAAGAAAGAAGTCCGTGCCCGAATCATTAACCGTTGCGCGCTAGAATGGCGCCTCGAATCAGCCGGGGAAGTGAGTAAGGAAAGATGTTAGGCAATCTGTTCGGAATGCTTTCGAGCGATATGGCGATCGATCTCGGGACTGCCAACACCCTGGTCTATGTCAAGGGCCAGGGCGTGGTGCTCAACGAGCCATCGGTCGTCGCCATCGTCAACAAAAACGGCAAAAAGCAGGTGCTCGCGGTCGGCAACGACGCGAAAATGATGCTCGGCCGCACCCCCGGAAACATCGAGGCGATTCGCCCGATGCGTGACGGCGTCATCGCCGATTTCGAGGTGGCGGAGGAGATGATCAAGCACTTCATCCGCAAGGTCCACAACCGGCGCGGCTTCGCCAGTCCGATGATTATCGTCTGCGTGCCGTCGGGCTCGACCGCGGTGGAACGCCGGGCGATTCAGGAATCGGCACTCTCCGCCGGCGCGCGGCGCGTGTTCCTGATCGAAGAGCCGATGGCCGCCGCGATCGGCGCCGGCCTGCCGGTGAATGATCCGACCGGTTCCATGGTGGTCGACATCGGCGGGGGCACCACCGAAGTCGCCGTGCTGTCGCTCGGCGGCATCGTCTATTCGCGCTCCGTCCGCGTCGGCGGCGACAAAATGGATGAGGCCATCATCGCCTATATCCGCCGCCACCAGAATCTCCTGATCGGCGAAGCCACGGCCGAGCGCATCAAGAAAGAAATCGGTTCGGCCGCCCCGCCCGCCGATGGGGCCGGAACCACCATCGAGATCAAGGGCCGCGACCTCCTGAATGGCGTTCCCAAGGAAATCACCGTGACGCAGCGTCAGATTTCCGAGGCGCTGACCGAACCGGTCAGTGCGATCGTCGAGGCGGTCAAGGTCGCTCTTGAATCAACTCCGCCGGAACTTGCCGCCGATATCGTCGACAAGGGCATCGTGCTCACCGGCGGCGGCTCACTGCTGGCCAATCTCGATCAGGTTCTGCGCGACGAGACCAATCTGCCGGTATCGATCGCGGACGATGCGCTGTCCTGCGTGGCGCTGGGCACCGGGCGCACGCTCGAGAATGCCAAGAACATGCGCCATATGCTTACCACGGCCTTCTGATGTCCCGGCCGGCAGCACCCCAGGTTCCATCCGCCGGGTTTGCAGGCCGGCCGCATCAGGCGCGCGGACAACAAAAATCGTCAGTACAAGGCACTTGTGAGTTCCACCGAAAATTAACTTCCGGTATGGTCAATTATCGCTGAAAACCCGCGGCTGGAGAGATCGGGAGCACGATGGCGGGATCGGGATGGAAATGGGCGCGTGGCCGGGGGGCCAAACAGCTACCCCTGATCCTCTGCCTCGTCATCGCGGTGGCGACCGCCATCGCCGGCCGTGCACAGGCCTCCATCTTCGACAATGCCCGCGCCGCGCTATCCGACTGGACCGCCCCCGCGTTAAGTGGACTGAAGGCGCCGCTGACCGCCGTCCAGAACTGGATCGCCGGTTTCGGCAGCATCTTCACCGTCTATAACGAGAACGCCGAACTCAAACGCGAAAATGCCGAGCTGCAAAAATGGCAGCAGGTCGCGCTCTCGCTGGAAGACCGGCTGCGTAGCTACCAACAGTTGCTGAACGCGGTTCCCGATGAAAAGACACCCTTCATCACGGCGCGCGTCATCGGCGAATCCAGCCGTCCCTTCGTCAAAACCATGATCCTCAATGCCGGCAGCACGGAGCACGTCGCCAAAGGGCAGGCCGTGGTCGATGCGCGTGGATTGCTGGGGCGCATCTATGTCACCGGGCAGAATACGTCCTGGGTGATTTTGCTGACCGACCTGAACAGCCGCGTGCCGGTGGTCATCGAGCCTTCGCACCGGCGCGCCATTCTGGTCGGTGACAACACACCGTCGCCGCAGCTCGAACTCGATGTCGGCGATGGGCCGGTCAAGTCCGGCGACCGCGTATTGACCACGGGCGACGGCGGCTTGCTGCCGCCCGACGTTCCGGTGGGGCTGGTGAGCGGCAATGGCGAAGGCGCGCGGGTTGCGCTGTTCGCAAGTGCGTCCAGCGCCGATGCCATCAATATTCTCGATTACCGCGTCGCGGATTTGCCGCCGGCGGCTGACCTGTTGCCCGCCACCAGCAGCCAGCAGACCGCATCCGCAAAGCCGGCCACAGCATCAACACCGCTCGCGCCCCCGACGCCGCGCGTCGCGCCGGCCGCGCCGGATACTGCCGATATTCCCGAGGAGCAGGACCGGTGACGGAGCGCAGCTCGCTCTTCTTCATCATGGCTTCGCCGGTGCGCCTGTTCGGCAGCCTGACCCCGGTTCTCATCGCCCTGTTTCTGGTGATCATCGCCAATCTGCCGATCTCATTCACCGGCGGCCTTTTGCCCGCCCCCGCATTGGCGCTGGCGGCAATCTATTTCTGGGGCCTGACTCGTCCCCGTTTGATGCCGCCGGTTGCCGTGCTCGCCATCGGCTTTGCCGAAGATCTGTTGTCCGGTGGGCCGCCCGGTCTCTGGGCCACGGGTTTTCTCGCCGCCTATATCCTCATTGACCGGCAGCGTAAGACCTTCATAGAGCTCAACGGCGCCGGCACCCTCATTGCGTTCACCGGCGCCATGCTCCTGGCCGGCGGCGCCGCCTATCTGCTCGCCTCGGCGATTTACCTCCGTTTTGTGCCAATGCCGCCGCTGCTGTTAGAAAGTGTATTAACGGTCATGCTGTATCCCTTGCTCGACCGCCCGATGAATTGGGCGGATCGCAGCATCACCCGCGTGCTGCGAAACACCGGCTAGGGGGCGAGGGGGGCATATGTCTTCGTTCGACAGCAAGGAGAAACAGCGGCACGCGCATTTCACGCGGCGCAGCCTGATGCTGTCGGGCGGGATCACCGCCATTTTTGGCCTGATGGCCGGCCGGCTCTATCAGCTACAGGTCATCGACGGCGATCAGTATTTTGCCCAGGCCGAGGAGAACCGGATCAGCGACCGTCTGCTCGCGCCGCCGCGTTCGCGCATCCTCGACCGCTTCGGCGTGCCCCTTGCCGCCAGCCGCCGCAATTACCGCGTCATGGTGATCCCCGAACAGACTGGCAATCTCGCCGGCACGCTCGATGCGCTGGCGAAAGTCATTCCGGTGAATGATCGCGTGCGAGCCCGGCTCCTCAAGGACGAAGGCTCCTACAAGCCCTTCATGCCGGTGCTCGTCTCGGACAATCTGTCGTGGGACGACTTCGCCCGGCTCAACCTCGATCTGCCTTATTTCCGCGGCATCCAGCCCGAAGTCGGCGAGACTCGCGATTATCCTTACGCGGAACAATTCTCGCACGTGCTCGGCTACGTCGCGGCGGTCTCGCCGGAAGACAAGGAAAAGGACACGACCGGCGATCCGCTGCTCGATGTTCCCGGCTTCCGGATCGGCAAGCGCGGCATCGAGAAGACCTTCGACACGCGCATTCGCGGCCATGCCGGCGCCAGCCGGGTGGAAGTGAATGCCTATGGCCGGGTGATCCGAGAACTCGAACGCAAGCCGGGTGTTCCGGGCGATGAAGTCTATCTGACCCTCGACAAGGAGCTGCAGAGCTTCATGTATGAGCGGCTCAAGGACGATAGCGCCGGCGCCGCGATCATGGATGTGGAAACCGGCGACGTGCTGGCGCTGGTGTCGACGCCGGGTTTCGATCCCAACGCCTTCAACCGCGGCCTGACGAACGCGGAATGGGCAGCGCTCACCGAAAGCGACCACAAGCCGCTGATCAACAAGGTCATGGCCGGCGTTTATCCGCCGGGTTCGACATTCAAGACGGTCACCGCACTCGCCGGGCTGGATTCCGGCGCGTTCACGCCCGACACGATTTTCCACTGCAACGGCGCCTTCTCGCTCGGCTCGCACGCCTTCCATTGCTGGCGCAAGCAGGGGCATGGCCCGCTCGATCTCAAAGGCGGCATCAAGAATTCCTGCGACTGTTACTTCTACCAGGCGGCGCTGAAGCTCGGCATCGACGGATTGGCCGCCGGCGCGAAACGTCTCGGTCTTGGACAACCGACCGGCATCGAAATTCCCGGCGAGCGCAACGGCTTTATTCCCGATCGCTACTGGAAACAGGCGACATTCCACGAACCCTGGCAGCTCGGCGAAACGGTCGTCGCCGGAATCGGCCAGGGCTATATCCTGGCGACGCCGCTGCAGCTTTGCGTGCTGGCCGCGCGCATTGCCAGCGGTATGCAGGTTCAGCCGCGCATCGTTCACTCGCTCGGCGCCCAGCCGCTGGCGCGTACGCCCGTCGAACCGATCGGCTTTTCGCCGGATGCGCTGAATGTCGTTCGCGAAGCGATGTCTTCGGTGACCAATGAGCCCGGCGGCACGGCTTATGCGTGGCGCATCACCGATCCCACAATGGCGATGGCCGGAAAAACCGGTACCGCGCAGGTCCGCGTCATCAGCAATGAAGAGCGTCAGCACGGCGTGCGCAGCAATGAGAGCCTGCCGTGGAATCTGCGCGACCATGGGCTGTTCATCGGCTTCGCGCCGGTGGACAAACCGCGTTACGCCATCGCGGTCGTCATCGAACATGGCGGATTGAATGCGCATCCGCAGGTGCAACTCGCGCGCGACGCGCTGATGCTCGCGCAAAGCCGCGACGTGCTCGGCCGGCCGACCGCCTATCCGCTGCAGGCGGCTTCGCTATGAGTGACTTCTCATATGGCGATTGGCCGCGGCAGGTGCCGCTGCACCGCAAGATTTCGCGCATCGACTGGACACTGGTCGGCCTCATCGGCCTGATCGCCTGCACCGGATTTGCGATGCTGTTCTCGGCCGCCAATGGCAGCTTCTCGCCCTGGGCCGACCGCCAGATGATGCGTTTTATCATCGGGCTCGGCATTCTCGTGTCGGTCGCGTGTATCGATATCCGCGTCTGGATGGGGCTGGCCTATCCGGCCTATTTCGTCTCGCTGTTGCTGCTTGTCGCGGTGGAAGTCGCCGGCCATGTCGGGCTCGGGGCGCAGCGCTGGATCGAACTCGGCCCGCTCGAATTGCAGCCCTCCGAACTGATGAAAATCGCGCTGGTGCTCGCGCTCGCGCGCTATCTGAATGGCCTCGCGGCGGGCGAGATTTCGCGGCCATTCCGGCTGATTGCAGGTCTGGCCCTGATCGCCGCACCCGTTGTGCTGGTGCTGATGCAGCCCAATCTCGGCACCGCCGCACTGCTTCTGATGTGCGGCTGTCTCATGATGTTTCTCGCCGGCCTGTCCTGGTTCTGGATCGTGCCGACGGTGATTTCGGTGATGATCGCGATCCCGATGGTCTGGCGCTTTGCGCTCCACGACTACCAGAAGGCGCGGGTGATGACCTTCCTCGACCCGGGCAGCGATGCGCTCGGCGCCGGCTGGAATATCACCCAGGCGAAAATCGCGCTGGGATCGGGCGGCCTGCTCGGCAAGGGCTTTCTCATGGGCACGCAAAGCCGGCTGAACTTCCTGCCCGAGAAAGAAACCGATTTCATCTTCACCATGGTCGGCGAGGAATTCGGCTTTGTCGGATCGATCGCGCTGCTCGCGCTGTTTGCCGTCGTGCTCTATTACGGCATGCAGATCGCGTTGCGCTCGCGCAGCCAGTTCGGCCGCTTGCTTGCCTCGGGCATCGTGATCAATTTCTTCCTCTACATCATGATCAACGCGCTGATGGTCATGGGCCTGATCCCCGTGGTCGGAATCCCCATGCCGCTGATTTCCTATGGCGGCAGCGCCATGATGACGGTGATGTTCGGCTTTGGGCTGTTGATGAGCGTGCATGTCCATCGCAGCATCGTCGTCCCGCGCACCGCCTCCGGCATGATCTGAGAGTCCCCAGTTTGCCATGGCCAGGCACGAGTGACCCGGCCACCCAGCCGCGCGGCGTCCGCCGCGCGAATAATGAATTCCGCGGCGCGTGCTTTCGGCATTCGGCCCCGATGGACACACCCACCCCCCTTTGCTAAGACCCGGCTCCCCGCGCACAGGTCAGGGCGCATAGCTCAGGTGGTAGAGCAGCTGACTCTTAATCAGCGGGTCCCAGGTTCGAGTCCTGGTGCGCCCACCAACCACTTACAAAACTGGGCACTCCGGCAGCGGGGTCGCTGCCGGAGTCCAGTACGCCTTCCGCAAGCATTGATTCAGGCCCTGATACCCTGATCTGGCTGTCGCCGACTTCGACCCGGCTGACGAGCTGGCGCATATAGCCCTTGCGCAAGCGCGCGCTTTCGCTGTGTAGGCGCTCTCGGGCCATGGCCGCGAAGCGCTCGACATTGCGCTTGGTAAGCAGATGGCGCGGGACCTCGCGATGTTTCTCCAAGGCGGCGATCATGCGCAAAGTTTCGTCGCGTTCGGATTCGACCTGCGTCATCGAGCGGCGGAACATATCGTTGTCGCTGACCGTGCCGTCCGCGAGGGCTCCGTACAGCCGTTCGATTTTCGCTTCTGTCCCACGCAGATTCTTGCGCAGTTCCTTCGCCTTCGCCTCGTTCTCCGTCGTCCTGTTGCGTGCGTGGTCGAGGATCGCCTTGAGCAGCGGCTCCAGGCGCTCGGGCGCGAGAATGCGCGCCTCCAGATTATCGATAACGAGACTGTCGAGAACCTGCATCGGGATGTTGCGCCCTTTGCAGGATGTCGGTCCTTCGTTAATGCGATTGTTGCAAGTGTAGTAGCGATAGCGCCCGCCCTTGCCGGTGCGCAGCGTCATGCCCCCGCCGCAGGTAGCGCAGCGGGCAATGCCCGTGAGCAGTGTCGGCCCTGTGACGACGCGCGGCGGCGTCCGCGTCGGCCGCCGTGCTTCCAGCATTTTCTGCACGGCATGAAACAGTTCGGGATCGATGATAACCGGCGTCTCAAAGGCGACCCACTCGTTCTTGTTCTTCCCGCGTTTGCGCTTCGCTTCCACGCGGTTGAAGTAGTGCGTTCCCGCATAGGCTTCGCGCGTCAGAACCTGATGCACCAGGCCGGAAGTCCATTTCCGGCCCTTGCGCCGATAGGTGACGCCTTTGCGGTTTAAGTGATCGGCGATCAACCGGATACCGCGCCCGGCGCGGCACAGGCCGAATATCTCGCGGACCACCTCGGCTTCGACCGGATCGATTTCCAGCTTCTTCTTTACGGCATCGGCCCGCACTTCGACGGTGACCGCCTTGTAGCCATAGGGAGCCGGCGAGCCGTTCCAGAAGCCGAGCCGCGCATTCTCTTTCATAGCGCGCAGGACGTGCTTTGCCGTCTCGCGGCTCTGGTATTCGTCGAACATGGCGACGAGCTGGCGGAACATCTGCCCCGAGGGGTCTTCCGAGACCGCCTGCGTGATCGAGATCAGGGAGACGTTGTTCTTCTCCAGCGTGCGCCGGTGCATCTCGAACTGGAAGGAGTCGCGGAAGAAACGCGAGAAGCTATGCACCAGCACGGCGTCGAACGGCCGGTCCGGCCGCGTCGCCTCATCCATCATCCGCTGGAACTGCGGGCGGCGATCATCCGTCGCCGATGCGCCCGGTTCCACATACTCGGCCACAACCGTCCAGCCGCGATCCTTGCACCAGCGCTCCAACTGATGGCGCTGGTCCGGAATGGATAGGTCCTTCTCGGCCTGCCGTGCCGTCGATACGCGGAGATAGAGAGCGACTTTCATGGACGCACCTGTGATTTACGTAACGAATCTTCCTACTTCTTCAGCAGTTCGGCAATGAAATCCGCCAGTTCTGACTCCAGCAATTCGATCTCGGCTTCCGTGATCGGCAGCGCGTCCGGCAGATCGACGATGACGGTGTAATCTTCCGCCCTCTGGCGGCTTTTCGGGGGTGCAGTCGCGGGAAAGGCGAAGCGTTTCGCCTCCTCTGCGGGCAATTCCCGCCCGCCAAATGCGCCATGAACATCCCGTTCCATGACGCCAATTTGGATGTACACCGCACCAGCTTTCCTCGCGCCAACCTCGCGGCATGAAAAACCGGCCCAGTGGAAACCACCGGGCCGGCAAGTCGCCGGGCTTACAAGCCCGGCGGCCGCGGGCGCATCGCGCGCTGGCGCATCACGGCGGTGATGTTCTCCAGAGTGGCGAGCGCATCGCGCCGCTCGGCGGAGCCGGTAGCGGTGCATTCAAGATCGTACCGAGCCTTCCGCAGAAGATTTTGCAGCTCAAGATCGCTGCGGTTTTGCAGTGACGCTATTGTCAAGACCGTGGACATGGAATTCTCCTTTGTTGTCCTCGCGGCCCCGACCATCGGGGCCGCATGCGGTCCCGAGGTCACAATCAGCAGCAGACGGCCCCCGCATGGGCGGGAGGCGCGAACAAAGGACGACTAAGGGGAATACCGGCCACGCAGCTTGCCTCGATAGCGACGCTGCAAGGCCGTCAGCGATTAGCAAAAGATTCGGGGAAGGAACGGTAGAGCGCAGAACGCAACTCCCGGCATAGCCGGGCGCGCGTATGTGCGATGACCCCTCGAAACTCAGTGCTGTGAATGCCAAAAAAGTGCGCGATGTAACCGCGGTGTTTCAAGTGGCTTACAAGCGACGGTGAAGCCGCTCACATTCGTTGCGCGCAACGTGCTGCACGCGAAGAAAGACGTCAGGCTAATCACGCGTGTCGAATGAAAGATTGGATGCGGTGCAGCTACAGCAACCGTTAACATCGTCAAGCTATGATGAAACTAAGGGCATATTTCATGACGATATTTTTCAAAGAGATATTCGAGGTCGATTATGACGAAGAAGGACAAAGACAAGAAAGGCAACACCAGCGATACCGACGTGACGTTCACCTACGCACGCTTGGGGACGATCACACTGGACGAGCAGAAGCAGGCTATCTGGGAAGACATACAAGCTCTCCGGGATGAATTCGGAGTCGCGTATATCACGGGCGCTGAGTTGATTATCCGCGCCACTAACGAATTCGGCGATCCATTGAAAGTGCGCAGACTCTCGAACGGCGCTGTCGTTCGCCGGCTCGACACGCACCACTATCATCCGGCTTGTCTCGATTACAAACTGTAGGGAGACGCGCGATGAAACAGCCTTGCTACCTCGGCCTTGATGAAGCGCGCCAGGTCCTCGCTGGTATGGGAATTCATCTGAGCGAACGGCAGATGCAGCGTGCGGCGGAGCAGGATGCGCAGGGACGACGCAAGCTGCCGTTCTTCGTCGATCCAATCCAACACAAGCTCATGATCGAGAAGGACGACCTGCTAAGCGCCTATTTCAAGAAGCAGGTGGAGGCGCAGAGAAACCTGCGGCCGAGCTGAATAACTCTGAACACAAACTTGCATTTGTGCCCGTTTTTACTGCATTATTTTGACTTGCATGTCAGACATAAGGAAGAGAACAGGCCGTAAAGGCACGACCTATCAAGTTCGCTATGCCACCCCGAACGGGTACGCGTACAAGACCTTCGACACCCTGAAAGAGGCACGGGACTTTCGCGAGAGCGGCGAGGCCAAGAAAAATGGCTTCGCAGCGCTTGACGGCATTGTCACGGTTGCTGACGGTGTCGATAAATGGCTTGAAGTTTGCGAGAAGGAAGGGCGCGACGGCCGCGACCCGGTCACAGCCTTTACGCTCAAGGGTTACAAGTACCGCGCCAAGATCATCACGTCCTACCCATGGACAAAGACGCTTCACGAGCTGACCGCGCCAGACGTGATCGATTTCCGTTCTTGGCTCCTGAAAAACTACAAGCGCTCAATGGCGCACTTCGTCATGTCGAGCTTCCATTCGATGATCCTCGAAATGGTCTTTCGCGGGGTGCTGTTGCACGACGTGGCCGCGCGTGTGTCGATCCGCGAGCGCTCCCGCTATGAAGAGCCGGTCGTAATCCCGAGCGAAAAAGAAGTGATGGCGTTGCTTTCTGCCGCCGACAAACTCGCGAATTCCAAGAACCGCCAAACGCAGCGCACATGGGAACGTTACCGCCCCATTCTCTACCTCGCGGCTGACTCAGGAATGCGCCCGCAGGAATATCTCGCGGTCGGTGATACCCACGTGAAGGACAAGCGCGTGGAGGTGTCGCGTGCGATCGAGCGCAGTGGAAAGAAGCTCTCGGTGCCCAAGACCGCAGCGGGGCGCCGGGTTCTCGACCTGACCCCGGACGTTTACAAGATGGTGCGTCACTATGCCGATCATCATAGTTCTGACAATCGCCACGACCTTATCTTTCCGACCGATACGGGCCGGTGGCAGATGCCTGATAACTGGCGGAAGCGGGGTTTTGCCGCCGCCTGCTTTGAAGCCGGATTGACCGTGACCGATATGGCCGCCGGCAAGAAGGTCGAGAAGCCGAAATATGTTCCCTATGACCTTCGGCACTTCTATGCGTCGGTTCTCATCGCCAGCAGGAAAGATCTGAAGACGATTCAAACGCTCATGGGGCATGAGGACATCAAGACTACGCTCAACACCTACGGCCACTTGTTGAAGCGCAGTGACAAAACCGATGCAGGCGGCATGCTCAGCGCGTTGCGTGCGAATTGACGTGGCGAGTTTGTGGCGAACACTTACTAAACAACAGAAGCAACAATCATTTTTCTTCCCTGTCACGGAAGAGGTCGCGGGTTCAAGTCCCGTCGCTCGCGCCATTTTAGACTCAAGCACTTACAAGAAGACTATGTAAAGAAACGGCCCTTCGGGGCCGTTTTTCATGCTTGAATC
Source organism: uncultured Bordetella sp. (assembly GCA_964446945.1). Taxonomy (GTDB): domain Bacteria; phylum Pseudomonadota; class Alphaproteobacteria; order Micropepsales; family Micropepsaceae; genus CAIYRG01. The sequence goes on from CAYUQO010000001.1 coordinate 217,975, forward strand.
GGCTCCTCGGTAACCCGCAGAAATCCTAGCTTTTCTGTTTCGCTCTGAATCGCTCTGTGGCGCGTTTGTGGCGAGTTTTGACTCTGCATCTTCGATGCAAATGACAGCCTTCGGCTGACTTCCTTCTGTTTGATTTGGGGCCTGCGGCCCCCAGGCCGTCAATCGCCAAGCCCTTTAGGGGCGACGCGGGGCGTATCCCCGATCTTCCTCCCTGCGGTCGTGCAGACCGGGTGATCCCCCTCACCCCGCGTCGGCATTGACGGCCAACCCCCGCTCATTGGCGCGGGCCTAGTCGGTTGCATGCGCAACCCAAGACTAGGAGGAAGAAAGTGAAAGCCGATGTTTACGAACGGATCACCGCACAGATAGTGAGCGAACTGGAAAAAGGTGTCCGCCCTTGGTTCAAGCCGTGGAACGCGGAACACGCTGCCGGAAGGATTACGCGACCGCTGCGGAGCAATGGCATTCCGTACCGTGGCATCAACGTCCTTATGCTGTGGTCGGAAGCGATCACCAAAGGTTACGCCGCGCCGATCTGGATGACGTTCAAGCAAGCGCTGGAATTGAGCGCCCATGTGAAGAAGGGCGAGAAGGGTAGCCTTGTGGTCTACGCAAACAAGATCACGCGCAACGAGATCGACGCCGACAGCGGCGACGAGATTGAGCGCGAAATCCCCTTCATGCGCGGTTACACCGTGTTCAACGTCGAGCAGATCGAGGGCTTGCCCGACCACTATTACGCCAAGCCCGAACCACGGCTTGAGTCCGTCCCGCGTATCGACCGCGCCGAAGCGTTCTTTGCCGCAACGGGTGCCACCATTCGGCACGGAGGAAATCAGGCGTTCTATACGATGGCCGATGATCGGGTGCAGATGCCACCGTTTGAGAGCTTTCAGAACGCGGAAAGCTATTACGGGACTCTCGCCCATGAGATTACGCACTGGACGCGCCACCCCAAGCGCTTGGAGCGCGACTTCGGACGCAAGCGCTGGGGTGATGAAGGCTACGCGATGGAGGAGCTTGTCGCGGAGCTTGGTTCGGCCTTCCTGTCGGCTGACCTCGACCTGACACCGGAGCCGCGAGAGGATCACGCTTCCTATATCGCTTCTTGGCTGAAAGTGCTGAAAGACGACAAGCGTGCAATCTTCAGCGCTGCCGCCCATGCGCAACGCGCCGCCGACTACCTGCATGGCTTGCAGCCCGGAGTGCAGCAGGAGGCGGCAGAATGAGCCGCCCCGCCAACATCATCATCGAGGGTCGCGCCTATCGCTGGCGCGACATCCTCGAATTGCGCCGCCAGCAGGTAGCGGCATGGAAAGCGGCAAGGCCGGACCAACCGGCCTTATTTCCGCTGATCGAGGATTGCCGCCCGAAATCCGACCGCACCGCCGCCGGTCGCTACAGCGAGCCGTCCTTGCTCGATTGTTTGCGTCAGATCATGGAGCAAGCGGACAGCAAGGGCGCAGCCCGGTAATTTTTTCGCCCGCGCATGGCGCGGGCGAAAGCGAACGCCGACGTTCAGGAAGGATTGTCCGTCGATGATTGGTCTGAGTCATCGGCCACCTTCGCGTCACGAAGCGCCTTTTTCGCCACATCAGAAAGGTCTTCCATGCGGATCGACTTGCGGTTCGCCTTGTACATGGCGTGAAAAATTTCGGCTGGCAGGACCATTCGCCGCTCTCCGTTGCGCGCGATCGCAATGGGCTCGAACCAGTCTTCGTCCAACAGCGTCTCAAGCTGAGCCCGGAATTCATCCGGCGTCATATTCTGTATCGCCATGCGTCACTCCTGTATCCGGCATCCTATCATAAAGCGCCTTCGTCTGCGGGTGCCGGGCCTTCCTAATTGCACGGTTTCTCGAAGCATTGACGCTCCAAGCTGGCCGGGCGCGCGCCGTCGTCAATCCAGAGATTCTTTCGTTTACGGGTTTCCCAAGAAGGACGCCCTCCCGAAACGAACAGAATCTTGGGTGACCCCGGCGCTTCTCCGCCCGGCCTTTCCCTTTCGCGTCTTCGACAAACCTAGCGAAAGGAAAGACCCATGAAACTCTTGACCAAAGACATATTCGAACGGCTGCTGGCCAACGGACGCGCAAACCGCGATGCGGCTGGACTGCCGCTTGAAGAGACCATCGACCACAAGCCCGTCGTGAAACTCTTCACGCCCGATGCCGGATGCACATGGCTGCTATCGGAAATCGATCCCGATGAACCGGACATAGCATTCGGCCTATGCGACCTCGGCATGGGTTGCCCAGAACTTGGCACGGTTAGCTTGTCCGAACTCGAATCCGTGCGCGGCAAGCTCGGTCTCCCGGTTGAGCGCGATCTGTACTTCGAAGCTGATAAGCCGCTCTCGGCTTATGCTGACGAAGCGTCCGAGCACGGCTCAATCAGGGCTTAACGCAGGAACGCTGAGCGCGATCTAAAGCTCGCGCTCGGCTCCGGCATCACGGCTGCGCTCCTCGAATTCCCGCGCGACCGACTGCTCCAGTTTGGTTTCCTCCCGCCGAATCGCGTTATCGCGCGTCCGGTCCTGCGTCTGCGTCAGACGCTCGTACTCTTCGCGGTCGCGCTGCGCGCGAATGTCATTCGCGGCGTCGAAGGCGAAACGCAAATCGTCCTGTGCCGTCTGGCACTTCTCGATCCGCTCGTTAAAGCCTTGCTCGATTGTTTCCTTCACATCGAGCCACTGGCGGCGCATCTCACGGTATTCACGGTTCAAATCGCGCGGCGGCGTCCAGCCGAACGGCGAGGGAGCCAGTTCCGGCTTATAGGCGATCCGGTCGCGCATCTGGTCCCATTTGCGGTCGTGGGTCTCTAACGCTTCACGCTTTTGCTCGGCAAGGCGCGCCTGTTCCTGCTGGACGCGGGCTATGGCCTGCTCTTGGGCTCGGGCATCGCGCTCGCGCTGCTCGCGGTGTTGGGCGAACAGCGCCTCGCGCTGTTGCGCGAAGCGCTGTTCCACCTTGCGTTCGGCCTCCTGCCGCAAATCGACGTGCGGTTCGCGAGGCATAGCACCTTCTCCTGTCCCTTAAACGTACTCAGCGGGGATTTCGCCCGGCTGATCGCCCCACTCATCCTGCGGTGAAAGCGGAGTACCCTGTCCGCGACGCACCAGAGCATCGAGAACGTCGTCACACGCCTTGAGCCGCATCGCGATAGCCACCGCTTCTTTCTGGCCGAACACCGTCATCAGGTCGTTGCGCTGGCCGAGGTAATCGAACGAGATATGGAACGAGTTGGCGTAGAGCTTCGACTTCTTTACTGGTTGCTGCTTGCGGTATTGCGCCTCCTGCATCCGGTATTCGTCCTGCTCCCGTTCAAGCTGCTGCCAGTCGTGCGGCAGGACCGCGAACCGGTGCGGCAGAAGCCGGTCATAATTCTTCCAGCCGAACAATCCACGCACGCTGAACCGGTCCAGCGTCATCAGGATTTCCACGCGTTTGCGGAACAGTGATTTGAATGCGGCATGGAGTGCGATCCCGCCGACAACCGGGATCATCATTGCCGCCATCACGGCGTCGCCGTCGGGATTTTGAGCACTGGCCAGGCTGCCAAGGCCGTAAAGAAATAGCCCGACCGCCGACACGCCGCTCAGGAAGCGAACCATTGACGCGCGAAGCGGTGTCAGAAACCGTGGCTCGATGCGGAACGCGGGGTTGCCGTTGACATCGGTAACTTGCTGGGTCGCCGGCTGCCCTTCGAAAGGGGAACGAGTTGTCTTAGCCATTGCACATCTCCATTCGGGAGAAAGTCGGCCCGGCCCCCGGAGGGGCCGGGCCTTGTTGTGGGTCTTACTTTCCGGACTTCTTAGAGCTGTTTGCCTGCTCCCCGGCTTTACGGCCAAAGCCGTAAGACACGCGGACCGGCGTAGGAGCCCGATCCAGATTTGGGGCCGGCCGACGCTGAATTGCGTCCTGTTGCCCCTTACGCCACGCGTTATCGTTTGCCATTTGATCTCTCCTGTTCAGTCGGCGTTGTTTGTGCCGACGAGGGGTATGTAGACTGGGCCTCCCCGAGGATTCCTCGCGCCAACCTCGCGGCCCGCCCGGAGGGGGCCCGCTGCGAATGGCGGCGAATTTTTGGACGTGCAGCGCGATGGCCTATTCGGACTGGCAATTGAACCGGCTGCGTGACGCCCTGCGGGCGTATCACGATTACGGCGGCAAGCGCCTGAGCCAGAAGTTCAACTGGAAAGACGTTGCTGAGGCCATGGCCGAGGAATTGCGCCTGCAAGATCCTCCGGTTGCCGCGGAGCGGCTCCGGCAGTTCGTCGAAGGCAATCGCAGCAAAGACGGCGCCATGCGAAAGTTCGGATCGCTAAAGCCGGAATCGCTGGAGCAGGTTGTGGCGTTCGTGATGAGCGCAGGGTTATTGCGCCCGGCAGAATTCGAGGAGCGGGCGCCGTCGTTTCAGGCGGCGCAGCGCCTGCTGGAGTTTTTTGATCCGAGCGGTAGGCGATTGCACGTCTACTCCTCGGCCATCTTCGAAGGCCGATACAAGGCCCGCGTGCTTGAGGAGCGCGTGTTCCGGGAGTTCGATTTGACGCTCCATCATCCATCGGAGCCCGCGTTGATGGAGGTGACAAACACCGAGGAGGTTTTCGACAAAAAGCTCTTGTCGCAAGCTGACAAGTGGGACCCGGAAGAACGGCGCGACCATTGCCGCAAGCGTACGCTTTACGCTGGCTGGGCGATATTCACGCCCGAGGGCAACGTCATGGTGTTTCTGCGGGAAGCCGCCAATAACGGCAAGAACCTTCACCAATTCACGCTCGCGGCGGACTGGTGCGCGCCGGGCACGCTGACGGAACGCCTGTACCTGTTACGCCACGATTTTCCCATCGAGATGGAAGATACGAATCTGGACCAGGAGCAAATCCTGCGCTCGATCTTGCACGAGACCGAGAAGAATATCGTCGTGTTCAGGAGGACCGCATAATGGCGGCCCCGGTGCTCACTCTCGATAATCTCGCCGATCACGTCGCGGCATACCGCGCGCGGATTGAGCAGCGGCGCGTCGCCATTGAATCGCGCCCGCGCGAAAAGCGCTTTGCGCTCGCTGAGCCCCCGCAGGAGAGTAAGGAATTTTTGGACGCGCTATTGAGCACAAGGTCCTTTAGCTTGCCGCCTCAGCCCCAGAGTCCCGGTCCCCCGTCGCAGGTGTTCAACACAATGGCGGGTGCGCGCCAACTGACGCCAGAGGAAATGCTTGCCGCGAAGTGCGACCGGGCATTCGAGCGGCTCGGCCGGGAATTTGTCGAAGCCGCGCGTGACGGCGATGGCGACCTTGTGCGCGCCTTCATCGAGGAGGGATTCCCGATGCAGTTTTTTGACCAGCGTACGCGCGAGACGGCCTTGCATGCAGCCGCAGGATCGCGGGCGCGGCCCGCGATCCGCGTGCTCGTGCAGCACTGGCCGGATTTTCTGATGCGCGACCATTACGGACGGCTATCGTCCGAGCTCGCTTATCTGTACGGCGAAGATCCCGCAATGGCGCACATGCTCGGCATCAAGGAACGAAAACAGGCGAAAGCCAAGGGCGGCGATCCCGTGCGCAGAATCTACGCCTATCGGGCTCACTGACCTTTTGGCCCGCCGCGCCTCCGATACCAAACACGGGACAACATTCGAAACCGCATAAATCTACGCGGCTTCGAAGGTGCCTTTGAATACGCCGCGATGCGGCCCCGCCATATCGAAGTATTCCACGCGTTGCAGGACCATCGGATCGTATCCGGCCCAGATCACCAACTGCCTCTTCAGCCGGTCGCTGCGCGAGAAGTGACGGCTCACTTCATCGGGCGTCAGCAGGTCGTGCATTTCCATCGCGCTGTTGCGCCCCGACATGCCCGACTGCGCCTGTTCCGGATTGACTTCACCCTGACGCGCGACTTCGATGCGCGTCTTGCCAAGGCGTCTTGAGACGTATTCCAACGTCTCAAGATCGTTGTTGCCGAAGAATTGGAGGATACCGGCGTTACCCGCAAATGTTTCCCATCGCTCCTTGTACAGAGCTTTGCCCTGTCCCCAGTCCTGCAGAACGACCCATAGCTTAACGCCGAACGAAGCAATCTGACCGGCGGCGTCCTCTAACTGCCGCATATGACCAAGAACGGGGAATTCATCCAAGCAGACCAGCACCGGCGCGGCCGGTACTGCCTTCTCGCGCTCCATCGCATCGAGGAGCTGGTTGATGAAAATACGCAGCCAGCGATTACACAGGCCCATGCGGCTGGCGGGAAGACACAGGTAAACGCTCACAGCCCCGCGCTTCAAGTCCACGAGATCGAAGTCGTGCCCTGCAAGCACCCGGCGCATGGCAGAGTAATCGAGGAATTTGGTATGGCGGCGGACTGTCGAGAGCACGCCCGCGCGCTCATTCGCTCCCTTTTCGTAGAAGTCACGCGCGGCACCTTCAAGCGCCCCGGCAAGGTCTTCCGTCTTTATGTCCTTCGCGAACTTGCCCGCGTTTTGCAGCATCTCCTTTTCGAGGAGATACATCGGCTCCTCGTCTTCGCCGACGAGCGCCGATGACTCCTGTTCCAGCGCCGTGCGGATCAGATCGCGCACTGTGAGAAGGTTGCGCCGACCTTCATAGCGGGAGTCGGTCGCGACGTGCAGGATCACGCCCTCGATGAAGTTTTTGGCGCTTTCATCCCAATGCGGATCTTTTTCCGCTCCGGTGCGCACCACAAGCGCATCGGCGATCATGCCCGCATCCTCGATGATGGTTTGGCTGCCGATCTTGAGGACCGCCATCGGATTATAGGATTTGCGCAAGTGACCGATACGCGGGGAGGCATACTCGAAGGGATCGAGGACATGAACTTTCTGCCCGAGCGCCGCGCGTCGGGCGGCCGTGATATTGGCAAGTTCCGCCTTCGGGTCCGTGGCGAGAACGCTGCCGCGATAGAAGAGAAGGTTGTTGACGAGGGTCACCGATTTGCCTGCACGCGAACCGGCGACGGTCAGGACGTGACGGTTATCTTCGATACCCACTAATTTGGGACCAAGCGCGCCGATGAGGATTTTTGCGCCCGGATTGCGCGGATCGTATTCGAGCAGTTTGCGCTCGTAGATCACATCGGGCGATTGCCAGCGCGCCTGCGGAGCCGTCTGCTGCTTGAGGTAACGCGTGCTCAGGCCGCGCGGTATGTCGCGTGTGAAATCCTCAAAAAAGGCGTTCATGGCCGCTGCTCCGTTTGCCGCCGTCACTGGCGGTACGCGGCTCATATTGGCTGGCTGTACAGCGCAATTCCTCGCATGAACCTCGCGCCGGCGCTTCGCGAGCGAGTCAGATTTGTCTTCTTGCTTGTCGGCAAAGGCGATGCTCCCAGCGGTGCTGCCGTTACCATGAGACTTGGCGTCTCTTCGGAATTGTTTGTTGGATGCCGCTGCCAAAGAACGGGCGCGGTTTTCGTCTCGAACATTGGACTCATCGGTCAGGGTTTCTCCAAACCCTTTGTCCTTCGGGACTGACCTTCAATTCCAGCCTTTATGCCAAGAAGCCCTTATCAGATCGGCGGGGATGCCTACGGCGGCGTGTCCTTCGCCGGCCCGCTCCATTCGGCCCAAGTGGGCCTCCCGTGTTGGCGGACACGTCCCCGGCGCTCAGATGCCGGGCGGGCATAGGCTGGAACAGGTTCAGCCCTTAACAAAGGAGAAGACCCATGACTACGACGAACCAATCGACCGAAACCAACGCCCGCGGCAACGGCAAGGCTCCCAAGCTGCCAACCCACGTCGCCAAGGTGCGTCACGGCTACGGCAAGAAGGCCACCTACGAGCGCATCGGGGTTGCCTGGCGCAATGACGACGGCTCGCTCTACGTGAAGCTGTCCGGCACGCAGGTGGTCAGCGCTCTGACGCTCTATGAGCTGGAGGCCAACACTCAGGAAGATGCCGCACCCGCCGTTGACGGCGAGACCGCAAACGAAGAGGCGGGGGAATAACCCCCGCCTCACTGCGGTATTCACTTGCGACAAGGCGCGGGCCGAGAGGCCCGCGCCGCATTTTTCAGTTCTCTCGCCCGAATAGCTCTTTCGCGAGCCGGTCCCGATCTGCGACGTCCGATGCTCGCGACTCCTCGTACTGTGCAAGCAGCCGCTTCGCCCCCGCCGAGGGAAGACCATCCGCTTCCAACGTGCGTACGAGCTTTCGCTGAAGGGCAATCCTTCGATTACCCTCGATAACGCGCGCCTCGGCTTCCATCAGGCGCTCCTGCATCGCTGCGCGGTCCATGCCGCATGATAATGGCGGAGGCGAAAAAAAGCCCCCGCTTTGGGGCGGGGGCTGCAACCTTTAATCGGGGTCCTCATTTGCCGAGGGCGTTATATCGATATAGCCCCGCGGCGTCGGTTGGTAGGGGACCATCGGCTCCATATGCTCGCCGCAGACCAGCTTCGCATCGTGCTTGGCCCACGCCTTCATGTCGCCGTGAGGACAGACATAGCGAACACGCTTGCCGCTCCGGCTCTCCCCGTTTGCCTCTCTCAAAGCATCGAGGCTCTTATCGGGCTGCTCCGTCCAAGAGAGCGAAAAGCCCTTCGCCGTCATCTTCTTCACGGTGCGATCGAAGGCGCCGTCCGCGACGATGATATGGTCCATGACATCGCCGACTTCCTCGCCGCCTTCTTTGCCTGTTGAGGACGGCTGGAGGCCGATCGCCTTCATCTTCTCCGCCCATTCCGTGTTGTGGTAGCGGCCCCGACCCGGCTTGCCGAAATGGTGCTGCCACAGATGCACCATCTCGTGTGCGAGCGTCGCCAGAACTTCGGCGACAGGCCGGTTGCGGAAGTGAGAAGGATTGAGAGCAATTTCGTCGGTAAGGACGCCGTCAGCGCGGCCGAACCGGTCACCGACAAAGTAGCCATAGGTTCCCCTCCGGCGCTGCAAGGTGATAAGGGCATTGGGGAGGGAGTTTTCGAACAACGCGCGATTAAGCGTCTCGTAGGCGAGCTGCAAGGGATCGTAAGTCTCGCGCGTCGGCTTTGCTGTTTGAGTGTTTGTGTCGGACATTGGAGTCTCCGCTTTGCTCTGCCCGACTCCGGCCCGCTCTGGGATGTACATCACAGCGTTGGGATGTTCACTACACGGAGCAACTTCGACCCGTCGGGCGATATCGCAAAGATGGAGCAAGCGAATTCTGCTTTTCCTCGCACGAACCTCGCGGTAAGGATTGTCGTGTGCATCACAGAGCACGAAGAAAGTGCGGCTGTGTTAGCGCGTTTTAATTCTCTTCCCGTACAATCGAAGTATGGGCGCACCGAACCGATAGCGATTGGTACAAGGTGTGCGCGGTACTACCGTCCCGCGCGCACCTTGCGGGGGGATTGCGCATCCCCCGTGCGACCCCCTGCGGCAACCCCTAAGCTCACGCGCCGTTTGGCGACGCGCTTGCTAAGGGGTTGGGTCGGCCGCTCGGGCATCGAGCCCTTGCCGGCCGAGCGCAACGTGATCCGTTGCGCATTACGCGCCTGACGGCGCGTCGGGGAGACTTCGGCTCTCCCCTGACCCCATCGAACAAAGGGCTCCACCGCAGCCCCTTGTAACCGGCGTCCGGGGCTTTCGCGCCCCGAGACCCACGACCGGTGTTTCGACACCGGCTTCGACCCACGAGGGAGACTTCGCTCTCCCTATGGCAACCCATCGACCGGGGCAGGCGCGGCCCCGGAGCCCGCAATGCTCGTGCGCGAGGTTGGCGCGAGGCGGGCGGTAATACCGCGCGCCTAGCTTTGGCGCATGACCAAGAAAACGGACAAGAAGCGCGAAGCCCCCATCTCGTACCGCCCGCCGGCGCTGCTGCGGGAGGAGTTCTTTCGCCGTGTCGAGGCGTCTGGTGTCTCCGCCAATTCCTTCATCACCCGAGCCCTTTTCGGCGCCGCAGCACCCCGCGCCACGCGCACGCCCCGCGTCGAAAAGGAGATACTGGCGCTCCTGTTGGCCCGCTCCGCCGCAATCCGGGACGCTCTGGATGAGGCCGCCCATCGCACGCCAGACGATGCGTCCGCATCTGACGCCATCAAGGCCGCGTGCGATGAGCTGACGGTGATCCGTGCCGCGCTCATGAAGATGATGGAGCGCGCGCCATGATCCCGTTCGGCAGCCAGCGTGCCCTCGGGCAGGATCTCGCCACCCATCTTCTCAACGCGCAGGACAACGAGAGGCTGGAGGTGGCGCAGGTGCGGGGAGCCGTTGCACGCGACCTGCACGGCGCCTTCGCCGAGTGGGAGGCACAAGCTCATAATCTCACGCGCGCCACCAATTACCTCTACAGCCTCTCGATCAATCCCGACCAGCGGCAGGGGCGGCTCACCAAGGAGCAGTATTTCGATTACATCGAGCGCACCGAGCAGCGGCTCGGGCTGTCCGGCCAGCCCCGCGCCGTCGTCTTCCACATCAAGAAAGACCGCCATGGCATCCCTCGCGAACACTGCCATGTCGTCTGGTCGCGCATAGACGTGGAACAAAAAAAGGCCCGCCATATCGCATTCGACCACGACAAGCTCATGATGGTGACGCGGGAGTATGCCCGCGATCATGGGCTTCGGCTACCCGACGGCTACAACAAGGAGGTGGTCCGCGCCCGCCGGGGCCGCGGCTACCAGATGGGTCTCCCCGACAAGCGCGTGGAGGACCTGGGCGGCCTTTCGCTGGAGCAGCACAAAGCACAGGTCACCGCTGCGTGGGATCGACGCGATACGCCGCGCTCCTTCGTCAGTGAGCTGGAAAGTATGGGTTACACTCTCGCGACCGGGGACCGGGATTACGTATTGGTCGATCTGTTCGGCAATACGAAGGCCCTTCCGCGCCTTATCGACGACAAGAAAGTCAGGGTGAAACAGCTTCGCGAATTCCTCGGCAAGGACTTCCCGAAGGACGCTTTGCCGACCGTCGAGGAAGCCCGCGGCCTTGCCGCCGCGCATCGCGCGGCGATGGAGTTGTTCGAAAGGAATGAGCATCGCGCCGCGCGCGAAGCCCGCGAAAAGGAGCGCCGCGAGGACTTGCAGCAGCGCCAGCAGCCCCGCCGTCAAGGCATCGAGCAGGACGAGAAGGCGCTTTCGGAGCGCCAGCGGCATGCTCGACAGGAATTTTTCGCACGCCAGTGGGGCGAGCGGGCGGCTTTGAGGCAAAGCTATTTGCTGGAGGGCCGCCGCATCAAAACCGCGCGCGCCGCCCATCGTCCGACGGGACTCGCGGCCTTCCTTGGCCGCATTACGGGCGTCGAGCTGATTACGAAAAAGATTCACCAGTACCGGGATCGTACCCGCTATGCCGCGCATGTCACGCAATTACGTGACTTGAGGGAACGGCAGGACCGTGAAACGCGGGAATTCGACAGGCGGCAAGCACTAGAGCGTCTAGCTACGGAGCGCCGCCTGAAAGCGCTGGAGCTAGTTGAGCAGCGCGAGCGCAAATCGCTCGAAGTTGCGCTTCTCAGGGAGCGGCGGATCGAGGACCGCGAGCGGACTGAGGATAGCCGCGCGCCTCAACACGACGTTCAGACTCGCAGCGATCAATTCAATGAATTGGCCGAGAAGCAGCCTGAGCCGACCAAGAAATCCGAGCGCGGGGACTCCGGCGACGCCGGCGGTGAGACTGAGGCCGGATCGGGACAGGGCACGGCCCCTGAAGCTGAAATCTCGATCCAGCGGCGGCGCAGGACGCGGGACCGCCAGCAAGAGCCGGAGCGCTCCTCCCGGCGCGCGGACAATCAGCCGGACAATGACGATCCGTCACCGGAAAATCCCCCACGTCGCAGGCGGGATAGGGATTTCGACCGAGGACAGTAATCGGCTTACGTTACGTCAAACCTCAACCGCAGAATCCTCTGCGATTTTCCCCAATCTTCCCTATAATTCCCAACGGGGTTGATTCCGGGCGGGGCATGGCCGACGAAATTCTCACCATCCGTGAGGTGGCGGAGCTTCTCAAGATCAACGAGAAGACTGCCTATAGGCTGGCCGCCGAGGGGGAAATTCCTGGTTTCAAGGTGGGAGGATCGTGGCGCTTCGAGCGACAAGAAATTGCACTATGGATCAAACGAAAAGTCGCGGAGCAGCGAGGGGGTAAGGGGGGAGCATGACGAATGAAGCCGACACTTGCCGAAAATTCGTCGTGCCCAAGCTGCAATCGGCTGGTTGGGACAACGAACCTCATTCCATAGCCGAGCAGCGCAGCATCACGGATGGGCGTGTCATTCCGGTCGGCAAGGGCTTTGTGCGAAAGTCCCCAAAGCGGGTCGATTATCTTCTGCGCTACACGCGGGATTTTCCCCTCGCCGTCGTCGAAGCCAAGGCCGGTTACAAATCAGCAAGCGATGCCGTGCAGCAGGCACGAAACTACGCAGAAATCCTTGGTCTCAAATACGCCTACGCGACCAACGGCGCTGAAATAATCGAAATCGACTATTTCGCAGGGACCGAAAAGTGCGTTGCTGACTTCCCAAAGCCGGAAGAACTCTGGCGGCGTTACCAGGCAGGCAGCGGGATGGACACGCCCGAGCGCTTAGATCACCTGATCGCGCCTTACAGCACAGTAGGTGGCAAACAGCCGAGATATTATCAGCAAATCGCTATCAACCGGACGGTCGAATCCATTCTTGCCGGGAAGAAGCGCCTGCTTCTCACCATGGCGACGGGAACGGGTAAGACCATTGTGGCCTTCCAAATTTGTTGGAAGCTCTGGTCCAGTCGCTGGAATAAGACCGGAGAGCACCGCAAGCCGCGCATCCTGTTCCTTGCGGATCGCAACATCCTCATTGACGATCCGAAGGACAAGACTTTCACCCCCTTCGGCGACGCCCGCCACAAAATTGAATCCGGCGAGATTATCAAAAGCCGGGAAATGTATTTCGCCATCTATCAGGCGCTTGCCGAGGACGAGCGGCGAGCCGGTCTCTTCCGGGATTATCCGCCGGACTTCTTCGACCTCATCATTGTCGATGAATGCCACCGAGGAAGCGCCCGCGACGACAGCTCCTGGCGCGTCATTCTTGAGCATTTTAAACCGGCTTATCAGCTCGGCATGACGGCAACGCCGCTCCGCGACGACAACCGCGACACCTATCTCTATTTCGGCAACCCGATTTACGAATACAGCCTGCGTCAGGGCATCGACGATGGGTTTCTTGCGCCCTACCGCGTGCATCGCATCATAACGCAGTGGGACGCCGCCGGATGGAGGCCAAGCAAGGACGAAGTGGACCGGTATGGCCGTGCGATCCCTGACGACGAGTACCAAACCAAGGATTTTGAGCGCGTCATAGCCTTACGCGCTCGTACACATGCGATCGCGCGCCATCTGACGGACTTTCTCAAGAAGACCGACCGCTTTGCCAAGACAATTGTATTCTGTGTCGATCAGGAACACGCCTCCGAAATGCGCGCGGCTCTGGTCAATCTCAACTCAGACCTCGTTGCCCAACACCCCGACTATGTAGCTCGCGTTACGGCAGACGAGGGCCCCATAGGGCGCGGCCATCTATCGAAGTTCCAAGATGTCGAAACGAACACACCGGTTATCCTTACGTCGTCGCAACTGCTGACGACCGGCGTCGATGCGCCGACCTGTAAGAACGTCGTTCTCGCGCGCGTCGTCGGGTCAATGAGCGAGTTCAAGCAAATCATTGGACGCGGAACGCGGTTGCGCGATGACTACGGCAAGCTCTGGTTCAACATCCTCGATTATACCGGCGCAGCCACCCGTATGTTCGCCGACCCCGACTTCGACGGCGATCCAGTACGGATCACGGAAGAAGTGGTGAACGATGTCGGGGAAACCACCTCGACAACGGAAACTATCCCAGAGGGGCAGGAACCGGACCCTGTCACGCCGGAGGAGAGCGAGCCCGGGGTAATCGAACCGCCGACAGCGGAGCCGCGCAAATTCTATTTCGACGGGGGACAGGTCGAAGTCGTGGCCCATCTGGTCCATGAGCTGGACCCGAATGGAAAGCAACTTCGCGTCGTCAAATACACCGAATACGCGGCTGAAAGCATTCGCTCGCTTGCACCAACATCCGCCGATCTTCGCCAGCGTTGGGCGGACGCAGACCAACGTAGTGAGATCATCGCCGCCTTGGGTGAGCGTGGCATCGACTTCGATGTGCTGGCCGAGCAGACCGGCCAGACCGACGCGGACCCCTTCGACCTGCTTTGCCATCTTGCCTTCAATGCGCCGCTTCGCACGCGCCGCGAGCGAGCGCAGCGCCTCAAATCCGAGCGTAAGGATTATTTCGAGAAGTTCTCCCCCGAAGCGCGTCAAGTGCTCGACGAGCTTCTGGAAAAGTATGCGGAACACGGCGATGCGCAGTTTGTCCTGCCGGACGTTCTGAAAGTTCCGCCGATCTCAACCCACGGCCAACCGGCCGAAATCATCAAACTGTTCGGTGGTCCCGATCAGCTTCGCCGGGCCGTAAACGACCTTCAAGGATTGCTCTATGGCACGAACTAAACCGACGAACGGCGCAGACGCCGCAGCGATGACGACCTCCCAAATGCTCGGCAGCCTACTGAAATCGGCGCGCGACGTTATGCGCAAGGACAAAGGCTTAAACGGCGACCTCGACCGACTGCCGCTTCTCACATGGATCATGTTCCTCAAATTTCTCGACGATCTTGAGCAGCAGCGCAAAGAAGAAGCCTTGTTATCCGGCAAGAAGTTCAAGGCTGCCATAGAGGCTCCCTATCGCTGGCGGGATTGGGCCGCCGATCCGCAAGGCATCACGGGCGATGAACTGCTTTCCTTCATCAACGCAGAAGAGGCCGTGCGCGCCGACGGAAAGAAAGGCCCCGGCCTGTTCGCGTATTTGCGCTCGCTCTCAAGCTCCAACGGCGATAACCGCCGCGACGTGATCGCCACCGTGTTCAAGGGAGTCGATAACCGCATGAAGAGCGGCTATCTGCTCCGCGACATTCTCAACAAGGTTAATGGAATTCATTTTACTTCGTCGGACGAGCTTCACACTCTCGGCGCGCTCTATGAATCCATGCTGCGCGAGATGCGCGATGCGGCCGGGGACTCGGGCGAGTTCTATACGCCCCGTGCTGTGGTTCGCTTTATGGTGGAAGTCACTGATCCGCGCCTTGGCGAAACGGTCCTTGATCCGGCCAGCGGAACAGGTGGCTTCCTGGTGGAGGCGTACAATCACCTGGAGAAACAGGTGAAGACCGTCGCCGACCGCAAGCGCCTACAGGATAAAACCATTGCCGGTTGCGAACCAAAGCCCCTGCCTTATCTGCTTTGCCAAATGAATCTTCTACTGCACGGGCTGGATGCCCCGCAGATTGACCCTGGCAACGCGTTGCGCTTCAGGCTGTCGGAGATCGGAGAAAAAGAGCGCGTCGATGTAATCCTAACCAACCCGCCCTTCGGAGGAGAGGAAGAGAAAGGCATTCAGGGCAACTTCCCGCAAGACCGCCAGACGGCGGAAACCGCGCTGCTCTTCCTGCAACTCATTATGAGAAGGCTCAAGCGCCAGCAGACTGCAGCAGGTCGCCCGGCACGTGCAGCCGTCATCGTGCCAAACGGAACGCTTTATGAAGCCGGTGTTCCTCAAAACCTACGCCAAGACATGCTAAGAGACTTTAATCTTCACACAGTCGTCCGCCTGCCGAAGGGTGTATTTGAGCCATACACCGACATAGCAACCAACATCTTGTTTTTCGACCGCGCTGAGAAATCTTCGCATGTTTGGTTTTACGAACACCCTCTTCCAGCGCATCGTGCGCATCTAAAAGGAAAGAAGTATTCAGCAACTGATGGAATTACCTTTGAAGAATTTGGGCCGCTGATCGCGTGGTGGAATAACCGAGTAGAGACTGACTGCGCGTGGTCCGTTCATAAGGATGAACTGCTCTCAGGTGATTGTGATCTGGCGCAAGTGCACCCAAAGCACAAACGCATTAACTTCGATCCCCCGTCCTCCGTTGTTTCAGAAGTAAAATCTCTGATGGGTAAGTCAGCGTCAATCATTGATAAGATTGAAGCTGATCTCGGGCTGCTGACCAGACTGGATGCGCCGTTGATCCCGCTGAAGGACGTGCTTGCGCCGAGGAGGGAAGCCGTCAAAGTGGAGGATGATCGCATCTATACGCGACCTACAGTACAGATGCATTTTCGTGGCGCGAAAGTGCGGGACCGAGAGGTCGGCTCGAAGATTGGAACAAAAAATCAGTTTGTAATGCGGGCTAATGATCTCATCATGTCTCGCATTGACGCGAGGCATGGAGCAATGGCTATCGTTCCAAGCCTTTTGGATGGATCTATTGCGACAAACGATTTTCCAATATTCGAGATAGACGTTGACCGTGTTGAATCGAAGTATTTGCGCTTCACTCTTTTTCAGCCAGAAATGTTGAGAATTTACGAGACCCTGAGTAAGGGCTCAACAAATCGGCGACGCATGGTCATTGAGGAATTTCTAAAACTGCAAGTGCCGATACCGGAGGACATAGAACAACAAGAAATCATTTCTAACCTCCTCTGGCGTTCAGAGCAGAATGTATCGGAATTATCTGAACATTTAGGTGGCATCGTCAATGAGGTTCAGTCGCTAGTGAGCTCCTCGCTCTTTCATGTATTTGCGAGGGAGTAAGGCGAGCTCATGAACCTTGGAGATCTGATCGATGACGAACGCACGTCGCTCAACGAGGAGATCAAACGTCTAATCGACCAACCGGGGTTTCGCCGCGACATCCGCCACCTTGAACAATATGGCTTTTGGTCAGGCGGGCGCGGCAGGCCCAGCCTTTGGGATCATCAACGGGCCGCAATCGGCACTCTTGTCGCGTATCTACGAGCGGAAAAAGCGATCCCTGAGCGCCCGGAGCACACCGAAGCGGCGCTCCTGAAACTTCCGACGGGAACCGGCAAGTCGGGCGTGATCGCCGTCATTGCCAGATGCCTTCCCGAGGTTCGCAAGGTTCTTGTCCTCACGCCCCGCGAGGCACTGACAAAACAGTTGTTGCGGGATATCCGGTTCCGCTTCTGGAAGAATATCGGTTACGCGGTGGACGAGGGACCGCTCTTTACCGCGACGGCCGACGAAATGGGGGCCGCTCTCGAAACCGCTTATACGGAGACCCTACTTCCGAGCAAATGTACCTCTGTTGCCGCTCATCTTAACGGTGCCGATAGGGTCATTTTGGTCGGCACGCACCAAGCCCTGAATGCAATTCGATTAGTCGCCAATGATGCTGATGAGCCGGGCAACGCCGTCGCCCGCGATATCCTTGAGCAAATAAGGGACACCTTTGACCTCGTTGTCGTGGACGAGGGCCACTACGAGCCGGCGGTTTCTTGGTCGCGCGGCGTCCGCGAATTTAACCTCCCGACAATTCTTCTCAGCGCCACACCGTACCGGAACGACTACAAGTCATTTCGGGTGCGTGGCCGCTATCTGTTCAACTATCCATACGAGGAGGCGGTCGGCGCTGGAATTATTCGCCCCGTTAACATCGTAACGCCGCCGGCGGCTCCTGCGAGGCGCGGTAATGCAGCCGTTGCCCAGTTTGTACGCATGCTCGAAGCGGAGCTGGCACCGCGCCTCCGTACAGCGGCGACTTGGTTCGACGGAGGCATCGTACCAAAGGTTATGGTACGAGCGGATGACCTCGATACACTTATCGCGCTTCAGACGGCTATCGATGAGACCTTTGCAACGCATTCGGTCGTCATCCATGACCGAGCCGTCAGTACACGTCGGAAGAGAAATCTCTTTCAATCCGTGTCGTCGGCGCAATCCGCACGCCCCGATGCACAGTTCTGGATTCATCAATTCAAGCTCATGGAGGGAATCGACGACCCCGCTTTTGTCGCCGTCGCCATCTACGACCTCATGGGAAACGCGCGTCAGCTCGTTCAGCAAATTGGACGGGTGACGCGACGATCGGGCCGCGATAAGCGCGTCCGACAATCCGGCTGGGTGCTTGCATCCCCTGATAACGCGCGGCGTATACAAACGCTATGGGACCGCTACATCGCGTACGAAACCTACGCGGCCGAGAATGTTGGGTTCATTGTTACGAACGAGGTGACGCTGCCGGATCGACTGCTCGAACATATGGCGCAATACCAATATATCGACGGTGAATTCCGGAGTCGGTTTGAACTAGAGGCGCCGCTCGCTGCGGCCGATATCCAACTCTCGCAATCCGCTGCGGTCCTAAGGGTCGAGACGCCGTTGGCTAACATCGGCGACCTGAGTTCAGCCATTGAGGAGGCTATTCTCGACAAGGACCGATTCAAGATCACCCCGATAACGGGGCTGCCCGGAAACGCGATCGGGTTTTCCTACTACGCGTGGCGCAACTCGCCACTGCTCATCGAGCGGTTCTTCTCAGAATGGCGCCTTGGCATTTTTATAGCGGTTCGGCAGGGCAACTTTATCTTTATGCACGATACAGAGGGGCTCGTTGTCGATGTGGCGAAGCTGGGGCTGAAGCGCGCAGACCGCGCGGTGATGGAAAAAGCATTTCACGACGGCGCGAATGGCAATGAGCCGCGCCTCTCCCGCATGTCCTTTTCGTCTCTGGAGATGTCCCAAAGCGCCATCAGAAGCATGGCTCTCAGGACTCGGTCCTTTGCCGATGTATTTACGGACCTGCTCGATCCTTCGCTCGTTCCCGCTACTGCGTTCGGCTTCATTGATGGACGCGCCCGCTATTTAGGCTTTGTGCGCTCGCGTATACGCGACGCGGCCGAGAGGCTTGTGCCCATGAGCCAGTACATCACTTGGACTGATACCGTTGCTCGGGAGCTTGCGGACGCTAATCGCAACCGGCACGAGGTATTTGCGCGCTATGCGCAGGTCATAGACCCGCTGCCCCAGGCGGAGGCTACCCCTATATCAGTACTCCTCGATTTCTCCAAAGATGCCTTTCTCGACGCGCAAGAAGACGAAGCAGCTTTGGCCCAAGCTATCGACAACGAAGAACCTGATTACGACGACCTGTGCGCAGACGTTGATGAAACGACGGGGGAGTTCCAAATCAAGATTGGCGGCGTCGATGTGCCGTGCTCCATTCAATATCGGCCCGAGAACGGCAAATACCGACTGGCAAGCGAAAAGCTGAACGAGCTCTTTCCCCCGAAGGAAACCGCCGATCGCAGACAGCGGCAAACCATTGTCCAAAGACTTAATCAGGATCAGGCGTTCAGGGTCATCGTGGAGACCCCCGGCGTCGTATATTCCGAAGGAAATTTCTACCAGCCGCGGATGAGATGGACGGTGGATGGCGGCGCAAAACCTATCCTCGATTTCATATCCACGGCTCCGTGCCTTGGTGCCGTCGCTTCCGAAAAGGGCGAAAACCTTTATGCCCGTAGACGAGACGACTGGTACAGGACTTCGATATTCGGGCTTATGGGAGCCGCCTGCGACGGCCGTCTTGGTGCGCTGGGCATACCGAATGACCCACTAACACGCGCCATGGAAGAATATCCGGTTTGGCTTTGCGATGACGACACGAAAGAGAGCGCCGACTTTATCGGCGTCGATGAAATGAACAAGAAACTCATATTTCTCCACGCGAAAATGGGGAAGCAAGGAGCTAACGGAACAGGATTCAACGTGACAAGCCTTCAAGAGGTCGGTCGCCAAGCGCTCGCGAGCCTCGCTTTTATGTCACGGGGAGAACCTTCGACGGTTTGGACGCCACCGCGTTGGCAGACGAATGTGCAAGCCAATCGCGTCGCTCTACGCGGACGGAATCGAATTTTCCGCGCACCTGTCGGCGCGACCGCTGCCCGCCTGAACGAGATGCTGTCGCGAGCGATGCAGAACCCTTCGTTTGAACGGGAAATCTGGCTGGTCTGTGGGAAGACCGTCCGCCGTCAGGCGTTGAGTGATGGTCTGGACGAAGCGGCTCCCGAAAATCGGCTGCGGCAATTCCTGATGCATTGGGATGCGCTGCAAACAGCGTGCGCCAGGGCAAGCGTACGGCTGAGATTGTTTTGCGACTGAGGGCGCTCAGGCGGTAACTGCAAACTCCTCCAGGAGCTGATCCGCCTGCGCTTGGCACCGCAGGAGGTGTTCCTTGTGCGCCATAAGAAATTCCACCTGGTCGGTGGCGGCATCCGACAAGACACCCTCTAGGTCAAACAGCGCCTGCGGTATCGTCCGCCAAGGGACTTCCCCATCATGCCCTAGAACCCGGCGAGCAAGCATTTTTTCGAGCTTGCTGCGTATTTCGCTCGGGAATAGATCGGGTCGCTCACTGAAGACGAGGCGTCTGCCGAGCTGTCTGATTCGGCGATCCGCAAACCGCTCGACAATCGGTAAGCGCTGTTCCCATGGCGCGGCGTGAAATGATTCCAGCAAGGCTTGGTCCTCGCTGTTCAGAAAACCGTCATAGATTTGCTCTTCGACGTGGCTGGAAATAGGTTTTGTGCGCCCCGCCTCGAAGGCGGAAATCATCCTCCGGCGCAATTCCGCATCCGATTGAACGAGGTCAATCCGACGCTGCAACTCCGCTGGAGCCAGATCTTTTCCGGAAGCGAAAGCCGGGGCATCATCCAGAGACATCATGACCGGAGCCGCGTTGGCTCGCAGACGGCGTATCGGCTTGGGCGTGGACTTAAGTCGCTCGATTAGCTCGTCTCCACCCAGCGCGGAAAGCTCAGAAGGATCAATCCCCAGATCGAACACATAATATTCGGAAGTGTTCTGTTGGTTCCGGCCCAACGTCGTGACGAGCCATCCATACGGCCGCCCTCCATAGTGATCGGTCAGGCAGAAAGTCGTTTCCGAGGCGATGAATTCCGCGACAACCGCCTTCTGGCTAAATCGCATGAAGGACGACCAGATTTCGGGTGCGCGTTCGCTCAGCAAGCGGCAGAGATGAATTGTTGCTTCGACATCCGCCATCGCGTCATGCGGATCGCCATTGGCAAAACCGTTTGCTGGCGCCACGCGGTCGAGCCGGAATACCGGCTTGCCACTATCGTCAACCGGGATTGTAACGGCGTCGGGAGCAAAGACCGACGCGGCTTGCAGCATGCGCAGTATGTCCGACCGTGAATTTCCGTTCGTATTTGTCAGATAGGGCGGGTGGAGCGTTTGGTAGAGCGCTTGCCGCAAGAAATGCTCGTCGAAGCCCAGCGAATTGTAGCCCATGAACAAGGCCGGCGACCACGAATGCAGTTGCGCGTGGATCGCCCGTGTCATTTCGTAGTGAGAAGGTAAAGAGGGATCGATAAGGCGAGCCGCCGTCACCCGATTGGTCATTAAGGCTTCGCACGCCGGTACCACATGCGACTGCAAGCGGCTTCTAATCTCGAAGCGCTCAATTTCCTTCAGTTCGGCATCCGTCCGAATGGCAGCGAACTGAATGATTTGATCGAATGGCGCATCGAGGCCGGTTGTCTCCGTATCGTAGAAGACAATCGTCACCGTTATTCTCCGGCCGTCTCCGACGAAAGATTTCTGATCCTGAACTCGAGCGTCGTCTTGCTGACCTTGAATTTTTTGGCGCAACTTTCGAGCCCGGCTTCGTCGTCAATATCGATTCGCTTCTCTGCAAGAACCTGATCGAGAATCTTTCGCGGCATCAAAAGAGCCGCAGCAAACTGGTTGGCTTCGATTTCAAGGCGCTCCGTTCCAGCAGCGGAGGTCGCGTCGCGCTTTAGAACAGAGACCGGAAACCCTTTATCGACATGCACTGTACTTGTGATGTGTTCCTTATGCAGGCATAGGTGGGCTATTTCGTGGGCGATTGTGAATCGTTGCCGATTGGGGTGATGCAGTGCATTGACGCCAATAATCGGCGTGCCGTCTTTGACGAAAGCCATCCCCGATAATTCGTCGTCGAGCGGCGAATAGCGCAGCAGCGCGCCCAGCATCTTGGGAATCTTTTCGACCGGGACAGGGACTGTTGTGATCTTCAGTTCATCGAGCAGTTTTTGGGCGCTTTGTTCTGGTGACTCTGTCTGGTGGTCTTCCGGTGACTCTGTCTTGTGGTGCAGCTTTGGCATTGCTCTCCTCCGTTAGTCGGCGTGGCGGTGTTCCCATCGGGCCAATCAGATTCGCGACCTGCTTCTTTTGCTCGGGATTCAGGTCGCCCTCAAATTTCAATGATGTCCAGTTTGCCGTTGCGGCAACGTCCTGCGGCGGCGGCAGGAGATCGTTCAGGCTTACTTTGAGCGCTTCAGCGATCGCGTAGAGCTGGTGCACGAGAATGCGCTGACGGCCGGTTTCCATATTGGCCAGCGTTGCTCGCGAAATACCGAGCTGACTCGCGAGTTCGTCCTGAGCTTTTTCTGCACGGCGGCGTGCCGTCCGAATGATTTTACCAATTTGCTGATAGATCGGCTCAGGCTTCATAATCGGAATCGTATAGACACACACACACTTCGTCAACAAGGAACACAAAACGTGTGCGACAAACACGAAAAATGACTGAAAATAGTGCGTATTGACAACACTTCAGCTTGAGCGCAGAGTGAAGACAATTGTTGGGGGCGCCCTTACGCAGAGAGGTGAAATATGGAGATCGACGTTTTGGTTGAGGGTGAGGGGCTCGCGGATGTGGAGACTGTCCGTCTTCCTCACGGCGCCCAAGTCCGCGAGCTGATCGCTGTCGTGGCGCGTAAAGGCGGCTATCCCGCCGAGGAGGCGCTGCTCTTCGTCGAGGACGGCGATGAACCGCTCGACCTCGCGGTCCTTGTCGTCGATGAGCGCATGGGCGAACGCATTCACCATGTCCACCGCGCCCGCCAGATCGAGGTCACGGTCTTCTATATGGCCGGGCAGAAGAGCAAGACCTTCCGTCCTGCGACGCGTGTTCAGCAGGTGCTTGACTGGGCCGTGGGTCCGAACGGCTTCAAGATTGATCCGTCGATTGCTCCGGAAATGGAGCTGGCGATCCACGGGCAGACCACGCCGTTGCCCAAGAATGCCCATATCGGCCGCTTCGTTCATCATCCCGAGCACAAGCTCGCGCTGGACCTGATCCGCGGCGTTGTTCCGAATGGAGGGCTGCCCTGACACCCGCCGAGGCCGCGAAGCAAGCTGTCGATGCCGATCTCGCGTCCGCCCGTTTTCTTGCCGGTGTCGCGCGCAAGCGCTGGCGCATACTCTCCTACGCCTTTCCACTCCTCTATATCGCGGTCGCGGGCGTCGAGCCCGACCAGTCCGCGTCGGAATACGATTTCAAGTTTGAATTAACCGGCTTTCCCGGCACCGCTCCGGCGGTTTGGATTTGGGATTACGAGGCTGGCTGCCTCCTTCCCGGCGCGCGCAGACCCAAGGGTTCTCCGCGTGTGCTGGAAGCATTCAAGGAATGGGGCGAGCACACAGTCTACCGCCCCTGGGACCGGATGGGTGGCCCGCACAATAACTGGACCCGCGATTTTCCGGCGCTGGCATGGCATGCCCGCCGCGATCTCACTTTCATTCTTGAGGATTTGAATGGCCTCCTTACTGCAAACGCTTTGGCGCGCGCTGCGCGGGTCGACGCCTAGGCTCATATGCGATGCGCGCACATGGAACGCAGGCGTCGATGAGTTGCGGCGTCGCGCCGCCGGGCGCCGCGAATCCGGCGCTTTCCTGCTAGGACATGCCGAAGGAGACCTTCGGCGTATCCGGGAATTCCTTTTCTACGACGATATCGACCAGACCTGCTTTGCCAACGGCATCGTCGAGTTCGACGGCTCGAAATTCGGCAAGGTCTGGGAACACTGCCGCGAGCGCGGCGTGACGGTCGTAGCCGATGTCCATGTGCATCCCGGTTACTACGGGCAAAGCCCCAGCGATCGCCAGAACCCGATGATCGCCGAGGTCGGTCATCTGGCCCTGATTATCCCGGACTATGCGGCGCGGAAGCGTCTGCCCGGCGGCATCGGCATTTACGAGTATCGCGGCAACCGGCGATGGCACGATCACAGCCGCAGCGGCGGCGGCATCTTCCATGTCGGATGGTGGCCGGCATGATCCTCGACTCCGAAACAGCCCGTATCCGCGCCGTGCTCGTCAACAGCGGTCGCTATTCGATCCCGGAAGCTGACGCCAAGATTGCCGCATCGGCCCTCTCTATCTTCATCGGCAGCGATGCCGCCGCCACAGTCGCCGGTCAGGCCGCGTTTTTGACAGCGGTCGCTACGGCGGCTCGCTGTTTCGGCAAGGTCTCGGTCGCAGGTGCGACCGATGCCGCAATATGCGTCGCGCTGCCTATTGCCGCCCGCTCGCTTAGGGAAGCCGCCATTATCTTGGGGGCAACGGTCGAGCCCGAAGAGGAAATTCTCCGGCGTGTTGTTATCGGGTGGGGATGCGAGGGCAGTTGCGCGTGGCAGATTCATACCTATTGGTCAGGCTGGATTGCCGGCGTGGCGCCGCGACCGCGCCAATCGGGTCGCAGTGAATGCGCGCTTGCTGGGATTGCCGCGGGCGCGCTCGCGGTCGGACATGCTTTTCTCGCCGAGCAGGGCGACCCCCGCGCAGGCCGGGTCAACCAGTGCCTATCGCTCTGGTCGCCCGACGCGCTTCCTGCCGACGCTGAAAACCCCTCACTTTCCGAGCTGTCTTTGCCGAGGAGTCTCTGGTTGATCGGACTCGGCAATCTGGGCCAGGCTTATCTCTGGTCATTGTTCATGCTTCCCTACGCCGAACCCAAGAGCGTCATGCTCTTTCTTCAAGACGACGACCTGATCGATCGCGAAAACTGGGGTACGTCCGTTCTCGTGAAGCGTGGCCGCTATAACGTCTTGAAGACCAAGGTTGCGGAAGAATGGGCCGACCGCCGGGAGTTTCAGGTGCGCCGCATCGACCGGCGCTTTGACGAGCGCACAAGGCGAAATGCGGATGAACCCGGCCTCGCGCTGTCGGGACTCGACCGAATGCCGCCCCGCCGCCTTCTTGGCGCCGCCGGCTTTGAATACATCATCGATTCCGGGCTCGGGGCAACGGCTGCTTCATATCAGGACTTCCGGATCAACGTGTTCGATACCGCGACCGATCCGGCCCAGCATTTCGAAGGCGTCGAGGATCGAACGGCGGAAACCGCCGCCGCGCTTCTTCAGCTTCCTGCTTATCAGGAAATCACGCGCCAGCGGAACGACGGCGGTTGCGGCGCGGCCATGCTGGCCGGAAAGTCCGTAGCCGTTCCCTTCGTCAGCGCCCTGACGGGCGCATTGGCTATCACACAGGCCATCCGCATCGCATCAGGCGAAGCGCCTCACCGAAGCATGACGGCTTCACTTGGTGATCTTCGAACGCTCCGCGCTGCGATAGGTGAGCATCAGGAGCGGATCACCATCGAGACAACGGCTCTTGATGCGGCTTCACATGCTGCCGACAGTGCGCTCGATCCGGGCAAGCGAAAAGATCTCGACGGCTTAGCCGTTCGCGCCGAACGCCTTCTTGTCAGTGACTGACGCATGAAGCATGCCGTCAAAAAATTCAAAAGTCTCACCGTTGCCCTCAAGGAGCTTGAGCCTTTCATCCGCGACGGCGCCCATCTACAGACGGGGAAGCCGTTCAAGAAGCTCGGGGATATGCGCTCGCGCGAAGTGCTCGCGAATTGGCTGATCTGCGTCGTGAACAATGCGGAAGCAGGCGGGGAGCGCCTTACGTTCACCAGCGATCCGACCGGCGGCGATGGCATCATCTATGACTCCGAGACGAAGAATACGTGGCAAACTGAGCACGTCATGGTGCCTCGCGCGCCTGAGGCCACGAAGCCGGACATACAGGCGCTCATCATCGACGCGATTAAGCTAAAGCAGGAGAAAGGCGGCGCTGCCTATGCTTCGGGCAAGACGCTCGTCGTTTTCCTGGAAGCGGGCGGGGAAGTTGAGTGGTTTCCCAATCGCGTCGCGAAAGCGTTGCCCAAGAATGATTTTGCAGATGTATGGGTCATTGGACTCCAGCGCGTCGAAGAAGGTGCATATGTCTATGGCGTGACCCAACTCGATGTGAGCGAGGGCGACGCGCCCACATGGAGCGTGCGGATAAATCCGGACTTCACGGCTTGGGATGTGACGCGTCTTCAATGACGCGTCATCCGCGCCCCGTGTACTGAACCGGCGACATCGTTATGTTAATTTCCCTTGCGCTTGAGGGCGGCGATGGTGCCCGATATCATCGGCCACATGGCTAGATGCACAGCACCAGTAAGAGGTCATCGCACAGCAAGCGCGGCAGCGGAGTGCCCCGCATGTGGTGGCCGCGGCCGTTATGGCGGCTACAGCGGCTACAGCAGCTACAGCAGCTACCCGTCGTACTCGTCCCCGTCCTATTCCCCGTCGGTGAGCAGCGGGGGCGGCCGGAGTAGCGGCGGCGGGTCCGGCAGCAGCGCAAGACCGAGATGGTCGCGTGTCGGTTCATCCGTGCTGTACACGCCTGCGGAGGTGCGCGCACTCACGCCCGTCCGCGAAAGCGTCGAGAAGCGAGCGCCCCTGCCAGACCCTCGGGATGTCTTCCTCTGTCATGCGTGGGACGACCGGCAGGGGGCTGCCAAGGAGCTGCACGATCTGCTTGTGTCGCGCGGTGTCTCGGTCTGGTTTAGCGAGAAAGACGTTGCTCTTGGCACATCGTTGCTCCGCGAAATCGACAAGGGGCTGGCGAAATCGCGGATCGGAATCGTGCTGGTGACCCCTGCGTTTCTGAGTCGCGTTCGCGGGGAGGGCATTGCCGAAAAAGAACTATCGGCACTCCTGGCGCGTGACCTGCTCGTCCCCATTGTGCACAACACGACGTATGAAGCTCTACGCGATGTCAGTCCTCTGCTTGGTTCGCGAACCGGCCTGAGCACCGCAGAAAATCCGATGGCAGACGTTGCGGCCAAGCTCGCCGAGCTGGTCGCCCCCTAGCTCCATGTGGCCGGCCTGATAAAGCCGTGACAGATTGCATAAGCTATTTCGATGAAAGCGGCGACGAGGCGACATTTGTCGTTGGTGGGCTCACTTCCACTGCGGCGCGCTGGGATGCGCTGGCGCATGACTGGGCTTCGGCGCTGGCCGTCCCTCCTGCGATCCCCTACTTCAAGTTCAACAACGCTCACAAATTATCCGCTGCCGACCACGGCGCGAAGATTGAAGCCTTAATCGCGCTCATCAATCAGCATGTGATGCGCGCCGACGCGGGCATCGTGGACGTGGGCGAATACGGGGCCCATCTCGCTAAGCTGATCGGCGTTTCCTTTGAGAAGCCGTCTCATTTCGGTTACGTGCAGACCTTGCAGCAATGCGCCTTACACTGCCCCGAAAAGGAGGGACGTATCAGCTTTGTGTTCGATACCATGAACGAATTGCAGCTTGCAGACCTGCAATACGCGTTCAATCTCTTCCAAGAAAACTGCCCGAACGCCGAGGTCAAAGCCCGCCTGGACAAGGAGCCGCACTGTGGCGACGACAAGGCGCTACCGCAGCTTCAGGCCGCCGATCTTTGGGCAGGATTAGTTCGCGCATCGATGAAGCTTGACGAAGCCGCAATGGATTATCTTCGGAAAATCGAGATACCAAATCGGGCATATCATTGGAACGATGAAACGCTCTCCCAGCTTCGGAGCATGTCGGTCAAGCGAACGCCCGATATCACGTCGGGCAAATACTATGAGACCAAAGAACAGCGCAAGAAGCGCTTGCGGCGGTGGCTAAGCGAGAAGCTAGCGAATCTGACCGCCAAGGATTGATAACTTTGATTCAGGCGCATCGCTGCGCGACCGGGCTCTAGGCTTCGCCCCGAGTCTACGTCTCGGCCCATCCGGGTCACGATCCCTTGCGCATTTCATGGCATGAGCCTGCGGCTCATCGGTCTGTTTTGTTTGGTCGCTATGGGGCGCCGCCCCTCGCGCGCGCAAGGCATCCCAACGTCTCCCTGAAGTAGGGAGCCCTCGTTCGGAGCCTCCTTGCGCTTTCTACCCCCGCCCTCGCCGGGAGGCATCGGGTGCATGCGCACCCGTCTGTCCAAAGAAAAGGAAGAACGGAGAGGGGCCGCGAGGTCGCGGCTTCGCGCATAGATCGAACGTAAGGAGTCTATCATGTTGCAATCCGTAGCACTGTCAGTATTGGAGCCGCCCGCCGCAAACCCGCGCCGGAGGATCGACCGCAAGGCCATCGAGGGCCTTGCCGCCAGCATCAAGCAGGACGGCATCCTGCATAATCTTGTCGTCACGCCGAGCGGAAACGGGAAGAAGAAGCGTTTTCAGATCGTCAGCGGCGCGCGGCGTCTGGAAGCGTTGAAGCTGTTGCAGGAGCGCGGCGAACTGCCGGAGGATTTCACGGTCGCGGTTGAAATCCGCGACGACCTCTCCAAGGACGACACACTGCGTATCGCCACCGTCGAGAATCTGCAACGGCAGAACCTCTCGCCGCTGGAGGAAGCGGCGGCACTCACCAAGTTGGTGCACAAGGGCACGAGTTTGGAGGATGTGGTCGCGCAGACGGGATTGAGCGCCACGACCATCAAGCGGCGGTTGGCGCTGAACAATCTTTGCAAGGACGCGAAGCAGGCGCTGGCGAAAGGCCAGATCAATCTGGCGCAGGCCGAGGCGCTGACCTTGGGCAGCGATGACGCGCAAGTGGCCATCCTTGAGCACTTGCCCGACAGCGATTACAGCGCGGATGACATTCGCGGGCATCTGCTGGATGACCGCCCCACTGTTGCCTTGGCGATCTTTCCCGCCGAACGCTACACCGGAACCATCACGACCGACCTGTTTGCCGCCGATGAAACTTCGTATTTCGATGATGGAGAGCAGTTCTTTGCGCTGCAACGCGAGGCCGTCGAGGAATTGCGTAAGCACCACGAAGCGAATGCGGCTTGGGTGAAAGTCACCGAGGAATACCGCATCCCCGAGTGGCAGTACCGCAAGGCGAAAAAGAAGGAGAAGGGCGGCGTTCTTATCAACCTCGCGCCGTCCGGCGCTGTCGAAGTCCGCGAAGGATTGGTCCCGCACTAGATCGAGGCCAAGACCGCCGAGGCGATTGCGGAGAATCCCATCGCGCCGCCGAAGGTGAAAGCGGCTTATTCCGCGCCGTTGTGCCGCTACATCGCGCACCACAAGACGGTTTCGGTCGCGGAAGTGCTTCTGAGCAATGCCCGCACGGCGCAGGAAGTGCTAACCGTGCAGACGTTGAAGTCGTTGCGCATCCATCCGGCGTTCGTGACGCTGGGCAAGGAAGGGGCGCAATCCACCTATGTGGTGATGGAGGCGCGGGCCAAAACCTTCGCCGCCAAGCTCGGCTTTGCCGTTGAGGAAGGGGAGTCGGTTTGGAATTGCTTCCCGCCCTACGGCATCACCGAACTGGCGCTGTACGAAGCGGTGCGCGGTCTGTCCGATCACGACCTTGCACAGTTGCAGGTGCTTCTCGCTGCCCTGTCCTTCGGTCAGGAGAATGGCGACAAGCTGGACACGCGGGACTCGTTCTTCAATCGCGTGGCGCGTGACCTGAGCATGGACATGCGCAAGCACTGGCGTCCGGATTTTTCGATCTTCAACAAGCGCAACCGGGAGCAGTTGGTCACTATCGCCAAGGAGTGCGGCTATCTGGACGGTCACGGCCCGGTGGGCTCGATGAAGAAGTCCGATCTCGTCGCGGCGCTGGTGAAGCATTTCGAGAATGCAATGACGGCAATCGATCCGCTGCCGTCGCAGGTCAAGGCGCGGGAGTGGTTGCCGGAGGCGATGTTGTTTCCTGCCGTCGATCCCAATGGGGTTAACGAAGCCCCGGAAATTGACGGGGACGAGGGAATCGTTTCTGATTGATCGGCTGATAGCCAAACGGCGCGTTCGCCCGCACGAACGCGCCGTTTCTATTTTTCGGGAAGAGACACGAACGGGCCGTCCGCGCGACGGCCGGTTCCCGTGTGCAGCTTCGACGCGGTTTGGCCGGGCGCGAGTTCGGAGAGGATCGCCACAAGATCGTTGATGGTGAAGCCGTCCAGCCCAGCACCGGGGTTCACGACCGCCGGCAAATCATCGACCAGCCCGAGCCGGTAGCTCTTGACGATCCAGCGTGTGAATTCTTCCTTTGGGCCGAGTTCCGCGAGACGCTCCGCATCCACGCTGTTGAGCGCGACGCCGCACAGCGACAAACCCATGTCACTGTCGTCACCGTCGTCTGAATAGACCGGTGAATCGTAGCGGTCCTCGTGCAGCACCAGCCAGACCGGCAGAGGGCCGCCCGCGTCCCGAATCCGTGCGCGCACGGATTCCGCCATCGCGGGTGTCACCTCAGCATTGCCGGTCCGCTGCGGCGGGCCGATGTGCAGGACGTTGCGCGGATCGTAGATCGGCATGGGCGCCGCTTTCGATAATCACACGGCGCGACCATAGCAGAGGCGTGGAGAGAGGCGAAGTTTCGATAAGACCCCCTACCAGTTCCGGTAGGCGACCACGTTGCCGCATCCATGAGAGCATTCGAGCTGCGAGATTTCCTTGCGGAGCAAAGAGCGCGCTCAGTGTCAAACAAAGATACAAAATAAAACCGTACGCTGATCGCGTGAATTGTGAGAGGAAATTTAGCGGGGGGATTTTCTCATGAAAACAAAATTACCAATGCGCTCGTTAGTATTTGTCATCGCGCTCAATCTGATTCTCGGGCTGCTCTCATGCCCTCGAGTCGCAAGCGCATCCTCGTCGCCACTTATCGATCTACGTGCGCTCAAGGGAGTCGACACCATCGTGGTGGCTGACAATTTCGGACCAGGCGCTGCCAAACTACTGAACGTCGATCACCTTAAAACACGCCCAATCGTCCTCAATGTCCTACAGGGGGTCTTTAGCGACGCCAACAGCCATCTTTGGGTGAAGGATAGTTGGCTCTCTATAAAACCAGCTCTTCACATGGACATCCATGACCTGCAAAAGCCCGACGTTCTTCTGATGAGTTTCGTGATTTCGGCGCGTGAGGAACATGTCGATGGTAAGGCCGTCACGGTTGGCGCACTTTCACTCACGCTTACTCGGTCTGATCCGGAAGGATCTAAGGCCCTAGAGATTGCCGGAGACGCAACCTATCCGTTTCTGGTGCCCAGCAACCCCGATGAACTCGAAAAACCTATCACCGACGGCGTCAAGTTTCTGACTTCGTTCCTACCGTCCTATTTGGTGTGCGCCAATAAGTACGGACACAAGAGTGGGCAATGCCCTGACTGTGAGATGTCAGCGTGCCATATAGATGAACCTTATGGGGAGGAATAATGACATACGACGATGGATTGTTACTGACTGAATCGGGAAACAACTGGAGCACAACGTCTCTGACGTACACGTTTTATTCCACGGTCAATCCCTTTCCCGACTACTATTTCACCAACAACCCCACAAACACAACATGGCAGAGCGCCTATACCAGCGTCGTGACCACGGGAGACGAAGATTTTATCCAGCTATCGCAGAAGGACCTGATCCGGCATTTGCTTTCAGACACCAGCGGCGTTGATTACCGCGTATCCTTCTCAGATGTTACTCCGCTTACATTCTCAGAAAGTAATTCCCCGAGTGCGGTTGGCGACATCTTTATCGCGAATGCAAACCTCACGAATAGCGGGGAACTAGGTTCCACGGTCTATCCAAACGCCGGCAATGACTTTGCTGGCGACATCATTTTTGACAATGACTCAGGTTCGCACACAACCATCATGCAGTCTGAACTCGGCGTCGGCGAGGAGGGTGCAATGGTCACCTTACACGAGCTTAGTCACGCCATGGGGCTGCTACACGCAGACCTCTGCCTCACCAGCGAATTATCCAATCAGAAGTTCACGATCATGACGGATTCCGCGGAAGCGTCGCCGAGTCCCGATATGGACAGCTCTGTCTTTCCAACCGGTCTGCAAATCTTGGATATTGTAGCTCTCCAAAGCCTTTATGGCGTGAACTGGGGAGGTGCGCGTGGGCATAGCGGGGCCGACGAAAATACGGTCTACAGCAAGGAGACGGCCTTCGCCACAGACAACGCGCATGACGCGTTTATGTACACTATATGGGATGGTGGCGGAAATGATGTGATCGACGCGAGCGATTACACAACGCCGGCCGAAATCGATCTGCGGCAGGGCCATTTTAGTTCGATCGGCGTGCAAGGAGATTCAGGCAACACGCCTGTTGCGTTTGATACCCCAGCTGCTGGTATGACGCCAGAGTACGACGCAGGTAACGTGGCAATTGCCTACCACGCGATAATCGAGAACGCGATCGGCACCAATGGGAACGACACACTGATAGGCAACGAGTGGAACAACATTCTATACGGCGGTTCCGGCAACGACACGATTTACGGCGACGGTGTAAGTTACGATGGTGATGCTGGTTATCACGATGCGAATACGATCGTGGACGGTACAAGCACCGTTTACAGTTGGGGGCCAGACGCTATTGCCCCGGCGGCCGACGACAGCGGCGACGACATTCTTATTGGCGGGGCTGGAAATGATCTTTTTTTTGGCGGCAAAGGCAATGACATCATTCATGGCGGCTACGTCAAATCTGAGATCGATACTGCCTTCGGCGGCTCCCCAGGCGATTGGGACCCCGCGGGACAATTCGTAGGTACAAACAATGCGGCCGGTGCAGCACTGTCGGATATCAACTATAGCTCCGATGATCGGGCTGATGGTTGCGATATCGCCAACTATTCGCGACTTCCTGTCGGCACAGGAAGCCTAGGCATCGATGTAACCTTCGACAACACGACCTACACTAGCCCTACGATCGTAGTTAAAGGCTCTGGCGGCGAATACGGAACAGACACACTCTTTTCGATTGAAGGGATCGTCGGTACGCCGTGGAATGACGTATTCGAGGGCACGACCGTTGACGACTTTGTATACGGTAGCAAAGGCAACGATCAGTATACGTATTTTGCGACTGCTCCGACGATTGGTGGCAGCACCGTTGATTATAGCAGTCTTGATGTTTATTCAGCCGATATCGTCGCAACATCCACCGGGAGCGGGTTCACCGTTGACAAATATTACGGTACGGGTCCATCCGACGAAGATACCCTAAGCGGCAACGTGCATGCCATCGTGGGAACGCGTCTGAACGATACCTTTAATGGATTCCTGCCGGGAACTTCAGTGTACTTCAATGGAGGCGCGGGCAGCGACAGCTACAATTTCAATATGAATGATCTTGATGCCGGGCCGACGACGGCGAGTGTTCAAATTGATGAGGACGCTTCCGGTAGTTTTAGCTCGGACGTACACGTTTCGAATTACGACAGTGTCAGTCTCTCCTCGTACGCGATGTTCGGGAATATCGCGGATATTACATTCCAATATTACAAGTGGAACAGCTCAATCAGCGGTAATGACGTTCTTACCCTATCATTTTCAAAACCTCTCGCGACGGGAACCGAGAGTGTCACCTATGGCAGCTCGAACTACATCTTTGGAAGCGCCAGCTCCGACTCCATCTCTATTCCATCAAGCGGCATTCACATTGTCGATGGCGGGCCGGGGACTAATACGATTGACTACAGCGCCGCGACTGGCGGGGTGACGGCCGACCTGTCAACCGGCATTGTCAGCAATAACGGCTGGGGCTATGCCGATACGCTTACGAACATCTCGGCCATTAGCGGTTCGCACCATAACGACACTCTTACCGGTGACAGCACTACGACGACTGTCAGCTATGCGAACGCATCGGGGGGCGTGATTGTCGATCTTCACAACGGCACGGCGACCGGCGACGGCAGTGACACACTTACGGACATTCCCAATGTCATCGGCTCCGCTTACGATGATTACATTACCAGCGATGCCAACGACAACGTGATCGATGGCGGTGCCGGAAATGACTGGGTCATATACGGTAGCGCGGCATCGGCGGTCACAGTCGATCTCACGAACGGAACCGCCACCGGTGATGGAAGCGACACTCTCACCAGCATCGAGAACGTCATCGGCTCCGCCTATGACGATTCTTTGACAGGTAGCAGTACGAACCACCTTTCCGGGTTTGCCGGAAACGATACGCTCCAGGGCGGCATCGCCGACTATAGTTTTGACCCGGCGGGCGTAACGGTCGATCTTTCGATGGGCACGGCCACCGATGGCTGGAGCAACACGGATACACTGATCGACATTCATGCCGTAATCGGCTCGATCTATGCGGATACCCTGACCGCCGGCACCGATACCGACCTCCTGTCCGGCGGACAGGGCAACGACACCCTCATTGGAGGTACAGCCGACTACAGCCACGACGTCGCAGGCGTGACCGTCGATCTTTCGATGGGAACGGCAACCGATGGCTGGAGCAACACCGACACCCTGACGGATGTCCACATTGTCATCGGCTCCGCATATGCCGATACCATTGCCGGCGACGGAAACGACAATGGGATCGTTGGCGGCGCCGGAAACGATACGCTGGATGGCGGCGGCGGCTTCAACACGGTCGATTACAGCCAAGATCCCGGCAGCGTGACCGTCGATCTTTCGATGGGAACGGCCACCGACGGATGGAGCAACACGGATACGCTTAGCAATTTTCAAGCAATTGCCGGATCGCATTTCGATGACGCCTTGACCGGGGACGGTACGACGACCGTCAGCTACGCCCATGCCTTGCAAGGCGTGACGGTAGACCTCGCCGCCGGGACCGCCACGGGCGACGGCAACGATACCCTCTCGGGGATAGTCAACGTCATCGGTTCTGCTTACGACGACACCATCTACGGAGGGACCAGTGGCCAGAATATTGTCGCTGGAGGCGCCGGAAACGACTACGTCGATGGCGGATATGGCGCTGCCGTAATCGTGGATTACAGTCATGATCCTTCAGGCGTCACTGTGGACCTCTCGATAGGTACAGCCACGGACGGATGGAGCACCACAGATACCCTCGTCAATATCGCCGGTATTATCGGCTCCCATCACGACGACAATATAACCGGCACATGGATTGAGTTCCTGAGCTACCAAAACTCAGCATCGGGCGTGACAGTCGATATGGCGGGCGGGACGGTGACCGGCGACGGAAACGACACGTTTTCGGCATTGGGTGGCATCATCGGGTCGTCCCATGATGACTTGTTCCTCGGCAATATGGACGGTTCCGCGCTAGATGGTGGAACGGGAATCAACACCATCAGCTATGAAAACTATACATCGTCGGTGGCGGTCGACTTGTCCGGGGGCTATGCCTACAGCGATTATGGTGGCGATGGCCTGAGCAACTTCCCGAATGCAACCGGCACCGCCTATGACGACACAATAACCGGCGACAGCTCGGCAAACGTCCTCTACGGCGCAGGGAGCAACGACTATCTCACCGGCAACGGCGGCGCAGACACCTTCTTGTTCAAGGCGGCGACCGCGTTCACAGGCGAGAGCACCATCTCGGATTTCACCACCGGAGATGGGGACAAGATCGACCTTACGGACGTGCTGACCGGATACGATCCCGTGCATGATGCCATTGGCGACTTCGTGTCGCTCTCCGCAAGCGGAGGCAACACGACGGTCTCGGTCGATCAGGACGGGACCGGCGGGACCTACAGTCCCACGGCGATAGCCGTCCTTCTTGGCGTCACCGGCCTTGATGTCAACGACATGATCAGCAACGGCAATTTGGTGGTGCCGACCTGATCTAACGCAGCGCCTTGGGTTTGCGGGTTATTTTCGCCTTGCCGCCGGCAAGGGGATCGCCAGAATCCAGTGCCCAGTTTGACCCTGGTTGGTCCACCACTGCATTTATTCTCAATCTTCCGAGATATGCGCCATATGTCGCAGCAAACCACAAGCCCAGGGGCAGTATGCACCTGGGGAGCCGGGAACCACTCCGGGCGTAATACGTTGGCCTATCTCTGTATCCGTTCAGCCTTCGCCGCGCTCGCGTAGAGGCTGACCCCGGGGCGCAATTTTAGAAGTGCGGCGCAAATGACCCAGGCAGCGCGCAAGCGCGTGCAAAATCACTCGTGATGTGGGCGGCGTGACCGAAGAGGACGTCGCCAGTTTTATCACGGCTTCCATTCCGTCGGTCTGGGCGCTCGAAACACTGTTGTTGCTCAAGCGCAGCGCACCCGATACCAAACGCGTGGATCAGATCGTTTCCAAATTGCGCAGCAGCGAGCTCGCAATCACCCAGGGGCTGAACCGTCTTGAGCAGGCCGGTTTGATCACGCAAAGCGAAGGTGCGTACGAGTACAGGCCGGCAACCGGGCTGCTCGCGAGTCTCGGCGACGAGATCGAGAGACTCTACGCGATCAAACCGGTCTGGCTGATGAATGTTATTCTCAACGCGAAGAACGAAAATCTTCAGGTCTTCGCCAATTCGTTCCGGTTGAAAGAA
Source organism: uncultured Bordetella sp. (assembly GCA_964446945.1). Taxonomy (GTDB): domain Bacteria; phylum Pseudomonadota; class Alphaproteobacteria; order Micropepsales; family Micropepsaceae; genus CAIYRG01. Next base: position 254,224 of record CAYUQO010000001.1, read on the forward strand.
TGACGCTGAGCCTCGCCGCGCTGATCTATTTCGTGCAATTCGTGGCAAGCTCCGTTTGCGCGACGCTGCTGATGCGCAGCTACATCCGCAATCGCACGAGGCTGCTGCTGTGGAGCGGAATCTGCTTCATTTTCTTCGCGCTCAACAGCCTCAGCGTGATTTTCGATTTCGTGCTGCTTCCCCCCGATATTGATTTGGGCCTGGTGCGGGTCGGAACTTTGCTGATTGGCGTCGCCGCGCTGCTTTACGCATTCATCTGGGAGGCCGACTGATGCTCGATGTGGAGATCTTCCTGTCCGGCATGGCGACCATGGGTCTTCTCATTGCCGGCCTGTTCTTTTTTCGCTTCTGGTCGCGGACCAGGGACCGCCTGTTTGCGATATTCGGCGTGGCATTCTGGCTGATCGCCGTGACCGAGCTGTTCACGCCCCCATCCGGCACCAATCCCGAGCCGGTCTATTACGTCTACATCCTCAGGATCATTGCCTTTCTGTTGCTGATCGTGGGGATCATCGCGAAAAATCTCGAACAGCGAAAACCCACCAAATCCTGAACTCCTCTCCCCGCACACCCTTTGTCATGGCCGGGCGCCGCAGCGCAACGCGCCGCGCGCGGGCCCAGCCGCCGCGCGCCCCGACCAGTGCGGCACAGCCGCACTGGCGGAATTAATAGCCGTCGCGCGCGAAGCGCGCGGGGCGCGGCGAAGAGATGAAGCACGTAATGCGTGCACGGAGAGCTACTCAATCACCGTCAGCACCGCCTGTCCTTCTGCGCTCGCCGCGGCATAAAACTCGCGCAAGTCGCGGAATGCAGCGATCAGCCAATCCGGCCCCTCGCTCCAGACGCCGCCCGGATAGAGGCCAAGCTGCTCCATTGCTTTTGCGTCGAAGCGGTTGCGCAATGTGCTTTCAAGACCCGGCGCCTGCAGCGCCTCAGCGATCCGGGATGTCTCTTTGGCAGTGAAACAGCGCGCCGGCCCGTAACCCAGATCATCCCCGATCTCCGTGCCGCCGAATACGGCCTGACCGAGTGGGCCGGGCGCGGGCTCGGCCGATCCGCACAACAGGTAATGAAGGCCATGCCATGCCTTGTCGAGTGAGACGCTGTGGCTTGCGGGTTCATCCGTCTGCTGTGGTTCCCCAAGAACCTTTGCGGCGCGCTCGGTCATGCGCTGCACCAGCAGATCGCCACCATCAGGCCCGGCGAAATCACTTTCGCTGATTCCCAGACCACGCAAGACCTGGGCGCGTATTTCCAGCGGCGCGTGGTCCAGACTGGCCCGCAGCATCTGCGGCGACCGGCTGCTGATACGTTCATGCAGCGCCTGTCTCATTCTGGAACGCGCAGGCGAATGTTTCGCCACCAACAGCATCTCCACGCGCTCAGGCGACTTTCGAATTTCCGCGAGCTGCTTTGGCGCAACCGCAACGAACCGCGCCATCATCGACATGTCGCTTATCCCTCCCGCCCTTCGCTGAACTTTATCCCGGCTGCTGTTAAATCTTTGTGCAGCGCGGTCGCGCCGGTGATGTCCCCCGGACGAACCGTTCTAATTGTGGGTCATGATATTGACGAGGCGGCCGAAGGGATCGCGCACGTAGAAGCGCCTCACGCCCCAGGGTTCGTCTGCCGGGCCATATTCAATCTTGCAACGTGCGTTGCACGCGCGTTCGTAGACCTCGCCGAAATTGTCGACTTCGATCGTCAGATCGGGCACGCGCGTTCCAGAACCGGTGTTCGATGCGAAGCTGATTTGGGGTGCACATGCCCCGTCGGCGGCAAAGGTGATGATCCATCCCAAATCCATCACGATGCGCAGGCCGAGCAGGTCGGCGTAGAATGCTTTCGCATTGTTAAGTTTCTCTGTGGCGATGTTGGGTACGATTCGTTTGACAGTCACGCTGGCCGTCCCTGCTGGAACGGCTGCAGGGATCTCGGGCGGTGCTTCCGCGCCATCCGGCCTTTGCTGCCTTTCGCGCCTGATTGCGTCCTGTGTTCCAGGACCGGATTCTTCGTCAGCCGACACGCACGATTCAGATCGTCGAAATCCGGCCTGCATTGTAACTCGATCTGCGCCGCGAGAGTTATCAAACGGTTATCTGGCGGGCCGCCGGGAATGAAAATCCCGTCCGGGGTTTGCAACCGGACGGGATTTCCAACACCAAAGGATTTACCCGATGATCTGAACGATACGGTGCGTGTGCGGATCAACCAGCACAGGCGTATCGTTCACCACAGTGTAACGATATTCGGTTACGCCGTATTCCTTCGGAACTGTGTAATAGGTGACGGTGCCCGGCAATTCGGTACCGACCACGACCTGCCCGGTATATGGGAAGGACGTGACGTGCTCGCGAACCACGTAGTCGTGGAAACGCGGGCGATTTGCATCGGAGATGCCGCCGACGATGGCGCCCCCGATTGCTCCAACGGCCGCGCCCACCGGACCGCCGACAACCGCGCCACCAATGGCGCCGGCCGCTGCACCCGTGGCGGCGCCCTGGGCGTAAGCCGCTACTGGCATCGCAAGCGCGAGCGCGATCAGGCTCAAGGTTCGAATTCGCATGGTCGAACTCCTTTCGTGCTAACCGAATTTTCGCCGTTGCCCTCCCGAGCCAATGCGCCCGGCTGCAGGATGGTTGCCGTGTCATTTCCGTGATCTGGATGAAAGATCAGCGATTGTGCGAAAAATCGCGGATCAATGAAAGCTCAGCCGACGTGTTCCGCAAATGCGGAGCTCATGCCTTCGTCTCCCCTGTGGGAGAGGGCGGCGCGCCCGCACGTAGGAACTACGTGCGCAACGGCGCGCCGGGTGAGGGGTGAGTATGCGCGGGAATCGGCGGGTCTTTTTTAGCTGAGCCCCGCCAGGGGTCCCACGCGGGAAATACAAATCTGCGGAGCAGATTTGCCCGCGTGGGAAGCGGCCAGGAAGTAAAGTTTAAAACTGGGTGAGCAGCTGGGGGCCGCCCACCCAGCTCTCCTCACCTCGCCGCGACGGCGAGGCCCGGATTGACGGAGCCGTGGAACAGTTGGGTGACCACGGGAGAGTTCACATCGGCAACCGCGCGCGCGACCGAGTCGCTGATGCACTGCCGGTATGCGCGCGACCGGACCAGTTCGCGGACGTCCGGCGCAGGGCCGCAGGCCTGTGTGGCGGCGGCATGCATGCGCGCGATCAATTCCGCCGCTCCCACCGGTTGGCCGATATTGAGATCGGTGTAATTCACCGCGATCTGTTTGGCCGCCGCGGAAACAGGCGCCTGCGCCTGGGCGGCGCTGGTCAGCATCAAGGCGGCCGCAAATGTCAAAATTGTAATGTTGCGAAACATGGCGAACTCCTTCTTCGGTCTGGCGGGACGCCGCATTGCGTTCGCCGCTCGTCGCCCGTGATGTGCGCTTGGTGACCGGGATTCGAAAGGATTGCCGCCTGATCCGTCGCCGATGATTTGCCGATGATTTGCCGAGGCGGAATAATTCGGCGAATAACTGCGTCATTGCGCAAGAAACGTGATTGTTCGGGTACCGGCTTTCAATTAGACGCGAGCATCGGGCTGAACGTTCAATCTGGTGTATCGTGTTTGCCCCGGGGGAGCCGGTGACGTGCTGAATGATTCAGAGAAGTCCGACGACCGCGTCATTGATCTGGCGCACACGCCCGACTTTGCGTTGGGCCCCATGGTGGTGCGCCCGTCGAACCGGATGCTGGAATACGGCCCCGAACGCGAAGTGCTCGAACCGCGGGTGATGCAGGTGCTGGTTGCGCTGGTCCAGGCGCGCGGCGCCGTGGTGTCGCGCGATGACCTCGTGCGGCGGTGCTGGGACGGCCGTGCGGTAGGTGAAGATGCAATCAACCGCTGTATCGCCCGCCTGCGCCGCATTGCCGATGCCGGCGCGGTACAATATTTCAGCATCGAAACGATTCCACGGGTCGGCTACCGGCTGATTCCGGGCGCAACCACAGCTCCGTCGGCGAGCGAATCAGTTTTTCCTTCGCAAACTGTGCCGCCGACGCTGCACCCGGCAGCTTCGGTTGCGAAACCTCCGCGCCGGACGTGGCTGCGTTTTGCGGCGATCACCGCCGCGGCCGCCGGTGTGATTTTCGTCGTCAACTTCGCCGCGCTGTACTGGCTCCATCCCAAACACTGGGTCGTGGACAATGCGCGAGCGATCGTGGCGACGCCATTGATCGAGCGGCACCCGGCGCTTTCACCCGACGGCACCATGTTGATCTACTCGGCCGGCAAGGACGTGTTCACTCGCCAGCTCTATTTGCAGCGCCTTGCCAGTGGCGATCCGATTCGCCTGACCGACGACAATTATGACCACGTCGCGCCGAACTGGTCGCGTGATGGCAGCAGGATCGTCTATGTCGCGGCGAAAGAGGGCGAACCCTGCCACATATTTGTCATGCCGGTGCCCGCCGGCCTGGCGCGGGAAATCGCGCGCTGCACGGCCGAGGAAAGGTCGCGCGCGGATTGGGATGCCGGTGGTCAGGCGGTGTATTTCTCCGACGAACCGGCAAAGGGTATGGCGCAGCGCATTTACCGGCTGGATATCGCGACCGGCAAACGCAGCGAAGTCACCCATCCGCCGGCCGATAGCTCCGGCGACAGCGAGGTTGCGGTATCGCCGGACGGCAGCCGCATCGGATTCCTGCGCTACCGCAACGAGGCGGATGCTGCCATGGTCACGCGTGATCTTGCGACCGGCGCCGAAACCATCATAACCCGGGAAATTGCCTGGGGTTTCGGGAGCTGGGTGTGGGCGGAAAATTCGCGCGACATCTATGGCCCCGATCCGAAGAACACCACCCTGCGGCGCTATTCCGCAGGCGGCGTCCATACTGACGTATACTCGACCGCATTCCAGTTCGGCCGGCTGGCGCGCGGACCGAATGGCATGCTCGCCGCCGAAATGGAAACCTACCGTGCCAATATCGTTGCGCCGCCGGCCGCTGGTGGTGACGAACCAGTGGCCCTCGATCCCGCCAACTACGACACCTGGGGTCTTTCTTTCGCGCCGGACGGCACTCTGGCGATGGCATCAAATCGCAGCGGCGAGTTCGCCATCTGGGTGATGCGGCCGGGCAGGCCGGCGAGCCAGTTGGTCGGGTTCGCGCAGACGAAGATCGGCGATGTGGCATTTTCGCCCGATGGCCAGCGGATCGCGGCGGTGGCCGAGCGGCAGGATGGCCTACAGTTGCTCATTCTGAGTGCGGGCGGCACGCAGCTTTCCGCGATTGCGCTCGGTGCATCGGATGCGGGTGAACCGCAATGGCTGCCAAACGGCGATGCCGTGGTGATTCCGCTTCGCGACAGTCTCGGATTTCACATTTCGCGCATCGATATTGCGCAGGGCGGGAAAATCACGCCTGTGACCGGCAATGGCTGGATGGCGGTGCGGCTGCACAAGGGCAAGCTCTTCGGCGTCCGCAGCGACGAGCCGGGAATCTGGGAAATCGGCAGCACGCCTCGCCTTGTGACGGCGAAACTGCCCACGAACCGCAGCGGCCAGTGGCAGATTTCCGGCGATGATGCGATTGTTTTCGATGCGTCCGACCGCGCGCATCGCCGGCTGATCGCGCAACCGCTCGACGGCGGCCCCGCGCGCTTATTCGCGGCCGTTCCGCGCTACGGCGATGATGCCGGGAGTGGCCTCAGCGGCGAATTCGCCATCAACCCGCAAACCGGCCAGGTCGTCTATACCAGCCTGGTGCAGGTCGACTCCGACATCTATCTCCTCCACCTCACCCAGCGCTAATCCCTGGCGCAGGAGAGCGCTCACGCGCTGCGCGCTTCACCACCGGTGTCATCCCCGGCGAGCGTTGCGAAGCAACGCGAGGGAAGGGGACCTATCCGCGCGGCGTCTGCCGCGCGAATAAATGTTTCACGCGAAGCCGCGGAGGAACTTCACCTCTACCCTTGTGGGAGAGGGTGGAGCGCCCGCGCGTGCGCTTTGCACGCGCGTACTGGCGCTCCGGGTGAGGGGTGAGTCTGCGCCAAATCAATCACACGCAGTCAGACGCGCCAGCTAACGCGCTGTCGCTCGGCGCTCCTCTCTCCTCGCTCCTCTACCTCGGCGCCAGCAGGGGATAATCGGCATACGGATAATTCGCGAACTTCTCCGCATCCGTCGGACAATCACCCGGCTCCCGCACGAACGGCCAAAGCACTCCTTTGGTGCAAGGTACCGGAACGACCGCAACCGGCCCGGTGGTTTGAACCGGCGCTGGAGCCACGGCAAGGGGCGGCGGGGTCACAGTCGCCGGTGCCGGGGGCGGGACAGCATAGGTTGTCTGAGGCGGCGCAGCATAGGTCGCCGGAGGCGGTGGTGGATAGCCGCCATACTGCCCATAGGCGCCATATCCATACGGTCCATAGCCGCCGTAACCGTAAGCTCCATAGGCGCCGTAACCGTAGGGTCCGTAGCCATAGGGTTCACATGCAACGAGCGCTGAAGCAGCGAGAATGACAATCGCTCCGCAGAGAACTTGCCTGCGCATGCAACTCTCCCGTCTTTCGAGGGTCAACGCCACGCTAACCCGCTGTGACCAAAGACGTTCCAGCGCGGGATTCTATTCCGGTCGAGCCACGAAATAATGTCGCCAAGTTCACATTTGAACTTTGCGAACCGCCGCTCCAGCGGGCGCGTTCGGCGAAGCACGTGCGCTGCACAGGTGCCGTTATTTCGTTCCGGCGAGGTTCCGCAGGTCGGTGAGATAGCCCGGGCTCAGCGTGTTTTTGCTTTTCGCGATCTCAAGCAGCGTCGGGTAGAACTGGACGAATGTGGTGTCCACGGCGGCATGCTCGGCATGGCAGGAGTAGCAAGCCGCCGTCATCGGAAGCAGTACGCCCGGCGCTATTCCGTCACTCGACGCGAAGAACGCCCATTTGCCCGGAAATCGTGCTTCGTCTTTGACATGCATCTCCATGTTCAGCACTTGCGTCTGGAATTTGCCGCTCTTGCTGATCGTGCCTGCCGAGGCGGCGACGCGGTTTTCTTTCACAAAGATGGTTTTGTCCGGCCAGGTGCCGGTTTTCACGAATTCTCTGTAGGCAGATGGATTGACGAACACATTGTCCAGCACCGACCGGCCAGCTGCCCCGTCGCTGTAATTCAGGTCGAGGCTCGAGGTCAGGAACACCCATTCGCGATAGTCCGAAGGCACAGCGAGCCGGTTTTGGTCCTGATACGTCAACTGTTGCGCGGCCGCGCCTGCGCAGGTCAGCACGCCTGCGAAGCACGCGAAAAGAACCCGGCGCGTCATCCCAATCCCTCCCGGTGCGACAAGTCCAGATTTGCGCTACTTGCTGCAGCCCTTTTTCGTTTCCTCGAAATCGTCAAACAGCCGGCTGGCATGCTCGCCTGCCAGCGTATCCAGCCGGTGCGGCTGCCCCTTCTCGACCGTATATCGCGCGACGGTTCCCTTCGATCGCAGGTATTCCACCTCGCGCTGCATCTCGGGGTGCCAGCGATATTCGTCGTTTTCGCCGACATAGGTGAAGACGCACATCTTCGAGATGGCGTCGAGCTTCGCCTTTGTCGGCTCCCACATATATCCGGGGAAGGCGGTCACCGAGATGAAGTATTGCGGATTGGCCGCCGCGATGTGGAACGACGAGATCCCCCCGTTCGATGGACCTGCAATGTGGAATTTGCCGTTCTGGATTTTGTAGTCCGCCAAAATCATCTTCAGGAATTCCGGGAAGATCCGCTCGCCGTCCTCGAAGAACAGATCGCCGTCCGGCGCCGCAGGCGCCACGACGATATATCCGCGTTTCTCGGCCTCGGCGCGGAAGTTGCGCGTCAGGATCCCGTTCACGGTGTTCATCGTTTGCGGACCGCCGCCAAACGCGATGATACCGGGATATGTCTTCGTCGCATCATAGCCGTCCGGCAGCACGAATTTGTAGTGAACGGTGGTACCGGCGACCGTCTTCGTCTGATCCAGCACACTGGCGCTCGCCTGCTCTGAGGCGAATACCGTCGACAAGACCACAGCCATTCCCGATACAATCCGAACTGAACCGGCCGCTATCGTCATCAGGGCTGCTCCTTTCGCGCTGCGGGATCATACGGCCGGAGGTGTCAATGCTGCAATCTTGCCAACAACACGCGTCAGCGGCCGTATCGCAAACTGCATGTGCACGACGTAGAATGGAAGGACTATACCCATCACGCGGACGCCTGACGAGCCGCCATAACAAATCAAAGGCGACAAGAATCCAAAGACAGGAGACGAGCATGGGCGATCTTCGCTATCCGAACGAAAGCCAGGAGTATCGCGATGCTCGCGAAGCGCTCCTCAAGGAAGAACAGGAGCTTGTCGCCAAAGTAAAATCCGTGGCCGCGAAACGCCGCCAGCTTCCGCTCGGCGGGCAATTGAAACAGGATTACATTTTCCAGTGGGCCATTGACGGCAAAGTCGGACAGAGCGTGAAATTCTCCGAGCTGTTTGGCGATAAGAACACGCTGCTGCTGTACTCGTTCATGTTCGGTCCGAATTGGGACAAGCCGTGTCCTTCCTGTACGTCGCTGGTCGATGGTTTTGACCGAAGCTGGTACCAGGTCAGCCGCAACGCTGCGTTCGCCGCGATTGCCAAAGCGCCGGCCGAACGAATCAATGCGTGGGCCAAAACACGCGGATGGTCGCAGATTTGGCTGCTGTCCGGATCGGATTCTCCGTACCAGGCCGATTACAAATGCCAGAAAGACACCGACGACATGCAATTGCCGGTGATGCATGTGTTCACCAAACGCGACGGAAAGATTTTTCATTTCTGGGCGACGGAACTGCCGGGGAACCATGTCGACACAGTGTGGCCCTATTGGAATCTGATGGATTTCACGCCGGAAGGCCGGCCGGATATCGTCACGCCACCACAGCCATTCAGATCTGAATTCCTCGAACGACACTACCTGAATAAAAAATAGACGGCATGGTGAGACCTGGCGCGCGAAATCTGATCACCGATGTTGCGGGGCTGCGCGTCGGTCACGCGCAGGATCAAAGACTCTGCACCGGGGTCACGGTTGTTCTGGCCGACATGCCGGTCCGCACGATCGCGGATATCCGCGGCGGAGCGCCGGGCACGCGCGAAACAGATGCGCTGGATGCGTCGGCACTTGGCGTGAAGGCCGATGCCATTGTGCTGTCCGGCGGCTCGGTATTCGGGCTCGATGCAGCGTCGGGTGTTACGGCGTGGCTGAGCGCGCATGGCCGCGGGTTCGAAATCAGGCCGGGCTTGCCCAAGGTACCGATCGTACCGGCGGCCGTTCTGTTCGATCTCGCGATTGGCGAGAGCCTCGATCCGGGTGTGAATCCGTATGGCGAAATGGGCAACCACGCCGTTGCGGGCGCCGATCTGCAATTCGCCATCGGCAATGCCGGCGCGGGCCTTGGCGCCACGGCCGGTGCCTATAAGGGTGGAATCGGCAGCGCTTCGGCGGTCATCGATGATCGGGTGACGATTGGCGCCCTGGTTGCCGTGAACTCCGTCGGTTCGCCCGTCATTCCGGGTACGGATGTGTTCTGGGCATTCGCGCTGGAGCAGGGCCATGAGTTCGGCGGCCCGCGCATTCAGAAGACATTGCCGCAAATTTCACTCGATCTGCCCGCGGATGGCAAACGTCCACCATCTGCGCCCGGCACAAATACGACTCTCGCGATCATCGCGACAGATGCCGCCATGACAGCGGCCGAACTCAAGCGCGTCGCCATCATGGCGACCGACGGCTTCGCGCGCGCGCTTCGTCCCGTGCACACTTTGTTCGACGGCGACGTGGTGTTCGCGTTGACAACCGACTCGGTCCCGATTTCCGGCGACAGATTTCTTGAGCTGACGCGGATCGGAAGCGTCGCCGGTGATTGCATTGCCCGCGCCATCGCGCGCGCAGTCTATGCCGCGGATTCACTCGCCGGCATCCGCAGCTACCGCGACACCTTCGGCATTCAATAAAGCGAGTTCCCCCAGGCGTTCACCTTCCCCCCTTGTGGGGGAAGGTGAACGCAGCAACGCCGCGACGGCGTTGCGAATGGCGGGCGGAAGGGGGGCGCGGCGAACAATTCCCCCCTTTCGGGCGCCATTCGCTGCGCCCCGACCAAGCGCGGCAAAGCCGCACTTGGCGGAATCAAAAAGATGGCGCGCTTTGCGCGCCGGTCGCCGCAGCTGCGCCCGTTCGGCCCAAAATCGCCTCTGGCGATTTCTTCACGCCCTCAATCCCCCACGCTTCGCGCTGGTGCGCTTGCGGGGGGAAAGAGAAAATAGCAGGAGTGATACGCGGAAAAGGCGTCTAAAAATCCGGCTTCGCCGCCGTCGGCACTGGGTCGAAACCCTGATTCAGCACGTCGTCATTGTTCACAGGACAAGGCCGCTCCGTATACGGCGCGACGACGCGGTAGCGCGGGCGGCGCGCTCCCCATGGGTGATAGAAAGTGCCGGGATCGTCGGTGGTAATGCTCACATCCAGCGTATTGCCGCCGTCAATGATCTTGAATCGCTCCACCACGTGAAGCTGCGCCGTGTGCGGCGTGCGGTAGCTGTCCACGAAAGTCCGTGTGTCCAGTCCAATCGTGTCGACCACCAGCGTGTCGCCGCCTTCGTAATGGCCCACCGACTCGCCGAACCATGACGGTTTCGGATTTTTCGAATGTGGCACGTTGAGATAGACGCGGCGCACTTCCGGCCCCACGCCGCTTAACATCATCACGACCTCTTTCGGCGTCTGGATGAAATACATTTCCCAGGGCGCCTCTTCGATGTCGGGCACGCCGGTTTCCCAGCATCTCTCCTGCCGCGTTTCACCATTCCGGTTCTGCAGCACCAGATCATTGTGTTGCTTGAGCGCCTCGCGCGCCCATGGCATCAGGTTTTGCGCCGCCGCATTGTTCAGGTCGGCAAAACGATAGGTCGCTCCGATGCCGAGATCGTTCCCGCCAGGATTGTTGATGAAGGGGTGCGCCGGATCGGACGTGATCGGACCGAGTCCTTCGCGTGGTGGCAGCCACTCATTCGCCTGTATGTCGTAGGGGAAGTTGGCGGCGCGATTGGGCAGGTTGGCCGGCCTGGGAGGAAGCTTGGGAAGCCCGGGAAAGCCGGTGTAGTTGTACACCATCCAGGCGACATTCGGCTCCTGCATCAGCCGCGGAATGGCGCCCGCGTTGGCTGAGCCATCCCCATCGGCAGCAAGCGCCGGCGCAAGCAACACACAAGTGCAGAAGATCGCCACTGCCGGCGCGGCCGAGCGTGCGCCGGCAAATCTCAAATTCCTCAGGCCCACACTGCTTTGCATCGCACCTGTGCCGCCGAAGATGCGATCAGCATATCAGCCAGCGCATGCGCGAGCAATTTGCACCGAAGCGGCGACTTGCTCTGCTAGAGCGGGATGACGGCAGGTCGAGCCACCATTTCTACCTCCACCTTGGGGAGGTAGAAATTTGCGACGCAAATTTCGGGTTGGGGTGTGCTCGAGGTACCCCCACCCGCGAACTTTCTGAACCAAAATTCGCGTTTCCGCTTGCACGTCAGCTCCGCTGCCGTGCGACGGCTCCAACCCCCCAAGGGCAGGCGATTTGATCCGGCTGAATTTCAGCCTGCGCTAATGCTCCGAAACCGGTATGGCGAGAGTCACGCGCTCCTCATTGCCGATGACGCGGGTGATGTGCCCCTTGCCGGTCAGGTCCTCTGCGAGATCGATGCTGCCGGGGCCGAGTTCGATCTTTGTGCCGTCGATAAGCTCGACCTCACCATGCCCGCTGAGGGTAATGACATATTGCCGCCGCGGCGCGACATGCCAATCCGCCACCCGCCCGGGAGCAGCGCGGCGAATTTCCGCGCCGGTCACGCCCATCAGCTTGAAAGCGTCCGTGCCGCGCGGCCCGAACTTGACGTCGATTTCCTCCACATGCGTCTGACCATCAGGCCCGGTGAACAGGCGATGGATTTTGAACGGCTTGTCCGCGTTTGCTGCCGTTGCGGGATGTGTTCCTTGCGCCGCAAAGATCACTCCGGCCAGGCCCAACAGAGCTGCGCCGGCCATCAATGTGCTTTTCATCATGAACTGGTCCTCCCTTTGCCGCAGAAATATTATCGCTGCGAAATCTGCACGTTAACCCCGTCCGGGTCCTTGACGTGGAAACCGGCATAGTCGCCCTGCAACGGCATCGCGCCGCGCTGGGTAAAATAGCCTGCAGCCGTTTTGGCATCGAAGCGCGGGACGCCGATCGAAAAATGATCGATGGTTCCGGCGGGCTTGCTATCGTTGAGCGAGACCAGCACCTTGGAATTGCCGAGCCGGACGATGTGCTGCGCCTTATCCTCGTTCACCATTCTGAAACCGAACATGTTTTGATAGAACTTCATCGACCGGTCCAGATCCGCGACGCGGATGCTGACATGATCGATGCTGGCATTCCTGAAATCGATATTTGCCTGCGCGGCTGCGATGGTAGGCGTGCCCGCTCCGGCGGCTAACAATGCAAGGCTTTGAACGAGGTTCCGGCGGCTCAATGAGCCCTTCTCAAAACGCGACACAAGACTGGAAATGACCGCTTCCATGATCGATCTCCTTGCCACGGCCCGCGGTCAACCCGCGTGGTCCACGCCAATCATAACATTTGCCGAAGCGGACGAGGTTTATTTCCTCGCAGCGACAAACCGGAAATCGTGATTCACCCTTGAACTAACCTCCACCTTGGGGGATTGGAGCCGTCGCGCGGCAGCGGAGCTGACGCGCAGGCGGAAACGAAATTTGCGCAGCATTTTTTCGGGTGGGGGTGTGGGCGATGAGGTTTCCCACCGCATTTCGACCGATCAGAAATCCGGCGTTTTGGCCTGCGGGATCGGATAGAGATTCTGGTGGAATTGGTCGCCGTTGTTCTCGGAGCACACCGTCTCGAGCATTGGACCGTTCACCTTGAACCAGGTGCGCAGCATGGTGATCGGCGCGTTATAGGCGTCGGGGTCCTCGACGCGCGCAATCGCTTTCAGCATTCCATCACCGCCGAGCGTAAACCGTTCGATGACATGTTCTTTCGTCGAATGCGGCGTGCGGAAATTGTCGATGAAGCTTAAGTGCGTGGACAGACCGATGGTGTCCACCACCAGCGTGTTGCCGTTCTCGTAGTGGCCGACGGATTCGCCAAACCATGACGGCTTTACGTTGGCGGAATGCGGCACGTTCAACAGCACATGGCGCACCATGTGATCGCGCTGCCAGATCATCCAGACTTCTTTCGGCGTCTGGATGAAATACATTGGCTCGAACGGATAGAGCAGTTGCCCGGGAACGCCGCCGGGCCAGCAGCGCGACTGGGCGAGAAACGGCACCTGCCGCTTGCCCTTGAGGATTTCGTCATTCGTCGCCTGCACTGCCGCCGCGGCCCAGGGCTTCAGGATCGGGTCCTTGCTGTTGGCGATCCTGACCGTCGGCTGGCCGGCCTTGATGGCGAAATTCGGGTCCTGGCTTTTGACCGCTTCGTTTTCCGGATTGTCGACGACCGAATTGTTGATGAAGGGATAGGCCGGATCGTTCGACATCGGCCCATGGCCATAGCCCGGTCCCGGATCCTGCCAATCCTCGTAATTGGTCTGCCAGCCGAATTTGGCGGAGGCGAGGTTGGGAATGGCGGACGCTTTGGGTTGTTGTGCTGAAGCGCCGGGAACAGCGAGCACGGCGAGACTGAACGCAACTGCGAACACGCGCATGGGTTTTTCGGGACTGGTCATGGCAAGGGATTGAGTACCACCGGGAGCGGCAAGGGAACAACCGCGCCAAGTGTAGCAAGTGTATTCCCCTTCCACCCACGCGGAGCGTGTGGGGGAAGGTGCCCGCAGCCCTGCGAAGCGCGGCGCGCGAAGCAGGGCGAATGGCAGGCGGAAGGGAGCGCTAGCAGAGCATTCCCCCCCTTTCGTCGCCCGAACCGCGCGAACGCGGGCTGGCGACACTTTCCCCCACGCGTCGCGCTGTAGTGCTCGCGGGGGGAAAGAGAAGCATCTCCGCGTGAGGGCTGGAGTATGATGGTGCTGACAAGTCTCCAATCCGAGGTGGGCATGAACAGCTTCCTTAAATGCGTCTGCATCGGCGCCGCCACGGCGCTGGCGTTCTCCACCACCGCACTGGCGCAATGGTCCATCGGCGCGCCGGGTTCGCGCGAGGCCCCCAAGGGACAGGACCGCTACGTCTATCTCGTGATGTCCGATCCGCTGCCGGGCCGCGAGTTCGATTTCAACGAGGCGTACCAGAACACGCATATGGGCGATCTGGTGCAGCTTCCGGGCTGGACCGGTGCGCAGCGCTTCCGTCTGGTGCAGGTCATGCCGCGCACGACGCGGCCGCTGTACCGGCGCGGCTACCTCATCATCTGGGATCAGGAGGGCGACGATCTCGGCAGAATCCAGAGTGAGTCGCGCGCCGCCATCGCCGGTGGCAAAAGCCGGCTCATTGCCGGATTCGATTACTCCGCCGATGGTCCCGTCAGCACGACCTATCGCGTGCTCGGCCCGCGTGTGACTCGTCCCGACGGCAGGAAACCGTTCATGCCGGCTGCGGATGACAATAAAACGCCGCGGCCCAATCGCTATGTGCAGCTCGACTTTGTCGAACCCGCGTCCGGCATCAGCGATGCTGATTTCGACGCCGCACTGTCAGGGGAAATAAATCAGGTGCTGGCTTTGCCGGGCTGGATGGCGGCGCAGCGCTTTCGTCTCGCGCCCACGCCCGCCACTTCGCCGCCGCCGCGCCTCGCCTTCACCAGATATCTTGTTATCTGGGAGACCGAAGGCACCACGGCGCAGGCTTTACAGGATGCGCGCGCCGCCGCAGTCAAATCAGGGCAGGTTGCAGCTTTGGCCGCCGATCCGAATACGGCGCAATATAGCTGGTGGGTGACAATTTCGCCGTTCATCACCAAGGACGACTTCGAGCGGTGAACATCTGTGTCATCCCGGCGAGCCGCAGCGAAGCTGCGGTGAGGGAAGGGGACGCATCAGGCGCGCGTCCGCGCGCCAATGATTTCTTCGCGCCGCAGACGCGGCGCGGATGGGTTCCCTTACCTCGGATCGCTCCGCGATCCTCGCCGGGAATGACACGGATGTTTAAGCGCTGCCGCGGGGGGAAGTTCAAAAATCCGGCGTTTTCGCCTGCGGGACCGGCAGCTCCTGATCCGTGAACAGCGGCTTCGCATTCTCCGCGCAGCTTTCCTCCTGCAGCGGGCCGGCCACACTGCGTCCGGTTGTCGGATCATCCTGAACCGCGAGTGTGTTCTCGGAAATTCCCGGCTCGAGCCGGTGGAAATGCTGCACTGCATTCCACGGCATCGTGAACGCCCCCGGATCTTCGACATGAAGCTGAACCTCCATGTCCTTTCCGTTATTGATCATGCGATAGCGCTCCACGACGTGAAGCTTGTCGCTGTGCGGCATCAGGTAATCGTCCATCACGGTCTTTGTGCTGATGCCGACTGTGTCGACCACCAGCGTGTCGCCTTCGTAATGGCCGACGGATTCGCCAAACCATGACGGCTTGGGATTCTGCGAATGCGGCACGTCGAGATAGACATGGCGGTATTGATGATCCAACTGCCACGTCATCAAAACTTCCTGCCTGGTCTGAACGATATAGATCGGCCGGAAAACGCCGACGATCAGCAGCGCGGGAATGCCGACCGGCCAGCAGCTTTGCCGCGGCCCAAGACCCGATTTGCCGGAAAAGATCTGCTCATTATGCCGGCGCAGCGCCTCGCGCACCCAGGGCTGCAGGATCGGATTGCTGAGATCGGCGACCGGAAAAGTCGGCTGCTTTCCGGTCCGGCGATAATCATCATTGCTGATGGTCGGGTGCTTCGGATCGTCCTGCACCGGCCCCGCGCCGGTGGCGGGTGGTTTGAAACCGCCGGGATCGGCGAGCCAGCTGACGCCCGGATTGGGCGCAAAATCCGGCGGCATTGCCCGATTAGCCGCCACGCTCGCGTGACCGGTCAGTGCAACGGCAGCGCCAACCCAGCCACACAGAAATCGCGCAACCCCTTGCCGCATCGGGATCTGTTCTCCTCGGGGGCCGGTATAGCTCCAGCGGGTCCGGTACGGAAAGTCTCTCGCACCGATGTCAGGCGCGTGTTGGAACTCTTCGCCCGCGCCCTCGTTAGGCTGCCATCCGAGGAGGAACAAGCACTTATGGCAGTCACCGATATTCTGGCTCCGCATATTCCCTATCTGCGCCGCTATGCGCGTGCGCTGACCGGAACCCAGGTTCAGGGCGATTTTTATGTTCGCGCGACGTTAAGCGCGCTGTTGTCGGGGGAGTCCGAACTCACCGGCTATCTCTCGCCGCGCATCGCGCTTTTTCGGCTGTTCCACGAAATCTGGGCCCGCTCCGAAAAGGCGCGCGGTGACGCCACTCTGAGTGCGAGTGATGGCCCCCGTTTGTCCAGCTTGACCGCAGCTGGACGCCCGGCGCTCTTGCTCGTAGCAATGGAAGGATTTTCGATCAGCGAAGCCGGCCATATCCTGCAGGAGCCGCCGGAGGACGTGGATCGCGGGATCGAGGAGGCGCAGGCCGAAATCGAACGCGAGCTCGCCTCGCGTGTGCTGATCATCGAGGATGAGCCGATCATCGCTCTTGAGCTGGAAAATATCGTCACCGAACTCGGCCACAGGGTGGTGGGCCGGGCAGCCTCCCGCGAAGAGGCGGTCGCAGTGGCCCACAGCGAACAGCTCGGGCTAATTCTCGCCGATATCAATCTCGGCGCGGGAGGTTCCGGTCTCGATGCGGTCACCGACATTCTGCGGAGCTTCTCGGTTCCGGTGATTTTCGTGACCGCCTATCCGGAGCATCTGCTCACCGGCGAACGTCCCGAGCCGACTTACCTGGTCACCAAGCCATTCTTGCCGGTGACGCTGCAGGCCACCATCGGGCAGGCGCTGTTCCATCATGCGATGCGCCGCGACACGGCAGCCGACAAATCGCAGCGCGCCGTGCAGGCCGGCAATATCGGCGCCATGGCGACCGGGTAACCGGCCGCCCAGGGAGCGACGCACTGCGCTGCATCCGTGGCGCGGTTTCTGCGTTTTCTCTCTCTGGTCCGGAGTGGAAATGGAAATGCAGCACGTCTCCGATATAGCCCATGATCAAAGTCACAGCCCGCGAGATCCGCGCGGGCAGAAGCGCAAACGGCACAATGGCTCTGCACATTCGCCCAAAGCCCATCTGATCCATCGGATGCATGGCCGGGCGCGCTTTCGCATCCGCGAACACCGCAATGACCAGGGCTATTTCGACTCGCTTGCCGATCATATACGCCGCGTGCCGGGCGTCCGCGACGTCGAGACCAACGCCACCACCGGCAGCGTGCTCGTCCAGCATGACGGTGGACTCGATGAACTTGTCGAAGCCATGATGGGCGAATCCGGACTTGGCAAATTGGTCGAGTTCGTTTTGCAGTCGCCTCCGGTCGCCAATCGTCTCCGTACGGAGATCATAGCCATGGATAATGCGGTGCAGCGATTCTCCGGTGGAAATGTCGATCTCAAGACAACCGCGTCATTCGGCCTGCTGGGACTTGCGGGCGCGCAGCTTTTCCTTGGCCTGCAAATCGCCGGCGCAGTGTCGCTCACCTGGTATGCCGCCGAACTGATCCGGCGCAGCAGCAATGGCGAGCCCGCCGGCGCACCGCCGGATTAACCCCGGCGCGCTCGGCCGGCCGGCGCTACTTGCCAGAAAAATCAGCCCAATCTAATGAACAAGGGGATGCAACGCCGCGCGATTCGCGGCAAATTGCTTCACAGCAATGAGGGGCGCTCCATGGCAACACCCGAACCGATGACCACCAGTCCCGCAGCGGCACCGAACGGTCAGGCCGCGCCGCGTGAACCGGGCATTGCCCGTCTGGAAGAAGCGATCGCCGCCTATCAGGAGGCGCTGAAGGAATATACCCGTCAGCAGACGCCGCTCGATTGGGCCGCTGCGCAGCACAACCTTGGCAATGCGCTCCTCGCGCTCGGCGCGCGTGAAACCGGGCCGGAGCATCTCGAGCAGGCGGTCGCCGCGTATCGCGCGGCACTCCTTGAGCGCACCAGGGAGAAAGCGCCGCTGGACTGGGCCGCAACCCAGCACGGCCTCGGCGCGGCACTGAAACTGCTCGGTTCGCGTGAGCAGGGATCCGCCCGTCTGCAGGAATCTATCGCCGCCTATCGCGAGGCTCTCAAAGAGCGGACGCGCGAAGCCGCCCCGATGGACTGGGCCGCGACCCAACACAATCTCGGCGTGGCGCTGCAGACCCTCGGCGTGCGCGAAACCGGCAGCACAAGGCTGCATGAAGCGATTGCCGCCTACACCGAAGCGCTGAAGGAATATACCCGTGAACGCGCGGCTCTCACATGGGCGGCGACCGAGCACAATCTCGCGTCGGCGCTGCACGCGCTCGGCCTGCGCGAATCCGACACCGCATCGCTCGAACAGGCGGTCGCCGCCTATCGCGAGGCGCTGAAGGAGCGCACGCGCGAGCGCACTCCGATGGAATGGGCAGTGACGCAGAACAGTCTCGGCGCAGCGCTGCAGGCCATCGGCGTCCGCGAAACCGGAACCAGGCATCTGGAAGAAGCCATTGCCGCCTATCGCGAGGCGCTGAAGGAGCGTACCCGCGAACGTGCGCCGCTCGACTGGGCAGCGACGCAAAACAATCTCGGCGCCGCACTCAAGACCCTCGCGGAGAGAGAATCTCCATAAAAACCGGTGTCATCCCCGGCGAGCGTTGCGCAGCAACGCGAGGGAAGGCCAGGCGCGCCTTGCGCGCCCTACTTTTTGATTCTGCCGCGGCGCAAAGCGCCGCGTGCAGGCATCCGCGCCGCGTCTAAGGCGCGAAGAGATGATTTAACCACGGAGCCGTTGCGTGAGTGCACTCAAATCCGCGATCGACGAATTGGTGATCGCAAATCGTATCGTTGCGGCAGAAAAAGTCTGCGATGCCTTCGGGCACGTCAGCGTGCGGCATCCGGAAAATCCCGGGCGTTTCCTGCTGTCGCGCGGCAGGGCTCCGGAACTGGTCGAAGCCAGCGACATCATGGAATTCACCCTGGAGGGCGCGACCGCATCCGGCAACGGCAAGCCCTATCTCGAACGCTTCATTCACGGGGCAATTTACGAATCGCGGCCGGATGTGCAGGCTGTCGTCCACAGCCACAGTTACAGCGTGGTGCCGTTCAGCGTGATCGGCGAAAGGCTGCGGCCCATTATGCATGTCTGCGCCACCATCGGCGCGGATGTTCCGGTGTGGGATCCGCAGGTGAATTTCGGCGATACCGATTTGCTGGTGTCGGATATGCATCAGGGGCGCGATCTGGCGAAGGCGCTGGGCGCGCGCACTTCCATCCTGATGCGCGGGCATGGTTCAACTGTCGCCGGCGCCAGTTTGCGCGAAGCCGTCTATGCCGCCGTCATGCTCGAGATCAACGCCAATCTGCAACTGAAAGCGCAGGCTTTCGGGCCAGTCACTTTCCTGACGCCGGGCGAGATCGATAAAATCCGTGCACGTCAGAATAAAGGCAGGCCCGGCGAAGGTTTCGACCGGGCCTGGCAATACTGGCTCCGCCACGCGGGTTTTAAAACCGACGAATAACGCTGCCAACAGGAAGCGCAACTAAATATTTCGCCTCCCCTTGAGGGGAGGCACGCACTTTGCAGTTCGCAAAGGGCGGGTGGGGGGACGCCTTCGCGATTACCCCCACCCGAAATTTGCTCCGCAAATTTCGACCTCCCCACAAGGTGGAGGTGAAATTTGGGTTCAACGCAAATCAGCGCGTCACGCCGGCTTGCGGAACCGGAACATCACTTGCGTCGAACCCTGGTGCGAACGCTCCGTCATATTGTCGGCCGGATTTTTCAGCACGTCGCTCTCGCCATCGAGCCGGAATCCCGCGGCGGTGACTTCCTGCCGGATCACGGCCGGATCTATGCGATGCAGCATCTGCGTGTTCTGTTTGCCGGTGCCCGCGGGCGCTTCGTAATCGGTGATGATGTAATAGCCACCGGGCTTCAGCGCCGCGAAAATTGCCTTGTCCATCGCCATGGTGTCGGCCTTGAACGGACCATTGTTCTGGAAGTCGTGATAATTCTCCGACGTCCAGACGACATCCACCGGCTCTGGCGTCTTGATCTGTTCCAGCGGCTGCTCCAGCACCGAGACATTGGAATAGGCGGCATTCGACGTGACCATGTCCACGGCGTGCTTCAACCGGTCGGGCCACATCGGCGCGTTGATGCCGTACACCTTGCCTGACGGGCCGACGATCTTGCTGAGAATGCGCGTGACGTAACCGCCGCCCGGCCAGATTTCGACGACCTTGTCGCCCGGCTTCACCATGGCGAACGCCATCATTTCGGCCGGGTGCCGGATCGCGTCCTGGTCCGTATTTCCCTTCGGCCGGTTGGTATCCGCGACAGCGGCAGTGACATAGGCCGGAATATTCGCCGCGGCATAAACCGCAACCCAGGATGCGCCCAGCATCGCCGCCGCGCCCGCCGCCAAAACAACTCGCCGGTTCATTGTGTTCTCTCCCAATGTTCGTGCATGCTGCTCTATCGTACCAAGCCGTCCAATTGTCCAGAAGAAGCTTGTTCAATGACCGCAGCCGCAGCGGGCGTAGATACGCCGCTTGGGAAGGCAATCGACGAGGCAGACTGGAGCAGGTTCCAGATCTTCGTGCTCGTCCTGGTCTCGCTCGCCTTCGTCATTGAAGGTCTGACGAACCAGCTCATCAGCCTGTCGGTTCCGGCGCTGATGAAAGCGTGGAATCTGCCGCGCGAGCCTTTCGCATTGCCGCTTGCGGTGGGACTTGTCGGCGTCGCCGCAGGAAATGCCTTGGGCGGCATGATTGGCGACCGTATCGGCCGGCGGGGCGGCGTCATCTGGCCGATTGTCGTGATCGGCTTGATGAATTTTGCGACCGCTCTGTCGCCCGATCTGATCACCTTGACCGCGGTGCGCCTTGCCGCGGGACTTGGTCTGGGGGCGCTGATTCCCAACTGCGCCACACTCGTCGCGGAATTCACGCCGCAGCGGCGGCGCGCTTTCGCCGTAGCATTTTCGCTGCTGTTTGTGCCGCTCGGGATCGTTGCCGCGGGCATGCTCGCTTCGGCGATCCTGCCGGCCTATGGCTGGCGCGCATTGTCTGTCGCCGGAGGCGTCATCCCGCTTTTCGCGGCTGTGTTCTTCTGGTTCGTGCTTCCCGAGAGTCCGCGCTGGCTGGTCCGCGATGCGCGCAACAGTGCACGACTGTCTCAGTTATTGGCGCGTATGGGGCTGCCACCGTCCGATATTGCCGCGCCATCAGCGCACAGCGAGCGGCAGAAACACGGACTGGCGGAATTGTTTGCACCCGACTTCCGCCGCGACACGCTCTGTCTCTGGGGCATGGGCTTTTTCGCCTATATGACGTCTTACATCATTCTCAATTGGGCGCCGGCCATGCTCGCGGGGCAGGGGCTCGGGCTTGATGTCACCAGCCGCAGTCTCAGCGCGTGGTCGCTTGGCGGCTTCGGTTCGCCGCTGATCGGCCTCGCCATTCAGCGCTTCGGATCGCGCCGCGCGCTGGGTACGTTTTCACTTGCCGCTGCTGCAGGCACATTCGTGCTGATGTGGCTGCCACTGAACGGGCAGCAAATCCTCTGGTTCATGGCGATGCTGCTGATCGAGAATATCTCCGTCGTCGGCCTGCTCGGCGCCGTCTATGTGCTGGCGACGCATATCTACCCGCCGGCATTCCGCTCCACCGGTACGGGTGCGGCGTCGGCGCTCGGCCGGTTAGGCGCAATGACCAGCGCCTATGCCGGAGTCTATTCACTGCATCTCGGCGGACCGGTGGGCTATTTCGCCTGCATGACGGCGACGAGCCTGCTCACCTTCGCATTCGCGATGGCCATCCGCAACCACGTCCCCGCCCCCGGCGGGGAGGGCGGGATCACAAATCCAGCGTATTGGGCGCGAAGATTTCTTCCAGAGCGACGCGGCGCTCGCACAGACCCTGTTCGTGAACATATTGTGTGACAGTTTCCAGCACGCGCCGTGCGGCGTTCAGGCCGTAGGGCATCGGCGTCTGCGCCACCGTGCGGCGCACCTCGCGCGGCACCAGGCCCATTTCGTAATAGGGCGCCATCCAGGCGAGCGAATCTTTCCGCACCTGATCCATTGCCGCCACGAAGCCGCTATAAAGATTCAGCGCAATCCAGGGGTTCTGTTCGTACACGGAGCGCTTGATCACGATAATGTGGTTGATCGGGAATATTCCCGTCTTCTTGTAATAGCGTGCCGATTCGGCCTCGCGGTCTTCGAACAGGAATTTCACCCGCGGATCCGCGCTGACATCGGCGCGGCTGCGGTCCACCAGGTTGTTGTTGGCGATATAATGCACAATCCCGTCAATCTCGCCGTTCAGCAGCATTTCGCCGAGATTCGTATTGAGCGGCACCGGGCTCACTGAGACTCCGGGCGGTGACTTGAAGCCCGACGAATGTCCGTGGCTGCGATTGTCATTGCGTTCCATGAACCATGTCATGTCACGCGCATGGACTCCGAATTCGTGCTCGAGCACACCGCGCGTCCAGATCGCCGCGGTTTGCTGATATTCCGGCACGCCGACGCGCTTGCCCTTCAGGTCTTCGGGCTTCTCGATGCCGCGATCTTTCCGCACCAGGATTTCGTTGTGGAAGAACTTGCGCATTGTGTAGATCGGCAGCCCGACCCAGTCGCGGTTGCCCTGCGAAGTCAGGATGGTCAGCGTCGACATCGACATTTCCGAAACGTCGAAATCGCCATAGCGCAATTGCCGCCAGAACATTTCGGACGGATGCACGGTAGTCGGAATCAGGCGCAGGCCTTCGAACGCCACACGGCCTTCGATTACCGGCCGCGTCCGCGGATTGTCGCTGAGTGCGATGCTGAGCGGAAGTACGGTGCGTCCGGGATGTGCAGCGTCGCCCGTGAAATTCATTCCGCTCACCATTTTGCCTGAAGCTCCTTCTCGAAGATGGGCCGCCAGTCTTCGCCCGGCGGTACGATATGATCATACGGACGTACGGTGCGATGCGTCGCAGCCTCGGCGCCGCGCGGCGTGGCGCCCCTTTCGTTAGCGTCGAGCGCCTCCAGCAGCAATCGCCGCATCGCAATCACGGCTTTGTCGGAACTGCCGAGAAACTCTTTCGACCGGTCGCAGATCGGCCCCATGCCTTCCTGCAGCGCAAAATCCTGCGTGTTCACGCCGACAATGCCGGTGAAATTGCGCGTCTTCTGCATCTGCCGGTCCACGAGGTAATCGTTGGATGGATTGCGCTTCAGGACAAATGTGCCGGGGATCAGGTCGTTGCTGCCGCGTCCCATGGCAGTCTCGCGCGTCTCAATCCATTCCGGCGTGAAATGGACGTTCTCGTCGTACGCGCACATCCAATTGTAAACGTGGGTATGTTCATCGTCGATCGGAGCCCAAATGTGTCCATCGGCGCGGGGCATTTCGTTGCTGCCGCCGAACCAGCCGACATTGTTCGGCCGCATCTGCTGCGCCGGCATCACATATTGATAGACGCGGATATATTTGCCGTCGGCGCCGAGATCGCGGGTCGACACGTAATAATAACCGTAATCGGTGCGCTCGACATCGATCTTCGGCGAGCGGTCGCGCTGCCGCGGCTCGGATTTGTCGCTGTTGAAATTGTTGTGCGCGAAGGACGAGTGCGACGTATCGAGTCCGCCCTCCAGCGCCTGCAGCCAGTTGCAATGTTCGAAAGTCTTGGAGACGTAACGGGATTTGGCCGGCGCGCGCGTCCATTCATAATCCGGTGCCGGCGGCATCAGCTCTGTCGGCCCGAGATAAGCCCACACAACGCCGCCTTTTTCGGCCGTCGGATAGGCAGGCAGTCTGACTTTCGCCTGCAGGCTCGTCCCCGCCGGTTCCGACGGCATGTCCACGCAATTGCCGTGACGGTCGAATTTCCAGCCGTGGTAGACGCAGCGGATGCCGCATTCTTCATTGCGGCCGAAAAACAGCGGCGCGCGCCGGTGTGGACAAAAGGCATCCACCAGTCCGACCCCGCCCTCGCTGTCCCGGAACGCGATGAGGTCTTCGCACAACAAACGCACGCGCAACGGCGCCCCGTCGCGTTCCGGCAATTCGCTGGAAAGACAGGCGGGCTGCCAATAACGGCGCAGCAGCCGGCCCATCGGCGTGCCGGGGCCGACTCGCGTGAGCCGCTCATTGTCCTGTGGTGTTACCAAAGCGCGACGAGATCCTTTTCCATCACCTTGTGCCAGTCCGAGCCCGCCGGAATCACCCGATCATAGGCGCGTACCGTGCGATATGTCTGCGGATCGAGCGCTCGCGGCGTGCCGCCCCGCTCATTCACGGCGATCGCATCGAGCAACAGCCGCCGCATCGCGACAATCGCCTTGTCCGAGGTGCCGAGAAATTCCTTCGATCGGTCGCAGATCGGACCCATGCCCTCCTGCAGCGCGAAGTCCTGCGTGTTCACGCCGACAATGCCGGTGAAGTTCTGCGTCTTCTGCATCTGCCGGTCGATCATGTAATCGTTCGACTGATTGCGCTTCAGCCGGAACGTGCCGGGGATGTGGTCGTCCTTGCCGCGTCCGGCGGCTTTCTCGCGGGTTTCGACCGCTTCCGGCGTCAGCTCGTCCTCCTGATGCGGCGCGCACATGATGTTGAAAATATGCGTGTGCTCATCGTCGATCGGCACCCAGATATGCCCGTCGAGGCGCGCCGGTTTGTTGCGCACCCCCTCATATCCGATGATGCTCGCGCGCATCTGCTGCGACGGCATCACATAATGATAGACGCGGACATAGGTCCCTTCATCGGCCTTGCGCTGCGACACATAGAAATAGCCGTAATCCGTGCGCTCGACATCGATCGCCGGCGCGCGGTCGTGCTGGCGCAGATTGGAGCGGTCACCCAGCTTGTTGTTGTGTGCAAATGAGGAATGCGAAGTATCCAGCCCGCCCTCCAGCGCCTGCAGGTAGTTGCAGTTCTCGAACGTCTTCGACACGTAACGATGCGTCGCCGGAGCGCGCGTCCATTCGTAATCCGGTTCGGCCGGCTGAAGCTCCTTCGGCCCCATATAGGCCCACACCACGCCGCCTTTTTCCGCCGTTGGATAGGCGAGGATTTTGGCCTTGGCCTGCAATGTGGTGCCGGCCGGTTCCGACGGCATGTCCACGCAGTCGCCGTGCCGGTTGAATTTCCAGCCGTGATAGACGCAGCGAATGCCGCATTCTTCATTGCGGCCGAAAAACAGCGGCGCCCGGCGGTGCGGGCAGTATGCCTCCACCAGCCCGATTCTGTTCTCGCTGTCGCGATAGGCGATCAGGTCCTCGCCGAGGAGGCGCACGCGGATCGGCGCGCCGTCGATTTCCGGCAATTCCTTGGACAAACAGACCGGCCACCAATAGCGCCGGAACAGCTTGCCCAGCGGCGTGCCGGGGCCGACCCTCGTCACCCGTTGGTTTTCCTCAACCGTCAGCATACGTCTTTTCTCCTGTTTTCCATGGTTCGATGGTGATGTGGATGGCTTTGCCCGGCACTTCGCCGCCGACCAGCTTCAGGGCGTGGTCGACCTGGTCGAGGCCGAGGACATGGGTGGAAATCAGCTCCAGCGGATGCTGGCCGGAATTCATGGCGCGGATCGCAAGTTCGACCGCCGGATAGGAATGGCCGCGCACACCGCGCAATTCGGCCTGATAGCGGACCAGCCGGTCGGCATCGAGCGGCACCGCGGTCTTTTTCCACGACGTGCACAGCATCCGCCCGCGCTTCCTCAGCAGCATAAGGCCCGCATTGATGATCTCGGGCCCGGCGCTGGATACCTCGATCACCACATCGGCCATCGCGCCGCCCGTGATCGCCTTGACGCGCTCGCGCACATCTTCCTTGTCGATGGCGATCACATGCGTCGCGCCCAGCCGGCGGACAATCTCGAACCGGTGTTCGTCGCGCGCGAGGCCCACGACAATGATGTTCTCGGCGCCGGCGGTCTTGGCGGCCACAACGCAGCCGCAACCCTGCTGCCCCGGACCCAGTACCACGAGCGTCTTGCCCGGACCTATTCCGGCATCGAAAAACGTCCACTGGAAGCCATTCCCCAGCGGCAGCGCCATCGCGGCGATGTGCGGCGGAATTTGCGCGGGCAAAGCGTGGAACACTGTGCGCGGGTGTAGATACAGGAATTCGCTGTAGCCGCCATACAATCCCGGCGCGACATCGAGTTTGGTCGAGCCATAGCGCACGCCATTCGGATTGAAGTGATCGGTCTCGAGACAGGACCGGTATTCGCCGTTGCGGCAATATTCGCAGTGACCGCAGGGCAGATATTCTTCCAGCGCGACGTAATCGCCTTCCTTGATCCCCCAGCGCGCCCGCGCAATCGCGCCGAGCTTTTCGACGTAACCGACGATCTCATGACCGAGGATGCAGGGCACGAATTTGTCGCTGGTATATTTGCCCCAGTCGCTGCCGCAGATGCCGCTCGCCACCACGCGCAACAGTCCCGCGTCCGGACCGATCTCCGGCAAGGGAATCTCGCGCAATTCGGTCCGCCGCGGCGCCGTCATCACCGCCGCAAGGCCTGTAGCTCTGTTCATGTGCGCATTCTTAGAAGCGGCTCGATTGGGTGACAAGCCGCACTCTGCCTTGGGCCAGCTTACAGAAATTTGACCCAAATCAAGCACTTGGCGGCACAAAAAAGGGGGGCCGCAGCCCCCCTTTCGCCAACCCCCGCTCTCTTGTTCAGGCGGCGTCCTTCCACGGCGCGACCGAGACGTGGATCACCCCTTCCGCGCCTTTGCCGGCCACCGATTTTATCGCGTAGTCCACTTCCTTCAATCCGAAAGTGTGGGTCATCGCCTTCTCCAGCGGGAAGCGATGCGAGGCGAGCTGCTTCAACGCCAGTTCGCACGCCTTGTAGGAATGTCCGCGCGCGCTTTTCAGCGAGGCGTATTTCTGGGTCACGCGATAGATCGGGAAGTCGGGGAAGGTCGGCATTTCATTCCCCTGAATCACCAGCACGCCGGCCTTGCGTTTCAGCGCCTGGATGCCGAGCAGCATCGCGGCCGTGCCGGCGCCCGCCGTGCAGTCGATCGAGAAATCGACGCCTTTGCCGCCGGTGATCTCCTTGATGCGCGCCGCCGGATCTTCGGTCTGCACGTCGATGGTGTAATCGGCGCCCAACGCCTTTGCGACTTCCAGGCGGTGCTTATCCTTGCTGGTGCCGGTGATGATGATGCAATCGGCGCCGGCCTGCTTGCAGGCGACGATCTGCGCCAGCCCCTGCTGTCCGGGTCCCTGAATCAGCACGACCGAGCCATAGCCGATGCCGGCTTCGAACAGCGCCCACTGGATGCCGTTGGCCAGCGGTGTCGCAATTCCGGCAAGCTCGGCTGTCACATTGTCCGGCACCTTGTGCACGATCGCATTCCACGGCGCATAGAGATAATGGGAGAATCCGCCCCACAGATGCGGCGCCGTATCGGCCGAGGTGTAGCCATAGCGGATCGCGTTTGGATTGGTGTGCCAGTCGGTCGCCTCGCAATGGCGGTATTCGCCCTGATGGCACCATTCGCAGGTCATGTCCGGCAGATAATGTTCAAGAAGGATGCGGTCGCCTTCCTTGACACCTTTGCGGGCAAGCCATTTGCGGCCGGCCTTGGCGACCACGCCGACATTCTCGTGGCCCATGATGACGTTTTCGATTTTCTTGCCGTAATTCTTCACGTCGCTGCCGCAGATGCCGGCGATCTCGACCTTGATCAGCGCGGCGTCGTCGGCGATGTCGGGCATGTCGAATTCGCGGTAGACGGTCTCATAGGGACCCATCTTGACCGCGGCGGGGACTTTCTCGACCAAAGCTTTCTCCATCCAGATGATTATGGGCGCGTCTTAACCCGCAGGATGGTGGCTGTAAACCGCCCGCTGATGCAGGTCGCGTAACAGCGTGCTGAGCCCCATTGCGGAGCTTAGCCTGTGGAAGCGGGTCCCTTGGAACGGGGGTATGGCAGACGTATACGGACTATGCCGTTTTACGGCGCCAGGTGCCCGTAGCCCTGGACGAAGACCGACCCTGAGCCGCCCGGGACATCGAGGGCCACGGCGCCAATGACGCTGCCGAGCAGGATCACCACGAAGAGGCAGGTGGGCAGCCAGAAACGGCCGGCAGGAACTGTATGCACTGGCATGCGAAGCATCATGGCGAGTCCCTCATCACGGAACGTTGGCGATGCACGCGTAAGGTGCGCCCCCAGACCAGGCGCGGCAGAACGTCGCAGAGGCTAACGCCGTAAAGCAGGGCAGCGCAATGGCTTTTGCGATCACGATTTTCGCCCGGTATGCCGCCTATGATAGGTTCAAAGCATGGGTTCCACCGACGGGTATGACAGCGCGCTTTCGGCCTGGTTCGCCCCCGATTCACCGGGTGATGCGGGCGATTCCTTCGGGATTCCGCGGACTACCGGTGGCGATCCGGAGGCCATCGCGCGGGTCCGCGAATGGGTGCGCGAGCGCTTCGGCCTGACCCCCGACGCCGCCATCCTGGTCTCTGAAGTGACCTGCAACCTGCCCGGCTGCCCGCCTCTGGAGACCGTCGTTGCCTTCTGGGAGAACGACACCCGGCATCATTTCAAACTGTTCAAGCCGGTGGCCGAAGTCGCACCCGACAACCTGCCCTATGCCTGGATGAAGGAAGCCCTGATCGTGCCCGAAGGCTTCGGCTGCGAATGCTGCTGACTCCACCGCACGCGCTGCATCACATTTCCCCTTCCCCCCCTTGCGGGGGAAGGTGCCCGCGCCGCGTCTTTGCGCGGCAATGGCGGGCGGAAGGGGGGTACATGCGCCGAGTACTGACCATAGCCAGCATTCTCATCGCTGGCTTACTCACACCCGCGGCCGCTCAACCGCGCGCGACCAACATCGCCGTCCTGCCGCTGGACAATCCATCCGGCGATAAAAACGCGCAGTATTTTTCCGACGCACTGACCGATGAAATCGCCGTCACGCTGACCAAAGTCCCGGGCCTTGCCATCACCGGGCGCTCATCGGTGTTTCAGGATCGCGCCGCGCTTCGCGATCTCAGCGCCATGCAATCCGCGCTCAAGACCGATTACTTCGTGGAAGGCACCGCGCAAAAGGATGGCGATGCGCTGCATCTTACGCTTCGCCTGGTGCGTGCCGGCACCACGGCGCCACTGTGGACGGCGCAATATGACCGCCCGTTCAGCGCCATTTTTGACGTGGAAGAAGACATCGCGCGCAATGTTGCGGCGAAGCTCAACCACGCGGTCAGCGCCGGTGGCGATCTCGTCCGCATCCGGACGAAAGACATGGCGGTTTACGACGACTACCTCCGCGCCAAAGCTGCCGCGCGCGGACGCGGCGCCCAATCACTCGACGATGCCGCCAGGCTGCTGGAAGCGGCGCTGGCGCGCGATCCCGGGTTCGAACCCGCCGCCGCGATGCTCGCCTATGACGATGCGCTCATTCCCTTGTTCGCGCCGGCGCTGCGCGGCAACAAACCGGATGTGGAACGGCAGCTGACCGATCGCCTGCTGCCCCGCGCCGACATCTTCGCCCGCCGCGCGGTGGCGCTCGATCCCAAAGACTCGAGCGCCTGGGTCGGACTCGCTTATGTGCGGCTGGTCCAGCACAACATGATCGCCGCCGAAGATGCCTTCCGCGAAGCCATCCGGCTCAATCCCAACCAGGCCGATGGCTTGCACGGCTACAGCCAGTTCGTGGCCGCCATGGGCAAGGTCAAAGAATCGCTTGTCCTTCGCGATCATCTGCAGGCGATCGAACCCTCGCTTGTCCAGTACACCGCCGACACCGCCGAGATTTACTGGGTGGCCGGAGACACCGAGAAAGCCATCCGGATGCTCCAGCCGTTCCGCCCGGGCCGCACTCTGGAGCTGGCGATCGTGCTCTCAGCATCCGGCCGCTACCACGAAGCCGCCAGCGTCTTGCGCGAAATGCCGCAGACCAACTGGCCCGACGGACTGCTCGAGAAAGCCGCGAAGCTGCTCGACATGGCGCCGGCGCAACTGCTGCCCGACAGCATGCCGGCGCTCGGCAGTCTCAGCTTCACCTTCCTCCATGTCGGAGCGCCGGAACGCGTGCTCGAATATTACGAGGACGAGGTCAAAGGCGGCTATTTCCAGCCGATCTCGGCGACCTGGTTCTGGCATCCAAGCTATGCGCCGGTGCGCAGGACCGAGCGGTTCAGGAAGCTGGTCCGCGATCTCGGCATGGTCGATTACTGGCGCGCCCGCGGTTGGCCACAATACTGCCACCCCACCAGCGCAAACGATTTCACCTGCAACTGACGGGCGGCGTTGTCCGGGAGTCATCAACTTCTCCTTCCCCCCTTGTGGGGGAAGGTGTCCGCAGCGTGGCGAAGCCACGCGAATAGCGGACGGAAGGGGGGTGTGCGGCGTGCCCCCCTATCGGTCGCCAATCGCCGCGGCTATTGCCGCAGCTGCGCCCACTTTCCCCCACGCGTCGCGCTGATGCGCTCGCGGGGGGAAAGAGAATCTTGGGTGCGTGACTCGCGGCTTGGAGATTCGCAGTCACGGGATTTATTGGCGCATTCACTATCAGGCGAAACAAAGCTAGTTTCGCTCACGCCGGGTTTGGAGGATCACAATGCTCACACGCCGCGACTCGCTCGCTGGAATAGCCGGCCTCGCCGCTGCCGCCTCACTGCCGCTTGCATCGCGCGCCCAACCCGCGCCGCAGCCGCCCATTCCGCCCGAAGGCATCCCAAGCAAACGCATCAAACACCTGTCCTACAGCGATCAGGGCGGACGGCCCGACGGCGTGCAGGTGATGTTCAATCGCGGCCATATCTATGTCGGCCACATGTTCAGCGACGGCGTCACGACTCTGGACGCCAGCGATCCGCGCAATCTTAAGCCGGTCGATTTCTTCACTACCGGGCCGAACACGCGCACGCACCATCTGCAGGTCGCCGAAGACCTGATGCTGCTCGCCAATGGCGCCAACATTGTCGCGATGCAGTCCTATGACAGCCTGCGCGGCTACTTCGAGAACACGCTCGCCGACAGCCTGACCAACC
This sequence comes from uncultured Bordetella sp., assembly GCA_964446945.1. GTDB lineage: Bacteria > Pseudomonadota > Alphaproteobacteria > Micropepsales > Micropepsaceae > CAIYRG01. Next base: position 285,340 of record CAYUQO010000001.1, read on the forward strand.
GCAAGCCGTTCCGCGCCGGGCTTTCGATCCACGACATCAAGACCAATCCGGCGAAGCCGCGCGAAATCGCGTTCCTGCAGATGCCCGGCATCGGTATCAACCGGCTGTGGTGGACCGGCGGCCGCTACGCCTATGTCTCGGCGCATTTCGATGGCTTCACCGACCACATTCTCTGCATCGTCGACCTGCAGAACATCACCAAGCCTGAGATCGTTTCGAAATGGTGGCTGCCGGGCATGAACCGCGCCGCCGGCGAAGTCGACCGCACGCCGAAAGGCAAGCGTTATGCGCTGCATCACATGATCGTCGCGGGAAATCGCGGCTATGCGGCGTGGCGCGACGGCGGATTCACCATCCACGACGTTTCGGATGCGCACAATCCGAAGCTCCTGTCGCACATCAACTGGTCGCCGCCCTATCCCGGCGGCACGCACACGCCGCTGCCGCTGCCAAACCGCAAGCTCGCCATCGTGGCGGATGAATCCAACGCCGATTATTGCGCCAAGGGGCTGTTCTACACCTGGGTGCTCGATGTCCGCGCCGACAACAATCCGGTGCCGATCGCGACGTTGCCGACGCCCACCGACCGCAACGATTATTGCCGGCTTGGCAATTTCGGACCGCACAATCTGCACGAGAACCGGCCGGGTTTTTTCGTCAGCGAAGACATGATCTTCGCCACCTACCACGATGCCGGCGTGCGCGTGTTCGACATCCGCGACCAATATGCGCCGAAGGAAATCGCGTCCTGGATTCCGCCGGTGCCCACGCGGATGATCGACCCCCGGCCCAATGTCGCCAAATGCGCCATGACCTGCGATTGCCTAGTGACGCGCGACGGGCTGATGTATGTCAGCGACTGGAACGCCGGCATGCACGTCATGCAATTCGAACTCTAAAACAAGAATTTCTTCTTCCCCCCGCAAGCATCTCAATGCGAAGCGCGGGGGAAGGTGGGCGCAGCTCCGCGAAGCGGAGCGAGTGGCGCCCGGAAGGGGGGCATGTGCCCCGGATTTTTCGAGACCAATACATGATCAAACTCAGCGTGCTTTATCCCCACAGCCACGATGCGCGCTTCGACATGGAATACTACAGCGGCAAACATCTGCCGCTGGTCCGGGAAAAGCTCGGCTCATCCTGCAAGGGACTGTCGGCCGAGCGGGGCCTCTCCGGCGCCGCGCCAGGAACAGCTCCCGTCTACACCGTTATGGCCCACATTCTATTCGATTCCTTGGCGTCGCTGCAGACCGCGCTCGGGCAACATGCGTCCGCGCTGATGGCGGACATTCCCAACTTCACTTCGATTCAGCCGGTCCTGCAGATCAGCGAAGTCGTGACCCCATAGATCCGGCCTCAAAAATCCGGCCTGTCAGCTCTCGGCAAACCGATCCAGCGGTCCTTGTAATACTCGTTGGGATTCTCGGCACAAACCTGCTCTAGCCAGGTCATGCTCTGCGCCATACGCCGGTACGTCACGTATCCCGACCATGGAGTGGTAAAGACCTTCGGATCTTCTACCGTCACAAAAACCTGCAGACCCTTCTTGCTGGTGTCGGGATCAATCGGGCGTGGCGCCGCGTTCAACCGGCCGTCCAGTTTCTCATAAGCCTCTTGTGCCTGCTTCGCTGCGGATCCGTCGATCAGGCGGTATGTCTCGACAACATGCAGGGAGTCGCTCACCGGCGATCCGTAACGGTCGACCATCGCGTAGGGCCCGGATTTCACACCGATGGTGTCAACCACCAGCGCGTCGCCCTCGTAATGCCCAATGGAATCGCCCATCGCCGATGGCACAAGATTCTTCGGATGCGATGAGTTCAGGCGCACCCGGCGAACCTGATCGTCCTGGTCGTAGATGAATGTGATGCTGTCCTTTTCCTGCAGCATCTCGAGGCCCAGCTCCATCGCCAGGTTGAACGGCGGGTTGTATGGCCGGCACTGGTTGGACGGATCGGGATAGGCACGGCCGCTGAGCGAAATCTCGCCCTTCTGTTTGACGATCGCGGCCGTCTCGGGCCGCAGAATCGGATTGTGATAGTCGCCGACAAGCTGGCCGATATTGCTCGTGCCATTCGGCATCCGCGACAGATTCATCACCGGTTGCGGACCACCGGGAACCGGTTCGAAATTGAACGCATTGCGTCCCCATTGGCCGGAAAAGTCCGGAACGGCGCCGGCGGCAAATAGTGCCGTCGGCACTGAGACGATCGCTACAGCCACGGCCGCAACGAAACTGATCCTGTGGAACGCAATCCTCATCATGATGAATCCAGCCGCTTGGCGTCGTATCCATATTACGGCTTTGGCGGCGCGCATGGGAGAGGCATGCGGGCGGCTTCAGGTCGTCGCGCGCGGCAGCGTGAAGTAGAATGTCGTGCCTTTTCCCACCTCACTGACCGCCCAAAGCCCCCCGTCATGCTCGGTGACAATCCGCTTGGCGATGTACAGACCGAGACCGCTCCCGGTCCGGGCACGGTTCTCGACGATGTTGTACGGCTCGAAGAGCTTCGAAAGGCCGGATTCGGGAATACCGGCGCCGGTGTCCGAGACGGCGAACCTGACGATGGAATCCTCGGGATCGGCGCGGAGCGTGATCGTGCCGCCGGACGGCGTGAATTTGACCGCATTGCCGAGGAGATTGGACAGCACCTGCATGATGCGCTTGGGATCGGCTTCAACACGCACGGCGCTGTCGCACGGTTCGAGCTTCACCTCCAACCCGCTTTCATGCGCCGCCGGCGCGCATGATTCGTATGCCTCCTTCAGGATGTCCATGACCGCGACGAACTCGGGATTGAACGACAGCTTTCCCGCCTCGATGGCTCCCATGTCGAGCAGATCGTCGAGCAGACACCGCATGGTCCCGATCGTCGGGATGCGCTCCGCGATCTTCTGTATGCGGTCCGCGCCGAGTGACTCCGGCTTCTGCGTGAGTACGGCCGCGCCTGTCCCGATGATCACGAAATCCGTCCGTAGAAGGCGCTCACCCCGTGTAACCTTCCCTTCGCGGGGTTGGAGCCGTCGGGCGGCAGCGGAGCTGACGCCCACGTGGAAACGGAATCGCGTAGCGATTTCGGGTGGGGGGAAATCGCCGGAAGAAATTGAGCCTAACTGAATGGCAACTCCGGGTGATTTCCCAGCCATCGCGCAACGCACAGAAAATATTCCGCCCTGTCGTGACCAGGATGCCGCAATTGCAGGACATGGACGGCAGAGAGGAACGCCGTTCGGTCGCTCTCGCCCTTGCTTCGCAATTCGCGATAAGCACGCGTCACGACAGCTTCACAATTGGTGCATTTGTCACTCAGGCAGGATGGCCGCGAACCCAGGTCAGCCGGCAATTTACCGATCCCCAAACGGCAGCGATTGAATCAATGTGATCTGTCGACCCAATTGGCATAGGCAAGCGCGATGCTGAAAATCACGAACCCCACAGTGACCAGGGTCAGATAAAAGACTTCTTGAATTGTCATTTTCCGCCTCCTTCTGCCTCTGAAAGAGACCACCCAGCGCTTTGCAAGACTTTGATCTGGATCAAGTGATTCGGGCATACTGATTGGCGCATCCGCATGGGCCAAGCTCGATGAAGACGACCCATTTCTCCGCCCCGCCGGCGCCGCTGATCATTCGCATCCCGCCGCCGGCCTGGGCAGTGATCCTGTTGGTGGTTTCCTACGTGATTTCGCGGCTGTTCCGGCTGCCGGTTGTGCTGCATTCCAACGCCTGGGCTTTTGTCGCCTTCGTCGTGGGATTCAGTCTCGCTTTGTGGGGTGAAAGGACTTTCGTGCATGCCGGAACGGAATTGATGCCGTCCTCGGCCACCAACAGCAAACTCGTCACCACTGGCCCGTTCCGTTACACGCGCAATCCGATGTATTCGGGCCTGCTGCTTGCCATGCTCGCCGTTGCGCTCTATTTCGGCGCCTGGCCGTTTTACGTGTCGATCATTGTGCTGCTTATCATCATCCAGGCGGCGTTCATTCCGTTCGAAGAAGCGAAAATGGAGCGCCAATACGGCGCCGCATTCCAGGAATACAAATCCCGCACCCGCCGCTGGGGAATTTTTTAGTCACGGCTTTGCCTCTCCCCTTGAGGAAGAGGCCCCGCGCGCTTTGCGCGCGAGATTTTTTGATTTCGCCAGTGCGGCAAAGCCGCACTGGTCGAGGCCGCCCGCGCTTACGAAAGTAAGCGCGCACTGGCGGCCGTCTCGCTGCGGCACGTGAGCAATTGCTGACGCTGCGCGCGGCGGGCGACAATGAAACAATGCCGGAGTAACGCGGTGTTAGTTGAGAACCGGATCTTCGCCGATGACGGAAATAAATTTCTCAATGTCATCCGCGAGCTTCAGCAGCTCGGTCGCGGTCTTGAGGAATTCGGCCTTGATGCTCTTGTCGGTGAGGCTGCTGGCGCGTTGCATCGCCGCCAATGCTGCTTCATGGCACTCGGCAGCACGCGCCTTCCACTCCGCATGTTGTTTGGACATCGGTGTCGGACAGTTCTTTTGGGTGGCGGCCCCGCCGGGAATGGCAATAACTGATTGAATGCAGCGGCTCAAGGACGCCGCGGACTCAAATCACCGCGAGGAGGGCGAAGATAGCTGTAGCGTTGCTGGCCGCTGATCATCCTCAGCGGTGCGCCTCCCTCTTTTTGTCATGGGCGGCCTTGCCGCGCTTTGCGCGGCTACTTTTGAATTGCCGCGGCGCAGAGCGCCGCGTGCAGGCCGCGAGCCAATGATTTCCTCGCCGCGCAGACGCGCGGCGGCTGGGTGGCCGGGTCAAGCCCGGCCGTGACACAGAGGTGTTACGAGTCCTCAGGCGGGCGGCGCCGGATATCCGCGTAGGGCTTGCCGTCGCGGTGCGTGTACATGGCCGGTTTGTCGCCAGACGGATGGACGAGATCAATATCGGGATAAAATGCGGCGTTATCTTCGCTCCGCGTGCCGATTTCCAGAATCACCGCGTCGGACTTCGAACGGTTCTGCAGATGATGACCGTTTTTATCACCGGCCCTGAAGCCGGCAGCATCGCCGGCGCGCAGGACTTCTTCGCCATCATTCGTCACCAGCACGACTTCGCCCGACAGCACATAGACGAACTCGTCTTCGCCTGTGTGCCAATGCCGTTGACTGGACCAGCTTCCCGGCGGCAGACGCAATTGATTGACTCCAAATTGCGTCAACCCTGCGGCATCGCCGAGTCGTTTTCTTTCGCGTGCGCGGCAGGGCTGGTCGTAAGGCGGCGGATAATAGGTGCCGGTCACAAGCGGCAGCGTCCCGATATCGATTTTCTTCGCCATGGTCAGGGCTTCAGGTTGGCGACATAGGCGGCAATGGAGATCATGTCATCCGGTGTCAGTTTCTCCACCACCATCTGCATCGGCACGGATGAGCCGGCGCGGCTCTTGTTTTTGATATTGGTGAGCTGCCGCAGGATGTAAGTCGGCGAGCGCCCCGCGATCCACGGCACCAGGTCGCCGTCGCCTTTCAGATCGTCGCCATGACATTCCTTGCAGGCGATGGTCTTCACGCCGGTTTCGTCTTCCGCCAGCGCCTTGCCCTTTGCCACTGAACCCGGCGGAACATCGGCCGAATATGTCCCGCCGGCTTGATCCGGCATTTCGACAATGCGGCCGCCGGCCATGGCCGATTCCACCACCTTGCCAAACGACACCGCCGGCAGTTTGCTGAAATAAGCCGCTGCCGCATCCACTTCGGCGGGAGTGAGTGCCCTGGCGATCTCGATCATTGTTTTTTGCGCTGCGTCGCCCGATCCGTTGCGATCGCCGTTTTTGAAATTCTCGATCTGCTGTTTGAAGTAGCCCACGGTTTCACCGGCCAGCGCCGCATTATTGGGCCGCCCGGCGCCATTCGGCAGGTGACAAGCCGCACAGGCACTCACTTCAGGCAGCCGCCCCTTGTCCACAATCGCCGGCACCGGCGCCTGCGCCGCCATCGCCTCACTGCATGTGGCGACGCAAGCGAGCAAAATCATCCGTGTACGAAATCTGTGCCGCACCTTGGCCCCTCCATGTCATGGCGGGGCTTGACCCTGCCATCCAGTAGGCGCGCGTCCGCGCGCCAAAAAATGACATTTACTCGCGCCGCAGACGCGGCGCGGATGGGTTCGCTTCCCTCGCCCATGCTTCGTGCATCGCACTACGGCAGGGCTCGCCGGGAATGACACAGCTTTTTATGCCCGGCGGCGGTTACGGTGCGCCGGAGACGTTCTTGAACCGCTGCACGCGCTGGCCCTGCACCTCGGCGGTGTAGATATTGCCTTCCTTGTCGATCGCGATGTTGTGCAGATTCTCGAACTCGCCCGGACCGCGGCCGACGCGTCCGAAGCTGCCGACCACCTGTCCGTCGCTCGCGCGCAGGATATGGATCTGGCCATTCGGATCATCGGATGTGAACCACCAGGTCTGCGCCTTGTCGGGCCAGAACACGGTCGATCCGGTCACGCCCGGCGCGGTGGAATCGCGCAGCACCGGGAATTCGCGCAGGAATTTTCCGTCCTTGGTGAAAATCTGGATGCGGTTATTGGCGCGATCGCTGACCACGACACGGCCGTCATTGGTGATGCGGATGCCGTGCACCGGATTGGCGAATTGCTGCGGCAGCACATTCGGATCATAGGTGATCTTCTCGTCCGTCGGCGGTTTGCCATAGGCGCCCCACATGCGCTTGAACGCGCCGGTGTCGGCGTCGAACACGATGACGCGGTGGTCGAAATAACCGTCGGCGACGTAAAGCTCGTTGGTCGCAGGATCGACAACCATGTCGGCAGCGCGGCCCACCCGCGTGGTGTCGAGACTGTTGGTCTGCTTGGCGTTCTTGCCGATCTGCAGCAGGAATTTGCCGTCATGGGTGAATTTCAGCACCACGCCGTCATTTTCGCCATTGCCGGCGAACCAGACATTGTTCTTGTAGTCGACGAAAATGCCGTGTTCGTTCTGCGGCCAGTCGTGACCCGGCACGTAATCCGGGCCGCCCCAGGCCTGCAGCACATTGCCCTGCTGGTCGAACTGGATCACCGACGGCGCGGTGAAGCAGCAGATCGATTTGTCGCCGCGTTGCGCGCGCTTGTCGCGGTCATTCACCGTGCGCGGACGCTGGGTGATCCAGATGGTGTCGTCTTTCGGGTCGACAAAAATCCCGCCGATCTGGCCGAGGATCCAGTTGTGCGGCAGCGGCTTCGGCCAGCTCGTGTCGATCTGGAACTGCGGCACTTTCTCGGCTGCGGTCACCGGCTGCACAAAGGCGAATGCGAGCATCCCGGCCGCGGCCGCGATGGAAAACAGACGCGCCATCAATTCCCTCCCATGAACGTTAAAGCGCAAAAGGACGAAAGCCCAGAACGAGCTTTCGTCCTCGTGTAACGAGATGCTTTACGGGTGCGTGAACAGTCCGACGAGACCGGCTGCGCCCTTGGCATGTCCGGTTCCAGTCCCTTCCGCAAGCTTCTGCATCACTTGCGGAAGCGTCATGCCGGGCTGAAGTTCTTTCGGGTCAAGATCGGTGGCGATGATCTTGAATGTGTAATGATGCGGCGAGCCCGGAGGCGTGCACGGGCCGGAGTAATTGCCGACGCCTTGTGTGCTCTTGCCGCCGACATATTTGTCGGACGCCTTGCTCACTTCGCCTTCGGCGAAGGAATGGACATCGGCTGGAATGCCATAGGCAACCCAGTGGAACACGCCGAGACCGCCGCGTCCTTCCGGATCGACCATGGTCAGCACGAAGCTTTTGGTGCCGGCCGGCTCGCCGCTCCATGACAGTTCCGGCGAAACATTTTCGCCGACGCAATTCGGATTGGGCTGGGCGCCGGGCTGATTCCTGTTGGAGACTTTTACCGGCATGAGCGTGCCGTCGCGGAATGTCGTCGAACTCAGTTTGAACGGCGCGGCCGCGCCAAAAGCGGCATCGCTGACCGCCCAGCCCGCTGCCATGACGGCGGCGGCGCTGACCAGAACTGTCATACGTTGTGCAAGCATAATCATCCTCCCGAATGAGCTTTGTGGGTCGAACTGGTATCAGTTGCGAAAATTAAAGCATGCGGTGCTGCGCCGCAATCTGTCCAACATGCATCCGTGCAAGCGCCGCGGCGTTTACATGCCTCTGGGGAGATGTAAATGCCTGCGAAACTTCATGTTCCCGGCTGTGACGGCAGAGCACCGAATGTGGTCGTTACCGGCGGTTCCGCGGGTCTCGGCCGTGCAACCGCGGTGGCATTCGCAAAACACGGCTGCAATGTTGCGGTGATCGCCCGCGATCCGGGCCGCCTCGATGACACCGGGCGCGAGATCGAAGCCGCGGGGACTCGCGCGCTCACTTTTCCCGTCGACATGTCGGACCCACAAGCCGTCGCGGCGGCCGCCGATAGCGTGGCCAGCGAATGGGGCGCAATCGATGTCTGGGTCAATTGCGCGATGGCGACGATCTTTGCACCGGTTGCCGAAATCCATCCCGATGAGTTTCGCCGGGTGGCGGAAGTCACATTCCTCGGCTTTGTCTATGGGACAATGGCGGCGCTGAAACATATGCGCGCGCGCAATCACGGCACGATTGTCCAGGTCGGTTCGGCGCTCTCCTATCGCGCCATCCCGCTGCAGTCGGCCTACTGCGCCAGCAAATTCGCCATTCGCGGCTTCACCGATTCCCTGCGCAGCGAATTGCTGCACGACAAAAGCCGCATCCGCATCACCATGGTCCAGATGCCGGCATTCAACACGCCGCAGTTCAACTGGGCGCGCAACCGCATGCCGAAGAAACCCATGCCGGTGCCGCCGATCTTCCAGCCGGAATTCGGCGCGCGAGCAATCCTGCGTGCGGCCGCCCATGCCCCGCGCGAGCTCTGGGTCGGTAAACCGGCAATCCAGGCAATTTTAGGCAATTTTGTTGCGCCGGGCTGGATCGACCGCCTGCTCGCCAGCCGCGGCTATGAGGGGCAATTATCGCCCGAACGCAGCGATCCCGCCGCGCCGGACAATCTGTTCACGCCCGTCCCGGGCGATTTTGGCGCCCATGGCCGCTTCGATGCACAGAGTTCCCAAACCGGCTGGATCACCGCCAGCGGTGGCGCCGTGCGCCGCTTCATCGGCGCGACCGTACTTGCCGGGCTCGCCGGACTGCTCGCGACCGCCGCCCTCACCCGCCGCAACAGCCGCTGACTGCGATCCCCAAGGGGTCATGGCCGGGCGCCGCGCGCTGCGCCTTGCCGAAGCTCGAAGAGCGAAGGCAGGTCTGCGGCGCGAAGAAATGTCTTTGATGGACCGGTTAGTTCGACTGCACCCGCGCCGCGGCGGCGGCGAAATCTTCGATCACCTGATCGCCGAAGGTCTCATCGGCAAGAGCCAGCCACTTGGAGGCGAGCGTCAGCCAGCGCTCCCGGCTTTCCACGGAAGACGCCTTGTCCGCCATGGATTTGCAGAAGTCCGCCTGAAGGAAATAGTGGCCCCGTCTACTCATCATAACCAGCTACACATGCACCCAATCCCGCAATAAACGCCGGGCGCGGAATTGGGTTCCTGACGTGCCGGTTTGTCGCACCTACACGGATCATCCGCCCACGGCAGACCGGCGGCTCAAGCGCGGGCGTCGGCCTCCGCCCCAACCAACTGACGACCCATCTGTAAGTGCCCTGGAGTGCGAGCCGCGCATCCCACTTACGCCCCCTGGGAACTACTTAAAGCCTCGCACGTTTACTTGGGTTGCCTTCGAGGGATGGGCATTGGTGCATCCGAAAGAACTGCGCGAGAACGCCGCAAAATGCCGGGCGCTGAGTAGTCTTGCCAAAACCGAGTACATGCGAACCGAACTGCGGAAAATGTCGGAGAAGTGGGATCAGCTTGCCTCCGATCAGGAGGTCATGCTGACTCGGTGGCGGAAAGCCGAATAACCTGAGGGTTTTACGCGAAGCCGTCCGTTTCCCCTGCTCATTGCGGAGGAAAATGAATCCGTGTGACGGCTCAAGGATACTCCTGATGGCATGGCTTTTGCTTTTATTCAGCAGAGGCTTGCAACAGCGGAGGGGGCTGAATCACCGAAAGCCGGAGAGCGGCCTGTTGGCCCACATATCTGCGGTATGCTGACAAAGTGATTCCGGGCCTTAGTTTCACGTGACGGTTCAAACATTTCGCTTGCGCGTCATTGCTGCAGCGCTGATCGCAATTTTTGCAACGCTTCCGGCGCATAGCCAGACCGATCCGGCCGCCGCATTGTTCGGCGGCACCACGCTCATCGATCTCCGGCTGCGGTTCGAGGACGTGGACCTCTCAAACAAGACGCGCCGCGCAGATGCGACGACATTGCGGGCGCGGATCGGATTCCAGACCGGGGACTATGACGGATTTTCGGCTCTGGTCGAAGGCGACTTCATTGGTCACCTCGATTCCGGCCACTACAACGACACTTTGAATGGCCGGGTGCAGTTTCCGGTCATCGCCGATCCCGACATGGCCGCGCTCAACCGGCTGCAACTGAATTACGCCACGGCGCTGACACCGGCGGCAAAAGCCGCCGGCCGCAAGGATCTCGCCATCACCGCCGGGCGCCAGAGGATCCAGCTTGGCGACCAGCGCTTCATCGGCAATGCCGGCTGGCGCCAGCATGAACAGACCTATGACGCGGTCAGCATCGCCGACACATCGATTCCGGCAACGACCCTGACTTATGCCTGGGTCGGGGGCGTGAACCGCGTGTTCGGACCGGCAAGCCCGATGGGCCGTTTCGACAGCAACAGCCATCTGTTCAATGCGGCGTATTCCGGCTTTGGTCCGGAGCTTGGGATCGAAGCCTATGACTATCTGCTCGACTTTCGCCAGGCGCCGCTGCTTTCCACCGCGAGTTACGGCGCGCGCATCGCGAGTACGCTGCCGCTCGCGCCGGATGTGACGGTGCAGATCAACGGCGCCTATGCGCGGCAGACGCCCTATGGCGCCAATCCGCTTCATTTCGATCTTGAATACTATCTCGCAGAGGCCGGCATTGCTTATGACGGTCTGTCCGGCACGGCCGGTTACGAGGTTTTGGGCGGAAACGGCAGGATCGGTTTTTCGACGCCGCTGGCGTCGCTGCATCTGTTCCAGGGCGCGGCGGAGCAGTTTGTCACCAATCCGCCAAATGGCGTCCGCGATCTTTATGGCCGGGCGCGCTATGCATTCCGGCTGCCGATGATTCCCGGCAATGCCGCTGCAACCGTGGTTTATCACAGCTTCCACGCCGATTCCGCGAGTCTCAACTATGGCGGTGAATGGGATGGAACGGTGGAAGCGTTTTTCCCGGACGGCACGATGCTCGGTGCGGCGTTTGGCGATTTCACCGCGCGCGGTGGCGGTTTCGCGTCAAAAACGGCGTTCTGGCTCTACGCCGGCTATCATTATTGAGTCGGAGAAGCGACGTTCGACCGCGAAGTCCAACCGGTGCGCGCAAAATTAATTGCGTTGGGTTAGGTTCCGGACAGACGCAATGCCTGGGTTCTGCGTTTTTGACCCGGTTATGCAGTGTCACGTATTCCTGAAGCGAAAAGACGGCATCGTCGTGCCGGTCGCGGAACTATCCCCCGAGCCGACGCCCAAACGTGGCGATGTTATTTCGGTCAATGTCGACCACACGACGGTGCGCGCCCGGGTTGACGGCGTCCGGCACGGAAACACAGTGTCCCAGCATTCTGCCGTTGAATCCGTCTGCTACATCGACGCAACAGAACTGTAGACGCAATTTCTCAACCCTCCCCTTGAGGGTTGGAGCCGTCGCGCGTCAGCAGAGCTGACGCGCAGGCGGAAATCGAAATCGCGGAACGCGATTTTGGGGAGGGACGGGCCACAGGCCGAGTTACAAAATCGGAATCCTGCGAGCGTCCGTTAACCCCTCACCCCATCCTGAACGCATAAACCGCGAGCGATGGCTTGTCGCTGCCACAGCTGGTCGAACCGCCGAGGAAATAAACCGTATCGCCGACCGCAGCGCCGGCTTGCGAATGCAGACCGACGGGCGGCTTTGCCAGCGGCGACCAGTGATCCGTCGCCGGATCATAGCTGTCGGCGAGATCAAATGCCCCGGTTGGTGGCGCGGTCTGGCACTCGCCGCCGTAAAAGATAATGCGGCCGCGATAATAGACGGCGGAGCCGCCGCTGCGCCCAACCGGCACGCTCGCAAGGCTCGACCATTTATCACTGGCCGGGTCATAGACGATCTGCTCGCCCGTGCCTTCCGTATTCTCGTTCTTGCGGCCGGCGATCAGATGGATGCGTCCGTCGATCACCACCACGCCGAGATGATCGCGCGCGGTCGGAAGCGGGGCAGCCATGCTCCACTTGGCGCCGGCCGGATCATAGACCGCGTGCATATCCACCGTCATTTCGCCGTCCCGCCGTCCACCCATGGCATGGATTTTTCCCTGCGTGGCGGCGAGCGTCACCGATCCGAGCGCCATCGGCAGCGGCGCAAGCACCTGCCATTTGTCCGCCGCGGGATCGTAAACTGCGAAGCGGTCGATCGGTTTGACATGCGGCCGCACGGTGAATCCGCCGGCGACGTAGATTTTCCCGTCAAGCACCGTCATCCCGATATGCGACGCGCCGCCCGGCATGCGTGCCAGATTTTTCCACGTTACATTTGCGGGGTCGAAGACCTGAAACAATGTCGAATCCGCACGGCCCATCTCCTGGCCGCCGGCAACATAGATTTTGCCGTTCAGCGCGACGCCGCCGATTTCGGTGCGCGCTGCTGTCATTTGCGCCGCCACCGACCACGTCCCCGGATTGTCGGCCGCATGGAGCGCAGCGGGACCGGTCAACAATGTTGCCGAAATAACCAGCGCGGAAATTTTCAGTGCAGAACGCATCGAAGCCTGGCCTGGTTTGTGTCTGAAATGATCATCTCATGCGGAGACGCGGAGCTCGCGGAGCGTGACGCGATGCGGCTCCGCTGCGGAGCAAGTCACCAGTGTCTCGGTGATCTCCGCGGCTCCGCGTGAAATTTCGATGTTGAGGTTTGATCGCAAGTCTACGTGCTCAGAAATCCGGCTTGCCAGCCACGGGAATGGGCGACACGCTCGCGGATTCGATAAAGTTCGGATTGTTTTCCGAGCAGATCGCTTCAAGGAGCTGGCCCCCCAGCGATTCCTCAGGCTGCCCCTTGCGATAAACCTGCCGCGCCGACCATGCCATGTTGAACGTGTCCGGGTCCTCGACCTTTATGTCAACCTGCAACGCCGCGCCGCCATTGATGAGCCTGTACCGCTCGATGACATGTTCCCGCGTCGTGTGCGGCGTGCGGTAATTGTCGATATAGGTGTCGGCCGAGAGAGTGACAGTGTCGACGACCAGCGTGTCGCCTTCGTAATGCCCGACCGACTCGCCATAGGGCGAAGGTTTCGGATGGGCCGTGTGCGGAACATCGAGATAGACGTGGCGAACCTCGGGTCCGCCCTCGTTGATGAAAACCACCGTGCGTTTGCCCTGAACGATATACATCGGATTCACCCGCCCCATGACGAGGTAGCCCGGCACCCCTCCGGGATGACAACTGGCGCGCGCTTCATAGGCCTGCTTGCCGGCTGCGGCGAGCTCATTGGCCTTGCGCATCGACTCAATCGCCGCGGGTTTCAGGATCGGATTGCTCAGGTCGGCAATCCGGAATGTGGCTCCGCGAGCACTGCCTTCGGGACCATTGGGTATATAGGGATGCGCCTTGTCGGACATCACCGGACCCGGACCGCCGCCTGGAATGGCCTGAAAATCGTCGGCCACTTTCGACCATGCGTAATATGCGAAACCAAGCTGGGGAATGGACGGATTTTCCCGCGCAGCAGCATTGCCGGCCGGCAGGAGAACCGCGCTCAACGCGGCCAGAACGGAAAGGCATCGCAGGGATTGGACGGGCACGTACGCACCTCTCGTCTATGCCGGGCCTCCAGTTTCGCCACTCCCGCAGGCCAAATCAATACGCCACGAATGGCTGTCGCTGGTATCCGCGGGTGAAAACCGATAGCGTCGCGAGCCGATTCAGGAGGCGTGACATGAACCGGTATGCCGGGTCGATTCTGGGCGGATTGCTGCTGGCTTCGTCCGGTGCGGTGTTTGCCGATGACGAAAGGCCGGTGCCGATTCTGCAGGCGCCGTTTCATCTGCCGGTGTTCCGCAACGAATACATCACGCTGCTGAATGTGAACGTGCCGCCGGGCAAGACCACCGGCTACCATATCCATACTGGCGATTCCGTCTCGGTGAATATCGGCGCCGCTGACATGACCAATCAGGACTTCGGATCGGACAAGGTCAGTGCGCCGCAGCGTGGGCAGCCGGGCCGGGCGAGCTATGCGGATTACCGCAAAGAGTCGAAGACCCATAAAGCGGTCAATGTCGGAACGACGACGTTCCACAACATCTCATTCATCTTCAATTCGCCCACACCGTGGCATTTGACACCAGGCACGCGCGACGGCAAAGCCGGCTACACTGAGATCATGGACAATGAGCGCGTGCGCGGATGGCGTCTGGTGCTCCAGCCGGGGCAGTCCGCGGGTGAAATCACGCAATCATCGCCGGGGATGCGCATTGTCGTTCAGGGTGGCGACATTGTCGAACGCGTGCCCGGCCGGCCCGACCGTCCGATGCAGCCGCATACCGGCGAATTCTTCTGGCAGGATGCGCCGATCACCCGCGAAGTGCGCAATATCGGCGCCACCCGCGTCGAACTCGTCGAATTCGAACTGAAGTAAATACCAGACTTGCACGCGGAGACGCGGAGGCACGGAGAGCCCCGCGTCCGCTCCGCGCCTCCGCGTGAAACTGATTCATCATTTGCTGAGCGATTGAAGCTAAATCCAACAGGAGGCACGGCGTCATGGAAAAGCTCATTAATGGCCTGATCGGACAATATGAGAACGGCGCGCTGTCTCGCCGCGAACTGGTGGGCGCGCTCGCCGCGCTGAGCGTGACGGCGAGCAGCGCATTTGCCGCCGAGCCGGGTTTTCAAAGCGCGGGCATCAATCACGTCTCGATCACTGCGAGCAATCTGCAGCGATCCGTCGATTTCTATGCGCGCACATTCAATCTGACGCGCCAGCCGCGCAATGCCGCCAATCTTGTGCAGCTCAACGTCGGCAAGGACCACCTTTCGATCCGGCAGGGCGCAAATCCGCGCTTCGACCATTTCGCCATCGGTGTTGAAAATTTCAACAAGGATCGGGTCATGGCGGATCTGAAAGCGCGTGGCGCAACGCCGATCGACGGCGGCGACGGCGCCGGACTGCATGTCGCGGACCCGGATGGTCTGTTCGTTCAGGTGATCGCAAGCGGCGGCGCCAGGTAAAGCTATTACTGGCCGCCCACCGTTCGCAGGCCAAACCGCAGATGAGCGAATATCTGATATTCATTGCCTTCGTGATCGGCGGTGCTTTGCTTGGCCTGATCTGGGCGCAATCCTACCAGCTGAAATTAAAACGGCCGAAGAAGCGGGTTTGGTCCTTTCCCGCGCTCATCGGCGCCGTCGCCGGCTTCGTCGCGTGGATGATCTGGCGGCTGTGAGTCTCTTCGATTCCGGTCCGTATCACGTGCAGTGAAAGATCCTGTCTGCCCGCCATTGAACCTTGCCCGCCCCGGCCGCGTTGCCGCCTAAAGGACTCCGGGGAGAATGGAACATGAAATTCATGCCTATCGTGGCCGCGGCCATATGTCTGGCCATCACTCCGGCACTCGCCAAACCGCACGGCCATGGCCGGTCAGCCGAGGATTATACGCACAATGCGTCCACCCAGCCCGGACAGGGAATTCCACCCGGGCTGGCGAAAAAGCCCTACGGCTTGCCGCCGGGAATCGCGAAGAAATACGAAAACGAGCTGCAGCAACAACAGCCGCAAAACTATCCGTACCAGCCGCCGCCGAGCCCATACGGCTACTACTACCGGCAGGGGTAAAACAACTGTGTCATTCCCGGCGAGCGTTGCGGAGCAACGCGAGGGAAGGCCCGGCGCGCCTTGCGCGCCTGACTTTTCATCTGCCGCGGCGCATGGCGCCGCGTGCGGGCATCCGCGCCGCGTCGGTGGCGCGAGAAATGCACTTAACGGCGCGCGGCCCGGCGCGTTGCGCGCCATTTGTTTGATTCCGCCAAGTGCGGCTTTGCCGCACTTGGTCGGGGCGCCTGATGGATCCTCTTCCCTCACCGCAGCTTTGCTGCGGCTCGCCGAGGGGGACAACGAGTTGTTGTCACCGCTGATCGTGGAAAATCGCTTTCGGGATCATTCCGTGTACGCCAACCGTGCCGTCCACCACCTGGGTGACGTGGTAATCGACCGCGACGCTGGCGATTGCATAGGCTTCCTCGCGCGATAGTTTCGGAAAGCGCTGGGTGATGAAGCTGATCGTCTCCCGCACCGCAATTTTCATCGCATCATCCAGCTTCGGGTTTAAGCCCATGACGATCCAGTGCGTCGGCGTCTCGGCGCGCGGCCAGACCAGTTTCATGTCCTTACGCACGACGAACTGAAAACGCCCGCGCAAATTGGTTTCGATCGCCGACAGATCGACTTCGCCATCGCCCTGCGCGCCATGTCCGTCGCCGGCCGAAAACAGCGCGCCCGGCACATGCACCGGCAAATACAGAATCGAACCGGCACCGAGCTCCTTGTTGTCCATGTTCCCGGCATGAACGCCGGGCGGCCCGCTGCTGATGCGGCTCATCGCTGCCGGCGGCGCAACGCCCATGGTGCCGAAAAATGGATGGTCAAGCGGTACGACCACGCCGGGCGCGATTGTCGCCGTGCGAGTCTTCCGGTCGATCGGAATGACGCGCCGCCAGAATGCGGTGAAATCATCCGGCAAAGCGCCGGTATATGGGCGCTGTCCGTTGTAGCCGTAATCTGTCGCCAGCTCGATCTGCAATATCCGTACTTCCAGCACATCGCCGGGCATCGCGCCGCGGATGAAAATCGGACCGGTCAGGATGTGCGGTCCGGGCCCGCGGTCCTTCACATTGCGGTAGATGTCGCGCACATATTGCGGCACGGCACTCGGCGGAACGACGCCGGATGCGTCCACTGCTTCCGGTTCGATCTGGGTCGAGGCCTCCAGATTGACGATGTCTCCCGAGTTAATGGTCAGCGCCGGTCTGTTGGCGGCGTTGAAATTGCCGATATTCACCGTGGCCGGCGATGGCATCAGCGTATATTCGGCGGCGTGGGTGAATTGCGGCGCAAGTGCAATCACCACAATGCACATACGGGCAAAAAATTTTCCCATCGAAACCCCTCAGTTCGGTGATAGCGGCTCCAGTCCCGCTCGGCGGATAATCTGCCGTCCTTCCGGGCCGGCAATATCATGCAGGAGTGTCTTTGCGGCGCCGGGATTCGGACTGGCCACCGCGACGGCGCCTTCAAACACCGTCGGATCCTGAAGCGCATCAGGCACACGGCCGGCAAAACGGGCGCCTTTGACCGGCAGGATTTCGCTTTCAAATGAAACCGCAAGATCGGCTTCACCCGCCGCAAGTTTCGTCACGGCATCGAGGCCGGTCGCACCCGGCACAGTCTTGCGCGAAATCTCCTCCTGAACACCCAGTCGCCGGAACAGAAGCTGGATCGCCTCGGTCGCCTGGCTGTGAATTTTGGGATCGGTGAGCGCCACTCGTCTCGCCGAGAGCAACGCGTGTTTCAGATCATCAGGCGTTACGAGTTTGGGCACCGCGGCGCCTTCGGGCACTGCAATCGCGATATTGGCGCGGCCGAGTTCAACTCTTGTGTCCGGCATGATCGTGCCGGATTTTGCCAGACCAGACATCGCCTCTGAGTTGACTTCGATCAGGTCGGGAATCTCGCCCGCGCGAATGCGCCGTTCATGCGATTGTGTGGTGCCGACGATCAGATCGATCGTGTTTCCGCTGCGGCGGGCGAAGTCATTGGCGATCTCGCGGATCGGTTCCGCCATCGCCCCGCTGACCATGAGCTTCAGTTGCGCGGCATCCGCAGCCGCCGGAATCAACACGCTGACAAAAACCGCAACCGCAATGCCGAACCTAACGCGAATTTTTCCTCCCCCGTTTACGGGTGGAGAGCATCGCAAATCGGCAGAGGCGATTTGCAGCCCGACATGGTACTGCGTAGCGGAGGAGGGTGAAACGTTCACTACCGTACCGGCTCCAGCCCCGCCGCGCGGACGATCTTCGCGCCTTCCGGACTGATGATGGCCTGCAACAATGCGCGCGCATCGCCCGGATTGGACGCATTCGCGCCAACACCGCCGGCAAATGTCGCGGGATCCTGCAGATCGGGCTCGATCAGCCCGACGAGTTTGACTCCCTTGATCGGCAGGACTTCGCTGGCAAATGCAACCGCGACATCCGCATCGCCCGCCGCGACCTTCTCCACCGCCGCCGCGCCGGTCGGGCCGTACACGGATTTCTTCGTCGCATCGTCGGCGATGCCGAGGCGCTGCAACACATGAACGATGCCAGCTCCGGCCTGACCACCGGTTTTGGGGTCGATATAGGCAATGTGACGCGCCGATGTCAGAGTGCGCTTCAATGCGTCGCGGCTCGAAATATCGGGCGCGGCAGCATCGCTCTTCACGGCAATCCCAAGAACCGCGCGCGACAATTCCATTCCCGAGCCCGCGACTACCAGGTGTTCTTTCTCCAGGGCCGCTAACCCTGCGGAGGTCATCTCCACCAGATCGGGCTTTTCGCCCTTGTGGATGCGGTCGGTGATCGTGCCGGTCGTGCCGACGACGAAATTCAGCGTGTCGCCGTGTTGCCTGGCAAAATCTTCGGCGATCTGCTGGATCGCATGCGCCATGGCGCCGCTGACATAGACATTCAGTTGCGCCGCACTCGCCCCAATCGGCAAAAACACCGCCAGAGCAAAGGCCGGTGCGATGACTGCAGATTTCTTCATTTGATCCTCCCGTGATGATCGGATTCAGTGATTTAGCCGCCCGGCGGGCGCTGCATGGCGACGGTTTTCTGCCATGAGGGCATGGAGCGGAGTTCGTCATACCACCGCGTGATGCCGGCGAAGGGTGCAATCGGATATTCCGCCATTTCGGCGACGCACATATCGGCGCCGACCGACAGATCGGCGGCCGTGAACTGGTCGCCCGCGACATAGCGATGCCGGTTCAGTTCCGAGTCGAGCACCTGGCCGGCGCGCTCAAAAATCTGATTGCCGCGCGCGATCTCCGCCGGATCCGGTTCACCCAGGGAAAAAAACCGCTTCACCACGCGCTGGAACGTGAGCACGGCACAAGCCTGATCCCAATGCGCGCTTTCCCAATACATCCATTTGGTGACCGCCAATCTGCCGCGCGTGTCTTTGGGCAGAAGACCGGCGTCCGGCTTCAGCGAACAGAGATATTCGACGATGGCATTCGATTCCCACAACATGAAGCCGTCATCCTGCAGCGACGGCGCCTTTGTGTTCGGATTGATTGCGGCATAATGCGGAGCACGCTGTGCGCCTTTGGTCAGATCGATGAATTCGAGATCGTATTCGACACCGAGCTGGTGCGCTGCCCACAGGACCTTGAACGAGCGCGGGCTGGGTGGAAATGCATAGAGTTTAACGGTCATGGCAACCCCGTTTGCAGGCAATGACCATCATCGCAATTCGCGCAGAGAATCGCTACAGAGCAATCAGCAAATTTCGAAGGTGAAGAGATGACCGGGCCGAAGCTGAAGACCGTCACGCGCACACAGGGCAACAATCAGGCGCTCAAAGACGGCACCATAAAGCCGAAAAATTTCGAATTCGAATTCATCGAAGTGAATCCGCTGATCGATGCCTTTCGCCGGATGGTGCGGGGCCTCGAATTCGATGTCTGCGAGATGGCGATCACGACCTATATTTGCGCCCGCGCCCAGGGGAAGAGGATGACGGCGATCCCGGTCTTCCTCGTGCGCGCCTTCCATCACGGCGCGATCCTGGTGAATGCCGATGCCGGAATCCGCTCGCCCAAGGACCTCGAAGGCAAGCGGGTGGGGGTCAACCGCGGCTATACCGTGACCACCGGCGTCTGGGCCCGCAGCATCCTGCAGCAGGAATACGGAGTCGATTTGTCAAAAGTGACATGGGTGCTGTCCGGCGACGAGCATGTCGCCGAATACCGTCCGCCGGCCAATGTCGTCCCGATCGAAAAGGGAAAGAAGATGTCCGACATGCTGGCAGCGGGCGAACTCGTCGCGGCGATCGGCGTGGAAAGCGACAGTCCGAATGTGAAGCCGCTGATTCCGAACGCGCTGGATGCCGGGCTCGCGGCGTTGAAAGCCCGTGGGCATTACCCGATCAACCATACCGTCGTGATCCGCGATGAACTCCTGCAGCAAAACCCGCAAATTGCAGCAGATGTGTTCGGCGCATTTGCCGAAGCGAAACGGCTTTACCTTGAGCGTCTCAGAGGGGGCAAAATCGAAAAGCTCACGGAGGTCGACCGGGTCCATCAACGCGTGATGGAAATCACCGGCGATCCGCTGCCCTATGGCATCGAAGCGAACCGCAAGGTGATTGAAGAACTGATCCGGCACGCCGTCGTGCAGAAGATCATCGACCGGCCGTTCGCAGTTGAGGAACTGTTCGCGGCCGGAACACAACATCTCTCGCCATAAGCCAGTTCAGATTTGTCGATCCCCGCCCGAGCCGCAGCGCTCCGTAAGGAAGTTCTGGCCGGTTAAGCCGCACGTGGCGCCAGTTGCCGGCGCGCCAGCGACTCGAGGATTCGCAGTGGCGCCTTGCTCTCGTCGGCCATGGCCGAGACCGGCAGATAGAATGTCTGCTCAAACAAATGCTGGCCGGACAATGCAGCGTGCGAAACCGTATCGGTGTACACGATCCATGTCGAACCCGGCGTAAAATCAAACTCCGTATACGGTACTGTTTGCTGATAGTGTTTCGCGCGCTTCATGGCATCGTGGATGCCGAGCATCGCGTGGTCATAGCGTGTGCGCAGGTCCCGCGTCAGACCGGTGTATTTCAGCACATGGGCGAGGCCGGGCAGGGGGCTGCGCAGCTTTGGATAGAACCGGTTCGCCACCTCGCTGAACGGCTCCCCCAAACGCCAATGCCGGGCCTGGCCGTCGCGGTTTACATTGCTGAACACCCGGAGGATGCGGCGGTCGCCAACCGGCGAGGTCGGAAAGGCGTCGACATGCAGCAGCGTGTCATCTTTCCTGAGACTGGTCGGGCGTCCCTCAATTCCGACGGGACGAAAACTTGTGCGTCCGGTCTGCAACGCCGCCGCGTAGTGCGGAATCAGGCTGCAGACGAGGGTCCGTGCCGAGTCCGCATAACGGCGCATCATGGCGGCGATCTCGGCCTGATGGCCGCGCGCGTGCTTCAGCACGCCGGATGCGCGATCGAAAGCCAGACTCTTGGCCTTGTCGCCCAGCACAGCCGGATCGAGGAATCGAAATTCGGAATCTGCGAGCGCGAATGGAAGCCGGGGGCAATAGAGCACTTTCCCGTCTTCCAGTGCATCGACACAGTCTGCGAACAGACCCGGCGCGGGTTGCCACTGCGCGACATCGAGCGTTTGCACCGGGCTGTTCATTTGCGATCCGCTTTGGACAGAAACTCGAGAACGCGGGCGTTCGCGCTGGCCTCCGTCTGATCCGCAACCGGCGCATCCCAGTATTCCGAACCGGGCAAACATTCTTCAAGATATCGCGCCGCGGAGGTGGCGTGCGACGCATCGCGCCCAGGTACGACCAGCGAGGGAATGTCCACCCGCATCAGGTCTTCAGGCTCCGCGCCCGGAGAGGTGTCGCGATCAAATAATGTGCGGCCCATGGCCACGGTCGTGAGTTTATATTTCTCGACATCCTGCCGGACGAAGTCTTCGGCAAACTGCCGATCATGGCGCAGCACGGAAGCCCACGGACCTCCGCGGGGGTCTTCGCCAAAGCTTTTCCCGGTGCTCGCGACAAGCGCTGCCACCTGTTCCAGCCCGTTCTGCTGCACGAATGCAAGATGCTGGGCGAAGCGCTGATGGCAGGTGATGCGGTATTTCGCGCCGCCAACCGGCCAATACAGCACCTGGCTTATGACCATTTCCGGATGCAGAACGCCAAAAGCGGCGACCGGACAGCAGCCCATGCAGCCGCCCATCATGTGAGCGCGGGTGATCTTCAGATGTTCGAGCAGACCGCGCCCTTGCGCGACGTAATCTGCCCAGCCGATGCGCTGCACCCGTCCGCCGGATTGCCCGCATTCCCGGCGGTCGAAAGTGATGCAGGTGTAGTGCTCCGGAAGATGCTCAAGCAATTTGATGCGGGCATAAACGCCCTGCGTCTTCCATTTCTCAAGGCTCGCATCGAAACCCGCCGGTGCATACATCAATAGCGGCGGGCCGGAACCGGTGATTTCGTAACGTGTGGTAATTCCGTCAATAACTGCTGTCGGCATCTTCTACTTGTAAAACTGTATGCGTGCTTCGCGGAACCAGACGGTGTTTGCCGGCGCCACCGAAATCGGGCCATTCACGCCGAACACAGCGATCTGAAATTTGTCTCCGGGCTTTACGGAATTGGACAGAACGACGCGGTTGGGCATGTTGAAGCCTTGGATCGTCGACGGGCTGGGCACGCCGACCGCGCGCGGCATCTGGCCGTTGACCCAGATCTCGGCATAGTCGTCAACAGCGATCGTCAGCACGGCCTTCGCGCCGGTCGTATCGAAGTCGCCTACCTTCGCAGGAATGGTGAGGTTGCTGCGAAACCAGATGAACGAGACATGGCCGCCGCCCCGCCGCGCCGACAGATCCTTTGCGGCGATGATCGGCCATTTGGAATCGTCAAATCCTGCCTCGCCGGCATGGGGTGCGATGTCATAGGCGCTGTTATAGCCGGGCAGATGTTCGGGGATGGGCGGCACCTCGACGATCTTCGCCTCCATGGTCCGCCATTGGGCGCCGAACATGGCCGAATTCTGGTCGGTCATGAGATCGACTTCGACATTCGGCGGCAGTGCCGGGGCAACAACAGGCGCCGGAGCCGGCGCGGGTGTTTGCGCCACCGAAGCACCGGTCAAAACCAGCGGTAAAATCATGGCTGCAACAGCGGAAAAGCCGATCTGGCTGCGCAATCTGCTCATGCCCCAACCCTCCTTTGGACGGGCGGAGAATACTCTGGCCGCGGCCGAAACACGAGGTACGGCAGGCGAAGGCTGGGTATGACCCGGCTGAATGCGACAGGACGCGCGCAACGGCCGTCATCGAATGGAATGAATTTCTTAAACGAATCCTGCTAACCTTTGCTGGAAACGATCGGATTTCCGGCAATGAGCAACGAAATACATGTCGTCGCCATCGATCCCACGGCTGCTCCGCCCCCGGGCGAAGCGGCCGCGAAGAAGAAATCCGGCATGGCCCTGGATCCGGGCGAATATCTGCTCATGGGGGAATTGCTCCGGCGCGGTTTTGAGGTCCAACTCACCGACAGGGGCGTGAAGGATCACCGCTTGCTCGCCGGCGCTGCCGGCGCATCACCGATGCGCGTTCAGGTTCGTACGGTGCGGATGCAGCCCTGGCCATTGACCCGCGTCAATCTGGAAGCGCCCGCCGACCAGATCACGGTTTATGTGCTGTTGGGCCCGGCCGACAATGCGCGTCCGGCGCGGTTTTTCATCACCCGCAATCGCGACGTCGTGGATCAGGTGGAATTTCCCGATGGCTGGTCGGACATCGGTTCGCTGATGCTGAGCTCGCTCGAGCCGTTCGAGAATCAGTGGGACAAGTTCAGGAAGTAGTGCCGGTCTGATTATCTTATTTCGACCAACTCGGCACCCTCAGCGAGGTGCTTGAGCACACTCGGCCAAACTGACTGCATCCGTCAAACAACACACGATTCGAGACGTTTCCGGTTCGAATCCACACAATCCTGACATCTTGGCCCTCAGGTGCGAAGTCTCGGTCCTTGGTGACAACGACTGCGTTCAAGTGCCGGGCAGCCTCTCTGATATCAGCATCATCTGCATCTCTGAGGCCGAGTTCTTCAACGTGTGTTGCATCGCTGCCGTGCCTCACCAGCCATGTTGCCAGCGACGGCGGAAGTTGCGCATCCACTATAAATTTCAATCGGTGTCCGTCAGTACTGGATGATTCACCTCGCGCGCGGCATAGGCAAGGCAAGCGCGAATGTCATCGGCTTCGAGATAGGCATAATCCGCCAAAATTTCGTCGGGTGTCATGCCGCCCGCGAGCAGCTCCAGCACGTCAGCAACGCGGATACGCATGCCACGAATACATGGGCGTCCGGAGCATTGTTCCGGCCTAACCGTGATGCGGGCGAGAAGATCGTTCATGGAATTCAGGATATCACAATTTGCAGGTGGCGCCGCGGCGGAAATTGGCGCGCTGTTCTTCTTCGGCCGCTTTCTGCTCGGCATCACTGACATATTCTTTGGGTTCGGCGCGCAGCAGGAACAGGAAGTCGCCGTTTTGGGCGTCTTCCGGCGACACCGATGGACGGTTCGGATCCTTGGCTTCCACCGGTGCGACGACCGCGATTTTCAGGCCGGGCATGCGGTCCTTCAGCCGCTCCGCCGTGCCGAGGCCACCCTCGACATGGAAGTCGCCGGTGATATGCACGACCTTATGGCCGGGGTTCTTCTGAAGATAAAGCGCAATCGACTCCGCCATGGTGTCGTCGCGCAGCACCTGGGATGCAAAAGCCCGCGCATTCTGCGCCCCCGCATCGGCGCCGGTCGCGCCGTGGCTGCTGTCGGCCAGGAAATGCATGAATTTATCTTTATACGCACCATCCTCGAGATGCAGCGTGGCGGCCGCCCACAGGCGCTTTTGCGGATCGAGGGTTTTCAGGAATTCCGGCCCCTTTTCGCCGACGCAGCGCACCAGCGAGGCGGGCACATTCGCCGCGATGACGGGTAGTCCGTGATCCTTTGCGAACTCGACAAGCGGGCGATAGCTTTCGGCGTAATTGCCCCAGGCGCGACCCTTGCTGACCAGAGCATCTTCGCCGATGCGGCCCGCCATATAGTCGTCGACAACCGGCTGAACATCGCGTTCGAACTGCTCCATGGACAGCGCCAGTTTGGGCTCGCGTTGGTAGATCGCGCGCAGCAGGTCCATTTCGGCGAGGTGATTGGCCGCATCGTCGTGCCATTCGCCGAGCAGGATGACGTCAAAAGTTTTCAGCAGATCGGCGGCTTGCGCCACGGTGACATAGGCCGGCGGTTTGCCGTGCTCGCTGCGCATCAGATCGAATGAGGTGAGATCGGGGAGCGGCGGTGGCGCCGCATCCTGTGCCCATGCGAGGGCCGCAGCGCAAACCACGCAGCCGGCGGCCAGGAATGGTGTGGTCAGCCTGCGCATCGGCATCTCCGTTTCTGCCTCGTAAAGAGCGAGGCAATTTTCGGCCAACGAGATTAGAGCGTTTTCCGCCGAAGTGGCTACCGGTTCGGCGCAGAAAACGCGCCAATAAAAAAACCTAGATCACTTTGATTCAGAGAATCAAAGTGATCTAGGGCAATTTCGCCGGCGCTGCTCCCTTGATCTGCCGCGATGCCCTCACGTCTCCGGCATAGGCGGACAGTGCTTCGAGGGTGGTTTTCGCGACATTGGCATAATTCTCGGTTTTCGATTCCAGCGCGCTCGCAGCGTAGCCGATCGCGGCATGGGCCATCCGCATGCGTCCGTCGAGCCACGGACCACCGCCAAAACCGCCGATCACCGGAAGGGACACGGCGCGCACCACGGCTTCACCGGCGACCGCTCCGGAATTGGTGAAATCGAGCAGCGCCGCGCCGGATTTTTCCAGCAGCTTCGCTTCTTCGACCATCTTCGCAGCCATATCCGCCGCCAGTTCAGCGCCGGGTTTGTTCATGGCGCTGTACTGCATGCCATAGGCCAGCGCGGTTTGCGGCGTGATGCCGAATTGCGCGAACACCGGAATTCCGGCGCGGGAAATCGCGCGCACCGCTTCGGGAAAATCTGCCGCGCCATCGAGTTTGATGATGTCGGCACCGGCTTCCTTGACCAGCCGTATCGCGGCTTTCACCGCCGAATCGACGCCTTCCTGTAGGGGTCCG
Organism: uncultured Bordetella sp.; assembly: GCA_964446945.1. Classification (GTDB taxonomy): domain Bacteria; phylum Pseudomonadota; class Alphaproteobacteria; order Micropepsales; family Micropepsaceae; genus CAIYRG01. Next base: position 311,370 of record CAYUQO010000001.1, read on the forward strand.
AATGGAAAGTCACAGGACACCAATGCGCGTTTGGTGCCACGCCGCACGGCTTTGCAGACCACGACCATCTCGTCCAGCGTCACTTCGAGCGGCGTTGCGTGACCCCAAAGATTGATCCCGACAGTGTCGCCGACCGAGATGATGTCGACTCCGGCGCGGTCGGCGATCTGTGCGATCTGGTAATCCCATGCCACGACGCCGACGATCTTGCGGCCGTCGCGCTTCATCTGGTGAAGGGCGGGAATGGTCACCGGCGAATTCTTCGCTTCCATCTGTGGAAATCCAAATTTCTTCGCGGGTCGCCTAGCGCGGCGCTGGGGCGTGGTCAATGGCCGGTCAGACGGTCTCGTCCACCGCGCTTGCCGGGGCGGTATAGCGGCGGTTCACGGCGTCGGCGATGCGCTCCCGGCTCTGCTTTGCATCGAGCTTGCGGTCCTGTTCGATGGCTGCCGCTTCGTCCGCAAGTTCGGAGTCCTTGATACACTTGCGAAACCACTCGGAATATTCGCCCTTGCGCAGATGGTGTTGCCAGGTCGCGTCATCCACGCCGGCCGCGATCTGCAGGAACATGGTCGTGTTCTGCGCCCGCAGATTGAGTTTCGATTTCGGCCCGCGAAAGTAAAAGCTTTCTTCTTCCGAGAGCGCACCTTCGGCATATTTTCGCGTATGCCGCTTATGCTCCTGCTGCGGCTTGCGCACGGTGATGGCGAAGGGTGCGCCGGCATCCACGCGCCAGAACAGGACTTCATCATCCCTGGGTGGTTGCATCCCGGCTGGCGCGGGTCGGCCGGTCCTCTGGCAAAAGCTTTCGATCGCTTCCTTCGCGTGCGGCCCGATCGCGATGACGGTCCCGACGGTCTTGAGGGCAGGAGCGGACAGCGTGTCCGGATGCACGGTGATCAGGATCGCCGCGCCGAAATCATAGGGCAGCGCCGAGACTAGATCTTCCCGGCCTGCGGGCAGGATGTGATGCGCCTCGTCGACGATGAGCCAGTGCGGCCGGCAAAGTCGGGCGCGAGCGGCGACGATCTGCGGCATGACCTGGGTGAAGAACACCGGGCGCTGCTGCACCGGTATCGCCAGAGTGTTGATGACGACATTTGCACGCGCATCGTTCAACAGCGCGAATATCTCATCCTGCGCCGGAGGGGATTTGATGTCGCCGACGCACACGGAATGTTGCAGATCCCTGTAATCCCCTTCGGGATCGAAAATGCAGAACTGAAAGCCTTTCTCCGCCATGTCTTCGGTCAGCGCCGTGGCCGCTGTCGATTTTCCGATGCCCGAGCGTCCCGCAATCAATACGGTCTTGCCGAATGCGGGAATTCCGATGTCTTCCTCGCCATGGCGGCCGACAATCGCGCTGTGCCGTTCCACCGGCATCAGCGCGCCTTCGTCGCTGATGATCAGGTCGATCAGTTCGGCCACACCGCGGCCGCGCGGATGCTGCATCACCAGATGCGTCCGGTCACGCAACGCGGGCAGGGCATTCGCCACCGCAACGCTGCAACCACAAAATGACAGGAATGCATGATCGTTTTCGGCGTCCCCGACGCCAATGACATTGTGCGGTGAAAGGCGCAATTCGTCCAAAGCCACGCCAAGACCGCTCGCCTTGTTGATGCCGGACGGAAGCACCATGACGGCGCCCTTGTTGAAAATGATCTCGAGCTCGAGTCCGAGTTTGCGGATCTCTTCCAGCGCTGCAATCTGGTACGGCTCGCGCGTGGCAATGATGCAGCTTCCCATGGACAGCGGTGTCGCACCGCGCGCCTTCAGGGCTTCGAACAGTTCCGGGCAGGCCCGGTCTGTGAGCGGAGTCTCGGTTTGCGTTGCCGGGTCGTAGAGCAGCGCGCCATTTTCGGCGACCACGCGGTCGAACAGATCCAATTGCGGAAAGATGCTGATCAGTTCCGGCAATTCGCGCCCGGTGACCATGATCAGCCGGCGGCCGGTATCCTTGAATCGCTGAAGCGCTTCTATTGTGGACGCTGCGACGACGCCATCTTCGGCAAGAGTGCCGTCATAATCGGTTGCCAAAGCGATGATGTACACGCGTGAACCCCGGCGCGATTGCGGGGAGGTAACGTCAAACTCCGGCTATCGGCTCAGCGGCTCTAGTCGAGTTCCTTGGCGACGGCCCAGGCTTCGATCTGAATCAGATTGCCGCCGCGCAACGGCATCACCAGGGAATCGCGTGTCGGTCGATGTTCCGGATCGGGAAAATGTTCATGCCAGGGCTTGTTCACGGAGGTCCGGTAGGAATCGCTGACCAGATAAACCGTCAGCTTGACCACGTCGCCAAGGTCCATGCCACCCGCGGCGAGCACGCGCTTCAGGTTCTGGAAGCACAGCACCGCCTGCGAATCCGGATCGGGCGGCAGCACGCCGGTTTCCGGGTCCTTTCCCATGATGCGGGACGTGACCAGAATCGGTCCGACCCTGCAGGCAGTGGGAATGGGTGCGCCATGATGCGAGAGGCCCTTCACTTCGATGCTCTTCTGTCTCATTCGTCGTCCTTTCCCCAGCGCGCGAATCCGAGGCCAATGCCGGTCAGTGCCGGCGTGCGCCAGGCTGGAATGTAATCCGTCCATTTCAAATTTAACCCGGCGGCGGCTGCGGCGGCAGCGGCACAAATCCAGCCGCGGATCTCCGAACTGCCGGCCTGCAGACGTTTCGGCTCCAGCCCCCCGAGAAAATCGAGGTCATTGGCCTGCAATGCGGACAGCACGTGGCGATCGAGTTCCTCATCGACAACGAAATGCGACAAGCCGCCGGACGCGAAGACGCCGACGCGCGCGTTTGCGGGAAAACTTGTGATTGCGCGGTGCAGTGCCCGGCCAAAAGTCACGCAGCGTTTGGGCGAGATGGGATTGGGCGCGTAATAGGTGTTGATGAAGATGGGCACGATCGGAATCGTGCGTCCGGCGAGATAATTGCGGTGGATGTAAGAAAACGCGTGGCCTTCATGCTGATCGGCCGGGATTTCCTTCACCGCGCAAATATCGAATTCCGAATTTGTCAGTTGTTCGATCAGATGCAGCGCCAGTTCTCTCGCCACCGGATAATGCACATCGTGCTCCGGCTCATATCGTTTTGACTGTGCCAGCCGGTACCAGTCTTTCGGCGGGCTTCCACTTCGCGCGGCGTTACGGATGGTGGCGCCGTAATAGATCGCGAGCGAAGGCATCATGGCGTCCTGGAACAGCTCGTGTTGGTCGTCCCCGACGATGATCAGCGCATCGAGCGACACCTGCGAAAACTGTTTGATCGATTCCGCAACCGCGCCCTTCATGCGGTCGAAGGCTGCACTCATTTTTTCCGGCCTGACGCGAGTCCCAGCATCGGCGGGGACCAGCGCCAGCAATTCGTCGTAGCTGCGCTTTTGCCCGCTTTTGTCGATCAGCGGCATACCGGGATCGGTTTTGCGGAAATTTGCAATCCAGTCTTCCCGCGTCGCCGCCAGCATGACGCTGTGCGACGAACCGAATGCCGCGGCAAGTTCGGCCATTGTCAGGCCCGCAGGGCGACGCGATCCGTCTGGCCGGGGACTGTCAGCCGGCAAATCACCGCCGCGTCCGGCAAGGACTGGAGTTTCCAGGCTGTGTCCAGCAAACGCGCCGCTGCATCGCGGCCGAGAATGACGTCGGCCAGTCCGTGGAATTTTTCGCTCAGGTCCTGATCGCTCATCGGCCGTTCGCGGCTGCCGATCGCGTGATCGATGTGTTTTTGCAACACGCGGCCGTCTTTCAGGGTGACGCGCGCCTGCACTTCGTCGTCGCGTTTGCCCTTGTCCACTGTTGCCTGCACCCGGTCTCGAAGCGAGATCACACGCGGATTGCGCACGCATTCGTCGGAATATTGCTGCTCGCCGGCGGCGCCGAAGATCAGCGCAGCCGCCGCCGAATGGAAAACGCTGAATTTTCCTTCCAGCCCCACCTGCGGCGTCTTTTTGCCGGTGAGTTCGAGCACCAGCGGCGCGACGGTCAGCTCGACGCCCTCGACTTCGTCGCCGGACAGACCATGTTCGCGCTTGACCTGGATGCAGGCGTCGATCGCCGGGTGAATGACAATTCCGCAGGCGAAGGGCTTATAGGAGTTCAGCGAGATTTCGTAAGTTTTGCCGAGGGCCTCGGTGATGCGGCTGAAGTCGTGCCGGGTAGACAGGACATTGGCGAAGCCGCGTTTGGCCTCCAGCACCTGGCTGGAGCTGGTGAAGTTTTTCGCCGCCAGCAGTGCCGACATCATGCCGTTCTTTGCTGCGAGACCGGAATGCATGCTCTTGGAATGAGTGCCGAACATTTCGCGCAGGCCCGACGATTGCGTGCCGGCCATGCCGAGCGCCCAGGCCATCTGTTGTTCGGAAAGTCCGAGCAGCCGTCCCGCTGCCGCCGCCGCGCCAAACACGCCCGCCGTGCCGGTGATGTGCCAGCCGACATCGTAATGCTCGGGATAGACTGAATTGCCGATCCGGCATTCGGCTTCGACGCCGAGAATGAAAGCGTGCAGCAGTTCTGCTCCGCTCAGCGGATGATATTCGGCCAGCGCAAAAACCGCCGACGCAACCGGGCCCGAAGGATGGATGATGGTCGGCAGATGCGTGTCGTCGAAATCGAAAACGTGGCTGGTGATGCCGTTCATCAGTGCCGCATTCAGGATATCGGTTTTTTCGCCGCGTCCGAGGACAGTGGCTTGCGGCGGGCCGGCGAAGGGCAACAGAGCTGCAAGGGCTGCCTCGACGGCCTCGTGCCGCGCCGCGCCGACAGCACAGCCGAGCCAGTTCACGATCGAGCGTACGCCTTCGTGCTTTGTTTGCGCCGGAACGTCGCGTGCATCGGCATTCACCAGCCAGTGCGCCAGCGTGCGAGTTACTTCCATAAGAACCTCCGGGATTCAGATATCAAAAAAGACAGTCTCGCGATCTCCGCCGAGATGTATGTCGAAGCGGAAGATGTTGCGCCCCGGTTCGGGACGGGCCAGCAGCGTCTGGCGCCGTGCCTCGGGAACGAGATTGAGAATGGGATCCTCGTCGTTTTCCTTCGCACCGGCAAAATAGATGCGCGTGCTGAGGCGCTTGAGGAAACCCGGACCGATGATGCCGAGCGCGATATGTGGCGCCTGCAATGAATTGCCGGGACCCGGGACGCGCCCGGGACGGATTGTGCGGAAATGGAAGCCGCCCTGTGTATCCAGCGCGCAACGGCCATACCCGATGAAATTCCCGTCGAGCGGCAGCTCGGTGCGGGTGTCTTCCGGACTGGCATAGCGGCCGGCGGCATTGGCCTGCCAAATCTCCAGCAGCGCATCCAGTACGGGCTCGCCAGTGTTATCCCAGACATGTCCGGTGAGTTCGATCCGATCGCCTTTGACTGCGCTGCGGCCGGAGTGAATGCGCGCGATGCCGTAATCATGACCGTCCGCAATGAGATCCGGGCGCGAGCCGAGATCGGAATCGCCGGCGAGGTCGGCCGCGCCTTTCCACGGCAGGCCGAAATGCAGGAAGGGTCCGGTGGTCTGCCACGGCGTCTGACTGGACATTAGTGCACCATCGGTGTCGCCGCGCGCCCGCGCAGCACGAAATCGAACTGGTAGGACAGCGCCCAGAACGGCGCGGTCGTAGCTTTGTCGAAACGGCAGACCAGAAGATGCCGGGCCTCTTTGGGTACGGCATTGGCGATGGCATCGAGCGGGAACAGCGGATCGCCGGGGAAATACATCTGGGTCACAAGCCGATTGGCGAATGCCGGGCCGACCAGAGAAAAGTGAATGTGCGACGGACGCCAGGAATTCCAGTCATTATACCAGGGATAGGCGCCAGGTTTGATGGTGACAAATCGGTAGCGGCCCTCGCCATCGCTGATCACACGGCCGGCGCCGGTGAAGTTCGGATCGATCGGCGCATCGTGCTGATCATATCCGTGCACATAGCGCCCACAGGAATTCGCCTGCAGGATTTCGATCATCACGTTCGGGACGGGGCGGCCATTTTCATCGAGCACGCGCCCGGAAAGGATGATCCGCTCGCCGAGCGGTTCGCCCTTATGCTGCCGGGTCAGGTCGGTCACGGCCGGTCCCATCAGCTTTTCCCACACATTGAGACCGGAAGGCCCGGTGGTCTCGGTCAGGGTGTGCGGAATGCGAACCAGCGCCTGGATCGGCGCCCGCACCACGGACGCGCGGAATTCGTCGAATTTCAGCGGCGGCTGAACTTTGTCGTCGTCGCGTAAGAACGGCAGTGGATCGGCCATGGCATTAGCTCCCGGGGCCTCAGCGGTATCGCGTGCGACCGACCTTCGCAATATTAACTTTTCGGTCAAGCTGCCCAACGTTAACCACCTTACGGCATCTTGTGCGTGTGGAAATGTTGCCCTAGCTTTTCTACCCGTGATTGCGGCTAATCGGGGGACCGCGATGCGGCCAATCGTCGGAATTTTGGCGCTAATCTGCCTGATTATTGCGCTGCTTGCGTTGCCTCAGCATTCGCAAGCCGCACAATCTCTGAATGGGTTGTCGAACCAGCTCGACCAGGCATGCGCGCAGTCGGGCGCGTGCGCCGCCCCGACGTGTATCCAGAACTGCGGCGCACCTGTCGGCAACATACCGGCAGGAAATGCCGCGGCGATCGGCGCGGCCGGTGCGCTCGGGGCTGCGATCGGTGACCTGCTTTCGCAGCCTTCAGGACCGCCTCAGCCTGCCGTTGCTCCGCCTGCGCCTGACGCCGGCGCGGCGGGCGTGCGTTTCGAAACATTGGGCCACGATCCGGCAGAAGCGCAGCACCTCGCCGAGGAAAAACCTCTGCACGAAGCGCAGCTGTGCCGTCTGCAGACCATCGTGCTGAAGGACGCGCCCGACAATCAAACGAAGATGCGGGACGATGTTGCAAACCTGGAAAAAGAAAAGCGGGTCTGGAGCAGACTGTACAACTTTGCGCCGCTGCCAGGGTGTGTCGTCGCGCCAAACAGCGATGCCAATGTTGTCGATTTTCGCAGATCTCTTTTGACACCGCCAATCCCGGCGCAGCAAAACGCACCGCCGTACTCCGCGACGCCGTCGTTGGCGGTCGGAAGCGAGCCGCCATCACCGCTGCCGGCGGAGTGCGAAGTGAGCCAAAATCTCACTTGCGACATTCAGCAAATGCGCGGCGACGTCGCCAATGTGATCTGGAACGCTCGCGTCTGGCTCAACGATCCGATGCACCGGGACTGGGCGGTAGGCGCGGTGATCGCAACAGTACCGTTGGCCGCGGGAGGCGCGATCGCAGCGGCGGGGACCCCGATCGGAGCGGCGGAGGCCCCGATTGCAGCGGCGGGGAGCGCAACGGATAGCGTGGCTGGCGAGTCGACGACCAGCGCGTTGTCCGTGGAAGAATTGCTTAAGAGATTGGACGACAGAGACCCAGACAAAGATTGGGAAGATGCCGAGTATCTCCGCAAGCTGTTTTTTCGAGAGGGCCGGTAGTTATTCACCGGGAGGCGGGATGTTCCGATTTTTTGCAGCTACTGCGCTCTTCTGTGTCGCCTTGGCGTTCAGCAATTACGAGGCGTCGGCGCAGTCGGGTTCGATGGCAATCGCCGTTGTGGATACCCAAGCGGTACTCCGAACTGCAAAAGCAGCGACAGCAGCGACAGCGCAGATCGACGCTATGCGCTTTTCTAATCAAAAAACCGTCACGGCGAAGAAGGCGGACCTTACAGCACGCGCAAAAGAGCTTGCGGCGTTGCGTTCCGCGCTTGCTCCCGAAATCTATGAGCAGCGGGTCCGCGCGATTGAAACCGAGCTGGATAACGCGGAAAAGGAGGAGCAAGCGCAGGCACAGGCATTGGACGGAAAATCGGCGGAGGCCTCGCGGCAGATCGGTCTGGCCATCGTTCAGGTCGTCGATGAGATACGCACGGCGCGCCAGATTGGAGTCGTGCTCGACCGCGCATCCGTGATCGGCGGTACATCACTGCCTGACATCACCGCAGACGTGGTCAAACGGCTCGATAAGAAAATGCCGTCAATCTCAACAAATTCAGACCGGAAGTTTTAGTTACGCATCAAGTGAAGAGTGAGGGGGAGTATCAGTGCGCGACATTCATTCGAGGGGCCGGTTGATCTGGGCGGTGGCACCAGCCGTTGTGGGTTGTATCAGCGTTTTAGTCGCGTGCGAGGAACCACCGCCGCCGGATTTGCAGATTCCGACGCCGCAGAATTCTCTCGTGATTGAACAGCCGTTCGACGATGTGTGGGCTTACGCGGTGCCGGCGCTTGGACGGAGTTTCTTTTCAGTACGGCAGATCGCTAAAGATTCCGGATTCGTCGAACTTGAATATGCGGGCGATCCGCAGAACATGGTCACCTGCCGGATGAAGAACTATTGCGGCCGGGGCGATACTGACTGCGTGACGCGTCCGCAGCTCAACGGCCAGATGAATATCGTTTTCACAAAGATTACCGAACAGGCGACGCGCGTGACCGTCAATGCGCGCTACGACATCTCGACGAGTTACGTGAACGACGATGGCCAGCCCATTCAGGCACACACGCAATTCAACACCGGCCAGTTGGGTAACTTGACACTCCCCGAGCTTGCGGACTCTCAATGCGTGGCCACGGGAAACCTGGAAAACCAGGTCGTCCAGCTGCTGACGCCAAGTGGAGCCTTCATCCAGGCACCAACTCGCGTTCAGCCGATTGGGCAACCTGCAGCCAGTGCTCCACGCCCTGGAGCGGTTCAGCCCGAACCGTCAGGCCCGATGCGAAAATTCTGACAACTTTCGCTCGTCGCACAGCCAGGCACGCCGGTCGGCTCTGAACAGTGCGGGCAAAACGCTAGCCCGTGTACTTGCTTCTGGTAACCTGCGTTGCCGGATCGCATTTGAAGCTGAAGCTGTCCGTCCCTCCAACCTGCGTCAGCGTTCCTGAATAGCGATCCAAAACATTGCTGATCCGCCCATCCGGCTCGTCAGATTCCCAGCGGATTGTCTGCTCGGTAATTTGCGCAGGATGGATGAGCAACGTACCGGCATCGGCGACCCAGCCATCCTGATACTTCAGGAAATAGAAAAACACGTCCGTTGCAGCGGCGTTTGCCGCCCGGCAGGCCACGTTGGCGTCTACCGATCCGGTCTGACTCGTAAAACCCGCGTCTCGGTCGCCGTGCGCTTCGGCCTTTGAGCGCCATGCAGCTGCCAGAACCAGGTCTTTCGGCCCACCTTGGCCCTCCGCATACATGATGCCGAGCGTTGCCTCGGCCGGCGCGTAACCCGACGCCGCGAGCTTGCGCATGATCGCCAATTCGGACGCGTAGTCCTGGCGAATACTTGCAGCAAATCCCTGGAGCAACTGAAGCCGCGCTTCGGGCACAGCGCTAAGCGTTGCAGTAAGAACCTGACGTTTGCCGGTACGAAAGACAGTCAAATTGACTTTCGATTGCGGATCGGAATGTTGAGCTCGTCGCGCAACATCCGGTGCACCCGCAATAGATTCGCCATTCCATTGCGTGATGATGTCATCGGGCCTCAGGCCCGCGGCTTCTGCAGGCGAACCTTTTTCGACACCAATGACAAGCGCATCATTTCTTAGTCCCGATCGAACGGCGATGTCGGCTGGCACCGGCGCAATGGTGATACCGAGAAAACTCCTGGGGGGCTCGTTGGTCGTCCCATACGTTATCGGTGAGCGAGGAGCTGTGGCCGGTGATGGTGGCGGCGTCGCGGTGCCGATGGCTGCGGCAGGTGCAGTGGCGGGCGCTGGCGTTGTCTGTAATACGCCCAGGCGGGCCTTTGCGAGCGGTGCAAACCGGCCATTCGGATAGGTTTGCAGATAAGCCTGGTAATCGGCAGCGCTTTGACTGTTCATGATCGATTGCCAGAACAACAGTTCGGCAGGATCAATCGCAGACTGTGCAGCGGCCGGCGCGGGTTTGGCGGACTGGGCCTGACTTTGTCCAGCGACCGCCACTGTGCACGCAATTGCAAGTCCAACGATTGAAAAACGATAACGCAGCATGTCCTGGCCCCCGAAGCACTGCTTCGTGCCGACGATAAACACGCATCGGCACGCGCTCAAAAATAGCAAAGGGCGGGAATCGGCTCCAGTCCTGGAAGGACAGGTTCAGCTCGTCAAAACCCGCTTGAGATTAACACCGGGACATTTTGTTGCCGGGCGAGGGATGCGATTTTGCCTGACGGGACCGAGCCAACTTCTTAAGGTCAGGCCGTGTCGAGCGGCGTCCAGGTCCCGTATTGCCGGTCGGGTCGTGCAATGCCCCAGAAGCTCAGGCCGGCGATCGTCCCGAGCAGGGCGGTGATCAGGAGTAGCGAGGTGAAATGGTGATCGACCTGGTCTCCCCACATCAGGAGTCCCGTGGCCATGGCAATGAAGGCGCCCAGCGCAGCGCTGATCCATGGCGCCGTCAGATTCCACCGGCAGACAAGCCCGTAAGCAGGTATTCCGAGGACTACGGCTCCGAGATAGCCGAGGCTTGCGGTGATCGAGGCGAAAATCAGCGCGCCCATCGCCTCGCGATAGACTGCGAAAGCCACGACGCATGCGATCGCCGATGCGATCAGCGGAGCGGCAAGAAAAGCGGTAACCGCCTGTTCCGTGCCGTCCCGGCGGCCAAATATGTCGCGACGGCGCCGCCTGCGGGTGATCCGCAAGACGGTGATGATCAGTACACCAACGAGGCCAACAGCGATGAACTGCATTCAGCCAATCCGTCGTTCCCATCCCAGTGGGGGTGGTAATGACAATAAGCTGACATGCGAAAATTACGTTTTTCTTTACCGGAGGACGCGTTTTCCACCGAACTGGCTGCGGAAAACGCGTCTATTATGAATGAAGGATTACAGATTCAGTATTGTTCCTGCCTTTATGGGCCGGATCAGTAAGCCATTAGATAATGACCTTCGTCATGATGCCCCTGGGGAAAATCTCCTCGGGCTTGAACTGCCGGTGGGCGATGCCCTGCTGGTAAGTAAACAGCGCCATCTGCTCCCAGGTCGGACGATTTTCCTCAATTCCGTACGGGAAGAGGTCACCGAAGCGGTCGCGCATCTTGCGGGCATAGGTGGTCAGCCACGGCACGGGATAGCGCGACACGGCAGGATCGAGAATGCGCTCGAGGCTGCGGCGCTTCGATTCCTGGAAGGCATTGAACAGGTTTCGCGCCACCCACGGATGTTGATCGAGGATCGCCCTGCGCATGGCGATGATATGCATGATCGGCCAGACTTTGGTCCGCTCGTAATATTCCTCTTCCATTTCGAGGAATTTCGGGAACAGCCGCACCACATCCGGGTGCCCTTCGAGGAAGCAGGTCGGCGGCCGCGCGATGATGGCGCAATCGATTTCGTTGGCGGCGAGCAGATCACTTAGCGACTTGTCGGAGACGCGCGTGAGCTGCAAGCCTTTCGGCAGGTTCAGCTCGACCTTTTCCTCGCGGCCGGGGGAATTGGCGCCCGCCTGAAACCAGTGCACATCGGTCAGCTTCACGCCCATCTCATTGTGCAGCCAGCCGCGCATGTAAACCGCGGCCGAGTGGGCCCATTCCGGCGAGCCGACGCGCTTTCCCTTGAGATCTTCGGCATGTTTGATGCCGCTCTTTTTGTTGACGTAAAACGAGCTGAAGCGGAACAGCCGGGAACAGATCACCGGCAATCCGATGATGTCGGAATCTTCCCGCGTCACCTGGGTGGAGAATTTCGCGAAAGACAATTCGGAGACATCGAATTCGCGATTGGCTGTAAAGCGCGCGAAACATTCGTGATGACCGAGATTCATCCAGGTGTGGTCGATGCCTTCGGCTTTGACCACGCCAAGCCTGAAATCGCGGAAATGATCGTAGTCGGTTGTTGCAATGCTGAGCTTCAGTAAGGACATTCCACCCTCTTGGTGCTGAACCGGTGCCGTTGTGCCGTCCCTGTTAGCCGCTCCCGAAGCGGCGGAACAGGGGGAAATCGACGCGGAGCAGTGCTAAACCGCTGCAAAAGCCAGACAGGGAGCTTTGGTTTCACGCCGTGGACGCGATTTTCGCCGGTTTGACCATTGTCAAATTCGTGCACCTTGCGGCACTCATGCTGCTGCTGGGGTGCGGGGCATTTCCGCTCTATGGAAAAAAACCCGGTGCGGTGCTGCATAACTATTTGCGCCGTCTCGTGTTGGGCAGTGCGATCACCGCACTCCTCAGCGGGCTACTCTGGTTCGCATTTCCGGGGCCGGCGCTGGACACGGGGTACGGGCAGACTCTGATTGTCCGTCTCCTGCTGATTGCGGTCGCGTCCATTTTGTACGCGCGCGAATCCATCGGCCGGGCATGGACCCTCGGAGCGGTCTTGTCAGCTTGCGCGGTGGCGACCATCGCCTGGACCGGCCATGCGCGGAGCGGAGTGGTTGCCGGCGCCGGACTGCATATCCTCGGCGATGTGCTGCATCTGATCGCAGCAGGTGTGTGGGTTGGCGCATTGGCATGGCTGCTGATCTTGCTCAGCCCGTATGCAAAGGCGCCGCGATGGGAGATCGAGGACGCCCTGGCCGGATTTTCCGGCGTTGGTCCCGGTGTGGTTGCGGCGCTCATTATCACCGGACTGGTCAACAGCCTCTACCTTATCGGCCCGCAACATGCGCTGTCGCTGTGGCGGGAGACTTACGGATTGACGCTGCTGATCAAGCTCGCTTTGTTCGCGATGATGTTCGTGCTTGCCGCCGTGAACCGCTACCGTCTGACACCGCGGCTCGCGATGGCGGCAGAGAGTGGGAGCACGGAGCACGCGCTGCGCGCATTCAAAGGGACGATTGCAGCCGAAACGGCTCTCGCGATTCTGGTTTTGGCGGCGGTCGCGCTGCTGGGTGTGCTTCCACCGCCGACGGACTGAGCGGATGAGGGCTAAATCCCGTCATGGCGGCGCCTGCCAGCGCCGTTTGCGCCGCAGATTGGACTTCACGTAAGGCAGATGCGGCGCGAATTCGTGATGCTCAATCGAATATGCGCTTTGGCGGTCGATCGTCTGACCGCAATAAGGGCAAATCTCCGGGATTGCACCATTGGGATCGAACACCCGGTGTTTCTGATTTGGTGCCTTGCCTGCCATGCAGAGTCAACGCTGTGAGCGCGAGGTCGCACACGATGCTCTTCCGGGCGTGATGACGCGGCGCGCACATCATGACGCGGTGTCATCCAAATTGGGCACATCGGCAGCGGCGCGACTGCTCCGAAGCGGAATTCCGCATTGGAATCAGGCGATCGGTTCAAACATAGCTGGGTGTTAGTGAATGTTTTAGACGACCTTGCCGAAACAGTTCGTTTACGGCGCAAAGTTGGATTCAGCCTGCTTTCCAATTCCGCTCGCCCGGTCAGTGATCCTGTGCCTAACTCCCCTCAGTCGTCGTGCGCCACCTGCATTGCCACGGCGCCTAAGAGAAGGAGAGTCTCTATGTCAGGGTTCATTGCACGTTTCCTCAAAGACAACACCGGCGCGACTGCCATCGAATATGGTCTGATCGCTGGTCTGATTTCCGTCGTGATCATCGGTGCGGTAACCACGGTCGGCACCAACCTCTCGGCCAAGTTCACGGCCATCGCGACCGCACTGAAGTAACCGGCATGGCTCGTCGGGCTCTCTTCCGGCAACGGGAGCCCGCCGCGCCGCCGATGTACCGACGGCGGCCGGAAGGCTCTGCCATAGCACCGGACCTGGTGGTGTTTATCGTCGCGGCAGTGCTGGCATTTGCAAGTGCGGTTATGGCCGTCGCATTGGGCATCGCGGAGCGATGACCGGAATTGCGATAGCGGGTGCTGACTGGCCCTGCCGTTCCGTCAGTCCATTTCGAAACAGTTTGTTTACGGCGCAAAGTTGCATTCAGCCTAGCATCCCCTTCCGCTCACGCGGTGGGGATCGGCGCCAAGACTGGCTCGGTGTCCGCGCGGCGGACTGTTTGTGACGGCGATGGCCGGGAAAGAAGGAGAAGCTTCAATGGCTGCATTCATTCCTGCGTTTGCCAAAAAACGCATATGGCCTGATCGCGCCGCTGACTTCCGTCGCGACTGGCGCAGCAACGGCGACCGGCACTCAACCGGGCATGGTTATCACCAATATCGCCCGCGGCCTGAGGTCACCAAGCACGGGGCCCAGGGTGTTGCCTTGCGGCGGCCGGCGGTGGCAGCGCCCGCGCAGTGGCGGCTGACGAAAAGTTTTGCCCTCGCGCGCGATCTGGTGGTGTTCACTGCCGCGATCGGGATTGCGCTTGCGGGCCTGGTGTCAGCGATCATCACCCCGCCCATCTAGAATCTTTAGTCAATTGCCGCGGGCAAAACCAACCGCCGGTAAAATGGTTCTGCGCTATTGGAATAGCGGCACGCACGGCTCCGGGAGCAATCTGGAAACGCGCGTTGCCGGAAGGAAGACCAGTTTGAACCGGGCCTGGACGGCCCTGAAGTGGGGGTACCAATGAAAAGTCTTGTGAAAAAAGGTGCTGCGGTACTGATGCTCACCTGCATGACCACAAACGTCATGGCAGCGACCCAGGCCGGTTGCGCCCACCCGAATGAGATGGCCGCGGTCAAAGCCGCGGCGATCCAGCAGCGCCTCATGGTGGCTGCCCTGACCTGCAATGCGACACCACGCTACAACAAGTTTGTGGTGTCATATCAAAAGGACCTGCAAGCCTCGGACCATGAATTGGAGAACTTCTTCCGGCGCCTGCATGGGAAGAGCGGCACCGAACAATATCATGCGTTCAAAACGCGGCTTGCCAACGAGTCGTCCATGGCGAGCATCCACGACTTTGCCGGTTATTGCGACAGCGCACAGCGGATGTTCGAGGAAGCGCAGGCCATGCCGACTCTGTCCGCATTCATGGCCAATCGTGAAACGCCGGCCGATAGTTCATTCGACTTGTGCCCGGCAGTCGAGGTACGCAAGGCTCCGGCGCACAAAACTGTCCATGGCGTCTTGCCGGCGCAGGGCAGGGGTTTGTCACCGCAGTAACGGGACGGCAGGGCACGGGTTCAACCCCCGTGCCCGCTCCGCCCTGATTCAAATCCGCTTGCCCATGCTTACGCGATCTTCCACCGCGTATCCGAGCCCCGCATAAAATTTCGTCACTCCGCGATTGGATGCCCGGATCTGCAAATTGATTTTGCTACAACCAAGTGCAGCGAGCCGTCGCTCAGCTTCCTGTATCAGCGCGCGCCCGATCCCTTGCCGCTGGTGCGATTTCAATACGGCGACGGCATATAACCAGCCTCTGTGACCGTCATATCCGGCCATCACAGAGCCGGTCACGTGACCGTCGGAAATTGGCAAGCAACAGTTCGGGTTGGACAGCGAGTTTCGCCTGTATGGCCGCCTCAGCCCTGTTCCACGGTGGATCGTCCGGGAATGCTTCACGCCAAAGGGCATCAATTCCGCCGAAGTGTTCATGGGCATATGTCGCGATGACGACGCTGCGTTCAGGCATGACCGTCAGACCGGGTCGCGGAAATGCAGAATCGACGGCATCGGATCATAGAAGTGGTGAAGAGCTTCGCGCCATTTCGGATATCGGTCCGAGGCGCGAAATCCGACTGTATGGTCCTCGAGACGCTCCCATCGCACGAGCAGGAGGTATTGGCCGCGATTCTCAATGCATGGCCGTAATTCCAGCCCCATAAATCCAGGTGTCGCTTCGATCAGCGGCAGGGCTTGCTTCACGGCGGCTTCGAAGCCGGCACTTTGTCCGGCTTTGATCGAAAGAATAGCGGCTTCGATAATCATTGGCTTTTATCAGCTCCGAACGCGTCGATTAGCGGTCGCGGCGGTGGTGACTTTCGCGCCGCTCATCCGCTACCTTAGCACCCATGTCATTGCCGCACGCGCGGGAGGAACGGGCCGGATGAGCGAAAGCGGCGCACCGAAATGGAAACATGACGGAGTTCGGATCATTCCGGGCAATGCCCTCGATCCGAACACGGCTCAGACACCTGGGATGGAACGCAAAGCCGCGATCGATCACGCTCGCGCCGGCGCGCAAAAGATCTGGGCGGGTACCGTGAGCATCCGTCCCGACGCCAGGACCGGCGCGCATCACCACGGCGCGCTGGAGAGCGTGATCTATGTCGTCCGGGGCAGGGCGCGCATGCGGTGGGGCGAAAAACTGGAATTCATGGCCGAAGCCGGCCCGGGCGATTTCATTTTCGTGCCGCCATTCGTACCGCACCAGGAAATCAATGCGAGCACGAGTGAGCTGCTCGAATGCGTCATCATTCGCAGCGACAATGAGGCGGTGGTCGTGAACCTCGACATCACGGGCGTGGAAAAACCCGCTTATGTCGCGTGGATTGATCCGATCCATCGCGCGGCGAAAACCTGAAGGTTCATGGGTATGTGCGGGCGTTTCACCAATCGCTATACGTGGTCCGAACTGGTTCGGCTTTATCGCCTGACCGGATCGCCGCCGGCATCGAATTTTCCACCGCGTTACAATATCGCACCGACGCAGAATTCCTTTGTGGTCCGGCAGCGCGATGGACAGCGCGAACTCGCTGATCTGCGCTGGGGGTTTGTGCCCTTCTGGGCCAGGGACCTGAAGATCGGCAGCCGGATGATCAATGCGCAGTCTGAAACCTGCGCCGTCAAACCGGCGTTCCGCCACGCGTTCAAATCGCGGCGTTGCCTGGTTGTGGCAGACGGATTCTATGAATGGCCGACGCGCGACACGCCGCGGCTGATCACGCTCAGGGACAGCGAGCCATTCAGCTTCGCCGGGCTGTGGGAATCTTGGGGACCGAAGAACAGCGAAAGGATCGAGACCTTCACCATCCTGACCTGCGAGCCCAATGAGTTCATGGCTGAAGTCCATCACCGGATGCCGGTCATCCTGGCGCAGCAGGACTGGGCGGCATGGCTGAGTGAGACCGGCGCAGGTCCTGAACAGCTACGGTCCCTGTGCAGACCATTTCCAACTGCTCGTATGATTTCCTGGCCGGTGTCGCCGCGGGTCGGCAATGTGAAAAACACCGATGCCGGATTGGTCGAGCCGCTGCCGGAGGCGGCGTGATGGGTTTTGCAGCGCATTGCATTGTCTTGATTGGCATCGCGGTCGTGTGTGTCGCCGCCGCCCAGCGCCTGGCATTGCGAAAACACAGGTCGCCGGGTGCATGGATGTGGGCGGCGGCTTTCCTGGGTCCATTACCGCTGGCCGTGTTGGTGTTTTTGCCGGCGCTCTCAGCGTGACTGAATGAACGAAGATGGACCGGACTTTCAACCCACATTGACTGGTGAAACAGTCATCGTAAGGCCCCTGTGGCCCGAGGATTGGTCTGAGATGTTCGCGGCGGCGTCAGATCCGCTGATCTGGGAGCTTCATCCGGCAAGTGACCGGTACATGGAGCCCGTGTTCCGGCAGTTCTTTGACAGTGCAATTGCATCCAGGAGCGGTTTTGCTTTCATTGAGCGCGCAACAGGCTCGATCATCCGCTCCAGCCGCTATAACGGACATGACGCAGAGCGGCGCGAAATTGAGATTGGCTGGACATTTCTGGCCCGCAGACATTGGGGCGGAACAACCAATCGCGAGATCAAACAATTGATGCTCGGCCATGCCTTCACCTTCGTGGATACAGTTCTTTTTTGGGTTGGTGAGACCAACATCCGATCGCGGCGTGCGATGGAGAAGATTGGCGGAAGGCGACGACCGGGTCTGTTCAGCCGGCCGCCGTCGAATGATCCACATGTCGTGTTCGAGATCACGCGAGAAGCGTTTCGGCTGTAGCGCCGGTTCAGTGGTTGGATGACCATGCCGAGCTGATCGCGCGGACGAACGGTTTCAGGTGAGGCGAATTCGGAATAATCGAGGCGCTGAAGCCGTGCTTTTGCAGCGCCTGTTCGACGATCGGCCCGATCGCGGCCACGCGCGCACGCGAAAGACCTTGCGCGAGTTCTTTGTCGAGATTTTGCACTCGCGCAACTTCGGCCAGCCGTTCGATTTGCGGTGAGCTGGTAAAGGCAATCATGCCGACTTCGCCCGCGGCCATTTTGCGGATCAGTTTCGCAACTTCGCTGGTTTCTGCTTCGGATGCGTAGCGGTAGGGCGTCACGTCCGAGACAAGTGCACCTTTTGCCCTCAGTGCGTTCACGATCCGGCCGGCGCTTTCTCCAGGATAGAGCTGCACGCCGATTTTCCGCCCGTGCAGGTGTTCGCCCGCGAGCGCATCGACCACGCCTTCCGATGTCGGAGCGGCGGCGGAAATCCCCGGCGAAAGTCCCAATTCGCGCAAGGCACGGCCCGGCTTGGGTCCGCGGATGATCGTCCGTACACGTTTTAATCCATCGATCGCGGCCGGCTTTTGGCCCAATTGATCACACCGCGCCATGATCCGGCGCAGTCCTTCTCCGGTTAAGAGAATGACATCCTCAAATTCGCCGGCGATCAGGCGGTTGATCCAGGTGTCGAGTGCAGAAAAATCATCAAGATCGGCGATCTGCACCAGCGGACAGCGGATTGCTGCCGCGCCCTCGGCTTCCAGTAGCCCGGCGAATAGATCGGCCTCGCGGCTTTCGGGAATGATGATGGAGAGTCCGTCGAGTTTACCGGGCATCGGCGATTTGGGCGGCGGACTGCGCGGACTGTCTTTCGCCAGCACGACAAACAGAACGAACACGGCGAGCAAGGGAAGGGCGGCGAGGCCGAGCGCATTGCGCCAACCCAAAGCGACTGCGATTGCCGGTACGAAGAGTGATGCCAGCACGGTTCCGGAATTTCCGGCGCCGGCGATACCGAGAGCCGTGCCCTGATGCTCCGGCGGGTACCAGTACGAAGCAAGCGGCAAGGCAATCGCGAAGGATGCTCCGGCGATTCCGAGGACAATGCCGAGCGCGAGTATTTCGAGAAAATTCGAGATACCGATGAACCAGGACCCAACGAGCCCGGCAATCACCAGGCACTGCATGAGCATACCGATGCGCTTCGCCTTGAAGCGATCGACCAGAACACCGTTCACCATACGAAGAAGGGCGCCGGCCAGAACCGGTGTCGCGACCATCAGACCTTTGTCACCCGGGCTGAGATGGAGGTCGGCGGCAATCAGGACGCCGAGCGGCCCGAGGATCACCCAGACCATGAAGCTGAGATCAAAATACAGAAAGGAAGCGACGAGAGTGGGTAAGTGACCGGCTTTCAAAAAAGACGATCTCATTGTCTTGCTGCCCGATGCCAAACCGCCATTCATGGCTATGGGGTAGCAAGGAGCGGGCCAGTTTTACGGTTCACGCATGACCGGACGTTTCGCGGATTTACATTGCCGCAGGCGCGGTTAGTGCGCTGCGCTGCCTAAAGATTGTGCGATGCAGCGTAGGATTTGTGCGAATGCGAACGGAGAACGGCGGGCTCAGATGTCCAGTACGAGGCGGGGGGTTTTGGAGCCGGAGCAGCAGATCATCATGGTGGCGTTTTCCTTGCGCTCCGATTCGGTGAGGATCGTGTCGCGATGATCCGGAATGCCGGAAATCACCCGCGTCTCGCAGGCGCCGCAAACACCTTCCTCGCAGGAATGCGGGACTTCGATGCCCGCTTCGCGCACCACCTGCAAAATGGATTTGCCGGCCGGGATGACCAATTCGCGTTTTGAGCGCGCCAGCTCGACGATATATCCACCCTCCTGGGCGGCGGCGAATTTCGGCGTGAAATATTCGACATGGATCTGTTCGGCGGGCCAATGCGCCGTCGCGGCTTCGAACGCGGCGAGCATCGGCGCCGGTCCGCAGCAATAGAGATGCGCGTCGCGCGGCAGGCTGTCGATGATTCCGGCGACATTCAGGAATCGCCCACCTTCCTCATCGTCGAAGTGCAAATGCGTCGCCGAATGCTGCGCGAGCTCATCGAGGAACGCGGCATCCTGACGTGTACGGGACGAATAAAACAATTCCCATTTGCGGCCGCGCTCGATCAGGCGATTCACCATGCAATAAATCGGGGTGATTCCGATGCCGCCGGCAAGCAGCACGACGAGTTCGGCATCTTCCTTGAGCGGGAAATTGTTGCGCGGCGGAACGATGGGCAGGCGCGAACCGACGCGCAACTGATCATGCATGAAGATCGAGCCGCCACGGCTGTTGAGGTCGCGCTTCACCCCGACGGTGTATTCCTTGAGCTGCGGCCCGGCGCTGACCAGCGAATATTGCCGTTCGATCCCATTCGGCAGAATGACGCCGATATGTGCGCCCGGTTCGGCAGCGGGCAGCGGCGCTTTGTCGGGCCGCTGGAAGGTATAGAGATTCGTGTCCCGCGCAGCCATGCGAACGCAGGTCAGCAGAACTTCGATCGTGCCTCCATCGCCGGGCGGAATCGGGTGGTCGGACAACTCATCTCCTTCGAGCTTCGAAAAACGCGCCGCTTCTGCCGCGCGCATGCTTCTGGTGCAAGCCTGCCGAGCGCTGCTTGACGGCTGCATTCGGCTCGCCCATAGACCCTTTATCTATATCGGACATGGAATTGGAAGAAGAAAGGCCGCAAAAACCCGAAGAGCTGGTGTCCCGGATCGTGCCGTTGGTCATCGCCGGCGCGTTCTTCATGGATGGCCTTGACTCTTCCATCCTTTCGACCTCGCTGCCGCAAATGGCGGTGAGCTTCCATGTTTCGCCGCCGCAAATGAGCGCGGCGATCACGTCCTATCTGATCAGCCTCGCCATTTTCATTCCGATCAGCGGCTGGATTGCCGACCGTTTCGGGGCGCGCCAGGTGTTCTGCACGGCGATCGGATTCTTCACGCTCGGTTCGGTGTTTTGCGGTTTGTCGCAGGCGCTGCCGGTGCTGGTGCTCAGCCGTATCGTGCAGGGATTCGGCGGCGCCATGATGACACCGGTCGGGCGGCTGATCTTGACCCGCACATTCCCGAAAAACCAGCTCATGAAAGCCATGAGCTATTACATGCTTCCCGGCATGCTGGGGCCGACGATGGGGCCGCTGGTCGGCGGTTTCATCACCACCTATTTCAGCTGGCACTGGAATTTTTTTATCAATGTGCCGATCGGCTTTGTCGGCGTGCTGCTGGCACTGCGCTTCGTGCCGGATATTCGGATGCCGCGGCCTTCGGCATTCGACGTGCGGGGCTTCCTGATCATTGCCTTCGGGCTGGGTGTGGCGCAGTTCGCGATTGAAAATCTCGGCCGCCATACTTTGGAAATGCCGACGGAAGCCATTCTGCTGGCAGCGGCCGTACTGACGCTCTTGCTGTATGCCCGCTATGCCGCGCGAAAGCGTAACCCGGTGCTCGATCTCAAGATGTTTCGCGGCAAGACCTTCACCATCGCAGTGATTGCCGGGAACATGATCCGCGCCGGCGTCGCCACGGTGCCGTTCCTCTTGCCGCTGTTGCTGCAGGTCGGCTTCGGGCTTGATCCATTCCATTCCGGCCTGCTCACCTTCCTGAACACCGCGGGTGCCATGAGCATGCGCGTCTGGGTGTCGCATCTGGTGAAGCGCTTTGGGTTCAGGGCCGTGTTCCTGACCGGCATCGCGCTCAGCTCATCGCTGATGGCGGGGTTCGCGACATTCTCGATGAGCACGCCGCATGTGTTTATTGCTGTCTACCTGTTCACTTTCGGCGTCTTGCGCTCGGGCCAGATGATCGGGATGGGCGCACTCGCCTATTCCGATGTGCCGGTTGAAGACATGTCCAAGGCGACCAGCATATTCGCGCTGGCCCAGCGGCTCGCGCAAAGCCTGGGCGTGGGAATCAGCGCCAGCCTGCTGGCGATGCTGGCCGGCCCGAATGCGCTGACGGTAACGGATTTTCGCATCGTGTTTATCGCGGTGGCCCTGCTGATGGCGTCCTCGGCCCTTGGCTTTCAGCGGCTGAAGCCGGAAGATGGCTGGCAGGTGTCCGGATATCGCACACCGGCGGAATAGAGGAAGGGCGCAGCCTGATGTCGAATATCGCTGTTCCGGATGGAACACTCGCGGTTGCGCCGGCTGCGTCGAGCGGTTTCCGCTGGGGACCTCTGGCGCTGTGCAGCGCCTGCCTTTTCGTCGAAGGCTATGACGGCCAGTTCATGGGCTATGTCGTGCCCGGGATTGCAGCGGACTGGCATATCGCTCCCGGCGCGCTCGGTCCCGCGGTCGGTGCGGCGCTGTTCGGGCTGATGCTCGGCGCATTCCTGATCGCACCCTTGGCCGATATGGCCGGGCGCAAGCGCGTGATCTTCTGGTCGGTGCTGATTTTTGGATTGCTGACGGTCGTGACCGCGTTCGCAACGACGTTGTCGCAACTGGTCGTATTGCGCTTTCTCACCGGGCTTGGCCTCGGCGGCGCGATGCCGAACACGATTGCGCTGACGGCGGAATTCAGCCCGCCGGACAAACGCGCCACGGCAGTCACGGTGAATTTTGCCAGCTTTTCGATCGGCGCGGCCGTCGGCGGGCTGATCACCGCGAAGCTGATGCCGGTTTACGGTTGGGGGTCGCTGTTTTTGTTTTGCGGCGGCCTGGCTCTCGTGCTGGCCCCGGTTCTTTTCTTCGCCATGCCCGAGACCTATCGGCCGGAGAAAGTCGTCTCACCACCGGTCGGTGAACTTTTCCGCGCCGGCCGCACAGTGGTCACGCTGCTGTTGTGGTTTGTGTTCTTCATGAACCTGATGGAGCTCTACTTCCTGACGAGCTGGCTTCCGACTACGTTGAATGCGCAGGGCATCCCGATCGGGTGGGCGGTGATTGCGACCTCACTGCTTCAGATTGGCGGTGTTGCCGGAGGGCTGGCGCTTGGATCTCTGGCCGACCGGTTCGGACCGCAAATCGTGCTGGGTGGCGCGTTCGCGACGGCCGCCATCTGTGTCGCGGTGATCGGCACCGCTGGATCGTCGCTGCCGGTGACGCTGATCATGTCGACGCTGGTTGGCGTCGGCACGGTCGGCGCGCAGAACTGCAACAATGGTGTGGCAGCAAAATATTATCCGGCCCCAGTCAGGGCCACGGGCGTCGGCTGGGCCTTGGCGGTCGGGCGGATTGGCTCGATCGTCGGGGGGCTCGCCGGAGGCGTGCTGTTGAAAGCCCAGATCGACATCCGCACATTGTTCCTGATCGCGGCAGTGCCGCCGATTTGTGCAGCTCTTGCCTATATCGGCATCGGCCGGCAGCCGAGTCTGAAAGGCAGCCGGGCGTAAGGGCTGCATCGGACATATTGGTGCATTGCGGGAATGTGAACGGGCTGCTACTCGCATGGAGCAGAAGCGCTTTTTGGGCGCGCACAAGGGCAAATTATGGGGCCGCCGGAAAAACAGGGTCTGTACGACCCGCGGAACGAGCACGACGCCTGCGGCGTCGGTTTTGTGGTCAATATCAAGGGCCGCAAGTCGAACCGGCTGATCCGCGACGCGCTGCAGATTCTGCTCAATCTGGACCATCGCGGGGCGGTGGGCGCCGATCCGCTGGTCGGCGACGGCGCCGGCTGCCTGATCCAGATTCCGGATCGGTTGTTGCGCGATTGGGCGGATCAGAACGCGATCCATTTGCCGCCGCCGGGCGCCTACGCGCTGGCGATGTGCTTTCTGCCGCAGGACGCGAAGGCGCGGGAATTTGCCGTCCGGCGCTTCGGGCACTTTGTCAAAGTCGAAGGACAGACCCTGCTCGGCTGGCGCGA
>CAYUQO010000001.1:334975-461871 GCA_964446945.1 uncultured Bordetella sp.
TCCGACATAACAGGACTTGGCCAGACAGTGCTGAACCAGATGCCGGTGATCCGGCAGGCGATTGTCGCACGGGGGGCGCGGACGAAAAACCAGGACGCGTTTGAGCGCAAGCTGCTGGCGATTCGCAAGCAGGTGCAGAATCCGCTGGCGGAGCTGGCGAAGAAGCACCGGCTGCCGCAGCTGACGCAATTTTATATTCCGTCCTTCTCCACCCGCACGGTGGTGTACAAGGGTCTGTTGCTCGCGCCGCAGGTCGAGAACTTCTATTGCGACTTGCGCAATCCGCTGACGGAATCGGCGCTGGCGCTGGTGCATCAGCGCTTTTCGACGAACACCTTCCCGTCGTGGCGGCTGGCGCATCCATACCGCTTCATCGCGCATAACGGCGAGATCAATACCGTGCGCGGCAATGTCAACTGGATGAATGCGCGGCGTAGGACAATGGAGTCCGAACTGCTTGGGCCCGATCTCGACAAGATGTGGCCTCTGATTCCGCACGGGCAGTCGGACACCGCCTGCGTGGACAATGCGCTGGAAATGCTGATGGCGGGCGGCTATTCGCTGGCGCACGCGATGATGATGCTGATTCCGGAAGCCTGGGCGGGCAATCCGCAGATGGATGCCAGGCGCCGGGCTTTCTACGAATATCACGCTGCGCTGATGGAGCCGTGGGATGGTCCCGCAGACATCGCCTTTACCGACGGCCGCCAGATCGGCGCGACATTGGACCGCAACGGGCTCCGTCCCGCGCGTTTCCTGGTCACCGATGATGATCATGTCATCATGGCGTCAGAAGCCGGCGTGCTGCCCATTCCGGAAGAGAAAATCGTCCGCAAATGGCGTCTCCAGCCGGGCAAGATGCTGCTCATCGATACCGAGCAGGGCCGGATCATCGAAGATGAGGAGATCAAGCGCTCGCTTGCCGATGCCGAGCCCTATGAGGAATGGCTGAAAAACACGCAGTTCAAACTGCATGAATTGCCGGATCTTCCGGATTCGCCATTGCTCGCGCCGTCCAATGATCCGTCCGCGCTGCTCGACCGGCAGCAGGCCTTTGGCTACACGCAAGAAGACATGCAGTTCTTCCTCGAGCCGATGGCGCGGGATGGCGACGATCCGGTCGGCTCGATGGGCGCCGACAAGCCGATTGCGGTGCTCTCGCAGCGGCCACAGCTGCTCTACAATTATTTCCATCAGAATTTTGCGCAGGTCACCAATCCACCGCTGGATGCGATCCGCGAAGAGTTGGTGACCTCGCTGGTTTCGATCATCGGGCCGCGGCCAAACCTGTTCGGGCGCGACGCCGGAACGCATAAGCGGCTGGAAGTCACACAGCCGGTGCTGACCAACGCCGATCTCGACAAGATCCGCGCGATTTCGGAATTGCTCGACGGCGCATTCCGCACGGCCACGATCGACTGCACCTGGCCGGCGGCCGAAGGCGCCGACGGGCTGGAGCAGGCGATGGACCGCATCTGCCGCGACGCCACCGAAGCCGTGCTCGCCGACAATAACATCCTGATCCTGTCGGATCGCGCGGTGTCGGCGGAGCGGATTCCGATTCCGGCGCTGCTGTCGACCGCAGCGATTCACCATCACCTCATCCGGCAGGGTTTGCGGATGCAAACCGGGCTGGTGGTTGAAACCGGTGAAGCCCGCGAGGTGCACCATTTCTGCGCGCTCGCGGGTTACGGCGCAGAGGCGTTCAATCCCTATCTGGCCTTCGAGACGCTGGAGCAGATTCGCGTTCAGAATCAGCTGCCGGTGAAGCCGTATGAGATGCAGAAGAATTACATCAAGGCGGTCGGCAAGGGCATTCTGAAGGTGATGTCCAAAATGGGCATCTCAACCTATCAGTCGTATTGCGGTGCGCAAATTTTCGACGCCGTCGGACTGTCGTCCGAATTCGTGGAAAAGTATTTTACCGGCACCGCGGCGCCGATCGAAGGCGCGAGCCTGCGGGAGATCGCAGAAGAATGCGTCCGGCGCCACGCCGACGCCTATGGCAACAAGCTCGTCTATCGCAACATGCTGGATGTCGGCGGCGATTACGCCTGGCGCATCCGGGGCGAGGATCACGCGTGGACGCCGGATTCCATCGCAAGGCTGCAGCATGCCGTGCGCGGCAATGTGTCGAACGAGTACCGGTCGTTTGCCGAGGGCATCAACCGGCAGAACGAGCGGTTGCTGACAATCCGCGGACTGATGGAATTCAAATGGGCGGAGAATCCGCTGCCGCTGGACGAAGTCGAGCGGGCCGCGAGCATCGTCAAGCGGTTCTCGACCGGCGCGATGAGCTTTGGTTCGATTTCGCGCGAGGCGCATACCACGCTTGCGATTGCCATGAACCGGATCGGCGGCCGCTCGAACACGGGTGAGGGCGGTGAGGAGTCGGATCGTTACAAACCGCTTCCGAATGGCGATTCCATGCGCTCCGCGATCAAGCAGGTCGCGTCGGGCCGCTTTGGCGTGACGATCGAATATCTCGTCAACGCCGATGATCTCCAGATCAAGATCGCGCAGGGCGCCAAACCCGGCGAAGGCGGACAGTTGCCCGGCCACAAGGTCAGCAAGGATATCGCCAAGGTCCGTCATTCGACGCCGGGTGTCGGACTGATCTCGCCGCCGCCGCACCACGACATTTATTCAATCGAGGATCTGGCGCAGCTCATCCATGATCTGAAGAACGCCAATCCGCGGGCGCGCATCTCGGTCAAGCTCGTGTCCGAAGTCGGCGTCGGTACGGTGGCTGCCGGTGTGTCGAAGGCGCGTTCCGACCATGTGACGATTGCCGGCTATGAAGGCGGCACCGGTGCTTCACCGCTGACGTCGCTGACCCATGCCGGCGCGCCGTGGGAAATCGGACTTGCCGAGACGCAGCAGACTTTGGTGCTGAACGGATTGCGCGGGCGCATTGCCGTGCAGGTTGATGGCGGTTTGCGCACCGGGCGGGACGTTGCCATTGGCGCGCTGCTGGGCGCCGATGAATTTGGCTTTGCCACGGCGCCGCTGATCGCGATCGGCTGCATCATGATGCGCAAATGCCATCTCAACACCTGTCCGGTCGGAGTTGCGACCCAGGACCCGGTACTGCGCGCGAAATTCACCGGCACTCCGGAGCACGTGATCAACTATTTCTTCTTCGTCGCCGAAGAACTGCGCGAGATCATGGCGAAACTCGGATTCCGGACCTTCGATGAGATGGTTGGCCGCGTTGATCGCATCGATGCGCAACGCGTGCTGAAGCACTGGAAGGCGAATGGCGTCGATCTGTCCCGGGTTCTGCATCAGGTCACGCCGAAGCCGGGCGTCGCGATCTATCATTGCGAAAACCAGAACCACGGACTCGACAAAGCGCTCGATCATCAGTTGATCAGCGAAGCCGGACCGGCGCTCGAGACTGGTAAGCCGGTGCGCATTCATCGGCTGATCCGCAACGTCAACCGGACCGTGGGTGCGATGCTGTCGGGCGAAGTGGCGAAGCGGTATGGGCATTCCGGCCTGGCGGAAGATACCATCGCGGTGCATCTGACCGGGACCGCAGGGCAGAGCTTTGGCGCGTTTCTGGCGCGCGGCGTGAGCCTCGAACTCACCGGCGACGCAAACGACTATGTGGCCAAGGGGCTGTCGGGCGGGCGCGTGGTGGTGCGGCAGCCGAAAGAGGCAAATCGCGATCCAACGCGGAACATCATTGTCGGGAATACGGTTCTGTATGGCGCGATTTGCGGTGAAGCCTATTTCGAAGGCGTGGCCGGCGAGCGCTTTGCCGTGCGCAATTCCGGCGCCGTCGCTGTGGTCGAGGGCACCGGCGATCACGCCTGTGAATATATGACGGGTGGCGTGGTTGCGGTGCTGGGCGAGACCGGGCGCAATTTTGCCGCCGGAATGTCGGGCGGCATTGCCTATGTCTATGATCCTGAAAAGCGCTTCCGCAACCTGTGCAACACGTCGATGGTGGTGCTGGAACCGGTGTTGCCGGCAACCGGCGCCGGGGACGATCCGGAGCGTCCGCGGCAGCGTTCGATCTCCGCCTTCGATATGGGCATGGGCGACATGCTGCGCTTCGATGCGGAACGATTGCTGATCCTGATCGAGCGGCATTTGCTCTATACCGGAAGCGCGCGTGCGCGTGAGATTCTGGAAAACTGGGATGAGGCGCGGTCGCGCTTCGTCAAGGTGATGCCACTGGATTACCGGCGCGCATTGCTCGATCTGCAAACCGAACGCCGCACCGCCGCCGAATGATTCATCATGGCTAGAATCACCGGATTTCTTGAAATCGAACGCCGCGACCGGCCCTATGAAAAGCCGGAGGCGCGCAAACAGTCATGGAAAGAATTCGTCAAGCCGCTGCCGTTTCCCGAGGTGACGCGGCAGGCCGCGCGCTGCATGGATTGCGGCATTCCGTTTTGTCATCAGGGCTGTCCGGTCAACAATCTGATCCCGGACTGGAACAACCTGGTTTACCGCGATCAGTGGAAGGCGGCGCTGGAAGCGCTGCACTCGACGAATAATTTTCCCGAATTCACCGGCCGGATCTGCCCTGCGCCCTGTGAGGCGGCGTGCACGCTGAATATTGAAGACAATCCGGTCACGATCAAAACCATTGAATGTGAGATCGTCGACCGTGGCTGGGAAGAGGGTTGGATCCATCCGTTTCTCGCGCCGAACAAAACCGGCAAGCGGGTCGCGGTGATCGGCTCCGGTCCGGCCGGCATGGCTTGCGCACAACAACTGGCGCGGGCCGGCCACGGCGTGACTCTGTTCGAGAAGAACGACCGGATCGGCGGGCTTCTGCGCTATGGCATTCCCGATTTCAAAATGGAAAAGCGGCTGATCGACCGTCGTATGCGGCAGATGGAATCCGAGGGCGTTGAATTCCGCGCCGGAATCGAAGTCGGCGTCAATCTGTCGTTATTGTCGTTGATGGAAACTTACGACGCGATCGTGATGTCCTGCGGCGCCGAAGCGCCGCGCGACCTCGAAGTGCCGGGGCGTGAATTGCGGGGCATCCATTTCGCGATGGACTATCTGACGCAGCAGAACAAGCGCGTGGCGGGTGACGATGAAACACGCGCCGCGCCACGTGGCACGATCAGCGCCAAAGACAAGCATGTGATTGTGATCGGCGGCGGCGACACCGGTTCGGACTGCATCGGCACTGCCAATCGCCAGGGCGCTGCGTCCATCACCCAACTCGAAATCCTGCCGATGCCGCCGGAGAAAGAGGACAAGGGGCTGACCTGGCCGGATTGGCCGCTGAAACTGCGCACTTCGTCATCCCAGGAAGAGGGTTGCGATCGCGACTGGGCGGTGCTGACCAAGAAGGCGCGCGGCGTCGATGGCAAATTGGCGGCGCTGGAATGCGTGCGCGTGGACTGGGCCAAGGATCCATTGGGCCGTTTCCAAATGAAGGAAATCGAGGGCAGCCGGTTTGAGTTGAAAGCCGATCTCGTATTGCTCGCGATGGGATTTGTTGGCCCGAACCGGCGCGGCTTGCTCGAAGAAGCCGCTGTGGCGCTGGATGCGCGTGGCAATGTGGAGTCGAACACCGTCGATTACCGGACTTCCAATCCGAAGATCTTCTCCTGCGGCGACATGCGCCGTGGTCAGTCGCTGGTGGTCTGGGCCATTCGCGAAGGGCGGCAGGCGGCGCGGGCCGTCGACGAGTTCCTCACCGGCAGTTCCACGCTGCCGCGCTGATCCTGTTTCTTTCCGGTTCGGGCTATCGGGCGTTTTGTGTAAGATCACACGCCCGACGGCGGAGACATGCATGCCCAATCCGTTCGTGCATATAGAACTGACCAGCGCCGATCTCGACCAATCGAAACAGTTCTACGGATCGCTGTTCGACTGGAAGCTTGACTCGGCGCCCGCGAGTCACGGCATGGAATACACCATGATCAAAGTCGGCGAGGGGACAGGCGGCGGCATGATCAGGCATCCGATGCCGGGCATGCCATCGGTTTGGGTGCCCTACGTGCAGGTTGAAGACATCCGGGAGCGAACGGCAAAAGCAAAGTCGCTCGGAGCCCGTATCATCCGCGACGTGGAAGTGATCGCGGGTGACGGCGGAAGCTTCTCGATCATCCAGGACCCGACCGGCGCCGTGTTCGGTCTCTACGAACCAAAGCGCAAATAACCGGCGCGCCAGCGCATGTTTTGTTTTCGGGCGCTCTGCGAGTTTTGGAAGCATCCCCGGGATGTGATGCCGATGGCCGGCTTGCAGCGGCTGTTTTGCGCTTGACCAGGTGCAGGGATAGGTGTAGTCCTATTGTCATAAGTGAAATCTACCCCAGTCGAGAACGGCATTCCAGGCAACAGGCGGGGCATCAAGGATCGATAGATCTTATTCCTCGTTGCCGGCCACGTTTCGGACAACGTAACTATTTTGCTCGTCTCAGATTTTGAGATGCGCTGCGCTTGTTGTGGCAGTTTGAAATCAAAATTTGCCGACTGGATTCAAATCTGTAGCGGTTTGCAGCAGTCTGTAGCGTTTGTTGTAGCGGTTTGAATTCAAAATCACCCAATGAATTCAACTTTGTAGCGGTGTAGCGGTTGAAATGCTGTTTTTTCCATGCGGCGCCCCCGTTCTGGCGCTTTCACACCGCGGCGAGGGTGGCCGTGCCGGCTTTGCCGAGGGCGGCGGTC
Organism: uncultured Bordetella sp.; assembly: GCA_964446945.1. Lineage (GTDB taxonomy): Bacteria > Pseudomonadota > Alphaproteobacteria > Micropepsales > Micropepsaceae > CAIYRG01. The sequence continues at coordinate 341,627 of CAYUQO010000001.1, forward strand.
GTCGGGAAGATGAGCGACTTGATCACCACCGGCACCGCGCCGGACGCGTCGAGCATGGCGCCGATATCGATGTAATCGAATTCCTTGAGCTCGAGTCCATCGATCGAAACCACCGGATAATCGAGCTTCATTTCCTCACGCAGATGAATTCCGACCAATCCGCCGACATCGCCATCGCCGACCAGAACGATTGGATGGCCATGCGCCAGAATTTCCGATAACCCATCGGCAACGCCGCGGCAGAAAGCATCGAGCCGCGCGAAGGTCGCCGATCCCCGCCACGGCACGAACACCGCGACCGGGCGCTCGCCATCGGCGAGATCGAGCCGCTTCAGCACGCGGCGCACCGCACCCGCGACTGCCGCGGAATCGATATCGTCGCCGAATTCAATGTCCGGTGCGATCACCGGAACATTGCGCAGCGGCAGGATATCCATCGGCCAGACATGGATCGTGCTGCCGCTGACCTGTGTGGTGTATTGGGAAGCGCCAATCACGGTCGCGCGGATTCGCTCGTTCGGCTTTTCCAACCGTGGTCCCCAGGTCTCGATGCGTTTGCGGATTTCTTCCGCAAGCTGCGGACCGAGATCGCCGAATGTGCCTTTTTCCTTGCCATAGACGAATTCCGACACACCGCCGGAAATGGTGACTTCGTCGATCTTTGCGCCAGGCTGAATGGGATCAAGCCGCAGCAGCGAAGTGGCTCCGGTTTTCGGCGACTTGCCGGCGGCCGCATCGAACAGGCGCTCGGCCATGCGTGCCGCAAGCGCTTTGCCCTGTTCCGGCGTGAATTTTGCGCCAACCGATAATGTCCAGCCCAGTTCGGCGCCGAATTGCCGGCCGGCTTCTTCCAGACGGACGATCCGGCCGGCTGAATCGGTGACGACGAGCCGCGCGCCGATGTCGATGGCGGTCAAATCCACCACTTTGCCGTCCCGGCAGATGGCGATTTTTGATGTGCCGCCGCCGACATCGATATTCATCACCGTCGCGCCATCGCGGATCGAGCGCTGCACCGCGCCGGAGCCATAGGCGGCCATCACGGTCTCTAGGCTGTCGCCGGCGCTGACCGCGACCAGCTTGCCGGCCTCGCTTGCGAACAGATCGGCGATCGCACGCGCATTCTTCCGCCGCACCGCGACGCCGGTCAGGATCAGCGCGCCGGTATCGATTTCGTCGGGCTGAACCTTGGCAAACTCATACTGCTTTTTGATGAAAGCGCCGAGTTTCTCCGCGTCGATGGTCTCTTCTTCCGTGTACGGAGTCAGAAGAATATCGGATTCGTAGAATGTTTCGCGGGTGGTGACAACATAGCGGCTGTCGAGCCGCTCGAGCACGATGCGTGAAAATACCAGATGCGAAGTCGATGAACCGATATCGACACCCACCGAGAGGATGACGATTTCATCCTCGCCCTCAAGCGTGCGGCCTTTGCTTGAAAAGAAGATGCGGCCGCCTTCAGATTCAGTCATACGCGCTAGGCTCCTCCGAACAGAATGCCCGGATAGAGCTCCAGGCTCAGGACAACATCAAACAGCAGCCAGATCATCAGGGTGGCGGCGGCGGCGAAGCCGATGCAGACGAGCAAAGGCCGCCGGCCCTGGATCAGCAGCGACGAAAATACATAGAGAGGCACGGCATAAAGGATTCCGATCAACAGCATCGCAGCGGCGAAACCTGCGATCCAGGCAACCGCGGCGAGCTGCTTCAGCACGGGATACCGTTTGACGGCGTCAAGCTTGTCCGCATCGCCGGCAGGATTGAGCCAGTGCATCAGCGCGGCGCCGATCTTCGTGCGCGAGCGCGAAACCAGATCGAGCGAGACCAGGACGAGCATCACCCAGGCGACACCGGCCGGAACCGCGCGCGCATCGGGACTGTATTGATAGGCAGTCACAAGATAGACCGCGGTGATGGCCAGCAGGCCCATAGCGGGCATGTAGTCGGTGACCGGCGTGCCGAGAACGCGCTTCATGCTGCCTCTTTCTCCACCAGCATTTTGCGATTTGCCGCCTGACCCAGCATTGCGCGCACGATGGGAATGACGAGCAGCGCAATCGTGGCGGCGAGCAGTACGGCGGAGATCGGCCGGTTGAGATAGATGCTCCACTTGCCATCGCTCATCAGCATCGACTGATGGAAATTGCGCTCGGCCGAGGCGCCCAGCACCAGCGCGATGACAATTGTCAGACGGGGATAATCGAAACGCACCATCAGATAGCCGATGACTCCGAAGACGGCCGTCACCACGACATTTTCGATGGTCATGTCGATGGCATAAGACCCGGCGAAGGCGACGCACAGCACCAGCGGGGCGAGGATTTGCGCATCCAGCAGGGTGACGTATGACAGCGGCTTCACCAGCGTCAGTCCGGTGAACGACGCCAGGACGCAGGACGCAGTCAGCGCCCAGATCAAGCCGTAAATCTCGACCTGGTGGTCGCGCAGCAACAGCGGACCCGGCTGCATGCCATGGACGATCAGGATGCCCATGAAGACGGCCATTTCGACCCCGCCGGGAATGCCGAAGGCGAGGGTGGGAATCAGCGAGCTGCAGTCCTTGGCGTTGATCGCCGCTTCCGGTGCGATGACGCCCTTGATGTTGCCCTTGCCGAAGCTGTCGCGGTCCTGCTCTTTGGCGGCTTGCACTGTCATGCTGTAGGAGAGAAACGAGGCGACAACCCCGCCGACTCCCGGAACTGCGCCCACCACTGTGCCGATCAGCGACCCGCGCAACACGGTCGGCCAATGGCGGAAAGTCTGCATCAGCCCGCCGGTCATTTTGGTGATCTTCACCGAGGCGGCATTGTTCGCGACCGACCCGCCTTTGACATAGAGATTGATCATCTCGGCGACGGCAAACAACCCGATCAGCGCCGGGACCAGATGCACGCCATCCCAGAGATATTCGATTCCGTAGGTGAACCGTTCCCCGCCGCTGACGTCGTTATAGCCGATAAAGGCCACCATCAGGCCGAAACCGCCGGTGATCAGGCCACGGAGCAATTTGCCGCGTGAGGTGGTGGAGACGATCACCAGTCCGAGCAGCGCCAGAAGGAAGAATTCGGGCGGCCCGAACAGCAGCACGATGTTTTTCGCTATGGGCAGGATGGCCAAGACCGAAACCGTGCCGATGATCCCGCCGATGGAGTTCGCGCTCGCCGCCGCGCCGATAGCGAGGCCGGCTTTACCCTGCTGCGCCAGCGGGTAACCATCGATTGCCGTCGCGGCATTGGGTGCAGAGCCGGGCGTGTTCAGAAGGATTGCGGTGATCGAGCCGCCCATCGGCACTCCACCCATGACGCCGCCGGAAAGCGCCAGCGCGGTGAACGGTTCGAGGCCATAGGTCAACGGCATCAGCAGCGCGAGGGCGGCCGCCCCGCCAAGGCCGGGAATGGCGCCAAAAAACAGGCCGATGAACATGCCGAGTCCGAGAAAAGCCAGCTCCCGGAACTGGAGCAGCCCTTCGATGCCGTGCAGCCACATGTCGAGCATGAGTTCGCGTCCTTACGCCTGCGGCACTGTCGCTCTCTCCCACTCCGGATGCATCAGGCGCAGCTCCGCGCCAAGAGATCTTTTCGCGCCGCAGACGCGGCGCGGATGGGTCCCCTTCCCTCGCCTCGCTACGCGAGGCTCGCCGGGGATGACACAGCAGCGATAGTGGGGAGACAGCGACGGGTCAACCGGTGACGAGATATTTGCGCCATTTATCGAAAAACGCCTTCTGTTGCGCGATCAATTGCGCCGTTTCAGCTGGCGTGTGCGGGGTCATGCGCGTGTCGTTGTCCTTCGCCCATTTCGTCACCGTAGGATCGGCGAGCGATTTGGCCAGCGCTGCGGCAAGTACGTTCTGAATCGCCGGCGGCAATCCGGGAGGCGCGCCGATCAGCCGCTCGACACTGATCTGGTCAAGCTCCGGTTTGCCCAGTGCGGTGGCGTCGGGCACACCGGGAATGCTGGAATGCGCCTCGAAACTCGCGAGGATGCGGACTTCACCGCCGTGCACAAATCGCATGGTGGTCGGGATGGCCGCGATCACCGCATCGGAATCGCCGCGAATGGCAGCAACGACGTAATCGACCGATCCCTTGTAGCCGCTGATGAGTTGGGTCCGGATTCCGAGCAGCTGTGTTCCGATCATGGTCGCTGCATAGGCGGTGCCTTCCGGACCGGTCACCGAGAGCTTCACCGGCCGTTTCGCGGAAAGCGCTTTCAGGTCGGCAAAACTTTTGAGTGGTGATTTGGCGCCGACGCTGATGGCGTAGCGCTCGCCCTCACCCATGGTCCCGATCCAGGAGAATTTGGCGAGGTCATAGGCGCCGGAGCCCTGCTGCTGCTGCAGGATGAACATGCCGGGGATATTGATGATCCCAATGGAGTAACCGTCCGGCCGCGAGCGATAGAGCTGCGCAACGCCGCGGTTTCCGCCGCCGGCTGCGATGTTCACCGGGACGATGCTGACCTTGTTGGGCAGGTATTTTTCCATGACCGGCGCCACGACGCGGACATAGACGTCGAAGCCGCCACCTGGCGCGTAGGGAATAATGAAATTGATCGGCTTTGCCGGATACGCCGCCGCGCTGTACCCCGCGCGCGGCACGATCAGCGCCGGCGCTGCGATTCCGGCTGCAACGAGAAGTTCGCGCCGGGTCAGTCGGGCCATGTGATGCTCCTTGCCGGTTTCATCAGACGTGCCGCAGGTAAGGTTTCCATCGCTCAAAAAACGCTTTTTGCTGCGCCACCAGAGCCGCGGTTTCCTGAGGGGTCCGGGAAGTCATTATGACATCGTTCTGTGCTGCCCAGGTAACGACTTTGCGATCCGCAAGCGCCTTCGCCAGGGCCTCGGAAAGAATGCCGCAGACGTTCCGGGGCGTGCCCGGTGGCGCGCCCACCGGGCGCTCCACTGTGAGCTGATCGAGTTCAGGTTTGCCCAGCGCAGTTGCATCGGGAATGCCGGGAATCGCGCTATGCGCCGCAAATGACGCGAGAATCCGGATCTGTCCGGAGCGGGCAAATTTCATCATCGTCGATGTTGCGGAAATCACGGCGTCGGAATCGCCGCGGATCGCCGCCACGATGTAATCGCTGGAGCCGCGGTAACCGGTGATCAATTGCCGCCGCAGCCCGAGAACTTCGGTGCCGATGATCGCCGCTGCAGTCGCGGTGCCCTCAAGCCCGGTGACAGCAAATTTGATCGGACGCTTCGCCGATAAAGCGCGGACATCGGCAAAGTTTTTGAGCGGCGAATTGGCGCCGACCGCAAGCAGATATCGCTCGCCTTCGCCCATCGTGCCGATCCAGGAGAATTTCGCGAGGTCATAGGCATTGCTGCCTTGCAGCGCCTGTTCGATGAACATTCCGGGTACGTCGAAAATCCCGATCGTGTAGCCATCCGGTTTGGCGCGATAGAGCTGACTGATCGCACGCGATCCGCTGCCTGCCGTGATGTTTACCGGAACGATGCTGACGCGGGCGGGAAGGTTTTGCTCCATCACCGGTCCGACATAGCGCACATAGGCGTCGAACCCGCCGCCCGCTGCGTAGGGAATGATGAACTGGATATTTCGCGCCGGAAATTTTTCCGCCGCGCGCAAACTTGCGCAGAACATTGTGCTGATCCCTGCGGCAATCATTGCGCGCCGGGTCATAGAATCATTGGCGCCGCGGACGCGGCGCGGCTGGGTGGCCGGCCCGCACGCGGCGCCTTGCGCCGCGGCAGACTTAAAAGTTGCCGTGCAACGGCGCCCGGCCATGACACTGTTTGATTTCACGTCACATCCTGGCGTCCGAATCCCGCCACACGTTTGTAATTGTCGGACAGCGCCTTCAGCTCACTCTGGCTGATATAGCGGTCGAGATCGTCGAAAGGCGCATCTCCGGTCAGCTCTTCGACCTTGATGTTGATGAAGTCCGGCGGCGTGGTGCGATTGGTGAACACGATCTTTGTTGTTGCCGACAGGCGGGCGCTCTCATAGGCGTGCAATGCAGCCCCGGTGTCGTCGGAACTCTTGATCAAATCCGCGAGCACCCGCGCGTCGATCAGCGCCTGGGCGCAACCATTCGATCCGCGCTGATACATCGCATGCGCGGCGTCGCCGGCCAATGTCACGCGGCCAAAAGTCCATTGCTTGACCGGATCGCGATCTACCATGGGATACTCCAGCAGTACTTCGGAATTGCGCAATAGGGCGGGAACATCCAGCCAGTCAAAGCGCCAGTTTTCATAAATCGATATGAAGTCTTCGAGCTTGCCGGGCTTGTTCCAGTCGTTCTTCGGCCGCCCGGCCATCGGCGCTTCCGTCGTCCAGTTGATGAGCTGATTTCCTTCGCCATCGACATTATCGATGATTGGATAGATCACGATCTTGCCGGTCCGGATCGAGCCGATGCGCAAGTATGTGTGTCCGTCAAGTATCGGTTTGCCGCGCGCTACCCCGCGCCAGGTATTGATGCCTTCGAATCCAAGCTCTTCATGGGGATAGAATTGCCGGCGCACCGCGGAGTTGATGCCGTCGCAGGCAATGACAAAGCCGGCACGCACCGATGGGATGCTCTTTCCCGAGATCGTTTCCTGAAGGGCGATGGTGACACCGGTCGAATCCTGTTCGACGCCGAGGCATTTGCGGTTGGTCTGTATCGCATCGGGTCCAAGGCGCTCGAGCGCGCCATTGTACAGGATCGTGTGCAGCCGCCCGCGATGGATACCGATTTCGGGAAACGGATAGCCGGCGCGCAAACCGCGCGGTTCTTTGTAAATGAGTTGGCCAAAGCGGTTGAAGAACGCGCTGTCGTAATTCTCGACCCCGGCGGCGGTGAGTTTATCGCGCAGGCCGAGCGCCGAAAGCTCCCGCATCGCGTGGGGAAGAATGGTGATTCCAACGCCGAGCTCTTTCACCTCCGGCGCGACTTCAAACACCCGACTCTGGATGCCGCGCTGATGCAACCCGATGGCGAGTGCGAGCCCTGCGATTCCGCCGCCGATGATGACGATATCTGTATTCGCAGCACTCATTGTTTCTTGAGAGCTTCCGGATTGGCGACATTTGTTGGGTGGCCGTCGAGAAAGGCGAGAATGTTGCCGATCGCGCGGGTGTAAAAGTCGCCCAGTCCTTCGACGGTTGTAAATCCGACATGTGGCGTCAGCACGGTATTCGGCAAATCGCGGAAAGGGTTGTCGGGCGGAAGCGGTTCGGTGTCGTAGACATCCAGCGCGGCAAAAATCCGTCCTTCGCGCAGGGCGGCGATCAGCGCCGTTTCATCGACAATCGGGCCGCGGGAGGTGTTGACCAGGATGGCGCCTCTTTTCATCCGATTGAGTTCGGAGGCGCCGACGAGACCGCGCGATCGCGGTCCGAGGACGAGATGGATTGTGACCGCATCGGCCTGGGCGAATAGCTCATCCTTCTCGACGCGTTCCGCACCTGCCGCCTTAGCCTTTTCGGCTGTCAGATTGGGGCTCCATGCGATCACGCGCATGCCGATCGCCTGGGCATAGCGCGCCATATAGGCGCCGATGCGGCCCAGCCCGACGATGCCCAGAGTGCGGCCCTCAAGGTTGATTCCCGGCGGGATGCCCTCCTGGAATTTTCCGGCGCGGATAGCAGCGTCGCCGGCAGGAATCTTGCGCGCCGCCGCCATCAGCAATGCGAGGCTCATTTCGGCAGCGGGGGCGGGCGAATGGCCGCCGGTGGTGAATGTGCAGACAATGCCTCGCCGGGTGCACGCCTCCTGGTCGACATTCGGCGCCCGCGTGCCGGTGAGCGACATCATTTTCAGCCGCGGAAGGCGATCGATCAGGGAAGCGGAAAAGCGTGAACGTTCGCGCGTCAGCAGCAGGACGTCAAAATCCTTGAGATCCCGGACGGCGTCCCGTTCGGCATCGGCGCCGTAATGGCGGTGGAAGAATTTGATCTCGGCGTGCGCCTCGAGCTTTGACCAGTCGGCGACCTGGCGCGCCGCCCGTTGCCAATCATCGATCACGGCGACCCGGATGGCCGTCATCTTCACGCTCCTTATTTAACGTCTGAAATCCGGTTTAATGTCATTGAAGCTGAAATTCCAGCAACCGGGTGTCTCAGGGCGTGTCTGGTTGCGCTGACGCTCGCGCGGGCCCCAGGCTGGCCGTGGCGACGGGCGGGCTTGCCAGCCATTCAGGAAACTGACAGACCCGCACAATATAAATAATGGAATGATTCTCGGCTGTGAGGTTCCGGTGATCCGTCCGGTGGTGGATTTGGAGGCATTGCGTCGTGCGGAAGTACAGCACGACCCCTTTCCCTATCTGACGGTGCCAAACTTCATTCGCGCTGAAGCCTTCGACGAGGTCAGCACGGGGTTTCCCGAGATCATGCATCCCGGAAGCTTTCCTCTCATGGGTTTACGTTATGGCGCCGGGTTTTCCGCTCTGGCGGAGGATCTGGCCGCACCCGAACTGGCCAAAATCGTCAGTGAGAAGCTGAGGGTGGAGCTGGATTCCAAGCCGACGATGATCACCGCCCGGGGTCAAAGCAGCGACGTCATTGACGGCAAGATCCATACCGACAGCCGGACCAAGCTGGTCACAGCACTCATTTACATGAACGACAATTGGGAAAGCGACAAAGGCAGGCTTCGCCTGCTGCGTTCGCGCGACAGCCTCGACGATATGCTGACGGAAGTGCCGCCGGAGAAAGGCGCATTGTTGTTGTTCCGGAATGATCCAAATGCCTGGCACGGCTACGAACCTTTTTCCGGGCCGCGGCGGGTGGTGCAGCTGAACTGGGTGACCAGCAATTTCGTCGTTCAGCGGGAACAGTTCCGTCATCGCATCAGTGCCTTTTTCAAGGGGCGCCAAAAAGCATGACGCTGCCGATCGAGACATTCAGCAATGTCGCGGGCGGAAACGCGTTCTACAAAGCCATCACGCATCCGCTGGCGTTCGCGCCCGCGCGCGAACTGGTGGCGAAGCTTGAGTCCTTTGAATCAGTAGCGCTGTACGATCCGCACGGGCTGCTGGCCGGATTTGACGCGTTCTTCGCGCTTGACAGGATCAGGATTGCAGGCGTGTTCGTTCAGAACGCGGAACATATCGGGCGGGAATTCCGCGGACACTCCGCGCGCCCTGTCACCGAGCTGAGCGACGTTGCCGCGGCCTCGGTGTTTGTGGCCGGATTTGATACGAAGCAGACGGAATTTCACCTGCGCCGGTTGGCGGGCTGCGCGGAAATCCTGTCCTTCGATTCTTTACGTCTGCCCGATCAGATGCTGTCGAACCACGCGCGCTATCTCGACAATCTGAATTTCGCCACCAACTTTGCGTTTTTCCGTGACGCGGGCGGGCATCATACCCGCCTGACCACAGTCAATTATTGGGCCGGTTATGGCGGCAAACCGGAAGCCATCCATTTCATTCTTTTCGCCGGGGATGGTGGTGTGATCGCGCAATGGGCGGCAGCGATGCCAGCCGCGAATGGTTCAATAGCGGTTGACAGCGCCGACATTCGCAAGCGCTTTGATCTGCCGCCCTTTACCGGTCAGCTCTTCATGCATGTCGTGGGTGCGGCGGGTCACGAGGTGGTCAAATACGCGCTGGACACCTATGGCGACAGCGCCGATATCCTCTCCTGCACGCATGATGCCAATTCCTGGCCTGCAGATTTGTATGCCGGCCTGCCTGCGCCCGATACGGAGGAAGAGGTCGTGCTATGGGTGCAGAATTCGCATCCCACGCCGATCGCCCGCGGTGAAATCGGTTTGAACCTGATGGGCGATGATGCAATCGCCTTGCTCGACCGTGAAATCGCGCCATATGCGACCGATCGCCTGAGTGTCGCGGAATTGCTGCCGCAGGCCCGCTGGCCGCAACAAATCGAAATTCGCGCCGGCAAGCATTTCGTGCGTCCCCGATATGAAGTGTTGACCAGGACGCGTGTCCGTATCGCCCATCCCAATGTCGAGCGGACGGACCTGCGCCCAGATCCCAATCTGCCCGGTTTGACGCCGACGCTCGGCAAGGGATTCATCCTGCCTGCACCGGTGATGCCGCTCGACCGCTTTAGCAGCGCAGTGCTTCCGACGCCGATGTCCACCTGCCAGAACAATCTGCCGGTGAAGCTGGCGATCTATGATCCGGAAGGCGAACAGGCGGTGGAATTCAGCTTTGGAGAGATCGGCCGCCGGCAATCGCTGGCGCGAACCGCCAATGAGTTCCTGAACGGGCACATCCGTGGTGGTTACGGTCATATGGAGCTGAGCTATGATTTTGCTGCCGGCAGCGAAGCGGATGGCTGGCTGCATGCGCTGTTTCGCTTCAAAGACCTCAAGACGGGGCATGCGGCCGAAACCAGTTTCGGCGCCCATATTTTCAACACGCTGGTGACATACAAAAGCGAACCGCAGTCGTACAAAGGTCCGCCCCCCGGGCTTTCGACGCGACTGTTCCTGCGTGTTGGCGCGGGACGCGCCCGGAGCTTCTGTCACCTGATTTATCCGGCCTCGCTGCCGTGGCATGCAAAGTCCAACACCGATCTCATATTGATGTCCGGCGAGGGCAAGGAGGTTGCGCGCCACAATGTGCAAATTGCCTGCGGCGGTTCTCTGCTGTGGCAGGTCCATGAGATGTTCAGCGCGGGCGAACGGCGCGACGCGGGCGACGCCTGTTATGTCGTCGTGCGCGACGCGACCTGCCGCTTATTCGGCTATCACGGTCTGACAACAGATCAGGCGTTCAGCCTGGATCACATGTTCGGATTCTGAGGCGCCATTGGTCACGTGCTGGGTGGTGACCGACGGCAAAGCGGGCATGGAAAGCCAATGTCTCGGCCTGGCCGAAGCTCTCGGTCTCGAACCGGTCGTGAAGCGCGTCGCCCTGCGGAAATTCTGGCGCACCGTAACTCCCTACATCCGGCTTGGCGGAAGCGCGCAGTTTGCGGCGCGCGGCGATTCTCTGACGCCGCCATGGCCGGACCTTCTTATTGCCTCGGGCCGTCAAAGCGTCGCGGCGGCACTTTGGGTGAAGAAGCGTTCCGGAAGCAAAACAATTGCCGTGCAGGTGCAGAATCCCGGAATTGCCCCGCGGCAATTCGATCTGATCATCACGCCGGAGCATGACCGGCTTGACGGACCGAACGTCATTTCGACGCGCGGCGCGCTGCATCGCGTAACGCCGGCGATGCTCTCGCGCAGCGCCGCAGCATGGTCACCGCAGTTTGCCAATCTGCCGCGGCCTTACATTGCCGTGCTGATCGGCGGTTCAAATCCCGCCTATCACCTTGGTCAGGAAGAAGCCGCAAGTCTGGCGACCAAACTGGAGAGATGCACGAGGAGTCTGTCCGGCAGCCTCCTGATCACGCCATCGCGGCGCACCGGACAGGAGGCGATTGCCGCGCTTGCCGCAGGCATCCGCGGGGTGCCGTTTTTCATGTGGAACATGCAGGGCGAGAATCCCTATTTCGCGCTGCTCGCATTGGCCGATTACATCGTGGTGACCTGCGATTCGGTGAACATGGTCTCGGAAGCGGCAAGCACCGGAAAACCTGTCTATGTCGAGATTCTGCCGGGCGGTTCGGAGAAGTCGTACCGGTTCCTCGATCGTCTGCGCGATGACGGAATCATCCGCAATTTCTCCGGTGAGCTGGCGCGTTACGGTTACCCGCCGTTGGACGATATGACGAGAGCCGTCGAGCGTGTCCGGACACTCATCGGCTCCCGGAAACCAGCCGCCGGACATTCCGTTTCCACTGTTTCGTAAGGGCGCGTGGCTGAGCATGTTTGATCTTCTCAAGGGCGTCCGGATCCTCGATCTGACCACAACCTATCTTGGCCCCTATGCAACGCAGTTCCTCGGCGACATGGGCGCCGATATCATTAAGGTCGAACCGCCGGGAGGCGAAGTCGGACGCTCGCCGCGCCCCAGCCGCTCACCGGAGATGGGTGCGGGCTTTCTCAATACAAATCGCAACAAGCGCTCGCTCGCGATCGATTTGCGCAACGATGCGGGCCGCGATGTCGTGCTTAGCCTGGCGAAGCAGTCCGACGCTTTCGTGCACAATATGCGCCCGCAAGCGGCTGCGAAGCTCGGACTGTCGTATGAAGATTTGCGGCGTGCCAATCCGGCGATTGTTTACTGTCTGGCACCCGGATTCGACCAAGCCGGCCCGATGGCCGCGAAGCCCGCCTATGATGACATCATCCAGGCGCTGTCGGGCCTCGCGCATCTCAATCGCGACGATTCTGGGGCGCCGCGATTCCTGCCCACCATTGTGTGCGACAAGGTCGTTGGCGTGCATCTCGCATTCGCCATCGCGGTGGCACTCGCGCACCGGTTCAAGACGGGCGAGGGTTGCGCCATTGAAGTGCCGATGTTCGAGACGATGGCCGCATTTCTTCTGGTTGAGCATCTTTCCGGGCATACATTCCGCCCGCCGCTCGCCTCGCTCGGCTATGAGCGCATGATGGCCGTCAATCGGCGGCCGTATCGCACCCGTGACGGCTACATGGCCATCATGCCCTACACCACACAGCAATGGACCAGATTCCTGGAAGCGGTGGGACGTGCCGATCTGCTTACGGAAGAGTGGGTCAAGGATCCGGTTCAGCGCAGCGCCAATGTCGACCGCCTCTATCAGATCATTGCCGATGCGGCCCCATCCAAAACGAATTCCGAATGGATGGGCGTGCTGAAGGCCGCCGATATTCCCTGCGGGCCGGTTAATACATTTGAGAATCTGCTTTCCGATGATCAGCTTACAGCCGTTAATCTTTTTCGACCGATTGAACATCCGAGCGAAGGACCGATTACTTCTGTTCGGTCTCCGTTCCGGGTGACGGGGGGTATAGGACAGCCGGATCGTCCCGCCCCGAGGGTCGGGGAGGGTGGGCGCGACATATTGCGCGCCGCCGGATTCCGCGATGAAGAAATCGAAAAACTTATTTCAAACAATACCTTGGTTCCCGGACCTGAAACTTGACCAAGGAGCTATGTTGCTGCAAAACGACGGCCCAAAAGGGGGCGGTATCAAAGCAAGGCAGAACGCCGCCCTGACATACTTTGATACATATGGTCATTTTAACGACATGTAGGGGCTGGTAGGTTTGCGCTGGGGAAGAGGTTTATTAATGCGCAAGTGCGGTTCTGCTGTTTTGGCGTTGCTGGGCGGGGTGATCTTCACCGCCGCGGCATTCGCTGCGCCGGTGCAGAACGCAGGCTCCGCAGCGCCGGTTTTCGGTCAGACGGAATTGAATCTCGGCAGTTTGCTGATGGCCGGATTCAACCAAACACAAAACAAGACCAGCTCGTTCGAATTCGCAGAGTCGACCGGGTGGGCGCCTGCGCCCAACCTGTTTGCCACTCCATCAACGCTGAATACGCTGGCGCTTTCGACGACGGCATTGCGGACATCGGCCAGGTTCTCAATCGCGCCGGGCGTGACTTTTGGCGTGTCGCATTCGGCATTCCAGCTCGGCACACTCGACAATGCCTTCTCGCAAAAACTCGCCCTCAGGTTGAGTCCGTCGCTTGGCAACACCGGCACGACGACGGCGAATATCAGTTGGAATTTGACCGACTGGAGCACGTTGGGAATTACGGCGTCGCATTCGACCGGCAGTCCGCTGCTGCTGGGCAGCGTCGCGAATCCGCTGGTGACCGGACCGTCGCCGGAAAATACCGCGCTCGGCATTTCGGCCCGTGTCGGTTTCGCAGAAGGCTGGGTCACGACGCTCGCCTACTCGGAAGGCGTTTCGCAGCTCGATCTCAGTCAGATGGCGGCGAGCAGCGCCATCCGCTCAGATGCCTACCAGATTGGCCTAGCGAAGACCGGCCTGTTCGGCAATGACGCGCTCGGAATTGCGCTGACGCGTCCGCCGCAGATTTATGGCGTCACCGGCTTTGGCGCTCTGAACAACAACTTCGCGCTGACGACGGCGCCCGCGCGCGAATCCGACGTCGAACTCGGTTATGTGACGAGCTTCCTCGACGGCACACTCGCGCTCCAGGCCAATGCCGCCTACGAAGTGAATCCCGCAGGCGTTCGCGGCCAGAACGCGTTGGCGGCAGTGGCCCGCGCCAAACTGAATTTCTAAAAGAAAGTACCGCACGCGGAGAATTTGGCCGATTCGCCGGCCGCTCCCCGCGCGGGCGAATCACCTTCGGTGATTTGTTCTCCCCGCGCGGGGCCCCTGGCGGTGCTCAGGTTACTCAGGCCCTCCGCGGCACTGACTAATCTGATAGTCTTCAGCTAACGGCGATTTTGCTGGACAGGCCCCCGGCCGCACGTATCTATGGGTCCGATTTCCGCTCATTCAGAGCCTTCAGTCGTCACTCGCCTGCACATGTGCAGGACGACAGCTCCCATTTCAGAGGAATCCGGCCATGGCCCAGCAATACGTCTTTGTGATGAAAGGTCTGTCGAAGACTTTTCCGGGCGGCAAGCAGATCCTCAAGGACATCTGGCTGTCCTTCCTGCCCGGCGCAAAAATCGGTGTTATCGGCGTCAATGGCGCCGGCAAGTCGACTCTGTTGCGCATGATGGCCGGCATCGACCGTGAATTCACCGGCGAAGCCTGGGCCGCCGAAGGTGTACGGGTCGGATATCTGCCGCAGGAGCCCGAACTCGACCCGCAGCTCAATGTGCTCGGCAATGTCATGGAGGGCGTCGCAGAGAAGAAAAAGCTGCTCGACCGCTACAACGAAATCGCTGCGAATTACTCCGACGAAAACGCCGATGAAATGGCCCAGTTGCAGGACAAGATCGACGCGGCCAATTTGTGGGATCTGGATTCGCAGGTCGAAATGGCCATGGACGCGCTGCGTTGCCCCGATCCGATGGTCGACGTCAACAGTCTCTCCGGTGGTGAAAAACGCCGTGTTGCGCTGTGCAAGCTTCTGCTCGAAGCGCCCGACCTGCTCTTGCTCGACGAACCGACGAACCATCTCGATGCCGAATCGGTGGCATGGCTCGAACGGCATTTGCGCGACTTTGCCGGCACCATCGTGCTGGTCACCCATGACCGTTATTTCCTCGATGATGTGACAGGGTGGATTCTCGAGCTCGATCGCGGGCGCGGTGTTCCCCATGAGGGCAATTATTCGAGCTGGCTCGACGCGCAAGAAAAGCGGCTGCATACCGAGTCCGAACAGGAAGAAGCCCGCGCCCGGGCGCTCGCGCGCGAAAGCGACTGGATCAAGTCCTCGCCGCGCGCCCGCCAGGCGAAATCGAAAGCCCGCATTCAGGCCTACGAAGAATTGCTGGCGAAATCACAGGAAGCGCGGCAGGGGCCGGCGCAGATCGCCATTCCGGCTGGACCGCGACTTGGCTCCGTGGTGGTCGAAGCGAGCCAGCTCGGGAAGGCTTATGGCGACAGATTGCTGTTTGAGAATGTCGATTTCAAGCTGCCGCCCGGCGGCATTGTTGGTGTGATCGGCCCGAACGGCGCCGGCAAAACCACGCTCTTCCGCATGCTAGTCGGGCAGGAAAAGCCGGACACCGGTACCCTGCGCATCGGCGACACCGTGGTCATGGGTTACGTCGATCAATCGCGCGACACGCTGAAGCCCAATGCGACCGTGTGGGAGGAAATCTCCGGTGGTCTCGATGTGCTGGAACTTGGCAAGCGCAATGTTCCATCGCGCGCCTATGTCGGCGCGTTCAACTTCAAGGGCGGCGATCAGCAGAAGAAAGTGGGCCAGCTATCCGGCGGCGAGCGCAATCGCGTGCATCTGGCAAAGATGTTGAAGTCGGGCGCCAATCTGCTGCTGCTCGACGAGCCGACCAATGATCTGGATGTCGAAACCCTGCGCGCGCTGGAGAATGCGCTGGAGGATTTCGCCGGCTGCGCGATGATCATCAGCCATGATCGCTGGTTCCTCGATCGCATCGCCACCCACATTCTGGCGTTTGAGGGCGATTCCCACGTCGAGTGGTTTGAGGGTAATTTCCAGGACTATGAGGCCGACCGCAAACGCCGGCTCGGAATCGATGCCGAGACACCGCACCGGATCAAATACAAGCGGTTCGCGCGGGCGTAATACACGCGCGCCTATGCACTGGACGAATTTCTTCGCGCCGCGGACGTGGCGCGGATGGGTTCCGCTCCCCTCGCGCTTCGCGCTCGGCCGGGAATGACACAGTTAATTAGGGGAGCCAGTCGCGCCAGGCGGGCCAATTGCCGACCAGCCGCGCCCATTCCGCATAGCCGGCGGCGCTTGGATGCGTGCCATCGACTTCGGCGATGTCGCGCAGCCAGATTCCGGTATCGCGTAGCGCGGTGTAGGAATCGAAATAGGGTACACCCAGTTCGCCGCATAATTCCGCGAACTTTGCCGAAACCGATTTGACGCGGCTATTGCGCGGCTCGTCATTCACCGGCGGCGGGCCGACCATCAGCGTCGGCTTCCATTGCGAGGCTTTGGCGAGAAGGCTGCGTGCCGCGGCAAGCGACTGGGATTCTTCCAGTTGCGGTTTCCCGTTGATCTCCCGCACATCGTTCATGCCGAACTCGAAGACCAGCCGGACTTCCTGCATTGCGGTGTGGCGGAGCGAAGCTTCATTGTGCCAGCGCGCCGCGAGTTGGACGCTGCTTTCGCCCCGGATGCCGAGGTTATATGGGCTGACGTCATGGCCTCGCGCACGGGCGGCCGCGCAGATGCGTCCCGCCCAGCCGAGGCATTTGGCGTCAAAGGCGCCGCTGACAAAACTGTCGCCCAGAAAACAAATCCGCATCGCGCGAATGTCACTCATGCACTTTGTACCTTGCAAAAAATGAAGGGGCCGGAGATATCCGCTCCGGCCCCTGTTGAATTTCGTGGTTCGGGTTCCCGGTTAGAAAACGCCGATAACGATTGCTCCCAGAAATGCAAGAATGAAGCCGACAGTCACTAGCTGCATTTCCCGCACGATGGCGCCTCCGTCTTGCTACGTGGGCGCCAGTTTTGCCCGCGCCGCGGGTCAATCCAAGTGAAATATTTTTGGCTTAGCGGTTAAGGCTTCGCGGAACCGCATCGAACTTGGTACGTGTCTTGGCAGGATTTCAGAGTTCTTCCAATAAGATATGCGCCTTTCCCACATTCTGATCGCGATCCTGGTTTGCGTCGCCTGGGGCCTGAATGCGGTCGCCGCAAAGGTCGGTGTCACATTCATTCCTCCGGTGTTTTTCACCGCGCTGCGCTTTGTTTTTGTTCTGACGTTTCTTTTTCCCTGGCTGAAGCCTGTGCCGGGTCAGTGGCGTGCTCTCATCCCCGCGGTTTTCTTTATGGGCGGCCTGCATTTCGCCCTGATTTTCAGCGGCGCGAAATATTCCGATGCCTCGACAATGGCGATCATTAATCAGCTCTATGTTCCCATTTCCGTGCTGCTGGCGATGTTCTGGCTCGGCGAGCGGGTCCCGCTGCGGCGTTGGCTCGGAATTTTTCTGGCCTTCTGCGGCGTGGTGATTTTCAGCCTCGACGCCAGTGTTTCGTCGCATCTGTTCGGTGTGTTTCTGCTGATCGTGGATGCCTGTTCCATGGCGCTGGGAACCGTGCTGCTGCGCCGCTTGTCGGGTGTGCCGCCTTTCGTCATGCAGGCATGGATGGCGGTCATCGGCATCCCGTTTTTGTTCGCGACCAGTTACATTTTCGAATCTGGTCAGACTGCGTCGCTCTTCATTGCGCCGTGGCAGGCTTGGGCCGCACTTGCCTATACCGTGATCGCTGGCAGCTTGATCGGTCATACCTGCTATTACATCCTGTTGCAGCATTATGAGGTTTCACTGGTCGGATCGGTGCTGCTGCTCAGCCCGGCCATCGGCGTGTTCGGCGGTATCGTCATTCTGGGAGAGCCATTTACGCCGATGATCATTGTCGGTTCGGCTGTGACGCTGCTTGGCGTCGGTATCGTGTTGCGCCGGACGCCTTTGCTCGGATTCGAGCCAGCGGAGGGAGTGTGATGGAAACGATTGCGGCGCCGTCGCCGAATTTCGACGAGCGGCCGCCGAACACGCCGATCGATATCCTGATCCTGCATTACACCGGCATGCAGACAGGCGCTGCGGCAGTGGCGCGGCTCTGCGATCCGGAAGCGCGGGTTAGTTCGCATTACACGGTCGATGAGGACGGAACGGTGTTTGCCCATGTCCCCGAAGAACGCCGGGCGTGGCATGCCGGTATCTCATTCTGGGCCGGCGCACGCGACGTCAATGCGCGTTCGATCGGGATTGAGATCGTCAATCCCGGCCACGAATTCGGATACCGGTCGTTTCCCGACGCGCAGATCGAGGCGGTGATCGAGCTTGCCGGTGAGGTGCTCCGGCGGCGCAAGATTCCGGCAGCGCGCGTTTTGGGACATTCCGACGTGGCGCCGGCGCGCAAAATGGATCCGGGAGAGCTGTTTCCGTGGGGCAAACTGGCGCTCGCCGGCATCGGGCTGTGGCCGCAGACCCGTCGGCACAGGCTGGGTGTCCCGTTCGAAGATGGTCTGCGGGGGTTCGGTTACGGCCTACCGCCCGATATGGACGTCCAGCCGGCGATCGTCATCGAAGCCTTCCAACGGCACTTCCGGCCCGCGCGCATCGACGGCCGGCCGGACGCAGAATGCGAAGCCATTCTCGCCGCCCTTCTGCGCGAGATTGACATTGGCCGCGACTGAACGAATGTTCCCCGCGCGTCAGATGGCCGGATGGCCGCCCTGCGTAGCCCATCAGGGTGAAGCAGGGAGGAAAGTCCGGGCTCCACGGAAACACGGTGCCGGATAACGTCCGGCGGAGGCGACTCCAGGGAAAGCGCAACAGAAAGCAAACCGCCGACGGTTCGTCCGGGCAAGGTTGAAATGGTGCGGTAAGAGCGCACCGCGGCTTCGGCAACGAAGACGGCATGGCAAGCCCCACCGGGAGCAAGACCAAATAGGGACGGCAATGGCGGTTTCCGGCCGCCGTCCGGGTAGGTCGCGCGAGGCGTTCGGCAACGAACGTCCCAGAGGAATGGCCATCTCCCGCGCAAGCGGGAACAGAACCCGGCTTACAGGCCGTCTGACGCAATACCCTCTGATGTGCTATAGCGAATCACGGCATTCCGCACACAGATCATTGCTGGTTTGATCGTCAATCTGCGTCAGTCGTGAGCTCCAACTTCGACCCGAACACGGGAACTTCTCAGCATAAGGACGTTTGTTTCTCTTTTGTTCTCAAAAACGAGCCAGAACAGCGAAAGTATTGATAGAATTGTAGACAGTATTCGTTGACCGCCCAGTTTTTCCCATGATATCCCATGAAATCCCATCAGCCGCGTGGGGGCAAAATTCATCGCCCGCTCTCCCGCGAAGCCGAAGGGAAACGGAAAGTGGGCGGAAGCCGTGCAGCCATTCGTTTCCACTGCGGTCAACAAGCTGGACGCGAAACATCGCGTCAGCGTACCTGCCGCTTTCCGCCAGATTCTCGCAAAGCAGGATTTACAGGGTTTCTATTTTCTGAAGTCCGACACCTATCCCGCGTTGGAGGGTTTCGGCAGGCCGGTGCTCGAACACTACGAGAACCGTCAGGGTTCGGCGGACCCGTTGCGCAACGACGATTACGACGCCGAAGCGCAGGAGATATTCGGTGAAACCGGGCTCCTGGAATTCGATGACCAGGGCCGCGTCACGCTGACGGCCGAACTGATCGAGTTCCTGGGCATCACCGAGCGGGTTTTGTTTGTCGGGCTGAACAAGAAATTCCAGATCTGGGCGCCGGAACGGTTCGAGCGGGTGCGCGAGGAGCGTATCGCGCGTGCGCGTGCCGCCCGCCAGAGCCGGGAGCGCGGCTCATGAGTCGCGCGCATGTCCCCGTGCTGCTGGAAGAAGTCATGTCGGCGCTGCAGCCGCGCGACGAGGCGATTTATGTCGACGGCACATTCGGCGGCGGCGGCTATTCCGAGGCGTTGCTGTCGCGCGCGAAATGCCGGGTATTTGCGATTGATCGCGACGCGGATGCTATCGGCCGGGGTGCTGCGCTTCGCGAACGTTTCAGCGGCCGGTTGACCTTAATTCACGGGCGCTTCTCCCAAATGGACCGTTTGTTGGGCGCGCAGGGGATGGCCGGCGCCGACGGCATTGCGCTCGATATCGGCGTGTCGTCATTCCAGCTCGACGACGCGGCGCGCGGTTTTTCCTTCTCGAGCGACGCGCCTCTCGACATGCGCATGGACCGCAACTCGGGCCAAACGGCGGCCGATCTCTGCAACAGCTTAAGCGAATCCGAACTTGCAGAAATCCTCAGGGCTTTCGGCGAAGAGGACAGGGCGAGAGCGATAGCGCGGGCGATCATCGCGGCGCGGCCGATTGCGACGGCTCGCCAACTGGCGGACCTTCTCGAACGGGTCTCGCCAAGGCGCGGACAGAAGATTCATCCCGCGACCCGCACATTTCAGGCCTTGCGCATCGCGGTGAATGACGAACTCGGTGAACTGGAGCGCGGACTCGAGGCAGCCGAACGGCTGCTCAATCCGCGCGGGCGTCTCGCAGTCGTCACCTTCCATTCGCTCGAAGACCGGATCGTGAAGCGCTTCTTCGCCGGGCGGTTCGGCCGAAAGCCGGCAGCATCGCGTCATCTGCCGGAACGTGCCGCGCCGCCCGCAATGTTCATCAGTATCGGCAAGTCGCCGGTGACGCCATCGGACGCAGAGATTCGCCGCAACCCCCGCGCCCGGTCCGCAAAATTGCGGGCTGCCGAGCGCACCCAAGCCCGGGCGCCAATGCCGGCGCAGACTGGAGAAGTGACATGATCCGGATGCTGAATTTTACGCTGGTCGTGATTACCGGCCTGATCAGCCTCGGGGTGTATCGCATCGCCGAGCAGGCGCGCATGACCGCGGTCGAGCTGCGCGAGACCAAAACCGAGCTCACCCGGGAAAACCAGTCGCTGACAGTGCTCGGCGCCGAATGGGCGCGCCTAACGCAGCCGGCGCGCATTCAGGCCCTGGCCCAGCGCTATTTGCGGCTGGAGGATCGTCCGGCGGTACAGCGCGCTTCCATTACGCAACTGCCTTCGAAATTCGCGACGCCGCCGGAAAGCGCCATCCGCAATGCCAGCGCTGTCGTATCCCAGAGAGCGCCGGCCGTTCAAAACCTGCATGCGGGCACATGAGCCATGCGGACAAGCCGTGAAGCGGCAAACCTGCTGCGCGGAAGGATCGCCGTTGCTGCCCTGATTTCGGCAGTCGGTTTCAGCGTCATTGCGGCCCGTCTCGTCGACGTGATGGTGCTGAGTTCGACCGTGCGCCGGGAAACGTCAGTCGTTCCTGCAGTCAAGCGCGCCGACATTGTCGACCGCAATGGAGCTTTGATCGCGCGCGATCTGCCCGTCACCGATCTTTATGCCTCACCCGCGGTTTTGTGGGACACGGCAGATGCCGCGCATGCGTTGGCGGGGGCCACCGGTGCAGACGAACAAAGGCTGAAAGCCGCGTTTGCCCCGAAAAGGGGTTACATCCTGATTCAACGCGGGATCACACCCGAGCAGCGCGACGCAGTGATGCAGCTTGGTCTGCCGGGACTTGATTTCATCTCCGGGCACAAACGGTTTTACCCGAGCGGACGAACGGTCGCGCATGCGATTGGGCAGGTCGACACCGACGACAACGGTGTCTCCGGTCTCGAACTGGGACTGGAAAACCGTCTGCGCTCCGGCAGTGATCCGGTTCAGCTGTCGCTCGATATCCGGGTGCAATATGTGCTCGAGCACGAAGCTGCCGAAGCCATGCAGTCATTCCACGCCAGGGCGGCGGGTGGAATTGTGATGAACGTTCACACCGGCGAAATCTGGGGCCTCGCCTCGCTGCCCGATTACGAACCCAATCTGCGCAAGCTGCAGCCGGGCGATTCGACCCGCAATCGCATGACGCAGGACGTCTACGAGCTCGGTTCAATCTTCAAAATATTTGCCTTCACGGAGGCGGTTGAAGAAAAGACCGTAAGCCTCGACGAGCCAATTCAGGTCACGTCGCCCTATCGCCTTGGTCACTATCTGATCCACGATTTCGAGCGGCTTGGGCCGGTGCTGCCGGCCGCCATGGTGTTTGCGGACTCCTCGAATATCGGAACCGCCCAGATCGAGCTTCGGTCGGGGCCGGACAAACAGAAGCCGTTCCTGCGCAAACTCGGATTGCTGTCGCCGCTCAAGACCGAACTGCCGGAAATGGCGTCGCCGCTATACCCACGCCATTGGGAGACGGTGGAGGCCGCGACAATCGCCTATGGTCACGGCATCTCGGTCAATCCGCTGACCTTTGCCGCGGCTGCAGCCGCGGTGGTGAATGGCGGAACTCTGATTCATCCGACCCTTCTCAGGCATCCCGCGGATCAGCATGGCGAGCGCGTCATCTCGGAAGAGACCAGCCGGACGATGCGCCAATTGCTACGCCTCGTGGTGACCAATGGCACGGGCACCAAAGCCGATGTGCCGGGTTATGATGTGGGTGGAAAGACCGGAACGGCAGAGAAGGCCGAAAATGGCTCCTACGCCCATCATCTTCTGATTTCGTCGTTCTGCGGTGTGTTTCCGATCGATGATCCGCAATTCCTCGTCTTCCTCATGCTGGATGAGCCGCACGGGAATAAGGAAAGCGGCGGTTTTTCCACCGGTGGTGAAACGGCCGCGCCTGCAGTGGGCCGCATCATCGCCCGGATCGCGCCGCTCCTGGGCGTGGAACGCCGGGATACCTATGTCGCGGCAAATCCCTGACTTCTTCACATTGGGACCACATTCGACAGCGAGTTTGCAACGATTGAGTTTTGGCGGCGCCGGTGACGGAAGGGGCTAGGCAGTTTCAGGGAATCGCGGCGGACAGCCGGGAGGTTCGGCCCGGCTTCCTGTTTGCTGCGCTGACCGGAAGCCGCACCAGCGGCGCACAATTCATCGAAGATGCCGTCAAACGCGGTGCAGTCGCTGTTCTCGGCAGTCCCGATCTGGCGGGGACGGTGAAAGCGCTGGGCGTCAAATTTGTCCCCGCCACGAATCCGCGCCAGTGTCTCGCCCGCATCGCGGCGGATTTCTACGGCGCTCAGCCGGCCACCATCGCCGCCGTGACCGGCACCAACGGCAAGACATCCGTGGCCGCTTTTGTGCGGCAGATCTGGGCGTATCAGGGCCGCAAATCGGCAAGTCTCGGTACGGTCGGAATCGACTCTCCCTCCGGACACGTTTCGCTTGGCCATACAACACCCGATCCGGTCAGGCTGCACGCCGAACTGGCCCGTCTGAAGCATGAGGGAATCGATCATCTCGCGATCGAGGCATCGAGCCATGGACTCGATCAGTACCGGCTCGATGGATTGAAGATTGCAGTTGCGGGGTTCACGAATATCACCCGCGATCATCTCGATTATCACAGCACATTCGAAAATTATCTTGCCGCGAAATTGCGTCTGTTCACGGAATTGCTGCCGGACAGGGGCGCTGCGGTGATCAATCTGGATGCTGCGCATGCTGACGAATTCATCACTGCTTCGCGCAAACGCAAATTGAAGGTTCTGACCGTGGGCCGGCAAGGCGCCGGATTGCGCCTGATCGCGCAATCCCCGCAGCCGCGCGGGCAATCGCTCACGGTGGATTACCTCGATCGCGAGCACCGCATTTTGCTTCCCCTAGCCGGCGAGTTCCAGGCGTCGAATGCGCTGGTCGCGGCCGGGATGGCATTGGCGACCGGCGATGCAGCGGAAGCCGTGTTTGCGGCTCTGGAGCGCCTGAAAGGCGCGCCCGGGCGGCTGGAGCTGGTTGCGCACACCCGTCAGGGCGCATCGATTTTCGTCGATTACGCGCACACGCCGGACGCGATCGAAACCGTGCTGAAGGCGTTGCGTCCGCATGTGACGGGGCGGTTGCACATTATCATTGGCTGCGGCGGAGACCGCGACAAGGGCAAGCGGCCGCTGATGGCGGCCGCTGCGGCGCGGTTTGCGGACTCCGTTATTATCACCGACGATAATCCGCGGTCGGAGGATCCGGCAGTGATCCGCAAAGAGGCGCTCGCCGGTGCGCCGGACGCGCGGGAAATTCCCGGACGAAGGGAAGCGATCCGCGAGGCCGTTGCGGCTCTCGCGCCTACAGATGCTCTGATCATCGCCGGCAAGGGTCACGAGGATTACCAGATCATCGGTAAAGACGTGCTGCCGTTCTCTGACCGGGTGGAAGCCACGAAGGCGGCGCTCGCGCTCGGCGGAGCAGCCGCGGAAGAAGCAGCATGAGCGACGAACCTCTGTGGACTTCGGACGAAGCGGTTCGCGCCACCGGCGGCAAGACCACGGCTGCATGGAACGCGACAGGCGTTTCCATCGACACGCGCACGATCACACCGGGCGAACTTTTTGTCGCGCTCCGGGGCGATGCACGGGACGGACATGAATTCGTGGCTGCGGCGCTTGGCAAAGGCGCCGCCGCCGCGCTCGTGAGCCGCATTCCGGAGGGCGTGCCGAACAGCGCTCCGCTGCTCGTGGTCGACGACACACTGCGCGCGCTGGAAGCCCTCGGGCGCGCCGCGCGACAGCGTAGCAGTGCGCGCATTATCGCGGTCACCGGCAGTGCCGGCAAAACCACCACGAAGGAAATGTTGCGGACGATGCTGGCGCCCGCGGGCAGGATTGCCGCTTCCGCTGCTTCCTATAACAACCATTGGGGCGTGCCGTTGAGCCTCGCGCGGATGCCGCGCGATACGGCATTCGGAATACTTGAAATCGGCATGAACCACGCCGGCGAGATCCGCAATCTCGTTCGTCATGTCCGGCCGCATGTGGCGGTGATCACCACGGTCGCGGCGGCGCATCTTGAGTTCTTCGGCACGGTTGAAGCGATTGCCGATGCCAAGGCTGAAATTCTCGAAGGCATCGAGTCCGGAGGCGCCTGTGTTCTGCCGGCGGACAATCCCCAGTTCGAACGCCTGAAGCGCCGCGCCGCAGAACTGAAGATCAAGACCATTGTATCCTTCGGTTCAGCCGGCAGTGCCGATGCCCGGCTGATCTCGGCGACAGCGATCGACGGCGGTCAGCAAGTGTCCGCGAATATTCTCGGGCGCGATATCGTCTTCGGCATCGCGGCATCCGGACGACATCTGGCGATGAATGCGTTGGCGGCCATTGCGGCTGTCGGGTTGGCAGGCGGTGACATCGAACGTGCCGCTGCAGGGTTGGGCAGCTTCGGGGCGCTGAAGGGCCGCGGCGCGCGAGCCTCGGCTGGAGACATCGAAATCATCGACGAGAGCTACAATGCCAATCCCGCATCCATGGCGGCGGCGCTGGATGTTTTGGCGTCGGCGCCGGTCGGCCGCAACGGGCGGCGGATTGCGGTTCTGGGCGACATGCTGGAACTGGGCGAGGGCAGCGATCGCCTGCATGCCGGGCTGGCGGCCGACATCGCAGCGGCCAAAACCGATCTCGTTTTTCTCTGCGGACCGCATATGCGCGCGCTGTGGTCCGAAATTCCGCAGGCCAGGCGCGGCGCCTGGCGCGAAACTTCCGACGAGCTTGCTCCCGATCTCATCAGCCGCATCCGGCAAGGGGATGTGCTGCTGGTCAAGGGTTCGCTCGGCAGCCGTATGTCCGTGATTGTCGAAGCTTTGAAAAAACGCGAACCCGCCACTGCATAGGTGAAGACCAGGTGTTCTATTACCTCTTCGTCCCGATGATGGGTCACTACCGGATGCTCAACGTGTTCCGGTACCTCACATTTCGGAGCGGCGGCGCAGTTGTCACCGCCATGTTGATCTGTTTCGTCATCGGCCCCTGGTTCATCCGCAAGATGAAGCAGATGCAGGGCAAGGGGCAACCGATCCGCGAAGAGGGGCCCAAGCGCCATATCGTCGAGAAGCAAGGTACGCCCACCATGGGTGGGCTTCTCATCCTCATCGCTCTCGTGGTTTCGACTCTTCTGTGGGCGGATCTTTCCAATCAATATGTCTGGGCCGTGCTGCTGGTGACATTCGCGTTCGGCCTGCTCGGCTTCATGGACGATTTCCTGAAAGTCGCGAAGCGCTCCAGCGCGGGTGTCGGGGCAAGAATGAAAATCCTGGTGCAGCTGGTGGTCGCCGGATCGGCGGTCTATTTCCTCATGCGCCTGCAGGCGCCGCCGCTGACCGGAGCTGTCGCGTTGCCATTTTTCAAAGGCGCCCTGTGGCAGCTTGGCTGGTTCTTCATCATTTTTGGCGCGCTGGTCGTTGTCGGCGCTTCCAATGCGGTCAATCTGACGGATGGCCTGGATGGCCTCGCGATTGTGCCGGTGATGATCGCGGCCGGATCATTCTTGTTGATCGCTTACCTGGTCGGGAATTTCCGCTTTGCCGATTACCTGCAGATCAACTACGTGCCCGGCACCGGCGAGCTTGCCGTCGTCATGGCGGCCCTGATCGGCGCGGGACTTGGCTTCCTCTGGTACAATGCGCCGCCCGCAATGGTTTTCATGGGCGATACCGGATCGCTGGCGCTCGGCGGCGTGCTCGGCGCGACCGCGGTTGCGGTGAAGCATGAAATTGTTCTTGCCATTGTCGGCGGGTTGTTCGTCGTCGAAGCGATTTCCGTCATGGTTCAGGTGGTGTCGTTCAAGACCACCGGCAGACGCGTCTTCAAGATGGCGCCCATTCACCACCATTTCGAGCAGCTTGGTTGGCGCGAACCGACCATTGTGATCCGTTTCTGGATTGTCGCGGTCGTTCTGGCCCTGCTCGGACTGGCGACATTGAAATTGCGGTGATGCGCCGATGATCGAAGTGACATCGTTCCGGGCTAGATCGGTTGGCGTGTTCGGGTTGGCGCGATCCGGCATCTCTGCGATTGAATCGCTGATTGCCGGCGGTGCGAAAGTTTTTGCCTGGGACGATCGCGAACCGGGACGCAAGGCTGCGGCCGGTAAGGGCGCCGAAGTCGCAAACTGGGAATCCTGGCCGTGGGATGACATCGCCGCCCTGGTTTTGAGTCCGGGCGTGCCGCTGACCCATCCGGAGCCGCATCCGGTTGTGCGCCGTGCGCATGCTGCCGCCGCCGAAGTGATCGGCGACATCGAATTGTTTGCGCGGACCATCCGGCCGGTTGCGGGCGCGAAAGGACAAGCGCCTGTCGTCGCGATTACCGGGACGAATGGGAAATCGACCACAACCGCATTGATCGCGCATGTGCTGAAAGCCTGCGGCTTTGACGCACAGGCGGGTGGAAATATCGGCCGCGCCGCGCTGGACCTGCCGCCGCCCAAACAATCCACCGTTTATGTCCTGGAAGTTTCGTCTTACCAGATCGATCTCGCACCGGGGCTCATCTCCGACGTTGCGCTGCTGACCAATCTCTCCCCCGATCATCTCGACCGGCATGGATCGATGGCGGGCTATGCCGCGGTCAAACGCAAGCTCCTCGCCCAGGTTGCGGAGGATGGGTATGTCGCGGTTGGTGTGGACGATCCGGATTCGGCGGCTATCTACACCGGGATGGCGGCGCAGCGCGGCAATCACGCGGTTGCTGTCGCGGTCGGAAAGGTTTTGGGCGGCGGAATCTTCGTCATTGACGGCAAGCTCTACGATGCGTGGGGCCAATCGGCCGAACTGGTCGGCGATCTGAAAACAGCAACTCATTTGCCGGGAGCGCATAACTGGCAGAATGCGGCGCTGTGTTATGCGGCAGTGCGCCAGCTCGTGCCCGACCGCCGGGCCGTCATGCCGGCCATTGCACGCTTTCCAGGACTTGCACACCGCATTGAAGAAGTCGGCCGCATCGGCAAGGTGCGCTTCATCAACGATTCCAAAGCCACCAATGCGGATGCCGCGGCGCGTGCTCTGGCCTGTTACTCCGACATTTACTGGATTGCCGGCGGACTGGCGAAGGAAGGCGGCATCGCGAGCCTCGCTTCCTTCTTCCCGCGCATTCGCAAAGCCTATCTGATCGGCAAGGCTGCGCCGGATTTCGAACAGACGTTGTCCGGCCGCGTGCCGCTGATGCAGGCGGGCGATCTCGAACGGGCAGTCCGTGCCGCCTTCGAAGACGCGCGCGACAGTTCCGCGCCCGATCCCGTGGTGCTGCTGTCGCCGGCCTGTGCGTCATTCGATCAATTCCGCGATTTCGAGCAGCGTGGTGACGTTTTCCGGGAGCTTGCGAGGAAAATCGACGGCCAGCGTCAGGCATCGTCCGTGGAGCATTCGGCATGACGTCTCGTTCTGATACTTCGCCGCTTGCACGCTGGTGGACGACTCTCGACCGCGTCAGCCTGTTGTGCGTCGTCGCACTTCTCACGATCGGAATCTTCCTCGCATTTGCCGCGAGTCCTGCGGCAACCGGGCATGTGAATGCGGCAGGAAATTTTTCCTATGCGCTGAAGCAGCTCGTCTTTGCCATGGTGGCGTTCGCGATCCTTTTGTGCGCGACACTGCTGGATTTGAAACAGACGCGCATCGTGGCGGCATGCGTCTACGCTTTCGCCGTGATCGGCGCCCTTCTCGCGCTTGTGGCCGGGGCTGATGTGAACGGCGCCCATCGCTGGCTCGATTTTGCCGGCTTCAAACTCCAACCTTCGGAATTCCTCAAACCCGGCTTCGCGATTCTCACCGCGATGTTCATGGCCGACAAGCTTAAACATGGCTTTGCCGGCGAGTTGTGGACCGCAATCTTCCTTGCGCCGGCGCTTGCCATTTTGCTGCTGCAACCCGATATCGGGCAAACTGCATTGCTGTCGGCGCTGTGCGTCACGATGCTGTTCTTTGCCGGAATCTCGTGGCTCGCGATGGCAGGATTGGCGGCTGGCGCTTCGGCCCTTTTCGGGCTTGCCTGGTTTGTCCATCCTCATGTCCGCGAAAGATTCGCCGAATTCCTCAACAGCGGGGGGTACCAGACTGGGCTTGCGCTGAAAGCATTTCACGCCGGGGGAATTACCGGCGTCGGTCCCGGCGCCGGAACGATCAAATACCGGCTCCCGGATGCGCACACCGATTTCATCTTTGCCGTCGCCGGTGAGGAGTTTGGTGTTTTCCTGTGCGGCGTCATCGCGATTCTTTTTGGCGTGCTGACGGTCCGGCTGTTGCTCCGGTCGGCGCGCGCCAAGGATCCGTTTGTGCAGCTGGCCGGGGCCGGTCTTGCTGCGGTGACCGGCTTCCAGGCCTTCATCAATATGGGTGTGTCACTTTCGATCTTGCCGGCCAAAGGCATGACGCTGCCGTTCATTTCCTATGGCGGATCGTCGCTGTTCGCGATCGCCCTGACCATGGGATTTGCGCTCGGATTGACACGCAATCGGCCGGTCTGGCCAGACGAGATGGCGTTGTGAGCGGCCCATTCATTCTCGCCGCCGGGGGCACCGGAGGTCACCTGTTCCCGGCCCAGGCGGTTGCCGGTGAGCTGGTGCGCCGCGGCTTTCGCGTGGTGGTGATGACGGATGGACGGGGTCACAATTACAGCCAGGCTTTCCCCGGGGCCGAGATCGCTACCGTGCCGTCCGCGACATTCTCCGGGCGAGGAGCATTGGGACGGGCTTCGGCCGTGGCAACCATTGCATTCGGTGTCATTGCGGCGTTGCGGAAATTTCTTCGCCTGCGGCCGATGGCCGTGGTCGGATTTGGCGGCTATCCCAGCCTTCCCGTGATGATGGCGGCGTCGATCGCGCATATTCCGGCGGCGCTGCACGAACAGAACGCCGTTCCGGGCCGCGTCAACCGGTTGTTGGCGCGCCGCGTCAATCGCATCGCGGCGTCCTTTCCGTTCGCGCGTTTTGCCCCGCCGCATCCGGAAAAAATCGTCTTCACCGGCAATCCTGTGCGGCCCGCCGCGGCGCTGATGCGCGACACGCCATATGTGCCGCCGCAACCCGGCGACGAAATCCGCCTGCTGATTTTTGGTGGAAGCCAGGGCGCGCGAGCGCTGTCCGAACTGGTGCCGGCGGCGCTAGGCATGCTGGCGCCCGATTTGCGCCGGCGCCTTTCGGTCACGCAACAGGCGCGCGGCGAAGATCTCGCAATGGTCAATGCCGCCTACCAGGCGTCAGGACTGAAATATGAGACCGCGGCCTTCTTCAATGACCTGCCGCAGCGTATGGCATCGGCGCATCTGGTGATCGCGCGCAGCGGCGCTTCGACCTTGAGCGAAATCACCGTGATTGGACGGCCGGCGATCCTGATCCCTTATCCGTTTGCGATGGACGATCACCAGGCTGCCAACGCCGCGGTGCTGGAGCGTGCCGGCGCCGCCTGGGTGGTGCCGCAAAACCAGCTCGATGCGGCGAAGCTGGCCGGTCTGTTGACGGAAATTCTTGCCGACCCTGCGGGGCTGGCGGCCCGCGCCGCCGCCGCCAAGGCGCTTGGCCATCCCGACGCAACGCAGCGGCTCGCCGACCTCGCCCAGCAGCTTGCGGACCACACGCGATGAGCAATCCCGGACGTCATGTGCAGGCGATGCGCGTGCCGCTCTCAATCGGCACGATCCACTTCATCGGGATCGGCGGCATTGGCATGAGCGGCATTGCCGAAGTGATGCACGAACTCGGTTATCGCGTCCAGGGATCCGATGCCGCCGACAGCGGCAACGTCAAACGGCTGCGCGACCTCGGTATCCCGGTGACCATTGGGCACAGGCCCGAAAATGTCAGTGATGCGGCTGTCGTGGTGTATTCGTCTGCGGTCAAACCGGACAATCCCGAGCTTGCCACTGCGCGCGCGCATGGTTTGCCGATCGTCAGGCGCGCCGAAATGCTGGCCGAACTGATGCGCCTGAAACGCTCGGTTGCGGTTGCAGGCACGCATGGCAAGACGACCACGACGACCATGGTGGCGGCGCTGTTCGAAAGCGGCGGTTTCGACCCCTCCGTCGTGAATGGCGGCATCATCAATGTGTACGGCACAAATGCCCGGCTCGGCGCCGGCGAATGGATGGTCGTCGAAGCCGACGAATCCGACGGCACCTTCCTGCGGCTGCCGGCAACGGTTGCCATCGTGACCAACGTCGATCCCGAACATCTCGATTTCTATGGCGACTTCGAAAAGGTCAAAGGGGCATTTCAGACCTTCGTCGAGAATCTGCCCTTCTACGGATTTGCGGTGATGTGCGCAGATCATCCTGACGTGCAGGGGATCATCGCGCGCGTGCGGGACCGTCGGATCATCACCTATGGATTCAATCCGCAGGCCGATGCGCGCGTCGTCAATGTCTCGTTCTCGGAAGGGGCGTCCCATTTCGACGTCGAGTTCCACGATCGCCGCAAGCAAACCACCACCCGGCTGGCCGGTTTGAAGCTGCCGATGCCGGGTGAACACAATGTTTCCAATGCGGTGGCGGCAATTGCGGTGGCCCGCGAATTGGGCATCGGGGACGAGGCTATCAAACGCGCGCTCAATCGTTTTGGCGGAGTGAAGCGTCGCTTCACCCGCGTCGGGGAGTGGAACGGCGCAGCCATCATCGACGACTATGGTCACCACCCGGTGGAAATCGCCGCCGTGCTGAAAGCCGCGCGCCAAGCCTATGCCGGCCCACTGACTGCGGTGATTCAACCGCATCGCTACACGCGGCTGCGCGATCTCTTCGACCAGTTCTGCATCTGCCTGAACAGCGCGGATACGGCGATCGTCGCGCCGGTCTATGCCGCGGGCGAAACGCCGATTCCCGGTGTGGATCGTGATGCGCTCGCCGAAGGTCTGCGCGCGCACGGACATAAGCGTGTGTTCACCATCGATGGTCCCGAAGATCTTCCCGGCATTGTCGGCCCGTTGGCCCAACCGCAGGGTGCGATCGTGTGCCTCGGCGCCGGTTCGATCTCACAATGGGCAGCGGGATTGCAGGGGGCTCTGGAACGTTACGGGGCTTCCGAATGAACGCATTGATCAGCCGTCTCCCCTCGGTTCGCGGCAGCTATGCCGAAGCGGCGCCGCTCAAGGACCTTGTCTGGTTTCGCGCCGCCGGTCCGGCAGACGTGCTCTTCCGTCCTGCCGATCTCAATGACTTGCGCCAATTCATGGCGAATAAACCCGCCGATGTGCCGGTGACGGCGATTGGGGTCGGTTCCAATCTGCTGATCCGCGACGGCGGAATTCCCGGGGTCGTCATTCGGCTTCCTGCCGCATTCGGCCGTATCGAAACCATGGATGGGCACCGTATCCGGGCCGGAGCCGCAGTGCTCGATGCTGCGGTTGCCCGCGCTGCGGCCGACGCCGGCGTTGCCGGTCTGGAATTCCTGCGGGGAATTCCCGGCACCATCGGCGGCGCGTTGACGATGAATGCAGGATGCTACGGCAGCGAGACGAAAGACATATTCGTCGAGGCGCGGGCCGTGGACGAGCGCGGAGAGTTGCGGACATTCGGCCCTCCCGAAATGGGCTTCCGCTACCGTCATTCCGATCCGCAAAACGTCATCTATGTCGATGCAATTCTGCAGGGCAAAGCCGGCGATCCAGAAGAAATCCGTGCCCGGATGGAAGCGCTTGTCGCGCAGCGCGAGAGTACCCAGCCGGTGCGCAGCAAGACCGGCGGATCGACCTTCACCAATCCACCCGGACACAAGGCGTGGCAGTTGATCGATGATGCCGGTTGCCGCGGCATGATGCATGGCGCAGCCCAGGTGTCGGAGAAGCACTGCAATTTCCTGATCAATACGGGCGATGCCAGCGCGTCGGATATCGAGGCGCTGGGCGAAGAAGTGCGTTCGCGGGTCAAGGCCAAATCGGGCGTGCAGCTGGAATGGGAAATCAAACGCATCGGGCGGCCGGAAACATGAAGCGCGTTGCAGTTCTGTTGGGCGGCCGATCGGCGGAGCGCAATGTCAGTCTCTCCTCCGGTCGTGAATGCGCGAACGCCTTGCGTGGCGAAGGATATGAAGTGGTTGAGATCGATGCCGGTCTCGATCTGGCAGAGCGGCTGCACGAGGTCCGCCCCGACGCCGTATTCAATGCCTTGCACGGGCGGTGGGGTGAAGACGGCTGCGTGCAGGGACTGCTGGAGCTGCTGGAGATTCCCTACACCCATTCGGGTGTGCTCGCGTCCGCGCTCGCGATGCACAAGGAAAAGGCGAAGGCGGCATTTCGGGTTGCGGGTCTGCCGGTCGCCCGCAGCATCGTCGCCGACCGCAAGCGCGTCGCCACCGAGCACCAGATGGCGCGGCCTTATGTCGTCAAGCCGATCTCGGAAGGTTCGAGTGTCGGCGTGTTCATCATCCGCGAGGGCAGCAACGCGCCACCCGCGGCGCTTGCGGCGGCGGACTGGAACCTCGGCGAGTATGTGATGGTCGAAGAATATATTCCGGGGCGGGAATTGACCGTCGCGGTGATGGGCTCACAGCAGACCGGGCTGCGCGCATTGGGCGTTACCGAGATCATGGCCACCACCGGCTTCTACGATTACGACGCCAAATATGCGCCGGGAGGTTCGCGGCACGTGATTCCGGCGGAGGTTCCAGAGGCTGTGGCGCGAGAGGCCATGACGCTCGCCGAACGCGCACACGCCGCGCTGGACTGCCGGGGCGTGTCGCGCACCGACTTTCGCTACGACGACACCGATGGCGGCAGTCGGCTGGTCGTGCTGGAGGTCAATACGCAGCCCGGAATGACCCCGACGTCGCTGGTGCCTGAGCAGGCAAAATATGTCGGCATGTCATTTGGTGCGCTGGTTCGCTGGATGGTTGAGGACGCGTCATGCGGAAGATGAAGATCAAGCGGCAGAAAGCGCCCGATGGCGCGAGACACTGGTGGTTGCGGTTCGCTCCACGGCGTCCCGTGCTGCTGCTGTCCTGTTCCCTTGCGGTCATCGCGGTGGCGGCAGGTGTGTGGCACGGGGGCTATATCGGCGCTGCAGCCGACGCGGTGGATCGCAGTATCGACCGCGAACTGGCGGCGCACGGATTTGCGGTGCGCACAGTTGCCCTTTCGGGCGAAGAACGCACCGCGGGTGATGCCGCTTACGAGGCGCTGGGCATCGAGCCCGGCGATGGGATGTTTGGTGTCGATCCCCGTGCGGCGCGTGCGCGATTGCTCGAGCTCCCCTGGGTTGGTGATGCCGAGGTGCGCCGCGTTTTTCCGGATCGGGTTTCGGTCCGCCTGATTGAGAAGCGTCCGTTTGCACTGTGGAGCAGTGCCGGATCGCTCTGGGTCGTCGAGCGATCAGGTGCGGTGATTACCGCCGCGGACAGGACCGCGTTCCCGCGGCTGCCGCTTTTGGTCGGCGAAGGGGCGCCGGATGCCGCTCCGCCGATCATCGACGCGATCGGCAAGCAGCGGGCGATTGCCGCGCGTCTCGAAGCGCTGGAGCGCATCGGCGACCGGCGCTGGGACATCCATCTTGCCGGCGGTGTGGTGGTTCGACTCCCGGAACAGGGATGGGAAGGCCAGCTTTCCGATCTCGAAACACTGATCGTCGAAAAGGGAGTTCTGGAGCGCGATATCGACGTGATCGACCTTCGCTATCCGGACAATTACGTGTTTAAGCTACGCAATGGTGATTCGCGGCCTGTCCCGCGCGAACGCCGCGCCTGAGTACAGGGGTCGTTGATGGGGGAAGTATTTCGTATACGGAGCAATGGCCGGCAGAACGGCGCAAGGTCTTCCGCACCGCGCGGCGGCGTGATCGCCGCACTGGATGTTGGTTCATCGAAGGTTATCTGCATCATCGGCCGGGTGGAGCAGGGCGGAATTCGCGTGCTCGGTTCGGCTGTGCGCGAATCGCGCGGAATACGCTCGGGAACCGTGGTCAATCTCGATCTTGCGGAACAGTCGATCGGCGAAACCGTCGAAGCGGCTGAGGAACTTGCGGATCAGCGCGTGCAGGACGTCCTTCTGTCCGTGCAGTGCGGCCACCCGAAAAGCATCAACGCGCGCGCGGAGGCGGCCGGAGCGAATGTGGTCGTCAGCGATGCGCATCTTCGGATGCTGCTGGCAGATGCGAAGAATCGCTGCCGCGAGGACGGACTCGAATCGATTCAGGCTGCGCCGACGGAATATGTCGTCGATCAGACGCGCGGCATCTCCGATCCGCGCAATATGGTGTGCGATCGCCTCGGCGTGGCGGTGCATGCGGTCGCGGTCCGCTCGGCGCCGCTGCAGAATCTCCGGCTTGCCGTCGAACGCCGCCAGCTCACGATTTCACGCCAGCTCTTCGCGCCTTACGCCAGCGCGATCGCAACGCTCACGCCCGATGAGATGTCGCTCGGCGTGACCCTGATCGACATGGGCGCGGGCTGCACGTCGGTCTGTGTCTTCCGCGATAATGCGCTGGTGCACGCCGATACGCTCGCTGCCGGCGGCATGGATGTCACCAAGGACATCGCATTCATGCTGTCCACGCCACTTGCGGCTGCAGAACGGATCAAGACGCTTTACGGATCGGCGCTTGGCGAAACGGATTCGGGCGACGACCTGATCGAAGTGCCGCTGATGGGCGAGGAGGGCGAGCGCGCCAACACGCGGGTGCGCCGCGCGCATGTCGGCAAGATCATCCGCGCCCGGATCGAGGATGTTTTCGCAAGCATTCGCGACCGTCTGGAAAAATCGGGATTCGATGTTTCCGCCGGCCGGCGCGCCGTGTTGACCGGAGGCGCGTCCCAGCTTGCCGGGGTGCGCGATGTTGCGGCGGGGATTTTAAACAAGCAGGTGCGGCTCGGAATTCCGCAAAGTTTTCCCGGTCTCGCTGCTTCCTGCACCGGCCCGGGCTGCGCCACGGCCATCGGCCTTCTCATTTCAGCCGCCACCACGGAGGCGGAGTCGACCGATCCAACTGCGCCTGCCATTGCCCCGCCGCCGCGCAATGGCATCACCCAATGGATCACGGAAAGATTTTTCGGATGACGCACATTCGCATCGACCACGCATCATCCCGCAACTTCGAAGCATCGCTTCGCCACAGGAGGGCTTTGCCATGACGATCAATTTCCAGATGGCTGAGGAAAAAGAGGCCAAAGAACTCAAGCCGCGGATCACCGTGCTCGGAGTCGGTGGCGCCGGCGGCAATGCCGTCAACAACATGATCAATGCACGTCTGGAAGGCGTCAGCTTTATCGTCGCCAATACGGACGCACAGGCGCTGCTCCTGTCAAAGGCGGAGCGCAGAATACAGCTTGGCGCTGAACTGACGCAGGGATTGGGAGCCGGAGCAAAGCCGGAAGTCGGCCAGGGCGCCGCCACGGAATCTCTGCCCGAAATTCTCGATGCGGTTGCCGGGTCGCATATGGTGTTCATCACCGCCGGGATGGGCGGTGGAACGGGTACCGGCGCCGCTCCGGTGATTGCGCGAGCCGTTCGTGAGCAGGGAATTCTGACGGTCGGAGTCGTGACCAAGCCATTTCACTTCGAAGGCGAGCGGCGCATGCGCGTCGCCGAACGCGGCATCGAAGAAATGCAGAACCATGTCGATACGCTCATCATCATCCCCAACCAGAACCTGTTCCGGGTCGCGAATGAACGCACCACCTTCGCCCAGGCCTTTGCCATGGCCGACGACGTGCTGCACTCCGGCGTTCGCGGCGTCACCGACCTGATCGTCATGCCGGGGCTGATCAATCGCGATTTCGCCGACATCAAGACGGTCATGTCGGAAATGGGCAAAGCGATGATGGGGACGGGCGAAATGCAGGGCGAGGGCCGCGCGCTGAAAGCCGCGGAAGCCGCGATTTCGAATCCACTGCTGGATGATGTTTCCATGAAAGGCGCACGCGCGGTACTGATCAACGTCACCGGCGGTCCGGACCTGATGCTGTTCGAGGTTGACGAGGCGGTGAACCGGATTCGCGCGGAAGTCGACGGTGATGCAAATATCCTGTTCGGCAGCGCCTTGTCCGAAGACATGGAGGGCCGGGTGCGCGTATCTGTCGTGGCCACCGGCATCGACGCCGAACAGGCCCGTCAGGCAAACAACGTCCAGAAATTCCCCGGGCGGCGCAAACCTGCCGAACCAGCGGCCGCGGAACTGGAGGAGACGGAGTTTGCCGTGTCTCAAGAGGCTCAACCGGAGACACTCACAATTCTGTCGCAGGAAGCAGCTGCGGATGCGGAGCTCGCTCCCGAAATGGATGAACCGATGATTTTGGGCGGTGCGGATTCGCCGGTGATCACCGAAACGCTGCCGCGTTCCTTTATTCCAGCCACGCCGGCACCGGTGGTGCAGGAACGGCCTAAGCGGCGCGTTTTCGGTCTCTTCGGAGGGCGCAAACGGGAGGAGACACCCGTGCCAAGGGAGCCCCGTTTTGACATCCGGAAATCCCCGGACAGCGATGTGTTTCGTGAAGACGTCCGGACCAACGCGGCCGCTTTGACACTCCAGCGCGGAAATGGCTCTGCTGATTTGTCCCCGCCGGTTCCGAGAGAGCGCAATCTGAAACCAAGTCCTGACGATTTGTTCGCCAATGCCGGCGAGAATTTTGAGATACCGGCATTTTTGAGGCGGCAAAAAACCGGGTCCTGATGGCCGCACGCCGCACGATCGCCCGTGAAATTGCGGTCGAAGGTGTCGCGCTGCATGCCGGGGTCGCGGTTAAAATGCGTATTCGTCCCGCTGCAGACCGGTCGGGCGTCCGGTTTTGCCGCAGCGACCTGCCACAGCGTCCTGTCATTGCGGCGGTCTGGAGCAACGTCGTTGATTCGCGCTTCGCAACGGTCATCGCCGAGAACGGCGCTTCCGTCGGAGTGACCGAGCACCTGTTGGCAGCGCTTTCAGCCGCCGGCATCGACGATTGCCTGATCGAATTGGACGGTCCCGAACCGCCCTTCCTCGATGGTGA
The DNA here is from genome assembly GCA_964446945.1 of uncultured Bordetella sp. GTDB lineage: Bacteria > Pseudomonadota > Alphaproteobacteria > Micropepsales > Micropepsaceae > CAIYRG01. Next base: position 379,259 of record CAYUQO010000001.1, read on the forward strand.
CGCACTGTCATTTTTGCTGTTATTGGATCAGGCCGGCATGCGCGAGCTGGATGCTAGACGTGACACGGTTGTGGTGCGGCGGCCAGTCACAGTTCGCACGGTCGAGGCAAGCGCAAGTCTGCTGCCATCGGCAGAGACCGAGTTCCGGTTTGATATCGATTTTGCCGGAACCGTCATCGGCCACCAGGCATTCGAGTGCAGGTTTAACGAAGCGACATTCCGGCGGGACATCGCTCCGGCAAGAACTTTCGGCTTCCTGAACCAGGCCGAGGCATTGCGCCGGGCCGGTTTTGCCCGTGGGGCCAGTTTGGACAACACGCTCGTGATCGATGGTGATCGCGTCTGCAATCCCGAAAAGCAGCGCTTCCACGACGAGTTTGTCCGCCACAAAATTCTCGACGCGATCGGCGACATGAAGCTTGCGGGCGCCCCGCTCATCGCCCGCTTTGAAGGGCACCGATCCAGTCACGCGCTGAACGCCGCGGTTCTCCGGCAGCTTTTCGCCGACCCCGAAAATTACGCGTGTATTGCGGGCTAAAGCGCAATCCGGCGAAGTGTAAGCGGTTCGCCGGCAGATTGCGCGACAATCAAAGGAATCTAGGGCATGATCCGATTCCGTTTAATCGGATCATGCCCTGGTGACCATTAGCCGTCTGGACCACCACCCGCCACCAATGGCATAAGACGCAGCGTCGCAGCAGTTTTGGTTGCAAACCTATGTCTCTGAAGTCCTTGTCGAAATCCGATACTACTCCGGCCCCGAAATCGGTGCGGCGGGCGGTCGTCAGGATCACGGTCGCTGCAGTGCTCGGGGCAAGTGTCATTGCGCTCTCCGGATGTTCATCAGACGACCAGATGTCGGCGCAATATGTCGAGCGCCCGATCGAGCAGATTTATGCCGACGCCTGGAAGCTCATCGACAGACAGGACTGGCTGAATGCCGGTCGGCAGTTTGACGAGGTCGAGCGGCAGCACCCCTATTCGGTCTGGGCCCGCCGCGCGATCCTGATGTCGGCATTCTGTTATTACGAGGGCAATCGCTATCAGGATGCGATCGATGCGTCGTCGCGCTTCATCCAGCTGCATCCGGGCAATAAGGATGTCCCTTACGCCTATTACCTCAAGGCGATTTCGCTGTATGAGCAGATCGCCGACGTCAACCACGATCAGGGTAAGACCGAGGAGGCGCTGACCGCGCTTCAGGATCTGGTGCAGCGGTATCCCGACACGGAATATGCCCGCGATGCGCGGCTGAAGATGGATCTCGCGCGCGATCACCTCGCCGGGCGCGAGATGACGATCGGCCGATTTTATCTGCGGAACGGCGATTACATTGCGGCCATCAATCGCTTTCGCACTGTGGTGGACAAATACCAGACAACGTCGCATGCGCCGGAAGCTCTGGAACGGCTCACGGAAGCCTATCTGGCGCTCGGGATTGTCAAGGAAGCCCAGACCTCGGCCGCCGTCCTTGGATTCAACTACCCCGGCAGCGACTGGTATATGGACGCCTATAATCTGCTGACCAACCAGAATCTCGCGCCCGAGGAAGACAAGCAATCCTGGATCAGCAAGGCTTATCACGCGGTATTCTAGCCTTCGCCGAATCGCGCAGGAGATAACCGCGCGCGGCAAGGCGATCGTGATCCGCGCGAGAGGCGGGGAGGGGCAGCAATGTGCGACATAGTGTCGATTTGTCCCCCATGCTGACGTCACTGAATGTCCGCGACATCGTACTGATTGAGCGCGCGGAGCTGTCGTTCTCCGCCGGCCTGAATGTCCTGACCGGCGAGACCGGCGCCGGTAAATCCATTTTGCTGGATGCGCTTGGACTTGCCGCCGGTGAACGGGCCAACGGACGCGCCTGCGTGCGTTCTGGCGCCGAACAGGCGGTGGCAGTTGCGGGTTTCGAATTGCTGCCGAAACATCCCGCGCGAGCGATTTTGAACCAAAGCGGGATCGCCAGCGATGATAGTGAACTCGTCCTGCGCCGGGTTGTGTCTGCCGATGGCCGCAGCCGTGCATTCATCAACGATCAGCCGGTTGGCATCCAGCTTGCGCGCGAAATCGGATCGGTCCTGGTGGAGGTCCACGGACAGGCGGACGACCGCGGGCTTTTCGACCCGGCGAGCCACCGTGTGCTGCTCGATGCCTTCGGCGGGAACGAAGCACTGGTCACGGAAGTCGCAGACGGCTTTGTGCGGGTTCAAGCCGCCAAAGAGCGCCTCGAGCGATTGCGTAACGAACGAGACGCAGCCGAACGCGAATCCGAATTCCTGCGTTTTGCGTGTGATGAGCTGGCGAAACTCGCGCCGCTGCCCGGCGAAGAGGCGGAACTCGCATCGACGCGGGCGCTGATGATGAATGCCGGCCGCCTCGCACAGGACATCGGCGCGGCTTTTGATTTTGTCGGCGGTGATGGTGGCGCCGAAGTCAAACTCGGCAATGCACTCAGGCGTCTGTCGCGTCTTCCCGAACAGGGCCGTGACGTCACACGGCAAGCGGAGGAAGCACTCGAATCGGCACTGATCCTGGTGCAGGACGCGCGGTCGGGGCTCGAACAATTGCTGACGCGCCTCAACGCGGATCCGGCAAGACTCGAACAGCTTGAGGAAAGGCTGTTCGCACTGAGAGCAGCCGCCCGCAAATACAATGTCGCTTCCGATGCATTGCCGGCGCTGGCTGCGGAATATCAGGCGAAGCTCGCCGCACTCGAATCGGGAGAAACATCCATCGCGGCTGCCGAAGCCGAACTGTCGCGCAATCTGGCCGCCTATCGCGACGCGGCAGGGAAACTGTCTTCGGCCCGGGCGAAATCCGCAAAGCGGTTGGAAGATGCCGTCGCGAAGGAACTGGCGCCCCTGAAGCTCGGCGGCGCGAAATTCCGCGTCGCGCTGGCGCCGCTTCTCGGCGAAACCGTGAATGGGCTGGACCGGGTTGCTTTCGAAATCGCAACTGTCGAGGGAGCCGAATTCGGGCCGCTGACGCGGATTGCATCCGGAGGCGAACTCGCGCGCTTTGCCCTGGCGCTTAAAGTTGCGCTGGCAGAATCGAGCCCGCCCGCCGTGCTGGTGTTCGACGAGGTGGATCGCGGCGTTGGTGGAGCGGTCGCCGCCGCGGTCGGTGAACGCCTGCAAAGATTGGCGCAGAATACGCAGGTGCTTCTCGTCACCCATTCACCGCAAGTTGCAGCGCGCGCGGTCCGTCATTTCCGGATCGTGCGTGCACGCGGTGCAACATCGGTCCAGATGCTTTCGCCGGAAGAACGGGTTGAGGAGATCGCCCGCATGCTGTCGGGCGCGAGCGTCACCGATGAAGCGCGCGCAGCGGCGCGAAGGCTGCTGGCGGAAGCGAGCGTGACGCCACCGCCGCGCAAACGGGCCCGCGCATGAGCAAGTCCACGGAGAAACCCGTGGAGCTGCTGACGGAAGGGGAGGCAAAGGCCGAACTCGCGCGGCTCGCGCACGATATCGGCGAGAACGACCGGCTGTATTACCAGGAAGACGCGCCGCGCGTTTCCGATGCGGAATATGACGCGCTTCGGCGGCGCAACGACGAGATCGAGAAGCGCTTTCCCGAACTGATCCGCCACGACAGTCCATCGCAGCGCGTAGGCGCGAAGCCCGCTGAACGCTTCGAAAAAGTGCGCCATGCGCGGCCGATGCTTTCGCTCGACAATGCCTTTACCTCCGAAGATGTGGTCGATTTCGTCGGCCGCGTGCGCCGTTTTCTCGGCATGACGGCGGATGAGGAAGTGGTCCTGGTGGCCGAACCGAAAATCGACGGTCTGTCGTCGAGTCTGCGTTACGAACATGGACGGCTCGTACTGGCGGCAACGCGCGGCGATGGCGCCGAAGGTGAAAATGTCACCGCGAATGTCCGCACCATTGCCGATGTGCCGAAAACCATCCGGAGCGGAATGCCTGACGTGTTCGAAGTGCGGGGCGAGGTGTATATGAGCCACGCCGATTTCGCCGAATTGAACCGGCGTCAGGAACGTTCTGGCGAAAAGATTTTCGCCAATCCGCGCAATTCTGCGGCAGGTTCGCTGCGGCAGCTCGATCCGGCCATCACCGCGAAGCGGCCATTACGGTACTTTGCATATCATTGGGGCGAAGTCTCGAACCTCCCCGGAGCCACACATTGGGACGTGTTGCAGGCGCTGAAATCCTGGGGTTTTCCCGTCAATCCGCTGACCCGCCGCTGCCATAGCATCGATGAAGCGCTCGAATTTTATAACCATGTGCAGCACAAGCGCGCCGATCTCGGTTACGACATTGACGGCGTGGTCTACAAGGTGGACCGGTTGGATTTGCAGAACCGGTTGGGTTTTGTGTCGCGCAGTCCGCGGTGGGCAATCGCGCATAAATTTCCGGCCGAGCAGGCCGAAAGCACGGTCGAGCGCATAGCCGTCTATGTCGGGCGCACCGGTGCCCTGACGCCGGTTGCGCATATCAAACCTGTCACTGTCGGCGGTGTGGTTGTGCAGAACGTGTCCATGCACAATGAGGATGAAGTTGCACGCAAGGATGTCCGGGTTGGGGATACTGTCATAGTGCAACGCGCGGGCGATGTGATTCCGCAATTGGTCAGCGTCGTGCTGGAGCGCAGGCCCAAAGGCACGCACCGTTACAAAATGCCGGATCGCTGCCCGATCTGCGGAAGCCATGCGACCCGCGAAATCAACCCCAAAACGGGTGAGCCGGAGTCCGCGCGCCGTTGTGTAAATACCCTGTCATGCCCGGCGCAGGCAGTCGAACGCCTCCGCCATTTCGCATCGCGGGACGCGTTCGATATCGAAGGGCTGGGAGAGAAAACGGTCGCGGAGTTTTTTGAAGATGGATTGCTGCGTGAGCCCGCCGACATCTTCCACCTTGAGGCGCGCTATGGCGAGGGCGCCAAAGCCATCATGGAAAGGGAGGGATGGGGGGAGCAATCCGCAGGCAAACTGTTTCGTGCGATCGACGCCCGCCGGAAGATTTCGCTGGACCGTTTTATCCTGGCGCTGTCGATCCCCCATGTCGGTGAAACCACGGCGCGGCTGCTCGCACGCAATTTCCATTCTCTGAAAGCATTTCTTTCGTCCATGGAAAGCGGCCATGCCATCGAAGATCTGGATGATATCGAAGGGATAGGCGACGTGATGGCGGCGGCCATTAAGTCGTTCTTCGAGGAGAAGCACAACCGTGAGGCGATTGCGCATTTGCTCGAATGCGTCGAGGTCGAAGACTTTGCCGCGCCGGCCCACGCCAACACCGCATTGGCCGGCAAGACGGTGGTGTTCACGGGCACGCTCGAACGCATGACGCGCAATGAAGCTAAGGCGCGGGCTGAGGCAATGGGCGCGAAAGTGGCCGGTTCGGTCTCGAAGAAGACCGATCTGGTGGTCGCCGGGCCGGGGGCGGGCTCGAAGCTGAAAAACGCCGAGGCTTTCGGCGTTAAAGTTATCTCCGAGGACGAATGGTTGTCCCTGATCGGTACGTGATCGGACAAACCGCGGGAGATTTGATTTCCATCGCCGATCCTGTAGCGTCCGGCCCGATCCTGTTCGTTAAGGTCTTCTGATGACTTCCGGCTCCCGCCGCGATATTGCGCTGGCCGCCCGCGCCTGGCCTTTTGAAGAAGCGCGAAAAATCCTCGCTCGGATCGAGCGCCGGCAGAAGGCCGGGAGAGCGCTGGACACGGTACTGTTCGAAACCGGCTACGGCCCGTCCGGTTTGCCGCATATCGGCACCTTCGGCGAAGTCGCCCGGACAAGCTGGGTTCGGCAGGCATTCCATCAACTCAGTGATATTCCGACTCGCCTGGTGGCGTTCTCGGACGACATGGATGGATTGCGCAAAGTCCCCGACAACGTGCCCAACCAGGACATGCTGCGCGAACATCTCGGCAAGCCGCTGACGTCCATCCCCGATCCGTTCGGCACGCATGGCAGCTTCGGCGCGCACAACAATGCGCGGTTGAAGGCGTTTCTCGACCGTTTTGGTTTTGCGTACGAGTTTTTCAGTTCGACCGATTGTTACCGCAGCGGCTTATTCGACCAGGCGCTGCTCGCGGTGCTCGCTCATTACGAAGAAGTACGCGATGTCGTGTTGCCGACGCTCGGCCCGGAACGGCGTGCGACCTACAGCCCATTTCTTCCGCTGTGCCCACGGACTGGACAGGTCCTGCAGGTGCCCATCGTGGCGTGGGATGTCGGGGCCGGTACTGTGGTGTTCGAGGACGAAGGGCGGCGCACGGAAGTGCCGGTAACCGGCGGCCATTGCAAACTGCAGTGGAAGGCGGATTGGGCGATGCGCTGGTTTGCCTTAAGCGTCGATTACGAAATGTCGGGCAAGGACCTGATTCCTTCCGTGGAATTGTCGACTCGCATTGTCCGCATTCTCGGCGGTGAACCACCCGAGACGTTGACATACGAACTGTTTCTCGACGAGGCCGGCCAGAAGATCTCGAAATCCCGGGGCAATGGTTTGTCCGTGGACGAATGGCTTAGCTATGGGCCCGAGGAGAGTCTGGCGTTCTTCATGTTCCAGAAGCCGAGGGCCGCCAAGCGGCTGTTTTTCGATGTCATTCCGAAATCGGTTGACGAGTATCTGGCCTTCATCGCCCAATACCGCCGCGAAGCAAACCAAGCCGCAGCGTTCGAAAATCCCGTCTGGTTCATCCATGCCGGCTCGCCACCCGCCGAAGATTACCCCGCAAGTTTCGCATTGCTGCTCAACCTGGTCAGTGCTTCAGGCGCGCAGGACCGCAATGTGCTTTGGGGCTTTATCCGCGCCTATGCGCCGGGTGCGAGCCCGGCCACCCATCCGGGTCTCGACCGGCTTGTCGGCTATGCGTTGAGATATTTCGAGGACTTCGTCAAACCGCAAAAGCGCTATCGCGTCGCCACGCCGAAAGAGCGCGAAGCGCTGGCAGCACTGGCGGATGCGCTCGAAAATATGGCGGAACAGCGTGACGGCGAGACCGTGCAGAACGTTGTCTACGAGATCGGCAAGAGTCACGGATTCGAACCGCTGCGCGACTGGTTCAAGGCGATTTATGAAGTGGCGCTTGGCCAGACGCAGGGCCCGCGCTTCGGGTCATTTGCGGCGCTGTTCGGCTGCGCCGAGACGGCTGTGCTGATCCGCACTGCGCTGTCCGGCGCATTTCTCTCGGGTGCAAAAGCATGAACCGGTTCGCCGCGATTCTGGTTGTTGCGTTTGCGTCGACCTGCTTGCCGGCACACGCGCAGGATGCCGCGATTGCGTTCCAGCACTATCAAATGGGCGACTATCAGGGTGCGGTCAGGATTGGCGAAGCAGCCAACAACGGACCCGGGTTTGCCGTCGCGGCACGGGCAGCTTTCGCCGAGGCCAATCTGCGTGACACGCCCTGCCTGTCGTGTCTTCAGCAGGTTGAGGCGCTGGCGCGGCGCTCGATCGTGCTCGACATGGGTCATCCGGACGCCTTCGTCTACCTCGCAGCAGCGCTGGGCTATGAATCACGTATCATCGGATATGTGCGGGCGACGATCGAGAAGTATCCGGAAATGGCCAAACAGGCGATCGATCACGCAGTCGCGGACGAACCGAATGATGCTTGGAGTCTGGCGGCGCTTGGCGGCTGGCACATGGAGATCGTGCGCAATGGCGGAAGTTTCATTGCGCGCACCGTGTATGGGGCACGTGCCGATGCAGGTGAGGATGCATTCCGGCGCGCCTTTGCCGCCGATCCCGGCAATCTCGTCATTCGCCTGCAATATGTGCTTTCCGTCGCAGCCTTTGATCTGAACCACTACCGCAATGAGATTGCCGGGCAGCTTGCAGCCATCGCAACGACCGAGCCCCGCACCGCCTATGAAACGGCCATGAAGCAACGCGCGGCACGGCTGCAGGATTTGTTCAAGGCAGGGCGTAACGCCGATTTTCTCGCGCTGATCAAGAAGTACCAGGGTTATCCGGCCGCATGACTATCTGCGTGTACAAGCTGTTTCGCCAATCAGAATGGCAGGCGGCAGCAAGCACCGGATTCTTCACCGGATCGGCCGACGATCGCCGCGATGGATTCATCCATCTTTCCGCCGCCTCCCAGGTGCGCGGCACTTTCGAGAAATATTTTGCCGTCGAGCCCGAACCGGTGCTTGCCCGATTCGATGCGGATTCGTTCGGGATTGCGCTGAAATGGGAAAATTCGCGCAACGGCGAGCGGTTTCCCCATCTCTACGGCGTACTGGATGTTTCACGCGCGCTGTCGGTAAGCCAAATTCGCCGCGATGTCTGCGGAGCGCCGGCATTTCCACCCGAAATCCCAAGCCCATGATGAGGTCTTCGAAATGAGCAAGTATCAGGGTTCCTGCCACTGCAATGCGGTTCAATTCGAAATTGACGCCGACATCGCATCGGGCGTGCAGTGCGACTGTTCGCTGTGCAAGCGCAAGAACGCCGTTATGTTGCGCGTTCCCAAAGACAAATTCCGGCTGTTGAAAGGCGAGAACGCCCTGTCGCTGTATGAATGGAATACCCGTGCTGCAAAACATTACTTCTGCAAGCATTGCGGAATTTATACGCACCATCAGCCGCGCACGCGGGCCGACATGATCGGGGTCAATCTCGGCTGCATCGATGATGTCGACGTCAGCAAGCTGCCGGTCGAACGCTTGCCGGGAGCGCAGCTGTCGGGTGGGCGATAACTCTACTTGTTCAGCGCGTTCAGCGCCGAAATAACGGCATCACCCATTTCGCGGGTGCCCACGCGCTTCTTGCCCGGCTGCATGATGTCACCGGTGCGCAAACCGGAATTCAGCACATGCTCGACCGCGCGTTCGACCAGGTTCGCTTCATCCGCATGGCCCAGCGAATAGCGCAGGCACATCGCGAACGACAACATGCAGGCGAACGGGTTTGCCAACCCCTTGCCGGCGATGTCTGGCGCGGTGCCGTGCACCGGCTCGTATAGTCCCGGCTGACGGCCGGTTTTCTCGTCCTTCGCGCCCAATGAAGCGGAGGGCAGCATGCCGATAGAGCCGGTGCATTGCGCTGCTTCGTCGGACAGTACATCCCCGAACAGATTGTCGGTCACAATCACATCGAACTGTTTGGGATTGCGCACCAGCTGCATGGCGCAATTATCGGCAAGGATATGGGTCAGTTCGACGTCCTTGAATTCCGCATCGTAGACCTTCTGCACCTCCTGCCGCCACAGCACGCCCGTGTGCATCACATTGGATTTTTCCGCCGACGCGACACGATTTGCGCGTAAGCGGGCCAGCCCAAAGGCGACTCGCGCAATCCGCTGCACCTCGCCCGTGGTGTAGACCTGCGTGTCCACTGCGCGGCGCGTGCCGTCGTTCAGCTCGATAATTCCCCTTGGCTCGCCGAAATACACGCCGCCGGTCAGTTCACGGACGATCAGGATATCCAATCCGGACACAACTTCGGGCCGCAGCGTGGAAGCATCCTTCAATGCATCAAAACACAAAGCAGGGCGCAGATTGGCAAACAGCTCGAGGTCCTTGCGCAGCCGCAGCAGTCCGCGCTCGGGTTTTTTGTCGAATGGATTGTTGTCCCATTGCGGTCCGCCAACCGCGCCGAACAACACGGCGTCCGCCCGATGAGCCAGCCGCATGGTCGCTTCGCTGACCGGAACGCCTTCCGCATCCAGTGCCGCGCCGCCGACCAGCCCGCGCTCGATTTCGAAGCGAATTCCGCGTTCCGCCTGCATCCAGCCCAGAAGGCGTTCGGTTTCCGCCATGACTTCGGGGCCTATGCCGTCGCCGGCCAGCAACAATAGTTTGTGGCTCATCCTGATGAATCCTTGAGAGATTTTACTTGCGCTGAGGAGTGCTGCGCCGGTGATTTTCCGGCCGGCGCGAGTTGGTCAGGCCCAGGGTTCGCTGATGCGCCGCCGGGTCTCGAAATCCGTAATGTCCTTTTCATGCCGCATTGTCAGCCCAATATCGTCCCAACCGTTGAGCAGACACTGCTTGCGGAAAGGGTCGATATCGAAATGGATGCGGCTTCCGTCCGGGCGAACGATTTCCTGTCGTTCCAGATCGACGCTGATCACTGCATTGGCGCCCAGCGACGCATCTTCCATCAGCCTGTCGACCTGCTCCTGGGGCACCGCAATGGGCAGAACGCCGTTCTTGAAGCAATTATTGTAGAAAATGTCGGCGAAGGACGGCGCGACGATACAGCGTATGCCGAAATCCAGAAGCGCCCATGGCGCATGCTCGCGGGACGATCCGCAGCCGAAATTCGCACCCGCAATGAGAAGTTTCGCGTTTTTGTAGGCAGGTTTGTTGAGCACGAAATCCGGGTTCGGCGACCCATCAGGCCGGGTACGCATCTCGAAAAACAGGGCAGAGCCAAGTCCGGTGCGTTTGGTGGTTTTCAGGAATTGTTTCGGAATGATCATGTCGGTGTCGACATTGACCATCGGAAGCGGCGCCGCGACGCCGGTGAGGGTGGTGAAGGGTTGCATGGCGCCGGAACCTAATCGGCCAGTCGGGAGATGTCCATGCCAGGAACAAGAATCCGTTTTCTGACCGCCGGCTGTGCCGTAGTGGCTGCGCTGGTGCTGATTGCGGCCCGTCCCGAGCCAATAGCGGTGCCGGAGTCACAGCCGGGGCTGTGGAAGGTTTACGAGGATGTGCTGGTGCACGCGAAGTATGTCGATCTGACGCATACCATCACGCCTGCCATTCCGGTGTGGCGCGGATTCCACCGGTCGCATTTCATGCCTGCGACCAACGCCCGGACGGGAAAGCCCTACACCTATGGCCAGGACGGCTTTGAGGCGACGCATTACGATCTCCAGACAGACCAGCTCGGGACGCAGCTCGATCCGCCGGCCCACTGGGCACCCGAATTTCCCGCCATTGACGAACTGCCGGCGACTTACACTCTCCGCCCGCTGGTGGTGATTTCCATTGCCTCCGAAGTGCGGCGGGATCCCGGTTACCAGATGCAGGTTTCCGACATCGAGCGCTGGGAAAGACGGCATGGCCGCATCCCGGAAGGTTCGGTTGTGTTTATCCGCTCCGACTGGTCGAAGCGCTGGCCCGATCCGCGTCTTGCCGACGAAACAATCTTTCCGGGGGTCACGCTGGACGCGCTCAAATTTCTGCACGAGCAGCGTCATATCCTGATGCACGGCCACGAACCTCTGGATACGGACGATACTTCGAATCTCGAAGGTGAAGCCTGGCTCATGCATCACGGATACACGCAGGCCGAAGGCGTCGCCAATCTCGACGAGGTCCCGGAAACAGGTGCACTGGTCGCGATCGGTTATCCGAAATTCAAGGGCGGCACGGGCGGCTATGCGCGGTATGTGGCGATCTGCCCGCCAGACTGGAAATTTGGTGTCACGATCGGTCCACAGGACGCGCCGCTGCCCCGCTTCGCCCGCGAACTCCATTGGGACTTCAAGGCTGGAATGCGCGTGCGGTAATCGTTTCGCTACGCGCCGGTTTCGACCTCCGGATCGAGCACGTCGTGAAAATGTACAAGATCAAGAACTCGCCGGCCGTCCGCCCCCAGCGAAAGAATATCGGCGAAGCGTTTGTTCCAGTGGATATCGTGCGGAATATAGGAATGCCGCGCATAGATTTTCGCGCCATAGGTTTCATCCGTACCGCTGACAAGCACCACGATCTCCGCCTGCTGTTCAATCAATGAGGCGCGGGTGGCGCCGTGCAGCGGGCTGTTTTCGTCGATCGGATGCATCACCGTCCAGGACAGCGCAAACAGCGGTGTCTTGCGGCGGATCAGGTTCAACGTATCGAAGCGCCGCATGACCAGGCCCTCGCGGGTCACATGCTGGCGGGCCAGTGACACGTTGATTTCCGCTTCCATGATCTGGTTGCCGCGCTGGTTGGCGAGTCGGAACATCAGCGTCGGCATGCCTTCATAGGGCGTAATGACTGCGGGTCCGCTGAACAGGACGCGCGCACGCGGACGCGATACGCGCGCGAAAACCAGGCCGGCGGCAAGCGCGATGTTCATCACCCCGGCAAAGGCCTCAAGCGTTGCGACGGTGTTGGTATAGATCGTTATCGGCGTGACCTGGCCGTAGCCAAGCGTGGTGAATGTCTGGACACTGAAAAAGAAGGAGTCAACGAATGAACCCGGCCGCACATTCGAAAGCCCATGCGGTTCGGCCAGGTAGAGGCCCGTGAACACAAGATTAATCAGGCCAAAAAACGCCGCCAACCCGAGGAAAAACGCCCACCACGGCGCCTCCAGCACGGCCACGTAAAAATCCGCTCGCAGCCCGCGCCTGCTGCCCGTGATCAGCGGGCGCCGGTTACGTTGGCCGAACAGTCTTGGATAATCTGCTGCCGGCCGCTCCCTTGGATCACCGGCGCGGCTATGACCTTCACGCGGTGTATGACGGTTCAGGGCCTGATCCCTGTGACTTTGGTCCGGATATGCGTAATCATGGTGCCGCTGGTCGTATACAGACCCATGGCGTCAGCATCGCCCCAGGCGAGGTTGGACAGGCGTTCGGGCGTAAGAATTGTGCCGAGATGCCGTCCTTGAGGTGAAACAATCCAGATGCCGGCGGGGCCGGAATCCCACACATTGCCGCGAACATCGATTTTCATGCCATCAGGCGCGCCGGGGCGATTGTCCGTCGTCATGTCGATGAACAGCCGGCGGTTGGCGGTCGTGCCGTCGGGCCGGACATCATAAACGTAAACTTTCTTCGGCCGAATATCGTTGACATAGAGCACCCGCTCGTCGGGCGAGAACGCAATTCCGTTCGGCGTATCGAGTGTGCCATCCAGCAGAGAAAGCTTGCCATTTTTCAGCATATACACGCCGGTGTGCGGCACGCCCTCGGGCGGCGTTTCGTCTGTCGTGACCGAGCCCTTGCGGATGTCGGTGAAATAGACGGCGCCGTCGGAGCGGATGACGAGGTCGTTTGGCGCGTTGAGATGACGGCCTTCGAATTTATCCGCCATCACAGTGATGTATCCGTCCGGCTCGCGCCGCATGATCCGGCCAGAACCCATGGCGGTGAAAACCAGCCGTCCTTGCTTATCCAGCGTTTCGCCATTTGGCCCGATCTGGAGTAATTTCTGGCCGTTTCGTTCGAATGAGATGGCCGAGGAACTGTCTTTGCCTTGCCAAATGTCGGCGAGATATGTCGAAGCCTGATGCGACTGCGGATCGAGCCGGATGACCTGGTTGCGCACGAGGTCGCTGAAGGTCAGAAAATCGCCTTCGCGGCCATGGTGCCAGACAGGTCCTTCGAAAAAGCCATCCTCGTCGCGGACCAGCACCTCCACTTTGGTATCCGGTGCGACGAGCGCGTCCAGACCGGGATCGAGCTTTTCAACGACAGCTTGTGCGTGTGCGGCGCCGCTGGCCATCACCGCTGCGGCAATCAATATTGCGATCCGTCTCATGATTTCCCCGCTGCGACCTCAGCAGCAATCACTCTATCACGCCTCGTCGCGGGTGAGACCCTGATCCGCGAGGCCGCGCAAATAGGCACCCCATTTCTTTTCGCGTTCGCGGCCCAGTTCGCGCAGGTAGCTCCAGGTGAAAAGACCGGAGTCATGGCCGTCGTCGAATATGATCCTGACGGCATAATGGCCGACGGGCTCCAGTCTGGTGATTTTGACGTCGCGCTTGCCGGGGATAAAGCGGCGTTCCTGCGCAGAATGTCCCTGAACTTCGGCGCTCGGCGATTCCACGCGCAGATATTCCGCCGTCAAAGGATAATCCTCGCCATTGTCGAAACGGACGGTCAGGAGGTCTTTGGCCGCGTTCACCCGCAATTCGGCCGGCCATGGATCGGCGCTACTCACGCCTGCTCAGTCTCGTCCAGATTGCGCGCTTCTTCCGGCAGCATAACGGGAATGCCGTCACGGATCGGATAAGCAAGACCGGCACGCTTGCTGATCAGTTCCTGCCGTTCGCGATCATAGATCAACGGGCCTTTGGTGACGGGGCAGACAAGAATTTCCAGCAGTTTCGGATCTATTTCCATTTTCCCATCGATTCATCAATTGATCGACTGCGTTCCGCCGGCAGGCGTCGCCGATGCATTTGCCAATTCCAACAGGGCAATCAGCACTTCAGATCGTTCTTTGAGCCCCGGCGCTTCGAGCAGCGCCTGTTTCTCGCCTGGCGCAAACGGGCACAGCATCGAGAGCGCATTCACCAGCGTTTCGGCCGGAGCATCTTCGACCGACTTCCAGTCGGTCTGCATTGCGCGCTCAGACAGATAGGGTTTGAGAGCATGCAGCAGCCGGTCACGGGCGATCGGCGGATCTTCCGATTGCTGAAGATCGCCGGCAAACAGGGCATAATCCGCCGCCACCTGCCGGAAGGGCGTCGATACTTCGCGTTCGCTCGCGACATGAAAGCGGCAAATGCCCGTCAGCGTCACGAGATAGCGCCCATCGTCGGTCTCACCATATTCGGTGATGCGCCCGACGCAGCCGACTTGCACAAGGGCCGGCCGTTTGGCCTTTTCCTCCGCATCACGCGGCTGAACCATGCCGATCACCCGGTTCTGGTCCATCGCGGCGTCGATCATCGCAAGGTAGCGCGGTTCGAATATGTTCAGCGGCAGTCTGGTCCGCGGCAGCAGCACGACTCCGCTCAACGGAAACACCGGAATGACCGGCGGCAGATCGCCCGTGTTGCGATAGCGGCGCGGGGCGGACATGGATTACGAAAACAGGATGGACGAGAGGCGCCGGCGGCCGGCCAGCGTGCGTGGGTCGGCAGGGCCCATGGCATCGAAAAGTGTCAGCAGATGTTTGCGCGCCGCATCATCATTCCATTTACGGTCGCGGCGGATGATCTCGAGCAGCTGATCGATCGCCTCTTCGCGCGCGCCCTTGCCGTCGAGCACCAATGCAAGATCGAACCGCGCCTCGAGATCAGCCGGATTGGCGGCAATACGCGCATTGAGCTGCCCGGCATCGCCGGCCGCCGCGGCGCGCTCTTTCAGAGAAAGTTCCGCTTCCGCCGCGCGGTAATTCTCGTCGGAAGCGCCATCGGGCCGCACGAGTCTCAGGGTTTTCCTTGCCCGGTCGAGATCTCCGCTTTCGAGATAACAGCGCGCAAGTCCCGCGACCGCTTTTGGATTGCCTGGATCTTCCTGCAGCACCTGGCCGAAAAGCTGGGCTGCCCGAGAAAGATCATGTTTGCCCAGCGCCTCTTCGGCTGCGCTCAGCAGGTCAGCTTCTTCTTCCGCAGCTCCCGCAGGAATTGGCCCTGCCAGACCCTCGATGAACTGACGCAGTTGGCTCTCGGGAATCGCACCCATGAAACCATCGACGGGCTGTCCCTGTTTGAACGCATAAACCGTGGGGATCGACTGGATACGCAGTTGCTGCGCGATTTCGGGGTTTTCGTCGATATTCACCTTGACCAGGCGCACCGCGCCGTTGGCCTCGGTGACCAGCCGCTCCAGCATGGGCCCCAACTGCTTGCATGGGCCGCACCACGGTGCCCAGAAATCGACGATGACCGGCACCTCCATCGACGCGTCGAGCACATCGGCCGCGAAGCTCTCAAGGCCGGAATCCTTGACCAGTGCCCCCGGCGCACCGGGTTTCTTCGACCCTTGTGGTCCATCAGTTTTGGCCGGAGACGCTTTGCCTTTCAGCGGCCGTCCGGCAGCATCGATCAGGGAAGCCATTGTCTGCCTTGAAGGGGATTTCTTGCCCCAAACATGGTGGCTTATGCGTGAAAAGCCAAGCCTCTAAACGTCGAGATTGGCAACGCTGAGCGCATTTTCCTGAATGAATTCCCGCCGGGGCTCGACCAGTTCACCCATCAGTTTGGCGAACAGATCGTCGGCGTCATCGGCGTGTTCCACCTTCACCTGCAACAGGGTGCGGGCGTTATCGTCCAGCGTCGTCTCCCACAATTGCGTGGGATTCATTTCGCCCAAACCTTTGTACCGTTGCAGCGACAGGCCGTGCCGGCCCCATTCGAGCACCGCATCGAGCAATTGCGTCGGGGCACGCACTTCGCGCGTATCGTCCTTGCGCTTCAGAACACCGGCCTTGAGGTAATTTGACTGCAATTCGCCTGCCATGCGGTCTAATTTCCGCGCATCCGCACTGGCGATCAGGGCGCCATCGATCGCAATTGTCTCCGTGACCCCGCGGACCTCACGCCGGAAACGCAAGCCGCCATCGGCGGTCGGTTCGCCATTCCATCCGCGTTCGGTTTCGTCCGACAGCTGGTCGAGCCGGTGCGCGATGTAGACGGCCGCCTGTTCCGCCTTTTCGCGGTCGGACAGCAGTTCGGGATTGAGGGCTCCGGCAATCGCGGCCTGTTCGAGCAGGAATCGCGGATAATGTCGCGGAAATCCGTCGAGCGCGCTGCGCGCCACACGCGCGCGCTCGACCAGATGTTCCAGATCGGCGCCGGCGATCGTCTCGCCATTGAACAACGTCAGCACACAATCCTTCAATCCTTCCGAGACGAGGTAATTTTCGAGATCGCGTTCATCCTTGAGATAGCGTTCTGACTTGCCGCGGCTGGCTTTGTACAGAGGCGGCTGGGCGATGAAGATGTGGCCGCGTTCGATCAGTTCCGGCATCTGCCGGTAGAAGAATGTCAGCAGTAGCGTCCGAATATGCGCTCCATCTACATCGGCGTCGGTCATGATGATGATCTTGTGGTAGCGTAATTTGTCCGCATTGAATTCATCACGCCCGATGCCTGTTCCAAGCGCGGTGATCAAGGTCGCGATTTCCTGGCTCGACAGCATTTTGTCGAGTTTCGCCCGCTCAACATTCAGGATTTTTCCGCGCAGGGGCAGCACCGCCTGATTAGAGCGATTACGGCCCTGTTTTGCCGAACCGCCTGCGGAATCGCCTTCGACCAGGAACAATTCGCATTTTGACGGATCGCGTTCCTGACAATCGGCGAGTTTTCCGGGCAGCGAATTGCCGTCCAGCGCGCCTTTGCGGCGAGTCAACTCGCGCGCTTTGCGCGCTGCCTCGCGAGCCTGCGCCGCTTCAATGACTTTCTGCACGATCGAGCGAGCGTCAGACGGGTGTTCCTCGAACCAGCCGCCAAGCTGCTCCAGCACGACGCCCTCGACGGCCGGCCGCACTTCCGAGGATACGAGTTTGTCCTTGGTCTGCGATGAGAATTTTGGATCCGGCACTTTCACCGACAACACGCAGGTCAGGCCTTCGCGACAATCCTCGCCCGTCAGGGGAACCTTGTCCTTGCGTCCGATACCCGATTCATCCGCATACTTCGTCACGACGCGGGTCAGGGCTGCGCGAAATCCTGCCAGATGCGTGCCACCGTCCCTCTGCGGGATGTTGTTGGTAAAGCACAGCATATTTTCGTGATAGGAGTCGTTCCACGACAGCGCCGCTTCCACTCTCATGCCGTCGCGGTCGGCGGCGATCAGGATCGGCTGCCCGATCAGTCCGGTCTTGGTGCGGTCGAGATAGCGGGCAAAGGCTTCCAGTCCGCCGTCATATTTCAGCGTCACTTCCTTTTTTTCGACACCCCGGCGATCCCTGAGCCGGATGTTGACTCCCGAATTCAGGAAGGCGAGTTCGCGCAGCCGGTGTTCCAGGGTGGCGAAATCGAATTCGGTCTTCGTGAAAGTTTTCGGGCTTGGCAGGAACGTTACTTCCGTGCCGCGCCGCCCTTTGGCTTCGCCGCTCTCAGCCAATGGCGCCACCGGGTCGCCGTCGTGGAAGCGCATGTAATGCTCTTTGCCGTCGCGCCAGATCCGCAAATCCAGCCATTCCGAAAGGGCATTCACCACCGAAACGCCGACGCCGTGCAGTCCGCCCGACACCTTGTATGCGTTCTGCTCGAACTTCCCGCCGGCATGCAGCTGAGTCATGATCACTTCGGCCGCCGATACGCCTTCGCCGGGATGAATATCCACCGGGATGCCACGGCCATTATCGCGCACGGTGCATGAGCCGTCGGGATTCAGTTCGACTTCCACAAGGTCGCAGAATCCGGCAAGCGCCTCATCGATCGCGTTGTCGATGACTTCATACACCATGTGATGCAGGCCGGAGCCGTCATCGGTGTCGCCGATATACATGCCGGGACGTTTGCGCACGGCATCAAGACCCTTCAGCACCTTGATGGAGCCGGCGTCATAGGCCTCGGCAGCGCCGTTGGGTTTGGTTACGTCGTCGTTCATCTACTCACCGCGATGCCAGGAGCCACGCTGTCGCCGGCCGTAAGAAAGCGCCCGCTTTCGACCGTGATGAACGCCGCCTTTTGGTTCAAAGATTGAAATAAGTGCCGGTCTGTCCCGGTTAACCAGGCCTGCGAATCCAGCGCCACGATTTCATCGAACAGGGCCGCGCGGCGCTGTGCATCGAGATGCGCTGCGATTTCGTCAAGCAGCAACATGGGTGCAAGTCCATGGCGTTTGCGCGTCAACCACGCATCGGCGAGCACGATGGAAATGAGCAGTGCTTTTTGCTCACCGGTCGAACATTCGCGAGCCTCGCTGCGCTTGCCCACGTGTTCGACTTCGAGATCGGCAGTGTGCGGCCCGCAATGCGTGCGTCCCGAATCCCGATCGCGCTCGCGCGATTGAGCGAGCGTTTCCGCAAGTACCCTGCTGTCGGCTGCAATGCCGCCGGTTTCGCCCGCGAGTGAGAGGCGGGCGCAGGGGAATGCGCCTTCGGCACGCCGGGCGTTCAGTTCGTTATTCAAACACTCAACCATTTCGTGCCGGGCGGCGTTGATCGCGCTCCCTTCCTCGGCCATGGTTTTCTCGAGCGCATCGAGCCACGGACCGCGCCGGGTCCCTTCGCGCAGGAGGCGCAGGCGGTCGCTCATCGCGCGTTCGTAGCGCGCCGATTTTCGCGCATGGCTCGGCACCAGCGCGAATACAAGCCGGTCAAGAAAACGCCGCCGCATTTGCGCGCCTTCAAGGAACAGCCGGTCCATCGCCGGTGTCAGCCACAGGATCGGGACCAGTTCGGCCACTTCCGCGGCATCGGCCGGCGCACCATTGAGGTGAAATACCCGCCGCGGTTGTCCGCTTGCATTTGCCACGCAGCCGGTTCCGATCTGCCACTCACCCTCGGCAGAACGCGAGACTGTGGCCGCGACGCTCCAATCGGCGGATTGTTCGCCGCTCGCGGATTTGCGCGGAATGGCTGCGAGTTTGGCGCCCCGAAGCCCACGTCCGGGCGATAGCAGCGAAACCGCTTCGAGCAGATTGGTTTTGCCGATGCCATTGCCGCCATACAGCACCACCAGCCGGGCATGGGCGCGAAGCTCGCTTTGCGCATAGGAACGAAAGTCCTGCAGCACGATGCGCGTTGCCGCCAATGCACATCCCGGCTTTTGCCACGCGGAAGCAGCTTCGGCCACGCAGGGGGGTGCGCCCGTAATTCCGGCGGCTTCGCGCAAATCGGCGAATGGCGAAGACAAAGTCGCGTGTCCCAAACGTATGCTTTCCTAAACCCGCATTGGCATCAGGACATAGAGCGTGCGCTTGTCCTCGGTATCCTCAATGAGGGTTGGCGAACCGGCATCGGCGAGGAGAAAACGCACGTCCTTGCCGGTGATTTGGCCGGTGATATCCAGCAGATAGCGAGAGTTGAACCCGATCTCAATGGGCCCGGCATTGTAGTTAGCGCCGATTTCTTCGCTCGCCGTCCCCGACTCCGGATTGACCACCGACAGCAGCACCTTGTCGCTGTCAAGATTGAGCTTCACCGCGCGGGTCTTCTCCTGTGAGATCGTCGAAACCCGGTCCACCGCCTGGGCAAAATCCTTCGCATCCATGGTCAGGACCTTGTCGTTGGCAGTCGGAATCACGCGCTGGTAATCCGGGAATGTGCCGTCGATCAGTTTGGAAGTGAGTTCGACCGATGCAAAGCTGAATTGCACCTTATTGTCCGACAGTCCGATTTCGATCGCGCCATCGGCGTCGTCCAGCAACCGGCGCAATTCCGAAACCGTCTTGCGCGGAATGATGATGCCGGGAATCTCCTGGGCGCCTTCCGGAAGCTCCAGTTCAAAGCGCGCAAGCCGGTGTCCGTCGGTTGCCACCGCCTTGAGGCTTTCCTCGCTGCCCTGCTTTGCCGCGTGGATATAGATGCCGTTCAGGTAAAACCGCGTCTCCTCGCTGGATATCGCGAAGCGGGTCTTCTCAATCAGGCTCACGAGATCCGCGGCGGTCAGCCGGAAGCGGTAGGGCAAATTGCCTGCGGCCATTTGCGGGAAATCTTCATGCGGAAGGCACGATAGTTCGAAGCGGATATTCCCGGCCGAAACCGACAGTCTTCCGCTGTCCCCTCCGATCGTCTCTGCCTGGACCTGTGAGCCGTCCGGCATCTTGCGCACAATGTCATACAGCATGTGTGCGGGAGCAGTGGTGCTGCCCGTCCGGATGACGTCGCCATGCAGCGCTTCGACGATCTGGATGTCCAGATCGGTCGCCGTCAGGCGCAACCCGCCCTTGGCGGCTTCGATCAGGACATTGGACAGGATGGGGATAGTGTTGCGGCGCTCAACCACACTCTGCACATGGCCCAGAGCCTTGAGGAAAGCGCTTCGTTCGACATTGATTTTCATGCAGTTGGGATCCGGCAAAGCATCAAAAAACGGCTATGAAAAACGCGCCTCTGGCGCCGAAAAAATCACGCGGTCCGCAGGCGATTCTTCAGCCTCAACAATAGCCGTTATTCGCTCCGCAAGCGAATCGCGCGCCCGGAATTTCCGGGCATTTTTGCAGCTTTATAAGCGTTCCGATCTATGCGTGGCCGGGGTGTCCCAGGACCTTGCGCAGGAATTCGACTTCCTGCTGGAAAACCGGATCGCTTTTGCACAATTCCTCGATCCTGCGGCAGGCGTGCAGCACCGTTGTGTGGTCGCGTCCGCCAAATCGCCGGCCGATATCGGGCAGCGAACGGGACGTCAGTTCGCGCGCCAGGAACATCGCCACCTGCCGTGGCCGTGCCACGCTGCGTGCCCGCCGCGACGAGTGCAATTCGCGCAGCTCGAGCTTGTAGTATTCGGCAGTCTTGCGCTGAATCTCCTCAATCGTGGTGCGCCGCTCCGATGCCGCGCTTCGGCTCCCGATGGCCTCTTCGGCGATTTCCGGCGTGACGGCTTTGCCGGTCAGGTCGGCGTAAGTCGCGAGCTTGAGCAGCACGCCCAGGAGTTCGCGCGGCGCCGCGTTCACCTCGCCGGCAAGATGCTGGAGCACGCTGTCCGGCAGCCTAGCGCGGGGCAGCTTGCGTTCGATTTCGGCCGACTTGCCGCGCAAAATCGCCAGTCGCGTCGGCACATCGGGCTTGTCGATCGCGATCACAACTGCGCCCTTCAGCCGCGAGCGCACATCTTCGGTCAGTCCGTCGAGGCTCGCAGGCGGACGATCTGCCGCAATAACGACTTTGCGCTTTAGCTCGGTGAAGGCGTTCACCGTGTGCAGCAGTTCGCTCACCGTCGTGCGCCCGCAAATATGCTGAAGATCGTCGATCAGAAGGATGTCCGCCGCGCGCAGTTCTTCCTTGAAGGCCAGCGTCTCCTGGTTGCGCAGTGCCGCCAGAAAGCGGCGCATGAAATCTTCGGCGCGCAGAAACAATACGCGCGACCTGTGCCGCTCCCGCACTTCCAGCGCAATGGCATTCAAGAGATGCGTTTTGCCGTAACCGAAGCCGCCATGGACGAACAGCAGTCCGAAATTGCTGTCGCCGTTCTCGGCGATCCGTTGGGCCGCCTTGCAGGCAAACTCGTTGCACTGACCGACCACGAAACTGGCAAAGCTTTGCGCCGGATCCGGAACCCGGTCCCAGATGCCCTGGAGCGAAGCACCGGGCGGTTTGGCCGGGCCGGCATAGTCGTTCCGGGACGGGAGATGCACAGGAGCAACCGAAACCGCCGGCGCGCGGGTGGTCAGGGACCGGCCGTCGCTTGCCGCAATGACAATCTCCACGGCGCACGCGTTCGACAGCACGGCCGAGAAGGCCTTTTCAATCCGTTCGCCGTGATGAGACGCGGTATAGTCGCGCACCAGCCTGCTCGGCGATGAGAGCCGCACCGTGCCATCGGCTGCGGCAATCATGGACAGCGGCGCGATCCAGGTGTCGAACACCCCCTGACCAAGTTCGAGCCGCAACCGGTCCCTGACCGCGATCCATGCATCGGCCCATGATGGCTCCGGCGCATGCTGCTGTACCGACATTCCCATAATTCCCAACGCCCCTCCGGAATTCTCCGGCTCCCTGATCTATTGTGCGAAATCCTGACGCGGTTAACTCTGAACCCAAGGCAGTCCGGAAGCCTTCCAGCCGCCGCCGCTCCCCCGATGGCGGTCGTGGTCCAAACCTCCTTCGAACCCGTCCGCAATATTGAAACATGGTCCATAACCGGCTTTGGTCAGCGCGATTGCCGCTGCTCGCGAACGCGCGCCGGAACGGCAAAGAAAAAACAGCGCTGCGCCGGGCCGATAGGAGGTCTGCTTCAGCCCCTCCGTCACCTGCTCGACGAATTCTGGATTGGGCGCGGAAGGGAAGTGCTGCCATTCGCAGAACAGCGCTTCACGCCCGAGTTCAGACAAATCGGGGACTCCGACGAAATTCCATTCGGCAATCGTTCGGACGTCGATGAGTTGGGCGGAGCCGTCACTGGACATGCGCTTCCAACTTTCCTGGGGCGAAAGATCGCCGGCATATCCGGCTTCCGAAGAAACCGCTTCGCTCCGCTGCCGCCCCGTCATCACCATTCCTCGTCAAAGGCAAAAGCCGCCCGTGGGCGCCAAAGCACCCCAAAGTAAACATCTGTAGCTGGATTGGAGTTTTACTTAACGGTTACTTGTTACGGGACCGTAATAGCCGTCGTATGTTGAGCAATTGCCCGTGCTGACTGCCATCGCGTATCGGATCATGTTTGTCGCCCCGCCGTTGGAAGCCAATCTATACGCACGCGCTTTGACGGTGCAAGTGCCAAAATTTTTCCCTCAAGGGCTTGCATGCGGTTTCGGCAAAAGTGTGAAAACACGCGGAAATACCGGCACTTGCCGTATACGGATGGTGCCTGTGGGAGTGTACGGATTTTTGGACGCGTGGGGATTCAGGGGCTTAGACGGTGAAACCGGAACCGGGGAACCGGAAATCCGAAACATCCGTGACACTTTGATGAACTTCACTCAGTTTACTGACAAACCGAAATGTTCCCGCTTTATTCGCGTGTGACAGTTTTGCACACAGGAAAGATTCGCGTGATCGGGAACGGAGGTGGCTCCCCCGCAATGTCCGCGCTGAAGATGCTCGTGGATCGCGCTTTAAACGCGGCCGGATTGAAGGAACTGACGGTGCGGCCCGGGCACGGCCGGGCACCCGCGGATCAGGGTTTGAGCTTCTTCAGCCGTGCGGCGAGGCGTGAAACTTTTCGCGCGCCGGTATTCTTGTGGATAACCCCTTTGGTCACGCCGCGCATGATCTGCGGCTCGGCAACCTTAAGCGCCGCGGCAGCAGCTTCGCGGTTCCCCGCCGACAACGCCTCTTCAACCTTGCGCACGGCGGTCCGAATTTGGCTTTTCCGGTTCTTGTTGATGGCGGTCCGCCTGCTGGTCTTGCGAACGCGCTTTTCGGCCGAAACATGGCTGGGCATGGCTGAACTCTGGGTTGGAAGGCTAAGATCGCGCGGAGCCATAAATGAATTCGGCTCCGGCGTCCAGCGAACAGCGGGAGAAGCCTAGTCGCGGTCGAACAGGGGTTTGCGCTTTTCGACGAACGCCGCCATGCCTTCCTTCTGCTCGGCCGTCGCAAAGAGAGCGTGAAACAGCCGCCGCTCAAACCGGATTCCCTGCGACAGTGTCGTTTCCGAGGCCGCATTGATGCTTTCTTTTACCATCAGAAGCGCGGGCAGGGCCTGGCTGGCGATCCGGTCGGCGCTCGCCTTTGCTTCCTGCCCAAGCTGCGCCACAGGCACCACGCGCGCCACGAGGCCGGAGCGCTCGGCTTCCGCTGCATCCATCATCCGCCCCGTAAGGCACATCTCCATCGCCTTGGCCTTGCCGATGGCGCGCGTCAGCCTTTGGGTTCCGCCAGCGCCCGGGCCGATTCCCAGATTGATTTCCGGCTGACCGAATTTCGCGTTGTCCGCCGCGATGATGAAGTCGCACATCATCGCCAGCTCGCATCCGCCGCCGAGCGCAAATCCCGCAACGGCCGCGATGACCGGCTTGCGGGCGCTGGAAACCCGTTCCCAATTCCGCGTCACAAAATCTTCGCGATAGACCTCGGAGAAGCTCTTATGCGCCATTTCCTTGATATCGGCGCCCGCCGCAAAGGCCTTTTCCGATCCGGTGATGATCATGCAGCGCAATCGGCTGTCGGCCTCGTACCCGTCCACAGCGTTCGAAACTTCGTCCATCAATTCTGAATTCAGCGCGTTCAGCGCATTCGGACGGTTCAGCGTGATGGTAACAACCGCGCCTTCGGTCTTGACCAGAATGTTCCGGTATTCCGTCATGATTTCGCATCTCCGCAGCGATCCGCATGTCCGTAACAGATACTATGCCGCTACGCCCATGGTGTAGCCTCCACGCCATTGGGCGGCCGCGGGTGGCTGAATACTTCCGGGGGACCTGAGTTTTGTCTAAAAACAGAGCATGAATTTCCGGCTCTGCATTTTCGCCGCATTACCGTTGCTGGTTGCGCCGGTCGCGCACGGCGCTGCACCCACTATTCCGGATTTTTCCGGGGTCTGGGGGCGCACCTCGGTCGATTATGAGCCTCCACCGTCCGGACCCGGGCCGGTGATGAACAAGACCCGCACCTTTTATATGCGCATCGGCGACGACACCAATCCCATTCTGAGACCCTTCGCAGCCGAAAAAGTCCGCGAGGCCGCAGCGGTTTCGCGGACAGGCGTGAATTTTCCCACTCCGTCGAATCAATGCACGCCGTGGTCGGCGCCTTACGCATGGCGGGCGCTGGAAATGCAGATGCTGCAGCAGAAGGATCAAGTGATCATTGTGTATGTCGGCGATCAGCAGATTCGCCACATCCGGCTCAACAGCCGCCATCCCGTGCGCGTTGTCCCAACCTATATGGGCGATTCTGTCGGGCGCTATGAGGGCGATACTCTGGTAATCGACACCGTCGGCATCAAGCCGGGGCCGCATGCGATGATCGACAATTACGGTACGCCGTTCAGCGAAAGGCTGCATCTCGTCGAACGCATTCGCCTCATCAACGGGCAGGTGGCCAACCGCGCCGCCGAACAGGCCGAACGCGACAGCGGCCGTGTCGAAGTCGAAATGGGCGGCGCCAGTATCGATCCCGGTTATCAGGGGCCGGGACTGCAGATTGTGTTCAGTGTCGATGATCCTGCGGTATTTACCACGCCGTGGTCGGCACAGGTCACATACCGCCGATCCGCGGGTCCGTGGGAAGAGCGCGTTTGCGCCGACAATCCTCATAACTATAGCACCGGCGCCGATGTGCCCGTGCCGCAAGCGGCCACTCCCGATTTCTGATGGCGGGAGCACATTCAGACTCGCCGCCGATACATTTCTCGCCCCAAGCTGCCGGGCCACTGAACGGCGTGAAGGTGCTCGATCTCTCCCGGTTGGTCGCCGGCAATATGTTATCGCTGCAACTTGCCGACTTCGGCGCCGACGTCACCAAAGTCGAACCACCGGAAGGTGACTCTCTGCGCGCCTGGCGCGATGGCGGTGAGGCCCTGTTCTGGAAAACCTACAGCCGGAACAAACGCTCGATCGTGCTCAATCTGCGGCAGGAGAAGGCACGCGCCGCGCTGTGGCGGCTGATCGCAGAAGCTGACGTCTTCATCGAGAACTATCGTCCGGGCACGCTGGAGAAGATGGGCTTTGGCCCCGATCTCCTGTTGGCCCGCAATCCGCGGCTGGTCGTGCTGCGTGTTTCCGGTTATGGGCAGACGGGTCCTTACGCGCAGCTGCCGGGCTTCGGCACTCTGGTCGAAGCGATGAGCGGGCTCGCAGCCCGAAGCGGCTTTCCGGATCGCGAGCCTCTGCTGCCGCCGCTGGCTCTGGCCGATATGATTGCCGGGCTCTCCGGCGCGATGGCGGCCGTCACGGCGTTGTTCGCGCGCGAACATGGCGCGGGCGGGCAGGTGATCGATCTCTCGCTGCTCGAACCGCTGGTGTCGATCCTCGGACCTGAAGCTGCGATTTACCGGCGCACAGGGCAGGTGCGGCAGCGTTCCGGCAACGGCATCAGCATTTCCGCGCCGCGAAATATCTACCGTTGTGCGGACGGCAAATACGCGGCGCTGTCCGGCTCAACCGCCGCGACCGCGCGGCGGATTTTCGAAACCGTCGGCCGCGCCGACATGGTCAATGATCCGCGCTTTGCCAGCAACGACGCGCGCGTGAAGAACCGTGCTGTGATCGATGAGATCATCGGCGGCTGGTTCGCCACGCGCAATCGCGCCGAGGCCCTTGCTGAAATGCAGGCCGCCGGCGTGACGGCCGGGCCGGTCTATGATGTGGCCGATGGCCTGGCCGATCCGCACTTCCGGGCCCGCGCGGTTTTCGTCGACGTGGAAGATCCCGAACTTGGAGCCATTCCCATGCCCAACATCGTGCCCCGTCTTTCCGCGACGCCGGGCGTATGGCGCCGGCCCGCGCCTGCGCTCGGCGAGCACACGAATGAAGTGCTTGGCGAGGCCGGGTTCACCGCGGATGAGATCGCCGCACTGCGCAAGGAAGGTGCCTGCGCATGAGCATGGAAACAGCAGCCGCAGATCAAACCCGGCGCAGCTTTGCCGCCATCTCGATCGATGTTTTCGAACGCTATATGCCCGATCCATTCATTCTGGCGATCGGGCTTGCCGTGCTGGTGGTCGCCGCCGCGGCCGCTGTCGCGCCGCACGGCACGTGGCCGGTAATTCTGACGTCCTGGTATACCGGCATGTTCGGGATTCTCGGATTCGCCTTCCAGATGATCCTGATCCTCGTCACCGGTCATGCGCTGGCTTATTCGCCGCCCTGTATGCGCGGCCTGAAATGGCTGGTCGCGAAAGTGCACACGGCCAATCAGGCGGTGGTGCTGACTTTCCTGACCGCCGCAGCGGCATCCTGGATCAGTTGGGGATTTGGGCTGGTCATTGCCGCCGTGCTGGCGCGCGAAGTCGCAAAGCAGGTGCGGGTGGATTTCGCCTGGCTCGTCGCGTCGGCCTATTCGGGATTCGTGATCTATGCCAGCGGATTGTCTGCCTCGATTCCGGTGTCGCAAGCCTCGCACGGAAACGCGCTGAATATTGTCGAGAAAGTCACCGGCCATATCGTGCCATTCGGGCAGTCGGTGTTTGCGCCGTTCAATCTTGTGCCGATGCTGGTGATCCTGGCGGTGATGCCATTTGTGCTGTTGTGGGTGCGTCCGCGCGGCGCCGAAGTGCAGGTGTTTGTCCCGCCTCCGGAGACGCCGGAAGCGCACGCCGCACCTGCCGCCGATTGTCTGGCGCGCAAACTGGAGCAATCCCCTCTCGGCACGCTGTTTCTCGTGCTCGCGGGGCTCGGCTACGCCGGTGTGGCACTCTCAGAAGGCAAGCTCGATTTCGATATCAACTTCATCATCTTCGTATTCCTGACGGCAGGCCTGGCCGCACATCGCACGCCGATGGCCTATGCTGCCGCGGTGAAGAACGCGGCGAAACAGACCGGGCCGCTGATGCTGCAATTTCCGGTTTATGGCGGCATCATGGGCGTAATGACGGCGACCGGATTGGCGGAGCAGATTTCCCGCGGGATCGAGGGATTTGCGACCGCCCACACGCTGCCGCTCTTCAGTTTCATTTCTTCAATTTTCATTTCCATGATCGTGCCGTCGGGCGGAGGACACTGGGCGGTTCAGGGGCCGTTCACCATCCCCGCGGCAGTGGCGCTGAACGCTTCCATACCCGCCACCACCATGGCGGTGGCGATGGGGGAGGAAGTTGCCAACATGCTTCAGCCGTTCTGGGCATTGCCGGTGGTGGCGATTGCCGGCATTGGCATTCAGCGCGTGCTGGGGCTGACGGTCCTGACCTTTATCGTCAGCACGCTAATCTTCGCCGCCGCACTGTTGTTACTGATATAAATTCCACCCTCCCCTTGAGGGAGGGTCGAACCGCGACGAAGTGCGCAGCACGAAGGCGCGTTCGGGGTGGGGAGGTTTCTTTCGGGAGGGTTTCACATGCGACTGCACAGCCGCCGCAGCATCAACACCGCCATCGCCGCGGCAGGGATATCCATCTTCATCCCGCGTATTGCGCGCGCCGCCGAATTCGAAATGCGCGAGGTTCACAATCAGCCGGTGGACAGCCCGCTGCATAAGCGCATGGTCCAGCTTTGGGACGCGGTTGCACAGGAAACTGGCGGCCGCGTGCATGTCACGATCTTGCCAGACAGTGGCGAGGCGCAAGGAATCAAAAATCCGCTGCCGATGCTGCAATCGGGCGAACTCGAATTCTTTACTTTGGCAGGGAACGGATTGTCGGCGCTGGTTCCTGCCGCGGACGTGCAGGCAACGCCATTTGCATTTCGCGATCCGGCACAGGTTTATGCCGCGCTTGATGGCGACCTCGGCGATTACCTGCGGGAGGAAATTCGCGCCAAGGGACTGTATCTGCTGCCGGCCGGCTGTTTCGAAAACGGCATTCACCAGCTCACCAGTTCGGTGCGTCCGATCCGCAACGCAGGGGATATTCGCGGGCTGAAGCTGCGCGTGCCGGGCTCAAAAATATACCAGGATTTCTTCCGCTCCCTCGGCGCCGATGTGCACACGCTGAACCTCAACCGCACGCACGACGCGCTGAAGGCCGGTCAAATCGACAGCCAGGACGACCCGTGGGACGATGTCGAGTTCCTGAAGCTTTACGAGTTCCAGAAATATGGAAGCCAGACCAATCACTCCTGGTCGGGCTACAATACGTTGGCCAATCTGAAACGCTGGCAGAGCCTGCCCGCGGATGTGCAGCGGTCAATCGAGACCAATACGCGCAAATATGTCGCGATGCAGCGCGCCGACACCGACAAACTGAACGGCGAATTGCGGGTTACCCTGACCCGGCGCGGAATGCAGTTTAATGACGTGGATCGCGCGTCATTCAAACCGGCCCTGGAGGAGTTCTATCCGAAGTGGCGCGACTATGTCGGCCGCCGCACCTGGGACCTGCTTGTGTCCCACACCGGCCCACTGGGGTAATTCGCGGGCCTAAATCTCATCCTTCCGGATGCAGGCGGCGAGGTGATCCAGCACCGGCCGGCCCACGGCGGTCCCGACCGGCTCCAACGGCGGCACGACTTGTCTGCACGCTTGGATCGCATAGGGACAGCGCGGATGAAACGGACAACCGGGTGGAGGTGACACCGGGCTTGGCGCTTCACCCCGCACCGGTTCGCCGGTATGCCGTCGGTCCGGGTCGGGAACCGGAATGGCCTCGATCAATGCTCGCGTATAGGGATGGGCGGGGCGCGCAAACACTTTTGCCGCCGGGCCGCGCTCCACGATGCGCCCGAGATACATGATCGCGATGGAGTCGCTGATATGTTCGACCACGGACAAATCATGGCTGATGAAGATATAGGTCAGTTTGCGCTCGCGCTGGAGCCGCACCATCAGATTCAGCACCTGGCTGCGCACCGACACGTCGAGTGCCGACACCGGCTCGTCGGCGATCACCAGCTTAGGATTGAGCGCGAGTGCGCGCGCGATGCTCACGCGCTGCCTTTGTCCGCCGGAGAATTCATGCGGATAGCGTTGCAGCATCTCTCCGGTCAGGCCGACCGTTTCGAGAAGCTGCCGCACCATCTCGGTCTGTTCGGCGCGGTTGCCCATCCGGTGGACCAGCAGCGGTTCGCGCACGATCTCACCGACCGTCATCCGCGGATTGAGTGAAGAATAGGGGTCCTGGAAAATCATCTGGATATCGCGCCGCAGGCCGAACAGTTCCTCGCCTTTGGCGTGCGCGAGATCGCGGCCCTGGAACAGCACGCGGCCTGCGCTGGGGTCTTCGATCCGGATGATGGTGCGGCCGAGCGTGGACTTGCCGCAGCCCGATTCACCCACGAGCCCGAGCGTTTCGCCTTCCGTGACGGTCAGATCCACGCCATCCACGGCGCGGACATCGCCGATCTTCGCGCCGAACACGCCGCCGCGTAGTGGGTAATATTTTTTCAGCCCTTCGACCGCGAGCAGCGGCGCATTTCCGTTCACTGCTCTTCTCCGGTCACGGGAAAATGGCAGGCGACGCGAGAATTCATGAACGGGCGCAATTTCGGGTCTTCGCTAAAGCAGCGGTTCTGGCTCGCTTCATCCAGCGATTTCCGTTTCCAGCAGCGTTCCGCAAAGCGGCAATAGGCCGGAGGATCGAGCAGAGATGGAACAAGGCCCTCGATCGTCGGAAGTTCGGCTTTGTTGCCGCGGCCCTTCTGCGGCAGGCTGCGCAGCAGCCCGCGCGTATAAGGATGGCGGCCGTGTTTGAAAATGTCCCCGACAGCGGCCTGTTCGACCACGCGCCCGGCATACATGACTGCGACCTCATCGCACATTTCCGCCACCACGCCCATGTCATGGGTGATGAACAGAACGGCAGCCCCGGTGCGTTTTTGCAGCTCGCGGATCAGATGCAGGATCTGCGCCTGGATCGTCACGTCGAGCGCGGTGGTCGGCTCGTCGGCAATCAGCAATTGCGGTTCGCACAATAGCGCCATGGCAATCATGACGCGCTGCTTCATACCGCCCGAGAGTTCGTGCGGATAGCTCGCCAGGCGCGAATAGGGTTCGGCGATCCCGACTGTGGACAGCATGTCGGCCGAACGCTCCCGCGCTGCGTGCCCTTCGAGGCCGAAGCGCAGCTTCAGCACCTCGTCCATCTGCTTTTCGATGGTGAATACCGGATTGAGCGATGTCATCGGATCCTGGAATATCATGGCGATATTCCGGCCACGGATCTCCGGTAGCTTCTCGCGCGGCATCTGCAGAAGATCGGTGCCGTTGAACCGGATTGCGCCGCCCAATATCCGTCCGGGCGGAGACGGCACCAGTCTCAGAATGGAAGTCGCCGTCACGCTTTTGCCGCAGCCGGATTCGCCAACCAATCCCAGCGTGCGGCCCTGATCCAGCGTAAACGATACACCGTCCACCGCGTGCAGCAGCCCGGCCTCGGTGTCGAAGCCGACTTCCAGATTTTCGATTTCGAGCAGCGCCATAAGTTAGGGGGCCAAGACTTTTACAAATAATGTCATGGCCGGGCCCGCCGCGCGCTGCGCGGCAATGTTTGAATTTGCCGCGGCGCAATGCGCCGCGTGCGGGCCGGCCACCCAGCCGCGCCGCGTCCGCGGCGCCAATAAATCCTGTAATCCAACGTCACTGCAATTTCTTTTGCACGCCGTAGCAATCTACGTCGACAACCTTGTTCTGCGGATACGCCATGCCATTCTGCATCGCCTGGTTCAGAGCCGTCTTTTTTGCCGGGTCAATCCAGTACACGAAGTAATCCGTCAGGCTGGACGCGCGCCTGGGCAGGTAACATTCGGGAAATTGCATGTAGTCCCAGTAGACCAGACGGACATAGGGCGCGGTCCAGAACGGAATGTAAAACGCCTCGTCATGCACGATTTGATCGATGCGGAACAGGGCGTTCTTCCGCGCCTCCGGATCAAGACTCTCTTCGTAGGTTTTGATCAGAGTGTCCACTTCGGGCGTTCCGAATCCCCAGAAGTTATTATTGTTCGTGGTCTTTTTGAATTCCGTTCCGAGATATTGCCGCGGATCGGGATAGATTGCCGACGACATTCCCACCTCAAACATCTCGAATTTGCGCTGCAGCGCGCGCTCGAACATTGTTCCTGGCTCGAGCAATTGCAGTTTCATATCCACGCCTGCGCGGCGGTAATCCTGCTGGATCGAGGTCAATACGGTATCGCTTGCCTTGCTGCTGTACAGCAGGGTGAAGTTCGCTTTCTCCCCCCGATCATTGACCAGAATGTCGTCTGTATCGGAGCGGGTGAAGAGCAGTCCGTAGGCGACGTTTCCAAGTTGCGACAGCCAGTTATTCGCAACCATGGATCCTGGACGATGAAAGCCGGCCTTCAGCAAATGCAGGCGCGCCTGTTCCGGATCAAATGGGTATGCGTGGACATCCGGATTGGCGAAATCGGTACCCTGGAAGAAGCTGTTGATCCGGTAATAGTCGCCATACAGAAGATCACGGTTGATCCGGTTGAAATCGAACAGGTATTGCATGGCGAGGCGGAAATCGCGGTTTGCAAACAGCGGATCGCCGAGATTCATCTGCAAGCCATAGATTCCCTGCGGCACATCGACAAACACACGTGCGCGCTTCAGCCAGCCGTTTTGTGCGGCCGGAAAATCGAAACCCTCGTGCCACTCTTTGGCGCTGCCCTCGATCATCGCGTCGAGCTGGCCAAGGCGCACATAATCCAACTCCCGCTCTGACGGAATGACGGTTAGCTGAATCTGATCGAAGTTGAATTGGCCGATGAAATAGCGCTTTTTGTCGCCCCACCAGTCCGGAATGCGCTTGAACGTTACGGATTGGCCCAGCACCTTGTCTGAGATGATATAGGGTCCGACTGCGACCGGCGGCACATTGTTCGTCCGGGTGACCCATGTCTCGTCGAGTACCGTGGCGTGGGCGGGAGTCGGGAACAAACCGGCGTAATCGTAGAGCGGACGCCAGCTCTTCCGGGTGCCGACAATGCGCAGCGTGTAATCGTCGATCTTGTCGACCGATTGATAATATTGCTGAGCATAGGTGTTGTAGAAAGGGTCGACGATATATTTCGACTGCATCATCTTCCAGGTGAAGACGTAATCGTCGGCCGTAATCGGTTTTCCGTCGGACCAGCGCGCGTCCCGGTCCAGTTTGAGGTAGATTGTTTTCTGGTCGGGCTGGATCGACCAGTCGGTCGCCATCATCGGAATGAATTTGTCCGTCACCGGATGCATGGTCACGAGCGTGAAGCCCATGGTGAAGGAACGATTCCAGGCGGAAAAATAATCGTTGGAATTCGGCCCCATCAACCGGAAGGTCAGCGGGTACGCACCCATGGCCAGGCGCAAGGTGCCGCCGCGCAGCGCTTTGGGCGAACCGATCAGCGGTTCATTGTTATCGGTCGTCCAGACGATATCTTTGGGCAGCGTGACCGGTTCGGCCGGTATGTTCACCGTCGATGGTGCCGGCGCGGCATCGCCCGCAGCCAGTGCCGAAAACCCGCACATCAGCCCCGCTACTACAGCCGCAACCAACAACTTCATTAAGGTCTCCCGGTGATTTCTCCTCCCCCCCGCGAAGCGTGGGGGAAGGTGTCGGCTGCCGCGCAGCGGCGAATGGCGGACGGAAGGGGGGCAGGCCCGTTAGCACCAGCCCGGATTGTCTCATTCATATTTCGCATATTGTTTAGGATCGAATGCCTCGCGCACCGATTCCCCGATGAACACCACCAAGACGAGTGTGATGGTAATCGCACCGAACGGCGCGAGGGTCAGCCACAGCTTGTCCCGGTTATCCGATTGCAGCGCCTGGTCCATCATCTCGCCCCAGGACGGGGTGGGTGGCGGCAAGCCGTATCCGAGATAATCAAGGCCCGTCAGCGCGAATATCGCGCCCACCACCGCGAACGGCGTAAAGGTCACCAGCGGCGTCAGGCAATTCGGCAGCAGATGCCGGAACACGATCCGCCATCCCGACGCGCCATAGGATTTCGCCGCGAGGCAATATTCCCGGGTCTTCTCGCGATACATTTCGGTGCGCATATAGAAGGTGATGCTGATCCACTGGAACAGCGACATGATCAGCACAAGCATCCAGAAAGTCGGCGCAAACAGCGCGGCCAGGATGATCACGACATAGAGGAAAGGAATCGAGATCAGGATCTCGATGATCCGCTGACTGATGAGATCGAACCGCCCGCCGCGATAACCCTGCAGGCTGCCGATGATTGTGCCGATCACCTGACCGATCACAGTCAGGAAAAGGGCGAAGAAAATAGAAATCCTGAATCCATACAGCAGCCGCGAGGCGACATCCCGGCCGCCGCCGTCGGTGCCGAAATAGTGCTCGCGGTTCGAATCCGGAGGGGTGGGGGGCACGGCGCCGAGGCCTCTCAGCGAAGGCATGGTTCCCGCGCGCGCAAGACCCTGCAAATCGCCGGTCGGCGAACGGCGAAGGTCCTTCAGGATCGTGAAAATGGACCCGCTGTAGATGTCATCGGCCAGCTCGGTCAGCCCGCCTTCACGCGCAAGCCTTTCCGCACCCGGACGGTCGTTGGCGGTCAGCCGCGCCTGTATCTGGGGAAGGATTTCATTGTACCAGAAGTCGCTCTGATACGGATCCCACGGGATCATCGGCATCACGACGTAATTGTCGATGTCGGGGTACTTTGCCTTTAAGGCGGCCAGCGCCTGCGGATTGTTCCCGAGCTGTGCCGCTTCGCGATTATAGAAAAATCGTTCCACCTGCCATTCGCGTTGCAGGCGCAGATATTCCGTTTCCAGATCATTCGCCATCCAGCCCTCGGGCGGCGTCTGGTGAAATGTCGCCATGTTGAAGTACTGGAATGTCGGAAAATACAGGCTGCCGTTGTACCAGATGGCCAGTGCCCGGCTTTCGGCAAGATAGGGCGCGAAGATCGAAAGAATGATCGCCGCGGTCAGGATCAGGAACGAATAGTATCCGCGGCGGATCCGGCGGAAGCGCGCAAAGCGCCGCTTCGTAATCGGATCGAGCCGGATCCACGCCATCGGCTACTCGAAACGCACCCGCGGATCGACCGCTGCAACCGCGAGATCCGACAACAGATTGCCGAGCATCAGGATGACGCTGGAGATCACCAGAAATCCCATCACCACCGGAAAATCCCGCGCCTGGATGGCGTCGAATGCCAGCAGGCCGACCCCCTGAATGTTGAAGACACGCTCAATCAATACGCTTCCGGTGAGGAAAATCCCAAGCAGTCCCCCGATGCTGGTGGCCATCGGGATGAGCGAATTGCGCAACGCGTGGACGAACACGGCGCGCCGCCAGCTCAGGCCCTTGGCCAATGCGGTGCGCACATAATCCGCGCTCATATTTTCCATCAGGCTGTTTTTCATCAGCATGGTTTCAACCGCGAAGGCGCTGGCGAGATAGGCCACCAGCGGCAACACCGAATGCCAGATCACATCGCCCACCTGCGACAGAAACGGCATGTTTCCCGAATTGGGCGATGAAAAACCGCCGAGAGGAAAAATCTGGTAGCGGACTGCCAGCACATTCACCAGCACTGCGCCGAGCGCAAAACCCGGTATCGCGTAACCTACGAAAATCAGCACAGACGTGGAATTGTCGATCGCCGTTCGGTGCCGGATGGCTTTGACGATACCGAGCGGGAACGCGATGGCATAAGTGAAAATCGCGGTGATCACGCCATAATAGATCGATATCGGCAAACGCTGCGCGATGACGGTCAAAACCGGTTCATTGTAGCGGAAGGAGTTGCCGAAATTTCCTTCCATCGTCTTGCCCAGCCATTCGACATAGGCGACCGGGAAAGGTTTGTCGAAACCGTAGAAAGCCTTCAGCTGCTGCAACTGGTTCTCGGGAATTTCAAGTTGCACGCGTGTGCCGCGCGCGCCCAATTGCGCGCCGTTCGCGCCTGCCAATTGCAGTTGCAACTGTTCGATCGGCCCACCCGGCACGAATTGCGTCAGCAGGAATGTAACGAGCGTGATTCCGATAAATGTCGGGATCATCAGCAGCAGCCGCCGCACCATGTAGTCCCTGAGCGCCTCGCCCCGCGATTTCACTGGGCGACTCCGCGTCGGTTAACTTCTAACCTCCCCCTTGCGGGGAGGTCGAAATTTGCGAGGCAAATTTCGGGTGGGGGTGAAATCTCCGCCGTACCCCCAGCCGCATTTTGCGAAGGGCAAAATGCGTGCCTCCCCGCAAGGGGGAGGCGGAATTTCCAGCAAGCGCCGTTATTCTTTTTCATTTCATCGTGCTGCCGTCGTTTGCGCAGCGCCCATCAGTTGCACGGCACGATCGAGTTTGTCCGAATAGGCCTGCAGCGCCGCTGCGGTGATCGCAACATAACGGTCGGCATCGTCCCAGCGTTCCTGCTCAATCGCTTCGCGCACAGCCGGCATGGTTTTTGCCGCGTAGCCGGTCAGCGATCCGGGTGCGTACATCAGATTCTTGTACCAGCTGCGGCCCGGCAGACCGACATCGGGCGCCAGTGTCTCCTCGGTCTCGCGGGTCATCGCGAAAAGTTCGGATCGCGTCTTCGGCGACAGGTTCGCCGCCTGTTGCGCCAATGCCGCATCATAGGCTTTTGCGCTTTTCTTCAGCCGGTCGATCGCATTTTCCAGCGGCGCAAAATTGAAATGCGGAACCGGCTTCAGCGCATCCGGCGGACCGCTGGTCTTGCCCGGATCGTCGGCGAGATGGAAGGCGTTGCTCGCCAGCATCTTCGCCTGCATATCTGCGGCATCGCGCTTTGTGTCCGCGAGCTTCTTCACCTCATTCAGGTAACCCGAAACCGTATCGGCGAAATCGCCATAGCGCTGCGGCGGCACGTCGGCATCGGCAAAGCGCAAAGCAAGAGTCCCCGCCATCTGCGCCAGAGCCCGGGAATAGCGTAACCCCGGATCCGCAATGCGGGTGTAAAACTCGAAAGTATCATAGGCGGAATGATACACGCCGCCGACGCTGCCTTCGGCGCCGAAGCCCAGATTCACCGCCGGCAATCCGAGATGCTGCAGGAACGCCGAATAGTCTGAACCCGAACCCAGCGCGCCGATCGGAATATCCTTCGCGGGATCGGCGGCAGTTTTCGCATTCTCGCGCGCTTCTTCGTTGGCGCCCGGATTGCTGCCGATGACTTCGAGTTGCGCCCGCTTGCGCGCCAAAACCGAAACCCCGGTCTCGGGATCGGTGACGTTTGCCGCAATCTCGTTGATCACATGCTGGACCGAGTGGCTGCCTTCCGCGCCGAGAAAGCCGCGGCTGGTCCCGTCCGTATTGATGTAGATGATGCCCTTTTGCTTCAGTTCGTCGGCATGCTGTTCGGCCCATTCGGTCGAACCCAGAAGCATCGGTTCTTCCGCGTCCCAGCTGAGATAAACCAGCGTACGTTTCGGCCGCCATCCCTGCTTGACCAGCGTCCCGATCGCCTTGGCTTCGGCAAGCAGCGCAACCTGGCCGCTCATCGGATCTTCGGCTCCGTCCACCCAACCGTCATGATGGTTGCCGCGCATCACCCACTGATTGGGATCCGTGCTGCCCGGGATCATGGCCACGACGTCATAGATCGGTTTGAGGCCCCAGTCGGACTTGACCGCGATGTGCACTTGCGCCGCACCGCCACCGCCGACGTGGTATGTAATCGGCAATGATCCGCGCCATTGCGGCGGCACAACCCGCCCATCCAGCGCCGCAAGGAAATGCTGTGCATCGCCATAGGAAATCGGCAGCACGGGAATTTTGAGAATGACCGGCGAATCCTTGATCGCCAGTCTCTTCGCATTCTCTGTTGCACCGATGCCGGGCGTCAGCGGATCGCCGGGATATAGTGTCATGTCCGCCACGGACCCGCGCTGAAATCCCTGCGGCGGGCGCGCCGAACCCCGGGGGTAAGCGTCTTCGGCCGTGTAGCCATCGTCGCGCGGATCGGAATAGATGATGCAACCGACGGCGCCATGTTCCTGCGCCAGTTTCGGCTTCAACCCGCGCCAGCCAGCGCCATAGCGCACGATGACGATCTTCCCCTTGACCGAAACGCCGAGCCGCTCCAGCGCGTCGTAATCCTCCTTCATGCCGTAATTGACATAGACCAGAGGCGCGGTGACATCGCCGTCGCCTTGATAGGCGACATAGGCCGGAAGCGCATTCTGCATCCGGTATGTGCTCTCATCGCCCGGGATCGGAGGTTCGGTCAGCGTCGCCTTGAAACGCGCCGGCGCAATCAGCTCGAGCGTTTCGGAAATCGGCGTCGGATACAGCACCTGGAAAGTTTCGATACGCGCATCCCAGCCCCAGTTCTTGAACAGGCCAAGTACCATTTCCGCATTGGCGCGATCATGCGCCGAACCAACATTGTTGGGCTCGGCGGTCATGGTCTTCAGCCAGCCGATCATCTCGGCGGCGTCGATCATGCCGTCGAACCGCCGCTCGAGATCGGACAAACCCGGTGCCGGTGTGGGTAGCGCAGCGGTCTGCGCCTGAATCGGCCCAATGCCCAGTATTGCCGTCAAAATCAGCGAAGTCGTAATCGGTTTGCGCATCGGGCATCCCCGCCAGTTCACACTGTTTAATCGCACATCGCAGCGGCAAATCAATAAAGTTGCCGCTGCATGAAGGGATCACCCTCCGTTACTGCCCCGGCGCCCGATACTTCACGCCTTTCGCCAGCGCCTGATCCAGTTCCTGCGCGGTCAGCAGCTGGGTCGTCGTCGTCCGCACCATACCGCTGGCCGATGCTGCGATTCCGAGCGCAGCCGCCGACGCGGTGTCCGGCAGATCAGCGATGGCAACAACATCGTGTTCACCCAGGCACCAATAGATTGCGTCGAGTTTGCCACCGACCGACTGCATCGCGGTTTTGAGCGCTGCCGTCCGTCCCTCGGCGCGGTCCTTTTGAAGATTCTTCAGCCCTTCGCCCGTGTATGAGGCCTCAACCAGATATTTTGGCATGTTTCATCCTCCGCTTGGGCGGTCCCTGCCGCCGGCAGGGATTATAGACCGGGGGGCAATGCGCGCGCCGGTTTTTTAGCGCGCAATCGCATGCAGGACGGCTTAGAGTTGCACCTTTCGGGAGAGATTCATGCTTGCAGCGCTTTGCCACCGCGTGACCTTGCTCACAGGCGCGGTCGCATTGGCCGCCTCTGCAATGTCGCCGGCCCGGGCCGCCGAGCCTGCCAGTCCCGATTTTTCCGGACTGTGGGCGCGCACTTCCCTTGGCTACGAGAAGGCGCTCAACGGCCAGGGCGGGGTCAAAAACCGCATGCTGCGCCCCAATGGCGCCAGCAATCTCAGTCAACTCGTCGGCGACTATACCGATCCGCTGCTGAAGCCGGCAGCCGCCGGGGTTCTGAAGCGATTGGGCGAAATCTCGATGCAGGGCATCGCATTTCCGCAGCCGTCAAACCAGTGCCTGCCCTATCCGCCGCCTTACATCGCCTCGAACAACCAGGAAATCCAGCTGCTGCAGGAGAAGGACCGCGTCACCATCCTGACCATGTTCGATCATCAGTTCCGCCATGTCCGGCTGAATTCCCGCCATCCCGCCAATCTCACGCCCAGCTGGTACGGCGATTCCATCGGGCACTACGAAGGCGATACGCTGGTGATCGACACCGTGGGCATCAAAGTGACACCGCTGTCGATGCTTGACTTCTACGGCACTCCGTTCAGCAGCCGTCTGCATGTGATCGAAAAATTCCATCTCGTGGACAATGCCACCGCACGGGCTTTCGCCGATCGCGGGGAGGCGGAAAACGGCCGTGTCGCCGGCGACAATGGCGACGGCGTGGAACTCGATCCCGGTGATCGCGGCCCGGGGCTGCAACTGGAAATCACAGTCGAGGATCCGGAGATGTTCACCCGCCCATGGATGGGGACCATCACCTATCGCCGCCCGGCCGCCGCGTGGGCGGAAATGGTCTGTGCCGAAAACACCCACGAATATTATGCCGGCAAAGACACGGCGATTCCGGTCGCATTGAAACCCGACTTCTGATCGTTAAAGCGCAATCTGTCGGCGAACCGCTCACACTTCGCCGGATTGCGCTCTAGGCCAACGCCTCCGCCGGCGCCCGGTTGAGCGCCTCGTGGACGGCCTGCCGCAGCTGTGGTGCAAAGACAGGTTTCTGCAAAGCTGCAAAAGCGCCGAATTGTTCAGCAATCCGCAGCCATTCCGTCCAGTCGTCAACCCCCGACATCGCAATCACCGGGATGTCCGGCCACTCTGTGTGCAACACCCTTAGCAATTCGGTGCCATCCATCTCGGGCATCAGCATGTCGGTGACCACAACATCGATCGGGTTCGTCTGGATGCATTTCAGTGCCTCGATTCCATGTGAGGCGGTCAATGCATGGTAGCCTTCGCGTGACAGCATGCGTGCGACCAGGACGCGCTGATTCTCGTCATCATCGACCACCAGAATCGTCGGATTTCCCGTTCCATTGACGCGACGGCCGCCGGTCGCCGCCGGCGGGTCCTGTTCAGGCGGCACGCCGCGCACACCGTCGTCTTTCACCAGCCGCTCCGGTGGAAATGTCACCCGTGCGGTTGTGCTCCGGCCCGGCTCGCTGTCCAGCTCGAAGCTGCCGCCATGACGCTGCATCATCGCCTGAACCAGCGGCAGCCCAAGGCCGGTGCCTTCCTGTGCATGGCGTGCCGTACCGCCCACCTGGACGAAGGGCTGAAGCACCTTTTTCAAATCCTCCCGGGCAATTCCGATGCCGGTATCCTTCACCGTCACGGACAGCCCGGACCTCCAGTCGCAGACGGCGTGGATACGGATCTTACCGCCCGGTGGGGTGAATTTCACCGCATTGTGGATCAGGTTCAGGAACACCTGCTTCGTCCGCCGGCGGTCGGCGCGCAGCCGCATTGTCCGGGGCGGCAACTCCACATCCAGCATCAGCCCGCTTTCGCTGATCCGCGGGCGCAGCATCATGGCCGCCTCATTGATCGATTCCCGCCAGTCAAACACTTCTTCGAACAGCTCGAAGGTTCCGGATTCAGCCTTCGCCACGTCGAGAATGTCGTTGATGATTGCGAGCAGATGCGAACCGCTGTCGTGAATGTCCTTGGCATATCCGCGATAACGCTCATGACCGATCGGGCCGAACGCCTCGCTTGACATCATCTCCGAGAACCCGATCACGGCATTCAATGGCGTCCTGAGTTCGTGGCTCATGGAGGCGAGGAAATCGGTCTTTGCGCGGCTTGCCGCTTCCGCGGCGTCCTTAGCCTCGCCAAGTGCGCGTTCGGTGGCGAGATGGCGCTCAACTTCGTGCTGGAGATGCGATTTTGATGCGATCTCGCGCGCAAAGTGGACCGCGAGCGCCGTACCGGCGCAGAACAGCAAGAGCACATTGATGCTGGCGAGGGCTCGGGGGGGGAACTGTACCGCTGCTTCGGCAAATCGGCCGATGGCCAGGAACACACCGAACTCGGCGGCAAGGGCGCCAAGCGTGAGCCAGCACAACAGCGGCGCCTCACCGAGATAGAGGAAGGTGAACAGCGGCGTGACCACGATCCACGGCAGGAAGGGCGAATTGACGCCCCCGTGCGACCACGAAACGAAAAACACGAGCAAGGCGAGATTCTGCACCGACAGCATGGCCAGGGGCTTCAGCCGGCCGGTCAGCCGCAGCGCCGGCGGGAGAGCCCAGAACACGCCCAGGCAGATCATCTGCACAAGGATATTTGGGCCGGACACAGGATTGACGCGGTATAACAAGACAAGAATCGCAAAGCCGAAGATGGGGCCAACCGCGTGACCGGCCACGAACATGCGGCCCATGCGGCGGGCATCGTCGTCGGCTAACATGCTCGACGGGAGGAAAAAATCCTGCCACTGGCCGGCAAATGCACCCAGGGGAGCGCTTGCCGCTTTCGCCGGGGATGCTGTCTGATGTTGTACGAACGCCATTGCCGGAACCAGCTGCTTCCGCATCCCCCGCTGCGCGATCAAAGTTCCCATTAAAGGGTAGCTTTTGGCTTAACCGGTGGCAGTAGATTTGCTTAAGTTTGGCGCTAACAAAATTGCGCCGGGATTTACCTAAAAAAACTGAACAGGATCAATGCTATGCATCGGCTCGATGGAAAGGCAGCGCTGATTACAGGCGGCAGCAGCGGAATCGGACTCGCCAGTGCAAAAGCATTCGTATCCGAAGGCGCCCACGTTGCGATCACCGGCCGCAACGCGGAATCTCTGGAATCTGCTGCGCGCGACATCGGAGGCGGGACGCTCGCGGCTGCATGCGATGTGGCGAATCTCAAGCAGATCGAGGCTTTGGCGCGCCGGCTGTCAGAGGAGTTCGGCGCTCTCGACATCATCTTCGCCAATGCCGGGTTGTTCACCAATGCGCCGATCGGCAATATCACCGAGGCCGAATTCGATGAGACATTCGACGTCAATGTGAAGGGCGTATTCTTCACGGTACAGACGATGTTGCCCTTGCTGCGCCGCGGCGCGTCGATCATCCTCAATTCGTCCATCGCCTGGCGCATGGGCCGGCCGGGCATTTCGCTCTACGCTGCCAGCAAAGCCGCAGTGCGTGCATTTGCGCGCAATTTCTCGGCCGATCTCGCGCCGCGCGGCATTCGGGTCAATGTCATCAGCCCGGGGCCGGTGGACACGCCGATCTGGGAACGCGGCCGTGACGCGCAAACTGCCGCGACGATAAAGGGCAAAATCGCCGCCGGTGTGCCGATGGGCCGGATCGGCAGCTCCGAAGAAATCGCCGACGCGGTGGTGTTCCTCGCCTCCGACGAGTCCGCCTATATGATGGGCGCCGAAATCATTCTCGATGGCGGCACCAGCGAAGTCCCAGGCGCCAAATCACTTTGACCCCGCATGTCATGGCCGGGCTTGACCCGGCCACCCAGCCGCGCCGCGTCTGCGGCGCGAAAAAGATGATGATGCGTTCTGGCCGGGACTTGTTGCTCGCCGCACATTCACAACTCTTTCCAACACCACACACGCCACACCCGAACACAGCACGGGCAGCGCTGAAATGATGAAAATCGTACCGAGAGGGACGTCGAGCCAGATCAGCAAGCCCGCCAGCATCGGTCCCACTATGGCGCCAATGCGTCCCATCCCGAATGCTGCTCCGGTCGCCGTCGAGCGGATCGCCGGGGGATAGATGATGCAGGGAAGCGCGCTGATGCCGACATCGCCGCCCAGCACCAGAATGCCGGAGGTCAGCGCCAACCCCATGGCCAAAGCGGTATTCCATGGCGCTGCCCATCCGATCGCGGCCACCGGGAGCGCCGCGGCGAACATGGCGACCGCCGTGACCGGGATGCCGCGGCGATCGATCAGATAGCCAAACACGAAAGAAAATCCCGCGCCGGCCTGAAACACTGCCTGGGTGCGCGCGGCATCGGCAAAGCCAACCACCGGAGTCAAAAGCGTGGTCAGCCATTGCGACAGGAAAAAATGCGTGGCGAATGCAAAGCCCAGTGCAAACCATAGCGACAATGTCATTGCGCTGCGGCGGTCGGCGAACAATTCCCTCAACGGCGCGCCGGATGCGGCGTCCGCGGTGATCGTGAATCCGGTGTCGCGCGGAATTTTAATGCCCGGCAACAGGCGCTGCACGTAACGCGAAATTCGCGCGTCGGCCGGACGCCGAAGCGCCAGAAATTTCAGCGACTCGGGCAGTCCCCACAGCAGCGCGGCGGCAATCGCGATGCCTGCGCAACCGCCGAGGTAGAACACGGCCCGCCAGCCGAATGCGGGAATGATCGATGCGGCCAACCATCCGCCCCCGGAGGATCCGGCCGTATAACCGAGAAACAGGAGCGTGGCGCACCACGCGCGCCGGTCGCGTCTGGCGTAATCGCAGGCGAGCGTGATCGCCATCGGCATGCCGCCGCCGACGCCGAATGATGCTCCAACCCGCAACAGCGTCAGGGATGTGAGATCACCTGCGAGCGGAATTGCCAGGGTGAATGCGCCAAACACCGCAACCGCGGCGATCGTCGCCGGCCGCCGGCCATAACGGTCGGCCAGCGCGGAGAAAACCACGGCGCCGATGATGGCGCCGCCGACGCTGAAGTTGAAAACCGGCGTCATCAGCGCGCGGTTGATGCCCCATTCGGCAATGATCGCCGGAGCAGCGTAGTTGATGGCCTGGTTGTCGAACCCGTCGGCCAGCATGACCAGGCAACAGAGCAGGAAGACCGTGGTGGAGAACCGGCTGCGCGTCTGCGTCTCGAGCAGTTCCTCGATATCCAGAGGTGGCTGCAAACGGTTTTAGCTTTCGACCACGATCGCGCGCACGGGCGACGCCTCGACATTTTTCATCTTCAGCGGCAGCGCAATCAAAAGTACGCGCGGCTCTGCGATCGCCTCGAGGTTCGTCAGGTAAGGCATGGTCAGAATGGAGCGCTGGAGCAATTTGCGCGTGGTGCAATTGTCCCGGTCCTGAACCGGTTCATTGGCGTGGTAAAAATCGAATCCCACAAGCGACACGTGACGCGCCGCGCACCACGCGATCGCTTCATCGCCCAGCCAGGGCGCGCGCGCCATCCACTCCGGCGAACCGTCATAAGTTTCGTTGATGTCGGTACGGAGCAGCAACCG
The DNA here is from genome assembly GCA_964446945.1 of uncultured Bordetella sp. Lineage (GTDB taxonomy): Bacteria > Pseudomonadota > Alphaproteobacteria > Micropepsales > Micropepsaceae > CAIYRG01. The sequence goes on from CAYUQO010000001.1 coordinate 423,534, forward strand.
GTCGCCGGGTTGCACCAACGCACCCGCGGCGGCTTCCAGATCATCTGCCGTGATCGCCTGTTTCGCACCGCGATGGCGCACATCCGCCACCACCGCCGGGCCCACAAAGCGCTCCAGCGGCATTTCGTGCATGTCGGCGCCGCCTTCGATCATGTGCGACGGCGCGTCGATATGGCTGCCGGCATGCAACCGCATATGCACGCCGCGCACGCGCTGTCCCAGACCACCGTCGGCGTAATCCTTGATCATTTCGGTCTCGAACTGCATGTCTTTCCTGAACCCGGCATAGGTCCGCATACGGAATTTGGCGGGATCCAGTTCGAGGCTGATATCGACAATGCGCGCCGCGCTCGCCAGCAACAGCGCGATATCTGCGCCCGCGGTGAGATGCATGCCCGGCATTTCATTCATCGGCGGGAACTCCAACGAATGGCCAAGCAGACGCTAAAAGCCGAACTCAAGTCAATGTTATGGCTGTGGTGCGGGCCCATTCTCTCTGCTAGGTTGCGCTCGACCGGCGAAAGAGGTGGGGCATGGTCTCGGCAAACGATTCACGCGTCGATGAGTATCGGCGCGAAGCGGTGGCGGCGCGCATTCGCGCGGCCAGCGATCCCGTCAATCGAAGGGAATTCCTGCAGGTGGCGGAGAACTGGGAGGCGCTTGCCCGCGAAGTCGAACGCCTCGACGGAGTCTCCCATCAGGGAAATGAGGCCGCCCGCCTTTAACCTTTCGGGCACGGGTTCAGTCCCGTGTTATCCCTGCCGGCGCGGTCCGGGTGGACCGCGATTAGGCGGGCCCGGATTGCAGCTCAATTCGCGGTGGTAGACCCGAAAAACCGTGATGTGCCCTGACCCGCTGTCGTGACCCGTCGGCCGTTGAATGGTCCGTGGCAGGAACAGGTCTGCGCCGGGAATTCAATGACTATTATTCCGGGTGCAAAACCCCGGTCCTGATCGCCGCAACCCCGAATTTTTGAATCAAATCAGTATTGTTAGCTCCACCATCAGGCACCCATCCATCGCCGGAGATGATGCCGATGCCGATTTGCAACACTGCGCACATTATTACAGTTCAGTGGGGTGAAAATCTTTTCACTGAGCAATCCGCGGTTGTAAACCTTAGCAAACGGTTGGCGCAGCGATTCGCTCGTCCAGCGTGTGGCTTGCGTCGATTTTAATTGGTCCATCTGGGGAAGGGCTAATTCAATGAATCGAACTGCATCGCGTTGCTCGCTCAGAACTTCACTCTTTCTTGGCCTTGCCAGTGCGGCCGTTTTGGCCGCAAGTCCCGCGGCCGCGCAGGCGGTCGCCGCCGTCGGTGGCGGACCCGAGGTCGTCGTCGTGACGGGAACGCTGCTCCCGGAGGCCAACACGGTTTCCGAGAGTCCGGTCCAAACCATCACGTCCGCAGACATCCAGGTGAAGGGCGCCACCGATGTCAGCGACTTCCTGAACGATTTGCCGCAGACCTTTATCAGCAGCACCAACGACTTTTCGAACACGAATAACCCCCTCACCAGTCCCGGCGGTGTCACAACGGTGGACCTGCGCGGACTCGGAGCGACGCGAACGCTCGTCCTTGTCAACGGCCGCCGTCTCGGTGTCGGCGATCCGAATACCGGCAATCCCCAGGCTGCACCGGACATCGACCAGGTTCCCGTTCAGCTGATCGACCGTGTCGAAATCCTGACCGGCGGCGCATCATCGACTTATGGCTCCGACGCGGTCGCCGGCGTCGTCAACTTCATCCTGAAGCGGGATTTCCAGGGTCTTCAGATCGACGCGCAATGGGGCGGCGATTGGCACGATAATAACAACACATTCGCCCGTGGCGTGATCGCCAAGGCGCTCGCGGCGAACACCCAGGGTCCGCTCGCGGAGGCGCCAAACAGCGTCTTCGACGGCCAGAGCAGAAATCTGTCACTCCTGATGGGCACCAATACGGCGGACAATCGGGGCAATGTGACGGGCTACATCACCTATCGCGAAGCCGAACCGGTTTACATGCGAGACCGGGATTTCTCCGCCTGTCAGATCAATATCACTTCTGCGGCGGCCTGCGCCGGGTCGAGCAACTCCAACTATTTCCGGCCGAGATTCCCGAATTCGCTTGGCGTGTTTTCGATCGTCGGCAGCCAGGCGCTTCCCCGGCCGCAACCCGGCTCCTCGCCGCCGGCAACCTTTAACTCGAATGCGTATGAAACGCTTTCGCGCCAGGACACACGTTTTAATGGCGGATTCCTGAGCCACTATGACGTCGCACCCTTTGTGCAGCCTTATGTTGAATTCTCCTTTATGGATGACCGCTCGTTCCAGCAAATCGCGCCGGATGCGATATTCCGCGGCGCAAACGCTTACGCGCCGGACGGCAGCGGCAATTTCCTCGTCAATTGCAACAATCCGCTGCTGAGTGCGCAAGAAGTCGCTGCCTTCTGTACCAGCGAAGGTCTCTCCGGAGCCCAGAATACCGAACTGGAAATCGGCCGCCGCAACATCGAAGGCGGACCGCGCTCTAGTCTTTATGAGCATATGAACTTCCGCGGAGTCGTCGGCGTACAGGGCGATTTGACCAGCGCCTGGCACTACAATGCCTACGGGTCGTACTATTACGTTACCGTCGATCAGCGGAACAACAATTACCTCAGCAACCAAAAAATCAACAACGCGCTTCAGGTCGGCGGTACTGCCGCCAATCCGGTCTGCCTCAATGGCGGCAGCGATGGTTGCGTACCATACAATATCTTTACGACCGGCGGCGTAACCCAGGCGCAGCTCGATTACCTCACCGAAATCGGCACTTCGCGGGGAACACTAGCGGAGCAAATACTCGAAGCTGATCTCACCGGGGATCTCGGCACCTATGGGATCAAGTCGCCCTTCGCCAACGATCCTGTGCTTGTTGCCCTTGGCGCCGATCATAGGGTCGACACGCTGATTTTTCAGGCCGACCAGGCTGAACAATCCAACGATCTGGAGGGCTTCGGTGGCGCTGCTGTCCCGATCAACAATTCGGTCAGCGTCAGCGAGTCATATGGCGAAGTTCGAGCTGCGCTTGCGCAGGGCCAGCCGTTCATTCAGGACATGAGCATCGATGCCGGCATCCGGTTCTCCGAATATTCCACCGGCGCAAAAGCTACAACCTGGAAAGTCGGCGGCCAGTACGCTCCAATCCCGGATATCCGTTTCCGGGCATCCTATGATGTCGCCATCCGCGCACCGAGCATTCTCGAACTGTTTACGCCGCAGAGTGTCACCAATACCAGCATCGTGTCGGTTGATCCCTGCGCGCCGGATGGGGCGACTCCGGCGACGGCGACACTGGCGCAGTGCGAACGCACGGGGGTGACGCCTGCACAGTATGGCAACGGCAGCACCACCAGCAATATCGGTCAGTGTCCGGCAGGCCAGTGTGCGATTCTGCAGGGCGGCAATCCGAATCTGGCGCCGGAAAAGGCCAAGACTTTCACGGCCGGAATCAGCACGACGCCGACGTTGTCGTTCCTGAACGGCCTGACCGCCAGCGCGGACTACTTCAAGATCGACATACCCAATGAGGTGGGAACGATCCCGATCGATATCTCCCTGAATCAATGCCTCACGACCGGCGCTCCGGAATTCTGCAGCAACGTCGTGCGGACGGCGAATGGACAATTGTATGGCAATACCGTTTCCGGTGGCGGTTACATCAAGGCCACCAATGTCAACGTCGCATCGGCGAATGTCTCAGGCGTTGACCTCCAGGCCGGCTATCGCAGGAATCTAGAGGATTTCGGCATTGGTCCCTACGGCGCCGTGAGCTTTTTCTTCGTCGGCACCTACACGATCACCTCGAAGACCCAGACCCTGCCGACCCAGCCGGTTTATGACTGCGCAGGTCTTTTTGGTAACACTTGCGGTAACCCGCTTCCGACGTGGCGCCATTTGCTGCGCGTGACCTGGCTCTCCCCGTGGGATGTCACGCTTTCGATGCAGTGGCGATTCCTCGGTGGCACCGGCCTGGACAGCAACACGACGCAAGCTGCACTGACGAGTGGCAGTTTCGACGCACTCAATGCCCGGATTCCGGCATTCAGCTATTTTGACTTCAATGCCATCTGGGAGCTGAATCCGCACCTGGAATTGCGGGCGGGAATCTCCAACGCCTTCGATAAGGATCCGCCGATCATCAGCGACCTGATTACCGGAACAGGTACACCGAATACCTACAACACTTACGATTTGTTGGGCCGTACGGTGTACGTGGCGCTGACGTCCAGGTTCTAGGCGCTGTCCGGCGATACGGACGTCTGATAACTATTGCGGCGCCAACACCTTGTTGGCGCCGCAACTCTTTCCACGACCCTCCTGAACTTCACCCTCCCTCTTGCCGCCGCCGCGCCGAAGTGGCGCTATGGCGCGCCACGAAGGCGGGCGGGGGATCGGAGGGCGTACAAAATCGGCGGAGCCGATTTTAGCCCGGAAAGGCGCAACGCCCGCTTTTGCATGTGCCGCGGACGCGCACCGCGCGCTGTGCGCGTTTTTTTATCCGTTCCGCCGGTGCGGCGAGGCCGCGCCGGTCGGGGGCGCCGCGTGCGGCCGGCCGGAAGGGGGGTGAATGCCTGAATCACTGGGTTTTGTCGGCACGGGCAAAATGGGCGGGCCCATGGCCGGGCGTCTCATGGACGCCGGCCACTCGCTGACGGTTTATGACATTCGCGACGAAGCCGTGGCGCCGCTCATCGCGAGGGGCGCGGCGAAAGCACGTTCATCGCGCGAAGTTGCCAATCGTGCCGACATCGTTTTCTTCAGCCTGCCGGAACCGGAAGATGTGCGCGGCGAGGCCATCGGCGCGCAGGGCGTCATCAAAGGCGAGCGCGCAAAGATCCTGGTCGATCTTTCCACCACCGGCCGGCCGACAACGCTGGCAGTTGCCGAAGCGCTGGCCGGGAGGCAGATCGCGATGGTCGATGCGCCGGTCTCCGGAGGTGTGGCGGGCGCAACCAAAGGCACCCTTGCGGTCATGGCGTCGGGCGATCCGGCCGCGCTGGAACGCGTGCGTGCGCTGCTCGCGAATTTCGGCCGGCTATTCGTCATTGGCGAACGGGCCGGCATGGCGCAGGTGATGAAGCTCGCCAACAATCTCCTTTCCGCGACATCCCTCGCGGTTGCATCCGAAGCTGTCGTGATGGGGATGAAAGCCGGACTCGATCCGAAGCTGATGATCGAGGTGATCAATGCCGGCACCGGGCGCAGTTCGGCCACCGAAACCAAATTCCCGCAATCCATTCTCACGCGCCGCTTCGCCTATGGATTCGCCACCGGACTGATGAACAAGGACGTGCGGCTCTGTCTCGAAGAAGCGCGCTCGCTCGATTCACCAATGCCGGTGGGCGAGGCAGTACACGCGATCTGGCAGGCCGCGATGCGCGAACTCGGCGCCGATTCGGACTACACCGAGATCTTCCGCTACCTGGAGCTCATCACCAACCGGGACCCCACGGGCCCCAGTTAAACCGGTTCCAAATCGATGCATCGTTGTACAGCATTGCAGTCGACTGCGCCTGATTGGCAAGCCGCAGCTGAAACATCTCCTTGTTGAATTCTCCGAAGTTCGCCTGTGTGCCGATATACAGGCAATTGCAATTCAGCGGATCGGCATAGACATATTCGACCTCGCCAGAGGCCTTCGTTCTCATGATGAACCGATGCGGCGGCAGCATGGCCAATTCGCTTTGGCGCTCAGGCGTATTTGCGGGCAGAACCGTAAAGCCCGCCGCGGCAATCAAACCCTCCTGCTCAGCGACCTGTTCTTGCGGCGTCGCGCATCCGGCGATGGCACAAGAACCGAGCGCAGCGGCTGAAATGACGAAAGCTGTTCTCAGTCCGGATAACACTTGTAGCTCTCCTGTTCGGACAATTTGCGATTTTTAGCGCCCGTTTCCTGAACGCAATCCAGGTGCGATTCAAAGGCCGAAATTCTGAACGCCGGATGAATAACCCGTCCATCCTGCATAAATCCGTGCTGTGCATTATCAGTACTGAGGTAGTGCGCTGGGACCAGCGCCAAAAGTGAGGAAATCCCGTGAAAACCATCACGAAATTGGGAATCGGCGCGGCAATGATCGGCGGCGTCGCGATTGCGTCGGCGGCGCCGGCAATGGCGCAGATCAGTTTTGGAATTGGTATAGGGCCAGCCTATCAGACCTATCCGGAATATCCGTCGTGTTACGACCTGCTCGGAAATTACGTGTACTCTTATCCGTACTGCACGGCCTATGCAGCGCCGGCCTATGTTCCTCCTCCCGTTCAACCATACTACGGAGTCCAGCCCTATTACGGGTGGGATGGCGACTGGGCTTGGCGCCGGCACGAACAACGTGAAGAATGGGAGCGCAGAGTTGATCGCGATCGCTTTTTTGATCGTGACCGCGACTTCGCGAGACGTGACCGTGACCGCGACGAGCGTTGGCGCTACCGCGACCGGGACTAGGATTGGGTGGAAGGTCTGTTACGGTCAACGGACTGGCAGACCTCCCGCGCGCAAGCTGTGCTCAGCCGAACGTCACGACACGGCGATGGGATTAAGTGAACACGGCGCACTCGGTCAGGGCGCACTGGTCGGGGCCGCGCCGGGTGAGGGAAGAGGCGCCTCCAGAATTTCTGGAACTTCTAAAACAGTGTGCGGCCGAACTCGTCGCGCGAGCACCAGCACCATCGCGGAAGCGATTACCAGCCCAGCGGCCAGCATCGCCATTCCCGACGCGTAACTCCCGCTGCGATCCTTCAGCACGCCAATCATATACGGTCCTGCGAAGCCGCCCAGCGATACGATGGTGTTGATGGCGCTGATGCCTCCGGCTTCCGCCGGACCGCGAAGGAATCGCGATGGCAGCGTAAAAAGCGGCGCGATCGCGGCCGGGATGAAACCTGACGCGAGCGCAAGTCCCACCAGCGCCAGAGCGTCATTCGTTGCCGCGCTCGCCAGCGCAAACCCGACCGCAGCGAAAAGCCAGGCGAATGCGACATGCAGGAAACCCTCTCCGGAGCGGTCGCAGGAGTAACCCCAGGCCACGATGATCAGCATGGCGAGGAGATAGACCAGCGCCACGACAATTCCTGTTCCGGTGATGGAGAATCCCATGGCGCTTACGATCTGCGGCAACCAGAGTCCGGTGGCATAGAGCGCCGAACCGGCAGCGAAACTGGCCAGCGCCACCACGATAATCCTGAAGTCCCGCAGCGAATCCCACAGCGGCCGCGTTTCGCCCTGCGCCTCGCCCGCGAGCTGCGAGGTAATCAGCGTTCGATCCTGCGCCGACAACCAATCGGCGTCGCGAGGTCCGTCGGGAAGAAATTTCAGCACCGCAAGTCCCAGCAGCGTAGCGGGCAGTCCTTCGAGCAAGAACAGCAATTGCCAGCCATGCAATCCGCCAAATCCATTCGTGGCGAGAATCGCTGCCGATAGTGGGCCACCCACCACACCCGACAATGGAATCGCGCAGACAAATACCGCCGAAAACCGCACGCGATAGCGCCGGGGAAACCACAGCCCCAGATAATAAAGAATTCCGGGAAACAGGCCGGCTTCGGCAAGGCCGAGCAGAAAGCGCAGGATGTAAAATTCGCGGGCGCTGTGGATGAATCCGGTCGATGCCGAAATCAATCCCCACACCGTCAGGATACAGAACATCCATCGCCGCGTGCCGAGCCGCAACAGAATGGCATTGGCCGGAATCTGGAACAGAAGGTAGCCGGCGAAGAGAATGCCGCCGCCAAATCCAAAAACACTCGCGCTGAAACCGAGATCGCGATTCATCGTCAGCGCCGCGAATCCCGCGTTGAACCGGTCGAGATAGTTGGCGAGATACAGGAGCCCGAGAAACGGAAGTAGCCGCCACGCGCAGCGCGCAAACAGACGATTCGCGGTGTTCTGCTGCGTTTGTGTCGGAAGTGTTGAGCGGATATCGGCGACAGGCGGTTCGGCCGGAGCCGCGGTCAGGGGCGTCTGCCGCGGATCGCTCACTTTATCCTGCGGACTTTGTACAGCGCGTTCTGCCCGGCGAAGATCAGATTGTAGCTGCCGAACAATCCGCGCGAGATCGTCACTTGCCTGCTCTCAACTTTGCCGCCCGGCGCGAATCGAAGGCTGTCACCGTCGATTTGCTGCCAGGTTTGGCCGTTGTCCAGAACAAGGACCAGCCGCCCCGTGGGCGTCAGTGAAACATTGCTGACTGTTGCGGTCAGGGAGTCGTCCTGTTCGGCCGCCGCCGGTGTTTGCGGTTTTGGCAATTGCTCGCGGCCCAATTCGGGATTCGGCGCGGGACGCTGCGCAAGCCCGTCGTAACAGGCGAGCCTTTCGGCGGAGCCGGTGATTGCGGCGCATCTGGCGATGGCTCCCGTCAAATCCTGCGCTGTAGCCGCTGTTGTGACGAGAAGCAGCGGTAAGGTGATGCTGAACGATCGAATCCCCATCTTCCCCCAACCGGCCTGCCTATACGCGTCCGACCTGTCTCGCGAACCAGTCGCGGGTACTCTCGGCGCCCTGGTTTTCCGTCGAACTGCCTAACGCCATGATATTCGCGAACTGTGCCTTTTCCAGGCGGAATATAGTGGCTTTGGTCAATGCCGTCAGCGATGCCGCAGCAGGCGCTCCCTGCTGCAGTTCCCGGCTGCCAAAGCTTCCGCCCGCGCCAATCCGGTCCAGTTCCTCCGTGCGATCCCCCGAACGCCGCCGCACCGAAACAACACCGGCGGCGACCAGCAGCAGCGCCGGCACTTGCGCCCCTTGCTCGACCAGCACCTGTCCGGCCTCGTATTCTTCTAGCCTCAGGGCACTTGCGAGTTCTGCGCGCTGTTCGTTGCGGAGATCTGCGAGGAGCGGGGCGCTCTCCGCCAGGCGCAGCGCCGCGCTCGCAGGCGGAACGCCCACAGCCGGCAGGGAAAGCGCATTCGCATTGCCCAGTGCAATTCCCGCGATCCGCAATGCCCGATAGATATTCTCGTAAACAACAGTCTGTGCCGCGGCGGCCAGTGCCACCTCGGAAGTATAGAACGTCACTTCGAATGTCGTGGCTTCGGCGCTCATGCCCTTGATCACCGCGCAGGGCGGCGGCTGCATCAGAACCTGCCGGCAGGCGAGCGCGGAATCCGACAGCACGCGCGCCGCCAGTTCCGGTGAAGTCTGCGGCGCCAGCGGCAGCCGGATGACGGTGCCGTGCGTGCGCGACGGGTAGCTCGCATTGACAATCCGCGCCTTGGCAATGACGCTGTTCGGCACGATCGCCACATCTTGATGGTCGGTCAGGAGATGGGTGGCGCGCCAGTTCATCTCCACCACCGTACCTTCCGCCCCGTTGTCGAGCGTGATCCAGTCGCCAAGCTGATACGGTTTCCCGAGCGTGAGCATAATGCCGTAGAACACATCGCCGAGCGCGCTTTGCAGCGCGAGACCGAGCACGACGGCAACTGCGCCCGACGTCACCAGCAGCCCCTGCAGCGGCAGATTGAGCACGAAGGTGGTGAGCCCGATGAGCGCGCAGAGATAGATTCCGGCGACGCTCAAATCCTGCGTCAGACGGTAGCGGGCGAGCGGCGTGTGTCCGCGCGACGCAAACAGCCGGAGCGCATCCGAACACAGCGACGCTGCCCAGGACCACCAGATCGTCTTCAGGCTGTCGCCGAGAAATCCGGCCAGCGGATCGCGTTGAATGCGCGGCACGGCATAGGGAATCTGCCGGGCCTGAAACATGATCCACGTGAAGCCGAGAAAGAACAGCGCACCCACCAGGATTCGCCGTAAGGTTTGCCGCTTGGTGAGGAAGCGCACGCCGGCGAATGCAAAGATGAGGACCACGAGCGCAATCAGCTCGGGACGCCCGGCCAGTATCTGGTTCACTGTGTTCATCGCCCCAAATTAGCAGAAGGAGGGCGGCGAGACGATCACATGCCGGTTCTTGCCGTGGCGGCGGCTAAGCCAGGAGGGCAGGGGCGACGGAACCGGTTCCGGCCGGCACGGCCGCCGATTGAATCGCGTCAGCGCAGTGTCATACTGCTGTGCTTGTGTCCGCCGTCCAACCGAAAAGGATCGCCGTCATGACCCGCTTTTTCGCGCTGTTTGCCATCCCGGCACGGGTGATTGATGAGTGGGTGAAGTCGACCCCGGAAGACAAGCGTCAGGCGATGTCGCAGGAAATGATGGGCGCATGGCAAAAATGGATGGCCGACAACGGCAAATATATTGTCGACCGCGGTGCGCCGCTGGGAAAGACCAAACGCGTGACCTCAAATGGCGTGGCCGATATCCGGAATGATTTGAACTGGTATCTCATCCTCGAAGCCGATTCGCATGATGCGGCGGCGAAGATGTTCACCTCGCATCCGCATCTGCAGATTCCGGAAGCGTCGGTCGAAATCATGGCGATTCCAAATCCGTCTGCGATGTGAAACCAAAGCCGCCCGTGCGCATTGGTCAAGTCCCGCATCAGCCGGAGCGAAGAGCTTGATTGATGTCAGGTTCCGGCGGGAAACCCGCGGCCAGACTTAGGAGTTAGCGTGTAGGGAACCAGCCACACGCATGTCACGGGAGCGTGACCGCGTAGCACGGACCGCGGCGCAGCATGCAGCAAGTCATTCACTTGATACATCAATATGGGGTGCTTGCGGTCTGCGTGAGCGTGCTGCTCGAGGACAGCGGATTGCCTTTCCCGTCTTATCCGGTGCTGCTGGTCGCAAGCGCCTTCACGCTGACCTCTTTTACCGCCCCGCTGGTGCTGATAGCGGCAGTCGCGGCCGCCATTGCAGCGGACACCGTCTGGTATTTTGCGGGCATGCGGCTCGGCCCGCGCGTTATGCGCGTGGTGGCCCGGATGTCGTTTTCTCCCGACAATTCCGTCCGGCGCATCCAATCCTGGTTCGCCCGGGTGGGGCCCTGGGCACTACTGATGGTGAAGTTCCTTCCCGGAATTGCGCTTGCCACCATCGTGTTCTCGGGCGTCACACGCCTCAGACTGGTGCGGTTTCTGGTGTTCGATGCCGTTGGCTCCGCCATTTATCTCGGACTGCCGCTGGTGCTCGGCCAGGTATTCCACGACGCCATTGCGCGGATGCTGATTTATTTCGCGCGGTTTGGCCAAATCGGCATCATTATCCTGGCGGCCCTGATTGTACCTTATGTGATCACCCGCCTGGTCATGCGCAGAGCGCTGATCCGCAAACTCGCCGATGCTCGCGTTTCGGCGGAACAACTGATGCAAATGTCCGGCAATCCGGCTGGTCCCGTCATTCTTGAGGTTCGCGCAGGCAAGGATGCGTACCTGGCCGGGTCCGTTCCCGGTGCACTGCAGGTCACACGCTCCGGGATTGCGGCGGCGGTGAAGAAAGTGCCCCGCAGCACCGATATCGTGATCTATGCGCCAGCCGACAATCTGCGGATGGAGCTCATAGCAGCGCGGGTGCTGGAAAAAGCCGGTTTCAAGAAAGTCAGGCCGCTCCGCGGCGGTATCAAGGCGTGGATTGCGGCCGGATGCCCGGTCGAAGTCCGCAATCAAAACGAATCGAAAGCAGCCTCGTCGGCCGTCATCGTGCCGTTCCCCTCTGAGAGTGTCGCTGCGAAACGCAGTGGCGGAGGACCCAGGAAAGCGGGGCTGTGACGCCCGCGCGTAAAAATCAGCCGGCCAGTATGCCTTTCGCGATCTCAGGCAACAGATCGAAATTGAACGGCTTGTAAAGCACCTGCACATTGGCTTCGACAAAGCGCGCCGGCATCGGGTCCTGCGTATATCCGGTCATCAGCACAACCTTCAGCTCCGGGCGCATCGTCAAGCCCTCCTGCGCCACTTCATAACCGCTCATGCCGGGCATTTTGATGTCCGAAATCATCAGGGCGATTTCCGGATGCTCCTTGAGCGCCTGAAGCGCCATTGTGCCGTTGCTCGCCTCCAGTACGGTGAAGCCGGCATCGCGCAGGGTTTCCGCCACCACCATCAACAGCATGACCTCGTCTTCGACCACGAGGATCGCCGGTCCTTCGCCATATCTTTCTGGCGTTATGCTCATGCATTCACCGCGGACGCCTGCGCTGCATAATGCGGCATCAGAATCGTAATCACCGTTCCCATGCCCGGTTCGCTGTCAATCCGCATGCTTCCGTTCGACTGACGGACATAGCCGAAGACCATGCTGAGCCCCAGACCCGTGCCGCGCCCCTGCGGTTTGGTGGTGAAGAAAGGATCGACTGCGCGCTGGCGCACATCTTCGCTCATGCCGAGGCCATTGTCAGCAACCCGCAACTCGACATATTCGCCGCTGGGCAGATCCTGTGACGGCGGCACAATCCGGTCCGATGTCGAAACGGTCAGGGTACCGCCGTCGGGCATTGCGTCGCGCGCATTGAGTGCCAGATTGATGATCACGGTCTCCATCTGGTTGGCGTCGCACCAGACATTCCATGTCGCTTCGGGGCGGATGTCGATTTCGATGCGTTCGCCGACCGAATGGCGCAGCAGATCGGCCATGTCGGCCAGAAGCGCATTGAGATTGACCGAACGCGGCGACAGCGGCTGCCGGCGCGAAAACGCCAGGACCCGGTGCGTCACCGATGCCGCCCGCGCGATCGCATCCAGCGCGCCGTCGAGATAGCGCTGAATGTCCGCTTTGCCCTGTCCAAGGCGCTTGCGCGCGAGCTGCAGATTGCCCTGCATGATCGCCAGCAGATTGTTGAGGTCATGCGCGATGCCGCCGGAAAGCTGCCCGATCGCCTCCATCTTCTGCGTCTGCCTTAACGATTCTTCAGCGACCGCGCGTTCGGCCATTTCGAGCTGGAGCCGGCGGTTGGTGTCGGCAAGTTCGGCGCCTTGCGCGGACAGCCGCTCATTGGCTCGCCGCAGTGCCCGCTGGGCCACCGTTGAAACCGCGAGCACCAGCAGCGCCATGATGACAAGGAGCAGGATGCCGCCAAAGCGCACCAGCCGGCGGCCGAATGGATCCATCAGCACGCGCAGATGGACAGTGCCCTGCTTCATGCCATTGCGCATGACAGCCTCAGTCACTGTAATGCGCGTCGCGCCGGCAACAACGCCCGGGACCGGCGCCCCTTCCGGTGTCGGGTTTGCGCCCATGCGGACAAAGCCGCCGATAGGACGCCCGGTTGATTCGTAAATCTCGACCGCTTCGATTTCCGGATTGGCCTTGAGCGCATCGGCATATTGCTGCGCCGCGGCAGCGTCGTTGAACACCAGGGCCGCCGCCACGCTCGAACCGAAAATACTCGCTTGGACCGTCGCTTCCTGAATCCGCTCCGAGCGATAGAGATTCTCCTCATAAAGGGTTGCCAGCACGCTGACTGCAATCAGCAGCACCGCCGCCGCCGGCACCCACCAGCGCAGCAACCGGACGCGCGAGAAAACGCCCAGCACATTCATGGACGCTTCCTCATAAACCGTGGACAGATTTCATCAGAATCGAATTCATCAAATCGGCCGTCAAACTTTGCGCCCATGCAGCGCCTGAAATCGTGAGCGTGCGACACATCGCTGACACATTATGCCGGATGATTTGCGAGTGCGCATAAATGGTAAATTTTTGCCGCACTTTCCCCCTCGTCTTGCCCAAAGCGCGCGCTAAGGTGCGAATACGCAATATGGCTCGATTGGTTCCATCGGCATTTGACGTTTTCCCGGCGGGTACAGGCGCGCTAAATTCCCGCAGGGGCGGCGCCTCTTTGGCGGGAATGTCGCATTTGCTTCCAAGGGCTTTATGGGCCGGCATTATCCTGGTGGTTGCAGGCTGCCTGGCTCTGGTGGGCCTTAACGTTTACCAAATGGTTTACGTCGCGCCGGCGCTCGGCGAAGGGCGCATCCTGGTCATTCATGCCTATGACGTGATTGCCGCCGCGCACGGCATCGAGCGCGTGCTGCGCGAGGCCGAAAGCTCGGAACGCGGCTACATCGTCACCGGAGAGCCGCGCTATCTCGACGACGCCTACAGCAGCGGCATTCAGGCCGCGCCGCAATATCTCGCGCAACTCGAGCAATTGAGCGCCACGAATCCGGAGCAGCGGCGGCGGATGCCGCAGCTCGCGGACGAAGTGAATCGCCGGGTGGCGTTGCTGCGCCAGACCCTGCAGCTGAGACAGAACGGCGGTTCCGAAGCCGCGCGCCGGCTGGTTCTGTCCAATGTCGGATTGAACACCATGCGCGATCTTTCGCTGCAGATCGATGCGGTCGTGGGTTCGGAAAATCGCCTACTCCAAACGCGGCTTCAGCAACTGGCCGCCGATCAGGAACAGATTCGTCTGGCGGCCATTGGCGGCGTCGGATTGACTTTCGCCGTCATGCTGTTCGGCGCGCTGCTGATCCTGTCTGCGCTGCGTGACCGCGAACGCGCCCGCACCGACCTGGAAGAAACCCGGTCCACTCTGGCGCAGGCGCAGAAAATGGAAACGCTGGGGCAGCTTGCGGGCGGCATCGCCCATGACTTCAACAATATGCTGGCCGTGGTCAGCGGCGGCACACAGCTGCTGCGCCGCCGTTTGCCGCAAAACGAACCCGAGATCGAGCGCCTGCTGGAAGGAATCGATCAGGGGGTGCACCGCGCCACCGGCCTCACCGCGCGGCTGCTGGCATTTTCCCGCCGCCGCCCGATCACGCAGCAGGTGATCGACGTCAGCACCCTTATCGGCTCGATGTCCGACATCCTGCGCTACGCCACCGGCCGTGGCGTCGCATTGCAGACCAGTCTCGCGCCCGATTGTCCGCCGGTGTTCTGCGATGCCAATCAGCTCGAAAATGCCGTGCTCAATCTGGTGGTCAATGCGCGCGACGCCATGCCCGAAGGCGGCCGCATCGTGATCGAAACCGCCCGACGATCCGCCGACGGACAAATCGCCGCCGCGCATACCGCGATCTCGGTGACCGACACCGGCAAGGGCATGCCGCCGGATGTCATGCTCCGCGCGCTCGAGCCGTTCTTCACCACCAAGGGAGAAAAAGGCACCGGACTTGGCCTCGCCCAGGTGCAGACTCTGGCGCGTCAGTCAGGCGGCTACGTCGCGATCGCCAGCACGCCGGGCAAAGGTACCACGGTCACGCTTCACCTCCCCGCCGCCGCCCACGCATAATGTACAATTCCGGCGGCAGGCATGTCCGGTTCACAGCCACCCAAACGTCAATAAGCCGCAAACCAAGGGAGTTACTGACATGGCGGAATTTGCCTATCTCTACCGCGGCGGCGAGCGGCCGGCATCGCCCGAGCAATCGCAACAGATCATGCAGAAATGGATCGCCTGGATGAAGGACCTGGCCGAGAAGGGCCATATGGTCGATCGCGGCCAGCCGCTCGAGCGCAGCGGAAAACTGGTCCGGAGCGGCAGCCGGTCGATCACCGATGGCCCATTTGCCGAGGCCAAGGATGTCATTGGCGGCTTCACTCTGGTGCGCGCCAAAGACATCGCTGAAGCGGCGGAGCTCGCCAAAACCTGCCCGATCCTCGAACGCGGCGGCGACGTCGAAGTGCGGCCCATCATGCAGATGAATATGTAATGAGCGGCGTGGGGTCAGCGGCGGATATCGATCATCTGTTCCGGCGCCAGCATGGGCAGATGGTTGCGGCGCTGACCCGCATTTTCGGCATGCACAATCTGAAGCTGGCGGAAGATGTCGTGCAGGACGCCTTCTGCCGCGCTTTGGAGATCTGGAAGGTTAAAGGCCTGCCCGACAATCCGCCCGCCTGGCTGATGACGGCGGCGAAGAACCGCGCGTTGGATGCGATCCGGCGCGAGCGCACGGCGCGAAATTTTGCGCCGGAGGTCGACCGGCTCCTGCGCAGCGAATGGACGCTTGCATCAACCGTGAATGAACATCTTGGCGCCAATGCCATCCGCGACGACCTGCTGCGCATGATGTTCTCCTGCTGCGATCCGGCGATTTCCGAAGAATCGCAGGTCGCGCTGATCCTCAACATCCTCTGCGGCTTTGGCGTTGATGAAGTGGCGGCGGCCTTTGTCTCCGCGCATGACGCGATGGAGAAACGCATCGCCCGCGCCAAGAAAACCCTCGCTGCTTCCGAAAAGCTGTTCGAGGTGAATTCGGCGGGCGAGTTTGCCGCGCGCCTGCCTGCCGTCCACCGCGCGCTCTATCTCCTGTTCAACGAAGGCTATCACGGCGCCTGCGCCGAAACTGCGATGCGCGCCGAACTCTGCCGCGAAGCCATCCGGCTCATTCGCGAAGTGTTTGCCCATCCCGAAGGCGCGGTGCCCGCCTCATACGCGCTCGCCGCGCTGATGTGCCTCAACGCCGCGCGCATGCCCACGCGCAAAGACAATTCCGGTAATCTGCAGGCGCTTTCGGACCAGGACCGTTCGCAATGGGACCGCACCCTCATCGCCGAAGGCCTGCGCCTGCTCGAACAATCCGCTTCCGGAACGGATGTGTCGCAATATCATGTCGAGGCGGCCATCGCCTCGGTCCATGCCAATGCTCCGAGTACGGACACAACCGATTGGCGCCATGTGGTGTCGCTCTACGACATGCTGATGCAGATTCACCCGTCGCCGGTGGTGGCGCTGAATCGGGCCATTGCCGTCGGCCAGAGCGAAGGCCCGGAACACGGATTGTTGGCATTGGACGCGATTGCCGGAGGCGAGCGCCTTGCGCGCTATCCATTCTATGCCGCGGCGCGCGCCAATTTCGAATTGCGCCTCGGCCGCCGCGATGCCGCGCGGCAGCATTTCCACGACGCGCTTTCCGCCGCCCGCAATCCCGACGAGCGGCGTTATCTCACCCAACGCCTCGCCGCCTGCGACGTTTCTTAACCCGCCTTGGGGGCCGGTCGAAATCGCGCAGCGATTTCGGGGCGGGGACAGCGAGCGCTGTTCCGCCGTCAGTGCCTCATCGGCAGGTGCGACAGCTTCGCGCGGCGCGTCATCTCCGCCCGCGCTTCCCGCGCCAGGTCTTTCAGGCTCTGCACCCACTGCTCGAATTCAAAGATCGTCAGGCGCTCGAATTCGCGTGCCTCGTCGCGCAGGACGATTTCCACCCCGTTGCCGGATCCATCAATGACGGCTTTCATAGCACTGCATCCATGACTGTTGCCCCGCAGCCCATGCATCGATCGCCATTCGCGATCGGCAGCATTATCGCTGAGTCGCGAAGGATTCGTTCCTGCGCCCCACATTATTTTAATGAGAACTCACATTAATCGTGCGTTCAGGCACAAAAAAATCCCGGGACGCAAGACGCGCCCCGGGATGCTCTCGACAGCAACAATATTGCTTACACCGTCGACGCCTTGATGCGCGCGGCGTTCAGCGGCGCCCGGCGCACTCTTGTGCCGGTCGCTTCGAAGATCGCGTTGTTCACCGCCGCTGCCAGCGGACGCATGGTCGCTTCGCCTGCACCGGTGGAAATCGCCTCCGGATGATTCAGCAGCACCACATCGATCACCCGCGGCGCGTCGGCCATTTCCACGATCGGATAAGTCAGCCAATCGACGCTGGTGACATTGCGACGGTCGAACTTCACTTCCTCGTGGATGGTGCGCGACAACCCCTGCACGACATTGCATTCCACGACATGGCGCAGCGCACCCGGATTGACGATCAAGCCGCAGTCATGCGCCACCACCACGCGCGGCACCCGAACTTCGCCGGTGCGGGTGTTGACTTCGGCATCGGCGACAATCGCGACAATCGTGCCGCCGCGCTGCTGATAGGCGACGCCGCGCCCGGTGACGATATCGCCACGCCGCGTGCGCCGCGTTCCAGCCTTGCCCGGCTGCCAGCCGGCTTTCTCCGCCGCCGCCTGGATTGCCGCCCGGTCGCGCGGCGCGGTCAGATATTTCAGGCGGAATTCCACCGGATCGGCGCCGACCGCATAGGCCACTTCATCCATGAAGGATTCGCTGGCAAAGGTGATCTGCGGCCCCAGCGGATCGCGCATATGGGACGTGCGCAACGGCGAAGCGCCCGGCAGCAGCGCCGCGACGGTCTCCCAGCCGAGCCGCTTGTTGGAAAATGTGTAGGCATTTTCCGGCAGATTGAACGCCTGCGTGCGCTTGCCCTTATGGCCGAGCAGCATGCCGGCCAGCGTGTCGCCCGGATCGGCTTCGGTGGAATTGGTTTCCAGCCGCGAAAATCCGCGCGACCAGAATTCCAGCGCGATGACATTGCCGTCCTTGTCCAGCGCCGCGCGCCCGCGATGCACCGACGCCGGCGCTTTCGGATCCCAGCCATGGCCTTCGTTGCGCATATATTGCACGCGCACCGGTTTCCCCACCGCCTGGCTCAGCACCGCGGCATCCATCGTCACGTCGCCGGCATCGTTGCGGCCATAGGAGCCGGGACCGGCGACCCAGATCGCGTGCACTTTCTCCACGGGCACGCCGAGCACGCCCGCCACGCCTTCCGCCGCAAAATGCGGCTTCTGCGTTCCGGTCCACACCGTCACGCCATCGGCGCGCACATCCGCCACCGCACAGCCGGGGCCCATGCTGGCATGCGACTGGAACGGCCATTCATATTCCGCCGTGACCACGCGCGCGGCCTGCGCAAATGCGGCATCGACCTGGCCCTGCTCCGTCTTGTCGCTTTTGGACACCGGCGACTGACGGATGTGATCATAGATCTTCGCCTGGTCCGGGAATGGATCGGGTGTGCGCGTCCAGTTCACCTTGAGCTGACGCGCCGCCTTGATCGCATCCCATTCGCGCGGCGCGACCACGCCGATGAAATCGCCCTTGCGCACAATCTGCACGCCGGGGATTTTCGCGACCGACGACTCGTCCACCGAAGCGATCGACGCGCCCGCCACCGGCGGACGCACCATGCGGCCATGCAGCATGCCTTCGACCCGGATGTCCTGCGTCCACGGCTTGGTGCCGAACACCTTGCCTTTGACGTCGAGCCGCGGCTGCGTCGTGCCGACGATCTTGTACTGGTCGTGGGTCTTGGGCTTCGCCGACGACATCAGCGCCAGCGGATTGCCATATTGCTTGTTCCAGCCGATCTTCGAATGGAAATGCCCGCCGCCGATCAGTTCGGCATAGGAGATTTTGCGCGCCGGATCGCCGGCGACCGACACAACGCCATCCGTGACGGTCAGCTGCGATGCATCGACGCCGAGCTTCTCCGCGGCTTTCATCACCAGCACGCGGCGCGCTTCGGCGCCGGCCTGGCGCAGTGCCGAACCGGCAAAGCGCACGCCCGTGCTGCCCGATGCCCCGCCCTGATTGACCGTGCGCGCGGTGTCGCCCTCGACCACGTCGACAGCCTTCAGCGGCACATCCATTTCTTCGGCGACGATCATCGCCATGGCGAGATCGGTGCCCTGGCCGCCATCCATCTTGCCGAAGAACACCGTGACCTTGCCGTCCGGCGCAATCGCCAGCCAGGAATCCAGCTCCGTCGGGTCCAGCGCCGAAACACCGCCCTGCGGCGCCGCCATCACCTGCTGCGCACTCGCAATGCCGGATTCGGATACCGAAAAGGCAAAGACCAGTGCGCCGGCCGTGCCCATCAATTCGCGGCGCGAGAGTTCGATTTTCGTGGGTGCGTTCATTGTTACCTCCCTCACGCCATCTTCTCTGCCGCGCGCTTCACGGCGCGGACAATTCCGGTATGCGTGCCGCAACGGCATTTGATTCCGGCCAGCGCCTCGCGGATTTCATCTTCCGTCGGGTGCTTTTTGGTTTTCAGGAACGCCGCCGCCGTCATCACCCAGCCGTTGATGCAGTAACCGCATTGCGGCACTTCCTCTTCGACATAGGCGGTCTGCAGCGGATGCGGATGCTCCGGCGTGCCGAGCCCGGTCAGCGTGGTGACTTCGCGGTTGCCGACTTTCGACATCTCCGTCACGCAGGACCGCGTCGCCACGCCGTCGAGATGCACGGTGCAGGCGCCGCATTGCGACAGCCCGCAGCCGTAATGCGGATTGTCCATCTTCAGGTCGTCGCGCAGCGCATAGAGCAGCGGCATGTCGGGGTCCGCTTCGATGGTGTGAACACTCCCGTTCACCTTGAGTTTGTATTGGGCCATGGGCGGCTTCCTCCCGCTGTGAACTGTCGAAGCGCTTGTACCACTTCGGCAGAAACCATGTCATCCGCCAACCACCGCGCACGTGACTTCAATCACCATCTTCTCAACCCTCCCCCAAGGGAAGGGTTGAAACAGTGGAGCCCACGCGGGCTCATTTTTTCCCCGCGCGCCAGTTACCGCCTCCCCCTTGAGGGGAGGCACGCAAATCGCACTTCGCGATTTGCGGGTGGGGGACCTTTTGCCCAGCTTGACTCTCTCATAGGAACAGTCCTATATACAGTCCGCAACATAGGAGCCCGCATGACAACGCCCACCCATCCGCACCTGAAGCACGCCACCGCGCGGCGCGACCTCATCTGGCGCCGTTGCCAGTCCTGGAAGGAAGACGACCGCATCACTGATCTTGTCGCTTACTGCACCGCGCTGTGCGGCGGCGACGCCAAAGCGGGCGGAGCACTTGCGCGGGAGGCAATCTGGTCATGAGGAATGCATCGCCGGAGCGCATCGCCGAACGCGCGACAATTCTCGCCGAACTCAAATCCTTCGCCGCCGAGCTCGGCCGCGTGCCCGGCTTCTACAAGTTTCACCAGAAAAGCTCCTGCCCGAGATACGCCTGGCGGAAATACTGGGCGCGCTGGAGCGACGCGGTGGTCGAGGCCGGCCTCACGCCCAACACGCGAACCCCGCGCCACAGCGACGAATCGATGCTGGAGAAACTCGCCGAATGTGCACGCGCATTGGGGCGCATCCCGAGCTTCGGCGATCTCCACGTCTGGCGCGAAAACGGCCACGCGATTCCGCGCTACACCACCTGCATCGCCCATTTCGGCAGCAAGCGCGACATGGTCCGCCGCCTCCGGACATGGGCGCTGGAATCACAGACGCGCGCCGATATCGCCGCGATGATCCCGGAATTCGACACGGCGCCTGCGCCGGCGCCCGCCGGATGGGTCTATCTGCTGCGCCTGCGCAGCCGGTTCAAGATCGGCTGCAGCCGCGTGGTCGACCGGCGCTGGCACGCGATCCGCAACCTGCTTCCCGAAGGCGCCAATCTCATCCACGTCATCGATACCGACGATCCGCTTGGCGTCGAAGCCTATTGGCACCGCCGTTTTGGTCTTCAGCGCACCCATGGCGAGTGGTTCAAACTCACCCCCTCCGACATCTCCGCCTTCAAACGCTGGAAGACCATGTGACAACTTCAACCCGCCCCTTGGGGGCGGGTCGAAATTTGCCCAGCAAATTTCGGGGCGGGGACCGGCCACCGGCGGACGGCAATAGAAACAGTCTGCGTCACCTGAACTTTACAACTTCCTCCCCTGTGGCTGGTCCCCTCCCCGAATTTCCGCGCACGTCGTGCTTGGAAATTCGACCCTCCCTCAAGGGAAGGGTTGAAACTCTGGTCTGCACCACGCGCCTATGTCACAAACGCCTCTGGTTCTTGGGGAGGCAACCACACATGCACAAATCCATTCTCGCCGCGCTGCTTGCAGGCACCGCGGCACTCGCGCTCAGTCTCAACGCCGACGCCCAACAACAGGTGCTCGTCATTCAGGGCGGCACGCTGGTCGATGGCAATGGCGGCGCGCCGGTCGTGAATTCCGTCATCGTCGTCCAGGGCAATCGCATCACCGCGGTGGGCCGCGCCGGGCAGGTTCAGATTCCCGCCGGCGCTCAGGTCATCAACGCGCAAGGCAAATGGATCACGCCCGGCCTGATCGACGCCAAAGCCAACTGGAACTGGGAATATGGCGAGGCCTATCTGCATTGGGGCGTGACATCGGCCATGGTCACCGGCACGCGCAATGACGAAGGCATTGCCGATCGCGACGCGATCAATCACGGCATCTTCGAAGGCCCGCGCCTCTATCAGGGCGTGCTCAACCTCCAGGGCGGCGGCGCCAAAGGCGAGAAGCGCGCCAATTACCAGCCCGGCGCCGGCAACCGCATGACTCATAATGTCGAGGAAGCGCGCGCTCTGGCGAAAGCCAATCTCGAAGGCGGCGCCGATTTCCTCGGTACCAATGACGGCGACGGTCCGGTCGACATGTTCGCCGCCTATGCCGACGAGGCGCACAAAGTGGGCAAGGCCGTGGTCATGCGCTGCGTCGGCCCCATAACCCGCGCGCTCGACTGCGTCAATGCCGGCGCGGATGTGATGATCCACACCGGCGAGCTCGGCGTGCCGATGAACAAGGATCCGGAAAAGTGGAAGGATTGGATCGGCCTGCCGCCGGATGTCTATTGCGACATGGATCCGGCGAAGGAGAAACAAATCATCGCCTTCCTCGTCGCCCACAATACCGCGCCGGAGCCCGATTTCATGGCGGCCGACCGCGGCTTTCCGTCGAGCTGGAAACGCGTTCAGCAGGAAGACCGCGAAGTCTTCGCCGATCCGAATTTGCGCGCCTATTATCCGGATTTCGCGATCGCCGATCTCTATCAGAATGTCGAAGACCCGCATAATTACCTGACGCCCGCGCAATATGACGTCCGCGCCTGCGGCTTCAAGAACCACGCCAAATTCATCGGCGACCTGATCGCCGCCGGCGGACAGGCCGTGGTCGCCTCCGACATCCCGCAGACTCCGCCCGGCCTCGGCCTGCTGCAGGAAATGGCGGTGTTCCAGGAAGACGCGCGTGTGCCGCCGATGAAAGTGCTGCAGGCGACGACCAAATGGGTGGCCGATCATTTCCGCATCAAGGACATCGGCACCATCGAACCTGGCAAGCTCGCCGATATCGATATCGTCGACGCCGATCCGACGGTCGACATCCTCAACATGCGCAAGATCGATACGGTGATCAAAGATGGCAAAGTGGTCGACCGCTCCTATCACCCCTGGTATCGCGGCTGGATGTTCGCCAATGATCCGCAGCATGCGTCCTTCGGGCCGAATGTCGAAGCGCTCGGTTGGGAACGCGGATTGAAGGCAGCGACCTTCAACAAGCCGGTCTTTGTCGGACTATTGCCCCAGGCGCCGGAACCGAAGATCAGCGAGCCGTTCAACTCGCCGACTCCCGGGATCGAGTCGATTGATCCGCATACGGTGATTCAGGGGGCGCAGGATACCGTCTTCGACATCAAGGGCATCAATTTCGTCAGGAAATCGCTGGTCTATGTCGGCGACAACCCGGTGCCGACCGAAGTGATCAGCGGCACCGAAGTGAAAGCGACGGTGCCTGCGAACATGCTGGCGCCGGCGGGCAAGCTGCATATCGTGGTGAAAAACCCGCTGCCGCTCGCCAATCCGGAATGGGGCGATCACTCCAACCAGGCCAATGTCCTCGTCCCCTTCACCTTCACCACCGCCTGGTCCCACAACAAATATTGAGAATCATCATCAGCGCGTTCTCCTCCCCCGTTTACGGGGGAGGGTGGTCGCGAAGCGACGGAGGGGGGAGTTTTCGCGGCGCTCGCCAAAACAAGAAGCGAGAAAAATCATCAACCCGCCCCTTGAGGGAGGGTCGAAAAATGCGAAGCATTTTTCGGGGAGGGGACCTGCCTCCGCTCCTTCGGAGCTACGGCAAGGCGCGCCAGCCACCGGCCCCTCCGAAACTACGCACCACTCGCGCGAGCAGCTCTCGCTCCTCGCTTCTCGCTACTCGCTCCTCCCCCGCAGTGCTAAATTCCCCTCCCCACGGGAGTCCTCCATGCCCCGCTTCGTCCTCGTCATGCTCACACTGCTCGCGCTCTCAAACTTCGCGCGCGCCGATGAATATGACCCGCCCAGGGACCTCGACGTCACCGGCCCCTACACGCAAGTCGCCTCCGGCATGGTATTCCCCGAACAGCTGCTCGGTTTCACCCGCACCGCGGTGACGCGCTACAATTCCGAAGGCAGCGAGGAAAGCGCGGACTACGAACTCGATCAGCAGGGCGCCCAGGCGGCGGTCACGGTCTATGTTTTCCCCGCGCCCGCCGACATCGCCGACGCATTGGTTTCGACTTTGCCGCGCGATCAGGTCGCCGATGCACTTTACATGATTGCCGAGCAGCTTTTCGGCGACGAGGAAGAAGCGATCCAGGCCCTCCATCCCGGCGCCGAACTGCTCGACGAAGGCGACACCACGATCACCGAACAGGGCAAGCAATTTCCCGGCAACTACGCCGCCTATCGCTATGACGAAAATGCATTCGGCAAACGCCAGCGCGTCGATTCAAAGCTCTATCTGTTTCCCATGGTGGCGGGAAAATGGATGGTCAAATACCGCATCACCGCGGCCGACGCCAACGGCTATGCGCAAGCCGAAAAATTCGTCCGCACCCTCCCCTGGACCATCAGGGGTATGACTCAACCCTCCCCTTGAGGGAGGGTCGATTTTACGCAGCAATATCGGGGAGGGGACGGCGAGCGAAGCGAGCGCACCGCCGCGTCTGCACTTCACCTCTCTGCTGCGGGAGCGGCACTTAAACAAACTGTGTCATTCCCGGCGAGCGTTGCGGAGCAACGCGCGGTATTGAGGCGCGTGAAAGAAAAGGTCCGGTGAACCTTTTCCAGCGCCGAAACCCTGAGGGCTATGCCCGAGGGGCGGACCCATCCGCGCGGCGTCCGCCGCGCGAAAAAATGCATCCAGGCGGAGCCAAGGAACCTTCGTCGCTGAGCGCCGCTTCAGGCGCGAGGGCAGTCGAAATCGCCAGAGGCGATTCCAGCCCGAGCGACGCGCGAATAAGAAATCGGCAAAGCCGATTTCCGCGGTGGGATGCGGCCGGCGATTGAATACCCGATTTGAAATCCCGGTACTCGCCATGTTGCTGCTATCGTCAGGCTTTGGGTCTGCCCTTTCGCATGCCCCCTTGATATTATGGCGGAAGTACCATAAATAAATGATCGCCAAAGCACTTAAACCCTTCGAATGGGTCGGCTCAAGCTACAGGGATTTCACTTCCTTTCCGGACGCGGTCCAGCAGGAGATGGGATACGGACTTTATCTGGCTCAGACCGGCCGGATGCATGTATCGGCGAAGGCACTGAAGGGGTTTGGCAGCGCGGGCGTCGTCGAACTGGTCGAAGACGACCACCACGGGACGTATCGCGCGATCTACACTGTAAAGTTCGACAGCGCGGTATATGTCCTGCATGCCTTCCAAAAGAAATCGAAGAAGGGCATCAAAACGCCTCGTGACGAAATCGAACTCGTACAGCGTCGATTGAAATTCGCTGAGGAAGACCATAAGTCACGGGCCAAAGGTTCAAAATGACAAAGCAGGAGCGCACGTCGATCCGCCGCGGCACAAAGAACGTCTTCGCCGATCTGGATTTTCCAGGTGCAGAGACACATCTGCTGAGGGCCGAACTGGTAAGCCGGGTGCAGGACATTCTGGAAGACAGGCAATTGACCCAGACGGAAGCTGCCAGGATCACGGGCGTCAGCCAGCCCGACTTGTCGCGGATGCTCAAAGGCCGCTTCCGTGACGTGTCTGTCGAGCGGATCATGCGTATGCTGACGAAACTCGGCTGTGAAGTTGATATTGTGGTGAAGCCGCGGGGTCGGAAGCGTGGTTTTGAGCCCATACATCTGGATGCCACGTAAGCACCCCCTCATCGCGGCTCTCCCCTAAAATCCTTTGTCATCCCCGGCGAGGCGCGACCTGTCCGCCGTAGCTCGGAGAGCGAAGGCGGAAGCGCGCGAAGGTAAGCGGACCCATCCGCGCGGCGTCCGCCGCGCGAAGGATGCCCAACCCGCCCCTTGGGGGCGGGTCGAAATTTGCCCAGCAAAATTTCGGGGCGGGGACCGGCCACTATCCGCGAATGCGCCCCGCTACCGCCGCCGCTTTCCCACTTGTCATGGCCGGGCACGCCCCTTGAAAATGTCTAATAATGCTTTACATATGTCTAACGCTGCTTTACATTGACTCGTGATCCG
Source organism: uncultured Bordetella sp. (assembly GCA_964446945.1). Taxonomy (GTDB): domain Bacteria; phylum Pseudomonadota; class Alphaproteobacteria; order Micropepsales; family Micropepsaceae; genus CAIYRG01. The sequence goes on from CAYUQO010000001.1 coordinate 449,405, forward strand.
CTCATTCCGAAGCCGGGCGCTACGCGACTTCTTCCTCGCTGACAATCCGCGCGGAATTCGCCCAGACCTCTTGGAGCGTGTGCGCGGCCGGCTCCAGGTGCTTCATCGCGCGAAATCGCTCGATGACCTTCGCATACCGGGATGGCGTCTGCATGCGCTGCACAGTAAGCCCGTGCGTTATGTTCTGGCAGTGAACGGCCCCTGGCGGATTACGTTTGAATGGGAGAGCGGTGACGCCATACGCGTCGATCTGGAACAGTACCATTGAGGTTTCTCATGCCCCGTGAATACAAACTTCGCTCCCGGCCGAAAATGCGGCCGCCCCACCCAGGCTCAATCCTGAAGCTGGACGTTCTGCCAGCGCTGGACGTGTCTGTCGTCCAGGCATCGCGAGAGCTCGGGGTGTCGCGTCAGCTCCTGCACGGAATCCTGGCAGAGAAACTTCCCGTCTCCGCCGAAATGGCGGTGCGGCTGGGAAAGTGGTGTGGCAATGGCCCGGATATCTGGATCGCTATGCAGCGGGATTACGACCTCTGGGTCGCCGAGCAGCGGCTTGCCTCAAAGATCAGCAAAATCCCCACGCATCAGGCAGCGTAGTCGCCCGTTCTCCTCCCTTGCGCGAAGCGCGGGGGAGGGTGGTCGCGCGAATGCGCGACGGAGGGGACACCTCACCCCCGAAAATACGGCTCAACCACACCCTTCAACTTGATCGTCAGCGGCTTCCCCTTCCGGTCAACCGTATTTCCCGGCTGCACAAGTATCCAACCTTCACTCACCGAATATTCCACGACGTCATTACGTTCTTTGCCGTTGAAACGAATCCCGACACCGCGGTCGAGCGCAGCCTTATTGTAAAACGGGCTGTCCGGCAGGATGCTCAATCGGTCTGGAATCGTGTCGCTCATTTTCAGACGCTAACGCAGAACCACATGCGACCGGAACACAATTCCGCCGATACCAGCCCGCCACCTCCCATCATGTCATGGTCGGGCGCGAAGTGACCCGACCACCCAGTAGGTGCGCGTCCGCGCGCCAAAAGATGTACGCCCCGCCGCCCTCTTTCCTCCCGCTGCGCGTTTTTTCCTCCCCCGCGCGCGGGGGAGGGTGGTCGCGGAGCGACGGAGGGGGAATTCCACCGCGCGGTCGCTTCCCCACTTGTCACCCCCGGCGAGCGCCTGAATTTCGCCTCCCCTGCGAAGCGGGGGAGGGTGGACCGCGCAGCGAAGCTGCGTGGTGGAGGGGGTGGAAGGGCCCCCATCCGCCGCGTGTCCACGCGGCGAAAAAATGCACTTCATGGGTTTGTTCTCCTCCCCCATGCGTGCGATCGCACAATTGTTTGCCGCCTCCCCCTTGAGGGGAGGCACGCAGTTTGCAATTTGCAAACTGCGGGTGGGGGATATTGGTTCGGTCGACACAGTCGCGCGGAGCGCGCGACGGAGGGGGGAATTCCACCGCGATCGCTTCCCCACTTGTCATCCCCGGCGAGCGCCTGAATTTCTCCTCCCCTGCGAAGCGGGGGAGGGTGGACCGCGCAGCGAAGCTGCGTGGTGGAGGGGGGTGGAAGGGGACCCATCAGCGGCAGGTCTGCGCCGCAAACTATCCTTGTCGCGGCGCAACCACCCCCTTGCCCTCACTCGTTCCACTTCCCCCCAATCCCCGCGCCATAGCGGCCCGCGCCGAGAAGCGCGACGCACAGACTGCACGCCAGGAAGAAGAACGGCCCTTCCACCCGCCATCCGACGCCATTTTGCGCGAGCTGGAAGATGTGACCGGTATCGATATGGGCGAGAAGGAAAGCCATGACCATCCAGAATGTCATCATCCACGCGCCGATCCGCGCATAGATTCCGAGTATGACCATGATCGGAGCAATCCCTTCGAAGATAACCGCGCTCCACGCCAGCCCAACCGGCAGGTCCCACCGCACCAATGTGTCGCGGATCGCCTGCTCTCCGTTGATGACCGCCCAGGTGTGCAGCAGGATCAGTACACTGACGGTAACGCGCAAAATCAGCTTGGCGGCATCCTCACGTATGTCGGCCATCGCGCCCATCCGGGCTCCAGACATTCCCATCACAGCCATGCTCGTTCTCCTGCGTCACTCAATCGGCCCGGCCAACGATACATCATACTCATCGCCGCCGCCGCTTCCCCATCATGTCATGGTCGGGCTTGACCCGACGACCCAGCCGCGCGGCGTCTGCCGCGCGAAAAACGCATCAACCCTCTCCTTGGGGGAGAGTCGATTTTGCGCAGCAAAATCGGGGAGGGGACCGGCCACCAGCGGTGAGCGCGCACGCCAACGCCGCCGCCACTCTCTGCTTCTCCTCCCCTGCGAAGCGCGGGGTAAGCGCGGACCAGAAATCGCCAGAGGCGATTTCCCGCGCGCAGGACCGCGCAGCGGAGCTGCGTGGTGGAGGGGGCTCCCCCCACACCGCCCTTGCGCAGGTGCAGGGATGCTGATAGGATAATCGGTAAGATTAGGACTGCGCCCGCGGCGCATTCATCCCCAAAACGTCAAAGCTTCTGCGCGCTCACCCCGGCGCCCTTTCGCTCGTCACAGTGCGCTACAATTTTTTTGCCAGATTGGCTGCCGCTCGAAAGCCGCCGCCCGTCTGAATTAACTTTTTTGTGCAGCAAAACTTTAGTTGCGCCCACCTCCCGAATGACGAACATTGTTTTCCGCTCGGAAGGGGGACACTCGGGCGCTGCCAATACCATCGGGGGCCTGCGCTTTGGCGAGTCTTGGAGGATTGACGCCTGAAACCGCCGTCCGGCGTGTTGTGCTCACTGGGCTGGGCGCGTCGATCCAGGCGCTGTGGCGCTCGAAACTGACCGATCCACGTGTCCGAACACGACTGCCCTTAGAAAGTCACGTGAGGCTAACGATGGCAGCATCACCGCGGCTTATGCCGGACGCCCGACAACTTTCTTACGAGACCGCGGAGAGTGCTCGATGAAGAGGCAAGAGCTTAAAGCTAACATTATCATCTCCGGGCCGATTTTCCCCGAACCGATCCAAGTCATGATGACACATGACATGGGGAATCTCGTTAAGGTCATTGGGAAAGGGCTTCGCACGGAAAAGTTCTACGATCCGGTACTCGACGACAATCAACTTCACTCTATTACAGCATCCCCTGAGCGCGAGCCTTTTGACGGTGACCCTATTCGCTTTCGACTGGGTATCGAGGGCATGCGCCTTGGGCTTGCCTACGAGTACGATCCTTATTTTTCGCTCTCGATAGCGCGCGTCGATCCGCTCCCGCATCAGCTCGAAGCTGTCTACGACTACTTCCTGAAGCTCCCTCGAATTCGGTTCCTCCTGGCCGATGATCCGGGCGCCGGCAAGACCATCATGGCCGGACTACTTATCAAGGAACTGAAGATACGCGGATTGGCCAAACGCACCCTCATCGTCACTCCGGCGAACCTGTCCTTCCAGTGGCAGCGTGAACTTAAAGACAAATTCCGCGAAAACTTTGAGGTTATTCGCAGCGACGTACTGCGCGCGAATTATGGGTCGAACCCGTGGCAGGAGAAGAACCAGGTCATCACCTCAGTCTCATGGGTGTCCCGAATTGAGGATGCCAAGGATTCGCTGCTGCGGAGCCATTGGGACCTCATCATCGTGGATGAGGCCCACAAAATGTCTGCGAACAGCGCTGACAAGAAGACGCTCGCTTACCAGCTAGGCGAGGCTCTTTCTGGCATGACCGATCACTATCTCCTCATGACGGCCACGCCGCACAAAGGCAATCCGCAGAACTTCTGTATGTTCCTTTCGCTCCTCGATAGGGACGTATACGGCGATGTGAAAAGCCTTGAAGAAGCCATGCAGCGTCACGACGCGCCGTTCTACCTACGTCGCGTCAAGGAAGCGCTCGTTACGTTCCCTGATCCTGAGACAGGAAAGGTCAAGGCGCTCTTCACGAAGCGTATCGTGAAGACAAGCGAGTTCGCCATCGGCGACGACGAGTATGAGCTGTATGACCAGCTCACGCGGTACGTCGAAAATCAATCCATACGCGCCGCCGGAGAGGACAGCGCGAGAGGTCGCGCCGTCGGATTCACAATGGCAATGCTCCAACGGCGATTTGCCTCCAGTATCTACGCCGTCCGCCGAAGCCTCGAACGAATGAAGGATAAGCGGGAAAAGATTCTGGAGGACCCGGCTGCGCATCGGCAACAGCAGATCGCGAAACGGCTTCCCGACGATTTCGATGATCTGCCAGACGAAGAACAGCAGGAGCTGATCGCCGAGGCCGAAGATCAAGTTGTCTCATACAACCCCGCAGATCTACAGGAAGAGATTGCGGAGCTGAGCGTTTTGATACGTCAGGCTCAAGCACTCGAAAAGCGCGAGACGGAGGTTAAAGTCCGCCGGTTGAAGGCACTGTTAACAGAGCGCGGGGTGTTCGAAGACCCCAATATGAAATTGCTCATCTTCACCGAACACAAGGATACGCTCGACTTTCTGGTTGGAGACGGCAGAGATGGCCGGCCACTTGGAAAACTCCGCGAGTGGAATCTGAGCGTTACTCAGATTCACGGCGGCATGAAGATCGGCGACCGCGACACTCCGGGCACGCGCATATATGCCGAACGAGAGTTCCGTGAAAACTGCCAAGTGCTCGTAGCAACCGAGGCAGCGGGCGAGGGTATCAACCTTCAATTCTGCTGGCTGATGGTCAACTACGACATTCCATGGAATCCCGTGCGCCTTGAACAGCGCATGGGACGCATCCATCGTTATGGCCAAGAAAAAAATTGCCTCATCTTCAATTTCGTGACGACCAACACGCGCGAAGGCCGCGTGCTTCAGAAGCTTTTTGAGCGCGTGGAGCAGATTGAGGATGACCTTGATCCGAATAGAACCGGCAAGGTTTTCAATGTTCTCGGTGACGTGTTCCCCGGTAATCAGCTCGAAAGGATGCTGCGGGACATGTACGCCAACAACAACATGACCGAGGAACTGATTAAGCAACGCATCATCGAGCAGGTGGACACAGAACGATTCAAGGGCATCACCAATTCGACCCTTGAAGGACTAGCAAAGCGCGAACTCAATCTATCGGCCATTCTCGGGAAGTCAGCCGAAGCACGCGAGCGGCGCCTTGTACCCGAAGTTATTCAAGACTTCTTTGTCCAATCAGCTCCAATCGCAGGCATCGCTTTGACGGAGCCGCAGCGGGGCCGTGACGCTTTCCGTATCGGCAGAGTCCCCCGGCATTTATGGCCCATAGGTGAGGCCCTGGAACCGCGCTTCGGCAGACTCGGTCGGGAATACAAGCAAATCGTATTCGACAAAGAGAAGCTTAAGGCCGATCCGACGGCGGAATGGGTCACACCCGGTCACCCGCTTTTTGAGACGGTGCGTGAAGACCTGCAAGAGAAAGTGCGCGACGATCTTACGCGTGGCGCAGTCTTCTTCGACCTCAACCGGGACAAGCCGGCTCGTCTCAATGTCTATTCAGCAGCCGTGCGTGACGGCCGCGGCAACGAACTCCATAAGCGGCTTTTTATCGTGCAGCAACATGCTGACGGCTCAATGGAGCTAAGACAGCCGACCTATCTGCTTGACCTCATGGCAGCTCCGCAGAAAACCCCTGTCCCCGACAACATCACACTGGATGACCAGTTAGCAGAACGATTCCTTGTGGCTGAAGCGCTACAACCGTTCCTCGACGACATCGTCAAAGAACGAACACGGGAGATCGAGACGATTTCCCGCCACATGGAAATCAGCCTCAACGAACTGATTAACCGTCAACAACTCCGCATGGCGGATTTATACGAACAACAGGAGAATGCAGACAGCAGCTCTCCGGTAGCTGCCAATATCAAGCAGGTCGAGGACCGACTTGACGAACTCAACGGCCGCTTGGAGCGGCGGCGCACCGAGTTAGCCCAAGAGCGGCATTGCACCATCAGCGACATACGCCGCATCGGTGCCGCATGGGTGTTGCCACATCCCGAGCGAAAGTCTCCGAAGGTTGCTCCCTTTGTACGTGATGAGGAGATTGAGCGCATCGCCGTAGAGGCCGTGATCGCGCACGAGGAAGCGCGCGGCTGGGTCGTGACCAGCGTGGAAGCGGATAACCGAGGGTTCGACCTCATTTCTCGCCGTCCGCACCCGGAAGACCCGCAGACTGCAATTGAAGTCAGATTTATTGAAGTAAAGGGCCGTGTTGGCGTCGGCGAGGTGGCGTTGACGACAAATGAGTACAGAACCGCTCAACGCCTGCGCAAAGACTACTGGCTATATGTTGTCTTCAACTGCGGCACCAAAGCCGAGGTTAAAGTAATACAGGACCCATCGACCCTCGACTGGGAGCCCTTAGTCAAAATCGAACACTATCACGTCAACCCTAAAGCCATTCTCGATGCGGCGTCGTGAGGTTACGAGCAGATGAACCGTGACCCCAGACGATTAATCGAGGTGGACCTGCCGATAAGGCGAATTTCTGCCCACGCGAGGGCGGAAAAAGACAGCCGGCTTGCTCATATACCACGACTGCATATCTACCCTGCTGCTCGACCACTCGCAGCATGTCGCGCTGTTCTGTGTGCTGCACTTTGGCCTGATCCAGCCGACCCCGAATGCAACGATGCCTTTCGGGAAAGGGCGCGTGCGATCATGACCGAGTGGGCGATGAACAATGTACAGCGAACAAGCCCGAACAGTGCGTCACGCCTGATTGCTATTCAAAAGGACAGCAAAATCCTGGAACAAAACGAGGAGCTGCGGTCATGCCTCCTGGACTTCGTGGCCGATTTCGCTGCGTGGGATAACAGCACTGACAAATCTTATCTCAAGACATGCCGTGAGCTAACGCAATGTGCTCACGAAAGCCTAGGAGGCGTTGCCGATACGCGGCCTCTTATCGCCGATCCTTTTGGAGGCGGTGGCGCAATCCCGCTGGAGGGTTTGCGCGTCGGTGCAGACGTCTTTTCGTCTGACTTGAATCCTGTGGCTGTAGCCATTCAGAAGGTCGTACTTCAATACATACCTCGTTATGGCGAACGTCTCGGTCACGAACTTTCTAGTTGGCTCGATTGGGCAAAGCGCGAAGCTGTTACAAGGCTTGGAGAAGTTTACCCCAAGGATAACAACGGCGCAGAACCTGTGGCGTATCTGTGGGCAAGGACAGTGTTGTCGGAGGCCCCCGGCGAGCCGGGAGAGGCCCCTGTCGAAGTTCCGATGCTCACCACAATGTGGCTCGCGCGCCAAAAGAATCGCAAGCGCGCCGTCCGATGGGTTCGAGATCGCGCAGGTAAGGTGAAGACCGAAGAGGTCTTAGTGAAATACGCCGACGGCAACGCCCGTAAGGTGCGTCGGCCACTGCTACAAATCTTCGAACCCAAATCATCCAATGACGTGGAGCGCGGCACGGCCGCGCGCAACTCCGCAACATGCCCTGTTACCAACTTTACGACCCATGCAAAACGAGTAGAGGCTCAACTGAAGGCTCGCAATGGAGGCGCCAAGGATGCTCGTCTCTATTGTGTCGTCATCGATTCCGACGGAGCAAGTAGAGACTTTCGTCTGCCCACTGAGGCGGACGTGCTTGCAGCCGAGAGAGCAGAGAAGCTGCTCACGGAACTGGAAAAGAAATGGAAGAGCCCCGTCTCGCTAAGGCCGACAGAGGTAGTCCCGCTTATGAGCGGCGTCTTCAATGCGCCGATCTACGGACACGGCACTTGGGAATCGCTTTTTACTACTCGACAGCTTTTGGCTATAGCCACCTATGCATCTCTGGTGCACGAATACACTGAGAAGCTATCTGACAAAGAACCCGACTATCGCCAAGCCGTTGCAATGGTTCTTGGTATGGTGATCGATCGGCTAGCGGACTTGAACGCTGCCCTCTGTGGCTGGCAATTGAATACGCCAAACTCCGCCCACGTGTTTACGCGGTGGGCTCTCCCAATGATAATGGATTTTGCAGAAATTAATCCTCTGGCAGGAGCTGGCGGCTCGCCGGAGTCAGCAATTCGCAGGGCCTCTGCTTATATTAAGGATGTTGGAGTGCAATTTCCGGGCACTGCTGAGGTGCAGTTATCCTCAGCAGCGGCTTTGCCGTTACCGGATGATTCTGTGTCTCTTATCGCCACTGATCCGCCCTACTACAACGCTATTCCATACGCGGACTTGATGGACTTCTTTTATGTGTGGCTCCGAAGGTCGATTGGCGATTTCTTCCCTGCCTTGTTCTCAGCTGAAGCGACCCCAAAGACCGAAGAGCTCTGCGAAATGTCCGGATGGGACCCAGTGCGCTATGCCAATAAAGATAAGAGCTTTTTCGAACGGGAAATGACAATTGCTTTGCGTCGCGCGCGCGAGGTAGTGCGACCCGACGGATTAGGCATAGTCGTTTTTGCGCATAAGACCACCTCCGGATGGGAGGCGATGCTCCAAGCTCTGGTAGACGCGGGTTGGATCATCACTGCCTCATGGCCTATCGACACCGAAATGGAATCGCGTTCGCGCGCCCGCAATTCAGCGACGCTAGGCTCTTCCGTTCATCTGGTATGTAGACCACGTCCGGAACTGTCCAACCGCGAGCGTACGCACGAGGTCGGCGATTGGCGGGACGTTCTGGCCGAATTGCCGCGCCGAATTCATCAATGGCTGCCTCGTTTGGCTGATGAGGGAATCGTTGGGGCAGACGCAATATTTGCCTGCTTAGGTCCCGCGCTAGAAATTTTCTCGAACTTCACACGTGTCGAAAAGGCAAGTGGCGAAGTCGTTTCGCTCAAGGACTATTTGGAACAGGTTTGGGCTGCCGTAGCCAAAGAAGCTCTCACTATGATTTTCAAAGATGCCGATACGGCGGGATTCGAAGAGGACGCGCGTCTCACGGCCATGTGGCTCTGGACGTTAAACAGCGCCCAACCCGCGAATGGCAAGGATTCAGCCGATGAAGACGCTACGCCAGATAGCGATGAGGGTGGCAAAAAGCAAAAGGTTACAGGTTTCATTCTTGAGTACGATGCCGCGCGCAAGATTGCTCAGGGCTTAGGCGCCCACATTGAAGACATGCGTACACTCGTTGAAGTCTCCGGAGAGTCAGCTCGACTGTTACCTGTGGACGAACGCACGCGCTATCTCTTCACAAATGCCGATCACAAGCCAACCTCAGCCACGAAGAAAAAGCGACCGCAGCGCGATCTCTTCGCTGAAGAAGAAAATGCGGAAGCGCTAGAGGCTGCCTTGTCCGCAGACCTTCCATACGATCAGCCCGGAAAGACAATCCTAGATCGAATTCATCAAGCGATGATTCTGTTTGGGGCTGGCCGCGGCGAAGCGCTGAAACGGTTTATTATTGACGAGGGCGTGGGGCGCGACGCGAAATTTTGGAGCCTCGCGCAGGCTTTGTCGGCGATCTATCCGACCCACACAACGGAAAAGAGATGGGTAGATGGGGTATTGGCGAGGAAAAAGAGCTTTGGCTTTTAGCCAACGCCCGAATACGCAAAGGGGGATGGAATGACAAACAAACCTTGGTACAAGATTGTAACGCCTCGCGAAGATCTACGGGATGACAAGCCGCTGGATGCTTCCGAGTTCGCGGTACATCTTGACCAAGTGCGGGACAATCGCGCTCCAGCCGTCTACCAGAATCCCGCGCGCTTTTTTGAGCGTACGTTCCTCACAAAAAGTCTCTCTGGGCTCGCTGTTGAGGTGCTGCGCCGTCTGTCGGGCGTAAAGACGGAAACTTCCGCCGTTTTTAATATGACTACACAATTCGGTGGCGGCAAAACCCACTCGTTGCTGCTTCTCTATCACCTAGCATCCAGCGGTGAGGCCGGCCGCGACTGGCAGGGAGTCAGTCGCCTACGCGAGCTCGCCGGACTCAAGGCGTTACCCCAAGCCAAGGTAGCTGTTTTTGTCGGTACTGAATTTGATCCGATCAGTGGTCGGGGTGGCAGCGACGGCACGCCCCTGCGTCAAACGCCTTGGGGGGAAATTGCTTATCAACTTGGTGGCGCTGCGGCGCTGGAAGTCCTCAAGGAACACGAGCACCAGCGCATCGCGCCGGGCGGCGATGTCATCCGCAAGTTTCTGCCCAAGGACAAGCCCATCCTGATTCTCATGGACGAACTGATGAATTTCGTCAGCCGTAGCCGCAAGAGCGGTCTGGCGGCTCAGCTCTACAACTTCTTGCAAAATCTCTCCGAAGAAGCCCGCGGTCGGGACAATATGGTCCTCGCCGTTTCGATCCCGGCTTCAGAACTGGAAATGACGGCCGACGATTTTTCCGATTACGACCGGCTGAAGAAGCTGCTCGATCGAGTCGGCAAGGCCGTCATGATGGCGGCGGATTCGGAGACTTCCGAGATCATCCGCCGCCGGCTCTTCGAATGGGACGAAAGCCAGTTGACGCCAGACGGCCGCATCATGCTCACGCGCGATGCCTTGGCGACTTGCAATGAATATGGCGATTGGGTCCGCGAACATCGCCAGCAGATACCGGACTGGTTTCCTATCGATTCCGCACGGGAAGCTTTTGCTTCGACATATCCGTTCCATCCGACGGTCCTTTCCGTCTTTGAACGCAAATGGCAGGCGCTGCCGCGCTTTCAGCAGACACGAGGCGTGCTCCGCTTATTAGCTTTGTGGGTAGCGAAGTCCTATCAGGCCGGATTCAAGAATGCCAACCCCGATGCCGTCATTGGGTTGGGCACTGCGCCATTGGAAGACCCTCAGTTTCGCGCGGCGCTCTTTGAGCAGTTGGGTGAGCACCGCCTGGAGGCCGCTGTCACCACCGACATCTGCGGCAAGAAGGATAGCCATGCCATTCGACTGGATGCCGAAGCCGTCGATGCGATCAAAAAGCATCGGGTCCATCGCAAGGTTGCTACGTCCATTTTTTTTGAATCGAACGGCGGAATAGCCAAAGCTGACGCCTCGGCGCCGGAGATCCGGCTCGATGTTGCCGAACCCGAAATGGACATCGGGAATATAGAGACCGCCCTCGAAGCCCTGACGGACGCCTGCTACTACCTGACCGTTGAGCGCAATCGCTATCACTTCAGCTTCCGCGAAAACCTCAACAAGCGCTATGCGGACCGCCGCGCCAACATCAAGGGCGACACCATTGCCGAGCGCGTCAGGACCGAGATCGCGAAAGTCTTCGCCGGCCAGTCGCCCATCGAGCGACTGTTCTTTCCGGAGCGCAGTAATCAGGTGCCTGACCGGGCCGCCTTGACGTTGGTCGTCATGGCACCCGAGCAGTCGCTTGAGGAGGAGACCAAGTCCAAGAGCCTTGTGGACTCGATTCTGCGCGAAAGTGGCACATCGGGCCGCACCTTCAAGAGCGCGCTTATTTTTGCAGTCCCGCAAAGCCCCGCGCAGATCAGGGATGACGCGCGACGCCTCCTTGCGTGGGAGGAGATACAAAACGAGCTTCCCGAAATCAGCGTCGATGACGCGCAGCGAAGCCAGTTGGCTGAGAACCTCAAGAAGGCTCAGCGGGACCTGAAGGAGACCGTCTGGCGCACCTACAAGAACATCATGCTCTTGGGCAAGGATAACCAGATACATACAGTTGATCTTGGCCTGGTTCACAGCAGTTCGGCAGAGTCTCTGGTTCAGTTCATCGTCAATCAACTGCGTCAGGTCGATGAAATCCAAAGCGGCATCAGCCCGAGTTTCCTGATGCGCAATTGGTCCCCGGCATTTAAGGAGTGGAGCACCCGCGCCGTGAGGGATGCCTTCTACGCGTCGCCCGTATTTCCCCGCCTTTTGAACGCCGAAGCGATCAAACAGACGGTGGTACGGGGCGTTCAGGACGGCCTGCTCGCCTATGTCGGTAAATCGCGCGAGGGCCGCTATGTACCGTTCATGTTTGAGCGGAGCGTTGATCCCGCGGACGTTGAAATCTCCGACGAGACTTTCATCATCACGCGCGAGACGGCACTGGCCTACCGCGAAGCGCAGGCAAAGCCGGCCGTCAGCGAATTTCCCGTGGCTGTGGGCGCGGATTCAGCGGCAGTTCCCGGGTTTGCAGAGCCGCCAACGGCGGCGGTGCTGCCGTTCGAGCAGCCCGGCAAATCCAAACCGGGTGGTCTGCGGTCTCTGCGCTGGACCGGCGAAGTACCGTCGCAGAAATGGATGAATTTCTATACCCGTGTGCTGTCGAAGTTTGCGACGGGAAGCGGTTTGCGTGTGACCGTTACGATAGAGATCGCCCCCGAGGGCGGCGTGTCCGAGCAAAAAGTCGAAGAGACCCGCAGCGCGCTGCGGGAGTTGGGGCTGAACGAGATGCTCGACAAGGAAACGTAATCCGACATTGGCCGTTCGCGCCAGTCGGGACATGAAGGGAGGGGACGTGAGTAGATATCCTGATTTGCATGATCATATTCACGCGCTGGAGGAAAAGGGGCTGTTGATGCGGGTTGCGCGGCCGATCAACAAGGACACCGAGATGCATCCGCTGGTGCGCTGGCAGTTCCGCGGC
>CAYUQO010000002.1:0-455668 GCA_964446945.1 uncultured Bordetella sp.
AGTGTCGTTTCGGTTTCGAAGTTCGCAAAGCGCGCTCCATATCGAGATCATGCGAACTTCGAAACCACGACACTCGTGTGGAAGAAATCCCGCGGCACATCGTTGTTGGGCTGAAATGGCCGAGATACTCGACCGGAACCGTACCGAAATGCTCGCTTGTTTGCCGAGGCTGCGGCGCTTTGCGCTGGCACTGACCGGGCGCAATTCCGATGCTGACGACCTCGTGCAGGATGCGATCGAGCGGGCATTGCGGAATCTGGGACAATTCACGCCCGGCACACGGATGGATTCCTGGATGTTTCGCATTGCACAGAATCTGTGGATCGATCAGTTGCGCGCGCGCAAAAGCCGCGGAACGCCCCAACCCCTCGAAGAGGCCGAACAGGTCGGCATCGATGGCAGGCGCACCGCCGAGGCACGCATCATGCTGTCGGAGACTTCGCGCGGGCTGGCGGCGCTGCCCGAAGAACAGCGCGCCGTCGTGGCGCTGGTGCTGATTGACGGCCTGTCCTACCGCGAGGCGGCCGATGTGCTGGAAGTCCCGATCGGCACCGTCACCAGCCGGCTCGCGCGTGGACGCGATGCTCTCGCGGCGCATGTCCTCGGACACGCCTCCGCCCAATGGGAGAACTGACATGGCCACTTCGCGCGAAAGACTGATGGCTTTTGTCGACGGCGAACTCCCGCCGGAAGAAGAGCGCAGGGTCGCCGCGGAAATTGCCGGTAATTCGGCGCTCGCCGCCTGGGTCGAGGAACAGCGCGCGCTGAAGGCCCGTCTGTCGGCGGATTTTTCGCCGATTTTGGCCGCGCCAGTGCCGGAACGCTTTGAACGGATGATCCTGGATGCGCCGCGGCCGGCAAAAGCGCCGGCGGCAAATCTGTTGCAGCGGCTGTTATCCTTCGCGGGGCCGGTCCGCCTGGGTATTCCACTGGCCGCCGCTGCCGCAGGAATTGCCATCGGGATCGGCATCACCAACTGGTTCAGCGGCGGAGCCATGATCGAGAACGCCAATGGCACACTGGTTGCCCGCGGCGCACTCGCCGCTGCGCTGTCCACGCAACTTGCGACAGACCAGAGCACCGTGCGCGTTCCGGTATCATTCGTCGATCACGGTGGAAATCTCTGCCGCACATTCCAGACGCGGGAAGCGCGCAATGCGATGGCGGGAATCGCCTGCCGCGAACAGGGCGAATGGCGGATTGTTGCGACCGCAGCAACAGAACCGGTCAACCAGGGCCAATTCCGCCAGGCGGCGGCCAGCATGCCGGAAAGCCTGCGCCAGGCGATCGGAGACATGATCTCCGGTCAGCCGCTCAACGCCGCCGCCGAGCGTGCCGCCCGCGCGCGCAACTGGACCAACCACTAAAAACTATTTCACGCGGAGGCGCAGAGCGGACTGTGTCTCCGCGGCTCCGCGTGAGATTTTGCCTGTCGCGGCAATGCTGTTGGGAGCATTTTGTATAAAATCCAACATTGCAAAAAAATTTTACGCGCACGGAAGAAATGCCGGGACGCTCCGTTGTCGGAGCATAGAGGCCAAACGGCCAATGCTTGCAGCAACACCAGGGAGCCAGTCATGAACCGCAAACATCTTCTCGCAACAGTCATCTTCACCGCTCTCGTCGCCATGCCTTCGACGAGTTTCGCCATCGGGCTCGGCGGTTTCGGCGGAGCCATGGGCGGGTTTGGATCGAACGTCGGTCCACGCACATTCGGCGGTGGATTTGGCGGCGCTCTCGGTGGAGGTTTCGGCGGCCAAATGATGCACAGCACGGCGCCGCAAAGTGCCGCCCACTCCGCCGGCAATGCCGCGAACAACACGGCCAATGCATCGCAGAATCAGGCACACAATGTGAGACGATCGGCGGCCAACACGACCAGCAATACCGGGCAGTCCGCCGCCAACAGCGGCAACAGCGCCGCGCAGTCCGCAAGCAGCGCAGCCCCGAATTCCTCCGCGAATGCAAGCGCACCCTCGCCCGGCCTATTCGCCACGGGTGCTTCAACCGGCGGCAGCGCGGGCGGCAATTATTCCGTACCCGGATTTGATGCGGGCTATACCGGCAATGCCGGGGCGTCCGGCAACGCGGCCGCCAGCCAATCTTCCGGATTTTCCGCAGACACGTCCGCCAATGGCGGTGCAGGCGCCAACGTCGCCACTAATTGAATGTCTTTACCCGCCCGGCCGCTGCGATCCCCAATCGCAGCGGCCGGGCGGTTTTCAGGAAGGTGCAGCTGCTCTCGCAAAGATGAAGCTAGCGGGTTCCGCAACGGGAACATCGCTTCAATGGCAGCCGTTAAAGTCCTTGAGGCAAAGCACGAAACGGAGCTTGGCCATGCACAAATTTGCAGCTTTCGCAGCGACGGCGCTGATCTGCTCGGCAGCAGCGTTGCCGGCCTATGCGGAATGGAATCACGTTGGAACCGCGATGTTCTCAACGGGGTCCACCTTTTATGCAGCGCGCGCCGATTTCACCAGCGATCGGATGGCGCTGACCTCACGCATTGGCGACGTATATTGCCAAAATGTGGAGGCCACCTTCGGCGATGGCCAAACGCGCTCGATCTACCAGGGGACGCTTCGGGCAAATCAAACCGTGAATGTCAATTTGCCGGGCAATGTCCGCAGCGTGCAGCGGCTCGCTTTCAATTGCCAACCGACCGATGCGTCGCAGGCCACGGTTGACGTCGCGGCAAACACGTCCGGCCCGCAGAACGTCGGATAACACATCTGAACCGGCAGGCCAGGATTACGCGCGGTCAGCTCTGAACGGCCTTATCGGCGATCGCAAGCCATTTGGCCGCCAGTTCCAGCAGTTTGGCCTTGCGCCTCAGGTGACTGCTGCGCGCAGCCAACGCGCGGCACATCTCGGCATGTGCCAGACATTCTTTGGTCCGCAGCATCGCTTGCCGCTGCGTGCCTGACTGTGGGAGCGCCGCGTCCGGCTTTCGCCCGACTTCCTGCTCAAGCTCCATCCATGCCGTCGCCAACTGAAGCAGTTCGAGTTTTGCCTCCTCATTGGTGGCCTGCTCAGCCCGTTGCATGCATTCCTGGGCGTTTCTGACGCAATCACTCGCACTGAGCATGTTCAGTTCCGCCACGCGTCAGGCGGGGCGAGGCGTTCCTGGACGAAATTTTCCCGCGCTTTGGCCAGTTCTTCCCATTGCAAGGCCAGCGCCAGAAGCATGGTTTTGAATTTCTTGTTTTTCTGCCTGCCGGCCATGGCGCGGCAGTCCTGCGCATGGCGATAAAACTCCCCCACCTGTTGCACCCGTCAGCCTCGCGCGTTGTCTGGTCACGATGGCACGGCAAAGCCCGTTCCATTTGATCATTTGATCAACGGCAGCGGAGCAGCCGGAGATGTCGCAGCCACATGATGTTCTGATCACGAAACTACAGGAACATTCCGAACTCAGCGGCGCCGACATAGACGGCCTGCGGGCGCTTCCACTGCGAGAGCGGCTCCTGGCCCCCGACGAGGATGTCGTTCGTCAGGGCGATGTACCGATTGTATCGGCCATCGTGCTGGACGGAATGGTGGCGCGCTACCACACTTTACCGAGCGGCCGCCGGCAATATCTGTCGCTGCATATCCGGGGCGACATGCCGGACGCACAGGGTTTGTTTCTCGACCGGATGGATCACGGACTGTGCGCATTGGAGAGTGCTGCGGTCCTGCTCGTTTCGCACAATGCCCTGCTGAGCCTGATCAGGAAGCGGCCGACAGTCGGTTTCGCTGTCTGGCGCGAAACCCTGATCGACGCCGCGATCTTCCGGGAGAACATCACCAACAACAGCGCGCGCGGCGTCGAGGCGAGATTGGCCCACTTGTTCGCCGAACAATATTATCGCGGCCGCTTGACCGGTTATGCGACTCCCGGCACGGCCAGGCTGCCCCTGACACAGACACAGCTTGGCGAATTGCTGGGGACGTCGCTGCCCTCGATCAACCGGGCGCTGCGAAACTTACGCAAATCGGGCTGCGTCGATTTCCGGGCAAGCCAGATTGAAATCCGCAACTGGCGGCGTCTGGTGAAGCTTGGCGAATTCAACCCGTCTTATCTTCATATCCGGAAATTGCCCCGCAGCGCCTCTGACCTGCGGTGAAGCCGCCCGCTGGGGCAGCTATACGCAAAACTCCCTACTCAAACGCCGAAACGCGTTTGCGGAAGATCAATCGAATTCATTCTGCTGCGCCTATGCTCGCTCCCGTCGGCAGGTCCGATCCGCAAATAGGAGCGTCACATGGGAATAGGCAAGGCAGCGATTTTTGTGACCGCACTGGTTGCCGCATTGGGTTTCGGAGCAGCGTCGGTCAAAGCGGATAATTCCGATGCGTGCAGCGGCACACCTTTTGATGCCGTCATGAGGCTGCCCACAGCCATCGCAAAATGGGGCCATATTGCCTGCACTCCGATCGGCCACGTCCTGGAGAGCCGTGACGGGTGGCTCTGGGCTTCAGTCGATTCGGGCAGCGATGTGCTGATCCCGTCCCAGGTTTCGTCGCGAAATCCGCGCGAGGTCGGCAACGGATCCTATTTCACGACGATTAAAGCGACGCTGCTCGCGGCGGACGATGCGGCCGCTGCCGTGTCACTCTTCAACGACGGATTGAAATTCGACGAATCAGATTCGAAGGTGTACCGGGTTGAAGTCGTCTCGGTCTCCGGAGCGACCAATACCCTCTATTTCTTTGATTTTGGCAGTTTCGCCGGCGGAATGGCCTGTCCGGACGGCGAATGCGATCCGGACACGCGGTTCCTGATCATTGAACGGCTGTCAAAACCCGTTCCGCCAGGAATCTGAAAAAACGAGCCGAACTTTATTTTAGGGAATCTGATCTGGCGCAATGCGCCAATTCACAAAGGAGCTACTGGTTTGCCGCAAATCAGCCTCAAGGGAGGCAGTGATGAAATCCGTCAAACCAGTTTGGCTTTCTATTGCCGCTTTGTTTGCCATAAGCATTATTGGATTGGCGCGCTCGGAAACATCGGCAAATCCAATCAAAATCTGGGATGCCGCCTTTTACGACAGTGACGATTGCAGTCCGGGTCAGGATGTGGAATTTGCCTGTCCGCTGTATGCCATGCGCCTTCAGGGGAAAGCGTTCACCACCGACATCCAGAACGAATGCGATCGCCAGCTATCCGAAAGTGGCGCCCGGACTTGCACGATCCCGGTGGACATGAAGCTGATGCGTGAGAAATGGGGCCTCCGTGACCCGTCTCTTCATCACCATAAGTCCATGTGGATCGATTACGAATGCAATCCTGGCAGCGTGGGCTCCAGACGTGCTCGCGTATTTGGGGACGAGGCGACGGATGCACGGCCGGACAGTCACATAACCATGGCGTGCAACTAGAGCGGTTTGTGCGGCGTCCAGTATTGGTAACCGCGCCGCGTGCGGGCGCTAAGGGCTTGGCCTTATACGCAAAATTCCGTAGCCGGGCCGCGGTGCCCGTTTGTGCCAAATCAATTGAATTTTATTCTGCTGCGTCTAGCCTCTCCCCATCGGCAAATCAGGCGACGACATGGCGGCCATAGCCACCGCCGCCTTGCAGATGAGGGGAGAGCACGAATGCAATTCCGGTATTCGATTTCACGGGCAGCGTCCGCCCTGCTGGCTTCGCTTTGCTATGCCGGCTACGCGAACGATGCACATGCGCTGCCGGCATATGCGGATCAGACCAGCCAGCCATGTATTGCTTGCCATGTTGGCGGCTTCGGCCCGCAACTGACGCCGTTCGGACGCGAGTTCAAGCTCGAAGGCTACACGCTGCGGGGAACGGATCAAACCACGATACCGGTTTCGGCCATGGCGGTGGCTTCATATCTGCACACCAGCGCCGACCAACCCGCACCGCCCGCGCCCCATTACGGAGTGAACGACAATTTCACTCTCGATCAAGCCAGCCTGTTCGTTGCCGGTGGATTTGGCGATCATTTCGGAAGTTTCGCCCAGTTCACCTATGACGGCGTCGGCCGTTCCTTTTCGTGGGACAATCTCGATCTGCGGGCGACCGACCGGATCAAGCTTCTTGGCCAAAGCGCTGTGGCCGGATTGTCGGTCAACAACAATCCCGGCGTTCAGGACCCATGGAACACCATGGCGGCATGGGGCTTCCCATATACCAGCAGCGCGCTCGCACCTGCGCCTTCCGCAGGAACGCTGCTCGATGGCGCGTTGGCGCAAAGCGTTTTGGGTGTGAGCGCATATGGCTGGTGGAATTCGAATTTCTACACCGAAGCTGCGGTCTATTGGGCTCCTGGCCGGGGGTTCCTGAATGCCGTTGGCGTCAATCCCGATGATGGCGTTGGCGTGCTTGCGAATGCCGCGCCCTATTTCCGGGTCGGATATGAGGCGCGCGAACGGGAACAGAATTATCACGTCGGAGCTTTCGCATTTTTTGCCAACCTGTTTCCCGGCGGCGACGAATCTACAGGGACGAGCGATCGCTATGCCGATCTTGGCGTAGATGCGGGTTACCAATTCACCGGCCTCGGCGAAGACATTCTCTCCCTCAACGCGATCTACACCCATGAAGACCAGAAACTGAATGCATCATCTTTGCTGGGAGCATCCAATGCGAAGAACTCGCTGGAGGAAGTTCGCACCGACCTGTCCTACTACTGGCAAAATCTGATCGGCGGCACAGTCCAGTATTTCAACATCTGGGGAACGGCGGATCCGCTGCTATATGCAGCCAACTCCACGTTCAAACCGAACAGCAATGGCGTCGTGCTGCAGCTCGATGCGACGCCGTTCGGAGTCAACGGATCGCCACTGGGTTACCGTTTGAATGTCCGCGTCGGGGTCCAGTACTGGATTTATACCGAATTCAATGGCGCCACATCGAATTTCGACGGGGCCGGTCACAAGGCGTCCGACAACAACACGCTCAGGCTTTTTGTCTGGTTCGCTTTCTGAACCACGGGGCCCCGCTCCCCAAATCGGATTCCCGATTGATCAACTTTGCTGCTAGATTGAATGCGGATTTCGCGCGTCCAGAGCATGATCCGATTAAATGTAACCGGATCAGGCTCTGGATTCTTTGATTGTCGCAAATCTGTCGGCGAACCGCTCAGACTTCGCCGCATTGCGCGCCAGGGGAGGACAGCATGTCGAGATTTGCATGGCTTTGCGGCGCGGCGATGGCCGCGATGATTCCTGCAAGCGCGGTGAATTCCGCCGCGACGGATCAGAACATTCCCAATTTCAGTTTCATCACGTCAGGATGGCTGCTGGTGGGCGGCATCGATTTTCGTCCCATTCCCGGCGCCGTTCCCCCGATCAGCTTCGATCCCGCCTATCCGCAGAAAGGCGAAGGCAATCAGCGTGGCGTCATGGAACGCATGTCCGACGCCGAGAACGCGAACCTGAAGCCGTGGGCGAAAGAACTGATGCGCAAATACAATCAGGATGTGCTCGACGGCCACCGGGCATTTTCTTCGCAATCGCGCTGCTGGCCGGGCGGAACGCCGGGGCAGTTGCTGTTTCCGGCCGAACCGATCTTTTTCATCCAGACGCCCAAAGAAGTCTGGATCATCTGGCAGCGCCAGCAGGAAATCCGCCGCATCTATCTCGACATTCCGCATTCGAAAAATCCGACGCCATCATGGTTCGGCGAATCCGTCGGTCATTATGAGAACGGTGAACTGGTGATCGACACGATCGGATTTCTCGACAAGCATGTCTTCGACTTCGTTGACAATTGGCGCACGCCACACACCAAAGACATGCATGTGGTCGAGCACTGGAAGCTGATCAATGGCGGCAATGGATTGCAAGCGACCGTCACCGTGGATGATCCGGGTACGTTCAATCAGCCCTGGTCGGGCACCGTGCAGTGGCGCAAGGTGAACCAGGGAACGATGCTGGAGACGATCTGCGCCGAAAACAATGTCGCCTTCGAGCAGTTTTTCCACCTCCAGGAATATCCAATGCCCGAGGCCAAGACCGCCGACTTCTAGAGAAGCGAGAAAATAGGAGCGAGAAACGAGAGCTGATGCAGAAATCTCTCGCTCCTCGCTCCTCGCTTCTCGCTCCTGTTTTTCGGTGCGTTGGCGTACCCGCTTCAATACGGCGTGGCGGGGCGAAACTTGGGCAATTACCCGGCATTTTATCTGCATAACCCCGGTTAGCGATGACCTGAGCCAGGGCCGTAACGAGCCGTCGAATCGAACGGAGGCCAACATGAAAATCCGCGAACTGATGAGTGATGACGTCGAATTGGTGAATCCGAATTCAACAATCAGGGACGCAGCATTGAAAATGCGGGCGGAAGATATCGGAGCATTGCCGGTTGGCGAAAATGACCGGTTGATCGGAATGATCACAGACCGCGATATCGTCACGCGCTGCACGGCGGAAGATCACACCCCGGGCAAATGCCTCGTGCGCGACGCGATGTCGAAAAAGATCTGCTACTGCTTCGAAGACGACGATCTGGATGTCGCCGCCCATATCATGGCCGAGCATCAGATACGGCGGCTGCCGGTGCTGAACACCAAGAAGCGCCTGGTCGGCATGATCAGCCTTGGCGATCTGAGCCACTGCGAACCGTCTCTGCTCAAATCCACCATGGAAGGGATTTCCAGGGAAACCGGATCCTCCCGCCGCATGACCCACTAAGCGGGCGCGTTCCCTTTTTTTGTCATGGCCGGGCGCAAAGCGACCCGGCCATCCAGTGCGCCCGCGTCTGCGGGCGCAAAGGATTTATTGCCGCGCAGACGCGCGGCGGCTGGGTGGCAGGGTCAAGCCCTGCCATGACATTCATGGGGCGGCGCCCCTGTTGGCGTTGAGCCACTCCGCAATTCCCGCTGCGTCAATCTCGTCGCGGCGCAAGCCAAGTTTCGATCTGCGCCACAGAACATCTTCCGCGGTTCGCGCCCATTCCTGCTCCGCGAGATAGCGCAGTTCGGCTTCCGTCAAACCCCAACCAAAGCTGCGTGTCAGGCCGGGGCCATCTCCAATGATTCGGCGAGTTCGCGTCCCATAGGCGGAAATCATGCGCCGCAAATTGGACAGGTCCGTTGATGGATATTCGCGCGCGCAGGCAGTGACATATTCTTCCATTCCGCCAGGCCCGAGATCGCCGCCGGGCAGCGGAGCCGACGCGGTCCATGGCGCTTTCATCTGCAGATACGGCGAAAGCTGCGCCAGGGTCGCCTCCGCCACCAGGCGATAGGTGGTGAGCTTTCCTCCGTACAAGCTCAGAACTGGCGCACCGGATGATGCATCCAGATCCAGTGCATATTCACGGCTGAGCTTGCGGGCCTCGGCGCCCGGCTGTTCGACCAGTGTGCGCACACCCGAATAGCTCCAGACGATCATTCCCGCGGATACCGGTGACCGGAAATAGTCATTCACGGAATCGAGCAGATAGCGGATTTCCGCATCCGATATTCCGACAGCGGCGGGATCACCGCGATAATCCTCTTCCGTGGTGCCGATCAGGGTGAAGTCCCCCTGATACGGGATCGCAAACACCACGCGGCCGTCGGCATTCTGGAACAGATAGGCGCTGTCATGCGCGAAGAGCCGCGGCACAACGATGTGGCTGCCTTTGTCCAGCCGCACGCGATGATGCGGTTCAATGCCGGCAATGGCCTGCAAAAACTGGTTCACCCACGGACCAGTCGCATTCACCAATACGCGTGCATGGATTTCACCTGTTTGACCAGTGGAGGTCTGCCGGACCTGCAAGCGCCACGCCCCACTCTCTGTGTGCGCCGTGGTGCATTGGGTGCGTGGATTCATGCTGGCGCCGCGTTCGGCGGCATCGACGGCGTTCAGGATCACCAGCCGTGAATCATCGACACTGCAATCGGAATAGGCGAAGCCGCGGCGATATTCCTGTTTCAGCACGGCTCCTGCCGGATCGCGTGTCAGGTCGAGTGCTGACGCGCGCGCCAATGTGCTGTGCCCCGCGACATGGTCATAAAGCCAAAGACCCGTGCGCAGCATCCAGGCCGGCCGCAGCCCGGAATGATGCGGCAATACGAAACGCAAGGGGTGGACCAGATGCGGCGCAATGCGCATCAGGACTTCGCGTTCCGACAGTGCTTCGCGCACCAGACGGAAGTCGAAATTCTCCAGATAGCGCAGCCCGCCGTGGATCAGTTTGGTCGATGACGACGAGGTCGCAGCGGCGAAATCGCCCTGCTCGCACAGATACACCGATAACCCGCGGCCGGCCGCATCGCGCGCAATACCGCAGCCATGAATCCCTCCGCCAATGATCGCAATATCGTAGATCAGTGGATGAGTCCCAGCTCGGCGTTCCTGGCTCTATGTATTCACCTTCCCCCCTTGCGGGGGAAGGTGCCCGCAGCCGCGCCGTAGCCCGCAGGGCGAAGGCGGGTGAATGGCGGGCGGAAGGGGGCAGCAATTCGCTAACGCGCCGCCGGCGCCAGAATCAGCCCCTCATTGGGCTGAAGTTTGACTTTGGCGCGCACAATTTCCCCTTCGCGCCCAACATGCGTCGCCACCGCAATCTTTAGGCCGGCCAATTCCGCCGCTTCCGCGATATCATGCTTGCAGCCGAAATTCAGCGCCACGATGGCGTGGTCTGAATCAACGCGCCGTTCGTAGCACAACAGGTCATCACCACCCACCAATTCGATCTGACGGTACCTGCCTTCCATCAACGCATGACTGCCCTGCCGATAGGAGATCAGCCGCCGGTACAGGCTGAGGATCGAATCCGGGTCTTTGGACAACGACGCGACATTGCATCTGCCGCAGTCGGAAGACACCGGCAGCCAGGGAATACCGGTGGTGAATCCGGCATTGGGTGAACCGTCCCACTGCATCGGCGTGCGCTGCGGATCGCGGCCGAGTCCGAGGCCCGGTTCGTTGCGCTCCCACGGATCGCGGACGAATTCTTTCGCGATCGACGCGTGTGCGATACCGATCTCATCGCCGTAATACATCGTCGGCGTACCCCGCAGTGTGAGCAGCAACATCGCCGCGACGCGCGCCTGGGCCAATCCGATGCGTGCGCCGATGCGCGGCTTGTCGTGATTGCCCAGCACCCAGTTCGGCCAGTGCTGCTCTGGAATGATTCCATCATATTCGCGGATCACCGCGCCGACGCGGCGCGCATTCCACGGCGTCTGCAACAGCTGGAAATTGAACGGCAGATGCGCTTCGCCGGTTTCCTTGCCGTAATAGGCGACGAGCCGCTCGATCGGCAGGTAGATTTCGCCAATCAGCACCCGATCCTTGTAAGTGTCGAGGACGCGCCGGATGTCCTGCACGATATTGTGGATGTCCGGATGATCGGCGGAATAGAGCTGCAGGTTCTTGTCGATTTCCGCCTGGTTCGGTTCATAGGCCGGATTGGGAGGATTGTCGCGGAATTCCGGATCTTTCATCAGGTGCCACAGCACATCGACGCGAAATCCGTCGACACCGCGATCGAGCCAGAAGCGCAGCACATTGTGCATGGCGGCGCGAACCTCGGGATTGCGCCAGTTGAGGTCGGGCTGCTCCTTCAGGAACGCGTGGTAGTAATACTGCCCGGTCGCTTCATCCCATTCCCAGCCGCTGCCGCCGAAATTGCTGATCCAGTTGTTGGGCGGGCTGCCGTCGGGCTTGGCATCGCGCCAGATATACCAGTCGCGTTTGGGATTGTTGCGGGACGAGCGGCTTTCGCGAAACCATGGATGCTGGTCGGAAGTATGGTTCGGCACGAAATCCAGAATCACGCGCAAACCACGGCCCTGCGCCTGCTCGATCAGGCTGTCGAAATCGGCCAGCGTGCCGAACACCGGATCGACATCGTGATAATTGGCGACGTCGTATCCGAAATCCTTCATGGGTGACGGATAGATCGGGCTGATCCAGAGCGCCGTGACACCGAGCCAGCGGAGATAATCGAGACGTGAGGTAATGCCTTTGAGATCGCCGATACCATCGCCGTTGGAGTCCTGAAACGACCGCGCATAGATTTCGTAAATGATGCCATGTTCCCACCAGACCGGCTTGCGCACGCGATTCTCCCCAAGGCACGGAACTTTTCAGAAAAGACAGATAATTACCCGCGGAGTTAGGAACCCTCTGAGACGAGAATTGTTCAACCTGCGCCACAGTTCAGGGGCGGAAATTTGCGGAATCCGGACTTCGGGACGGTAAATCCGGGCTTTACGCGGCGCTTCGCCGTGGGGGCGGAGTGCAGCCGAACCGGAACCCATTTCCGCGTCTGGGCGCCGAGGCGCGATTCCGTTTCCATTGCCTTCGAGGACGGCCGCGAAAGCGCACTTACGCGCGAAACCGGCGGTTACCACTCCGGCTTTGTCGACGGGGCATTGGCCGGCCACCGCTACCGCGTCCGGCTCGATGGAAAAGCACAGGCGTTTCCCGATCCGGCATCGCGCTATCAACCCGACGGGCCGCATGGTCCTTCGCAAATCATCGACCCGTCACAGTTCCGCTGGAACGACAGTGCCTGGCCCGGCATCACTCTCAACGGGCAGGTGATTTACGAGCTGCATATCGGCACCTTCACCGAAACCGGGACCTGGCAATCGGCAATTGAGAAACTGCCGCAGCTCAAGGCGCTGGGAATCACCTGTATCGAAATGATGCCGGTGGCGGAATTCACCGGCCGCTTCGGCTGGGGTTATGACGGCGTCGATCTGTTTGCGCCGGCGCATGTCTATGGATCGCCCGACGATCTCAGGGCATTCGTTGCGGCGGCACATGCAATCGGTTTGGGCGTCATCCTGGATGTCGTTTACAACCATTTCGGCCCGGACGGCTGCTACCTGAAAGAGTTCGATCAGGGCTATTTCACCAGCAAATATGCCAATGAGTGGGGCGAGGCGCTGAATTACGATGACGAGTATGCGCAGGGATTGCGCGATCTTGTGACCACCAATGCAGCCTATTGGACCCGGGAATTCCACTTCGACGGCTTGCGGCTCGACGCCGTGCAGGCGATTCACGATGCCTCTTCGCCGCATATTCTATCCTGCATCTCGCAGACGGTACGCGAGGCTGCGGGAAAGAAGAGCGTCATTCTGGTCGCCGAAAGCGAAGATCAACATGCGATCGTGGCGCAGCCGGTTTCCTCGGGCGGCCACGGCATGAATGCCGTGTGGAATGATGATTTCCATCACTCTGCGCTTGTCGCGATCACCGGGCACAACGCCGCCTATTATTCGGATTTCCATGGCACGCCGCAGGAGCTGATATCGTCAGCAAAATATGGTTACCTGTTCCAGGGCCAGACATTCCACTGGCAGAACAAGCGGCGCGGCACGCCGGTCTTTGACCTCGACCCGGTGCAATTCGTGCTCTGCCTGGAAAATCATGATCAGGTCTCCAACTCCGCCACCGGCGCGCGATTGTGGCAAGTCGCAAGTCCCCGGCGCCTGCGCGCCTTCACCGCGCTGTTTCTGCTGCTGCCGGGCACGCCGATGCTGTTTCAGGGGCAGGAATTCCAATCCTCGCATCCCTTCCTGTTTTTTGCCGACATGCCCGATTCATTGCGTGAGGCGGTCGCACGCGGACGTGCCGAATTCCTCGGACAGTTTCCGAACATCGCAAGACTCGACGACCCGCCCGGCGATCGCGCGACGTTCACCAAATGCAAACTGGACTGGCGCGAGTTCGAAACGCACGCGGAAGCCGTCGCGCTGCATCGCGACCTGTTGGCGCTACGGCGCACGGATCCGGTGTTCTCCTCCCAGCGCGCGCGCGCGATCGATGGCGCCGTGCTCGCGCCCGAAGCGTTCGTCCTTCGCTTTTTTGGTGACGCCGGCGACGACCGGCTGCTGTTCGTCAATTACGGTCCGGATATCAATCGCGGCTCTTTCGCCGAACCGCTGATCGCGCCGCCGGAAGGCGCCGAATGGCGCCTGCTGTGGTCGAGCGAAGACAAGAAATATGGGGGCGCCGGGGTCGCGCCGTTTGAAGATGAGACGGGCTGGCACCTCACCGGCCACTCCGCCCTCGTCCTCCGCGCCTCCTCGAAATAGGTAATCGCTCCAAACTTTCCATTTCCCCCGCGAAGCGCGGGGGAAAGAGAAAACCGGGAGTGGATGACTGCGTGCGGGCATTCGCGGAATTGCTTCAATGGTTGTACGCTCATGCCCGGCCTCCTAAGGCGACACCACATGCGATCACTCCTCACCGGTTTGGCCATTACCGTCCTGATCCCGTGCGCCGCGGGCGCCGCAGATTCCGCCAGCCCACTGCCAACTCCCGGTTTTCACCACCTGCACCTGAATTCGCTCGACCCGGCTGCCGCCGCAGCGTTTTACGCGCGCGAATTTCCAACCACGTCGGTCGCGCAATGGAGTGGTTTCCAGGCGCTGCGCTCGCCGAACAATGTGATGGTGCTCTTCACCAAAGTGGCCGCGCCGCCAGTTTCCGACCCGCAGGCGACCGCCTATTGGCATTTTGGCTGGCACGTCACCGATGAGCGCAACAGCTATGCGCAGTTTCGCACCCGGCCCGAAGTGAAATTATTGCCGCTCTACACGACGGATGAAGGCGGCTCTGTATTTGTCAGCAGCGACACCTGGCCCGGAACCGGCGGATTGCTCGGGCTGACAAAGGCGCAGATCGCCGACGCGAAGGCCAAAGGCGTGCAGCCGCCGGGCGGTGCAGGCTTTGCCTATATGCAGGGTCCCGACGGCGCGCTGATCGAATACCAGGGCAATATGCCGGCCGAGCGTTTCAATCACGTGCACATGTATCAGGAGCAGCCGTTCTGCGCCCAAATCTGGTACGCAAAACACCTGAATGCCGCTCTGCCGCGCGGCGCGGTGCTGAAAGGGGAACGCAACTGCTCGGTCGCGCGGGGACCGGACAGAAGCTGGCCCGCGCTCGAACAGCAGGGAATGTTCCGCTCACCAACCGCCGGCGTGTTGTTCGGCGATGTGTCGCTCAACTGGTATATGCGCCAGACCGACACTCCCCTGGCCGCCACGCGCGGACGGCTGATGGATCATGTCGGCCTGTCCGTCACCAATCTCGACGCATGGATCGCCAAATTGCGCAATGAAGGCGTGACGTTTCTGGAACAGCCCTACCGGCTCGGCGACACCCGCGCGGTCATGATCGAAGGTCCGAGCCACGAAGCCATCGAACTCGTCGAAGTGAAATAGCCTGAACCCGTACAAAGTGCTTCCGGCAGGGTACGTGCTCGACTAGGCTGAGAATTCCCGCGCAGGATCAGCCCTATAAATGGAAGCCACCAAACACCGCGCCGAGTCGCCATTCTGGCGTTTTTCGCTGCGCTTTTACGCCCGGCCGCATATCGCCGAGGCCTGCCTCGTCCTGCAGGACAATTCCGGCGCCGATGTGAACGTCCTGCTGTTCGTGCTGTATCTCGCCGATCAGCGGAAAGAACTCAGCGCGGACGAGATTGCGCAGCTCGATTCCGCGGTCGCACAGTGGCGCGAGGCGGTGGTCAAGCCGCTCCGCACCTTACGCCGCGGGCTGAAATCCGGAGTCGAATTCATTCCAGGACCGGTCAGCGAGACATTCCGTTCCCAGATCAAACGCCTCGAACTCGAGTCGGAGCAGATCGAGCAGCATCGTCTGGAGGAGTTCGCGTCCACCATCGGCTCGCCCTCTGCATCACGCATGCAGGCTGCCGAACGCAATTGCGGACTTTACCGCGCGAAGCTTTCGAATCCGTCGCAGGACGCGATCGCGGCGATCCTGCGCGGCTTTGCGGATTTTGTGACAATCGAACCGCCTACTCCTGAAGCCGCTACTCCCTGACGATGATCAGGTCGGAGCGCCCAAGCGCTTTGGCCTCGTCGAAGCTTTTCTTCGCGTCCGCCCTGTCGGCAAATGGTCCGATCCGCAGGCGGTACACTTCACGGCCGTTCACGACCCCCTGCATGATCTTCACATCCAGCGATTCGAGTCCGGCTGACGCCTGCCGCGCGCGCGCATCCGAGAGAAAGGATCCGGCCTGCACGTAAAAGCCCGGCCCGGCGTGCGCAACGGATTCGGCAGAAGATGCGTGATCGGCTTTCGGCGCCGGATGCTGGCCGGCATCGCCCAGGCGCGCCTGCACCACAACCACTTCCGGATGATCGGCCGGTACCGGCGCCATGACCACGCTGGGATCGGCCTTCAACTGGTCGAGCGTATTGCGCAGCGGCGCAACAGGCGCGGCCGGCGCAGGTTTCGCCCTGGCGATAGAAATATCGACCGGCACAATCGCCGGAGCGGGTTGCACCAGCACGACATCCTGTTTTGGGATGACGGTCGCCGGTTGCACGACTGCAGTTTCCTGTGTCGGCGTGACCGCCGGAGCCGGCGCGACTGCGGTTTCGCGCAGCGCCGGTTTGCTGTCCGCTTGGGCAAGCTCGTGCGCCGGTTGCGGAATGGCCGCCGCTGCCGGCGCCAGCGGTTTGAGCTTCGCAAGCAGCGCGAGGCTTTTGCTGATCCGGGAATAATCCGGGGAATCGCGCGACACCTGATTCAACAAATGCTGGGCGCCGGCATAATCCCCCGCCTGGATATGCGACAGCGCGTCATTGTTGATGATCGCCACTTCGCCGGGCTTCAACTGCATGGCACGGTCATAGGACAGTTGCGCGGATTGGAATTTGCCCTGCTGGTCATAGGCGACGCCCTGCGCCGAATAGAGCGTCCAGTCCCCCGGCTGCAGCTGAATTGCGCGATCGAGAAACGCAATGGCGTCATCACTGTGGCCATAGGCGGCCAGTGTCTTGCCATATTCGCCGACAACCTGCGCATCGTCGGGTGCGACCAGAACCAGTTGGCTCAGGATTTTGATTGCCCTGGTCATGTCGCCGGACTTTCGCGCCTGTTGCGCCTCGGCCAGAAACACGCTGACATCGACGCCCGGTGAAAATACGGAATCCGCCGGTGCAACCGGCGCCGGATCCGCCGCTACGGCTGGTGCGTTCGTGGCAGGTGCTTTTGTGGCTGGTGCTTTCGCAGCAGGCACTTTCGTGCCGTAAACTTTCGTGCCGTATGTTTTGGCAGCAGGCGCTTTGGCCGCGGGTGTTGCCATCGCGGTTTTCACCGCTGTGCCATGGTTGACGGTCGCGCAGCTGGCGCTGGTCAGCGCCAGAGGGAGCACACCAAACAGGAATAGTCGCTTCACGCTACACCCCACCTGGCCGGATAGCGCGCAGGCGCCATAACGGCCGATTGACATTTCGCTGGGCACCATGGGGCAATTCCAACCAAGGACCGATTAAGCCGAATGGTAAAATTCGCAGTATCCGGCCAAACTTAACCCCCCTTGGGGGGGCGATGATCCCGATCTTGACGGATACGGGCGCGCCCCCTATGGCTTGTTGCGACAGGCCGTACTCGTTCTATTTGTCGTCTGCTGCTACCCTAATCCAAGTTCCGCAGAGGCTTCGAAAAACGCTGGCTCTACGAACGGTCCCCCATATTTTTTCATGACGATCAACGCTGGAATTTCTGGCGGTAACCCAGCGCCCTCGGGCAATCGCCCAATAACTAGCGCGCCGGGAGCAAGCTTCGCCCGCGTCAGCAAGCTCGCTAGCGGCTCTCCATTCGTAGGCTCTCCATCCGGATTTTCGAAGGCTAACGGGTCATACACCATGATGCCTTCGCCAGCATCGTACATTCCCGGTGGCAGCTTGTACTCTGCCACGCGTATTCCAGCTCTTGAGAGCGCTACGTCTAGTAGGATAGCCAAACCCTGGCTATCGCTGTCCGCAACATATGCCACACTCACCGCTGCGAGCTTTCCGCGCAACGTCTGGATTTCGCGATATTGTTTTGCCGTCACGGTGCGACGAGCAAGCTGTCTTCGAAGCCGGTCCGATATCTCACCTTGGGCTAGGGAGCTCCGTTTATGGAAAAACAGCTCGCCGAATACGCCTATGGCGACGAGAGAGTTTTCGACGAATGTCGCAATCTTCGTCCCAAGTTGCGACAACGGGACAAACACCAAAACCGCTGCCGCAACTAGGGCGCATACAATCAAGATCGCGCACCAGCTAGCCAGCAATTCGCCACTCGCCACGACCGATTCTAAATCGCCATTGCTGGCGTTCATTATTCCATTCGTGCGGCGGAACGCGGCAAAGGTTCCACCCCTTTGGCTTGGAATCGTCGGCGGACTGCTACTCGCTGGGGCGCTCATCATCGTTGACCAGATCGTAAAATGAGAACGCTAACTGAATCGGCCCGCTGGCATCAGGTTTCGGCGCTATCTGAAGCGCCTGCCAGTCCGCGCGCTTCAGCATCCTGCTATCGCAGCCCCGAAAATGTCTTGGTTGTTGCGGTTGTTGTAAACGAACGCGCGCTCCGCGACGTAGAGCGGCAGATATTTGCGGCTGACGTTGTGATGAATGCCGATGATCGAACGCTTCAGTTGCGACCAGAAGCCTTCGATGGTGTTCGTGTGAACCGCACCGATCACATACTGGTTGCGCTCATGCCGCACGACGCGGTGCTTGTACTGGTTGCCGAGCAGCCGGTAGCCGGAATGCTCATCGGTTGCGAGCAGGCTAACGTCAGTCGAAACCGTTTCGCGAACGAAGGCGTCATAAGTCTTGGTATCTGTGTGCGCGATCACGCGGGCCACGACGCCGCCCTTGCGGCTGACTGCGCCGATCACTGGCGTTTTGCCGGAGCCAGTGCCGCCGCCCGTACCGTCGCGCTTGTCCCAATGGCGGTTCTTGGCCTTGCCGCCGACGAAAGTCTCATCGACTTCGACAATGCCCATGAGCTTCTTGAACTCTTTGTCCTGAAGCGCCGCGCGAACGCGATGGCAGAGGTACCAAGCGGTTTTGTAGCTGCCGAAACCCATGACGCGGTGGATTTGCCGCGCGGACACGCCCTTCTTGCTGGTCAGCATCATGTGGATGACGCGGAACCATTCACGAAGGTCGATATTGGTGTTCTCGAAAATCGTGCCTACCAGATGGGAGAAGCGATAAGCGCCGCCCTCACGGCAATCCGGGCACTCCCATTTGAACGCCATCGTCTTGAGCGGATAGACGCGGGTAGAGCCGCAACGCGGGCAATAGACGCCATCGGGCCAGCGGTGAGCGACCAGATAGTTGTCGCAAGCTTCCTCAGTCGGGAACGCCTTTTCCCACTGGGAAACGCTCATCTGCATGATCTGACGGGTCTGTTTTTGACGGGCCATAGCGGCGATCCCCTGATGATGGAGAAAGTCTACCATGTCTAAATCAATCCGTCAAGTAGGGGATCATCGCCCTTGGGGGAGGGTCGAAGATGCGAGCGCTCAGCGCGAGCAGCTTCGGAGACGGGACCAGCCACAGTCCGAATTTGCAGAACGGAAATGGCGTGAGCACCGGTTCCTTTTTGCCAGCCGGTGGCCGGTCCCCTCCCCGAAATCGCACTTGCGATTTCGACCCTCCCCAAGGGGAGGGTTGAAATCCGGACAATGCCGCTTTCCGCAGACCTCACTGCCCACGCCCCCGCATTGTTGCCGTTGCCGCAGGTTTCGCTATGGTCGCCGCGAAAGAGACGGATTAGCCGGCATGACAGTCATTCCACGCGATATGCAATCGGCCGGGCCGAAGACCCGGGCGGCCACGGATTTTCAGGCTCATCTGGCCGATCTGGAGGCGCGTGGACTCGTCGTGCGGGTGGACCGGCCGATCAACAAGGACACCGAGCTGCATCCGCTGACGCGCTGGCAGTTTCAGGGCGCGCTGCCGGAGGACAAAAGGCGGGCATTCGTCTTCACCAATGTGATCGGCAGCGACGGCAGGAAATTCGATATTCCCGTGGTGGCGGGCGCATTGGCCGCATCGCCGGAAATCTACGCACTTGGCCTCGGCGTGCCGGTGGATGAGATTGGAACGGCATGGCTGAACGCTATGCGGAATCCGATCGCACCGGTGACGGTCACCGCGGCGCCGTGCCAGGAAGTGGTCATCAAAGGTGATGCGCTGCGCGCGCCCGGCGGCGGACTTGCGGCTCTGCCGGTGCCGATCTCAACCCCCGGTTTTGATGCCGCACCCTATCTGACCGCAACCTTGTGCATCACGGCCGATCCCGAATCCGGCGTGCGCAATATGGGCACCTATCGCGGCCAGCTGAAGGCCACCGATCGCCTCGGCGTGCGCATGGCGTCACGCCTGACCGGCGCCGGCGGCTATTACCATTGGCAGAAATATCAGCAGCGCGGCGAGCCGATGCCGATCGCCATCGTCATCGGATGCGCGCCGGCGATCTTCTTCACCGGTCCGCAAAAGCTCGCCGTCGATTTTGACGAGATGGGCGTGGCGGGCGCGCTGCTCGGGCAGCCGGTGCGCACCGTGCGCTGCGTGACCAACAATCTCGAAGTGCCGGCGGATTCCGAAATCGTCATCGAGGGCATGATCGATTCCGAGCTGCTGGAGCCCGAAGGGCCGTTTGGTGAATCGCACGGCCATGTCGCACTCGAAGACTACAATATGTCGATGCAGGTGACCGCCATCACCATGAAGCGAAAACCGGTTTTCGTTTCGATCATCAGCCAGGTCACGCCGTCGGAATCGAGCGTCACCAAAAAGGTCGCGTATGAGCCGCTGTTCCTGTCGCATCTGCGCGACCATCTGGGCGTGCGGGGCATCACGCGCGTGGTCATGCATGAGGCGCTGACCAATGTCCGCCCGGTGATCTTCCTGAATTTCGCCCATGGGACTCCGAGGAGCGAAGTGTGGCGCGGGTTGCAGGGCGCATCCACATTGCAGGCCCAATGCGGCAAGATTGTCGTCGCGCTTGGCGAAGATATCGATGCGTCCAATGCCGATGCCGTGTTCTGGTCGCTCGCCTATCGCACCAATCTCGGCGAGGATCTGCATGTGACGCCGTACAAGTCCGGCGGACACGGTCCCAAATCGGGCCCGCGTTCAAGCGACTCGACTCTCCTGATCGACGCGACGCCAAAAACTAAAATGCCGCCCTTTGCGCTACCGGCGAAGGAATTCATGGACCGTGCAAAGACGATCTGGTCTGAGCTCGGCCTGCCGGAGCTCAAACCGCAGCCGCCCTGGTATGGCTATTCGCTTGGCGATTGGGAGCAGAAATGGGCGCTATGGGCGCAAGCCGCGGTCGAAGGAAAATGGGAAGAAACCGGACGTGACACTTTCGCCCGCCGCCGCGCCGGCGTGATCCCCGAAACCCCCGTTCGCACCGTGGAAAACGCAAAGAAGGACTAGGGCGCAATGATGGATTTCGCCTCCCCCTGGCGGGGAGGCACGCGGATTTTTAGTTCAGAAAATCCGCGGGTGGGGGGCTGGCTTCACGATTACCCCACCCGAAATTTGCTGCGCACCCGCACGCGGCGTATAGCGCCGCGGCAAAGTTTTCGAATCTGGCGCGCCTACGGCGCGTCCGGGCGACCTCCTTCAAGTGGGAGGTAGAATTGGTGACTAGTTATAAATGCACTCCGCACTGAGAGAACTCCCCCCCATGGCCAAACCCACACCCCCGCCGCGCCTGATCCTGGGAATCTCCGGCGCCTCCGGAGTCATCTACGGCATCCGGGCGCTGGAATTGCTGCGCCGGACCGGCATCGAAACCCATCTCGTGGTCAGCCCGGCCGCCGAACTGACCATGACCTATGAAACCGATGTCAAACCCAAATCGGTGCGCGAACTGGCGTCCGAGTTTCACCCCTTTGGCGATGTGGGAGCGGCGATTTCATCGGGATCGTTCCAGACCATGGGCATGCTGATCCTGCCCTGTTCGGTGCACACCATGAGCGAAATCGCCCACGGCGTGACCGACAATCTGCTGTCGCGCGCGGCCGATGTCGTGTTGAAGGAGCGGCGCCGGCTGGTGCTGGCTTTGCGTGAAACGCCGCTGCACACCGGACACCTGCGCAGCATGACGCAGCTCTCCGAAATGGGCGCCATCATTGCCCCTATCGTGCCGGCCTTCTACACCCGGCCAAAGACGCTGGATGACATGATCGATCATTCCATCGGACGGCTGCTCGATCTGTTCGGGATTGATCTGGGTACGGTGCATCGCTGGAAAGAACCGGCCAGCGACAGCCCCAGCGGCGTCACCCGCAAACCCCGCCGTAATTAAACCATCTGTCATTTCCGGCGAGAATCGCGAAGCGATCCGGCGCCGGGCCATGAGGGGAATGCGCAAACAAAAAGGCCGCGCGGAGATTTTCCGCGCGGCCTTTTGGTTCAACAGTGCCGCTTAGCGGCGATCGCGATCGCGGTCGAAACCCCGGTGCTTGCCATTGTCATGGCGGTCGCCGTCGAAGTCGCGGCGGTCGCGATCGTCACGATCGCGGACGCGGGCGTCATGCCAGCCGCCATTGACCCAGAATTCGCGGCGTCCACGGATCACCCGGTACGGCGCATTGTTGTACCAGTAGCCGTTCCAGAACACCGGATCGCCGTAAACCTGAAAGCCACAATTGGCATAGTAGTAGTCGCCGTAGCAGTAGGCGGGAGCCACATAGGCGGGCGGCGGCGGAGGAGGCGCAGCCACCACCGGTGGCCCGAACAATCCGAGATTCACCGACACGCCGACACCCGCACTCGCGGGCGCTGCCGTTGCAACGGCCGCTCCGGCGACCATCAGCGAGCCCAAAACTGTTTTGGTCAAAATCTTCATCTGAAGTCTCCTTTCCCGAGGACTGGGACGCGATGTACCGAAGCCGGCCTTAACTTCGCCCGAGACGCGTATTCACCTGATATTCATCCGCGGCCGGCGGAACGACTCTCGCAGCAAACCATGTTGGGGCGGTTAACGCGCCGGCTACGCCAGGCGTTCCCCGTCCGCGCATGCGGACAACTGCTTACTCGGCGCGGTACTGCACCATCCGAAAGTCGAGACAATTGCAGATTGCAATTACGCGTATCCAATTACCGGCTGTTAACAACGGGAACTCGGATCAACACTTCGCGTTAATTGGTCGCATCGTTCAAGCTATTCGAAACGCACATGACCCCTGAGGGTACGGAGCTGCTCGGCAGCGACGACATGATATCGTCCGAAGATGCCGCAACGGCGACACGGACGGCCCCCTGTCCAATCGTCGGTATCGGTGCTTCGGCAGGGGGACTGGAAGCTTTCCAGACATTTCTCAGTTCTGCGCCGGCGGATGCCGGCCTCGCCTATGTGCTGGTGCAGCACCTCGATCCCAATCATGAAAGCATGCTGGCCGATCTGCTCGGAAGGCGCACCGAAATGCCGGTGCGTCAGGTCACCGACGGCACGCAGGTCGAACCCAACTGCGTCTATCTGATTCCGCCGAATGCCAGCCTTTCCATCCACAATGGCGCGCTGCAGCTGACGGAATTCTCGGAGCCGCGCGGATTCCGCCGGCCGATCGACGTCTTCTTCCGCAGCCTGGCACAGGATCAGGGCCCGAATGCAGCCTGCATCGTCCTGTCGGGGACAGGCGGCGATGGCAGCGAGGGATTGCGCGCAGTCAAGGAGGCCGGCGGTCTGACGCTGGCGCAGGACCCCGATACCGCCCGCTACGACGGCATGCCGCGCAGTGCGGCGGCGACCGGCCTCGTGGACAAGATTCTCAAGGTCCACGAAATGCCCGAGGCGATCCGGGACTATTTCGAACGCGGCCAGGCGACGGTATTCCAGCTTCCCGACTTCACCGACTTTCTGCTGCAGGTTTGCGAAGAGCTTCGCCGGCATCTCGGGCACGACTTCAGTCAATACAAACGCAGCACAATGTTGCGCCGGATTCAGCGCCGGATGCAGGTGATCGGCGCCGCCGATGCCGTAGCCTATCTCAAACTGCTGCGGGAAAAGCCCGACGAAGCCGAGCTGCTTTTCCGCGACCTGCTCATCAATGTCACCTGCTTTTTCCGCGATTCCGAAGCCTTCGATTATCTCCGCCGGGAAGTGATTCCCGAACTGCTTCGCGACAAAGGCGCCGGCGATACGATCCGCATCTGGACGCCGGGTTGCTCCAGCGGAGAGGAATCCTACAGCATTGCGATTCTGATATCGGAAGCGCTGGCACGCCTGCGGACCCGCCCCACGATCCAGATATTTGCCACCGATATCGACGAACAGATGCTGCAAAAGGCGCGCTCTGCGAGCTACCCGCAGGGCGCGGTCAAGGAAGTGCCGCCGGAATTGCTGGACCGCTACTTCTTCGCGCAGGACGACAACTACGCCCTGGTGCAAAGCATCCGCGACATGGTGCGCGTATCGAATCACAACCTGATCAAGGACCCGCCATTCTCGCGCGTGGACATGATCGTCTGCCGCAATCTCCTGATCTATTTCAATGCCAGCCTGCAGCAGCGCCTGATTCCGGTGTTCCACTATTCGCTGCGCAACAAAGGCTGGCTCTTCCTGGGCTCGGCGGAAAATATCGCCAGCCGCAACGATCTGTTCGAGCCGGCCGATGCTGCGGCCCGGGTGTACCGCAGGCGCGGCGCATATCGCCAGCCGGTTGCCATGCCGCTCTTCGTGCAACCGCTTGCTCATGTGGTGGCGGACCTCGACAGCGAGCGGCGCAGCAACCCGGCGGATAAGCCCGATGTGGTTGCGCGGCGCATGATGGAGCGCTACGCGCCGCCGCATGTCGTGGTGAATGAAGACTACAACGTTATCCGGGCGTCGGGCCGTACCGGGAAATATCTCGAACTCGCCGAGGGATCACCCTCCAACAAGATCACCGATCTTGCGAAACGGGGATTGCGATCGGCGCTGCGCAGCGCCCTCGAAACCGCGCGCAAAACCCATAAGCGGGTCATCAAACGCGATGTGCGGATCGAGGATGACGACGGTCAACCGCTCTCGGTTGATCTGTCTGCCGATCCGCTGAACGAAAGTGAAGTCCTTATCGTCTTCAAGGATGCGACGGGGCTTCCCCGGGCCGAGGAAGAACCCGACGCCGGCGACGATACTTACTCCGAAGACGACCGGGTCGGGCAGCTTGAGGATGAGCTGGACGAAACCCGTTCCAAACTGCGTTCTGCGGTCGAAGAGCTCGAGACCTCGAATGAGGAGCTGAAAAGCTCCAATGAAGAAATGATGTCGATGAACGAGGAGCTTCAATCGACAAATGAAGAACTCGCAACGGTCAATGAGGAATTGAAGAATAAAGTCGATCAGCTTGCCCGCGCCAACAGCGATCTGCAGAACCTGATCGAGAGCACCGAGGTCCCGACCATCTTCCTCGACCGCAAGATGCGTATCCGGAGTTTCACCCCGGCGACAAAATCGCTTTTCCGCTTCCAGGAACAGGACCGCGGGCGGCCGTTCTCGGATGTGGTTTCCCGCGCCGATCAGGCTGAGCTTGAAAAACTCGGCCGCCAGGTGCTCGCGACCGGAGAGCCGATCGAACAGGAATTGGAAATCGACGACGGGCGCGAGCATTACGTTCTGCGCGTGCTGCCCTATCGGGACGTGACCGGAGCCGACGACGGCGTTGTGCTGGTATTTTCGGATGTCACCAACATTCGCCAGGCGCAGGCCGATGCAGCGCGTAAGGAAGAGATTGCAAGGCAACGCAGCCACGAAATCGAAAGGCTTTACACCACCGCGCCGGTCGGAATGGCATTGGTCGACAGGAATAACCGCTTCCTGAAGACCAATCAGCGGTTTGCCGATGCCGCGGGCCTCGCCATCGAGCAGGTGATCGGCCGCACGCTGACCGATATGGCGAACGGATTGACCGAACGAATGCTGGTTCCGATCGCAGAAGTATTTGAACGCGGCGCCGAGATCACCAGTGTCGAAGCGGCGGTGGATGCCGAAGGCGGTGACGCCCGGGATTATCTGATCGACTTTTATCCCTACCAGGAAGACGGCCGCGTGGTCGCGGTGGGAATCATCTTCAAGGATGTCACCGAACTGCGCCGTCTTGAGCGTGAGCTGCGGCGCCTGATGGACGAGCTGCAGCATCGGGTCAAAAACACCCTCGCCACCGTTGCATCGATCGTAAACCAGACCGTTGCCACCAAGTCCAACCAGGAGGATCTGGTTGAAACGCTGCGGCGGCGCGTTGGCGCTCTCGCGGCCACGCACGACCTTCTCACCCAGCACGACTGGCGCCATGTTTCGCTGCTCGACATCATCAAGGCTGAACTCGATCCGTTCGAGCAGCTCAACCGGATCGCGCTATCGGGCCCGAATGTCAGTCTTCCGCCAAAACATGCGCTGACACTGACAATGACGCTGCATGAATTGGCCACCAACGCGGCGAAATATGGCGCGCTCGCGCATCCGGACGGAAAACTGGCCATCGAATGGGTGGTGCGGGAAGATGGCGCCGGACGGGGCTTGACCATGAAATGGACCGAATCCGGGTTCTGCGGTCCAGCGCCGGCGGCGGTCAAAGAGAGTTTCGGGACCCGGTTAATCCGAAATGCCATCGTTTACGACCTGCAGGGCCAATGCAATTACGAGCTTTCCCCGAACGGCGTGACGTGCACATTATCGGCTCCATTCTGATTGGACAAAGCCATGCCTCCATTTGATGGACTTTCGGTTCTGCTGCTGGAAGACGAGTATTTGATCGCCATGGATACCGAGCAGACGCTCATGTCGTTCGGCCTCGCCAGGGTCTGCGTCGTCAATACGCTCGAAGAGGCGGCCAAAGCTGCCGCCGAAGAGTCGATCGACGTGGCCATACTCGATATCAACATCA
This sequence comes from uncultured Bordetella sp., assembly GCA_964446945.1. Taxonomy (GTDB): domain Bacteria; phylum Pseudomonadota; class Alphaproteobacteria; order Micropepsales; family Micropepsaceae; genus CAIYRG01. The sequence continues at coordinate 26,597 of CAYUQO010000002.1, forward strand.
ATGGCAGAAGCAGCTTCGAAGTCGCGGCAGGCCTGCGCGACAAGGGCACCCCGATCATCTTTGCCAGCGGCTACGGAGCACGCAAACAGAACGCACCCGTGGTGGAAGATGCCATCTACCTCAACAAACCCTACACCAAAGAGGCGCTGCGCGAATCGCTGGTGACGGCCATCCAGAAGTCACGGCGCAGCAAAGCCGCTTAACGCCATCTTGTCATCTCCGGCGCGCCGTAAGGCGCGGGAAGGCCCGGCGCGCCTTGCGCGCCTCGTTTTTGATTCTGCCGCGGCGCCCCGGCGCGTTTTGCGCGCCTATCGTCTGATTCCGGTCGAATTCGCAATGCGAGTTCGCCCGCGCCGCGTGCGGGCATCCGCGCCGCGTCTGCGGCGCGAGAAGTCCTCTTAAAAGGCGTTGAGTGTAGCCTGTTTAATCCTGTCCCTGGCCAGGCTCACGCGTGCTGTCCTCAAGATCCATATGCCTTTGAGAATGGATCGCCGGCCTTGATCTGCGAAATCAGTTGGAGAACAGCACCGCTACGCTTCTGCTGCTCAAGCCACATGCTGACCAGACATGCGGCTTCGGCATAGGGAGTGTTTGTGGCTTCCGTGGCGCTGACCCAGGTCGCACCGTTGAGCGGCATGCGTGTCGGAGGAGCGACGACGCAGCGCGTATCTGATCCCGGAGGCGCGAGATAACGCGGATCATCGGAGACATTGACAGCCAGCCCTTCATCAAACCAGATCGGCACCGCGAACATCCGTGGACCGAGCCGGGTGTGAAGCTCCGTATGCGACAATTCATGTGCCAACGCCACTCTCGCATCCGCGCGGGGCGACAGCAGAATCACCCAATCCAGAAATGATATTCCGATGGTCTGGCCTCCGCGCCGTTCGGCATGGATGTAACAGCCCTCGGTGACGCAAATAAATATCGACGGGTCGCTCTGCAGCGGGCCGAAATACCGTGCGACCTCCAACCTGCTCTGATGCAGCGTTGCTGCCGTCTTTTGCCGGTCGGTTTGGGACGCGGTTTGCTCGATGAACACGCCCGGTTCGAGCCGTTCAAATCCAAAGCACCATGGGCAGAGCATCGGAGCCACGCCCGGGATTTGCACCGCCGTGTACAGCACGATGCAGCCGAGAAATGCTGTGAGCGTCAGCAGGAACTTGGTGATGTTATGCAATTCCAGACCATGCCCCCAATTTCGAAATCAGTTTCACAGCAAATGATTAGCTATGTATTACCGCACAACAGAGCGTGGGAATCCGTGGCCGCCGTTACCGTAAAGACACATCCGTGATTGCAGTTAACAGATCGGTAGAAGTTCGGAATCTAGTCTGGACAGGGTCCAACACCGGAGCCAGCAACATGGTCAATGCGGATCGATATCAGCATTATGCTGACGAGTGCCGCGCACTTGCCGGGCAGCTCTCCAGCGAGCATCACCGCCGCACTTTGTTGGATATTGCGGAGGAATGGGAGAATCTCGCCCAGGCGCGGCCACAGCGCACGGCTGCGAACGAAGCTTCGACGGCGCAGCGGTTGCGTTCAGCCTTTCAAGCGCGCGGATAATTCAGTCAAGCCGTATTCCGCATGACGCCTCCATATCGCGTCACTGCCGCAAAAGAGGGGCTTTTGCGATTCTCAGAAATCGCAAAATGTCGTGGAGCGCAATCCGGCGAAGTGTGAGCGGTTCGCCGATAGATTGCGCGAAAATCAAAGGAATCCAGAGCATGATCCGATTACATCTAATCGGACCATGCTCTACTGTCCGGGAAGTATCAGACCAGACTGCCGGGACAGATGCGGTTCAAGATTGCGGCGATTCTCCTGCTGTTGTGCTGCGGTTGCGCGGAGACGAAATTTCCTGCCGCAGCCGCACCTTTATGCGTCGGCAATCCGGCCGCCCTGCCCGCGAGCTGGCGCCCACCCGCGAAGCTCAAAACTGCTCTGAATAGATCCGCCTGGTCCGCCGATGAGGCAAACGACGCCATGCGCGCCGCCAAAACCGGCGTAGACGAACTCAACCGATTCTATTCAAGCCGGCACAGTGCAGTGGCTGCGCTCGGCGACAACGCCGTCGAATCGCTGATCGATGCCTCCTATGGCGCATCGATCACGCCGGCTCTCCGCCAGCAAGCCAGAGACGGAGCGCGCGAAGTTCTTGTGCAGTTGACCACGCCTTATCTCAATCGACCCGCCGGGAATGCAACCTGCCGTGAATTTTCCACGCTGCTGACATTCACCAACTATGCCCACGCTTTGCTTCCAGCCGATGACCCGCGACTGGCCCGGATGGTCGCGCGAACCAATGCCGCCTATGCGAGTTGCGGTTCTTTCGACGCGGCAATCGGAAGCGACTTTCGCCGCACGCTGTCTCGTCCGGGCGCTTCGATCGATGATGTCTGGGATCTGGTGATCTGGAGCATTGTATTCACCGATGCCCAAACCGTTCCGGGCCTCGCTCTGCCGCCGGAAGCCCGTGAACTGCCGGCCTCGCTCTGGCGCTACCTCGCCGATTATGCGCTGGACAATGCGCGGAGCCACCCGGACGGCGCGAGTAACGAGAAATTCTACGACAGGGCCTACCTCATGACGCATGTCGCTTACATCCCGACAGGCTATGGACGCTATGCGATCCACATCAGCGACGCGCCACGCGTGTACCAGTTCCTGCGGGAGAATTTCTATGCCGTGCTGGAAATGGGTGAACTCGATCTGACCGCGGAGTTCGTCGATTTGTTCCGCGAATATGGCTGCACGGAAGAAAACGACCTGCAACTGCGCGATGGTACACGCTATCTCCTGAAGTTGTTCCATTCTGCGGGCGATAGCTGGATGGCGTATCGCGAGCCGTACGAACATGATGAACCGGACAGTTACGATCTGATCCACAAGGCTTGGACCGGATTATCCGCCGTGCGGCCGCGAATAGCGGAAATTCCGGCGCCGGGGACTTATGGCGCACTGATACGCGCATGGCTGAAACATTGAGCAAACCGCGCAGCGGTTTGCGCACCGGTGCCCCTGCGGGCAAGGCAGGTAGTCTGATCGGTCAGCGCATCCTGCGAACCGAGGACGCGCAGCTCCTCGCCGGTCGCGGTGAGTTCGTCGATGACATCCGGCTGCCGGACATGCTGCATGCGGCTTTTTTGCGCTCGCCCTTCGCGCATGCCCGCATACATGAAATCAACCGGCGGCCGGCACTCGCCATTCCGGGCGTGCACACAGTTCTCACCACAAGCGAACTCAATCCGGCGCTACGTTCCACGCGCCTGCCGATGCTGGTGCCGAATCCATTCTCGGAATCGTCGCTGACGCAGTTTGCGCTGGCGCGGCATGAGGTGTGTTACGTCGGCGAACCAATTGCACTGGTTGTGGCGGACTCGCGCTACGCCGCCGAAGACGCCCTCGCCGCTATCGCCGTCGAATTCGAGGACCTGCCTGCGGCATCGGACTGCCGCGCGGCGATTGCTCCTGAAGCGCCGGTTGCGCATCTCGGCGCAACGCACAACCGTGCCTGTGAATTCACCACCGCCTATGGCGATGTGGGAGCGGCGTTTGCGGCGGCCGCGCATGTTTTCCGCGAAGAGCTATGGCAACACCGTGGTTGCGCGCATCCCATGGAGTGCCGCGGCGCCGTTGCAAGCTGGAATGACCGCGACGGGTCGCTCACCCTGTGGTCGTCGACCCAGACGCCGCATCTTGAAAAACGCGTGCTGGCGGAATTGCTCGAAGTCACTTCGTCACGCGTCCGCGTCATTGCGCCCGATGTGGGCGGAGGTTTCGGGCCCAAGGCCATATTCTATGGCGAAGATGCCGTGGTTGCGGCCGCCGCCCGCCTGTTGCATCGGCCGGTGAAATGGATCGAGGACAGGCGCGAACATTTTCTCGCCACGACGCAGGAACGCGACCAATATTGGTCGGTCGAGATCGCACTTGATCAGCATGCGAAGATCCTCGGCGTTCGGGGCAACATGGTGCATGATACCGGCGCATGGCTGCCCTGGGGTGTGGTCATGCCCTATATCGCCGCAACGACGGTGCCCGGACCATATCGCGTGCCGGCATATGATCTCGCAGTGACGGTCGTCCATACAAACAAGGTGCCGACAACGCCGGTGCGCGGCGCGGGACGCCCGCAGGCGGTGTTCGCAATGGAACGTCTGCTTGATCGCGCCGCGCATGAACTGCGCATGGACCGCGCGGAAATCCGGCGGCGCAACCTGATTCAGCCGCAGCAGATGCCCTACGCGGTCGGGCTGACATTTCGCGACGGCAAACCGGTCGTCTACGACAGCGGCGATTATCCGGCATGTCTGGAACGCGCGCTGGACACCGCCGGCTTTGCCGATTTCCGCAAAAGACAGCGCGAGGCACGCGAGCAATCCCGTTATATCGGGCTTGGCATCGGATGTTATGTCGAAGGGACGGGGCTCGGGCCTTTCGAAGGCGTCACCATTCGGATTTTGGACGATGGCATGATTGCCGTGGCGAGCGGTGCTGCGCCACAGGGACAGGGCCATCGCACCATGCTGCAACAGACCGTCGCGGGACAATTTGGCGTGCCCGTCGAACGGATATCGGTCACGCTCGGGGATACCGATGCGATCTCCATGGGCATCGGCACCTTCGCAAGCCGCATCACTGCCAATGCCGCACCCGCAGCCGCGATTGCTGCGCAAGGCGTGCGCAAAAAGGCGATCGCACTGGCAGCTCGGGTGCTCGCGGTAGAAGCCAGCGACCTTGTTTGGGAAGACGGACGCATCACCGCGCCGACCGGCAACAGACCAGGCGTCTCCCTCGGCGAATTGGCAAAGACGTCACAAGGCTATCCGGGTTTTTCGCTGGCGCCCGGTGAATCACCCGGCCTCGAACACACAGCCTGGTTCACGCCCCCGCAGGCCGCCTATTGCAATGGCACGCATATCGCCGAAGTCGAGGTCGATATCGAAACCGGCGAAACACAAATTCTGAATTATGTCGTGGTGCACGACAGCGGGACCCTGATCAATCCCCTGATCGTGGATGGTCAGATCCAGGGTGGAGTGGCGCACGGAATTGGTAACGCGCTGTTGGAGTGGATGGGCTATGACGGCAATGCACAGCCGCTGACCACGACTTTCGCGGATTACACACTTCCCTCGGCCTGCAACATTCCAAATATCACCTCGTCCCATATTGAGACGCCGAGCCCACTGAATCCGTTGGGGGTCAAAGGCGCAGGCGAAGGCGGCACAATTCCGGTGCCCGCGGCAATTGCATCGGCAATTGAGGATGCGTTAAGCGAATTCGGAGTACAAATCCGGCAATCGCCGGTCACACCGCAATATGTGCTGTCGTTGCTGAGGGCCGCAATTTGAAGCATCGTCTCGACATGGATATTCGCAGACTTGGACCAACCATGGGCGCCGAGATCACGGGCGTCGATCTCAATTGCCTGAGTGACTCCATGTTCGCGGAGATCCGCGACGCATTCCACACCCATAAAGTGATTGCCATTCGCGGCCAGCAGCTCGAGCCTGCCGCCCAGATTGCGTTCTCGCGCAGATTCGGAGCGCTCGAAGACCAGCTCAATGCGCATTACACGATCGATGGCTATCCCGAAGTGCTGGTGCTTTCGAACGACGTCCGCGACGGCAAACCGGTGGGTCTGATCGACGGCGGCGACTACTGGCATTCCGATTCTTCGCACCGCGAATATCCCAGCATGGCGACGCTGCTGTTCGCGGTGAAGAATCCCGCCCGCGGAGGCGATACGGAATTCGCCGACATGGTTGCCGCGTACGAGGCGCTGCCGGATCCGGTGAAGCGCCGGATTGCGCAGTTGAACGGCATCCATGCCGTGTCAAAGCTCAAGAACAAACGCGTGCAGGTGTCGCCGCGCCGGCCTGACGGCAAGGACTTCTACGAACGGCAGAAAGCGCTTCCCGATCAGACCTGGCCGCTCGTCCGCACGCATCCTGTCACCGGCGAGAAGGCGCTGTATCTTTCACCGCGGTTCACCATCGGGATTGAAGGCGTGAGCGCGGCGGAAGCCGATGAGCTGCTCGACATCCTGTTTGCGCATCAGATTCGCGCCGGCTTCATCTACCGCCATCGCTGGGAGGATGGCGATCTCGTGATGTGGGATAACCGTTGCGTGATTCATCGCGCGACCGGGGGATATGTCTATCCCGATATTCGTACCATGCATCGCACTGTTATCGCTGGTGATAAGCCATTCCGCTAACCGCTCGCCACCCGCGCTCAATCACAGGTGAGTCGGCGGGGAACGCTGCCTCACGACCGGTTGGCTTGGCTTGGGCCGCCTTTGCCGCTATGTCTGACTGCACCTCACAGGGCTCTACCGGCGAACGCATGCGAAACTTGAAGCTCACTCCCGGCGCTGCCATCGCATGACAATGAGTCAAGAGTCGGACGTTCAAGCTGCGCTTGTGCGGCACTCGATAGACGAGCCGCCTCCGGAACGCACCTCAGAGCTGCTGCGTCGATTCGCCCGCGAACTGCCACCCGACGAAACCACAATCCGGGACATGGTCGCCGGCCTGGGTGATCGCGGGCTGGGTGTTTTGATCGCCGTATTCGCGCTCCCCAACATACTGCCCTCGGCAGTGCCGTTCGGGAACGTGCCCACCGGCATCCTGCCTCTCGTCTTCGCCATCCAGCTGATGATGGGGGCCAATCACCTCATCATTCCGGAGTTCCTGGCGCGGCGTAAGATCGGCACGCACTGGCTGAAGGCATTGGCGCCACGCATCGCGTCGGTGCTGTCCTGGATCGAAGCCCTGCTGCGCCCGCGCATGACCTGGGTCACCGTTCCGCGCGCCGAGCGGTTTGTCGGCGTGATCGCGATGATCCTCGCAGCGGTGTCTACGCTGCCGATTCCCTTTGGTCACAACCTGCCGGCTTTGGGTCTCGTACTCATCGGGCTTGGCCTGATCGAGCGCGACGGCTTGGCCATCGTGATTGGTTCAGCGATCGGACTGATCGGGACTGTTTTGCTGGCGCTGGTCGTGTTTGGCCTGGCGCACGGGCTGCGCTTTATCATCCGCGCGCATCACGTCAGGTTCTGGCGCTACTGGCACCTTTAGAAGGGAATCCAGTTCCGCTCCCGCGAATAGGACAGATAGCCGCCGTTCACTCCGGCGCGAAGGCCTACGCCGGTGCGCATCGGCGCCAGGATGATCCGGCCGCTCTGCTGATAATTGATACCGATTCCTGCGACCAGATAGGCGCTGCCTTCAACCCCGGGAAAGCGGGTGAACAGCTTGTCGGGCTGGCGGAGATTATAGACCAGAGTGAATACCTTGGAGGCATTCGCGCCATAGTCAAAGCCGACTGACGGGCCCTGCCAATAGACCTTCACCGGCGCGCCGGTCTGCTTCATGTAAAGGTCACCTTCGCCGTAGCGCAATCCGACAATGAACGCACCGGAGCCTTCGCTGCCCTCGATGTAACCATCCGGCCGGCCATACCTGGCAAAAACCCGTTCCACGGCCTTGGCCATGGATTCGGTCGTCACGCCAAAGAAATCCGCGCCTTTCTGGATGATTTCATCGGGCGTGTAGGTCTGGTCCTGGCGAGGATCACGGTCGGCGGCAATCGCCGCGGAAATTGAAAAGCACAGGAGCAGCGCGCCAAAAATCCGCACTATATTCATATCGTCCTCCGATCAGGCTCGCCGTGAAACGCACAAAACGTTGCCTTTACGGCTATAAGGAGGAACAGTTTTCGTCTTTTTGTGGGCAGGCGTTTTCGCGGAAGGCAATTATCGCATGGGTAAGAAGCAGGAAGCGGCAGGCAAGCGTCCGGCGCTCGGCATCGCTGGCTGGCTGGCAATTGCCGCCATGGGCATCGTGCTGGGCCTTGCGATCTGGTTCTCCTTCTGGGGCTGGAATCTGACCGACGCCACACTGGACGCGAATGGCCGGATTGCGCTGGTGCTCGGCGCGGTGTTCTCGATGCTGGTCGGCGGCGGCCTGATGGCCTTGCTCTTCTGGTCCAACCGCAAGGGGTACGACCGTTAACATGCCCCTCGGGCAATGAACCCGCCGTTGCGGAAACCGGGTTTTCCATAGCCGAAGCTTTGTCCGGATGCGGACAGCATCCGCCCGCCGGCCGCCTCCAGAATAGCCTGTCCCGCGGCGGTATCCCATTCCATGGTCGGGCCCAGGCGCGGGTACAGATCGGCTTCACCCGCGGCCAGAATTCCAAATTTCAATGACGACGACATCGGCAGCAGGCGCGCAACGGCTTCGCCGGCGTAGAGCTGCGCCTCGCCGGCCGGATGGTTGCTACTGACCAGCACCGTTAACCCTTCGTCGGGACACGGCCTTACGCGGATTGGCCGGTAGGCCCGGCTTCCTTCGGCGATTTCCCACGCCCCTTTACCTTTTTCACCCACGAAAGCACGATGCCTTGCCGGCGCCAGCAAGGCCCCGCAAACCGCTTCGCCCGCATCGATGAGCGCGATATTAACCGTGAATTCGTCACTGCCCCTGATGAAGTCCCGGGTGCCATCCAGCGGATCGACGAGAAAAAATCGTGGGCCGGGCACCTGGCCGGGCTGTCTTGCCATCTGTTCTTCGGCAATGACTGGCACATCGGGCGCAAGCGCGTTTAGTCGCGCAATAATCAGAGCTTCCGCGGCCTCATCCGCCGCCGTCACGGGCGATGCATCGGTTTTACGGCGGACCGGTGTGGTTTTCCCGAAATACTCCATGATCACCTTCGCGGCGTCCTGCGCGATGTCCGCCAGAGCTGCGGCAAATCTGGAAGGCGAATCATTCATTGATGCGGGAGTGCACAATATTTTAAACAGTCGTTAACAGTCCGGCCGCAAGAGTCATAATTGGGAAAGCATGATTCGGTTTGGCCATGTTACAGAGCAGGGTTTCATTCATGGACGACATCGACATTGCCGCTCTGCTTGTATCGCGGCTCTGCCATGACCTTGTGAGCCCCGTCGGGGCGGTGGTCAACGGTCTCGAAGTCCTGGAAGATGAGAACGACGTCGCGATGCGCGCAGATGCACTTCGGCTGGTCGCGGCAAGTGCAGAGCAGGCTTCGGCGCGCCTGCAATTTGCGCGGCTGGCATTCGGCGCGGCCGGTTCTGCCGGGGCCGAACTTGATCTTGCAGAGGTGGGCCGCATTGTCTCGGGCCTCCTGAATGGCGGGCGCATCGAGCTGGTGTGGAATCTGGAATCCGTTTACTGGCCCAAGGACTGGGCAAAATTATTAATGAATTCCGTGCTCGTGATCACCGATTGTCTTCCGAGGGGCGGCACGGTGACGGTGGAGCGTCCGGACGGCTCTGCCCGTCCGCAGTTTTGCGTCAGCGCCAAGGGACCCGTGGTGCGTCTGTCTGTGGAAACCGAACGGGCGCTTGCAGGAGAGACAACGGCAGGTCTCGATGCGCGTTCGATTCAACCTTACCTGACATCGCGGCTGGCGCAGCATGTCGGCGCCCGGTTGTCGGCAGTGACGGGCATGGGAGAAATTCGCCTTTCTGCCGAATGATACTTTAAAAATTTAAATTCTATTTACCATTTTGCAGCATCCTGCAGATGCGCGAACCGGATCTTTTTTCATGCGCCACTGCCTCGTTGTCGACGATAGTCCGCTGGTCCGAAAGGTCGCGGGTTTTCTGGTCGAAGAACTCGATTTTGCCGTTACGGAAGCGGGCAATACCGCGGACGCGCTGATTCATTGCCGCAAGTCCATGCCCGACGTGATTCTGCTGGATGCCGATTTACCGGAGAAAAGCGCGATCTCGTTCATGACCGAGCTGCGGCGCGAGGCCATGGGCGCAAAGCCCGTTATCGTGGTCTGCGTGGTGGAAAAAAACATGCAGCAGATCACCGAGGCCGGTGCTGCAGGAGCCAATACCTATCTGCTGAAGCCGTTCGACGCGCGCACTCTGCGCGCCAAGTTCGTGAAGGTCGGCCTCGCCGCCTGAGTTTATCAAGATCCGGGATATGCAAATGGCCGGCACGTTTCCGTACCGGCCATTGTCATTTCTACGCCTCGCGTTACGCGGCGGCTTTTTCGTCCGGGTCGCGCATGACATATCCGCGGCCCCAGACAGTTTCGATGTAGTGTTCCCCACCGCAGGCATCTGCGATCTTCTTGCGCAGCTTGCAAATGAAGACGTCGATGATTTTGAGTTCCGGTTCCTCCATCCCGCCATAGAGATGATTGAGGAACATTTCCTTCGTCAAAGTCGTGCCTTTGCGCAGACAGAGCAGTTCCAGCATCTGGTATTCTTTGCCGGTCAGATGCAGACGGCTGCCATTGGCTTCGACAGTCTTCTCGTCGAGATTGAGGGTGAGCTGGCCCGTGATAATCACGGACTGCGAGTGCCCCTTTGAGCGGCGCACCACCGCCTGGATTCGGGCGACCAGTTCATCCTTGTGGAACGGCTTTGTCATGTAATCGTCGGCGCCGAAGCCCAAAGCCTTAACTTTCGCTTCGACAATGGCATTGCCGGAAAGGATCAGCACCGGAGTGCGGACTTTCGAATTGCGCAAGTTGCGCAACACTTCGAAACCGCTCATGTCCGGCAACTGCAGATCAAGCACGATCACGTCGTAATCATACAGTTTGCCGAGGTCGATGCCCTCCTCGCCGAGATCCGTCGCGTAAACATTGAATCCCTCGGAGCGCAGCATCAGTTCGATGCTCCGAGCCACGGCGCTATCATCTTCGATTAAAAGCACGCGCATGTTCTTATCCCCTGCCGCTATGATCGGCTCACCGACCACCCGTTAACCACGTTAACGTAAATTGGTTAACGAGTACTTTCCGACGGCATGATTTGCAAATTCCCTGAGTTCGCAAGTATTTAGCCCAGCTCAAGCTGTCGCGGGAACCTCGGTGATTCGATTTTCGGTCGTAACCGGGGATTAAGCAGTCTGACCGATAAAGATGGGGTCGCCGGGGATGACTCCGTTGAACAGAAACAGCTTTTTACAAGCGAAGCGCTTCGAGGTGGCGAGCCTGAAACAGCGGCTTCAGGCGCTCGACCAAATGAAGCTCGGCCTTGACGAGAATATCTTCCAGCTGACCCAGGCCGTCGAGCGCGAGCGCACTCGGAGCGGCAGCGGGATGGCCAAGCTCGCCATGCCCCGCATCCTTGAGGTCATGGATGAGCGCCGCATCAATATGGAGAAGACCCGCGCGGAACTCGAACAGGATCGGAAGTTGCTGGAAAGCCAACTCGTTGCCGCGGAGGAGGAACTCAGCGCCGAGGAAGTTGCCGCCGACCAAAGGCGGCGGCATGCCGCCAAATCGGCCGAAGCAATGGCCGCGGTGAGGCGCGAGCAAAATCAGATGCGCCGTCATTTGCGGCGCCACGCCGGGTCCAGGAACTAGCTCAGTTTCCACCCGCTTCCACCCGCGCCAATAAGACCGCGTTGCCGCTTGCCTGGCCGCGCACCCCACCTATATTCGCGCCGCATGAATTACGCGTTCCCCGCCAACGGCTCACAAAACCGGCCTCGCGTCGTCGTCGCGATGTCGGGCGGCGTCGATTCATCGGTGGTTGCTGCATTGCTGGCGCGCGAGGCTTGCGACGTGGTGGGGGTCACCTTGCAGCTTTACGACCATGGCGCGAGTGTGAACCGCAAGGGCGCATGTTGCGCCGGCCAGGACATCCACGACGCGAGGCGCGTCGCCGAGCGGCTCGGCATCGCCCATTACGTTCTCGATTATGAGGATCGCTTCCGGCGCGCCGTGATCGAGGACTTCGCCGACAGCTACACGCGTGGCGAGACTCCCATTCCCTGTGTGCGCTGCAACCAGCGCATTAAATTTGGCGATTTGCTGGGTCTGACGCGCGAACTCGGCGCCGATCTTCTCGCCACCGGACATTATGTCCGGCGCGTGGACTCGGCGGACGGGGCGGAGATTCACCGCGCCGCCGATGACCGGCGCGACCAGAGTTATTTTCTTTTCGCGACCACCCGCGAACAGCTGGCGCGGCTGAGCTTTCCATTGGGCGGCATGCCGAAAGACAAAGTGCGCGACATTGCGCGCGAATTGGGCCTTTCCGTCGCGGACAAACCCGATTCGCAGGATATCTGCTTTGTCCCGCAGGGCCGCTATTCGGACATTGTGCGGAAGGTTCGGCCGGAGGCAGCCGAGCCCGGCGACATCGTCGATTCCGGGGGCCGCGTTCTCGGATCCCATTCTGGCGTGATCGACTTCACGGTCGGGCAGCGCAAGGGCCTGGGACTTTCCGGAACCGGTGAGCCTTTGTTCGTAAATCGCATCGACGCAGCAACGCATCGCGTGATCGTGGGGCCACGTCAATCGCTCCGTACAAAGACGTTTTCGCTCTCGGACGTCAATTGGCTTGGCGCACCGGGTGCGACATCGCTTTCCTGTTCAGTGAAGGTGCGCTCGACACGGCCCCCGGTTCCGGCCGAAGTCGAACTCACCGGCGATGGCTCGGCCACGGTTTGCCTGCACGACGGCGAGGAAGCGGTCGCGCCGGGTCAGGCTTGCGTGTTTTACGAGACCGGCGGCACGCGCATGCTGGGCGGCGGCTGGATCAGGGCGCGCGTCTGAACCGAATTCTCTGTTTCTCTTTCCCCCCGCGAGCGCATCAGCACGAAGCGCGGGAGACAGTGGGCGCAGCCCTGCGAAGCAGGGCGAGTGGCGCCCGAAAGGGGGATCGCCGAACGCCCCCCTTCCGTCGGCCATTCGCCGCGCCTGCGCGCGGCTGCCGACACCTTCCCCCACACGCTGCGCGCGGGGGAAGGAGAACATGAATTCAATCCAGCTAACCAGAACGCAGCGTAATCAGCGGAAGCGGCTGTTGGTCTCGGTCGGGATGGCGAAATCCGGAAGGCCGATCGCGACATCGTTTTCGGCGCAGACTTCTTCGTCGAGCTGATTGTCCTGTGCCACCGGATCATGCGCGCCACCTGGCCCGCCGACGCCGCGATAGGTCTCGATACCGGTCCACGGCATGGTGAAGGCGCCCGGGTCGTCAACCGTAAACCGGACTTCCAGATTGCGGCCGCCATTCGCTGCGGGCACGACGCGGATGCGCTCGATGACGTGTTCTCTGGTGGTGTGCGGCGTGTGGAACGCATCCAACGGTGTCCTGTCATTCAGCCCGACGGTGTCGACAACCAGCGTATCGCCTTCGAAATGGCCGACGGAATCGCCGTACCACGATGGCTGGACATTTGCGGGATGCTGCTGGTTCAGGCGCACGATCCGGACCTGATGGTCGCGGGCATGAAGAAAGACCACATAATCCTTCGTCTGCACCACTTGCAGCATCAACGGATGGGTCCAGTAATTCGGGACGCCCGAGGGGTAACACATCTCCTGCTGCGTCGGCAGGCGGTGACCGCTGCGTGCCGCGTCATTAGCCTTCTTCAGCTCGTCCACGACCCAGGGCTGAAGCGCCGGATTGTTGAGATCGGCTTCGTGCACGAGGAACTGCCCCATCGCCCGCATCTGCGCTTTGGTTTTGACATCTTTCACCGGCCCGGCGCCGCCTTCCGGCGGCGGGTCAAAGCCAAGGCTGAAGCCGTGGGTCCAGAAACCGTTGAGATCGCCCGCTGCGGTTTGCGAATCGGCCGCCGGCATGCCGAGCGCGATTCCCGCTGCGACGGTGATCAGAAGTGTACGGATCATCATGGCGTCACTCCCCTGACGCGGGAAATATCCCGATGCTTCTCGCCGCAAGTGAACGAAGTGTCGAGAATGACCTCCGGATGCAGGTCGTAGACAAAGCGCGTGGTCCAAGGTTGCGTGAACATCACCGGGTCTGTGATGGTCGCAACGTCTTCGAGCACCTTGCCGCCGTTGATCTTGCGGATGCGCTCGGTGACCTGCAACTGGTCGCTGTGCGGGACTCCGCTGGCATCGACAAAGGTTTTCTCATTGAAGCCCTTGGTCACAACCACCAACGTGTCACCCTCCCAATGGCCGAAGGAGTTGCCGGAAAAATAAGGATAGGCGGCCAGCGCTTCGTCAGTCGGAACGGGCCGGTCGAGCGGAATGCTGCGAATGACGTGGTTCTGCTCGTAAAAGATGGTGACAAAACCCGGCGACTGGAAAATCTGGAATGGATAGGGGCTGGCGAGAATGCGCGGCACGCCATCCGGCACGCAGAATTTACGCGCCGCGTCGACGATGCTGCCGTTGTTCAGCCCGGCAGAGTTCTTGCGATATGCTGCCGCGCCGGCGGGCGTGAATGGAATCGCGCCGCCGCCTTGCGGTCGGATTTGCATGCTGTAGCTGCCTGCCCACCAGATGCCTGACACATCCGGTGCGCCGGCGCCCTGTGCTGCGACGGTTGTGCAGATGAACGCCGCCGCGAGAGCGTAGGGTGCCATGCGAAAGATGCTTTTACTCAACTATCCCCCCTTCCGCCCGCTATTCGCCCTGCTCCGCTGGGCTGCGGGCACCTTCCCCCGCAAGGGGGGGAAGGTGAATCCATATTTAAGGGCATTAAATCTTCAGCAGGCGGATCATATTGCCGCCGAGAATGGCTTCCTTGTCGGCGTCGCTGAGGTACTTCGCATTGACGACCGTATCGATCGTATCGGGCCAGTTGAATGGCATGTCCGATCCGTAGACGATCTGGCTCGGCCCCATTTCGGCGACGAGATGGCGCACGCCTTCATCGGTGAACACCATGCAGTCGGCGAGGATCTGCGTCCGCAAATATTCGACCGGTTTCTTCTTGTTCGCGCATTTCGCGGTCGGACGGACATCGCAGGCGACATTGGTCCGTTCGAAATAGGCCGGCAGATAGCCGGCGCCATGCGCGCCGCACACCTTGATGCCGGGAAATCGGTCGAATGTCCCGTCATAGATCATCTTGGCGAGGAACAGTGTCGTCTCGAACGGATTGCCGATGATGTTGCCGAGATCGCCACGGCCCTCGAACGCTTTTTCCTCGACAATCCCGTCGGCGTTGGTCGGATGCATAAACACCGGCACATTCAGCTCTTCGACCTTGCGCCAGAACGGATCGTATTTCTCCGACGACGGAATCTCACCCAGCACCGTGCCGACCGAGGCGCCCTTGAGGCCGAGGGTTTTCACCGCATATTCGAGCTGCTCTGCGGCAAGATCGGGATGTTGAAGCGCGGGTGAGCTTAAGCCCAGGAAGCGGTCGGAATTCGCGCGGCACCAGTCCGCCACGCCTTCATCCTGCACGCGCACGACTTTCGCGGCGAGGTCACGGTCGGCCGGATACCACCAGTAATCGTTGATATCGAGCACCTGCATGTCGATGCCGCGCTTGTCCATCAGCGCAAGGCGAGCCGGTCCCATAATCTGGTTGTTGGGAAAGCGCCCCTTGAGCGGCGAGCCCTTGATCACATCGGCGACTTTGGGCACGACCATATGGCCATGGATGTCGATGACCTTCACGCGCTTCCCGTTGACCATCACGATTTTTCTGGCCGCGCCGTCGGCTGCGCGGGCCGACGTCCGCCACAGCGGCGAGGTCAGGGACAGCGCTCCGGCGGCGGCGCCCATCGCGAGCAACGACCGCCGGGTGATTTTTTCACATTCCCTCATTCTTCCGATTCCTCCCATGAATTCGAAACTACGCAGCACTGTTTCTCCTTCCCCTCGCGCGCAGCGCGCGGGGGAAGGTGGCCGCAGCCGCTCGAAAGAGCGGCGTGTGGCGTCCGGAAGGGGGGTGTGCCCGTCTCCCCCCTTTCGTCGCCATGTGCGCGACTTCGTCGCGCGGGCGACACTTTCCCCCGCGCTTCGGGCTGATGCCCTCGCGGGGGGAAAGAGAAACTTCTAATATCAACCAGCTCATTGCGGCATCAGTGCGAATGTCCACATCGATCCGCCGGTCGGCATGATTTTTCCCGCGTATCTGGGCGCAAGCGCGCCGCCCAATCCGGATGCGATGCTGACATATTGCCGGCCCTTATGCATGTAGGTAATCGCGGTCGAATTGACGCTCGATCCGGTCTGGAACTGCCACAGCTGCTTTCCGGTCTTTTCGTCGAGGGCGACGACTTCGCCCGTCAGCTTGCCGCTGAATACGAGGCCGCCCCCGGTGGCGAGCATGCCCGCCGAGCCAGGCAGGTCGACCAGCGGCTGTTCCCATTTCTTCTCGCCGGTGAGCGGATCGATGGCCACGAAATGACCCAGCACGTCGCCCGGTTTGCTTTCCGGCTGGCGAGCGGTGACGCCGGTGGAAGTTTCGCCGATTTCCTCTTCCTTGGCGTTGGGATCGATCTTCTGGATTCGCGGCACATCCCATGAGCTGGCGTAAATCAACCCGGTATTGGGATCGAAGGCCGCCGGCACCGCATTCGAACCGCGCGACGGCAAGATTTCGACTTCCTGTCCGGCGGCAAAGCGCTTGTAGACATCGGTCAGGATCGGCCGTCCGGTTTTCATGTCGATGCCCGACGCCCAGTTCACTCTGGTATAGGGATGGGCGGCGATCAGCTTGCAGTTGGTGCGATCCAGCACATAGAGGAAGCCGTTCTTGTTGGTCTGGATCATGACCTTGCGGAGCTGCCCGTTCACGGGGATATCGGCCAGCACCTGCTCGTCGGTGGCATCGACGTCATACACGTCATTCGGCGTGTACTGATAATAACAGACCAGCTCGCCGGTTTTCGGCCGGATGGCGAGCACGCTGTTGGTGTAGAGGCTATCCATGCCCTGACGCAGACGCGGATCATAGGGTTCGGCATTGCCGACGCCCCAGTAAACCAGATCGAGCTGCGGATCATAGGAGCCGGACCGCCAGGTCGGCGCCCCGCCCTGCTGCCAGGCATTGGTGCCTTTCGGCCAGGTTTCGGAGCCGGGCTCACCAGGCGCGGGAATCGTGTAGCGCGTCCAGAGCTTTTTGCCGGTATCGGGATCCCAGCCGATGAGGAATCCACGCGTCGTCGATTCGCCGCCGGCAACACCGGAAATCAGCACGCCATTGGCCACGATCGGACCGCCGGTCGAGTAGAAGCCGTCTTTCATATCGGCATATTTCTGGTTCCAGACTTCCTTGCCGGTTTTCATGTCGAGCGCGACGACGTGGTTGTCGATCGTCACGCGAAAGACTTTGCCGTGATAGATCGTGGCCGCCCCGCGGTTGATAATCGACCGCTTCAGCGGCTTTTCGAATTGGACCGGCGTGCGCCAGATCTGCCGGCCGGTATCGATATCGATCGCGAAGGTCCATTTGCCGTTCACGACATACATCACGCCGTTATAGACGGTCGGCTGCGCCAGCTCGCCCTGATCATTCATCAGGCTGCTGCTCCAGACCGGCACGAGGCGCTGGATGTTGGATGTGTTGATCTGGTTCAGCGCGCTATAGCTTTTGCGGTCAAAGCCCATGCTTTGCATGGGGACGTTTTCCGGATTTTTTCCCGCGTTGACCAAATCCTGGTCGGTCTGCGCAATGGCGGGGACGGCGCACAGCGCGAGCAGGCTTACGCATAGCGGAAAGAATTTCATCGTGTCCTCCCAGTTCTGGCGCCCAATCATAGCGCCTTGCGGGCACCCGCAGAAGTTCCAGAATTCGCCAGGGTTGTGTTATGATCGATGAGGCAGAAACAGGGAGGGATTGCCATGCGCGGATTGGCGCTTTTTGTTGCGGGTCTGCTGGTGGGCGGCGTCGCGGTTCACACGGCGATTGCGGATGACGAACATTCCAGCCCAAACACCGGAATTGTCGGCCTGAATCACGTCGCAATCGCCGTGCCGGATGTCGAGAAGGCGGTCGATTACTATACCAAAGTGATGGGCTTTCCCGAGGCGTTCCGGGTCAAGGACAAGGAAGGCAAGATTCAGCTGGTTTATGTGCAGATCAGCAAAGGCACATTTATCGAGATTTTGCCCGCGAGCGTGCAGCGTCCACCGGGGCTGAACCATTTCGGCCTTTACGTCGACAACATGCAGCAGGCGACAGCGATGTTCAAAGCGCGCGGCGCCAATGTTGGTGCGATCAACACCGGCAGTCCGACGAAAGCGATCCTGAACAATGTTCTCGACGTCTATGCCAACCGTATTGAACTCGCCGAACTGCCGGCGAATTCAATGCACCATCAGGCGATGGATAGGTGGCATTGAGAGGTTAGGCGTCGTGCCTGGCGAGCGCGCCCCGACCAGTGCGGCACAGCCGCACTGGCGAATCAAAAAGTCTCGCGCGCAAGCGCGGGTTCGCCAAAAGGATTTCTTCGCGCCGCGGACGCGGCGCGGATGGGTCCCTTCCCGCCGCTGCGCGGCGCCGGGGATGACATTGGTATGAAGTGGGAGGAATTGGATGAAGTCGGTCAGTGCATGCTTGCTTTCATCCGTTGCGTTCATGGTTGTCGTTTCCGCACCGGCGCTGCCGCAGGAATCATCGGCACCGCCGAATTTCGGTCCGGACAGCATGACTGGGTGGGTCGGCTTCAACGGCGCCGGACCGTTCTTTGAAGCCGCGCCGGGCCACACACCGGCGCCGGTGGTGAGCGATCCGGCCCATCCATTTGTTCCCAATGGGACCGACAACCAGCCGAGCTTCCGGATCGCCGATCTGACCAATCCCAATCTGAAGCCTGAAGTGAAGGCGCGGATGAAGAAGGACATCGACGAAGTGCTGGCGGGCAAAATCGCGTTTACGCCGGGCTCCAGCTGTCTGCCGTCCGGCGTGCCGATGTTTATGAGCGAAGGGGGGCCCAATCCGATCCGGTTCATTCAGACGCCAAAGGTGGTGTGGATCATCCGCGACAGCGACTCGCAGGCCCGGCGGGTTTACATGAATGTGCCGCACTCGAAGAACCCGAAACCGTCTTACTACGGAGAATCGGTCGGACATTATGAAGGCGATACGCTGGTGGTGGATACAATCGGCCTGAACGACAAGACAATTGCCGATGTCTACCGCACGCCGCACAGCGAAAAGCTGCATGTGATCGAGCGCTGGCACATGACCGACGGCGGCAAGGGCATGGAAGTGGTGTTCTCGGCCGAGGATCCCGACAGCTGGTATCAGCCGTGGTGGGGCAGGCGACAGTACCGCCGGGTCGATGCGGATCACTTGGAGATCGCCTGCGCCGAGAACAATCGCAATCTGCTCGACTATCATATCCCGGAGGCAAAGGCGGCGGACTTTTAGTAGCGTCGCAAAGATTCAATTTCACCTTCCCCCTTGTGGGGGAAGGTGAACGCGATTTTTCCACCTCACGATACGGTCCGCCGATTCACGCCGCTCAAAAATCGGGTTTCGTGGACTGCGGGACTTTGGAATCAGCGTTGTTGTAATATTCGTGCTGGTTCTCGGCGCAGACCGCCTCGGTGAATGGTTCGCGTCCCGGACGATAGGTAACCGTCGCCGACCACGGCGTGGTGAACACACCCGGGTCATCCACGGTGAACATGACCTGCAGGAATTTGCCGCGGTATTTCGGATCGAGATCGCCCGGTATGCGCTTGTTTTCTTTTGCGTCGCGCCGCAATCCGTCCTGCGCCTCTTCATAACTGATCAGGCGGTACCGCTCGACCACATGCAATGCGCTTGTGTAGGGCGTGCCGTAGAGATCGATCATCGCGTAAGGACGATCTGTTTTGGTGGCGATTGTATCGATGACCAGCGTATCGCCTTCGTAATGTCCGACGGAATCGCCATACCAGGATGGTCTGACATTCGCGGGATGCGATTGATTCAGCCGCACCCGGCGGACATCCGGTCCTTCATCATACATGAAGGTGATCTGGTCCGGTTCCTGCAGCATCTCCATGCCAAAAGTCTTGAAGATATACGGCACGGGTTCGGGCCAGCATTGATTGGCCGGGCTGGGGTAAGTGATACCCGCCTTCGACATTTCACCAAATTTCTTCACGGTTTCCGCGGCGGCCGGCTGCAGGATCGGATTCCTGTAATCACCGACAAGCTCATCGTAATTGCTGACACCGTCTTCGCGCGAGAGATTTGTCACGGCGGTCGGGCCCGAGGCCAGCGGTTCGAATCCGGGCAGCGACTGATGGCGCCAATTCCCGGTGAAATTGGGAATGTCCGCGGCACGTGATGGGGCGGCAGAGAGCGCAGCAACTGCTGCGCAAATGAAGATGCTGATATTGTGGCGGGTCATGGCCGTTCTCCGGCGCTGGAGCTGGCCCGACTTTACCACCAGTGTCCCGATTCTGAAATTCGCTTGATCCCTATATCGGCACGAGGGCGAATTTTAGAATCGATCCGCCTTCGTCAAGACTTCGGCGGACCAAGTGTCCCGTTGCTCGCCCGCCGAAGCTATCAGCGTAGGCGGGAAGGACACTGGCAATATTGATGCTGGTGTCGTTTCGGTTTCGATGTTCGCAAAGCGCGGTCGATATCGAAATCATGCGAACTTCGAAACCACGACACCAGTTGAGCATTCGCCACAGATGCGGGCATCCGGGCGCGCAGGTTTTAAGGGGCGTCGGCTTCCTTCAGGAAGGAGGTGAAAATCCAGCCCTCCTTCGGCCCGGATGAATTGGCGGCAGATTTGACCTGAATCCGTGTCCAGCTTCCCTTCCGTTCCAGCAGTGCCACTTGCGTGCCGCGCGACAAACTCAGCATCACGGCCGCGTCCCCGGATGGGGCGGAGCGCACATTCGCACCACGGACCAGGACGGCCAGTTGCTCCGCGGGCTGCGGTGCGGGCGCTTGTACGGGGGCGGGCGCAGGAGCAGCCGCAGAAATTTGAACCGGGGGCTGAGGCCGCCAAAGAGCTTCCAAATCGGGATAGAAGTACGCTGCGCAGGCAGCAGCACCTGCGACGAGGGCGACGGTGATCCCAAAGGCCCGCTTGCTGCCATCACGCTTTCGATTCTTTTCATTTTCGGCCGCTTCGGCCGCTTCGGCCGCGCGGCGGACCCGGTCCGGTATAAGAACAATGTCGTCCGGGTCGGCTGCGGCCGCGGTCAGTGCCCGGTGCAATTCCACGTTGCGCGCGTCGAGCGCGGCTTTGACAGACGTATAATCCGCGCGCAACTGGCGCAGCTCGAGCTCAGTGGCCGTTTCCCGCATTGCTCCGGCGCTGGCCTGCGCCTCGGCAACAGCTTTTGCGGCTTGCGCCTCCCACTGTTCTCTCGCCTGATTCATGCGGGCGATTTCGTCGAGCTTCCATTTTTTTTCTGCTTCGACGATTGCTTCAGAGGCCTCTTGCTGCAGGCGACTCCGTTCCTCCAGGAAGCCGGCGCGCGCCCGCGCGAGCTCGGCTTCGAGTGCTGAAATTTTCGCGCGCAGGAGATGGATATCGGATGAATTGTACTCGGTGCGTATCGCTTCGGTTTCTGCACGCGCATCGGCCAGTGCCTTCTCGCTTTGCACCTGCCACTCGGCTTTGGCGACGGCCACCCGCGCGGCCTCAGCGGCCCGCCAGGCGCTTTCCGCACCGGACAGCGCGGCCTCTTTCTCGCGCTGCCAATCACTTTGCGCCTGCGCGAACGCCGAACGCAATCCGGTCAGTTCACCGTCGCGTTCGGCGAGGCTCATCCTGGCAGCCGACAATTCCCCGTTGAGGCGTTCCGACTCGCGCTGAATACGTTCATTCAGCAGTTTCTCGGCGCTGGATAACGCCTCGGCAACGGCTTTCCCGGTCTGCTCCCGCCATTGTGCCTCGGC
Organism: uncultured Bordetella sp.; assembly: GCA_964446945.1. Lineage (GTDB taxonomy): Bacteria > Pseudomonadota > Alphaproteobacteria > Micropepsales > Micropepsaceae > CAIYRG01. Next base: position 48,189 of record CAYUQO010000002.1, read on the forward strand.
CTCGGCACGGCTGGCTATTTCGCCGGCTTTCCACTTCGCCTCGGCCTGCTGCACAGCCAATTCCAGTGTCCGCTGCGCATCGGAACGCGACTGCTGGAGTTCCCCCTGTGCCGCGGCCAGCTCGATCTCGCGCTTTGCGAGGATGCCGCGCGCCTCCGCCATTTCGCCGTTCAGCCGCTGAACGTCCCCCTGTGCCGCGGCCAGTTCGATCTCGCGCTTTGCGAGGATGCCACGCACCGCCGCCATCTCGCTGTTCAGCCGCTCAACTTCATCATTTTCCGCGCGCTGATTCGCTGCACCTTGGACGCGCGCTTCGGCCGCAGCAGAATCGAATTTGCTTTGCCAGAGCCGTTCGGCTTCGGCCCGTGCCTCGGCAACAGCGGCTTTCAGTTTTTCCTGCCATTGCAGTTCGGCTGCCGAATAGCGCGCGATCTCGGCGCTTCTCCACTGCCGTTCCGCATCCCGCAGTGCCGTTTCCAGATCCTGCTGCTGCGTGCCGCGGGCGGCTTCGGCCCGCGCCGCCGCAACGGCTGTGGCGGTCTCCTCCTGCCATTGCACCCGCGCGCGGGCCAGGCGCAAGGCTTCTTCCGCTTGCCAGATCTTCTCCGCGTCGCTCACCGCGGCTGCGGTTTCAGGTTGCCGTAGCGCAACAGTTTCTGCGAGCCGCGCCTGCGTCCGGTCTTCTGTTTTGACCGGCGCCGGCCCGGAGCCCGGATCGTTCGCAGCAGCAGCTTCTGGCAAAGGCGCCGCATGTTCCTGCGCCAGAATCTTTTCCGCAGCAGCAACTTCGCGCTTCGGTTTCGGATGAGATTCCGCCGCGGTGGAGGAATCTCCCGCCTTTGCCGCCGGGACGCGAAGATCGTGGACCGCAATCGTTTGCCCGCTCGGCATGGCAATGACACGGAGGGAAAACTCCGGCGACTCCTCCGCCCCCTCGGGCGCGACGTAGCCGGCTTTCTCGACTTCACGCTCGTTCAGGGTCCAGGTTCTGTCGCTGTTGATGCGTCCATGGGTCAACCGGGCCCCGCGGGGCAGCCGCTCGATCCGGAACAGGAGATCGCCATGGTCATCGCGATAGGGCGCGATGATGGTGGCCAGCCGAAGCGGGATTGGAGGGCCGGACGCTGCGCTTGCGGAAGCGGCCCCAGAGGCGCGACCTGTCGCGGCAGTTCTCGGCGTCGGGACCCGGGCGAATTTCAAAGTAAGGAACTCCCCTCAACTCTCAACAGGTAAATTCCCGACTCTGGGCCAACGCTGGTTTGTGGCGAGCCGGGCACGAAATTTCTCCGCTGTTTTCGTGCGCGCAAATTTACTTCGTGATGGTCGCCAATCGATTAACGCAAAAGGACGAATTCCCCGGATCGGATCAGACTCATTCACCGTTGCGCGCCGCAGCGCCGGCAACGGCGCGTCCGGCGGCGCACCATCTGTGGTTGCGGCCGGGAAAGTGTTAGGATGCGGTTAGTAATTTGCGCAAATCTGCGCGTTTTTTTCGGGTGGATTAAACCCATGAAGAATCTTGTCTCTTCGACCATAACGGCCGCGGTGTTGTCGCTCGTCACGAGCTTGGCGGCGGCGCAGACCTTTACCCCGCCGGGTGACGGCAAGAGACTTTTCGACGGTCTCTGCCAGGACTGCCACGGCGCCAATGGCGTCGGCGATGAAGCACCGGCGCTCAACCACGCCTTTGCGGGAGACGATGCGGCTCTGCGCAAAATCATCCGCGATGGCATCCCGGAGCGCGGCATGCCGCGCGTGCGGCGCATGACCGAAGGCGAAGTCGAAGTGCTGGCCGCCTATGTCCGGTCGCTTGGCGGCGGCCGCCCCGCCACAGTTGCAGGCAACAGCGACAAAGGCCACGCGCTGTATCAGCGGCTCGATTGCGCCTCGTGCCACGTGATCGATGGCGCCGGTGGGACATTCGGTCCCGACTTGAGCAAAGTCGGCCAGCGCCGGTCGCCCGCGTGGCTGCGTCAGGCGCTCACCGAACCCGGCAAACTGGGATTAAAGGGTGTGCAGGGCATTCTGCAGAATGGGTTCACCGAATATCTGCCGGTGAGTGTGGTCGAAAAGAATGGCAGTGAAGTCCGCGGCTTCCGCGTCAACGAAGATTCATTCACCATCCAGCTGCGTGACGCACAAGGGAAGCTGTATTCGTTCCGCAAGGCGGATGTGACCAATATCGACAAGCAGGCGGGCCGCAGCATGATGCCGTCCTATAAGGACCGGCTTTCCGCGGGGGACACCGACGATCTGGTTGCCTATCTCTACAGCCTCGGGAGGGCGAAATGAGCCGCCGCATTTTCGCCGCCGCTGCGGCGCTGCTGACATTGGCCACGGGCGCTGCTGTGGCGCAGGTCCCATATAGCCGTATCGTGCAGGCGGCGAATGCGCCGCAGGACTGGCTGACTTATTCCGGCAATTACAATTCGCAGCGCTATTCGCCGCTGGCGCAGATCAACCGGAACAATGTCTCCCAGCTCCGTCCGGCATGGATGTATCAGCTCAAACGCCCGGGCGTTTTCGAGACCACTCCGATCGTCGCGGACGGCGTGATGTATATCACCGAACCGCCGAGCACCGTGGCCGCGCTGGACGTGAAAACCGGACGGCCGCTGTGGCGCTGGACGCCGCAGATTCCCGACAATGTCATTGTGATCGGTTCGCCGCCGGTCAATCGCGGCGTGGCGATTCTCGATGACACGGTCTTCGCCGGATCGATTGCGGGACATCTGGCGGCGCTGGATGCGAAATCCGGTGTGGTGCGCTGGGACATTACAGTCGATGACAATCGCAAAGGCTATTACCTGACACTGGCGCCGCTGGCGCTGGACGGCAAAGTGGTTGTTGGCGTGTCTGGCGCCGAAGCCGGAATCCGCGGCTTCATCGCGGCCTATGATGCCAAAACCGGCAAGCAGCTCTGGCGTACCTATACGATTCCGGGACCGGGCGAACCGGGGCGCGAAAGCTGGGGCAAGGACAGCGCCAATATCGGCGGCAGTTCGAGCTGGCTCACCGGCTCATACGATCCCACGCTCAACACGCTGTACTGGATGACCGGCAATCCGGGGCCGGATTACGACGGCGATGTGCGGCCGGGCGACAATCTGTATTCCTGTTCGGTGCTGGCGCTGGACCCGAATACCGGGCGCATCAAATGGCACTTTCAGTTCACGCCGCATGATGTGCATGACTGGGATTCCAACCAGATTCCGGTGTTGTTTGACGACACGATCAACGGCAAACCGCGCAAGCTGCTGGCGGTCGCCAACCGCAACGCATTTTATTACGTGATCGACCGCGAGACGGGCGAATTCATCACCGGTCAGCCCTACGCGAAACAAACCTGGGCGACCGGTCTCGATGCGAAGGGCCGGCCGATCCTGAAGACCGGCAATGAGCCGACCATCGACGGCAAGGAAGTCTGGCCCAATCTGCAGGGATCGGCGAACTGGTACAGCCCGTCATATAGTCCGCAGACGAAGCTTTTCTACCAGTTCACCCGCGAGATGAGCTCGATCTATTACAAGGGCCAGGCGCAATATACAGCAGGCCAGGCTTACACCGCGGGCGGCGGAACTGCGGTTGACGGCGACAACGCCTATGCTGCGATCCGCGCTTTGGACGGCACAAGCGGCAAGCTGCGCTGGGAATTCAAGCTGCTCGAGCCCGGCATGGACGGCGTGATGGCAACCGCGGGCGGGCTGGTGTTCGGCGGCACGGAAGAAGGGAATTTCTTTGCGCTCGATGCGATGAACGGCAAGCCGCTGTGGGACATGCAACTCGGCGGGCCGATTCACGCCAATCCGATGTCGTTTGGCGTCGAGGGGAAACAGTATGTCGCGATCCCCGCCGGCTGGACGCTGTACGTGTTCGCGCTGCCTTAGCTCGGGCCGGCTGGAGCAGTTATCTGTCCGGCGCAGCCGATCGCATGCGCTCCAGCCTTGCGCGTAATTCCCGGCCGCGCTGCTCGATGAGCGCCGTCGCCTGGTCATGCGGGCTCGCTGCAACCGCCACCGGTGCGTATGGCCGGCCGAGGGTCTGATCGAGCAATTCGCGCAACGCACTCACTTGCACCGGATTGGCCTTTTCCTGTGTTCCCATGGCGATCTCGGCCAGTTTGTCCATCGCCAGCCGGGCAAATTTATTCTGCGCCGATGTCCGGATGCGCTGCGAGCCGGCGGCAAACGCTGGTGGTGTTTTTCCGTCATCGGCGGCCGATACGGTGTCATCAAAGACGTAGGTCATGATGGCTCTCTCCTATAGGGTACAATTCCAAGTGTGGTCCTAAATATAGTCCTATCCCTCCACCTGCGTCAAGCGGTGTTTTTCAGCCATAGGAGGATTGACCAGTTATAGGACTTATCCTATATGACTTCCGGAAACCTCCGGAGGACGTGGATGACGGAAACAACGGTACCGCCGGCCGGCGATCGGCAGCCGGGGCCCAAAATGCGCCAATTCGTGCTGTCGGAAATCCGCAGGCTGACGGCGGAAAATGCCGGGCGAGTGCCGGGATCGGGACAATTCAACCGCATCACGCATCTGTCGCATTCCTACTGGAAAGGCGAAATCTGGTTGCGCTGGAGCGATGCGGTGCGCGAAGCGGGGCTCGAGCCGAATGTGAAAACGGCCAGGTTGGACGACGAGAAGTTGCTGTTCGATCTCGCGGTGGCAATCCGCAAATTCGGCCATATCCCGACAACGGCGGAGCTGCGCAATTACCGGAAATCGGCGCGGTTATCGATCCAGAAAACCTATATGAAGCATTTTGGCGGCAAGCGCGCGATGTTGCTCCGCCTGAAATTGTGGGTGCAGGACCGGCCGGAATGGAGCGATGTCGCGGCGCTGCTGGCAGATGTGTGCGGCGATGAGCCCGGGCCGCCCTCGCCGACCGGCGCGGTGTATCTGATGCGGGCGGGGCCGTTGTTCAAAATCGGATGCAGCCGCAAGCCGGAACAGAGGACGCGTGAAGTCGCGCACGGAGTGCCGGCCGAAGCGGTGGTGATCCATATGATCGAAACCGACGATCCGTTCGGTGTGGAAGCCTATTGGCACCGGCGCTTTGCCGGCAAGCGGGTTCGCGGGGAATGGTTCCGGCTGTCGGCGGATGAGATTGCCGCATTCAGGGCACGAAAGACGCAATAAATCCCGCTTGTCATGGCCGGGCGCGAAGCGACCCGGCCACCCAGCCGCCGCGCGTCCGCGCGGCGTAGTGATTATTGGCGCGCCGATGCGCGCCTACTGGATGGCAGGATCAAGTCCTGCCATGACACAGAGGGTGCAAGGCTCACGAGACTTGACGTGGCAACTCAGAAGAAACTGACAGCATTCGAGCGGTTGCGGAAATGTGCGCTGACTTTTCCGGAAGCGCATGAAGATCATCCGTGGGGCGAGACCGCGATCAAGGTGCGCGGCAAAGTGTTGGTGTTTCTTGGCGCGGATGGACTGACCGTGAAGCTGCCACGATCGTTTGAATTCGCGCTGGAATATCCCGGCACCAAGCCTGCCGCCTACGGATTGGGCAAGAGCCGGTGGATTTCGTCGGGTTTCGGAATGCGCAATGCACCGCCGCTCGATGTGCTGGAGCATTGGATTGCCGAAAGCTACAGCGCGGTGGCGCCGAAGAAGCTGAGCGGCGCGTTGCAGGCGCTAGGCAAACCGCGGAAATCTCGATAGCGCGCGGGTCCGCCGAGAATATGATTATGATATTGTCTTGCGGCGTTTCGGCGAGCAGGAAGCGTCATGCGCGCTGTGTTTTACACGACGCCCCTATCCGTGCTGTTTGCCTTGGGCAGTGCAGCAGCAGCTACGGCGCAGAACGTCATGGGTCTGGGTCTGTCGGAATTGCATTGGGGTATGAGCCAGCAGGAAGTTCAGGCTGCGTATTCTGCGCTGGGTTGGCACCAGATTCCGCAGAACCCCTTCGAATTGGCGGCAAACTATAACGCGTTCGGCTGCATGTTCACGATCACGGCCACATTTGTGGGGCATCAGTCACCAGGTCTGAGGCGAGTTATTTTAGACAGTCACGATGTTGGGTGTTCGCAGGATGTACAGATGTCGTTGATTCAGCAATTTGGTGGGGCGGAGCAGAAAACGAGCTTCCTTGGCGTGGTAAGCCGGAATTGGCGATTTGGTCTGAATAATATCGGATTCGAGCAGTACCCGGACGGTTGGCTCCATCAACCAACCCGCATCAGCGTCGTGTTCGCCGATCTGACCGACGCGGTTTACCTAAGTCAGTAACCGCAAACGCTCCCCTCACCCAGCGCGCCCCGACCAGTGCGGCAAGCCGCACTGGCGGAATCAAAAAGTAAGCGCGCAAAGCGCGCGGTGCGCGCGTCAGGTCCCCCCTCCGTCTCGCGCTTCCGCCTTCGCCCTATGGGCTTCGGCGGACATGTCGCGCTTCGACCACCCTCCCCCGTAAACGGGGGAGGAAAACCACTGCGAGGCGCCGGGGATGACAAATCAGTTAAAAATCCGGGGTGGTGGCGGTGGGGATGGGGCCGACGTCAAGGCCGAACCAGGATGCGTTGTTCTCGGCGCAGACCTGTTCATCCCAACGCGGCGTGGTTTCGCGGTGGTATTGCTGTCGCGCATTCCACGGCATGGCAAAGGCGCCGGGATCCTCGACATGAACATTAACGTTTAGCGACTTGCCGCCATCGGCGACCCGGTAGCGCTCGATGACGTGTAGTTTGTCCGTATGCGGAGTCCGGTAGCTGTCGACGAAGGTCTTGTCGTTCAACCCGATGGTGTCGATGACCAGTTCATCCCCTTCGTAATGGCCGACGGATTCTCCGAACCAGGACGGCTTCGGATGGGCCGAATGCGGGACATCGAGATAGATGTGGCGGACCAGATTGTCTTCGGTCCACACCATCACGATCTCTTTCGGGAACTGGAGGAAATAGACCGGGCGCACGGGATAAAGCACCCAGCCCGGCACGCCGATCGGCCAGCAGCGCTCTTTCGGCGTCATCATGGCTTTGCCCGATAGCGCGATCTGATTGACCTTGCGCAATGCTTCGCGCGTCCAGGGCAGAAGAATGGGATTGCTCAAGTCCGCCACGCGATAGGTCGGCTGTTTGTTGTCGCGGCGCGCGGCGGCGTCATCAACATAGGGATGTGCCTTGTCGAATGTGACGGGGCCGGGGCCGCTTTCGGGCTGGAGATAATCCTGGCCAGTGGGAGAGACGCCACTGGGCACGCCGGCGATCCAGCCGACGCCGGGTTCGGGCATGAAATTGGGAATGGTGGGGCGTTGCGCGGAGGCAGACGTGAAATAGAGCGCGGAGAGCACCAAGGCGAATGAGAACGATTTTTTCAACTCGACTCTCCCCTCACCCAGCGCCGCCAACACGCACTTGCAAAAGCGCAAGTGCGGGCGGCGCATCCTTTCGGACTAAAATCGCCTCCGGCGATTTCTTCACGTCCTCAACCCTCAAGGGGAGAGGCAAGTTAGAAATCTGGCTTCATTGACTGGGGGATGGGTACCACATCGAAGCCGAAATAGGCGAGATTGTTTTCGGCGCAGATGGTTTCCGGCATGCCGCCCTCGTCAAAGCGCATGAAGCGCTGGATCGCTTTCCATTGCGTGGTGAAGGCGCCGGGATCGTCAACCGTGACCGCGACCTGGAGCGTGTGGCCGCCATCGACCAGCTTCCAATGCTCGACGACATGCAGTTTGTCGGTATGAGGCGTGCGGTAATTGTCGACGAATGTCTTGTCGTTAAGGCCGATGGTGTCGACGACCAGTTCATCGCCCTCGTAATGGCCGACCGATTCTCCGTGCCATGAGGGTTTCAGGTTCCTGGAATGGGGCACGTTCAGAAAGACGTGCCTGATCCACGGATCGCCGCGCTGGATCAGCAACACTTCTTTGGGACTCTGCACGACATAGAGCGGCGCAAAGCGGTGCAGTACGTCGAATTCCGGCACGCCGCCCGGCCAGCAGCGCTCGCGCGGTTGGAACGGCGGCTTGCCGGCCAGCACCTGGTCATTGGCCTTCTTCATTGAAGGAATCAGCCAGGGCTGAAGGATAGGATTGGTGAGATCGGCCACGTGATCGGTCGGCTGCCCCGCGCCATTGGGGACATAGGGATGAGCCGGGTCGGACATCACCGGACCGGGACCGCTCGGCGGAGGAATCCAGTCGTCGCCGGTCGGGCGATCGGGGAACCAGCCGACGGTGGGATCAGATGCGAAATTGGGGAGCGCGTTTTGGGCGAGGGCGATGGAGGGCGCGGATATTACGGTTACAAGCAACGCAAGTGGGACCAAAACTCGCATCAGATCACCTCGTATAAATTATCGTCTTCTCCTTCCCCGCGTAGCGTGGGGGAGGTGCCGGCAGTCGCGAAGCGACGCATGGCCGACGGAAAGGGGGGTACTCACGATCCCCCCTTTCGGGCGCCAGCCGCCCCGCTTCGCGGGGCTGCGCCCACTTTCCCCCACGCTTCGCACTGATGTGCTCGCGGGGGGAAAGAGAAAGTCATGATCTACCGCCATCAGTTCGGGTTATGGGGCGAGGGCTTGCTGGACGGCAGGGGTGAGAGTGTTTTTCACCACCATGCCGCCTTTCATCACGAAACCAACCCGTTCCATCTCATTGATATCGGCGAGCGGATTGCCCGACACGGCGATGATGTCGGCATATTTCCCCTTCTCGATGGTGCCGATCATCGAATCCCAATTGTAGTTCAGCATATGCGCCGCATTGATGTAGGAGGTTTGTAGCGCCTGGGCGGGAGTCATTCCCCACCTGACGTAATAGTCGAACTGATTGGCCTGTTTGCCGTGGGGGATCGCGGCCGATGTGGCGCCGCTGCCGAAGACGATGGGCACGCCCGCGGCATGGGCGCGGCGGAATGCCTGTTCGGCAAGCTTCATGCGCGAATTGTGGCCACCGGTCGCGTCAAGATCGCCTTTTTCGAGCGCAATCAGATCGTCGAGCGTAACGACAAAGGGCAGCTTTTTCTGCAACAACACCCTCACCCCCGCGTCGTCGAGCTCCAACAGGTGGTTCGGTGCATCGACACCTGCGGTCAGACAGCTTCGCATACCCTCACCGCCATACGTGTGGCAGGCGACCTTGATGCCGAGGCGATGCGCTTCATCCACGACCGCCTGAACTTCTTCCAGTGTCAGCGACGGGCTGTTCACCAGGGTGCCGTCCGGCTTCCACATATGGATCGGACCTTCGAAGTCCTGGGTGGTGTAGATCTTCACCCAGTCGACGCCGTGCAGTTTGGCTTCGCGCACGGCCGCGCGCGCGGCCCATGGTCCGTTCAGATCCTTGCCCTCGGTGCGGCCGGTATAAAACCGCACCGTTTCCGTGTCGGGATAAAAATTGCCGGCGCGCGGATTGAGCGACTCGCCGACCACCTGCATGCGCGGTCCCATCACAAGGCCGGAATTGATCGCCTCGCGCAAATCGACGGTGTTGAAGCCGCCGCGTGAATCCATGTCGGCAATAGTGGTGAACCCGGCCTGGAGATCCGTCTGCGCATTGGCGAGGGCGATGAGCGCGCGTTGCGCCGGCGTTTCGCCGCCGGTATTGACATGCACATGCGCGTCGATCATGCCCGGCATGACCGTCGCTGTGCTCAGATCGACAACGCGCGCACCGGCGGGAATGGCCGCATTGGGACCGACATCGAGAATGCGGTCGCCGCGCACAACAATGATCTGATTGTTGACCATGGCGCCGGTTTTCGCATCGAACATGCGTCCGGCGCGGATCGCTATGGTCTGGTCAGCGGGCGCGAGAAACCGCCTCTGCTGTGCCCCAAGCGGGTGCCAGGCGAAACCTGCGGCGATAATGGCGAGACAGGCAAACAGAAATCTGTTCTTCCGGACCATGGATTTCCCCTCCTCCGGCTGCCATTGTGCAGCCGGTAGTGTACACGAGTTTCCGTCTTGGCCGAACAACAGACCGTAGCTTTTGCCGTCGCCGAGGCGCTCCGCGAGATTGGCGTGCGGCACGTCTTTGGCGTGCCGAGCGGCGGCTGGGTCGATTACATGGAAGCCCTGCGCATGACGCCGGGCATGGAATTCGTGCTCACCACCCATGAAGGCGGCGCCGGCATGATGGCGGATGTCTGCGGCCGGCTGACCGGCGCGCCCGGCGCCTGCTTCGGGACCTTCGGCCCGGGAGCCACCAATCTCGCCACCGGGGTTGGCGGGGCGCTGCTCGACCGTTCCCCAATGATCGCGCTCACCGATGAAATGCCCGCGAACATGCGCGGGCGCGTGAGCCAGATGGGGATCGATCATCAGGCGCTGTTCCGGCCTTTGACGAAGAATACGACGCGCCTCACGCCAGATGCGCCGCGCGCGATTCTGTTCGATGCCGCGCGGTTGGCGCTGACCGAACAACCCGGCCCGGTACATGTCGGCCTGCCCGTCGGTATGTCAGCGCAGCCTGCCGGCGCCGAAACGGTCCGCTTCGCCCGCCCGGATTTGCCATGGCACGCGGACAAGGCGTCTGTCGATCGTGCGATTGGGCTGTTCGAGAAAGCGCGGCGTCCGGTTCTCGCCGTTGGTCTGAGCGCGGTTCGCGCGGGCGTCGGCGACCGCATCTGGACGCTCGCGGAAAAGCACAGCCTGCCGGTGGTGTTGACGCCGATGGCCAAGGGCATGCTGCCCGAAGATCATCGTTGCTACGCCGGAGTGGTATTTCACGCGCTCAGCGACATTGTCGGCCTGACCCATCAGATGGCGGATTGTGTCGTGGCGGTTGGCTATGACCCGGTCGAGTTCAATTTCGAATCCTGGATGCCGCGGGTCCCGCTGGTGAATATCGACACGGTACCGGCGGATATCGATTCCACCGCATATCCGGACGTGGTGAATGTCACCGGTTCGATTCCGGACTCGATCCGTCAATTATTCGATCTGGCGCCGAAGGACACAGCCTGGGATTTCCGCCGGCTTGCCGAGCGCCGTGGCGATATCTTTGCAAAGCTGGCGCCGCCGCCCGGAAGTTTTGGACCGCGCGCCGTTCTCGCGATTTTGCGCGACGTGCTGCCGCCGGACGGCATCATGACCTGCGATGTCGGCGCACATACCCATCTGATCGGCCAGGCGTGGCGCACACCGGCGCCGGGATTGCAGATCATGACCAATGGCTGGTCGACGATGGGGTTTGGAATTCCATCCGCAATCGCGGCAAAACTCGTGCATCGCGAAAAGCAGGTCTGCACGGTTACCGGCGACGGCGGCTTCCTGATGACTGCCGGCGAAATCGCCACCGCCATCCGTTGTAACCTGAATGTCGTTATTGTGGTGCTGACCGACAACGATCTTGCGCTGATCCGGATCAAACAGGAGCGCAAGGGCAATCCGATTTATGGGACGCCGGTGCGGGAACGCGGGACGATCGGCGAGAATATCTTCGGCGCGCCGGTCAGGACGGCCTGTGATGCGGTGTCATTCCGGAAACATCTGGATGCCGCATTTTCCAGCGATGGGCCGGTGATTGTGGAAGCCGTGGTGGACAGCCGCGAATATGATTCGCTGGTGCTGAAGAAAGATAAGATTGCTTAGTGATAAAAATTGCGGTCAACGCTCCCCTCATCCAGCAGCGCCAGTACGCGCGTAGCTATGCTACGCGCGGGCGCTGCGTCCTTCTCCCTCAAGGGGAGAAGTGAGAACGAAATTGAGTCCGCGTATTCATCTCGAGACGGATGTGCTGATCATTGGCGCGGGAGCGGCCGGGATGTCGGCCGCGATTGCCGCGCATGATCGGGGCGCAGCGGTCATTCTGATCGACCGCAGCCTGATCGGCCGCGGCGGCGCGACCGTGATGGCACAGATGACCGTCGCGGCGGCGGTGGGCGAAGAGGTGCCCGACACGCCGGAACATCACCTCGCCGATACGCTGAACGCGGGCCGCGGATTGTGCGACGAAAACCTGTCGCAGTTGCTGTGCGAAGAAGCACCCGCCGCCATCCGGCAAATGGACGGCTGGCATGTCGGCTGGGCGCGCCATGATGACGGCCGCATGCGCCAGACCGAAGCTCCGGGGCATGACCGGCCGCGCTGCGTCTATGTCGATTATCTGAACACCGGTCCAGCCGTCTCACGCACGCTGCGGGCGCAGGTGCAACGGCGCGCGAGCGTGCAGCGCATCGGCGATGTGATGATCACCGACATATTGCAGCATGACGGCGCGGTTTGCGGCGCAGCCGGATTCGCACTGGGCAGCGGCGACGCGGTCACCATCGCGGCAAAAGCGGTCGTGATTGCCGCCGGAGGGCTGACGCGGCTGTACCGGCGCAACAGCGCCTCGGCCAATATGAGCGGCGACGGTTATGCGCTGGCGCTGCGCGCCGGCGCCGAGCTCATCGATATGGAATTCGTTCAGTTCTTCCCCATTGGTCATCTCGCGCCGCGGCTCGTGGGAATGGATCCGATCATGTGGGATCCCTTCCGCTACAAACTCGGCGGACGATTGCTGAACAGCGAGGGCCGCGAATTCCTCACCGATTATAATTCCGAAGAGACCGGCCGCTATCGCGTGCCGCGCGACATCGCCACTTATGCCATTCTGAAAGAAGTCGCGGCCGGGCGCGGTTCGCCGTCGGGCGGCGTGTATCTCTCGTTCCGCCATGTTCCGGAACAAGAGCTGCGCCTGGCCTTCGGGCCGGTGGTCGACCGGCTTCTCGGCAATGGCATCGATCTGACAAAGGCTGCCATCGAAGTGTCGCCGATCGCGCATTACCACATGGGCGGCATCCGCGTGGATGCGCACATGCAAAGCTCCGTACCCGGCCTGTTTGCCGCCGGCGAGGCTGTGGGCGGCGCCAATGGCGCCAACCGGCTATCGGGCAATGCGATACCGGAAGCGCTGGTGTTCGGACGCGTCGCCGGTGAATCGGCTGCGGCTGCCGCGCGAAAAACTGCGTCATCTGCATTTTCCGGAAAGGCGGCACATGCAGCGTTTGAACTGATTGAGGCTTGCGATTCCGCTGCGGGTTCCTCGGCACCGGCCATCCGGGAGTTGCAGGACGTCATGCAGCGCCATGCCGGACCCTTACGCGACGCCGGCGGCTTGCGTACGGGCTTGCAGGAAATCATCCGGCTGCGCTCGGAGCTTCCGCAGCGCCCGCCACCGGCGTCCGCATTTGCGTCCGCGCGCCGCGACTGGTTTGACTTACGCAATATGCTGCTGGTCGCCGAATGCGTCGCGACAGCGGCACTGGCACGCAAGGAAAGCCGCGGTGCGCATCAGCGGGAAGATTTTCCCTCGACGGACAATCACCTGGAACTGAACTACGTTCAGACATATCGCGATGGCCGGATCGCGCTCCACCCCGAGCATGCGCGGGCCAGCGTCGCATGAGTCTGATCGCCAGCCTGATTGTGACCCGCGGTGAGCCGGGAAAAGATTCCGTCAAACAGCGCTATGACGTGCGGTTTGAGCCCGGCGAATCCCTGCTGGACGGGCTGTGCCGCATTCGCGACGAACAGGATGCGAGCCTTGCGTTTCGCTATTCCTGCATCAATGCGAACGCCTGCAAGGAATGCATGCTCCGCCTGGACAATAGAACGGTTTATGCCTGCACGGCCCGGCTGGAGCCGCGCGAGATGATCGTCGAGCCGCTGCCCAACAAACGCGTCATTCGCGATCTGGTGACGGAGATAGCACCCCCGGACGAGCGTTTAGGCCGCTCCAGGGGGTACAGACCCGCGTAACGCGCCAAGGCGTTTTGCGTTCTTTGATAGCAAAACGCCTTGCATTTAGCATTTGCCGCGCTTTCTGCGCCGAACCGGCGGCCATCCCCGTTCAAGCCGGGGACATGCTTCGGCGGAGAACGCTTTGGGCGCAAAATCGGTCCGGCCACGCATTTGCCGGGTGAGCGTTCCAGCCTCACATCGATTTTCTGCGTTCTCTCGCGTACCCGGAACGTGCAGTTCCGAAGCGTGTTTACACCTCGAAAGAGTGATGCGGGCGGCGTCCGCATTCAACAACCGGCGACGAGGAAAACGGTATGCGCGCTGCGGGTTATTTGGTTCTTCCGTTGCTGTGCGCGCTGGCAGCGTGCAATCAGAACAGCAACCCGACTTCCGAACAAACATCATCCAATACGGCTCCGGCTGCGCCAGCCAACGGACCGCAGGTGGCGAACACAACCGATGTCGCGCCGGATGGACACAATACAATGCCGACGCTGGCCCCGATGATCAAACGGGCCGAACCGGGTGTCGTGAATATCTCGGTCGAAGGCACTGTCGAAGTCACCGAGGGCGCCGGCGGGACATCAGGCGGCAGCAGCTCACAAGGCAATTCCCAGGGCAATCCGCTGTTCAATGATCCGTTCTTCCGCCGCTTCTTCAACCTGCCGACCAATCCCAAGCCGCTGACCGAGCATGTGCATGCGGTGGGATCGGGCGTCGTGTATGACGCCTCGCATGGTTACATCCTGACCAATTATCACGTCATTTCCGATGCCAACAAAATCCAGGTCACGTTGAGCGACGGACGCGAATTGCCGGCGACGCTGATCGCAGGCGACGAGAAGACCGATGTCGCGGTGCTGAAAGTCGCGTCCAACAATCTGACGCAGCTGCCGATCGGCCAATCCAAGGGTCTCCAGGTCGGCGATTATGTGGTCGCGATCGGCGATCCGTTCGGCGTCGGTCAGGCGGCAACCTTCGGTATTGTCAGTGCACTGGGCCGCAACAATCTCGGCATCGAAGGCTATGAGGATTTCATCCAGACCGATGCGTCGATCAATCCGGGCAATTCCGGCGGCGCACTGCTCGACATGAGCGGAAGGCTGATCGGCATCAACACCGCCATTCTCACCCACAGCAACGGCAATGTCGGTGTCGGTTTTGCCATTCCGATCGACATGGCTGACGCCGTCGCCAAACAATTGATCGCGCATGGGTCGGTTTCGCGCGGTGAGCTGGGCGTGGTGCTGCAGGATCTGACGCCAACCTTGGCGACCGCGATGGGCATTGTGGGAGTTACCGGCGGAGCCGTGATTTCCGATGTGAAGTCCGGCACGGCGGCCGATATGGCCGGGCTGAAGGTCGGCGATGTCGTGACCGGTCTCGATGGTCAGCCGATCCGTACCAGCGGACAGTTGCGCATGGAGATCGGCACCAAGCCGCCGGGATCGAAAATCGCGATGAACATCATGCGCGGCGGCAGGCAGATGACCATCGACGCGACGCTGCGGCAACCCGAGAGCGCGCCAAAGACAGCGGCTCTGCCGGCAACCAAACCGCCGGTTCCAGAAGCACCGACGCAGCGCATGGCCGGCCTGACGCTTTCGCCGATCCCGCAGGACAACAAGAACTACGGCAAGGTGAACGGCCTCTATGTCGCCAATGTCGACAATGGCAGCGATGCCGATGAAGCCGGAGTGCAACCGGGCGACATCATCACCAGCGTGGACAACAAGCCGGTGGCTTCGGCCCAGGATCTTGCCAAGGTGGTGCAGAACGAAAATCCGAACAAGCCATCCCTGTTGCAGGTGCGGCGCGGCGACTCTTCGGTCTATGTCGCTCTCGGATAAGGCTTGAGCCTCCGATTGATGACGGGTCTTCTCCCAGGCGGAGAAGACCCGTTCTGTTTATTGGATGGCGGGCGGGGCACCATCGGATTACAGTGCTGGTAGTGCGGCGGAGGTATTGCCGCTGCAGGGAGGACCAGCATGACAAGATTGATCGCGGCGCTGTTTTTGATGTTTGCCTTCGCCGCCGGCACAGCACCACAAACGGCTTTCGCGCAGGCCTATCCGCCCAATGCAATGGGCGTCACCATGGGCCATTGGCATCTCAACTCACGCGATATCGAAGCGAACAAAAAGATCCTTGTCGCGATGGGCGGCAAGGCGATCACGAATGGCAATTTTCAGATTGTGGAATTTCCCGGCGTGTTCGTGTTCCTGAATCAGGGACCGGGCGCCGCGCCGGCCACCGGCGGAACGGTCGGCACGGTCGTCAACCATGTCGGGTTCCTGGTTCCGAATGTGCAGGAAGCGATGGCGAAATGGAAAGCGGCCGGCGTTCCGATCGAACCGGGTGGAAACGGACGGAAGGATCAGGCATTCGTCACCACGCCTGATGGATTGCGGATCGAGATCCTCGAAGACAAGACGCAGACGATCCCGATCAAACATCACCACATCCATTTCTATGTCCCGCAGGACCAGATTCCGAAAATTCAGGCGTGGTATGCGAAGTTCTTCGGCGCCAAGCCGGGCATGCGCGGCACAAATGTCGCCGACGATATTCCGGGTGCCAATCTGTCCTTTTCCAAAACCGACACGCCGACAGTCCCGACCAAAGGCCATGTGCTGGACCACATCGGTTTTGACGTGAACAACCTTCAGAGCTTCTGCACCAACCTGCAGGCGCAGGGCGTCAAGATCGAACGTCCGTACAACAAGAATGCCAATGGCACGGGGATCTGTTTCGTGTCCGATCCATGGGGAACTCTGATCGAGCTTAACGAGCGGCCGAAGCCGCTCGGGTAGCCGGACACTATTTGGCAATTGCGCTGCGGCGCCGGGAGAGTAAAATTTCCCGGCGCTGCGGCGTTTCGAACGAGTGAAGGCCAGGGCAGCCCGGCCTGTCGCGGCTCGAAGAGCGCGATCCCTCGAATGAGAGGCGGCCGCCCCGGAGGTAACTGCCGGAGCAACGTCCGGCCCGCAGCGCATTTTCAAACCCGGACATAGCCCCTGAGTGCAGCCCCCCACCCTCGAATTTCCGAAGTGGAAATTCGTGTGCCTCCCCGCCAGGGGGAGGCGGCATGTTATTTCAACAGCAG
This sequence comes from uncultured Bordetella sp., assembly GCA_964446945.1. GTDB lineage: Bacteria > Pseudomonadota > Alphaproteobacteria > Micropepsales > Micropepsaceae > CAIYRG01. The sequence continues at coordinate 64,981 of CAYUQO010000002.1, forward strand.
CTTCTGCACCCGCCAGTTGGAAGTTTCGGCGGCATAGATTTCATGCTCCGACGGGCAGGCCAGCGCATGCGCGCCGGAAAATTCGCCGATATTGCGGCCCGAGCGGCCGATCACGCCGAGCACTTTGCCATCCAGCGAGATTTTGAAAATACGGCCCGGGAAAGTCGATTCACCGACGAACAGCACCTGGTTCGGCGGCGCAGTGATGCACAGCGAATTGGGCGCGCCGATCACTTGCGCGAGTCTTGCACCGGTGGGAGTTGCACCGTTGACCGCGCGGCTGGTCGGATCCGGTGGCACGTCGATGGTGAACATGCGTTTGAAATTGCCGTCGGTGTCGAAAACCTGAATCCGGCGGTTGGAGCGATCGCCAACGTAAATATTGTCGTCTTTGTCGATCGCAATCGCATGGGGAAGGTTGAATTGGCCGGGCGCCGTTCCTTTCGTCCCCCACGACTTCACCCAATCGCCATGGCTGTCATATTTCGCCACGCGCGAATTGATGTAACCGTCGGTGATGTAGATGTTGCCTTTCGAATCCCAGGCAACGTCCGTGGGCTGACGGAACAGACCATCTACCGCGGGAAGCGGCGGATTGACGTGCTCCCACGGTTTGGTGTCCTCGTCGGCCGCTTCCTTTCGGCGGCCGAACACCCATTGCACGCGGCCCGCAGGATTGAATTTGATGATCATGTCCGAGCCCTTGTCGATGGCCCAGATATTGTCATTCTTGTCGATGCGGACGCTGTGCGCCTCCGCCCACGCATAAAGGCCCTTGCCGACTTCACCGATCAGCCGGCCGTCGGGAGCGAATTCGAGGAGCTGCGCAGCCGTCGGGGCGTAGGCCGGGCCATTGGCGCTGTTCGAACGGGTGAAGACAAATATGTCACCTTTGGAATTGACTGCGACGCCCGGGACCTCACCGAAATTCATGCCGGCCGGCAGCTTGAGAAAATCGGGTACCGAGGTGAACGCGATCTGCGGCACGCCTTGCTGCGCCACCGCCGGACTCGCAATCATCAGAAGGCATGCAATCAGACAGCGCTTCATGATTTCCTCCCTTAAATTCCCAGCGCAAATGCCTCACGGCGGAAATCGGCGCCCCCGGCGAGCGTGCCCAGTGGGGTTAATTCCGCCACTTTTGCCGAACCATAAGAATAGCCATCGTCGCGAACGACGGCGCGTTGGCCCATGTCGCGCAAAAGCGCGTCGCCGAAATGCGCCGGAAAACCGCGCTCGATCAGGAACTGGCCGCTTTTGCTGTTGCACCAGCGGGGAAATTCCACCGCCTGCTGCACGTCGAAACCGCAATCGATGAGATGCGAGAGCACTTGCACATTCGTCAATGTCTGCGACAGCCCGCCCGGCGTTGCCATGGCGTAGCGCAATGCGCCGTCCCGTTGGACCAGCACCGGGCAAAGCGTGTGTGCCGGGCGCTTTCCCGGCGCCACAACATTGGCGCTGCGCGAATCGTGGCTGAATCCATGCATGCGGTTGTTGAACAGGATGCCGGTCGCGGGATCCAGCAGCATGGCGCCGAACACGTTGAAAACGCTCTGCACCAGCGAGAGCGCATTGCCTTCCGCGTCGGCGAAGACGAGGCATGAGGTGCTGCCGGAATCGCGGACCGGCGCGGCTGCTGATGGATGCGAAATCGGGGCGCGCATACGGGTTTTGAGCGCCGGCGACAGCAATCTCGCGACCGCATCCGGTGCCGCCGCCGGATCGGCAATCAGCGGCACAGCTTCGGAAAATGCCCGCTGCATCGCGATCATCTCGGTGCCGATGCGGAACACGGCATAATCCCGCAACGGCGCCGAACCGACAGACGACAGGGTTTCGAGTTGCAACAGCAGCAGCGCGCCGGCGGAATTGGGCGGCATCACGTGCACACTATGTCCGCGATATTCTCCGCTGAGCGATTCGACCCAGAGCGGGCGAAATTCCGCGAGGTCATGCGCGCGGATCAGCCCGTCATTCGTCTTGAAAAATCTGTCGATCTGTTCGGCGATTTTGCCGCGGTAGAAATCATCGGCGCCAAGTCTCGCGATCCGGCGGAAGCTGTCCGCCAATGCAGGCTGACGCAAGACAGCGCCAAACCCGACCGGAATTCCATCCGGCAAATAGAGCGATGCGCAACCTGGATCCGCGCGGAGCTCATCAGCTTCGGCGCCGGCCCGTTCCGCCGCAACCTGCGAAATGACGTGGCCCGCCGCAGCGTCGATGGCATGATCGAACAACCGCTGCCACGGCAGGCGCCCGAAGCGGCGGTGCAGCGCGTCCCATGCTGCGACCAGGCCCGGAACGACGCACGCACGCGGCCCATGCGTGTCCATTCCATTCGCGAACACATCCACTGTGGCGAGTGCAGGCGCACAGCCGGATGCGTTCAGGCCATGGACTTGGCCGGTTTTGCCGTCGCGATAGAGCAGGAAGGCGTCGCCACCGATGCCGGCGGCATGATGCAGCACGGCCGCAGTCACCGCCGAGGCCGCAATGGCTGCGTCGGCGAGATTGCCGCCGCGTTGAAAGGTCCGCACCGCAGCCAGTGACGCCAGAGAATGACCGGTTACCGCCATGAAGCGCGCGCCGTAGACCGGCGCACGTGCGGCGATGCCGTCGCGCGCCACAGACCAGGCCGCTCCGATGGCGTCGTAGGTGTCGCCGGTCACGGGATGCGTGCGGCTTCGCGCAGCGATTCGATCAGGGATGTGCGCAGCAGGAATTTGCGCGCTGCTTCCGGGTCCGATGCCTGCCGGCGCAGTTCGTCGTGATTGCGCCGGCGCACGGCGGGATCTTTTTCCGCCAGCAATTTCTTGTTGCGGATGGTTTGCTGCTGCGTGTGCTGGACGGCGATGTGCCGGCGCTGACGTTCATAGCGGGCGAGCAGCGATTCGTCGCCTTCGCCGCGCCAGATCGCGGTGAGTTTCTCGGCGAGATTGAATGCATCATGGACGCCGCTGTTGAGCCCCATGCCGCCGATCGGGCTGTTCACATGCGCGGAGTCACCGGCAAGGATCGCCCGCCCGTGACGAAACCTGGCGGCCACGCGCTGATGTACCGTGTACAGATTGCATCCCACGATATGGAATGGCTTGCCGGTCGGGAGAAACCGCTGCAAACGCGCCTGCAATGCGTCGGGCGCAGTCAGCGCATCCGGATCTTCTTCCGGCTGGGTCGGGAAGTGAACGCGCCAGCGTTCCGGTGGGCCCTTCCAGTGAAACAGGTTCGACCACTCCTCCGGATCGGAAATGTAGTTCCGGTCGGTGTAGCCATGCCGTTTGAAATCATAGGCGACTTCGATATTCAGTGTACGGTCCGGATAGGTGAAGCCTTCGAACTCGATCCCGCTCTCTTTTCGCACAATGCTGCGCGCGCCTTCGCAACTGACGATATAACGGCCGCCCAGCCGGTCCTTTTCACCGGCTTCATTTTCGACAAAGGCGGCGACGCCATCGGAATCCTGATTGAAGCCGGTGAATTCTGTCCCCATCAGCACCGTGATGAGCGGGTTCTCCTTCGCCATCGCGAGGGCTTCTTCAACGATCTTGATCCGCTCGCACTGAAGCGCGAAGGGGAAGCGGGTGTCATTCTTCAGTACCGCATGATCGAATTCGGCGATCAGGTCGTTCTTCTCGCGATCCCAATAGTGGAACAGCGGCGCGACGATCCCGCGTGGTTCAAGCCGCCTGTACAATCCGATGTCGTCATATAGCTCGAGCGTTGCGGGATGGTTCGTCCCCGCGCGCGGCACTTGGTCGAGAAAATTGTCATCGCGCAGCTGCTCGATAATGGTCGAGGCCACGCCATGTTCCGCGAGCTTGAGCGCGAGACATAGGCCCACGGGGCCTGCCCCAACGATCAAAACACGATCTTCAGATGACTCCATGCCCCAGTTTCCGCAGTTCCCTATTTAGGATTCGCGCGCGGAACCGGCCCACGTCAAGTGTGCTTGTGCGGGGAACGCAGGAACCCGCGCGCCGTTAACAACCCGGCTAGTGCCGTTTCGGTTTTGAAGTTCGCATGATTTCGATGTCGAACACGCTTTGCGAATTTCAAAACCGAAACGGCACTAGGATCAATAGTTTGCCAGTGTCCTTTCGATTCTGAAATTCGCATTGGGGCCGATACAGAGATTAAGCGAATTTCAGAAACGGGACACTGGTGCGGAACAAGGAGATAACAATGGCGCGCGCCGCTGCTGTCGCGGTTACGGTACTGGTCCTGGTAGCTGGCGGAACGGCCGCGTTTGCGGCACTTGACCGGGTCGGGTCGGTAGTTCTCACCACGGTGGCGCCGGGGCAATCGGAGTACCGCAATTTCGCCGGCAACGAAGTGAGCCTGACGGCGCGCAATGCCGACATCAATTGTGACAGCGTCGTCGCAACCTTTGACAGCGGCTTCAGCCGGGGAATTTTCTCAGGCGATCTTCCACGTGGACGGCAGATCATGGTTGGGCTGCCGGACCGGCAGGGCCGGGTCATCCGGATGGACTTCAATTGCAAGCCGAATGGCGGGCTCGGCGGGGTGATCGATATCGCGGCGGGCACGAACGAGCTGTTCGCCAACCGCAACGCCGCACAAATTGCTGAGGCGGCGCCCGGCCGCGGCGGCTGGCGCGACTTCATCTCGCATCTGTTCTGATCAAAAAGATCAGGGGCGCATATCGTTGAGCTGCGCGTCCAGCCCCTGGCCGCGCGGCACGATCCGGTTCACGCCAACTACGCGCATAAAATCGGCAATGGGAATTTCGCCGGTCCGCATGGAGACGATCTTCTCCGGCGCTATCCTCACCCGCTCCATGTTGTAGAGCAGCGCCATGTTCAACGCGGTTGCCGGCGGCGTCTGTCCCGGCGGCGGCGCTTCAAACAGATCGGTCTCGAACAGGATTTTTTCGGCCGGCAAATACGCCATCAGCATGTCTTCGGAATGGTCCTGATTCTGGACGTGATAAACCTCCAGCTTTCGTTGGCCATCGGTCATGGTCCAGTGTTCTTCCATGCGGATGTAATGCACCTGGCGCGGCGCCCGGGCCAGCGCATCGGGATCGATCTGCATGCTGTGCAGTGACAGCGGCAGCGATTCATAATTGTCGTAATTCGATTGCTGGGTGACGATCAGCACGTCTTCGGCGGCGTAGCCGCGCAGACCGCCGGCAATGTCGTAATGATGATGCGTATTGACGATATATTTGAGCGGCTTGTTCGGGATCAGCCGGTGCGTTTCGGCAATCACCGCCTGTGAGCGCGCTTCGTCGAGTGGCGCTTCAATGACGGCGGAGAAATTGGCGAATTCCAGCGCGACGCTGTTGTAGCCATTTCCGCCGATCAGCCAGGTGCCGGGCGCAAGCTGCCGCGTCTGCACTTGCGCGGTGCTGGCGCCGTTCTGGCGCACCGCGGCAGGAACCTGAACCACCGCGTCCGGAACATTCATTTCCACGCTGGATGCTACGAAGTCGTAGCTTGGGTCGGGCGGAACGCCGATGCTCTGGTGAATCTGCGGCCCGAAGCGGAATCCATTGTAATCGCGATAACGCGCGTAGCGGGTCTCGACATATTCGTCGCCGACCATCGGGCTTTTGAACCAGGTGGTGACTTTGACCACATTGTTGTTTTCGTCGATCCAGCCGGCGACCGGAAACTTGTCGAGATATTTGAACGTGACGGCGTAGGTCTTTTGTGTCGAACCGAAGCCATCCCAATGGGTATCGGCATGCAGGTCGTGCGCTTTCTCGGCGGCCTTGATAAAGCCGAACGGCGTCATGAGGATTTCCAACATGCGCTCCTGCGCATCCTGGCGCGCCGCGGTCACCGAACCATCCGGGTTTTGATTCCACGCGAAGCCATCGCGATAGAAATGCACCTGATGGACCGGGCCGGAGATCGGTCGTTTGCCGCCTTCATCCGGCCAGGCACCCGGGGAGCGGACCTGCTCCTCGCGCATCGACATGGTGTCGTAATCGATCACGCGTGAAAAAAAATCCAGGTTATAGCGCGGCCATTGATGCTGGATATCGGAGGTGTTGCTCTGTCCGTAGACCGTCACATAACCGTTTTCCCCGGCATATTGGATGGAATGGACCTTGCTTGCGCCGATGGCAGCGTCTGCTGCGCGTATCAGCGACATCGCATCCGGGCTGGCGTTCTGCGCTGCGCCCGGCGTGGCCGCCAGAAGCGCCAGCAATACAGGCGCAAATTTCCGCATGGCTCCCCCTCCCCTACTTCCCTCAGGCGACAGCAGATTGCGGCATCTGCGCGTCTTTCGGATCGCGCAATCCGAGAATCCGCCGCGCATTGGCATAGAAAAGCTTCTCCTTGTCAGCGTCCGACAAACCAATTGCGTCGATCAGCGACAGTGCCGTCGCCGGATCCCAGCACGGGTAATCCGATCCGTACATCACCCGATCGATGCCGTAATAATCCATGGCGAATTTCATCCCCATGGAATGCGGCGACACCGTGTCGGTGTACATGCGTGAGATGTAGTAGCTCGGCGGGCGGGGCAGCTTCGCCGCCTTGCCGTTCTTGTCCATACGGCCCGATTGATAGGGCAGCGCTCCGCCGGTGTGGGACATCACCACTTTCAGTTCGGGATAACGTTCCATCAGGCCGGAAAACATGATGCGCGACGCGGCGACACTCACCTCGATGACCCGCCCGAGGCTGAGCTGCAACGCACCGCCATAACCTTCCAGGTCTTCGCCGAACACCGCATCGGTGGGATGCAGGAACATCGGGATTCCGAGTTGTTCAATCCGCGCATAAAACGGTTCCAGCCGTTCGGCATCGATGCGCGTGTCGCGCCCGATGCTGCCGGGAATATTCACGCCCATCAGATTGAGCTTGTTGACCGCATGGTCGAGCACCTCGATGGCGATGCGCGTGTCGGTCATCGGCACGGCAGCGCTGGCCCATACGCGGCCGGGATATCGGCGTTGGGCCGCGGCCATCTCCTCATTCCACTGCATGGCCGCATCGCGGCCCTCTTCGGGCGGCAGATCGGAAAAGCAGATCGAGAACGGGCCGATGGAGCAGACGACCCCAACCTGATGGCCGAGGCCATCCATGTGCTCAAGCTGACGGTCGAGGTCAAACCACTCTGTCCAGGAGTTCAGCGATGGCCGGCCGGGATGGCCAACATAGTTGTACCCACCGCGCGCGTTTTTCTCCGCCTTCGGGTAATCGCTGCGCTTGCAGAACCGCTCGAACACACTGCGCGGCCACCAATGGAAGTGGGAATCGATGATTTTCATTCTGCAGCTCCCGGTTGTGCAGCCTTGATAAGGTGATGCTGGACCCAGTTCCACAGCATAGCATGGGAGCCGGGTGGCGCATTCACCACGTTCTCGAAAAAGTCCCGCCGATCGTCTGTATGCAGTATGCGGCGCCATTTTTCGTGCAGGTCTGTGTCCTCTGTCCGCGGCGCGCCCAGGCGAATCTGCTCCAGTTCCTCGACCAAAGTTCGCTCCGCGGTCTTTACGATCAGGCGCACAGGCCAACGCGATTTGTTGTCGAACTCTGCGGCCGGACCAACCGTCACCCGCCGTGCGAAATCAATCAGTGCCGGCGTAGCGCCCTGCCGTTGCGGGTCAAAAAGCGCTTCCGGCGCGAAACCCGCGCAAGCCAGGTGAAAGCCGAGATTGCACAACAGGCTGACGCGATCGCCGGCAATCGCGGGGCGGCTGAGGATGGCGACGTTCATCGGCGGCACAAAGGCCTCGATGGATTGGATCGTATTTGGATCAAGTCCCTTCGCGAGGAGATGCTGAAACGCCTCCACCGCGGTCGCGCCCTGCCGGGCGATGGGGAAGGGTTTGAAATCGGTCTCCTTGATGTGCGGCCAAACCGGATCGGTGAAAACCGAACGGTCGATTTCGCCATGTCCCGCCTGAGTCTGCCACCAATCGGCGGAACAGAGCTGCGGATCACCATGAAAGCCCGCAGCTGCGGCTTCGGCCGCATGGATGCCTTTCGCCACAGCCTCGGCGAAAGTGATCCAGCGCCCCGATGGAGTACCGGCGGGACGGCCGGCGCTGCCGCTGCTGCCCGCGAGTGCAAGCGACATGGCATGCACGAGTGTTTCGCGGTCGCAGTCATGCAGGAAAGAATAGGCCACGGCCGCCATCAACGGAGCCGCAAGCAGAGTCGGCCAGGTTTTGGGAAGCGCGCGCGCACCGCCAATCGCGCGACCGGCAATTATGCCGGCCTCATAGCCGCGGCAGATCGCGCGGGTCACATTTTCGGACGAGCAGTCGCGGCCATAGGCAAGGGCCACCGGGATAACGACTGCGCCAGGCGTCACGCATGACGTCAGTTCGATGTCATCGCTTTCGGACTGCCGGGCAATTGCCGAAACGATAGCGGTGCTGTCGCTGCGGCCGGCACTCAATCGCGCGAGCGCCCTGCCCTCTTCGGTTTTGAGTCCGATAAGAAAGGCGCTCAGCAGGTCGGCAATCCGGAGATGCACCGGCTCCGGATTATCCGGCTGACGCAACAGGCAATCGGCCCAAACCGCAAGTCCCGATGCCTTGCTCACCCTCGCCTTCCTATTCTGAAATTCGCTGCCTCCCTACGCCGGCATCCGCGCGAATCTCAGGAGTCCGGTGAGACCTGTCAACCGGCCCAGTGGCGCACGCGTCCAACATCGACATGTATGAAATCGTCATCCGGATCGGGATAATAACCCACGCCGCCCAGGCGCATGGCGAGTGCGGCTTCGTGCACTTTGCGCAGCGGCCGGCCCGGCACTGAAATGTCAGCCGCCTGTCCTTTCATATGCAGGCTGTTTGAAGCGACGCCGGCGTCGAGTTCGTGAAGGGCCGCGTTGGTTTCCGGCGAACGATATCCTGACGTAAGTTCGAAGCGGCAGTCGGTCTCTAATCTCGTGCCGAGCTCATGAAGCAGGTCAAGGAGATTGGTGGAGATCGGATAAACCTCGCCGGTCCGGTAATCGCGCAAAGCCCGGCTGATATCGGAGAGGGCGCCGGGGACATATTCGCCTTCCACCCAATAATCAACTCCGATCAGCTGCTCGCCCGCATTCGTGCAGTCGAAAGAAAGCGTGCGAACGGCGAGCTTCCCGCGGCCGACGAGCGCCGGTGCCGCGACGGCATTCGTGCCAAAACCTATGGAACCTGCCGAGACGAGGGCCGCCGCACCGCCCATAGACAACACGTGACGTCGTGATACACGCATCGGAATCCCGCCGCTGAGAAAAGCTCGCAAATCTGGCATGAGAAAGCTAACACGCCGTTTATCCCAGGATTGTGTGAAATGCCTCTCAGGCCCGCGCCGGAGGCGAAACGAGACCGGCGCCGCACCAGGGTAGACCGCCAATGGTGAGATTCATTGTGAGCACGATCGGCGGCGCGTCATGCGCGCCGTTTGTCCGCACGAGCTTCAGTGGGCGCGTGCCAACTGCGGATTCAGCAAACCAGTTTTCGAGGCTCGCATCGTCCAACCGAGCCACACACTGGTCCAATTCACGATGCATGGAAGCGTACGGAACCTCCGTCAGCCAGCGGTCAAATTCCGCGTCCGCTGCGTAGAGGGTGAGGAGCTCCTGACGGTCGCGCGAAAACGTCCGGATGCGGCGGACCCAGCTGCCCTTGTAGGCAACCGTGGCGCGAACAGCATACCGCCGCCCCAGAGGCGCTTTGCCGGAAAGCCGCAGAAACACTTTCGCTGAATCGAGATCGGAAGCGACAGCGACATAGATTTCTTCCGCGCCGTTCATGCGTGCCGATTTCTCGACCATTGCAGCCGCCTCACCGGCCGTATTCGCGCCCGCTGTGTCGAGGGTACGGAGCGCCTCTACCGCGATTTCATCCGCGTGCCTGAGCAGGTTTCGTTCGGTTTCGTCGGCCGGGAACCGCGCACTGGCAAAAATTTCCGAAGCATCAACGATGCGCGTGCCGGGCATAGCTGCAGCGATCTCGGAATACAGGGCTCCGGGCAAATCGCCCAATTCCAGAATTCCGATATTGCGGGGGCTTAATTCCGCCAGCCGCCTGCCCGCAAGCTGACCAGGATTGGGTGATGTCACCACTGTGGCGTTTGGCATCACCGTCTGAATCCAGCTTCCCATCCGTTTGGAGAGCGTGGTCGCAAACAGCAATTCTCCCTCGCGTGGCAGGACCAGGATGCCGTCCGCCCAGTAGGGCGAGAACCCGGTCATCCAGGCGACCGCCGCGCAACGGATGAAGTTGGTGTACAGAATGATCGCGTCGCAGTCAGCTTTGGCCATTGCGCCGCGGAGCCGCTGTGCGCGCGCTTCCAGCACCGTGAGCGGCAATTCGTGCGGATCCCAGTTGATCAAACCGCGGCGCATGTGAGGCTCCTATACCGCGAACAACTCGCGCGGGGTGCGGGTGACCACTTCGGCGCCGTATCCCGTGGCAATCACAGCGTCCCCCAGCACGATATAACCAGCTTCCGGATGATAGGTGTTCGGGTGCACGATCATCGTCATTCCGGCTTCGATCGGCACGTTCACATTTTCAAGAATGTGCGGCTTGGTGTCGACAAACAGGCCGAGCCCGTGCCCGCGCACACGCGTATAGGATTCCGTCACATATTCGCCGAGGCCATGGGCGCGAAAAATTTCGTTTTCGGCCTTCGCGATGTCTGCCGCCGTGGCACCGGGCTTCACCGCCGCAATGCCTGCGACAAGCGCATCATAAAATACCGAAAACGCCTTTTGCTGCGTCGCGCTTGGCTCGCCGAGCACAAGCGTGCGGCAAATCTGAATGTAATAGCCGTCGATGCAGGGCGTCAGTTCGGTGGTGACGAGATCGCCCGGGTTCAGGACCTTCCCCATCGGCGGCGACATTCCACGAACTTCGGTGCCGCCCACGCCGATGATCATGAAATTATCGTCGACGCCATGCGCGCGAAAAAACGCTTCGGCTTCGGCCACCAGCTCATAATCGCGCCGCCCTTCGCGCGCCGCGGCACGGAACACCGCGTAACCTTCATCGGCAAGATGCGCGGCATTGCGAATGGCATCCAGCTCGCAATCCATCTTCACCATCAACAGGCGATCCATCATTGCGGTCGCATTGGCGAGATCGAGATCGCGGGTGCGGGCGGCGATCTGTTGGGGCATCAGACGCTGCGGCGCGAGCGCGATTCGTGAATTGCGCAATGTTTCGAGCCGCTGCTCGACGATGCGGAGCATATCCGGCGCATATTCGACCGTGACATCCGCGGTTTCACCGCGCGCCCGATCCGCCTCCAGTGGACTATCCGGAAACAGCGTGACCTCGCCATCGCGCGAGATCAGCGCCAGCGCCTCACCTTCAAGAATGCCGAAGTCGCTGACGTAACGCAGATAATCGCTCTGCCACGCATTGCCATAGACGAGCAGGTGATCAATTCCCTCGTCCGCCATTGCGGCCGCGAGTCTTTGCCTTCGCGCCGTAGCGACAATCGCGCTCATACCGGCATTCCGGTGGATTTGTCGTAATCCAACAGGCCCTGCCGGGTCACGAAACCTTCCGCCAGATCGGTTCGCAAATCTTCTTCGCGGCGCAGTTTCGGATCGCCAAAGCCGCCACCGCCAGCGGTGAAAAAGCTGACGCGGTCGCCAGGCTCCAGCGTGATCTCGGTTTCTTTCCTGACGTTCCGTTGTTCGCCATTGGCCCGTGTGATGACCGCGACGTTGATGGCGCCTTGCTGTCCACCATGCAGACCCCAGGGCGGCTCGGTCAGCCGTTCAAGATTGATATTCGCGCGGCATTTCTGCAGGCAGCGATAGGTGAGCACGACGCCAAGACCGCCGCGATAACGTCCGGCCCCGCCGCTGTCCGGCCGCAAGCCATGCTCTTCGATAATGAATGGATATTTGATCTCCTGCAGCTCGACGGGCGAATTGCGAACATCGCCCTGACAGATCGACACGCTGGCGGACTCGCCATCTTCATCCGGACGGCCGCCCCAACCGCCGCCGAATATATTCATCAACAGAAAGCGGCTGCCGTCCGGACGGAAACCGAAAAACGAACAGCCGCCCATATCGCCTTTGTGGGCGGCCGGTATGCGGTCGGGAATGGCCGGCGCCAGCGCCTTCAAAATCGTGTCGATCACCGTCGGCAGCGCGATGCTCCACAGCCCGAGCGCGGCGGGCGGTTTTGCGCTCAGCATCGTGCCTTCCGGCAGGATGACGTCCAGCGGGCGAAAACAGCCTTCGTTGACGTCGAGTCCGGGCGATGTCACCGCCTTGAAGGCGACGCGCGCCGCCGCAATACCGCCGGACTTGCCGGAATTCAGTGGACTGATCACCTGCGGCTGCATGTCGCTGAAATCGACCGTCATCCGCGCGCCGCTGACGGTGACCTTCACCTTGACCCGCAGCCGCTGATCGAGATTGCGCCCATCATTGTCGAGAAAGCTTTCGGCGAAATATTCACCGTCGGGAATCTGTTCGACAACCCGGCGGGCGGCGGTTTCCGCCTGATCCCAAACCACCGCAACGCAATCCTCGACCGTTTGGCGGCCATATCGCGCCAGCAATTCGCCGTACCTGCGGATGCCGATATTGCAGGCCGCGACCTGCGCCCTCAAATCACCGAGGCTCGCTTCCGGAAAGCGGATATTGTCTTTCAGGATTTGCCAGAGCGTCTCGTTGCGTTTCCCGGCTTCGTAGATTTTCAGCGACCGCAACTGCAGCCCTTCGCCAAAAATATCGGTTGTCGCGACAGATCCGAATCCCTGCCGTGCCCCCCCGATATCGACCCAATGCGCACGCGTAGCGGCAAAACCCGCGATCTTTCCCTCGTGAAAGCACGGCGCATAGACAACAACATTGTTCAGGTGCTGCCCGCAGACTCCGCCGTGATTCATGATCAGGACATCGCCGGGCACAAAGCCGTCGAGCCCGTAGCGTTGAATTCCGTCTTCGACCGCAGGGCCGAGATCGGCAAGAAAGATCGGCAACCCACCGCGGTTCTGCGAAACCATCTGTGCGTTTGCGTCGAGCAAGCCGCAGCAATAGTCCCGCACTTCGTAAATCATCATGTTGTAGGCGGACTTTGCCAGCACATTGGCCATTTCGTCGGCATAGGCGACGACGGCATTGCGCACCACTTCCACCGTCACGGGATGCGGATTGCTCATGATGTCTTTTCCTGCCCAATCCGGATGATGATGTGTCCGGCGGCGCTGATCGTCGCGACATCCTCGGGATGCAGCAATGTCGTGGCGTTGGGTTCTTCGATCACCGCCGGTCCGTCGATCACCATGCCGGACTTCAACGACGGGCGCCACAGCACGCGCGCTTCAACCGGACGCGCCGCATCGGCAAAAACAATTTTCCGCCGTGATTCCTCGAATTCGGCTTCGGGCTGCCAGGGCTCGTTTATCCACTGTTCAACCACGCGTTCGCGTTCACGCCGCGCCGCGGTCACAACGAGGCGGACGCTGACACATTCCATGGATTCGTCCGGCGCCGACTGGCTGTAACGTTTGGCGTGCTCGTCATGGAACATTGTGCGCAGCCGGCTGACATCGCCGGTCATCAATTCCGGCCCGGCGACCGGCACCGGGATCGCGTGCTCCTGCCCGAGGTAACGCAAATCGGCATGGAAGGTGAATTCCGCATCCGACCGGGAAATGCCTTCTTGCGCTAACTGTTCTTCGGCAGCAGCCGATAATTCGGCAAAGACAGCGTTGACTGTAGCCGCATCGAGTGCTCCCAGCCTTCCGACCAGGGTGCGGACAAAGTCCTGACGCCAGGCGGCCATCAGCATGCCGAGTGCCGAAAACGTCCCGGGCAGTTTCGGAATGACGACCGTCGGAACAAAGATTTCCCGGGCGATTGCCGATGCGTGCAACGGGCCGCCACCACCAAACGCAATCATCACCGTGTCGCGTGGATCGACGCCCTTGTTGACGGACACCGCGCGGACCGCGAGCGACATGGCAGCATCGGCAATGCGCAGGATTCCCAGTGCCGCATCGTGAACCGTCAAACCCAAGGGCGCTGCGATGTTTGACACGATGGCCTGCTCCGAAAGGCGGATATCCAGCGGCATATCGCCGTTCAGAAAACGCCGCGGATTGATGCGGCCGAGCAGCAGATTTGCATCGGTGACCACCGGCTGATCATTGCCCTTTCCGTAACAGGCCGGACCAGGATCGGCGCCTGCGCTTTGCGGTCCGACATGTAAACCTTTGTCGGCATCGATCCAGGCAATCGAACCGCCCCCAGCGCCGACTTCGACAATGTCGACGACCGGCAGCTGCATCGGCTGGCCACTGGCCGCGCCGCCAATGACATAGCCTTCCTCGATCGCAGGAACGCCGCCGGTGATCAGCGTGGTTTTCGCGGTGGTCCCGCCCATGTCGAAACCGATGCAGCGGTCGAAAAAGAGGTCGCGTGCCAGGTGGCCGGCCGCGATCATCCCGGCGACCGGCCCCGATTCCATCATGGCGACCGGCTGCATCGCCGCGAGCCCCACCGACATCACGCCGCCATTCGAGCGCATGATCTGAATTTTGCCGCGGAATTTCTCGCGCTCGAGCCGGTCCGCAAGCCGGCGCAAATAGGTCTTCACCCGCGGACCGACATAGGCGTTGAGCACTGTCGTCGAAGTGCGTTCATATTCGCGGTATTCGCGCAGGATTTCATGCGACAGGGTGATGAAGGCGTCCGGCAGCGCTTTGCGCAGAATCGCGCCGGCACGTCTTTCATGATCCGGATTGGCATAGGCGTGCAGCAGGCACACCGCGACCGCTTCGACGCCGCGGTCATGCAATTCGGGAATCAATGCCTCGACTGCAGTTTCATCCAGTGGCGTCAAAACGTTCCCGCGGGCATCCATCCGCTCGGGAATTTCAAATGTCAGGCTGCGTTCGGTCAGCGGCTTCGGGCGATGGAAAAACAGATTGAACGCTTCGATGCGGTTGCCGCGCCCGATGGCATAAATGTCGCGAAAGCCTTTGGTGGTGAGAAGCGCCGTCCGCGCGCCTTTGCGCTCCAGAACCGTGTTGATCGCGATCGTGGAGCCGTGCAGCACTTCCTCCAGGGCGGACATGCTGCAACCGGCAATGCGAAGCGTCTCCACGACACCTTCGGCAGGGTCCGCCGGAACGGTCGAGGTTTTCGAAGTTACGATTTTCCCGTTGATACAGCCGACAAGATCGGTGAAAGTCCCGCCGATATCGGTACCCGCAATGTTCATTGCTGTTTTCAATCCTTCCATCGCGTGTATCTGCGTTCGAACATGCGGACCAGTGTGTTCATGGCAATGGCAATCATGGCAAGCGCAAGAACCAGCGCGAACAGCGGCGCCGGATCGAAATTATCGGCAAATTGCCGGGTGTAAAATCCGATGCCGCCGGTTGAGACGTAAAGTTCGGCGAGGATAACGCCCAACAGGGTCAGGGTCATCGCAAGCCGCAATCCGGCGAAAAAACTGCCGACCATGTGGGGCAAGATGACATTGCGGATAATGTCGCGGCGGCTTGCCCCCATCGCGCGCGCCGCCGAAACATAAAGCGGATTGATGTTCCGCATGCCGGCCACCGTGTTCACGATCACCGGGAAAATTCCGTGGCTGCAGCCAAACGCGATCTTCGCCGCCGGTCCAATGCCAAAGCCCAGCGTGAACAGAGGCAGAAGAACCGCCTGCGGGATGGCATAGAACAACAATATGATTGGAAACATGCTATGGCGGCCAAAGCGGGTCCAGCCGACCGCAAGCCCGATCACAAGTCCGCCGAGGACCGCGAGGGCATAGGCTGCCGAGATTTCCAGCAGCGCCACAAACAGCGCGCCGCGAACGTCTGCATCCGACAGCACCTGCGTGAACAACGCGCGCGCCACGGACGTCGGCGGCGCAATGAGCCCGGTATTGCCCGCGATCCGCGCGCCGCCTTCCCAGAAACACAGCAGCAGGGCGAGCACCGCCCAGCGCAGAAGCGCACTGCGATCGGCGTACGCGAAAAAGCGCCGGCGAAGCGGAAAAGGGCGTGCGAGTTCTGCGCCGGTGATGCTCACGTCGCGCCCATCAGCTTTCGCGGAAGCGGCGATCGATCGCCGAAACTGCGCCGTTCAATGCGAGGGCGGCAATCACCACGCAGACAATCCAGGCATACATTTGCGCCGGTTCGAACAGTTCGGCGGTCAGCGCAATGTTGTGGCCAATCCCCGAAGCCGAGGAAATCGCCTCTCCGCCCAGTACGGATGCGAAGCAGATGAAGAAGCCAATCCGAAGCCCGGTGAGAATGACGGGGAAGGCGGCGGGAAACAGGACGTGGCGCAGGATACCCGCAGGACCGATTCCCATCGAGCGCGCTGCATCGACCAGCCGGCGATCGACATTGGCAAAACCGGCAATGGTGTTGAGCGCGATCGGGAAAAATCCGTACACGGCGCCATAAGCGAGTTTGGATTCCGGCCCGATGCCGAAAAACAAAATGAATAGCGGGAAGAACAGCGTGATCGGGATGGCAAAGGCCCCGCTCACCACCGGTTCAAAGGCGCGGGTCAATAGCCGCGAACGTGTCAGCAGATAACCGGTCAGAACACCGGCAATCACGGCCAGCGCATAGGCTGCTGCGATTGTGGTCAGGGTGACGCGGATGGCGCTCCAGAACTCGTCCGTCCGTACAAGCGTGATGAGCGCCGCGGCGACATCGTTGGGAGCGGGCAGAAAAAGCGGACTGACAGCGCCGATCTCCGTCACGAAATACCAAAGGCCGGCCGCAACGATGGCGAACAGCAGTTGCACGGCTCGCTCGCCGATCACGCGCTGGCCTCCGCCATGGCGTTGCGAATTTCGTCGCGCAACAGGCTGTAACAGGCATTGCGCAGTTCGGCGAAACGCGGCTGCAGCATGAAGGAAGGTGGCCGCGGATGCGGTTCTTCAACGGCGATAGCGGATTTGATCCGGCCCGGCCGCGAGCTCATGACGAATATGTGGTCGGACAGAAAAACCGCTTCCGCAATGCTGTGCGTGACAAACAAAATCGTCTTGCCGGTCCGGCTCAGAAGCGCGGAAAGGTCCTCGCCGAGCACCATACGGGTCTGTTCATCGAGGGCGGCAAACGGTTCATCCATCAGGAGGATGTTGGTACCGGCGGCGATTCCGCGCGCAAGGTTGATGCGCTGGCGCATCCCAACGGAAAGCTGCTTCGGATAATGCGCGGCAAAGGCCTGCATGCCGACGGCAGACAAAGCTTCGGCGGTCCGCGATTTCCATTCGGAGCGCGATACTCCCCGATAACGAAACAGAAGCGCGAAATTTTCTTCGACCGTGTACCAGGGGAACAGCGTGCTCTCCTGGAATACATAGGCCATGTGTTCCGGCATGGGCTGGGTGACCGGGGAATCATCCACCAGCACGGCGCCCTCGCTCGGCTCGGCCAGCCCGCCGATGATGTTCAAAAGCGTGCTCTTGCCGCAGCCAGAGGGCCCCAGAAGCGTGACGAATTCGCCGCGCTCAACCGCGAATGAAATATTTTCCAGCGCCACGATGCGGTGCGAATCGCCGGGCGCGCCATAGGTCTGCGTCACATTGCGTACGGCAATCGCGGGCAATCTAGTTGACTTTCACCGGCGCAAATCCGGTCACCAGCATGGCCGAAACCGGCGGCTCACGGTCGAGTATCCCAAGATCCTTGAGTGACGCGCGGATCACGTCGAGCGCGGCGGGGTCAAAACTGCCGTCGAAATTCATTCCGCTGATCTCGATCGGATAGGTCTCGTCGATGACCTTTGGATCGAGCTTCATGGTGTCGGCCGCATTTTTGACGGCTTCGCCGCGGTGATCGCGCATGTAAGCGGCGACGGTGAACCAGCCTTTCAGGAAGCGCCGGACGAGGCCGGGATTGCCCTTGATCAGTGCATCGCGGGCAAACACGACATGAGTGTGGAAATGCGGCACGACATCGGCAAAGGTGGCAAGCACCGTGCCCTGACCATTGTCCTGGATTTCATAGGCTTCCTGAACCGAAGTAACGGCGGCGGCGAGTTCTCCGGAGCGCATCGCGGCAATCCGCGCCCGCATGTCGCCCATCGGAAGAATCTCGATATCGTTTGTCTTCCATTTGTTGGACACGGCGATATTGCGGGCGAGCCAATCGGTCAGGGAGCCTGCCGTCGAAACGCCGATGCGTTTGCCCTTCAGTCCCGCGATGCTGGTGACGCGACTGGCTTTGCCGACCACGAGCGCCATGTTGGCGGGCTTGTTGGCAACCGCAGCCACGGCATGGGCCGGAACGCCCTTCGCCGCGTAACCCATGCCTGGACCTGAGCCGAAGCCGAAATCGACCGATCCGGCTGCCAATGCCTGCTGCAACTGGCCGTCGCCGCGGAAAGTCGAAATCTCGACCTCGAGACCCGCGGCTTTCCAGATTCCGGTTTTCTGGCCCAGCTCAAGTCCGGAGAAGGGGAAGGATGAACTGATCGCCTTGCCGACGCGGATTTTGGTGAGCGTTTGTGCCGTCGCCGGTCCGGTGACGACAAGAAAGGCAGAGGAGAGCAGGACGGCAATGGCTTCGCGCCGGCTGGTCCGCATGAATACGCCTCTTTGCCTGTTGCTGCGACTTTGTGCCGTAAATACACGGATTTGGCGAGATTTGCAGCTTGCAATCCGGGACGCAAGATCGCTCCGCACGAGGCGGCAAATTCCAGGAGAATAGATGGCGCAGTCGCGGGGGCATTGCAGACAACATTCGCGTGACATGCATTCCGGGTGGCGCGATGGCGGCGTTCCATATGCAGGCAGGAGCGGGGACTCCCGACACTCCTGCGGGCGGCGAGGTTCCGAAACACCGGAACGCACAAACTCGCCGCCCCTTATTTTACATCGCGTAGAGATGGAGACGGCGACAAGCAGCAGCACGCTTTCGCGATGCGCGAACGAAATTCATAGGATGGGTGAGAAATCCAGGGGAGAACTGATGAGGCTCGGTGAACCGATCAAAGCTGATCGTCAGGGGTTGGCGTCTCGCCGTCACCCGAGGATGCCTCACGGGCTGCTTTTCGTTCTGCCGCGGCTGCCTCGCGCTTGCGCAGCTTTTCCTGTTTGCGCTCATTCTTCGCCCGCTCGCGTGACGCACGTTCCTGATGATAATTCGGTTTGAAGGGCATGTTTGTCTCCGTTCGACAGCCGGTTCAGGACGTGGGTGGCAGGTGCAGCTTGTTGCGGCGCGGGGCCCTGCGCGCTGCCGCTGGCGGCGTGGCGGGAGGATTTGCTTCATCACGGGCCAATCGCAGTGCTCTGAGTCGCGCAGCTTTGGCTTCATTGACGGTTTTCATGCGGGCGATTTCGGCCTTCACGAAGTCGTCCAAAGCCGCGGCTTTTTCCTCGCGCACGCTCAGGCGGTTTGCAGGTTTGGTCACACTTTGCCTCGCTTGAATTGAGCGGGCGACCTCGCGTCAGCGTATCGCCCGCGGCGCCGGCCGTTAAGCCGGCTTCAGATTGACGGCTTTCGATCCGCGCGCATCCGGCTGAACGTCAAACGACACGCGTTGACCTTCGGCAAGTGAGCGCATGCCGGCAGCCTCGACCGCCGTTGCATGGACGAACACGTCCTTGCTGCCGCCGTCCGGTGCGATGAAGCCGAAACCCTTTTGGGTATTGAAGAACTTTACTGTACCGATCATCGATAGCTCCTGATGATGTGACTGTTCCGCGAACGCTCATGCTCACGCGGCGCGACAAGGTGAAATCATCAGGGAAGGACGGCTGTAGCCGGGCGCGCAACGAGTACGGGTCGGTCTAAACAGTTGCGCTTCTTCTGACGGGATGCCGTCGCGGTGCTTATATAAACTGCCTGACCCGGTTTTACAAGGCGAGGGAACTTCAGGCCATTGATCCAGAACTGTATTGGAACAGACGAACCCTTGTTTATTCATCTCATCATGCATTGTCCTTAATGAACGAACTGTGAAACAGCGGCGATGCCTCTGTCCGTCTGCGGATTGACTTCACCGGCCAATACGGGCATATGGATCGCGTTCCCTCGCAGTCGCACGACGGCCAAGCTTAACGGCCTGTCACCGCGAGACGGCTTATACAAACCTCCCGTTGCTCCAGATGTGCGTGGAAGACGGCAACCAGCCGTGAACGCGCATCCTGTCCGTTCCCCGGTAGACAAGGCATATTTGTGACTCATTTGACATTTTCGGCCCTCGGCCTGGCCGAGCCGCTTCTGCGCGCGCTCGCCGCTGAAGGCTATGACCTTCCAACTCCCATTCAGGCGCAAGCGATTCCGCTCGCTCTCGCCGGGCGCGAGGTTCTTGGCATCGCACAGACCGGCACCGGAAAAACAGCGGCGTTCGGGCTGCCCGTCTTGCAACGTTTGGCAGCGGATCGGCCCTCTGTCGCGCCGCGTTGTGCGTGCGCGCTCATTCTGGCGCCCACCCGCGAGCTCGCCATCCAGATCGACGAATCCTTACGGTCCTACGGCCGGCATCTGAAGCTCCGGCACGCCGTCGTTCTGGGAGGCGTCAACCAGAACCGTCAAATTCAGGCGTTGCGCCCGGGCGTCCATATCCTGGTCGCGACACCGGGCCGGCTGCTGGACCTCGTGCGGCAAAAGCACATTCAGCTTCATGCAACGACAGCACTGGTCATCGATGAAGCCGACCGGATGTTCGACATGGGCTTCATCCGGGACGTGCGGCGGATCGTTTCGCATTTGCCGCAACAGCGTCAGACCATGCTGTTCTCCGCGACCATGCCCGGCGAAGTGGCGCATCTGGTGAAGGAAATTCTGCGCAACCCTGTGAGCGTGGAAGTGTCCCCGACCCAGGTCGTGGCGGACAAAGTCGAACAGCACGTCTACTTCGTGCCGACGCAGGGCAAACGCGAGTTGCTGGACGAATTGCTCCGCGACGTGGCGATGAAGCGGGTCATCGTCTTCACCCGGACGAAGCACGGTGCAAACAAGATCGCCGGCCAGCTTGCCAATTCCGGACATGAGGCGCAGGCGATTCACGGCAACAAGTCGCAAAGCGCGCGCCAGCGGGCGTTGAACGAGTTCCGCGATGGGCACAGCCGCATTCTGGTCGCAACGGATATCGCGGCCCGGGGCATCGACATCGACGATGTCACCCACGTGGTGAATTTTGACATTCCGGAGTGCCCCGAGAACTACGTGCACCGCATCGGGCGCACCGCACGGGCCGGAGGCGCCGGCATCGCCATCGCGTTCTGCGATCCGTCTGAACGGGATTCGCTGCGGTCAATCGAACGCCTGGTCAAGCAATCGCTGACGCCGATGCGGGGAGACCCTCGCGCGCAGACGACGCAGAAGACTCCGCCGGGACGGAATCATCACCGGCGGCGAAATTGGAAGGGAGCCGCTGCCCAGGGCCCGCAGCCTGGCTCACGCAAGGCCGAGCGACAGGTGAGCAGGGCCGTGTAAGCCGCGCTCTTTCCGGGCAAATTATCGGTTTATTTATTCTGCTGTGATGCCGTGACGCGTCGCGCCGGCGGCATTGCAGCCAAATCCGTTCGCATGCGACGGATCGCCGACGATGCGCCACGCACTGACATTGGGGCAACCAGATTGCTATCTTTGGTGACGTCGCGGCGGAAAAACGAATGACGAATAGCGCCCTAGAACTTGTCCATGTCTCCAAGCGCTTTGGCGATCTTGTTGCCGTTGATGACGTGAGTTTTGCGGTGCCCAGGGGGCAGATCGTTGGATTTCTCGGCGCCAATGGCGCGGGAAAAACAACAACCCTGCGCATGATGCTGAACATCTTCAAACCCGACTCTGGTGAGATATTCGTCTTCGGCAAGGCACCCGAACCGATTTCGCTGCGGCGGGTCGGTTACCTGCCGGAGGAACGCGGGCTTTACCGCCGCATGCGCGCGAATGCCACCATCGCCTATTTCGCATCCCTCAAAGGCGTTCCCCTGAAAGAGGCACATTCGCGGGCCAGGTCCCTGCTGGATTATTTTGGACTTGCCCCTTTCGCACGCTCTCGCATCGACGGGTTTTCCAAGGGCATGGCACAGAAAGTTGCCCTGATTGCCGCCATCGCACATGACCCGGACCTGCTGATTCTCGACGAACCCTTTTCAGGCCTCGATCCGCTCAACCAGGAGATCCTGGAAAAGCTCATCCGGGAAAAAGTGCAGGACGGGAAAACCGTTCTGTTTTCCACGCACACCATGGTGCATGCCGAGCGTCTGGCGGACCGGATCATCATCATCAACAAGGGGCGCATCCGGTTTGATGGCACGCAAAAAGAAGCGCGCGCCTCTCTGCCGCGCCGGGTACGCATAGCAGCCGACTCGGATCTTGCTTTCCTGCGCACGGTTTCGGGCGTGACAAACGCGTTGCCGCCGTCGCAAACGCGCGCCAGTTGGGAATTGGAACTGGCGAAGAACGCCGATGGCCGCGCCATTCTCGCCGCCTGTTTTGACAAGGGAATTGTCCCCGCTCATTTTGAAATCGCCGAAGCAAGTCTGCACGACGTGTTCATTTCACTGGCCGATCAGAAAGAAAATGCCGGATGAGGGAAGTCCTTCTGATCGCCCGCTATGAATACCTGAAATTCGTCACGCGCCGTGGCGCGCTAATCGGCATTCTGGTTGTGCCATTGTTGATCGGTTTGAGCGTCGGCGTGCCGGCGCTGACAGCACGCGCCTTCCAGGCCGATACATTCACCGTCATCGACCGCAGCCAGCATGGCTATTTTGATCTCGTGGCCGAGAGTCTCAAACAAACCGACGAACACAGAACGCGTCGGGCCTTGAACGATTATGTCCGGCAATACGGCGATGTTGACGCCATACGGCACACTGCGCCGCAGGTGCTGGCAATGCTCGAAGCTCCGTTTGGGGACACACAGGCGCTCGCCGATTATGAGCGCATGGGAGGCGCAAAAGAGATTCTCGCCACAATCAACTCGCACTTTAAACAGAATGCGCCGGGATTTACGGCGCCGCCCCAGCGCTGGATCCTTGTCCCGCCGCCCCCCTCGCTCGGTGTAGCACATCCCGCGCAATTTGCCTCTGACGTGAGATCCTGGCTTTCCGGCAACAGCCGGGATGGGGAAGCAAGGCTTCGATATGTCGTCGTGGTACCGGAAAATTTCGGTCTCGCGCCGGGACAGGAAAGCTCGGTCGAAATCTGGCGCGACGCACCGGCAGCCAACAACTTCACCGGCTTCATTGACGCTATCTTCTCGAAGGAACTGAAGATCCAGGCTTTGGCTCCGGCAGGAATTGACCGGAAGACACTGGTCCGGGATTTGGGGCGCACGGCTGGTACCAGAGACAGATCGGCTGCCGATCCTACGGCAGCAGCAGCCGCCAATCGCGACCGGCTGAAAACGCTTGTGCCGGGAATTCTGGCTTATCTCTTGATGTTTTCGGTCCTCAGCAATGCCGGCATGCTGTTGGGTGGCGTGATCGAGGAAAAATCAAACCGCGTCGTCGAGCTCATTCTCTCCTGCACCAGCGCGACAAAATTCATGGCCGGCAAACTTCTCGGCGCGCTCGGTTCGGCCCTGACGATGATATGCATATTGATTGTGCTGGCGATCGGCGCGACGGCGGTTTTTCTTCCGGACGGGTTGTCGCTTCTTCTCGGCCTTGGCGATCTGCCGCTTTATGAATACGCCGCCATGGCGATCTATTTTGTCGCCGCGCTGCTCATCTATTCCTCCATGTATCTCGCTATGGGCAGCATGATGCCCTCGGTGCAGGATGCGCAGTCCTTCGCCGCCCCGATGATGCTGGTTGTCATCCTTCCGGTCTTTTTCATTCCCGCGGTCATCGAGGCGCCGAACGGAGTGATTGCAATCGTCCTCTCCTGGATACCGATTTACACGCCATTTCTGATGATGCTCCGCCTGCCCGCGAACCCGCCGGTGTTTGAAATCGCCGGAACGACAATTCTGATCATTGCAACCACGGCGTTCATGTTGATCCAGATGGGCCGCGTCTTCGCCGCGAATGTTTTGGCCACCGATAAGCCACCGACATTAGGCGTGTTTGTGCGAAAAATGACTGGCCGATCCCTCGATGGACGGCACGGCCGCGGCGGGCTGCTTTCGTTACGCCGGCATTGACTGCTAATCCGCTGCCATGACGCGTGAACGATCGAGTGTAAGAACACAGGTGGCGATTATCGGCGGCGGACCGGCGGGTTTGCTGCTGTCGCAACTGCTGCATTTGAGCGGCGTGGACAACATCATTCTCGAGCGCCGCAGTCGCGCGCATGTCGAGGGCCGAATCCGGGCCGGCGTGCTGGAGAGCCGCACCGCAGAATTGCTCAACCGGGCCGAGGCGGGCGCGCGCATGCAGCGCGACGCGCTTCGGCATGACGGGTTCAATCTGTGTTTCGGCGGCGATTGCCTGCACGTCGACGTCAAGTCGCTCGCGGGCACGCCTCTGGTCGTGTATGGCCAAACCGAGATCACGCGCGATCTGTATGAGCTCCGGCTGGCCGAAGGTGGGCAGATTGTTTTCGAAGCGGATGATGTCGCGCTGCACGACATCGCTGGCAGACCGCGGGTCACTTACCGGCACGACGGCAGCTCGCGCGAAATCACCTGCGATTTCATCGCCGGCTGCGACGGATTTCACGGCGTCAGCCGCGCCAGCATTCCCGCGACGGCGCTGAAGTCTTATGAGCGAACTTTGCCGTATGGCTGGCTGGGTGTCCTGTCGGAAACGCCCCCGGTTGACGACGAGTTGATCTATTCCCGTTCGGCACGCGGTTTTGCGCTGTGCAGCATGCGGTCGCGCCATCTCAGCCGCTATTATGTTCAGTGCCCGTTGTCCGACAGTGCTGGCGACTGGTCCGACGCGCGATTCTGGGACGAACTGCGCCGGCGGCTTCCGGAGTCTGCTGCGTCCCGTCTGATCACCGGACCCTCGCTGGAGAAAAGTATCGCTCCATTGCGGAGTTTCGTTTGCGAGCCGATGCGTTACGGCAGTCTGTTTCTGGCCGGTGACGCGGCCCATATCGTGCCGCCGACGGGAGCCAAGGGTTTGAATCTCGCCGCCAACGATGCCGGAGCACTCGCCGAGGCCCTGTTGCTGCATTATCGCGAGCGCGATGATTCCGGATTGGAAATGTATTCCGCGCAGGCGCTGCGTGGCGCATGGGCCGCTGTGCGCTTTTCCTGGTGGATGACCATGCTCACGCACCCGATGGGCGATGAATTTTCCGACCATCTGCAACGTGCGGAGTTCGATATGCTGAGGCAGTCGCAGGCGGCAGCCGAACTGCTGGCGCGGAATTATTGCGGGATGGGCGTCAGCGATAAGTCCTGATGTTGCGACGGCAACTGCCGGCGCGCTCGCCTTCACTCAGCCGCGACTTTTTGAGTCCGTTCGGTGGGGTAACCATGGACGAGCCACTTCCCGTCGCGCTGCATGACCAGAACCTGGAAGGCCGCCCTTCCCTTTTCGATTCTGACCCATGCAAGGTAACGGGCCGAAAGGGCCAGGGAACCGAGACGCTCCGGAGCGATGCTCGGTTGGATGGGTTCATCCGGATTTTGTTGCGGCACAACCGAAGCCACAGAGTCAGACTGGTTCCTGGCGCCCTTATCCAGCGCAGAGCGTTCCCATGCGGCCGTTGCGAATGCCGCCGCGAGCAAAATTGCTGCCGCCGCTGAAACGCCGCCCAAGATCATCACTGATTTACGCATTGGACCCTCACACCATGATCCACCCCATGGTGGGCGGCGCGCGTTAAGACGGCGTTAGGGAGTTCGCGCGCATTCGCGCTGCAAAATGCGGAAATTGCCGGCAAAGTTGAATCAGTTTTGGGACAGTTTCGTGTCAGGCCGCGAGTTGCATTCAGAATTTCTACAACACACCCCTCACCCGGCCCGCCAATGCGCGCTTGCAAACTGCAAGCGCGGGCGCGCCGCCCTCTCCCACAAGGGGAGAGGTGAATTTTTGTAGCTATCCCCACACCTCGTGGGCGAGGCGCGTGATGAATTCGAGTTTTACCCATTGCTGATCTTCGGCGAGGATATTTCCCTCTTCGGTGCTGGCGAAACCGCATTGCGGGCTTAAGCAGAGCTGTTCGAAAGCGACAAACTTCGACGCTTCATCGATGCGCCGCTTGATCACATCGGCGGATTCCAGCGCACCGGTTTTGGTCGTCACCAGACCAAGCACGACCTGCTTTGGGCCTTTGGGCAAGAAACGCAGCGGTTCAAATCCGCCGGCGCGGTCGCTGTCATATTCCAGGAAATAACCGTCGTAATTGCATGTCCCGAGCAGCGCCTCTGCCACCGGTTCATAGCCGCCCGATGTGATCCAGGTGGAGCGGAAATTCCCGCGACAGACATGGGTGGTGATGCGCATGTCCTGCGGTTTGGCCTTCAGCACACTGTTGATCATGCGCGCAAAGGATTCCGGGGCGCGGTTGACGTCGGTGCCGCGTTGCCGCGCGCGTTCGACTTCTTCGGGAGAACAGAGATAGGCCCAGGCGGTATCGTCGAATTGCAGATAGCGGCAGCCCGCGTCGTAGAATGCCTGCACCGCCTGCCGCCAGGTGGCTGCCAATGCTTCAAACAGCGCGTCACGATCCGGGTAGAGCTTCGGATCGAATGAAGCCGCGCGGAAATGCAGCACATTCGGACTCGGAATCGTCATTTTGGGAATTGCGCGTGCGTGCCGGCGCAAAAACCGGAAATGTTCGAGCATCGGATGATTGTCGGGAAAGCCAAGCCGGCCGGTGATGTGTGGCGCCTGCGCCTTGGTCTGCACGCCCTGGAACTGAATCCCGGTTGACGCTTCGCGCAGCTCGACTCCCTGTAGCATTCCGAAAAAATCGAAGTGCCACCACGAACGGCGGAATTCGCCGTCGGTCACCGCCTGCAATCCGATCGCCTCCTGCTTGCGGATCAGTTTCTCGATTTCCGCATCTTCGACCTGCTTCAGCGCGTCAGCACTGATCTCGCCCGCGGCGCGGCGGGCGCGCGCGTCTGCAATCGCACGGGTGCGCAGCAGGCTGCCGACCTGATCGGCGCGAAACGGAGGTAAGGTTCTGGCGGGCATGGGTTTCTCCGGGGCTGGTCAAGCCCGACTATAGCGCCACAACGGCCTGACACGGGGCAGTTTGCCTGTTATATTTCACTCAACTTCGGCGTCATCCGGCAGGCGCTCGAAACCACGGGAGGACTGCATGAACAAATTGCTTGGCGTGACAATCGTGATCGGGGCCAGCATGGTTGCGGCGAGTGCGCTCTATGCCGCCGCGGCGGACATGCCCGATTGGGCCTATGGCGTTCCGCCTCCGGGACAACCGGCCAATCCGCCGGTCAAGGATGACGGCAAGATGTTGTCGCTCCCCGGCTCTGACCTGCAATTCACCCTGAACAAGATCCGCGGCCGCGTCGACAACGATACGCCCAACCGCACGTCGCCGGCCGACTGGTTCCCGAATGATCATCCGCCCCTGCCAAAGATCGTGGCGGAAGGCGATCAGTCACGTGGCATCGTTGCCTGCTCGCTCTGTCATTATCCGAATGGCAAGGGGCGTACGGAAAATGCGAGCCCGGCGGGTCTGCCGAAGGAGTACATCATCCGTCAACTGCACGACATGAAAGACGACATGCGCGTCAGTGGCGAACGCCGCAAAGGAAATACGCAGCAGATGGTGAGCTTCGCCAAGGCGATGACCGACGATGAGATCGTCCAGGCAGCGACCTATTTCTCGTCACTAAAATGGACGCCGTGGGTCCGCGTCGAGGAAACCAATACGGTGCCAAAGACCCGCAGCCAGGGCGGCATGATGATTCCCTTGACCGGCGACCGTGCAGGCACCGAGCCGATCGGCAATCGGATTGTCGAAGTGCCGGTCGATGCGGTGCACACCGAGACTCTGCGTGATGACCATTCCGGGTTCATCGCCTATGTCCCGGTCGGGGCAGTCGCAAAGGGCAAGGCGCTGGTCACAACCGGCGGCAACGGCAAGACCATCGCTTGCGCGACCTGCCATGGTGACGATCTCAACGGACTCGGGTCGGTGCCGGGGCTTGCGGGACGTCTGGCCAGCTACAACGCGCGGCAACTCTATGATTTCAAGGTTGGCGCCCGGCATGGCGATATGGCCGATCTGATGCACAAAGTCGCGGCCAATCTGACCGGCGACGACATCATCAACATCACGGCCTATCTGGCATCACTGCCGGCCCCGGCAACGGTGGCCTACACCAAGACCGCAGCGCAGTAATTCCGCGCGCGTGAATCAAACGGCCGCAGGCTCACGCCTGCGGCCGTTTTTGTTTTTGATTCAGACCACAAACTGGTTTGCGCAAACCAAACGGTTCACCTTCCCCCCGCGGAGCGTGGGGGAAGGTGCCCGCAGCCGTGTGAAACGCGGCGGATGGCGGGCGGAAGGGGGGAATTGATCCGAACACCCCCCGATCGGGCGCCAATCGCTGCAGCAACCGCTGCAGCTGCGCCCACTTTCCCCGCGCTTCGCGCTGATGCGCTAGCGGGAGGAAAGCGAAACTCAATTGCGAACCGGCGAAAATGAACTCTAGTTCAAACTCGCCTGGCGGGTAGTGGTGCTGGGGACGATTTCAAAGGCGAAGTGGAATGCCTGCAAGTCCTCACCGGGGTGATCCGCGGCATAAGTGAGTTGCGGAATCCGGAAATTGTTCGGCTCGCGCTCGTCGCCTTTGTAGATGCCGGGATAGAGATCGATGAAATGCCAGCCGGGTGCGCCGGTGGCCTGCATGTAGATCGTCACATCGCCCTGACTGTTAAACGCGCAGGCGTAGCCCGTGTAATTGTTGTCATAGACGACATGCAGGATGTTGGCGGTTTCGGTCCAACCCACGCCCTTCAGATGCACGGTGAATTTCGTGCCGACCGGGCCCTTCGAAACATCCAGCGGCAACGCGGTCGATTGGATCAGATGCGTGCCGCTTTGCTTTTTTGCGCCGTCCTGCACAAACACATCGTGTGTGCCGCCGAGATCGTCCGGCGTCTTGAAACTGAACTCGAGGTGGCCGGAAGCGTCGGCCTTTGCTTCGGCGATTTCCTGCCCCGACACCTCATAGCCTTTGCCGCTCACCCGGCTGCCGGCAGCATGTGTCCAATTGAGTTTGTAGGTCTTGCCGGGCGTGAAGCCCTGGCCGCTGATCTTGATCGGCTCGCCGACAGCCGAGAAATGCGGCGCAGATACCAGTTCGCCCTGCGGCGGCAGTACACGGACGGTTTTCTGAGCCTGGCTCTGCGGCGGCAGTGGAAGCACCGGCGTGCCCGGCGTCACCTTGAACAGCAACGCAAAGCGCGGACGGCCCGGCGCAGGATTTTGTTCCGGATTGCGATAGGGGAACGTGAAATCGCCGTGGATGATCTCGAGAACGTGGTCGCCCGCTTGCCCGGTCGCCGGGATGGTGAAATTGGCCGAGCCATGCGTCGTGACCGCCGACATCCAGCCGGTGAAGGCGTTGTCGTACATCAGCTCCCACGAATTATAGAGATTGCGCCAGCCGATGCCTTTGACGCTGATTTTGATCGGCGTTCCCGCCGGGCCGTTTTTCGGCGTGACATCGACCGTCATATCGACCGAATAGCCAGTCTGATTGATCAAGTGGCCGTTCTGCTGCAGCACGATGTCGTGGCCGAATCCGAAATCTTCCGGAGTGGTAAATTGGGCCGTAAACTTCCCCGCCGCATCGGTCTTGATCCGCGCCATCTGGTAGACAGCCGGCACATATTCGCGTCCGTTGTAATGCTCTCCGTTGACTTTCCAGCGGCCGTTGACGGTTTGCCAGACGAGCTGGAATTCCTGATTCGGCGGCAATTTGCTGCCGGTTACGGTGAAAGGATCACCGGCTTTGCCGTGATACGGCGCGACGTCCATCGCACCGACAAAGCCGTTGCCCGGTTCGCCGAGTTTCACTTCGGGACCGAAAGCAGAGGGTAGAGCGGCGAATGCGGAAACAGATCCTGCGGCCGCGAACAAAGCAGCCGTCGACACGAGGATTCCGAATCTGGCGACGCGATACATCATGGCCTTCCCTCCACCGGGCATTTTGCAGTTTGTTTAAATCGCAAAATGCCCAGGTCATTTCTAATTCGCGCGTTTTCTGAGCCGAACCGGCAACCACTTCGGCGGAAAACGCTCTAACCCGGAAAAAATAAGCCGTTCGAATGTGATGCGCAAATGGACAAAAAAATGACCCGGCCGAATCGGCCGGGTCATCTCTTTATCGTGAACGGAAAGCGGGATTACTTCGCTTCTGCCTTCGGCACGTCACCGGCAACAATCATCAGCTGGGTTGTCGCGCGGGTGAACGGCTGCCATTCGACCGTGCTCCCGTCCTGCATGGTCGCAACGACCTTGTAGCCGAGCGAGCCGGTCGGGAAGTCCATCGGGAAGGTGTAGAACAGCGACCAGAAATAGTCCGTGGCCGGCATTCCGTGTCCGACATAATGCGCTGGAAGCGTGGTGCCGTTGCCGAGCACGACCTGGACGCTCTTGAGGTCTTTGTCGGTGGCGACAGTCCCGTCCGGCTTCTGGACGCGGATGCGCCAGGCGACCGCTTCACCGCGGGTGAACTGATTCTGCAATACGCAGAACGGTCCCTGCTGTCCCATCAGGGCGTGGCGAACGATGTCGCCCTCGAAGAACAGCTTGCCGGGCGGCGTGGTGCGAACCTGCGCATCAGCACTGCCGGCCAGAGCGGCCAGAGCGAACGAAAATCCAAGAGCGGCTAGCGAATAGGCTTTCATGGGCCGAACCTTTGTTGGTTGGTCGAATCCAAAACTGATGGGCAACTATACACGGACAGGCTCCGGCTTGGAAAGGGGCCTTTGTAACCGGGGACCGCGGTTTTCATCCGCGATCCCCGGCTCCCCGCTCAGAAGAGCACGCCCCCCTCGAGCGCGAAGCGGGTTTGTGTTGGCGAGCCGCCCGTGGGTCCAAAGGTAAATCCTGAAGTGGCGGAACCGGCGCTGACATAGCCGAGTTCGCCACGCAGATAGAAAATGCCGAACTGGTAAGTCGGCGTGATGGTGAAGGAAAACGCGTTGCTGCCCGGGCCGTAGAGAAGATTGGTCGATGTCGCCAGGGTCGCGCCTTTGCCGGTTGAATCAATGTATTCGACCCGGCCCGCCACCTTGAAATTATCGTTGAAGGCGTAGTTGGCCAGGATCGCAAAACCAGTTGTGGATGCGGCGTGGGGAATGCCGATCGCGGGATCGGCTCCGACTGAGGTGTACTGGAAGTAAGGCGAGATGGTCAGCGGCCCGTCGGTGTGGGTGTAGATCACGTTGAAGATCGAGCCGTTGTTCTGGAAGAACGGCGTCGCCGATGTCGCATAATCGGTATGACCCATATTGCCGCCGCCCACGAGGCTGATCGTGTTCGCCGGGTCAATCGTCCAGGCGGCCGAGCCGGTGATCCAGTTGAAACGGTTCGAGTAGAATCCGTCATTCAGCGACAGCGAAAAGGCGAGCGGACCGGCGGTGTAATTCACCTGCACGCCGCGCTGCACCGCAGGCTCCTGATTCCACAACAACCCGCGGAAGATGTTCATATTTTCGAAGGTGAAGGTGTATTCGTCGCCGATCAGCGTCGGCAGTTTGCCGATTTCGACCGACAGACTGTCTGTCGGCGCCAGTTTGACGAAGCCCTGCGGGACCCAGCCATAGGTCAATTGAGTCGTCTGATGGGAGTTGACGTAGGGCGTGCCCAGCGCCGGAAGGGAGTACATTCCGGCCTGGATGAAATACTGGAACAAGCCGTCGGTTTTCTGGACGAAGACCTGCGCATTACTGAGGTCAAAGCGCGAATCGCTGTCCGATCCGATGCGGCTGGCGTGGTTCTGCCAGATGCCCAATCCGGTGAGCGCGCCATCGACATAGACTTTATTCCCGAGTGGACCGAGGTCCAGCGTCAGCGGCGTGATCGGATACGCAAGTGGCCCGGCGATGGCGGGCGTCACAACCGGAGTCGTTGGCGCCGGCATCATCATCGCATTCATATCGGCCGGAGGCGTCGCGGGTGGCGGGCCTTCCTGTGCCATTGCCATGCCCGTTGTGCCGCAAATCGCCGCCGCAATAGTCAGGCCGGCGAGGAGCCGCCCCCGCAGATTTCTTGTGGCCCGGTTGCGTGAGCGGTTGGCCGTCGTTTCAACAATACAGTTCATCAATTGCCCCCGTCTGTGGTGATCAAAGAAGCTGCTTCGGGATTTTTCTCAGAATCCCTCGACCGGTGGATGTGGTCGGATCAGGTAGAGCAGAATTTGTGCCAGCGGGATTGCGGCAGAGCCGACTGGCCTCAGGCGACTGCAGCCATTGGGTTTTTTGGGCAATTTTTGTGAAACGGGCCGGGCAGCGAGGTTCATTCTTGTTCGCCGCAGTCTACAAACTGGGCAATGCCTGAATTTTAGGCAGTGACCGTGCTATGGTGATTCTGAAAATCCATTCATGATAGTTAGAATTGCCGGTTTCGCGTTAAGTCTGTGACAATTGTCACTCTCTACTCTCCAGCAAGCGCAATCGTGCGCCCAATCATGCCTGGGGAGGCATTTCGAAATGTCCACTCGCAATTTCATCAGTCGCTTTGTCAAAGAGGAGTCCGGCGCGACAGCCATTGAATATGGCCTGATCGCCGGCCTCATTTCAGTGGTGATCATCACTGCGGTGACCTCCGTCGGCACAAACCTGACGACCAAGTTCACGACGATCGCCAACGCGTTGAAATAAGCCTGAAGATGCCCAAAGCGACCCCGCAGGTAGCGAAAGCCCTGCGGGGTTTTCTTTTGCGGGATACCTCCGGCTGTTACGTGCTATACTCCAGCCGGTTTGTCGCGGCAGTGAGGACATCATGGTCGCAAGAATTTCGATCATCGCAGCCGTCGCGGCTCTCGCCATCGTCCCGCCGGCCGCGGCGCATCATTCCTTCGCCATTTTCGACCAGTCGAAAGTGACTTACCTGACCGGTACAGTGAAACAGTTCGAGCTGGTCAATCCGCACGCCTGGCTGCACCTCATGATCGGCAATGACAAAGGACAGGCGGCAGAGTGGCAGTTCGAGGGTGGGTCAACCGCACAATTGACCGCGCTCGGCTGGACCCCTCAATCATTCAAGCCAGGCGACACCGTGCAAATCGGATTTCGCCCGATGAAGGATGGCTCACGCGGTGGACAGATCATGAGCGTCAAAACCGCGAGCGGTCAGAAGCTGTGCTCGAACCGCGGATGCGGTGACGGCTCCGGATCGGTGCTGCAGCCGTTCTGATTCCGCGAAGGCGCTCGATAAGTTCACAGTCGCGAGCGGAGGTGCCTTGCGGCAGTGGCGTAGCGCGTATGTCGAATATAATTGTCTGGTATGGAGCAGAACCCACCAGACGAGCCATTCGAAGCGCCGGCTGAGCCGTCACTGCGCGGCGCCGCGCGGGTCGAGGCCTATCTCAAAAATTTGCCCGACGGCCCCGGCGTGTACCGCATGCTGGGCGCAAAAGGCGATGTGCTGTATGTCGGAAAGGCGCGCAGCCTGAAAAAGCGGGTTGCGGCATATGCCAAACCGGCAATGCTGCCCTACCGCATCGCACGGATGGTGTCCGAAACGGCGGAGATGATGTTTATCTCCACGGCTTCCGAAACCGAAGCACTGCTGCTGGAAGCCAATCTGATCAAACGGCTGAAGCCGCGCTACAACGTCCAGCTCCGTGACGATAAAAGTTTTCCCAACATATTGCTGCGCACGGACCATCCATTCCCGCAGGTGCTGAAACATCGCGGCGCAAGGTCTTCGGACGGAATCTATTTCGGACCCTTCGCGTCGGCGGGCGCGGTCAACACAACCCTCAACACGCTGCAGCGCGCATTTCTTTTGCGCTCCTGTTCTGATGCGGTGTTTCACGGACGTACCCGGCCGTGCCTGCTGCACCAGATCAAACGCTGCAGCGCCCCCTGCACCGGGCGCATCGACAAGGATGCCTATTCCGCCCTGGTCGCGCAGGCCGAAGGCTTCCTCACCGGCAAAAGCCGCATCGTGCAGGAGCAGCTGGCGCAGGAAATGCAGCAGGCGTCCGAGGAGATGGAGTTCGAACGTGCGGCTCAATTGCGCGACCGCATCCGGGCGATGAGCCAGATCCAGGCGCGGCAGGGAATCAATCCGGCAACCATCGTCGAAGCCGATGTCTTTGCGCTGCACCGGGAAGGCGCGCAGTCCTGCATCCAGGTGTTCTTTTTCCGCGCCGGACAGAACTGGGGCAACCGGCCGTTCTTTCCGCGTCACGCCGCCGATGTCGAAAGCGCGGAGCTGCTCAGTTCTTTCATCGGGCAGTTTTACGACACGAGGCTCGCGCCGAAACTCATTCTGGTCAGCGAGGAAGTCGCGGATCGCGAACTCCTTGCCGAAGCTCTTGCGGTGCGCACCGGCCACAGGATCGAAATTTCCATTCCATCGCGCGGCGAAAAACGCGAAGTCGTTGCCGCGGCGTTGCAGAACGCGCGCGAGCAACTGATCCGCAGCCTTGCCGAGAGCGCAAGTCAGCGCGCTTTGCTGGAAGGCGTCGCGGCCGCATTCGGACTCGAAGGTCCGCCAAAACGGATCGAAGTGTATGACAACTCGCACATCCAGGGCGCGCATGCGGTCGGCGCCATGATCGTCGCAGGACCGGAAGGATTTCAGAAATCGGAATACCGGAAATTCAACATCAAATCGGAAGACCTCGCGCCGGGCGATGACCTCGCCATGATGCGCGAAGTTCTGATGCGCCGGTTCGGCCGGCTGGTGCGCGGCGCCGCGGAACAATCAGAAAGCAGCGACAAATGGAACAAATGGCCGGATCTGGTGCTGATCGATGGCGGACCGGCCCAGGTCGATGCCGCCTATGCCGCACTCGCCGAGGTCGGCGCAGGTGACGTGGTTCTGGTCGGAATCGCCAAAAGCATCGAACGGGAATCGGGACGCGAGCATTTCTGCCGGTTGGGCCAGCCGCCGTTCCGCCTGGATGAGAAAAGCCCGGTGCTGTATTTCCTCCAGCGGCTGCGTGACGAGGCGCACCGCTTTGCCATCGGCGGGCACCGCAAGAAACGGTCCAAAGCCATCGGCGCCAGTCCGCTGGACGAAATTTCCGGCGTCGGACGCTCACGCAAAAAAGCGCTGCTGAGCCATTTCGGATCGGCGCGCACCGTGGCGCAGGCGAGCCTGACCGACCTGCAATCGGTCCAGGGCATAAGCTCGGCACTGGCCCGGAAAATTTACGAATTCTTTCACCCGGACTAGGCTGAAGCCGCCCGCTATCTTGTACAATAACGCCATGTCATCACTGCCCAATATGCTCACCCTCGCCCGGATTGCGGTGATTCCGCTGTTTGTGGCGGGATTCTATATTTCGGGCGATCTCGGCCGCTGGGCGGCCTTTGGCCTCTTCGTCGCCGCAGCCATCACCGATGCCGTCGACGGGATCATTGCGCGCCGATGGCAGGCCGAATCTTCGCTCGGCCGCATGCTGGACCCGATCGCGGACAAGCTCATCGTCGCCGCGGCCCTGTTGATGCTGGTCGCCGACGGGACATTGGAAGGCGTAAATCTGATACCGGCGCTGGTGATTTTATGCCGCGAGATTCTGGTGTCGGGCTTGCGCGAGTTCCTGGCGGAAGCGGCCGTCAGCCTGCCGGTAACGAGTGTCGCCAAATTCAAAACCGTGATGCAGATGATTGCGATTGCCGCGCTGATCGCCGCCCGCCCCGGTGAGCACATGATCACCGGCGTGACCGGCGCTTCGCTGATCGTATTGTGGATTGCCGCGGGCCTCACGCTCTACACCGGCTATGCCTATTTGCGGGCTGGCCTCAGGCACGCGCGCGAGGTTCCCAGCGGCGGGCCCTCGCACAAACGGCGTGTGCATCGCCAGCAACACCCGGTCCGGCCGTGAAGATCCTTTACTTCGCGTGGGTGAAACAGAAAACCGGCAGGGCGGAAGAAACGCTCGAAATGCCGGAATCGGTGACCAATGTCGCCACGCTGATCCATTTCCTGCGCAAACGCGGCTCCGGGTATCAGGAGGCGTTCAAGAACCCGGCGCTGATCCGCGTTGCGGTCAATCAGCAGCACACGGATTTTAATACGGTCCTGCATCCCGATGATGAAGTTGCGTTTTTTCCGCCGGTGACGGGCGGATGAGCGAAATCCGGATTCAGAAGGAGGACTTCGATCCCGGTGTGGAGATTGCCGCGCTGGAGGATTGCGGCGGCGACCCCGGAGCCATTGCGACTTTTGTCGGCATTGTGCGCGGGGATGGCGGACTGACATATATGACGCTCGACCATTATCCCGGCATGTGCGAGAGCGAAATCGCCGCGCATGCCGAAGAGGCGCGCAAACGCTGGCCGATTCTGGCCTTAAGGATTGTGCACCGCGTCGGACGATTGGTCCCGGGTGACCGGATCGTTTTTGTCGGCGTCGCGTCAAAACACCGGCAGGCGGCATTCCAGGCCGCCGAATTCCTGATGGACTATCTCAAGACGCGCGCGCCGTTCTGGAAGCTCGAACGGCGCGGCGGTAGTGAGACCTGGGTCGCTGCCCGCAGCGAAGACGACGACAGCGTTAAACGGTGGACCTAAAATTTTCGCGCCCGCGTCCAGCGTGGCGCGTCAGAGCGTTCTCCTCCCCCTTGATGGGGGAGGACTAAAGGAGGGGGTGGGGCAACAGCCTGTTAAATCGGCGGTGCACTCTCCGGGGCACGGCGGACTTCGGCCGCGAAATCATTCATCAGCATTTCGCTGATTTTGCCCGGCCGGTAACGGTAGGGTCCGATTTCGGCAACCGGCGTGACTTCCGCCGCCGTTCCGGTGAGGAAGCATTCGCTGAAGTCCGGCAGTTCGTTGGCCTGGATCGCGCGTTCGCGCACCGGAATCTGCCGTGCCGCCGCGAGCGCCATGACCGAACGGCGGGTGATGCCGTCGAGGAAGCAATCCGGCGTCGGGGTGTGCAACTGCCCATCCCTGACGAAGAACACATTCGCACCGGTCGCCTCGGCGACCAACCCGCGATAATCGAGCATCAGCGCATCCGAATAGCCTTTGGCTTCGGCGGCATGCTTTGACAGCGTGCAGATCATGTAGAGGCCGGCAGCTTTGGCCTTGCATGGAATGGTGTCGGGCGCAGGCCGCCGCCACTCTGACATGTCAAGCCGGATGCCTTTGAGCTTTTGCGCCGGATCGAAATAGGAAGCCCAGGGCCAGACGGCGATGGCGACATGCACGCCGGCGTGCTGGGCGGCAACGGTCGGCAAGGTGTCGGCGCCGCGGAACACCACCGGGCGGACATAACCATCCTTGATGTTCTGGACCGCCGCGGCCTCGTAGCATGCCGCATTGATCTCATCTTCCGTGTACGGAATCTTGATGTCGAGCTGCGCCGCGGATGCGAACAGGCGTTCGGTGTGCTCCTTCAGCTTGTAAATGCGCCCGGAATAGATTCGCTCGCCTTCGAATACCGCAGAGGCAAAATGCAGCGCGTGTGTCATCACATGCACTTTGGCATCGCGCCAGGGCACGATTTTACCATCGAACCAGAGCGAACCGTCGAGTTGGTCAAAAGGTATAAAGTCGGCCATGATCGTCCTCGAAAACCGGGAATTTGCCGGGGTTTGGCAGCCCATCCGGCTATGCGCTTGCTAGGCAATGTGGGCCAGCCTATTGATGTCTAACGGAGACGCGCCGCCCATGTCCATACGCTGATGAACGGTTCCGACAGTCCTCACCTGCTTGTGGTGGACGACGACGAAAGGTTGCGTGCCCTGCTTCAGCGTTATCTGGCCGCTAATGGGTTCCGGGTATCCGCTGCGGCGGATGCCGCGCAGGCACGACTGCTGATCAAGAGCATCGAATTCGACGGGTTGGTGCTCGACGTCATGATGCCGGGCGAAAGCGGGGTTGATCTCGCCGCCGATTTGCGCCACCGGCACGATTTTCCCATCCTGATGCTGACCGCGCGCTCAGATAGCGCCGACCGGATTTCCGGGCTTGAGCGCGGCGCCGATGATTACCTCGCCAAGCCCTTCGAACCGCGCGAGCTGGTGTTGCGGCTGAACGGGCTGTTGCGGCGGACGCGCGCGCAGGTGCCGGCGAACCGCGAAGTCCGCATGGGCGACTGCGTTTTCGACGCCGAACGCGGAGAACTGACACGCGGAGGCAGTCGAGTGAAGCTGACCGGAGCGGAGCAGCAGCTTTTGAAGCTGTTTGCCGGCAATGCGGGACGTCCGTTCAGCCGCGCGTTCTTGTGCGAGAAATTGAACCTGCAGCTCGAGCGTTCGGTCGACGTGCAGGTGACGCGGCTCAGGCGCAAGATCGAAGAAGATCCGAAAGTTCCGTTGTACATCCAGACCGTTCGCGGTACCGGCTATGTCCTTGTCCCCGATCGCGTCCGATAAAGCGTTTTCCGCCGATGTAGCTGCGGGTTCAGCGCCCGTCCGCGCACGGCTGCGGTTACCGCCGCTGCGGGTACGCTGGCGTCCATTCCGGCTGATCAAATCGGTCATGCCGCGGCGGCTGTTCGGCCGTTCACTGATCATCATCGTGGCGCCCATCATCATCCTGCAGGGAATCGTCACGGCGGTATTTTTCGACCGGCACTACCGCATCGTGACGGCGACGCTGACCCGCGGCGTCGCCAATGAGGCCGGCTACATGGTGATGCTGGAAAACCGGTATGCGCCCGGCGCCGATCGCGACCGCGAACGGAAAGTGGCGGCGCAGGCATTCGGATTTGAGA
Organism: uncultured Bordetella sp.; assembly: GCA_964446945.1. Taxonomy (GTDB): domain Bacteria; phylum Pseudomonadota; class Alphaproteobacteria; order Micropepsales; family Micropepsaceae; genus CAIYRG01. Next base: position 103,665 of record CAYUQO010000002.1, read on the forward strand.
CGCAATACTTGCCGGGTGAGCGACTCGCACGCGTGGTTGAGACACCCACGACCGTGCTCGACCGCCAGCTTGCCTACATTTTTTCGAGTGAGTTTGCCCAGCCGGCGACTTTCGACACCGCGAGCTTCCGCAACTATGTCGATATCCGGGTCCAGCTCAAGGACGGCGTATTGCGTCTGCTGGTCCCGCGCGAGCGCGTGACCGCGTCGAGTGCCGAGCTTTTCATCGGCTGGATGATCGGATCGTCACTGGTGCTGATGGGAATCGCCGGATTGTTCCTGCGCAATCAGGTGAAACCGATCGAGCGCCTCGCGCATGCCGCAGAGAGCTTCGGAAAGGGCCGCGCATTTCAGGGATTCAAACCGCACGGCGCACTGGAAGTCCGCCGCGCCGCGCTGGCCTTCATGGAAATGCGCCAGCGCATCGAGCGCTTTGTGCAGCAGCGCACCGAAATGCTGGCAGGCATCAGCCATGACATCAAGACGCCGCTGACGCGTTTGCGGCTGCAGCTCGCCATGATGCCGCGCAATCCGGATGTCACCGCAATGGAAGGCGACATTGCGGAAATGGAGCATATGCTGAACGAATATCTCGATTTCGCGCGCGGCGAAGCGGGCGAAGTCGCGGCGGAAACCGATCTCGCGGTGCTTGCGGCGGAAGCCGCAGCAGATGCTGGACGCAGCGCAGGCGCGCAACACCGGATCGTGCTCAGCGCCATTGAGCCGGTCATGCTCACCGTCAAACGCAATGCGGTGAAGCGCTGCCTGACCAATCTTCTGGACAATGCGCTGAAATACGGAAAATTCGCGCAGGTGAAACTCTACCGCAAAGGCAAGCGTGTCGAATTGGCGGTCGAGGATGACGGACCGGGCATTCCCGAGGATCGCCGCGAGGAGGCGTTCCGGCCATTTCACCGGCTGGATAAAGGACGCAATCTGCAGACCGGCGGCGTTGGCCTTGGTCTGGCCGTGGCGCGCGACATCGCGCGTGCCCATGGCGGCGACGTGCGGCTGGAAACCAGCGCCTTTGGCGGGTTGCGCGCGGTGATCTGGCTGCCGGTTTAGAGCTTCAGATCAGATTTCTCCTTCCCCCTTGCGGGGGAAGGTGCCCGCAGCCCTGCGTAGCGCCTGGCGCGAAGCAGGGCGAATGGCGGGAGGAAGGGGAGCACTAGCGGCGATCATTCCCCCCTTTCGTCGCCTCGTACGCGCTACGCGCGTGGGCGACACTTTCCCTCGCGCGTCGCGCTGATGCGCTCGCGGGGGGAAAGAGAAGTTTCACTGGCTAAATTTTAGAATTTGTTTGGGTAAAGATTGATGAAGCCGTCGCGGTTTGGCATCTGGATTTTCATGATGCTGTCCTTGTTGAGGACATCGCCGTCCTTCATTAAGCCGTTGAGCTGAAGAACATAGGCGACGGCCGCATAGACCTCGTCATTGCTCAGCGATTTCGGTGCGTTCCACGGCATTGCGCGGCGCACGAAATCGAACACCATGGTCGGATAGGGCCAGAATGATCCAACGGTCTGCACCGGCTGCTGCGGCGCTTTCAGCGTCCCAATGCCGCCGAACAGACGCGGGCCACCCATGCCGCCCTCGCCGGTTGGGCCATGACACGCTGCACATTTCTGGGCGTAAAGAGCCTTACCCTGTGCTGGAGTTCCGGATCCGTCGGGCAATCCCTTGCCGTCCGGAAATACGGAAATATTCCAACCTGCGGTGTCCGCTTCGCTGATCGGTTTGCCGAATTTCGGCGCATCGGCCGCAGTGGCGGCGCTTGCGATCAGGACCACCGCGCCGGCGATGACCGTTATCGTCCTAAACATAGACATGGGTGACGGCTCCATTCGCTCCGACGGCCCAGGAAGAAATCTGGTTCACGTGCTCCATCGGGAAACCATTGATGTTCGGTGTATTCCGCGGTTCGCCGCGTTGCGCGATCAATTGCTCGCGCGTCGGCTGGACATTTCCGGCCTCGTCGGTCGCGCGACTCATCACCACTGCCGGCTGGCCGGTCCAGTTCCACGGCATGCGGAAACGGGTCAACGCCTTCGGCAACACCGGCGCCTGCAGTGCCGCCAGCGCCCAGGACTTGCCGCCATCGGCGGACACTTCCACCTTCTCGATCCGTCCGTGTCCGGACCATGCAATGCCGGAAATCTGGTAATAGCCGGGTGACGGCATGGTCATCGTCGGCGATGGCCGGGTGATGAAGCTGTTGACTTCCTGCGGATAATAGAAGCGCCACGACTTTCCGGAATCGAGCAGCTCGGTGTATTGCCGCGATTCATTGATCGCCATCACCGGCTCATTGGTCACCATGAGGCGCCGCAGCCATTTGACATTCATATTGCCTTCATACCCGGGCAGGAAAAGCCGCATTGGATAACCGTTCCACGGCATCAGCGGCTCGCCATTCTGGTAAAAGGCGATGACGGCGTCGTCGAGCATCTTCTGCATCGGGATTGAGCGCTGCATCGTTACGCCATCGGCGCCTTCCGCAATGACCCAGGAAGCGTTCGGATCGACTCCCGCTTCGTCGAGCAGCCTTGACACGCGGATGCCGCCCCATTCCGAGCAGGACAACAAGCCATGAAGCTGCTGCACCGTTCCCTGCAGCGGCGTCTTCGACCACATGGGAGCGGAATTGCCGCCGCATTCCAGAAACCGCACATGCGATTCCATGGGATAGCGCATCAGGTCGTTCAGCGAGAATTCCAGCGGCTGCCTGACCATGCCGTGGATGACCAGCCGGTGCTTGTCGGGATCGATATCCGGCGCGCCCGCGCGTGCGACAACATAATGGACTCCGTTCGGCGTGATGATGCCGTCCAGCATATGATGCGGTGTGCGCGCCTGAGCTGTTCCGACAGCCGGATTCTGAACCAGATGCGCCACTTTGGAAAAACGCGATGGCGTCGAATAAGGCGGGATCGGCGCGCCGATCGTCAGACTCCACGGATCATTCGCGAGCGGCTCGGCAGCTGCACCTGTTGGAGTCGCGGCACTCACCGCCGCAGCGCCTGCAAACATCATTCCGGTCGACAGCAGCGCCCGGCGATCGAGCAATCCGTTGCCCGCGACCTGCGTAATTTCTGTGGGATTTTTCCGGCGTCCAGCCATGCGTCCCTCCCTGATGGACACTGCCACTTTAACCGATTATTGCGTGGCGTCATTCGATCCGAATGGATATCACGCCCTAATTCCTCGCGGCGAGAATCGAATCCAAAAGTGTCGCACCACCGGTTGCTTCGAGATGCGGATAGCGCAACCCTCCGTGGTAATCGATTTTGACCGTGTGATAGCGGTCACCATTTTTGACGATGAACTCAATCGGATCGCGCGATGTCTTGCCTTCCTTGACGATGTCTTTCAGCCGGTCGCCGTCATAGGCGAAGCCATCGACCGCGACGATCTGCGACCCAACGGTCAAGCCGGCCTGGAACGCCGGGCCCTCCCACAGCACGTCGGTCAGCTTGGCATCGCGCCCAATGACAAATCCCAGCGAGTAGGTCAGGTCGATATTCTTCCGCCGCGCCTCCGCGGCTTTGAAGAAATCGGTGGGCGTATCGTTATAGACGAGGCGATAGCCGCCGCGTGTGACGCCGTCGAGTGGCGCGCCTTCACCGGTGGAATTCAGCCGCTGGCGGAGGAAACCCGCCCAGTCATACGGCGCAACGCCGTTGAGGGTCTTGACGACGTCGTCAAGCGTGTAAGTCACGTCCTGATACGAGCCGTCATCGACACCGAAAAACGCGCGCGCAAATTCGTCGAGCGACTTCTTGCCTCCGCTCATCTGCCGGATCAGCGTGTCGGCATCGAGCCAGATCAGTTCGCCTTCGGAATAGTAGTCTTCGGCGCGCTGCCAGCTCCGCCACGGGAGCGGCCGGCGCATGGCGATGATCGGATCGTTGGTCGTATCTTCGAGCGGGCGCCATTCGCGGCCCTTGCGATTGTCATATGCGGCGGCGGTGGCAGCGATTGCATCCAGCGCCTGCTGTTTGGTCAGAAGACCTGAGCGCGCGGCCAATACGTAGCCCCAATATTGCGTCTGCCCTTCATAGACCCACAGCAGGGAATCGCGCATCGGCACGTTGAAATTGGCCGTCCACAGATCGGCCGGCCGGCGGAATTTCCCGTTCCAGGAATGGGTGAATTCGTGCGAAAGCAGATCGCGCGTGTCGGCATTCTTGTCCCATTCGGTAAAGTAATTGGGCACGGTGCCATCCTCGCTCGAGCGATGGTGCTCGAGGCCGATACCGCCCATGTCGTCCGACAACGACAGCAGGAAATCGTAGTGATCGTAATGATGCGATCCGAACAGTTTGTAGGCCTGCGATACCAGATTGCGGTGGGCTTCGATCTGATCCGGCTTGAATTCCAGCTCATCCGGGCGGTCGGCAACCATGTCGAGCCACACCGGCACCGGGCTGTCACTGAGCTGAACACGGCGGAAATTGCGTCCGGCATCGACGGGTGAATCGATCAGCGTGTCGAAATCGACAACGCCAAACGCGGTTGTATCGCCCTGCGCCTGGCCCTGGAGCGCGGTTGCGTACTGCCACCCGGCGAGAAATTTGACGGTCGGTGCAACCATGATCCGGCGCGCATAATATCCGGCGGGATAAAGCGCCACTTCATTCCATTCCAGGTTCAGCATGTCCGGCGTCATGGAAATCCGGCCCTGATCGCGGTCGGTTGGCGTCGCCACCTGGAAATCGAGTTCGAGAGAATTCGCACCGGCCGGTACACGGACGTGGAAAGCATACACGTCGACCGGGTCGCGAACCCAGTCGACACGTTGGTTGCCGGCGTGGATTTCAAGTCCCGAGAGCTCGTCGATCCGTCCCGACGGATTATGATTTCCGGGCAGCCAACGCGGGTAGAGGAGGATCAAATCCGTGCCGCCCGCGGCCGGAATGGTTTCATGGACACGCAGGATATGCCGCACAGTGTCTGTGGCATCGACATTGAGACGAATCTGGCCGGGAAAAGGAACGTCTTTGGGGGGAGGAACGGCGGAGCCCGGCAAATCCTGCGCCATGGCGGCTCCTGCCGCACCAAACAGGCAAATCAGCAGAATTGAATTTCTCATCCCACCCTCCGGGATCAGCCAAACAGGCCCAGTATCGCGCCCTGCACCAGCAGCACCGCGAGCCAGGCGGCAGTGTCAATGACAATGAGGACGACAGACCGGCGCTGAAAGGCATAGTTGACCGAAATCGTGGTCACGACAAAGCCCAACCAGACCAGGGCTCCGGAGACCAAACCAATCGTGATTGTGGGGGTGCCCATATGGCCGATGATGCCGGCGAGCATCACCGCCATGACCAGGCCGGCGACGATAGACGTGATCATCGGGCCGATGGGCATGCGCCGCCGGCCGTCGGACGACTGCATGTCGGCGTGAGTCCAACCCAGGGCGTGCATCCACGGGCGGCCAAAAATCATGTACCAGATGCCCTGAACCAGCCATCCGGCAATCCAGGCAACCGCCACTGCAATCCAGTTGATAATCGGCATGATCTTTCCCCTCGGCTATAGCTCCAGCCTAGCATTTTCCGCCCGAGTTGCCTTCCCGCGGGGCATTCGCTAAAAGCCTCCGCTCCCCGCCCTGCCCGTCCAGGCCAGCTGTGCGGCGGGAAGACTTTGCCAAGCTGACAGCACTGGAACACGCCGATGCGCGAAACACTGGAATTGAAAGCAGAATCCCGCGGAAAGACGGGCAAGGGAGCGGCCTATCGGGCACGCAAGACCGGCCAGATTCCCGGTATCGTTTATGGCGGCTCGGCCGACCCGGTCCCGGTGCAGGTCGATGCGCATTCGCTGGGCCGGATGTACGGCACCGGCGCATTGCTGCAGACGCTGGTGATGCTGGAAGTCGATGGTAAAAAGACCCGGGTCATCCCGCGCGCGATCCAGCTCGATCCCGTCACCGACCGCCCCGTCCATGTCGATTTTCTGCGCCTGACACCGGGTGGCAAGATCACGCTGGACATTCCGGTGCATTTCCGCGGCCAGGAAAGTTCGCCCGGCATCAAGCGCGGTGGCGTTGTGAATATCGTGCGGCACGAAGTGGCGCTGCTTTGCCCGGTCGATAACATCCCGGAATTCATCGAGGGCGATCTTTCAGAACTCGACATCGGCGACAGCCTGCACATCGCGGCCTTCACCCTGCCCGAAGGCGTGGTACCGGTGATCAAGGAACGCAATTTTACCGTCGCAACGATTGCGCCGCCGACGACCTACACCGAAGAGACGCCGCAGGCTGCGGCTGCGGTCGAGGGGGCGGAAGCTGCCGCACCGGCGGAAGGCGAAGAAGGCGCTGCGGCTGCACCGGCAGGTGGCGCTGCCGCCGCACCGGCGGCGGCTGGAGGCAAAGCGCCTGCCGGTGGCAAAGCACCCGAGAAAAAATAATCGGCCGGATCTCCGGCCCGGGATCGATGACGGATACTCCCCTATTGATTGCCGGCCTCGGCAATCCCGGCGAATCTTATGCGCGCCATCGCCACAATGTCGGCTTCATGGCGGCAGATGCTATCGCTGCTCACCTCCGGTTTCCGCCGTGGCGGCCGAAATATCGCGGGCTTTTCTCGGAAGGCACCATTTCAGGCCGCAAGACCCTGCTGCTGAAGCCGATGACTTATATGAACGACAGCGGCGATTCAGTCGGCGAGGCAGCGCGTTATCTCAAGCTGCCGATCAGTGCCGTGGTTGTGGTCCATGATGAACTCGATCTTGCCCCGGGGAAATTGCGGATGAAAACCGGCGGCAGCGATGCCGGCCATAACGGGTTACGCTCTATCACGGCAACTCTGGGACCTGACTATCGGCGCGTGCGCATTGGCATCGGCCATCCCGGTGCCCCTGCGGTGCTGAGTTACGTCCTGCACGATTTTTCCAAATCGGACCGCGAGTGGCTGACGCCACTGCTGGACGCCATCGCCGAAGCCGCGCCCTGGCTCGCGCGTGATGACGATGCCGGTTTCATGAACCGCGTCGCGCTTCTGACGCGGCCGCCCAAGCCGCCAAAGCCCAAGCCACAGGAGAAAAGCGATGGGCTTTAAGTGCGGCATCGTCGGTCTGCCCAATGTTGGCAAATCGACTTTGTTCAACGCCCTGACGCAGACCGCAGCGGCGCAGGCGGCGAATTACCCGTTTTGCACCATCGATCCCAATATCGGCGATGTGGCCGTTCCCGATAACCGCCTCGACCGGCTCACCGAGATTGCGAAATCGGCGCAGGAAATCCCGACGCGGATCACATTCGTGGATATCGCAGGGCTGGTGCGCGGCGCGTCCAAAGGCGAAGGGTTGGGCAATCAGTTCCTCGCCAACATCCGCGAGGTCGATGCAATTGCGCATGTCGTACGCTGCTTTTCCAGCGGCGATGTTACACATGTCGAGGGGCGGGTCGATCCGGTGGCAGACGCCGAAACGGTCGAAACCGAACTGATGCTCGCCGATCTTGAGTCGCTCGAACGGCGGATCATTCCGATCGAGAAAAAAGCCAAAACCGGCGACAAGGAATCGCTGCTGCCTTATCAGCTCATGTCCAAGGCGCTGGCATTGCTGCGGGATGGCAAACCGGCGCGCGACGCAAAGCTGTCGGCCGAAGAACGCGAGCCATACCGGCGGCTGGGCCTTTTGACCGAAAAACCCGTGCTCTATGTCTGCAATGTCGACGAAGATGCGATCGGCGGCGACGCGGAATCGGCGCGCGTGTTTGAGATGGCGGAAAGCCGTGGGGCGCGCGCGATCGCGATTTCGGCGCGCATTGAGGAAGAGCTGGCGCAATTGCCATCTGACGAACGCAAAGACTATCTGAACACCCTTGGACTCGAAGAACCCGGACTGAACCGGCTCATCCGCACCGGCTATGACCTGCTTGGGCTGATTACGTTTTTCACGGCGGGGCCGAAAGAATCCCGCGCGTGGACAGTCGCGAAAGGTTCGCGGGCGCCGCAGGCGGCAGGGGTGATCCACACCGATTTCGAAAAAGGCTTTATCCGTGCCGAAGTGATTGCCTATGACGATTATGTTTCGTGCGGCGGCGAAGCGGGCGCACGTGAGGCCGGCAAGTTTCGTCTCGAAGGCAAGGAATATGTGGTCAAGGACGGGGATGTGATGCATTTCCGTTTCAACGCATGACCGAGCGGCTGTATTTCGAGAATTTTCGCACGGGCCAGGTGTTCACGCTGGGAACACATCAGATCACTGCGGAAGAGATCATCGCATTCGCGCAGGAATTCGATCCGCAGCCGCAGCACATCGATCCGGTTGCCGCCAAATCATCGATCCTCGGCGGTCTTGCGGCCAGCGGCTGGCATTTGTGCGGACTGTCGATGCGCATGATGGTCGATGGCTTGTTTGCCAATGCGGCCAGCATGGGCTCTCCAGGCATCGAGGAAGTGCAGTGGCGGAAGCCGGTCTATGCCGGCGATGTGTTGCAGCTTCAGGCGGAAGTTCTCGGCAGCCGCGAATCGTCACGCCCCGATCGCGGCTATATCCGTATGCGATTTTCATTGTCGCGACTGGGTAAATCCGGCCAGCCGCAACTGGTGATGATGTTTGTATCCTCCGTGATCATGGGCCGCAAACCGGAGGCCGCGTGATGTGGTTCGAGGATATCCCGCTGAATGTAGAGGTCGTGCTCGGCTCCTATACGTTCACGGAAGAGAACATCGTTGCATTCGCCCGCCAATATGATCCGCAGCCTTTCCACATCGACAAAAAAGCCGCCGAAGCTTCGATCTATGGCGGCTTGATCGCGAGCGGCTGGCATACTGCTGCGGTGTGGATGAAGCTGATGATCGCCTCGCGCCGCGAAGCCGTCGCCGGTGGCGCGCAAAGCGTGCAGGACAATTTCGTGTCGCCAGGGGTGCGCGAGATCAAATGGCTGAAGCCGGTGCGCCCGGGGACCACGCTGACCTATACGAACAAGGGAATCGCCAAGCTCGATTGGCCGACGCTACCGAAATTCGGATTACTCGAAGGCATGAATGAAGCGCACGACGCATCGGGCGCGCTGTATTACAGCTTCATCAACCGTGTACTGATCGCCCGGCGGAAACCCGTCGGAGCTCTCTGCACCAGGACGGAATTCCCTAAAGTCAAATAAGCCTCCCCCTGGCGGGGAGGCGCGCGAATTTTCCTTTTTAGAAAATTCGCGGGTGGGGGGACGTCATCGCATACACCCCCACCCGAAATTTGCTCCGCAAATTTCGACCTCCCCACAAGGTGGAGGTTAGAACTGAGGGGCTACTTCAGATTTCGTGTCAGCCGCCGAGGAGATGCGGCGCGAACCAGCCGCACGCCCCCATGACAATCCCAATCGCCCCGATTCCGGCACCCGCAAAGGCCAGCGGAATGAAGCTCGTCACGATCGCCGTCGATGCGAGGAGTATTCCCAGCTCCAGCGCGCCGCTCGCCATTTCATAGCTTTCCATGGCCGCGTCGCGGTCATCGCGGTGCTTTTCGATGGCCTGCGCCTTCACCTGCAGCTGTTTGCGGCCTTCGCCGGTGGACGGCTCTGAATCTTCGCGCGCTGCGGTTGCTTCCCAATCGGCGACGGTTTTTGCCACCGCAGATGTGTCCATTTCGGGACGTCCGGTCGATTGCAGCGTGAGCGCGCGCGCATCGGCATGCAACATCGCCGCGCGGATCGTTTTGGCCTGGTAAAATGCCCAGGTGTCGGAGGCTTCCACGGTCTCGCGCACCACATCAGTGGCCGCGGTGCGGCTCGCCATTTCGGTAAAGGCCAGCCCGGCCGCCATCACCGCAATCAGAATGCCGACCCGGCGGTGTACAGGCGTATGCGGATGTTCGACTTCGACTTCGTGTTCCATTGCCCCGGTTCAACGATTCGAACTTCGCGTTGAGGGATACAACAGGTGTGATTACAGTCAACCAGCAGAAATGTGATCAATTTGCCTAAAGCTAATCTTAAGGCTCATCAATTTCGGGAGCGACTTCAGCTCCGTTGATTATCTCAGGCTGGCTTCGATGTTGCCGCCATCGACCGTCAGCGTCGCCGCGGTGGTCTTGTCGGCAAGGGCCAGGAATACGAAGGCGTCCGCGACATCCTCCGCGGTCACCTCCCGCCGCAACAGATTTCCGCCCATGTAATCGGCTTCGGAGACGCCACGCGCCTTGGCGCGCGCCGCCACCATTTCGTCGGTCAGAAGTCCGGTCCGGATGCGATCGGCATTCACCGCATTCGAACGGATCCCGTCGGCGCCATAGTCGAGCGCATATTGCTTGACGAGAAACAGCGTGGCCGCCTTGGGTAGACCATAGGGGCCAAAGTCCTTACCCGGATTGACCGCCTGCTTCGAGGTGTTGAACAGCAGGCAGCCTCCGGTGCCCTGTGCCTTCATGATGCGCACTGCCGCCTGCGTGACGGTCTGATGGGCAAAGAAGTTCAGTTCAAATGAGCGCCTGAGAGTTGCGTCGTCAACTTCACCGATGCGGCCCTGCCATGCCGCGCCGGCATTGGAGAGGACGATATCAACGCCGCCGAATTTCTCGACCACGGCATTGAACGCCCGCGCGACATCGGCAGGTTTCGTCACATCGCAGGCGAGACCGAGGGCGGCGCCGCCAATCGCTTTGGCCGCCCGCGCCGCCGCATCACCATCAAGGTCGAGTACAGCGACTTCGGCGCCCTGTCTGGCCATGGCTTTGGCGGTTGCCAGACCAATTCCCGAACCGCCGCCGGTGATCACCGCGACCTGCCGGGCCAGCGGCTTCTCCGCCGCCTTGCCGAGCTTGGCCTGCTCCAGCGACCAATATTCGACATCGAACTGGTCTTCCTCCGGGATTGGCTGATAGCGGCTCATGGATTCCGCATCGCTCACGACTTCGACGGTGTTTTCCGCGATATCGGAGGCAATAGCCGCGTCCTTTGCCGAAGCGCCCAAACCGAACAGGCCGATTCCGGGAACCAGAATCACGCGCGGGAACGGATCAAGTTCTTTCTTGATTCCCTTCACGCGCTGATTGTTGCGCGCAAAATATTGGTGATAGCGCGCGACGAATTCATCGACCGCGGCTCGCACTTTCTGCCCCCATTCACCGAGATCGTTCTTCTGCGGCGGCGGCACCAGCAGAGGCCAATTCTTGGTCCGGATCGTGTGGTCCGGCGTGGCCACCCCCTGTTGCGAATAGCGCGCCAGTTCCGCACCGCCGACATACATCAGGATTTCCGGATTGCTGCGGAAGCAAAGGATCTGTCGCTTGAATTTGCCTTCACGCGGCTTTTTCTCGAGTGCCACCGCGCCGCGGAGAATGGGCGCGATATCCGCGACTGTGGCCAGTTCGGGCGGCAGATTTGCCGGCACGATAGTCTTGCGGCCCTTGGCCAGGCGTGCTTCCGCCTGCGTGACCATTTCGATCATCAGCTCATAGGCCGAGCGCGGGTCATCGGCGAAAGTGAAGATTCCATGGCGCAGAAGAATGGCGCCCTTCACCTTCGGATTCTTGTCGAAGATTCCCGCGACGCTCTTGGCGAGCGCAAATCCGGGAATCGTGTAGGGCACATAAGCGACCCGATCGCCGAAGGTTTCGCGCGCAATCGCTTCGCCGTCGGGCTGGTCGGTGACGGCCAGCACAGCGGTGGAATGGGTGTGATCGACAAATTTCTGCGGCAGGAATGCGTGCAACAGGGTTTCGACGGAGGGATTGGGCGCCGAGGAATCCAGCAGATTGATGCGCTGGTAGTTGACCATGTCCTCGTCGGAGAGTTTGTCCAGCGCGCGCAGGCGCCGGAGCGGCTCCAGTTTGACCGCGGGCAAACCTGCCGGCTCGATATTGCCCATATCCCAGCCCGAGCCCTTGACGCAGAGCACGTCAACCGATTCGCCGAGCATGTCTTTGGCTTGCGTCTTCACGCTGGTGTTGCCGCCGCCATGCAGCACCAATGCGGGATCGCCGCCGAGCAGCCGCGTGGTGTAAACCCGTAATGCCAGATCGGCGCCGACGCCCTTGTCGCCATAGCGTGCAACGAAGCCTTGCGCCTCCGCGTCGGACCACTGCGATTTCATGCAAAACTCCCGTTACGGATGATGGGCGCCGGTTTCCGGGAACAGGCTGCGCAATCCCGCTTCATCGGCTGAACAGATACCACGCTCGGTGATGAATCCGGTCACGAGCCGCGACGGAGTCACGTCGAAGGCCGGATTTGCCGCGGGGGATCCCGCCGGCGTGATTTCGACTTCTGCGATGGACCCGTCGCGCGTCCGTCCGGAAATATGCGTGACCTCGTCCCCTAACCGTTCCTCGATCGGAATCAGGTCGCCCGATTCCAGCGACCAGTCGATGGTGCTCGACGGCAGGGCGACATAAAACGGCACGCGATTGTCCTTTGCCGCGAGCGCTTTCAGATAGGTGCCGATCTTGTTGGCGACATCGCCGTTGCGCGCGACCCGGTCGGTCCCCACGATCGCCAGATCGACTTTCCGCGCATGCATCAGATAGCCGCCGGCATTGTCGGCAATGACGGTATGGGGAACGCCGTGGCTGTTGAGTTCGAAGGCGGTGAGCGAAGAGCCCTGATTGCGCGGCCGCGTCTCATCCACCCAGACATGCAGCGGCAGGCCGGCATCATGCGCCATATAGATCGGCGCCAGCGCGGTGCCCCAATCGACACAGGCGAGCCAGCCGGCATTGCAGTGAGTCAGCACATTGACGGTTTCACCGGGCTTCGCCGCCGCCTGTTTGCGCAGGAGATCGAGTCCGAATTCGCCGATCCTGCGGCAGGTTTCGACATCCTCATCGCAAATCGCCGTGGCCTCGCGCCAGGCGATTTCCGCCCGCATCTCGCGCGGCTGGTTGCGGACCGCATCGCGCATCCGGTCGAGCGCCCAGCGCAGATTGACGGCTGTCGGCCGGGTGCGCATGAGAACTTCATAGGCGCGGTCGAGTGCTTCGTCGGACGCATCGTCGCGCAGCGCCATCGCCAGCCCATACGCCGCCGTCGCCCCAATCAGCGGTGCGCCACGCACGATCATGCTGCGGATCGCGCGCGCCGCCTGTTCCAGCGTGGACAGGCGCAGCGTTGCGAAGCGGTGCGGCAGCTTTGTCTGGTCGATCACTTCGACCGTTTTGCCGTCCGTGCCCGGCCAGATCGTGCGGTACGGCCTTCCGTTGACTTTCATGCGGGTGGAGGCTTGGTCGCCTCAACCGATGGCCGGCGGGAAAACCCATCCAGCCAGCGGGCAAGCTTCGGATAGCGATCGCGCCAGCCATCATTTGGCACGCGCAAATCGAGGTAACCAATGGCGCAGCAAACCGCGATTTCACCGATGGTGGGCTCAGCCGGGAATTTCGCCACGGCCCTGTCGAGCACCGCGAATGCGGATTCGATGGCCTCTGTCTGGTGCTCGATCACGCTCTGCGAGCGGCTGGTTTCGGGCAGACGATATTCCTGATTGCGCCGCACCACGGCATCGGCAAGTCCGTCGCCCAATGCCTGCAAGGTCAGTGCACGCCAGCGCCCCTCCGCTTCCTTGAACAGCCCCGCGCGCGGGAAAAATTTCCCCTGCCCCAGAGTGTCGAGATATTCGCAAATCACCGGCGAATCGAAGATGGCCGATCCATCGTCGAGCACTAGCGCCGGAATCTTGCCGAATGGATTGACGGCGCGAAATTCCGCATCGGCGGGAAGTTTGACCGCACGCTCTTCCACGCGCGAACCGAGACCGAGCTCATGAACGATGATCCTCGCCTTTCGGCCATAGGGCGAATTGGGCGAGTTGTACAAACGCATCAATGGCCTCCAAACTGAACCAAAGTCGTGACCTCTTTCCCGAGCGCGCGGATTTTGTCGGCGCCCCCCAGATCGGGAAGATCGATCACGAAGCAGCAGCCGACAACCTTTCCGCCGGCGCGTTCCAGCAATTTGATCGCCGCGAACGCCGTCCCGCCGGTCGCGATCAGGTCGTCGACGACAATGATATTCTCGCCTTTGCCGACGGCATCCTGATGGATTTCGATCCGGTCGGTGCCGTATTCCAGATCGTAATCCTCGCCGAGAACTTTCCAGGGCAGTTTCCCGCGCTTGCGCACCGGGATGAACCCGGTGGAAAGCTGGTGCGCGACGGCGCCGCCGAGAATGAAGCCGCGCGCCTCGATGCCCGCGACCTTGTCGATGCGCACGCCCGCATAGGGCTGGACCAACTCGTCCACCGCCCGGCGAAACGCGCGCGGATTGCCCAGAAGCGTCGTGATATCGCGGAAAATGATCCCCGGTTTCGGATAATCCGGAATCGACCTAACGGTATCGGCAAAATTCATGACTTCAGCTTCCCCTCACAGGCTGGCACCGTAACTACGCTACTCTCATTTGGGGCGGAAGCGCGATTGTTCTAAAATGCGGCCGGGATAATGACGCGGGAGGATTCCATGCGCCTGATCGCTGCCATTTCAGTCGCCCTGTTCTTCGGGTCGATGCCGGCATTCGCCTGGACCGAATTTGTCTATCTCGATCAGGGCGTCGCCATTCAGTTCCCCGTCAAACCGCAGGCGGCGAAGTCGAGTTACGATTGCACGCTGGCGAAAGGTCTTCCGGCGATGGTCTATTCCGCCGAGGACGAGCACATCCGCTATCGCCTGACCGCCATCGACCTCAGCAAATATGCGGATAAGGGCGCGAATTTCCTCAACGAGGCAGCCTATGGCCTGATGCGCGAGGGCGATGTGCTGTTCACGGATTTTCCGCGCGTGTACCAGGACACAAAGGCGATCTTCGGCGTCACGCTCGTCGTCGACCGGATGGATGGCACGCGCGTGCGCGATTCTCTCTATTACAACAAGGGCAGGCTCTACATCGCCGAAGCTGCCGTCCTGCCGGCGCGCGGCGACAAGGACATGACCACGCCCAGCCGCTTCGATCAGACGATCCGCTTCCCACCGGATGGGCGGTTTGACAAGTAGGGCGCTACACTACCGTGTCATCCCCCTGCGAGACGCTGCGAAGCTGCGGCGAGGGAAGTGGATCCATCAGGCGCGCGTCTGTGCGCCAAAAAATGACATTTCTTCGCCGCGCCGACGCGCGGCGGATGGGTTCCCTTCCCCTCGCGCTCCGCGCTCGGCCGGTAATGACACAGATTGTTTAGCGCGTGCGTTCGATTTCGACGCCGGCGGCTTCCGCGCCCGCCAAAGCATGCAGCTTTTCCACGCGAATCCGCGCCTTTAGCACCCGGGGGTCTTCGAGACAGGACGCAGCGATCCGCTCGGCCATGGTTTCGGCGAGGTTGATATGTCCGGCTGAAATCAGCGCCCGGATTTTTTCCGTCACCGCCTCATAATCGATTGCATTGTCCAGCCGGTCATCAACCGGTGCTTGTTTCGCCGTCAGCGTCACGTTGATGCGGACGGGTTGCGGTTTGCCGTGCTCGTGACCGTGCACGCCGATACGCGCCAACAGTTCCAGGTTTCGGATCAGCACCAGGACTTCGCTCATTCGATCACGCCTGTAATATCCGGAGTTTGCCAGACAAGGTGCTGTCCACCGTCAGCGACTATAGTCTGGCCGGTGACCGAAGTGGCCTCCAGCAAATATTTGACCGCCGCTGCAACATCTTCCGGCGATACACCGTGGCCGAGGATGGTCGCCGCCTGCTGGTGTTTGAAATTCGCCTCACTCTGGCGTGCATTGCGCAAAGTCGGACCCGGCGCAACCGCGTTGACGCGGATCCGCGGCGCCAGAGCCTGCGCGAGAACCGTCGTCAGCCAGTGGAGTCCCGCCTTGCTCACACCATAGGACAGGAATTGCGGCGTTGGCTTGAACACGCGCTGGTCGAGCAGATTGACGATCACGCCATGCGTGTTCGACGGAAGCTGCTCTGCAAAATTCTGGGCCAGAACCAGTGGCGCGCGGAGATTGGTCTCGATATGCCGGTCCCACGACATGCGCGTCATGCTCGCGAGCACGTCGCCCTCGAACACCGATGCGTTGTTGACCAGTGCGGTCAGCGGCCCAACCGCCGCGTTGACCCGCGCAATCAGTCTCTGGGTGTCGTCCTCGGATTGCAGATCGGCTTCCAGAGCCGCCGCATGGACGCCCATTTCATGCAGCTCGGAGACCGTGTCTTCGGCTTCGGCCTGTGATTGGTTGTAATGTACCGCCACCGACCACCCCGCTTTGCCAAGGTGCAGCGCGATGGCGCGCCCGAGCCGTTTTGCGGCGCCGGTGACCAGGACTGTCTTGATGGCCGGTATCATGCGTTCTGTGTACCGCGGCTCATCCTCAATGTCGAAAGGGTCACGGTATCAGAACGGCGGCTCCGGAAAGCGCACCGGAACGGAGGTCGTGCACCGCGCAATTGGCATCGTCCAGGGCATAAGGGACGGTTTCGGTTCGCACCGGGATTTTCTCCGCCAAAGCAAGGAATTCGACTGCATCGGCGCGGGTGAGATTGGCGATGGAGCGCAAGCTCCGTTCCTCCCAGAGGATACTGTACGGAAAGCCCGGTATATCGCTCATATGGATGCCGCCGCAGACCACAACTCCTCCGGGCTTGACGGCTTTCAGCGCTGCCGGAACCAGTTCACCGGCGGGTGCGAAAATAATCGCCGCATCCAGTGGTAGGGGCGCCGGCGCATCCGATGGCCCAGCCCAGGCGGCGCCCATCTGCAATGCGAATGCGCGCGCCTTGTCATCGCCGGACCGCACGAAGGCGAAGACTTCCTGCCCCTGGAATTTCGCCACCTGAACTGCGATGTGAGCCGCGGCGCCAAATCCGTACAGACCGAGCCGCGGTCCCCCGCCCGCTGCTTTTAAGGAGCGCCATCCGATCAGCCCCGCGCACAACAGCGGCGCGGCCTCGGCATCGCCAAATCGCGCCGGTAGCGGGAAAACGTATCGTGCATCGGCATAGGTCATGGCGGCAAAACCGCCATCGATCTGATAGCCGGTGAATCTGGCATTCGGGCACAGATTCTCGCGGCCCGTCGTGCAGTATTCGCAAACTCCATCGGTCCAGCCGAGCCACGGGATTCCGACGCGGTCACCCAATTTGAACGACCCCACGCCCGCGCCGATTTCTTCGACCAGGCCGACAATCTCATGGCCGGGAATGATCGGCAGAACCGGGTCCGGCAATTCACCATCGATCACGTGAAGATCGGTGCGGCACACCGCGCAGGCGAGCACCGAAACGCGGACTTCGCCGGGCCGGACCGCGCGCACCGGCCGCATCGCGGATTCCAGCGACATGCCGGCGCGCTGGAGTTGCATCGCCCGGAACTCTGCTGCCATGGATCTGCCGCTTGCGTTTAAGAACCTGAAAGCCATTGTATGACTGCCAGAGGGCACTTTGCGATTTCTTTGAATCGCCAAAGTGCCCTAGATTTTATGATTGCCGCGCTTTCTACGCCGAACCGGCAACCACTTCGGCGGAAAGCGCTTGTATGACCGGATCAAACGGATGGGCGTTGCGCCTGATTTCCTGATTTCCGCGACCAGTGACGGCGCGCAGCCGATGGACGGCGATGCGCTGCGCCGCGACCTGGCGGCATTCGCACGCCGGGAATCCGACCGCAGCACGCTCAGAAAACATGCACTGGACGCGATCAAAACCGCATTCCAGGCCGCACGCGACAAGGTCCGCGCCGGCCTGGAATCCGGCGTAAGCCCGGGGGTCGCGGTGGCGCGCGCGCTGTCCGCACTGCAGGACACGACAATTCAGGTCATCCATGAGCTCAGCACGCGCCAGTTTTATCCGGCGCCAAATCCAACCACGTCCGAACGTCTGGCGATCGTCGCGACCGGTGGCTATGGCCGCGGCATGCTGGCGCCGTCGTCGGACATTGATCTGCTGTTCATCCGGCCGTTCAAGGAAACCGCCTGGGATCAAAGCGTCATCGAGTCCGTGCTGCACATGCTGTGGGACATGGGGCTGAAAGTCGGACACGCGACACGCTCTGTTCCGGAATGTCTCCGGCTCGCCAAGGAAGACATCACGATCCGCACCTCGCTGCTGGAAGCGCGCTTCCTGTGCGGCGACCGTCCGCTGTTCGACGATTTGTGGCAGAAGTTCTGGAGCGAAATCGCGATCGGCAGCGGCCAGGAATTCGTCACCGCCAAACTCGCGGAACGCGATGCGCGCCATGCGCGGCAGGGCGAAAGCCGCTATCTGGTCGAGCCGAACGTCAAGGACGGCAAAGGGGGCTTGCGCGACCTGCAAACGCTCTACTGGATCGGCAAATATCTTTATCGTGTCACCGATCCCAGCGATCTCGTCGCGCACGGCGTGTTCACCAAGCAGGAATACAAGACTTTCCAAAAGGCCGAAGCCTGGTTGTGGACGGTGCGGTGCCACCTCCATTATCTCGCCGGGCGCGCCGAAGAGCGCCTGTCATTCGATGTCCAGCCCGAAATCGCCAAGCGTCTCGGATATACGGATGCCAGCCTGCACCGCGCGGTCGAGCGCTTCATGCGCAGCTACTTTCTGGTCGCCAAGGATGTCGGCGATCTGACACGCATTTTCTGCGCCGCGCTGGAAGAACAGCACCGCAAGGATCGGCCCTCGGTGCGGACGCTGATTCCCGGCTTCCTCAAGCTGCGCAGCGCCTCCGACGATTTCTATGTCGAAAACGGCCGGCTCGCGTCGCGGTCCGGACTGTTCCGGGAAAATCCACTCAATCTGATCCGGCTTTTCCATGTCGCCGATTCCAAAGGGCTCGACGTTCATCCCGCGACATTGCGTTCGGTGACGCGCAAGCTCGATCTCATTGGCGATGATCTCCGTAATGACCCGGCCGCCAACCGGCTGTTTCTCGAAATTCTCTGCTCACGGAGAGATCCCGAACGCGCGCTGCGGCGGATGAATGAAGCTGGCGTCATGGGCCGCTTCATGCCGGAATTCGGCCGCGTCGTCGCGCTGATGCAGTTCAACATGTATCACCACTACACTGTGGACGAGCATCTGCTGTTCACGATCGGGAATCTGGCGCGGATGGAACGCGGCGAATTGCGCGATGAACTGCCGCTGGTCAGCGATCTGATCAAGCGGGTCCAATCGCGCGAAGTGCTCTATGTCGCCGGGCTGCTGCACGACATGGCCAAGGGGCTGCCCGGCGATCATTCGGAAGTCGGCGCCGCCATGGCGGAGGCGGTGTGCCCGCGCCTCGGTCTATCGTCCGCCGCGACCGCGACGGTGTCATGGCTGGTGCGCAATCATCTGGTGATGAGCGACGCGGCGCAGAAACGCGACGTTTCCGATCCGCGCACGGTGCAGAATTTCGTCCACGCGGTGCAGACGCCGGAACGGCTGCGCTTGCTGCTGATCCTGACCGCGGCGGATATCCGCGCCGTCGGTCCTGGCGTCTGGAACGGGTGGAAGGCGCAGCTCCTGCGCGATCTCTATTACGAATCCGAGACTCTGATGTCCGGAGGCGACGCGCAACCCACCCGCTCCGCCCGCGTCGCGGAAGCCAAAGCCGGATTTGAAAACAAAATCGCGAATTTCACCCCGGGTGAGCGGCAGCAGGCGCTGTCCCGCCATTACGACGCCTATTGGCTCGCTTTCGCCGCCGACGAATTGGCATGGCATGCACGCCTGATGCGCGATGCCGATGCCAAAGGCGAAAAACTGGCCATCGGCGCTGCCGAAGATCCGGCCAGCGGCATCACCGAAATCGTCATCTACACCCCGGATCATCCCGGTCTGTTTTCACGCCTGGCGGGCGCGATCTCGGTCTCCAACGGCTCGATCGCCGGCGCCAAGATCTTCACCACCTCGGACGGCTACGCTCTCGATGTTTTCCGCGTCCAGGACGCGTCGGGCGGCCCATTTGGCGATGGCGGGCGCATCGACCGGCTAAAGCAGACCATCGCACGCACGCTGTCGGGCGAAGTAAAACCCCGGGAATTGCTGGCCAAGCGGCCCCAGGCCAAACGCGCCGCGGCATTCAAGCGCGGCTCGCGCGTGCAATTCGACAATGACGCGTCTGTCGCATCCACCGTGATCGAGGTCGAAAGCACCGACCGGATCGGACTGCTCTATGACATCACCCGGGTGCTGTTCGAGGCGGGCTTAAGCATCTCTTCGGCCGTTGTCGTGACCTATGGCGAGCTGGCGGTCGACGTATTCTATGTGCGCGATGGCTTCGGGCATAAGCTCGGCAACGCCACGCGTCGCGCCGATATTGAAGCGCGGTTGATGAAGATGCTGGAAAACGAGACCTTGATGGCGGTCTGAGCCTTTGCCATAAGCCGCGGCTCATGAGCGAAAACACCAAACACCGCCCGCTTGTCTTTTCCGGTATCCAGCCCACCGGGAAATTGCATCTCGGAAATTATCTCGGGGCGATGAAGAATTGGGTCAAGCTGCAGGGAAGCATGCCCTGCATCTACTGCGTCGTGGATATGCACGCGATCACGATCTGGCAGGAGCCGGCCGAATTGTCGGCGGCCACGCGTGAGGTCGCCGCGGCCTGCCTCGCCATCGGCATCGACCCCGAGCGCTCGATCCTGTTCAACCAATCGCAGGTCGCGGCGCACGCCGAACTCGCATGGGTGTTTAACTGCGTCGCCCGCATGGGCTGGCTCAATCGCATGACCCAGTTCAAGGACAAGGCGGGCAAGCACCGCGAAAACGCATCCGTCGGGTTGTTCGTCTATCCCAATCTGATGGCCGCCGACATTCTGGCCTATCGCGCGACCCATGTGCCGGTCGGTGAAGACCAGAAGCAGCATCTCGAACTGGCGCGCGACATTGCGCAGAAATTCAACAATGATTTTTCCGCGCCAGATTTCTTTCCGCTGCCCGAACCGTTCATCACCGGACCGGGCACGCGCGTGATGAGTCTGCGCGATGGGACAAAGAAAATGTCGAAATCCGACGAGTCGGATTATTCGCGTATCAACCTGTCCGACGATGCCGACGCGATCGCGCAGAAGATCCGCAAGGCCAAAACCGATCCGCAACCCATGCCGGACAGCAAGGAGAACATGGCGAGCCGTCCGGAAGCGGAAAATCTGATCAATATCTATGCCGGCCTTTCGGATCAGACGGCGGAAGCCGTGCTCGCCGAATTTGCCGGGGCGCAATTCTCGGCATTCAAGAATGCACTGGCCGATCTCGCGGTCGCGAAGCTGAAGCCGATCGCCGAGAAGATGCGGAGCTATCTCACCGATCGCGCCGAACTCGATCGCATTCTCGCCGACGGCGCCGCCCGTGCGCGCCTGATCGCCGATCCGGTGTTGCGCGAAGTGCGCGAACGCGTGGGGTTTGTCGGGTAGATCAGCTTCTGATCAAGCTGAACCGCAATTCACCTCTCCCCTTGTGGGAGAGGTGATCACGCTGTCGTCGGTTGCTCCGTTTGCTCCCGCACCCAGGCGAGGTAGTCGCTGCTGCCGCCTTCGAGGGGCAGCACGACAAAACATGGCAATTCATATGTGTGCAAATCCCACATAGTGCTGATCAGTTTTTCCACGAGTGTCCGGCGGGTTTTGAAAAACACGGCGTGCTCCGCGCTCTCTTCCATTTTGCCCTGCCACATATAGATGCTGACCATCTTCGGATAGATGTTCACACAGGCCGCCAATTTCTGATCGACGGCGAGCCGCGCCGCCGCGCGCGCCGTCTCGAGATTGGGATAGGTCGAATAGACAAAACAGAAATCATTCGAGTACTCGGCCATCACCATTCACCAGCTTTCATCAATCGTTATGTGGTTGGGCTGCGCAGCAACGCGCCTCAACCAGAATACAATTCCGGGATAGCGCGTGAGATCAAATCCGCCGTCTTCCGCGGCATGCGTGTATCCATAGAGCGCAATATCGGCGATCGAGTATTGCCCGCCGGCAAACCAGTCATGCTTTGCCAGATGGCCGTCCATCACAGCGAGAGCCGCGTTGCCCTTGGCATGCCATTCCGGAACGAGATGCTGCTTTGCCGCCAGCGCCTCGTTGGTCTCGAACTTCAGCCAACGGCGCGCAACCGCAACATAGGGCTCGTGCTCATATTGTTCGAAGAACATCCATTGCAGCGCCTGCGCGCGGCCCAATCTGTCGGCGGGCAGTAATGGCGAACCTTCGGCAAGATAAAACAGGATCGCGCCCGATTCCGGCAGATAGCGGCCGTCGTCCAATTCCAGCATCGGCACACGGCCATTCGAATTCTTCGCCAGGAATTCCGGCGTGCGGGTTTTCCCGGCGCCGAACGGATAGTCCCTCAGTGTAAGCGGGATTCCGAGCTGCCGGGCGGCCAGCCGCACTTTGTAGCAATTACCGGATAGCTGCATCTGGTGCAGAATTGGCATCGCGGTTCTCCTTGAGCACAAAAAAAAGGGCGGCGAGGAAATCCTGCGCCGCCCTGTTTATTCCGGATTGACCTGGTCAGGTGGCGCGCAGATTGACCGCCTTGGCGCCACGCGCGTCCGGCTGAATGTCAAATGCCACCTTCTGACCTTCGTTCAATGTGCGCATCCCTGCGGCTTCAACCGCCGTGGCATGCACGAAAACATCTTTCCCGCCACCCTCGGGAGAAATGAACCCATACCCCTTCGCCGTATTGAAAAACTTGACCGTTCCGACTGCCATGACTGCTCCTGCTCAATCGCCCGCGCCGAGGCAACATGCCAGGCGCATTGCTCCGGAACTATTCTTTTGGGAAGTTAAGCTGTCTCGTCCGGGGCGCGCATTTCAAGCGGGTCGGGGCAAAACAGGCGCGCTTCTTCGAACAGACCGTTGCAGCCTAATATTACAAAAATAGCCGCGAAACTCAAGCTTCCGTTATCAGGACAAGTTGCAATGAGTTTGAGTCAAGCTGCTTACGGTTGTCGCGCGGCGATCCGGCCGCGGATAATTGAGCGCATGAACTCCCACCCAAAACGCCTGCCCCGGGTTCCTGTTCCGTAAAAATCTCTCCGGCGCAAGCGGTTCCGGCCGATGGAACTTGCTCTGGAACGGCCCCTCTGTGGCGGAGTTTCCTTTGCAAAGGTGGTGCTCACGCCCTTTTGGGCAGGCATTGCAAAGGAGACACACAATGAGATTCGCACCCAAAGTCGCGATCCTGCTCGCCGGATTGGCGGCGACCGGCGTGGCGTATGCGCAAAGCAATTCGCTTTCCGATGGCCAATCCATGGACGTCAACGGCGTTCAGACCGCCTGCACCGGAGTCAGCAGCGACTCGCGCATGAACCCCGAGTGGAGCAATTATTCCCTGCGACTGGAATTCGCCGGCCGTGGCGGCCAGTATCTCGGCGATGAGACGGTCAATGTGACCGGCAACGGCCAAAATCTGTCCGTGCACTGCGCCGGTCCGTGGGTGCTGATGATGCTGCCCCCCGGAACCTATCGCGTGGCGTCGGACGTCGCCGGCGCCGGCGAGAAGACTGTCACCGTCCATGTCCCCGGCAGGACCGTGGTTCGCTTTCCGGATGCCGGTGGCGCTCTGGGCTGACCAGAATCGCATCACAATAAATGTTTAGTCGTCGGCGAGGCTGAGACGGCTTCGCCGGAGACTGCTCTTCGACTCCGCACCGGGAGGACGTATTGCCCTATATTGTTCGGCTCAGAAAACCGGATGGAACGGTGGTCGATTTGCCCGGCGTCTATCCGGGCGAGGCGCCCTGCGATGAGAAACGGGTGGCGATCCCGTTTCATGGCGGGACCATTGAAGCCAAAGTCGAGCGCTGTTTGGAGCGGCACGAGGTCAATGCGCCGTCGAAAGCCGGCGTTCAGACTGTGCCCATCCTGGTGGTCACGATGCTCAGATGGATCGACGGCAAACAGCAGGGAACCGGTAACTGAGCGGTCACGTTTTGAATGTGCACCGCGGGCCAGGGTGGCGATATGGGCGACAAAAGACAACAGACGGAATGGCTGGCCAACGCGGAGATCTGCCGGAGAATGGCCGAACGATCCAATGATCCGGTATTGCGCGCGCGATGGCTCACACTGGCGCAGCAGTGGATCGAGTTGTGCGAAGCCGCGCCCGAACGCGATGCAGATAGCGAAGACTTTGAGAGGGCCACTCTCCACAAAGGAAGCGGCCACCGCGGCTCGCCACCACCGCACTAATTGTTTTTGCCGAGCGCCTTGCCCCGTTGTGTCGCCGCCGCCACCGCGCGCTTCATGAGATTCACCAATCCGTCCGGCGCGGTCAGCACGCCAAGCGCGGCTTCGGTGGTTCCTCCAGGACTGGTCACATCGCGGCGCAAGTCTTCCGCTGGACGGGTATCATGCGCGACCAGCGCGCCCGCACCTGACACGGTGAATCGCGCGAGCTTTTCCGCCGTTGCAGACTCGAGGCCCTGAGCGCGCCCTGCCGCTGCCAACGCCTCCACCATCAGGAAAATATAGGCCGGACCCGATCCGGAAACTGCGGTCACCGCGTCGAGCAGGGATTCATCATTCAGCCACAGGATTTCGCCAAAGGCAGACATCAGCGATTGCGCGAACTTCCGCTGAGCCGGTTCGACATCATCACCGGCGTAAAGCACCGTAATACCCTTGCCGATCGCTCCCGGCGTGTTCGGCATGGCGCGCACCACGCGAGGTTCGCCCTGGAGCTGCGCAGCCAAATAGCCGGTCGTGACCCCGGCTGCGATCGACAGCACCAAAGGTGCATGCGATCCGAGCACATGCAGCAGCCCGCTTTGCGCCTTGATGGTTTGCGGTTTCATCGCGAGAACCGCTGCGTCGATCACCGGCAATTGCCGCAGCGCCGATACCGCGATCAGCTCAACCGACTTTTCGCGCGCGAGCTGTTCCACCGTGCTCGATGGATGCGGTTCAATGACGTAGATTTTGTCCAGATTGCGCGCCGCAACCCAACCGCGAAGCAGGGCGGAGCCCATCCTTCCTGCTCCAACGAGCAGGACCGAACTGTTGCGGTTGGGCAAGGCTATAGGGCCCGGTCAGGCCTGTCCCGCACATTCCAGTATGGCGGCCTGCAATGCCTCTTTGGCGCTCTTGCCGCCCCACAGCACGAACTGGAACGCGGGATAGTAATGTTCGGCGGCCTCGACGGCCAATTGCAGCAGGGCTTCGCATTGCGCAGCGCTGACATGGGAATCCGGGAAGATCAGCACATGCCTGAACAGCACCGTCCCGTCTTCGGCCCACAGGTCAAAATGACCGAGCCAGAGCTGCGAGTTGATGGAGACCAGCAGTTCCGCTATCTCGGCCCGGCGCTCTTTGGTGACGCGCATCTCGAAGCCGGCCGAGACATGGAGCGCCTGCAGATCCTCTCTCCAGGTGAAGCAGAGATGATAATCGCACCAGCGGCCGCCGACGGTGAGATTGATCTCGTCCTTGGCGGACCGTTCGAACGGCCAGCCATTCTCCTCGACCGATTGTTCGAGCATGTCGAGGGGGTGTTCCGGCACAGGCGTATGTTCAGCAGTAGCTAGCTTCATGGTCTTACCTGGAGGCGCGTTGGAACGAAGCAGTTGCAGCAGCCTGACACAAGATTTTGACGGCTGACAAGTGCCACCCACGTGCGCTTGTGAATCGAACCGTGAACGGATTGATCAATTCACAGGTTTCCTTTTGAGCGCTTGCCGGTTCCGACCTTGCGGACGGCAGGACGGCCTTTTGCCGCCTTGGCGGTGCGCAGTGCCGCTTCCAGTTTGACCACCCGTGCCGCAAGCTTTTCGTTCTCCACCCGGGCTTTTGCCGCCATCGCCTTAACCGCCTCAAATTCATCCCGCTGGACGAGATCAAGGTCGGAGATCAGGCGCTCAAAACGCGCCTTGACCATGGTTTCCATTTCGGCGCGGAAAGCCTGAGCCGCACCCGCCGCATCGGTCAGGAAGCGGGCCATGCCATCCAGAAAGCGGTTTTCGGTCTGCATCTCTCGAACGTGGTGCCCCGATTCTGAAATTCGCTTGATCTCTATATCGGCACCAAAGCGAATTTCAGAATCGAAAGGACACCAGCAAACTACTGACTCCTGGTGTCGATCTGGTTTCGAAGTTCGCCACGAAGTCCCTATATCGGCAAACCAGCGAACTTCGAAACCACGACACCAGGTTCCTATGCGCCCTGATCGGCCGCAGCACAAGCCGCCAATGTTCCCGAAAAGGCACGAAATGTTCAAATGTTACGGCGTGATCCTGTATTGACAGGGCAGCTTCCGGCAGGCGAGCTAACACGGCCTTAATATATGCGACGCCATGATCGAAGCCATTATCCCTTACCCGAATATCGACCCGGTTCTCATCCATATTTGGGGGCCGATCAGTATTCGCTGGTATGCCCTGTCCTATATTGCCGGACTTCTGCTCGGCTGGGCCTATGTCGTCCACCTGCTGCGGGAGAAGTATTTATGGGCGGGCGCGCCGTTCAACGGCAAACCGCCAGCGACCGCAGATGACGTTGGCGACCTCTTCGTCTGGGTCACCCTCGGCGTCATTATCGGTGGCCGGCTCGGCTATGTGCTGCTCTATGGCATGCTCTATTGCGGATTTGCCGGGCACGGAGCGCCGGCCTGCGGCGGCCTTCCGGAAGCCTATTTCACCGATCCGATAAAGATTGTAGCCGCGTGGGAAGGCGGGATGTCATTCCATGGCGGCCTTCTCGGCGTGGTTATTGCCATCGTGATGTTCTGCCGCAGCCGCAAATTGCGCCTGTTGGCCATCGCCGATCTGATCGCAGCCGCGACGCCGATCGGGCTGTTCTTCGGCCGCGTCGCAAACTTCATCAATGGTGAGCTGTGGGGAAAAATCACCGATGCGCCCTGGGCCATGGTGTTTCCCAATGCTTTCCCGCCGGGCGTCCCGCGCCATCCGAGCCAGCTTTATGAAGCGGGCATGGAAGGCGTGCTGCTGTTCCTGAGCCTGTATTTCCTCGTCGTCCGGGGGCAGGTCCATCGCCGGCCAGGAGCGGTCATTGCATGGTTTCTCACGCTGTATGGCGTGTTCCGATTTGTCGGCGAATTCTTCCGCGACTCGGAGTCAAAGATTTATGGCTGGTTCAGCATGGGACAGGCACTGAGCCTGCCGATGTGGATCGCGGCCGCAGTGCTGTTCTGGATTGCATATAGTCAGCGCGGCCAGACCCGAAGCGGACAGCCCACCAAAGTCACGAACAAAGTCACGACGTGACCGGCTGCGCGCGGGAAATCCGCCGGATTATCGCCGCGCAAGGACCGATCAGCGTCGGCGAATTTATGCGGATTGCACTGACCGATCCGTCACACGGCTATTACGTGCGCCGGAATCCGATATCCGGCGACTTCATCACGTCGCCCGAAATCAGCCAGATTTTCGGTGAGCTGATCGGATTGTTTTTTGTGCAGCTGTGGGAAGATCACGGCAGGCCAAAGCGCTTTCACCTGGTCGAACTTGGTCCGGGCCGGGGCACGCTGATGGCCGACATGTTGCGGGCGGCTCGTATCCGCCCGCAATTCGTCGACGCCGCAATTATCGATCTGGTCGAAGTCAGTCCGGTTCTCACCGATCATCAGCGGCGGGCATTGTCTGCCTTCCCGGTGACGTGGCACCGCGATTTGCGCGACGTGCCCGCCGATGCCCCGGCTTTTGTTATTGCCAATGAATTCTTCGACGCTCTTCCGGTCCGTCAATTCATCCGCAGTGGCGGCCGCTGGCACGAGCGCAAGATCGCGCTCGATCAGGACCGGTTCCATTTTGTGCAATATCCCGAACCTTCATCGCAGCAACTGATGCCCGCACGCTTGCACGATGCCGAGGATGGTGAAGTTTTCGAATTCTCAGCCGATGCGCAGCACATCGCAGGGGACATCGCCGCGCGCATCGTTAAAACCGGGGGCGCCGCCCTGATCGTCGATTATGGCCACGCGCGCTCAGGCTTCGCCGACACGTTCCAGGCGCTGCGCCGGCATCGGTTCGCCGATCCGCTCGAGCAACCGGGCGAGGCTGATCTGACATTCCATGTTGATTTCGAGGTATTGGCCGGGGCAGCAAAGGCGAAGAACGCAGATGTCTTCGGTCCGGTCACGCAGGGCCGCTTTCTCACCGCGCTCGGGATCCGTCAGCGCAGTGAAATACTCAAGCGCAGCGCGCCGGCCTATGCTCAGTTGATCGATTCGGGGGTCGAGCGCCTGATCGGCGATACGCAGATGGGACAATTGTTCAAAATGCTGGCCATCACCACGCCGGACTCGTCACCTCCGCCCGGCTTCAGCCAATGATCAAAATCGGCTCAAAACTGCTGATGCTGCCGGGCGTGGCGCATGGTTTTTTTGGCCGCCGCGGCGGCGTGTCCACCGGCATTTACGCGTCGCTGAATTGCGGACCGGGATCGGGCGATGTGCGGGATGCGGTGATGGAGAATCGCACCCGGGCAATCGCTACGCTCGGTAACGATCCAAAACTCGTCACGCTTTATCAGGTGCACAGCGCCGAGGCGATTGTGGTGGATCGAGCCTGGGATATCGCCGCCAATCCCAGAGCCGATGCCATGGTGACGCGAATTCCCGGACTTGCGCTCGGCATATTGACCGCCGACTGCGCGCCCGTCCTGTTGTTCGATCCGGAGGCGAAGGTGATTGGCGCCGCGCATGCCGGCTGGCAGGGCGCGTTCTCGGGTGTTGTCGAATCCGTGCTCACCGCCATGGCGCGTCTCGGCGCGCAAGCCGCGCGAGTTCAGGCTGTGGTCGGTCCCTGCATCGGTCCGGACGCCTATGAGGTCGGACCGGAATTTCATGCGCGATTTGTCGCAGCAGGACCAGAGAACGCTCGATTTTTCCGGCGCCCCAGCCCTGCGGCGCAGTGGCATTTCGACCTTCCCGCCTATGTCGCGCACCGGCTGAACCACGCCGGCGCCGGCAACGTCGATATCGTCGGCGCCTGCACTTACCGCGAAGAAGCGGATTTCTTTTCCTACCGGCGCACGACGCACCGCAAAGAACGGGATTACGGCCGGCAATTGTCGGTGATTTGCCTCTCCCCTTGAGGGAGAGGGACGCAGCGCCCGCGTTTGCACAGCAAACGCGCACTGGCGCTGCTGGCTGAGGGGAACGTAGCTCATTCGTTTCATTTGTTGACAAACCTGATTCGCGCGCCCGGCCGAGGTTTACGCCCCTGATGTGCCTTGCTAAAAGGTCCCGGTTCCACGCAAACCCGCAGGTACGCTGAATGAAGCTGCTGGCCGGCAACAGCAATCGCCCGCTCGCCGAAGCGATCGGTCAATACCTGCATGTCCCGTTCACGAAGGCCGTCGTGCGGCGCTTCGCCGACATGGAAGTGTTCGTGGAAATCGAGGAGAACGTCCGCGGCGAGGACATGTTCGTCATCCAGTCGACGAGCTTTCCGGCCAACGACCATCTGATGGAATTGCTGATCATCATCGATGCGCTGCGGCGTTCCAGTGCCAAGCGCATCACGGCGGTGATCCCGTATTTCGGTTATGCGCGGCAGGACCGCAAGCCGGGACCGCGAACGCCGATTTCGGCCAAACTCGTCGCCAATTTGATCACCCAGGCGGGCGCATCGCGGATACTGACGGTCGATCTGCATGCCGGCCAGATCCAGGGATTCTTCGATATCCCGACCGATAATCTCTACGGCCAACCGGAGATGGTGCGCGACATCCGCGATTATCTCGACAATGAGCAATTGATGGTCGTGTCACCGGATGTCGGTGGCGTGGTGCGCGCGCGTGGTCTGGCCAAACGGCTTGGCGCCGATCTTGCCATTGTCGACAAGCGTCGCGAGCGCGCCGGTGAATCGGAAGTCATGAACATCATCGGCGATGTGTCGGGCCGGGTCTGTTTGCTGGTGGACGATATCGTCGATTCCGGAGGCACGATCTGCAATGCCGCGGATGCCTTGCTCGAGAAGGGCGCAAAGGCGGTTTATGCCTATGCAACCCATGGTGTGCTGTCGGGCGGTGCAGTGGCCCGCATAAAGGATTCGCAGCTGAAATCGCTGGTCGTTACCGATTCCATCGCCGCGACCGAAGACATCCGGAAATGTGCCAATATCCGGCGGATCTCGATCGCCAGTCTGCTGGGCGAGGCGATTTACCGGATCGCCAACGAGAAATCGGTTTCCAGCCTGTTCGACTAAGCCGTTCACTGTCTGCTGACGGCAGGAACAGCTTTCCGCGCTGCCCGTTTTCCGGACATGCAGCGCCGCAACATCAGCATTGTTGCAGTCTCGGCCGTGGCGGGAATGATCCTCGCCCTGAATGCTGTCCCTGCATCAGCCGAAAACGGCAACTGGGCGGTGCCACCGCAAAACAATTTCCTCGGCTGCATCGGACACGGTTTACCCGACGATCCCGGTGTGCCGCTGCAAGTTCAGGTCAACGACCGTTACGGACCTTATCGCGCCGACCAGGTCGTCATGGTCTCGGACATGAGCGGCATGCCCGTCGCAACGCTCGCGTGTGACGGCCCCGCGGTTCAGTTCCGGCTTCACCCCGGCAGCTACCGCGTTGTGGCATTTGTTGCCGGTGCGGTGCGCAGCCCTGAAACAGTCGTCAATGTTCCGGAGACAGGCACGTCGATCGATCTCACGATGGGCGATGTCCCTAACCGGATCATCAACACGCTGAACTTCGGTTGAGCCTCACTGCCCGGGCATCAGCTTCTGGCGCAGATACACCATCGTGAGCGCGTTCATTTCGGCCTGCTGAGCGTGATCGGCCGCCGCCGCGTGGCCGCCTTCGGTGTTTTCGAAGAATAGAACCTCGTTTCCGTCTGCTTCCATTTTCGCGGCCATTTTGCGCGCATGGATCGGGGTCACGCGATCATCGGATGTCGCGGTGACGAAGAGGAACGGCGGATATTTCACGTCTGGCCGGACATTCTGATACGGCGAGTAACGCAATATGGCCGCGCGTTCTTCCGGGTTGTCGGGATCGCCATATTCGGCAATCCAGGACGCGCCGGCGCCGAATTTGGTGTAGCGGATCATGTCTAGCAGCGGCACCTGGCAAACCACGGCGCCGAACAGATCGGGCCGCTCGACCGCAACGGCGCCGACCAACAACCCGCCATTGGATCCGCCCATGATGCCGAGCTGTTTCGGCGTGGTCAGGCCGCGCCGCTGCATGTCCTCTGCGACAGCGATAAAATCGTCATAGGATTTCTGACGGTTGGTTTTCAGCGCCGCCTGATGCCAGGCCGGGCCAAATTCGCCGCCGCCGCGGATATTCGCCACCGCGTATGCGCCGCCACGGGACAGCCACAGGCGGCCCATGCTGGCCCAGTAAAATGGCGTCTGCGAAATCTCGAACCCGCCATAGCCGTAGAGCAGCATCGGACCGGGCCCAGTCGCGTTTTTGGCGCGCACGACAAAATAGGGAATACGCGTACCGTCTTTCGACACGGCTTCGTATTGTGCCGAAGCATAGGGCGCTGCATCAAAGCGCGCCGGCGCCGCCTTGATTGCTGCGAGCTGCCTATCGCGTTCGGCATACACAGTCGGCGGAGTCAGGAAATCCTCAAAACTGAAATAGCCGCCCGGACCATATCCATTGGCGGACACCACGCCCGTCGATCCGCCTTTCGGCAGAGCGAGTTGAGTGTCATGCCATGCACCGGACGAGTCGCGCTGAAAAGCATGAATGCTGCCGGTGACATTGTTGTAAATCGACGCGAAGACCGCATCGCGTCCGATGGCGACGCGCTCGACCGAGCTTCTCTCGCCGGGCGCGTAAAGCACATCCACGCGCGGCAATTCGTTTTTGGCAAGAAAGCTCTTGAGCGGAAACGCAATCAATGACCCCTGCGGAATCTTTCCCTGCCCCGGCGGCGTCCAGTCGCTGCGCAGTGTTGCGAACAATTCTTCGTCCGGCGCACCGGCATGCATGATGCCCTGGATCTCGGCCGAAAGCGGCAGGGGGATTTGAATCGTCCCGCCGTCGGGCGTGACATCGTAATATTCCGTCTCGAAATAGCTGACGCCGCGGCTGACCATGGCCTCGGCGCCATACGGACTGTGATACGCGGCCGGCGAGGCGATCACATCATCGGTTTTTGCTTCAAATACCGGCTTTGCCTGATCGATGCTCTGTCCACGGCGCCATAGCTTCACGATCCACGGATATCCCGCCTTGGTCAGCGTGCCGGAGCCGAAATCGGTGCTGAACAGGATGGTATCCGGATCGATATAGGCCGCTTCGGCCTTTGCCTCGCCGAGGGAAAATCCATTTTCGACAAATCGTTTCTCGGCTGGCGCATATTCCCGCAACACCACTGTATCGCCGCCGTCCGGCGACAGCTTCAACAGACAACGCGAAAGATCGGCGGAACAGGTTGCACCTTTGTAAACCCAGTTCTTGCCCTCCTCGGCGGAGAGCCGGTCCAGATCGAGCAATGTGTCCCATTGCGGCGCCGCGCTCTCGTAGGACGAAATCGTCGTTTGCCGCCAGATGCCCCGGACATGCTCCTTGTCCTGCCAGAAATTGAGCACCACATTGCCGTGGAGCTGACCGAACGGTATGCGATCATCCGCATCCAGCATCTGCAACAGGGCCTGGTAGTCCTGCGTATATTCAGGATCGGACTTCAGCGCACGGAAGGTGATTTCGTTTTGACTTCTGACCCAGTCCAGTGCCCGCGCGCCATAAATGTCTTCGAGCCAGAGATAAGGGTCATCACTCTCCATCGCCCGAACACCTGTCAGCAACGCCGCGCCGAACGCCAGCGCCGCAAGAACTGTCATGGCCGGACGTCTCATTCGATTTCTCCGCACCAGCGACTCCAGCTGCAGCGCTGGAAAGCCCTCGCGCACGGCCCTATAACCCGCCAATGACATCGTTCCTGAAAATGCATGGTTTGGGCAATGATTTTGCCGTGTTCGACGGCCGGATTTTTCCGGTGCCGGTGAATGCGGCGGTCGCGCGCGCCATCGCCGACCGCAAACGCGGCATCGGTTGCGATCAGGTGATCGTGATGGAAAAAGGGCCAAAGGACGCTGCAGCCTTCATGCGGATTTTCAATGCCGACGGCAGCGAGGTCGAATCCTGCGGCAATGCTGCGCGCTGCGTGGCCTGGCTCTTGATGGCGGAACATGAGACCGACCACATCCAAATTGCCACCGCCGGGGGAATGCTGTCCTGTTCCTCCGCCGGTGAGGCCGAGATTACCGTCGATATGGGCCCGCCAAAACTCGACTGGCGTGAAATTCCCATGTCCCAGGCGGTGGACACTACCAGCTTTGCGCTGCCGGTCACCGGCTTTGACGGCCAATATCTGCAAAGCGCAGCGGCGGTTTCGATGGGAAATCCGCATTGCGTTCTGTTCGTCGCGGACACCGGCGCAATTCCCCTGACCGAGCTTGGCGCCGCGATTGAAAAGCATCCCTGGTTTCCCTCCCGCACTAATGTCGAGTTCGTCACCAAAGCGGGCACCGACCACTTGCAGATGCGGGTGTGGGAACGCGGAGCAGGTGTCACGCTCGCCTGTGGCACGGGTGCCTGTGCCGCGGTTGTGGCAGCCGCAGAGCGTGGCGTGACGGGGCGCAAAACAACAGTCACGCTTGATGGCGGCGACCTCTTGATCGAATGGCGGGAATCGGACGGCCATGTGCTGATGACCGGCCCGGCACGTTTCAGCTTTGCCGGTGAGGCCGATTTGGGAGCGCTTGTGCGTGAGCGTTGAAGTCGTAACCCTGGGATGCCGGCTGAATGCCTATGAATCCGAAGTCATCCGGGCGCGCGCTACCGACGCCGGACTGAGCGGGGCGGTCATCGTCAATACTTGCGCTGTCACCCAGGAAGCGGTGCGGCAATCGCGTCAGACCGTGCGCAAATTGCGGCGCGAAAATCCGGATGCCAGGATCATTGTCACCGGATGCGCAGCGCAAATCGAACCCGAACGCTTTGCCGCCATGCCGGAAGCCGATCTTGTGATCGGCAATCACGAGAAGCTCGAAGCCAAAAGCTACGCCGCGGATTTCCTCACAGATGCGCCCCGTGTCGTCGTCAACGATATCGGTTCGGTCAGGGAAACGGCGCCGCAATTTGTCACCGGATTTTCCGGGCGGACGCGCGCAGTTTTGCAGGTGCAGAATGGCTGTGATCATCGCTGCACCTTCTGCATCATTCCCTATGGACGCGGGCCATCCCGCAGCGCCGGATTGGGCGCAGTCGTCGCTGAGGCGAGGCAGCTTTGTGCCGCGGGCTATCGTGAGATCGTGCTGTCAGGCGTTGATCTCACCGCCTATGGCGATGGCCTGCCGGGCAATGTCACGTTGGGCACTCTGATGGCCGGTCTGCTGAAACATGTGCCGGAACTGGCGCGCCTTCGCCTGTCCTCCATCGATCCGGGCGAAGTGGACGAATTGCTGCTTGATCTCATCGGCAGTGAAGCTCGCCTGATGCCGCATTTTCATCTCTCGGCGCAATCGGGAGACAATTTGATCCTGAAACGGATGAAACGACGCCATTCGCGCGAGGATGCGATCCGGTTTTGCGGCGAAGTCCGCCGCCGCAGGCCGGAAGCCGCTTTTGGCGCCGACCTGATTGCCGGATTTCCAACCGAAACCGAAGCAACGTTCGAGAATACGCTGCAACTTGTCGACGATGCCGGACTGTCCTACCTGCACGTGTTTCCATTCAGTGCGCGCAACGGAACACCCGCGGCAAAAATGCCACAGCTTGACCGCGCTATCGTTAAAGACCGTGCGTCGCGCCTCAGGGCCAGGGGCGAGCAGGCGCTCGCATCCAGGCTCAACAGTCTGATCGGATCCGAGCAGGAACTCCTTGTGGAAGATGCCGGAATCGGCAGGACTCCATGCTTCGCGCGGGTCCAGTTCGCCGGCGATGCCGCACCAGGGACAATTTTGCGCGCTGCGATCACGGGAAGGGATGGGCGGATGTTGCGGGCGCGCGTTCTGGGAATGACGACAACCCAGGCAGTTGCATGAGCGATCGTGATGGTTCCACGCCCCGGCAGGGCATGTTCGCCCGGCTGAAGGCCGGTCTTGCCCGGACCACGACACAGCTCACCGGCGGGCTGAACGACGTCCTGATGAAGATGCGGCTGGACGAGGACACGATCCGGACGCTGGAGGAGGCCCTTATCCGCGCCGATTTGGGCACGGCTCTCGCACATGAAGTGGCGAGTGATGTCGGAGCCAAACGCTATGATATGGAAATCTCCTCACACGAACTGAAAAAGGTGCTCGCGGAAAGCATCACCAAATTCCTGCAGCCGTCGGTGAAGGAATTTGCCGTTGATCCCGCGTTCAAACCATTCGTGGTCCTGGTGGCCGGCGTCAACGGCACCGGAAAAACCACGACCATCGGCAAGCTCGCGGCGAAATTGGCTGCCGAAGGCAAGAAGGTAAGGATGGCCGCCGGCGATACGTTTCGCGCAGCTGCCATCGATCAGCTGAAGATTTGGGGAGACAGGGCGCAGGTGCCGGTTTTTGCCCGCGAGCCCGGCGCCGACGCAGCTGCACTCGCGTTCGACGCTTTCGCCGAAGCACGCTCTGAAGGAGCAGATGTTCTGCTGATCGATACCGCAGGAAGATTGCACAACAAAGCCGGCCTTATGGCGGAACTGCAGAAAATCGCCCGTGTGGTGAAAAAGCTGGACCCCGCTGCACCGCATGCCGTGCTGCTTGTCCTTGACGCCACCACCGGACAAAACGCCATTTCTCAAGTCGAAGCATTCAAGGATGCCGTGCCTCTGACCGGGCTGGTTATGACAAAGCTGGATGGCACGGCGAAAGGCGGCATTCTGATCGCGCTGGCCCACCGCTTCGGCTTGCCCATTCATTATGTCGGTGTCGGCGAAGGAATCTCGGATCTGCAACCATTCGACGCCAAAGATTTCGCCTTCGCACTGACCGGAGCCGATGAACCCGAGAAACCATCCATCGGCGCCTGGCGGTATTAAGCAGGTTGTAATCATGTCACCAGCCGCCGAGACCCAACCACCCCGCCTCAATCCGCTGATCAAGCTTGCTCTCGATTTCGGTCCTCTGCTGATTTTTTTTGCAGTGACCCAAACGGCCGGAATTTATTGGGGAACTGGAGTTTTCATGGGCGCGATGGTGATCGCGATCGCGGTCGGCTTCGTTGTCGAACGGAAGCTGGAGCCCATGCCGCTTTTCACCCTTGCGCTGGTGTTGGTATTTGGCGGGCTTACAATCTGGTTATCCAATGACGTATTTATAAAAGTCAAACCGACCATTCTTTATACGATGTTTGCCGCCATCCTCCTGGGCGGCCTCCGCTTCGGCCGGCTCTTCATCAAAATGGTTCTGGGTCAAATGCTTCGGCTGAATGACGCAGCGTGGCGCACCCTCACCTGGAGGTGGTCGGCGTTCTTCCTGGTTCTGGCGGTGCTCAACGAGATTGTATGGCGAAACGTCTCTACCAATACGTGGGTCGCATTCAAGGTCTTCGGGGTTTTTCCGCTGACGATCGTGTTTGCGATGTCACAGACGCCATTTATTTCGCGGCACCAGATCGAAGACAAACCGACAGACGCCGGTTGAGCTGGGTTTCATAACTCAGATCAAATATCTCTGGATTGACTCCGGCAGGCTGCCTCTGGAATATCCCGGTACGGCCTTCTATGGCTGCGTACACGCGTGTGCGGTGCTCCGGGCGCGTTTCAAGTCGAAAAATCTCCACATTCCGGTTGCGTTACGTTGCGAGTTCGGTAAAGTCAGTCAGGTCCGACGGATACGGACGATTTCGAGATATTCAGGATTCAACTTCGCGGGGGGATAGTGAATGGCTGGGAAAAATCCGCGAAAAGCCAACGGCAATTTCGAACTTTCGCAGTCACCGTCGCATTTGCTGCGGCGTTGCGTGCAATACGCCAATGATCTGTTTTCGCGCGAGTCCGCCGCGAGCGATCTGACGAAACAGCAGTTTACGGTTTTGGCGGCCGTCGAGCAGAACGAAGGCATCAGCCAGACCGATCTTGTCGGTTTGACCGGGATTGACCGTTCGACGCTGGCGGAAATGATCCGTCGCATGATCGACAAAGGATTGTTGGATCGCGAGCGTACCGAATCCGATCAGCGCGCCAACGCAGTACGGATTGCCGCGGCCGGGAAGAAAGCCCTGCGCAGCGCACGTACCGCAAACGAGCGCGTGGAAAAGACGCTGCTCGCAAGTCTGTCGGCGGGAGACCGGTCCAAATTCCTTAAAATGCTGGCGACCGTCGCCTCGAAGGCGGAATCCGCACCATCCTCGGCGCGTTCGGCCGGAAAGACCGCGCGCCGTATGCGGGCCTGAAGGCGTTTTCCGCCGGCCCGCCTTCGCTGAAAGCTTCCACCTTCGCTGCTCCGCTGCTACCGGCGGACAGGTCGGCGCGTGAGCAGCGGGAAACGCATCAATCGAAAAATGTAAGAGGCAAGTTTGCGATTTGGAAAAATCGCAAAGGGGCCCTTATTCAGCCTTCGCCACAGGGACTGATCCGTCTTTTTGCAGTGCCGGAAGAATGAGGCGGTCGATCACATTCTCGTCCAGCGGATCGGCGTAATGGACGCGAATGATGCCTTTGCCATCGATGACAAAGGTTTCAGGAACTCCAGTAACACCCCAATCGATGGAGACGCGGCCAACTTGATCCTGATCAAGTTTGCCAAAGGGATTGCCCAATTCACTCAGGAAGGCGCGTGCCTTGTCCGGCGTGTCCTTGTAGTCAATGCCATATAGCGTGATGCCCCTGCGCTGAGCCAATTGCAGCAGCGCGGCATGTTCGATGCGGCACGGCGCGCACCACGAAGCCCAGAAATTCACGATGACGGGATGACCGTTACCGATGTCGGCACGCGAAAATGGCTGCGCCTGGCCGTCAAGCGGGGGCAGCGTAACTTCCGGCGCCAGCTTACCGATCAGCGGTGACGGCAGGGCTGAAGGCGGGCCCATGAAAAGACCGACATACAGCAGAATGGCGAGACCGGCGAAGACCGCGACCGGTACGACAAAGAGCAGCCGTTTCATCCGTGATCCTCCGTTGCTGAGCCTTCCTCTTCCAGTTCACGAACCGCTTTTTTGGCCTGCCTGTGCGATTGCAGGGAAATGATGATGGCGGCGATCAATACCGTGAAAGTAACCGCATAGGCCGGCCACACGAACACGGCATAGCCGCCCATGGCAAAAAAACCCGCCATGCCTCAGGCGCCTCTGGCCATCATCAGCGACCGCGCCCGGCGTTCCAGGATTTCGGTCTGCATGCGCAGCAGCCATAACCAGGCAAACAGGAACGTGTAGCCGACGATCATGATTAACAGCGGCGTCAGGAAGGCCTTGTCGATTGTTGGTCCTCCGAGCCTGAGGATGCTGGCGGGCTGATGCAGCGTGTTCCACCAATTGACCGAGAAATGGATCACCGGCACATCCGCTGCGCCGACCAGCGCAAGCACCGCGGCCGCGCGCGCCGCCCGCACCGGATCGTCGATCGCATTCCACAGCGCGATATAGCCGAGATAAATGAACAGGAGGATCAACTCAGATACCAGCCGCGCATCACCCCACTGCCAATAGGTGCCCCACATCGGCCGCCCCCACAGTGAACCGGTGAGCAGTGCCAGTGCAGTGAATGCAGCACCGAGGGGAGCCGCGGATTTCGCCGCCACATCGGCCAGCGGATGCCGGAAAACCAGGCCGACCAGCGACGCGCCCGCCATGACCGAATAGATGAATATGCCCATCCACGCTGCGGGCACATGGACGAACATGATCTTGACGCTCTGGCCCTGCTGATAATCCGGCGGCGTCGCGAACAGGGACCAATAGAATCCCACGCCGAGAAGAATGACGGCGGCCGCGCAGGTCCAAGGCACAATCGTCCTGGATAAATCCAGAAATCGTTTCGGATTTGCGAGAGCGGTGATCATGACCATTTCATAAGCCCTCCGTTCTGGAAAATCAGCCGCCAACGTTCAGCCGCACTCCGGCGGCCGAAGCAAAGGGCGAAAGCGCAACCGCTGCAACTGAAAATGCTGCGAGAAACAGGAACGCGCCGCGCCCGGTCTCATCGAAGACACCACTCACTGCCCCCGCACCGAAAATCAAAGCCGGTGTGATCAAAGGCAGCACAATCAGGGCCAGAATGAGGCCGCCGCGCCGGATGGAAAGCGTCAGCGCGGCTCCGATTGCGCCCACTGCCGACAACGCCGGAGTGCCGATCAAAAGGGAAGCGACCAGCGCGCCATAGGCTGGCACGGGCAAATTCAACAGCAAGCCAAGCACCGGCGACAGCAGGACAAGCGGCAGGCCGGTCGTGATCCAGTGCGCCAGAATCTTGGCCGCCGATGCGGCTTCCAGACTGAGCGGCGACAGCGCCAGCACGTCGAGGCTGCCATCCTCAAAATCGGCCTGAAACAACCGGTCCAGCGACAGCAGGGCCGCGAGCGCGGCGGCGACCCACAGCACCCCGCCCGCGATGCGGCCCAACAGCGCCAGGTCCGCGCCAACTCCAAACGGCACCAGGGCCGCGACCAGGGCGAAAAATGCGGCCGCGAGCGATGCGCCCCCGCCGGCGCGAAAGGCCAGCCGCATGTCCCGGAAAAGCAGTGCCATGAATGCTTTCATTGCTGGCCGATGAAAAATCTTATCGCATCGAGACCGAGGGTCTCATGCGTTGCCACGATTGCAATACCGCCGTCGTCGCAGTGTTCGCCGATCAGTTCGGCCGCGATCCGTCGTCCTTCGGCATCGAGTGAGGAAAGCGGCTCGTCGAGCAGCCATAGCGGGCGATTGCCGAGAATCAATCTCGCCAGCGAAAGCCGCCGGCGTTGCCCCGCCGACAGATACTGCGCTGGAATTCCAATCATGCGCTTGAGCCCGACATGATCAAGGACGCCTTTGATCGGCATGCGCGCACCATACAGCGACGCGAAAAATTCCGCATTTTCGAGCACGGTGAGCTGCGCTTTGACACCGTCGGCATGGCCCATCCAGCCGACCAGCCGCGCCCGCTCGTCGGAGTCGGTGACGGAATAACCGGCATTCATCTTGAACCGTATCTCACCGGCGGCGGCCGGAAGCAGGCCCGCAAGTATCCGCAGCGCCGAGGATTTTCCGGCTCCGTTGGGACCCTCCAGCGTCATGACCTGACCGCTGGCAACGGCAAAGCCGAGATTGCGAAAAACGCGCCGGCCGGCGCGCTCGCATGTCAGATTCTGGACTTCGACGAGATTGAGATCCGCCATTCGTCAGTACATGTGCTGGCCGCCATTGATCGACAGCGTCGATCCGGTGATGAAACCTGCATCGTCGGCGACCAGGAAAGCGACGCCGCGCGCGATTTCGCGCGCCTGTCCGAGACGGCCGACGGGAATCCGTGCAATGATTTTTTCCAGGACATGCGCCGGGACGGCCGATACCATTTCGGTGTCGATATATCCCGGTGCAATCGCATTGACGGTAATGCCTTTGCCGGCGCCTTCCTGCGCCAGCGCTTTCGTAAATCCGTGAATTCCGGATTTTGCCGCGGCGTAGTTCACCTGACCATATTGACCCGCCTGGCCGTTGATCGAACCGATATTCACGATGCGTCCGAAATTGCGCGCGACCATGTTGTCCCACACCGCCTTGCACATGTTGAAGCAGCCGCCGAGATTTGTGTCGAGCACCTGATCCCATGCATCGCGGTTCATTTTCCGCATGGTTGCATCGCGGGTAATACCGGCATTGTTGACGACGATATCGGCCGGACCGAATTCCTGCACAATCGCATTGACTGCGCCAACGCAGGATTCAAAATCCGAAACGTCCCATTTGCGCGCCGCAATCCCGGTTGCGGATGAAAAGGCCTGCGCCTTCGCATCGTCCCGCGCATAATTCGCAATCACCTCGCAACCTGCATCTTTCAGCGCCACCGACACTGCGGCGCCGATGCCGCGCGTTCCCCCGGTGACAATCGCGATCCGCTGCATGGCTGGTCTACCGTTCGACACAAACGGCAATACCCATGCCGCCACCGATGCACATGGTTGCGATGCCCTTGTGGAGATTCCGGCGGCGCATTTCATACAACAGCGTCACCAGAATGCGCCCACCGGACGCGCCGACCGGGTGCCCGATCGCAATTGCGCCGCCATTCACATTGACCTTCGCCGCATCCCAGGCGAGTGCGCGATTGACGGCGCAGGCCTGCGCCGCAAAAGCCTCATTGGCCTCAATGAGATCGAGGTCCGATACGCTCCAACCGGCTTTCTTCAGTGCCTGCTGCGATGCCGGTATCGGCCCGGTGCCCATCAGCTTGGGATCGACGCCGGCGCTCGCCCAGGCGACGACGCGCCCAAGCACATCCAACCCGCGCTTTTCAGCAGCCTTGGCGCTCATCATCACCACCGCTGCCGCGCCGTCATTGATTCCGGACGCATTGGCCGCGGTCACCGTACCGTTCTTGTCGAATGCAGGACGTAAATTGGCGATCCCCTCATATGTCACGCCTTCGCGGATATATTCGTCATCCGCGACCACACGCACGCCCTTGCGTTCGGGCACGGTGACCGTGACGATCTCATCCTTGAACCGGCCGCTTTTGCGCGCCGCTTCGGCTTTGTTCTGCGATGCAACAGCGAAGCGGTCCTGCTCTTCGCGGGTGATCTGATATTCGCGGGCGACGTTTTCGGCGGTTATGCCCATGTGGATGCCGTGAAAGGCGTCCATGAGCCCGTCGTGAATCATGGTGTCAACGAATTGCACTGCGCCCATTTTTTGCCCGTTGCGCAAGTGCGCGGCGTGGGGCGCCATGCTCATGGATTCCTGGCCGCCGGCAACAATAATTTCGGCGTCGCCGTTACGGATCGCCTGAAAGCCGAGCGCGACCGCCCTGAGGCCCGAGCCGCATAGCTGATTAACCAGATAAGACGGTGTTTCGACCGGGATTTTCGCCTTCATCGCGGCCTGGCGGGCAGGATTTTGCCCCTGCCCCGCGGTCAGGATCTGGCCAAGAATGACCTCCGAAACCTCGTTGGGCGCGACTTTGGCGCGCTCCAGTGCCGCTCCGATCGCCACCGCCCCAAGGTCATGCGCCGGCACATTGGCGAAGGCGCCATTGAATGAGCCAACCGGCGTCCTGGCCCCGGAGGCAATCACAACATCCATGAACACACTCTCTGCTTCGTTTCAGGCATTCGTAAACGGAAAAATGCTGCATTGCAAAATAGTGTCTGGACAGCAGCGGTAAGATGCCCGTGTAATGCGAACGACTACACCGTCCGTCCGCGGAACAGGTCACGGAAAGGGACAGCTACGGGAACACATTCTTGAGCGACAGGAAAAACGGAAAAGCCGATCCGATCATTATCAAGAAATACGCCAACCGGCGCCTCTACAATACCGGCACATCGTCCTACATCACGCTGGAGCAGCTTTGCGACATGGTGAAGGAGGGGGTTGAATTCGAAGTCCGGGATGCGCGGACCGGTGAGGATATTACCCGGCAAGTGCTGGCGCAGATCATATTCGAGGAAGAAAACAAGGGGCAACATCTCCTGCCGATCCAGTTCCTGCGTCAACTGATCCGGTTCTATGGCGACAGCCTGCAGGCCTTTGTTCCGTCCTATCTCGAACTGTCCATGGAGAGCTTCGCCAAAAACCAGAACGAGCTGCGCCAGAAATTCGCCGACGCGCTCGGAGGCAAGCTCGGGTATCGCGATTTCGAGCAGCTCACGCGACAAAATCTGCAGATTTTCGACCGCGCGATGCGGATGTTTTCGCCGTTGGGAGCCTGGGGTAGCCAGGCGGAGGAGCCGCCGGCAGCAAACGCCCGAGCGGCGGAGAAGCCGGAGCCGCAGAACGCATCCGGCCCCGCGCGGCGCAAAGATGAAATCGACGAATTGAAGGATCAGGTTGAGGCGATGCGGCGTCAGCTCGCCGAACTCGCCCAGCGTAAATAAATCAGGCGGCCGCGATCACCGGCGTTTGCGCGCTCCAGGACGGGAAGATTTCCGGCCGCCCGAAATAATGGCCCTGGAAATAATCGATGCCGTACCGGTCAAGAAGAGCGGCGTCCTGCTCCGAGCTGACCCATTCGGCGACCGTCTCGACGCGCAGGTTGTGCGCAAGATCGGCCAGCGTGCGGACGAAGAGCTGATTTTCGGCGGACTGGCTGAGATGTTCGACATACATGCCGTCGATCTTCACGATGTCCACGCGCATCTGATGCAGGCTGCGAAATGACGTATGACCGGCGCCGAAGTCGTCGATCGCGACCTTGCAGCCGAGATCGCGCAGGCGCGAAATGAAGCGGGCATTTTCTTCGAAACAATGCAGCGCCGCGGTCTCCGTCAGCTCGATCGTCAGCCGATCCGCAACCTTCCGGTGGTCGCGCACATAATTGATGAACGAAATCAGCCATGCGCGGTCGTTCGCCGTCGTCGCGGAGACGTTCACTGCAAGTTTGAGCCTCCGGTTGCGGTAGAGTTCGGCAACGGCCATTTCCAACGCGCGGCGATCGAGCAACCGGACCAGGCCAAGCGCCTCGGCCGCGGGGACGAAATCTTTCGCGGGCAAAATGCTCCCGTCGGCGCGCTGTATCCGGAGCAGGCATTCATAGGATTCGGTCTCGCGCGACTTGGCCCCGACAATCGGCTGAAAGGCGAAAAGCACGCGATTATCCTCGAGCGCACCGACGATTTCGTCGCCCGCCGAAATAAGTCTGCGGCGTTCGGACTCGCGTTGTGCCGAAGGGGTGTAAAGCGCAAATCCGTTGCGGCCCAGATTCCGCGCTTTGGCGAGCGCTTCTTCGCCCCGCTGCATCGCTTCAGACGCGTTGGCCGCGTATTGCGGCGCAATGACCGCGCCCATCGAAATGGTTGCGAGTACCGCGCCACCGGCCGTCGATACCGGCTTTACGTTCACCGCTTCGTGCAGGCGCGAAACGATATTGGTGACCTCGGCTGGCGATTTGAGCTTCAGCAAAATGCCGAATTTGTTTCCAGCGCTCCGGCCGATGAGATCGGCAGTGCGCAACGCCTGACCAAGCCGCTGACCGACCGTCGCGATCACTTCATCGGCCGCATCGTAACCATGGATCTGATTTATGACCCCCAGCTGG
The DNA here is from genome assembly GCA_964446945.1 of uncultured Bordetella sp. GTDB lineage: Bacteria > Pseudomonadota > Alphaproteobacteria > Micropepsales > Micropepsaceae > CAIYRG01. The sequence goes on from CAYUQO010000002.1 coordinate 147,589, forward strand.
TCGATCGCCGCGACCACATAGGCGTAGGTCTCACCCCTCCCGGCGGCATGGCCGACGACCAGCGATAACTCCTCGCGCAATTGCTGACGATTGAGCAGCCCGGTGAGTTCATCACGCACGGCCATACCGGCGAATGACTGATCCGCACTCACGCCCGTCCCGGTGGCCCGAATGACGCCCTTGATCTTCTCGGCGCGGCCGTCGGCGCCGGGTATGCGCAACGCTGCGACTTCAAACCAGCGGCGTGCAGCACCGGCGCCATCAAAGAAGTGCAAATTGAAGGACGGATTTTGCGGGAAGGGTTCTTCAATCAGATGTTTCAGACGCCGCAGCGCCTCGCGGTCGAGCAGCGCCCGGAACGGGCCACAATAGTCGACGCAGACATAATCGATGGCATCATGGCCGCCGACCCGGGCCACATCCCAGCAGATACGGCCTTGAGCGACAGACCAGTCAAAGGCCACCGCCTGGGCGCCAAGAAGTATCGAGCGCAGCGCGTCGGGCGCTTCGGCGTCGTTGACACCGATGTCCTCGTTGTCAGTTTCGAGATCGAGGCCGCAACGCAACTCCGGCTCCCCGTGCGCTTTCGCGAGCCAAGATAAGGACAGCCCGTTAACAAAAGAAAAATGCGTAGAATGCGCGTTTGTGGTTTGTGTAACGGCTTGTTAAGGCTTCGCTACAGCTTTGACGGCGCGCACGTCCGAAAGGCTCATGGCTGCAGCGCCCAGTACCGGACCAAAATCCTGCGCCTGCAGAACAACGACGACGCCGTCATATTGCAGCTTCGTCAGATTCGCCGGGACATCGATTTTCATCGCCTGTCCCTTCCATTCACCCGCTCGCTGCAGATCGCGAACCACATTGGTGTAGGTCAGGAATCGATTGCGATTTTCGCCATCTCCGATATCCACCGATCCCTGTCCCAATGTGCGCATCACCCAGATTGTTGCTGCACTTTTCGGCGCGTGCTTCGATTTCGCGATTGCGATTTCGATGCGATTGCCGGTGCGGTGCAGGACAACCGGAACTGTCGCGCCATGTTCCGCGGCAGAGCTGCGCATCGTAACCGCCTGCATGACGCGATCGCGCTGATTTCCGACCACATCAAGCTGACCATCGATGATCATTTGCGGTGTGTATACCCCTGAACGATTCATGATCCGGGCATACGACTTCTGACGGCGGGTGTTGGCCTCGGTCGCAAAAGTGTCCTTCCAGCCCAGGATGTCCCAGTAGGTGATTGGAAGCGACAGCGCGATGACATCGGGCCGATGCGCGAGTTCCGTCACCAATTTATCGGCGGCTGGACAATCGCTGCAGCCCTGGCTGGTGAAAAGTTCCAGCACGACCGGATGCGGGGGAAGCGATTTCTGCGCAACAGCGGTGTTCTTTGCCCATGCGGCTTGTCCAGAAGCCGTAAGCAAAATCCCCACCGCGAGTGCGCGAAAAATGAGCATGGCAAACCATAGGATGAACGCCGAAACCGCCCAAGAGGTCCGAAAATCACGTTGGCTTGACTAAGAACGCGGCGGCGCCATCTCGCGGCGCAAAAACTCTTCCCGCAACCGGTCGCGCAGCACTTTCCCGCGGTCGCTCTTCGGCAATTCGGCCAGAAACAGAATCCGCTTTGGCCGTTTGGCCAGTGGCAGCCGGTCGGCACAGTAGCCAAGAATCGCCGATTCATCGTCGCGCGCGCCCGGCCGTAACACCGCGCAGGCAATCACCTCCTCGCCATAGATCGGGTCGGGAATCCCCAGCGACGCCGCATCCGACAGTGCCGGGTGCGCGAGCAGCACCGCATCCACTTCGACCGGTGACACATTGACCCCGCCACGAATGATAAGGTCCTTGGTGCGCCCGGTGATGCGGACGAAGCCATCATCGTCCATGGTCGCGAGATCGCCGCTTTTGAACCGCCGGCCACGGACCGGCGCAATCGTTCCGTCATCCTGCAATACCCCGATCGACGACTGTGGCCCGCCGATGGTCACTTCTCCTTCGACATTTGCCGGACATGGATTGCCGTTGCCATCGACAATCACGAATTCCTGGTGAATGGCCGGCGGACCAACCGTACCCATGCGCCGCTTGTAATGCGTGTTGCCGCAAATCCATCCCGCCTCCGACATGCCGTAGAGCTGCAACAGTCTGATGCCGTAGCGCTGCTCGAATTGCGCCCATTGTTCGGGCGCAAGCGGCGCCGAGCTGCAGCTCATCAGCCGCAATGTCGGTATGTCCGGGCGCTCCTCCCCGGGATGGTTGAGCAGCAGGTTGAGAACCGCAGGCACGCCCGCCGCGAAGGTGATGCGGTAATCGCGAATCCAGTCGAAAAACCGGCTGTTGGAGAAGCGCCGCGCAATGTGCAGCGTGAGCCCGAGCTGCAGAAACGGAAGCAGGCTCAGGATTTGCGCCGAATTCCAGCCGAAGGAGCGATATTCGAGTGTGCGATCGTCCGCGGTCAGACCGAGCATGTCGATCGTGTCCAGTCCCTGCAGCCAGTAGCAGCCATGGTCATAGACAACGATTTTGGGGCGGTCCGTCGTGCCGGAGGTGCACACCATCCCGGCAACATCTTCCGGCGCATTGTGATCGCCGGACGCTTCGGTTACATGCGCCAGTGAGTAAAAATAATTTCCACAATCATCCTTGTTTGGCTGCCATCGTCCGAAGCGCACAACCGGCACAGCGCCGCCCTGAAATATCCGCGCATCCAGCTCGTCATGGATGAGAAGCAGCCTGGGTTTGACGAGATTGGCAATGAATGTGAGATGCGTTTCGTTCAGCTCGACGGTGATCGGGCATACAGTTGCGCCGATGCGCCAGATGCCGAGCCAGAGCAGCAGCTTTTCCAGCACCTCATTGGCAAGCAGCACCACCGTGTCGCCGCGCCGCACGCCGCGCTGACGCAGATCGGCTGAAATCGCAGCGGTGATCAGATCGAGCTGTTCGAATGTGATGCTGGTCTTCTGATCGATGTCGATAATCGCGGTGCGCTGTGGATCGCGGCTGCGAAACAATGCGAGCGATTCAGCGACGCTGCGGAAGGGAATCGCGAGCCGATGGCCGCCAAACGGATCCATTTAATATCCCGTGCGGGACAACCACTCGGTCCAACCCTTCATCCGGTCCCGCACATTGGCGATCTGCTCTTTGCTGAAGAAATCCTCCAGCTTCACTTTCGCGACCGGATATTGCGGACGCATGAAATCCTTTTCGAAGCCGTATGGCACCGTAGCATCGATCCCCATGCCGCCTTCATAGCGCGTATTCGATGCGGTCCATTCCTTCTCGCCTGCTGTCATGCGTTCGGCCGGCATGAATGTCTGGCCACGCCCGCCCGGCGTCGGGTTCAGGATATCGGTGCGCGGATTGACGCGCGTTGTGATCGCCCACATCACGTCATCCATGCTGTAGATATTGGTGTCTTCACTGACCGCGATCACCACCCGCATGCCCTGCGACGTCGACAACAGCGCAGTCATGAAATTGCGCTGCCAGCCTTCTTCCAGCCGGTTGCGCTTTTTCACCTGGATAATCGCGCCGCCCCAATCGGTCATGCAGTAGGGGATGTTCACATCCTGAATGATCCCGGGCTGCATGCGATTGCAGAGTTCGAACATCGCCGCTTCACGGATAGACGTATCGATATTGTGCTCATCCAGCGTATGCGCGCCGAGCGCGTAAATGACCGGCTTCGACGCCGGGTCGCGCATTGTCACTGCGGTGACATGGAAGGTCGGCGCCTTATAGGATTTGCCCATATAGCCGGCCCATTCGGGGTGGAAATGGTGCCGCCCCTGCACCTGGTCGGCTTCGGCTTCGGCGGTTTCAAATCTGGTGTCGCGCGGATCGACATAGCCTTCGAGCACGATCTCGGAGTCGGCAATCGCCATCGCGTCCACCGTGCGCGCCTTCACCAGACGCACGGGAAAACCCTGCACCGCGCCGGCAACACCCAATTCGTCGCAGCCATACGGCAGAATAACGTAATCGAAGGCACCGCCCGCCAGCAGCGTGCAGGCCGGCGGCACGCCAAAGCAGAATGTCAGCGGCACGCGCTCGCGCTTGCGATGCGCTTCGCCCAGCACCTGCCACATATGCGAGCCGGGGGAGACCTGGAACGTCCCGACATTGCCCCAACGGAAATTCATCCGGTTGTAGCCGACATCACTACCATCGCCGAAAGCTTTGCCGGTGAGACAGCGAATGCCGGAGCCGACGGTCAGCTCAGTTTCAAGATCGGTGTGACGGATCGGAACCAGATATTCATTGACGCTGGCCGGCCGCTCAATGATGACTTCCTGGCACGGCGCATCTCCTTGCGCGATTTCCTGGGGCGGTAAAGGGCGGTTCAGCGCGGCGGCGAGCCGCACCGTCCGGTCCCTGTCCGACTCCCAGCCGAACATCCGGTTCATCACCTCGATATTGCCGAACAGATTGGTCAGCAACCGGTGATTTGGCTTGCCCTTCACAGTGGAGAACAAGGCCGGACAGCCGCCATCCATCAGCTTCTGCAATCCGGTCAGCTCGAGATCGGGATTGATCTCGTGCTCGCTTTCGATGAGGTCGCCGCGGGTTTTCAGCCAGGCGAGCGTGCTGCGCAGGTCAGCGAGATGCGAGTCCGGTGCCGGCGCCTTCGGGCTTTCCGTTTTCGCCACGCGCACAGTACTTCGCTCCATTCGGGTGCTCCCGGACCTGTGAAAAACCGTTTGCCGCTCTGGGCTTGGGCCGTTGGCTATCATACAGGAAATTTCTGTGAAAGCCCTTTGCCGCCATGCTAGGGAGACCTATTGCGATTGGAGTTGTGCATGACGGTCAAACGGGAGCCTGTCGCATTCGGCGATTTACGGGGCTGGATTGCGGCCCTGAAATCCGCGGGCGAGATCAGGGAAATCACCGCCGAAGTCGACTGGAATATCGAACTCGGCACCATCATGCGCCTGGCGCAAGGCCAGGGCGACGGACCGGCGCTGCTGTTCAGCAACATCAAAGACTATAACAAGCGCGACAGCCGCTGCGGCAAATTGTTCGGCTGCGGATTATCCAGTTACAACCGCGTTTCCATGATGATGGGAATGCCGGCCAATACCCATCCGCGCGAACTCGTGAAATTGGGCCGCAGCGTATTGAACGAGCGCCTCCCGCCCAAAGTGGTGCCGACCGGCCCGGTGAAGCAGAACATCATCACCGGCAAGGACATCGACATTCAGCAATTTCCGGTGCCGTTCTGGAATCGCGTCGATGGCGGCCGTTACATCCTGACCTATGCCGGCATCGTCACCAGGGATCCGGTGACCGGCATTCTGAATGTCGGGATTTACCGCGGTATGGTCGCGGGACCCGATGTGATCCCGATGCTGATGTGGCGAGCGCAGCATATTGGCCAGCATGTCACGGCGTGGCAGCAGCAGGGCGCGAAGGAAATGCCGATCGCCTGCGTCATCGGCTGGGAAGAGGCGCTGGGATTCTGCGCCGGTCAGCCGGTGCCCAAAGGCATCAGCGAATATGATGTGATGGGCGCAATCCGCGGCCAGCCGGTCGAACTGGTCAAATGCGAAACGTCTGACCTGCTGGTTCCAGCGAGTGCGGAAATCGTCATCGAAGGCATGCTCGGGCTGGAACCCTCCAGCTATGTCATGGAAGGCCCGTTCGCTGAATTTACCGGCTATGTTGCCGGCGATCGCGCGCCGAAGCCTGCCATCCGCGTCACCTGCATCACCCATCGCGACGATCCGATCATGCGCGGCTGCATCGAAGGCTCGCTTCCCGGCAGCTATTCGGAAAATGCGATCTGCAGCTCGATCATGCGGTCGGCAACGGCGTGGAATGTGCTCGACCGCGCCGGAGTGCCGGGCGTCACCGGCGTGTGGTGTCCGCCGGTCCAGGCCGGCATCAATGTCGTCGTCCAGATGCAGCAGAGCTATCGCGGCCAGGCCAAGCAGGCGGCCAACGCGCTGTGGGGCAGTTCGGCCGGCCACGTGCGCTACAAACATGTGACCGTGGTGGACGACGATATCGACATCCACGATTACGCCGCGGTGGATTGGGCCATCGCCCACCGCGTCAATGCCGGTGAAAACGACATCGTCATCATGCCGGCGACCTTCGGCATGGGACTTGATCCGTCCACCCGCCGGCGCGACCGCAACGCAGCTTTGTTTGGCACCGGCAAATGGAACCGTGTACTGATCGACGCGACCATGAATCTGGATTACGATCCGGATCCTGATCTCGGCGGCGCCCGCTTCCCGCCAACCGTCTGGCCGGCCGATGCCGATCGCAACGCCGTCCTCAAGCGCTGGAGCGAATTCGGCCTCTCCCCACCGAAACGGAGCTAACTCAGTGCGCCTCCGCCCCTCGGTTTCACCTTCCCCCCTTGCGGGGGAAGGTGGCCGCGCCGCGCCAATGCGCGGCAATGGCGGCCGGAAGGGGGGTTGTGGGATAGGGGCCCTGAAATGACCCTCCTCGGCAAACCGATAAAACGCAAAGAAGACTTTGCGCTGCTGACCGGAAGAGGCCGCTTCACCGATGACATTCCGGTCGCCGCGGGAACCCTGGCCGCGCATGTCATCCGCTCACCGCACGCGCATGCGCTAATCACGAAGGTCGATAAATCGCAGGCTCTCGCGCTTCCCGGCGTTCACTGCGTGATCGACGGCGCCGAAATAAAACGGATTTCCGATCCGTTTCTCGTCGCGATCAAAGAACCCGTCACGCAATGGGCGCTCGCGACCGATCGCGTGCGCTATTTCGGCGAACCTGTCGCTGTCGTTCTCGCAACCGACCGCTATCGCGCCGAAGATGCGGCGGCTCTTGTCGATATCGAATATGAGCCGCTGCCCGCCGTGATCGACCCGCTTGCGGCGCGGGATGCAAACGCACCGCGACTGCATGACGGAGTTGCCGGCAATGAGATCGGGCCGCGCAACTTCGTCTATGGCGAACCCGATCGCGCATTCGCGGAAGCCGACAGAATCGTCAAACTGACCACCTCCTATCCGCGCAATTCGTTCACGCCACTCGAATGTTTCGTGGTGGCCGCCGAATATCGCGCCGGCGACGGCAGCTATGACGTGCTGTCGAATTTCCAGGGGCCGTTCAGCGCCCATCCCGTGATGGCGCGGTCCTTGCGCATTCCGGGCAACAAATTGCGCCTGCGTACACCGGCCGACAGTGGCGGCAGCTTCGGGATCAAACTCTCGGTCTTCCCCTATATCGTGCTGATGGCGCTGGCCTCGCGCATCGCCGGAAAGCCGGTGAAATGGGTCGAGGATCGCCTCGAACATCTGACCGCCGCCAGTTCGGGGCCGAACCGCATCACCATCGCCGAAGCCGCGGTAACGCGCGACGGACGGGTCCTCGCGCTTCGGCTCGAACAGATCGAAGACTATGGCGCCTATTTGCGCGCGCCGATGCCGGGGCCGCTCTATCGCATGCACGGCGCCAGCACCGGCGCCTATCACATTCCCAATCTTTCCATCACCAATCGCATCGTGTTGACCAACAAGGCGCCCGCCGCGCTGATCCGCGGTTTTGGCGGACCGCAGCTTTACCTGGCACTCGAACGGCTGATGCAGCGCATTGCCGAGGAGCTGCAGCTCGATCCGCTGGAAGTCATCCGGCGCAATCTGATTCCGCCCAAGGCTTTCCCTTACCGCGCGGCGGCGGGCGCGCTTTACGATTCCGGCGATTACCGCCGCGCCGTGGACATCGCCATCAGCGACGGCCGGCTGGAGGAATTGCAACAACGCCGCGACGCGGCCCGTGCAGCCGGCCGCCGCTATGGCATCGGATATGCCGCCGTGGTCGAGCCCGGAATGTCGAATATGGGCTATCTCTCGACCTTGTTGACGCCCGCGGCGCGCGAAAGAGCGGGACCGAAAAACGGCGCCATCTCCATGGCCACCATCAATGTCGATCCGCTCGGCGCCGTCTCCGTCACCGCCGATGTGCCGGTGCAGGGACAGGGCCACGAAACCGCGATTTCGCAAATCGTCGCCGAACAGCTCGGCCTCGATCCCGACGACATTTCGGTGAATCTCGAAATCGATACCGCGAAAGACCAATGGTCGATTGCCAGCGGCAATTATTCCTGCCGCTTCACGCCGGGCGCCGCGGTTGCGGTGCATGTCGCAGCCCAGCGAATCCGCGACAAGCTCGCTCGCATCGCGGCGAAACAGCTCAATGTCCTCAGCAACGACATTGAATTCGCCGACGGCAAAGTGCGCAGCCGCAGCAATCCGGACAACGCGCTGTCTTTCGGCCGCGCCGCCGGAACCGCGCATTGGTCGCCGGGCATGTTGCCCGACGGCATGGACGGCGGTTTGCGCGAAACCGCAGTCTGGAATCCGCCCGAACTTCAACCGCCGGATGATTCCGACCGGATCAACACCTCACTCACCTATGGTTTCATTTTCGACATGTGCGGCGTCGAGATCGATCCGGTCATCGGCGCGGTGCATGTCGACCGCTATTATTCCATGCATGATGCGGGCAGACTGCTGAATCCGATGCTCGCCGAAGGGCAAATCCGCGGCGCTTTTGTCCAGGGACTTGCCAGTGCGCTCTATGAAGAGTTCATCTACGACCAGAATGGTAACTTCCAGTCCGCCAATTTTGCCGATTACCTCGTGCCGACCGCCTGCGAAATTCCGCCCATGACGACAATGCATATCGAGACACCCTCGCCTTTCACGCCGCTCGGCGCCAAGGGACTGGCCGAAGGAAATTGCATGAGCGTGCCCGCCTGCATCGCCAACGCGATTGCCGATGCGCTCGGCACCAGCGACATCCGCCTGCCGGCGACCCCGCCGAGAATTCTTGAATCCATCAGCCGAAATCCAACAGGGAAGGAACCCGGATGACCACGCAGAAATATCGCGAACTCGTCACCATCAACGGCAAGAATGTCGTGCTGCTGCATGACGAACCGCCGGTCAATAATGCCGGCGTATCCGAGAACGCCGATCTGTTCCGGATGCTGAATATTTTCGACAAGAAGTTCCAGCCGAGCAATTACAACAAGGCCGACGGCTCGCCCTTGCGCATCTATGACGCGAAAACCGTCAAGGTCGATCTTTCCAAGCGCAGCAAGGAAGACATGGGCTTCTGGCACCGCAATATCGACTTCCACGAGATCATCATCTGCGTCAAAGGCGCGCTGCGCTGGGAAACCGAGATGGGCGTGCGCACCATGCGCGAAGGCGACATGATGTTCATTCCCAAGGGTATCGGCCACCGTTCCATGCTGTGCGAAGAATCGGCGCCTGAGAATGTCCTGGTCGAACTCAAGATCGCCGATGAATGCAACTATGTCGGCGGCTAACCGATTGCACCGCTCGCCTTCCTCTCCCCTTGAGGGAGAGGGCGGCGCGCCCGCGCGTAAGCACTACGCGCGTACTGGCGCGCCGGGTGAGGGGTGAGTAGGTCGACCAAGAACCTCCGCAGAACCCATGCCTGACTCACCCACCCAATTCGACCTGCTGCTGCGCAATATCGGCTGGCTGATCACCGTCGACAAAACCCGCCGCATCATCCGCGATGCCTCCATTGGCGTGAAAGACGGACGCATCGCATTCGTCGGCAAATCCGCCGCCGCAGCGCAGGCCAAAACCACCATCGACTGCACCGGCATGGTGGCAACACCCGGTTTCATCGACGCGCATCTGCATTCCTCATTCCATCTGTCGCGCGGCCTCGCCGACGAAGCCAATGCGCAGAGCTTTCTGTTCGACCGCATGTATCCTTACGAAGCGGCTCTGGAAGCCGACGACGTGCATGTATCGGCGCAATTCGCGGCATCCGAATTGCTGCGCCACGGCGTGACCTGCTTTATCGATCCCGGCAATTATCACCCGCAAGCTTCGGTCGATGGCGCGCTCTCCACCGGTATCCGGATGCTGGTGTCGCGCTCGTCCTTCGACCTGACCAAATCCGTGCTCGGGATTCTTCCCGAGCGGATGATAGAGAACACCGATGTCGCGCTTGCCCGCGCCGAAGAAGTGCTCGCGCGCTACGGCAACACCGGCAATCCGCGGCTCGCGGCGACGGCGTCCTTCCGCGGGTTGAACAATGCTTCGGACAAACTCATCCTCGGGCTGAAGGAACTTGCGACGAAATACAAAACCCTGCTGCAGACCCATGCCTGCTTCAGCTATTCGACGCATGATTCCAGCGTGTCGCGCTTTGGCATGGGCGAAATCGAGCGGCTGGAAAAGCTCGGCGTCATCGACGAGAACATGCTGATCGTGCATTCCGGCTGGCTCGAACCGCAGGAAGTCGCCATTCTCGCGCACCGCAAACCGTCACTGGTCTGCGCCCCCAGCTCCAGCCTGCACAATGGCTATGGCAATTTCATCATGGGCAAGCTGCCGGAATTGATGGCGCTCGGCGTCAATGTCGCGCTCGGTTCCGATCATGCCAGCTCAGGCATCGTCGATATCGTCCAGGAAATGCGGTTGGCCTGCTGCGGCTATAAGGAGGCGCGCGCCAATCCGCGCGTGATGCCGCCGGAACATGCGCTCGAAATGGCCACCATCAATGGCGCCAGGCCGACACCGTGGCGCGACCGCATCGGCAGCATCGAAACCGGCAGGGACGCCGATATCGTGCTGTTCGATACCAGCCGCCCGGAATGGCAGCCGCTGATCAATCCCGTCGCCAATCTGGTCTATGCCGCAACCGGCGACTCTGTCCGGCATGTGTTTGTCGCCGGCGAGCAGGTGGTGAAGGATGGCCGCTGCACCCGCATCGACGAGCGCGAGCTGCATCAGCAGATACCGCGCACGGTCGCGCGCTTCTCGCAGCATCTGCGCATGAACGATATCGTCCAACTCCGCTGGCCAGTGGAATGATGAACGCGCATTCACATTTTTTCCGCGTCCCCCTTGAGGGGAGGCACGCACTTTGCGGTTCGCAAAGTGCGGGTGGGGGACACTTTCGCGATTGCCCCCACCCGAAATTTGCTGCGCAAATTTCGACCTCCCCGCAAGGTGGAGGTGATTTGCTAGTTTCGGCGAAATGACCACCGCCCCCGCCGACCTCTTCCACGCCACCATGACCGACGGCGCCCGAATCCTGATTCGCCGCGGCGGCAATCCCGACGGCGTGCGGCTGTTCCTCACGCATGGCAACGGCTTTGCCATCGACGGCTATCGCGTGTTCTGGGACCCGCTGCTGCAACAATTCGACGTCATCCTGTTCGACATGCGCAATCATGGCCGCAACGAACCCACCGGCGCCGACGGGCACAATTACCTGCAATTCGCCAGGGACATCGGCTCGATATTCGATGCGGTGGACCGCCGCCTCGGACACCGGCCAAGCGTCGGCATATTTCACTCCATGTCCGGCCGTGCCGCGATGAAGCACGCGGTGCAGATGCAATGGGTGTGGGACGCGCTGGTGCTGTTCGATCCGCCGGATGTGCCGCTCCTGGGCCACGAACAATATGAATCCATGCGCACATTCGAACTGCGCCTGATGGCATGGGCGCTCGAGCGCCAGGACCGCTTCACCTCGCCCACCGAGCTGCGGCAAAGCTTCGACAGCAATCGCGCGCAAGCGCGCTGGCACGAACAGGCGCGCGCCGACATGGCCGAAGCCATCCTGCGGCAAGCGGGTCACGGCGGTTATGTCCTGAGCTGCCGCCGGGAGCTCGAAGCTTCGATCTATCTGGCGGCGCTGACGCTCGATCTGTGGCCGCGCGCGTCCGAATATGGCGGACCGGTGAAACTGATCGGCGCCGATCCGAACGCGAAATATGCGCCGGCCACGGCGGCCGCGAACCGCGCGCTCGCGGCCGATGGCGGCTATGAATATGAATTCGTGCCGGAAACCGGTCATCTGGCGCAAATCGAACGGCCGGATGCCTGCCGCGAAGCCATGCTCAGCTTCCTGCGCAAACATTCACTCGCGTGAAACACAACCGTGTTCACAGTTCTCGACGAACAAAGATTCAAAACTTTCCACTGGCGCACCACGGTCACCACCGGGCTTGGCGTCTTCTGCGACGGTTATGACCTTTCCGCGCTTGGCATCGTGTTGCCGCTGGTGCTGGCTTCACTCGGTCATGCGGCGCTCAGCAGCGTGGAAAGCGCGGTGTTGGCGGCATCAGTGCTGGTCGGCGCAGCGGTCGGCGCGCTGCTGTTCGGCGTGCTCGGCCAGACCGGGCGCAAACGCTTCTACGGCTTCGATGTCCTGATCCTGGGGATCGCGGCAATCGCGCAGGCATTCGCACCCGATCTCAACTGGCTGATCGCTATCCGCTTCGTGCTCGGGCTCGGAGTCGGCGCGGATTATGTCCTGTCGCCGATGATCATGGCGGAACATGCCAACCGCGCCAATCGCGGACTGGCGCTCGGCATCGGCTTTGGCACCATGTGGCCGCTGGGGTCGCTGGCCGCCGGGCTTCTCGCCCTCATTCTCCAGAGCGCGGATGTGAGTCCCGATCTCAGATGGCGGATCGTGCTCGCCGCCGGCGCCATACCGGCGCTGTCGGTGCTGTATTTGCGCCGCCGCATGCCGGAAACCGCGCGCTTTCTCGCCCGCCTCGCCGGCGACAAGGAACAGGCGGCAAATGTCATCCACCACATCAGCGGCGAGAAAGTTGCCGTCCCTCCGACCGACCGGCGGAATTTCCGCCAAGTCTTCGCGCGCCATGCACAGGCGATCTATGCCGCCGCCCTGCTGTGGATGGTTTACGACCTCGTCGTCTATGGCAGCATCCTGTTCGGCCCGTCGCTGATCGCCGGCAGCCTGAACATGCAATCGGTGACATTCGCTCTTCTCATGGATGCCGTTTTCGTCATTCCGGCATCGGTGCTCATGTCGCTGTTCGTCATCGACCGTTTCGGGCGCAAGCCGCTTCAGGTCTGGGGTTTCGTTGCCGGCGCCGTCGTGGTCGGTATTTTCGCCCTGATGCAAAGCCGGCTGCTGGCGATGCCGATACTCGCCTTTATCGTATACGGACTATTTGGCGTCGCGCAGACCGGGCCGGCGCTGGTCTCAGGCGGCGGCGTGCTCGGCGTCGAACTCGCGCCCACGCGTATTCGCAGCGTCGCGCAGAGCATCACCGTGGCGGCGGGGCGGATCGGCGCGGCGCTCAGCGCCTTTGGCTTTCCGCTGCTGTTTGCCGGCATCGGCCAGGCGGGGGCCTATTGGGTGATTGCCGGACTGGCGGTGCTCGGCGCGGTGTTAACGCAAATGCTCGTGCCCGAAACCGGCCGCCTCACCCTCGAAGCCATCACGGAGCCGCATTAACTCCGGCGGAAGGTGGCACGTCCCCCCGTCGCCCATTGGGCGCCACTGTCGGGCGGAAATCGCCTCTGGCGATTTCTTTTCGCCCTCCACCCGTAAACGGGGGAGGAAAAGATCCGATCACAGCTACAGTTTTCCTCCCCCGCTTGCGGGGGAGGGGGACCGCTTTAGCGGTGGAGGGGGGAACTTCCGCGCAGGCCTTTGCGAAACCTGAGCGCCGCTTCAGGGCCCCGCGCCGCCCTCTCCCACAAGGGGAGAGGAAAACTATTTCTCCTCCGCGTATTTCTTCACCACCGCGTAGAGGAAATCGCGGCCTTCATAGATTGACCGCACACGGACATGTTCGTTCAGCCCGTGCGAACCATCGCCGCCGGCATCGCGGAACAGTCCTGACAAACCATAGGTCGGAATCCCCGCCGGCGTCAGGAAACGCCCGTCGTCGGCGCCATTCACCTGATAGGGAATCAGCGGCACGCCCGGCCACATTTTCGCCGCCACCTCGCGCGCCGGACCGAGGATCTTTTCGCTCACCGGCGGCGCCGGTGACGGCAAACCCGGATCGCCCACCGGCGTGATGCTGACTTTGGCATCGTCAACGACTTTCGTCAGCGTGTCCGTCAACTGCTTCACGCTTTCGCCCGGCGCCATATGGCAATCGAGAATCGCATCGGCGCGGCGCGGTAATGCGCTTTCCGCCTCGCCGGCATTCAGCTCGACCGCGACACAGGTCGTGCGCAGCATGGAATTGGTGCGCGGATTCTCCTTCACCATGCGCGCCGCGGCCGCCTCATCCGGCGGATACTTCAGCAGCGCGCGCATGTCGTCGGCCTCCTGGCCCTTTTCCAGTTTCGCCATGCCGGCGAGATAGGCTTTGGTGCTGGCGCTGATATGCAGCGGAAAATCGAAATCATTGATGCGCCCGATGGCGCGCAGCATCTCGGTGATCGCGGTGTCCTTCGGCGGGCCCGAACTGATGCCGCCGGGACTCGTCGTCTCCAGTTTGATGTGCTGCTGCACCTTCTGGCCGGCCTGCATGGTGATCGCCACGCGGTTGCCGGCCTTGTCGAGGATGCCGCTGCCATTTTCGTTGATGGCGAATTCAGCATCGATCAGCGGCTTGTCATGTTCGACGAGATAGCGCGCACCGTCAAAATCCTCCGGCGTTTCCTCGCCACAGGTCAGCGCCAGCTTGATGTCGCGCCGCGGGTGATAGCCTTCGCGTTTGTAGCGCACCATCATGTCGGTGAAGATCGCCGCCATTGCCTTGTCGTCGGCGACGCCGCGCGCATAGAAGTAGCCGTTCTCTTCCACCAGCTTGAACGGATCGCGGTCCCAGTCCTGGCGCCGCGCTTCCACCACATCGATATGGGCGAGCAGCAGGATCGCCTTCGCGCTCCCATCCGTGCCGTGCAGGATGGCGACGAGATTGCCGCGTTTCGGATGACCGGGCGGCACCACGATGTGAATGTCGCTGTCGGGATAGCCGGCGGATTTCAGATGCGCCGCCATCGCATTCGCGGCCACCGTGCAATCGCCGGCCGATTGCGTGGTGTTGATCTCGACCAGCTCCTTGTACAGCGCGCGGAACGCCGTGAGATCGGGCGTCATCTCCGCCGCCGCTGCCGCACTCGCGGGCAGCAGCGCCGCTGCCACCACAAACGCAAAACCCCTCATCCTGCACTCCACCGCCTTTCCCACAGCGATAGCGACAATCCCACGCCGGTCAATAGCAGCACGCCGTCGCTGACCGCGGCAGCGCCCAGTACGCCGCCGGCAATCCCCGTCAGCCGCACGCCCAATTGCAGCGCCAACAGCAAGATGAACAGCAATGGCATCAGGTTCGGGCGCTTCGCCGGCTGGCTGAGCAACGGCATCGCCACCGCGTCCGGCGCTGGCCCGTTCTGCGCCGGCGAAACAGCCGCGGCAGAGTCGCACGCGCACAGACGATAGCCGACCCGTGGAATGGTGCGGATGGTAAAACTCTGTCCGCCATCGGCCTCTGCGATCCGCCGCAGCCGGCCGATGCAGCGATTGATCGCGTCTTCGCTGACTGCCCGTCCATTCCAGCAGCGCTGCACCAGATCATCGCGCGACACCACGGCGCCATCAGCTTCCACCAGCGCCACCAACACCTGCATCACCCGTGGTTCAATGATTTCACGCCTGCCCTCGCGCTCAATTTCGCGGCTCGACGGCCGGATCAGGAAGGCGCCGACCGTCCTGTCGTCCGCGTGCGCCAGTTCGATCCGCTCCGCCGCGCGCGACACGCGGCCGGATGGCGCAACATTTATCCGGTCAACCCGCTGGATCGCTGCGGTGGCGGCGTACATCGCAAAATCTCCCGCTATAATCCCTGAGTCGGGGCGTTGATGATGCGGCCCGATCCCGCGATGTGCGTCTGCAAATGCCGCGGCTGTTCGAGGAATCGAATCTCACCCGAACCCGCAATCGTGATATCCGCACTGTCCTTCGGAGCCAGCGCCGCCTTGCCGCTGCCGGCGATGCGCACTTTCGAAGAATTCACTGCGAGACGGCCCAGATCCGCATCTCCCGATCCCGCGATGTTCAGTGTGAGATCATCGGCCACACCGTTGGCGCGCACGTCGCCCGTGCCGCGCAGATTCACATTCAGCCGGTTCTGCTTCAGATTCTCCAACACCAGATGGCCGGTGCCGTTCAGGGTGAAACTGTCAAAGGCGCGCCCTGGCAGAACCAGGTCCAGCTGGCGATCGGCTCCATACATGGTGCAATCGAGTTCGACGCGGCCGTCCCGCACCCGCAGGTGAGTCATCATGCCATTGGGGCCGCTGGCGCGCAGCACGGGGCCGTTGTCGGGGCGGTAATGGATAGTCGCCGGAACGTTTATCGTCACCCCATCATCACCATTCCATGCCAGTTCGCGCGTCACGTTTGCAGAGTCATCTGCGGGCGCCGAACAGCCGCGAAGCATGAGGAGGGTGTTGATTTTGTCCACGCCGGGATCGATCACATGTGCGACCGCGAGACACACGACAGATACGCCCACTCCGGCCAGCGCAATCACACCAAGCGTTCGCATTTTCGTTCTCCTTCAATACCTGCCTCCACCCTCGTTTTCCTTCCCCGTTTACGGGGGAGGGGGACCGCGCAGCGGTGGAGGGGGGGATCCGTCAAACCGCCGGCTTCAACAGCCGGTAATGCATGCGCGCATACCGCCCGAGCACCGCCACCATCCAGTCGAGCACCAGCAGCAGCAGTGCGCCGCCGCCAATTCCGCCCGCCACCAGGCCTGCGCCCTGAAACAGTTTCGCTACTGAATTCCGCAGCGATTCCACTGACACGACCGCACCGACGGTGTGGACCATGCCGGCGATGATGACCGCAATCATGGCGATCCCGAGTGCGAACAGCACGATCAGGACCACGAACAGGACCGGCAGCAGCAGGATGACGTCGAAAGTCGCCAGCCCCAGGAATGCCAGCAGCGCGGCCACGAAGCTCGCGGCGTTGCGGCTCTCCTGCCAGCGGCGCATTCCCGCTTCCGCGCGCAGCTCTTTCGCCAGCCGCGTGGGATCGCCCAGCGCCGCCGCGATATCGTCTTCGCTGCGCCCCTGCGCCGTGCCTTCCGCGAAATGCGATTCATAATCGCGGATAATGTCGTCGCCCTGGTCGGGTGGCATTCCGGCCAAACCTGCCTTCAACCGTCCGATGAATTCGTCGCGTTTCATTTTTCCGCTCCCAGAATCTGTTTCACCGACGACTCGAAATGCTCCCACTCGGCGCGCTGCGCCTGGTACGCTTTCTGTCCCGCAGCGGTGAGCTTGTAATATTTGCGCGACGGGCCATTCGCCGATTCCTGCAAATAGGTGCTGACCCAGCCGTCATTCTGCATACGGCGCATCAGCGGATAGATCGTGCCCTCGCCCATCCCCACGCCGTTACCGAGCTTGCTTGCGATCTCATAGGCGTAGGAGTCGCCGCGCGACAAAAGCGCGAGCACGCACAGCTCGAGCACGCCTTTCTTCAACTGGATCTGGATGTCTTCGCTCACCGGCCACCCTGCCCATTCGCCAGTACCATATACCACCAGCTACCTTGCAGTGCAAGCTACCTTGCAAAATAAAATACGGTTACGCCCCAAATCTTCGCCTTCCCCCCCTTGCGGGGGAAGGTGTCGGCAGCCCTGCGAAGCGCATTGCGCGAAGCAGGGCGAATGGCCGACGGAAGGGGGGCGCGCAGCACACCCCCCTTCGAGCGCCAATCGCTGCGGCATCTGCCGCAGCTGGGCCCGTTCGGGCTAAAATCGCCTCTGGCGATTTCTTCACGCCCTCAATCCCCGCGCGTCGCGCTGATGCGCTCGCGAGGGGAAAGAGAAATGGAGAGGAGCGGGCGCGTTAAGCGCCCGACTCGCATGCGGCCGGGTTGATTTAACTCGGTGACGCCGTCGCTGTCGGAATCGCAGCTTCTTCAGTCTCACGCACCGCCGAACTCCGCGGCGCCGACTGCATCAACCGCTGAACCGCACCGGCCAGACCTGCGCCGGCCAGTGGTGCGATCCAGAACGCCCACAGCTGCTGCAGCGCCCAGCTGCCCTGGAATATGGCAACCGCGGTCGAGCGCGCGGGATTGACCGATGTGTTGGTCACCGGAATCGAAATCAGGTGGATGAGGGTGAGCGCCAGCCCGATGGCGATCGGAGCAAAACCCTTCGGCGCCTGATCCGACGTCGCCCCCAGGATGACGATCAGGAACATGAAGGTCATCACACCTTCGCAAACCAGGCCCGCAGTCATCGAGTAATGCTGCGGCGAGTGATCGCCATAGCCGTTGGATGCAAAACCTGCCGCGGCATCGAAACCCGGCGCGCCGCTGGCGATCACATACAGCACCGCACCCGCAACGATCCCGCCCGCCAGCTGTGCCGCCCAATAGGGAATGACGTCGCGGCCGGAGAACCGTCCGCCCATGAACAATCCAAATGTCACGGCCGGATTGAAATGCGCGCCCGAGACGTGACCGAAGGCATAGGCGCCGGTCAGAACCGTCAGTCCAAAGGCGAGCGCGACGCCGGCATAACCGATGCCGACGGTGGGTACTCCGGCGGCCAGAACCGCCGCTCCGCATCCCCCGAGAACCAGCCAGAATGTGCCGATGAATTCCGTCGTCAACCTGCGCGACATGGGCATGGGGTATTTCCTCCCTGTTCAGTGTTCCCCGCGGCTTCAACTCCTTTCCGCCCAATCAGTTGCAAGAACGAGAAAAGAACTCAGTGTCATCCCCGGCGAGGATCGCGAAGCGATCCGAGGTAAGGGGACCCATCCGCGCGGCGTCCGCCGCGCGAAGAAATGCTACGATGCTCCCCAATGGGACAAAAACTCTACTTCGTGTACATCCTCGCCAGTCGACGCTACGGAACGCTCTACACCGGCGTGACCGGCGACATCACCGGACGCATTTACGAGCACAAGAATAAGCTCTTGCCGGGATTCACCTCGCGATATGGCGTCCACATGCTCGTCTGGTACGAGGCGCATGGAAACGTCCATGCGGCTATCGAACGCGAGAAAAAAATCAAACGATGGAATCGCGACTGGAAACTCCGGCTGATTGAAAAAATGAACCCACAATGGGAGGATTTGTACCTGCGTATTCTGAGTTAGGATGCAGCAATACATTTTTTCGCCACGCGGACGCGCGGCGGATGGGTCCCCTTCCCCTCGCGCTACGCGCTCGGCCGGGGATGACACTGGTTTTTGGGACACGGGAGGCCATCATGCGTACATCATCACTCGCCGCAGCACTGCTGATCACCACCGCCCTCGCCGCCCCCGCTGCCGCCGCGGATAACGCCTTCGTCCCCGTCACCGATGCGATGCTCGCCAATCCCGATCCCGCCGACTGGCTGATGGTCAGCCGCACCTATGACGAGCACCGCTACAGTCCGCTGAACCAGATCAACAAATCCAATGTGCAGAATCTGCGCATGGCGTGGTCGCGCGGCCTGCCCAACGGCACCCAGGAATCCACCCCCATCGTCTATCGCGGCGTGATGTACCTGTTTGCGCCGGGCGCCAGCATCCAGGCGGTCGATGCCACCAATGGCGATCTTCTCTGGGAATACAAACGCAGCTATCCGCGCGGCGTCTCCGGCAGCGTGGCGCGCGAGAAGAGCATCGCGATCTGGCAGGACATGATCTATTTCGCCGCGCCCGACGGCTACATGGTCGCGATCGACGCGCGCACCGGCAAAGAGCGCTGGGCGGTGAAAACCGACAATGGCGGGCAGCAGGCGGGCGGGATTCTCGCCGCCGACGGCAAGATCATCTCCAACCGCACCTGCGCGCAGGCGAAGCGCGAGAACTGCTTCATCGCCGCGAATGACGCACTGACCGGCCAGGTGCTGTGGAAATTCTACACCACCGCGGCGCCGGGCGAGTTGGGCGGCGATAGCTGGGGCAACGTCCCGGTGGATCAGCGCGCGGCCGGTCCATGGGGTCAGGTCGGCTCATATGATCCCAAGCGCAAAACGCTCTATTGGAGCGTCTCCAATCCCAATCCCTATACCCGCCTCACACGCCATGGCTCGGCCGATGCGGTGTCGATCTCCGCGCCCGCCGATCTGTTCAGCAATTCCACCGTCGCGCTCGATGTGAATACCGGAAAACTCAACTGGTATTACCAGGAACTGCCCGGCGACGACTGGGATGCCGACCACAATCACGAGCGTGTGCTGATCCACACCAAGGTCAGCCCCGATCCGAAATATGTCCGCTGGATCAATCCCACCATCAAATCCGGCAGCGAGCACGACATCGTGCTGACCACCGCCGAAGGCGGCGGCATGTTCGCGGTCGAACAGGCGAGTGGGCAATTCCTGTGGTCCCGCCCGTTCCCGTTCGACGATCCCAATATCAATATGAATTATATCGACGTGAAGACCGGCATCACGCGCGCCAATCCCGACAAGATGTTTAAGAAGGATGGCGACCACATCATCGGCTGCTATCACAACACGCGCGCGGTCATGCAGACGTCATATGACGAGCAGACCAATTCGCTTTACGTGCCGTTCCACGATCAGTGCCTGTCGATGACGGCCGATGTCGAAAGCCCGACCGGCTGGGGCCCGCGCGAAGGCATCCTGCGCCCGGGCGCCGATCCGATGAAATACATGAATATCGGCAAGATCGATGCGTCGACCGGCGAGATGAAGATCATCTGGTCGCAGCCGCAGCCGACCAATGGTTCGGCGCTGACCACCGCCGGCGGATTGCTGTTTTTCGGTGATCTCAACCGGCGTTTCCGCGCGCTCGATGCCGAGACCGGCAAGCTGCTGTGGGAGCAGGTGGTCGGCGGCATGGTGATGACCAGCACCATTACTTATGCGGTCAACGGCAAGCAATATGTGATGATCTTCACCGGAGAGGGCCAGTCTCTCACCACGGGGCCGTTGCGTGTGGCGAAGGACAGGATGCCCGCCCCCGACCGCACCTCCAGCGGCATTTACGTGTTTGCGCTGCCTTAATGTGAGCAGTGGACATGCCCGCAGTTTCATTGTGAGATTACCCGGTGACCATATCGATGATCCTTAGTTAATCCTTGTGAGCAATCTGCAGTACGTCAAACCGGAACGCATTTCCATGAAGCTTCATCCTGAACTCACCGAAAAATGGGTCCAGGAACTGATCGCCGCTGATCCCTCGATCCTCGGTTTAGGCGACCTTCAACTTCGGCAGAAGGAGCGTATTCAGCCTCGGGCTGGTCGTCTCGACCTGCTATTGGAAGAACCCGAAACCAAACGCCGGTACGAAGTGGAGATTCAGCTCGGAGCTACGAATGAATCTCACATCATTCGCACGATTAAATATTGGAATATCGAACGCAAGCGGTATCCGCAATACGACCATTGTGCCGTTCTCATTGCAGAAGACATCACGAGCGGTCTTTTGGATGTAGTAGCGCTATTCAACGGCACTATGCCATTCGTTGCAATAAAGATGCAGGCGCTCAAAATCGGTGATCAGGTGACGGTAGTATTCACAAAGGTAATGGACGAACTGACCCTTGGTTTGGTTGATGAGGACGAAGAAGCGGAGGCTGCTCCGACCAACCGAGCCTACTGGGAGGACAAGGCGAGCACTCAAACAGTCGCGATGGCTGATCAGTTGCTGACTATCGCGAGGGAGTTCGACCCAGCGTTGGAGTTGAAGTACAACAAATTTTACATCGGCCTTGCGAAAAATAATCGCGCCAACAACTTTGTCACCTTTATTCCCAAAAGGACCACGCTCAACTTCGAACCGAGGATAAGTCAAGCTGACGAGGTAGACGGCAAGATCGCGAATGCGGGGTTGGAAACGCTCGCATACGACAAGATTTGGGGTCGATACCGAATCGTCCTTGGAAAAGATGATGTAAAAAAACAAGAGGCGCCGTTGAGGGAGCTAATGCGACTTGCATTCGAGCAATAGTAGCCACAGACAAGCACGAATGCGGTGACAAGAGCATATTCCCACTAACTCGTGACAAGCCCGATCATTGCTTCCCTCAGCGTATTTTCCCGATGCCGGAGCTCCGCAAGCCGCTCTGCCGCAGGTGGTCGTCGTCATCGTCATCGTCATGACCGGCGAGAGCTTCGCTATCATCTGTATGATCTGATGCTAAGGTAACGCTCCACGCTAACTAGGCCAGCCGCGCAGTGGTTCAACAAAACGATTCAGACGATGATATCCGTGGGGCTGCGCGTGAGCATGCCTGGAGATGGTTCGAACTACATTCGACTCAACGCCATACCATGATCCGATTTTATCTTCTGGTGCTTGGAGCAATCGCTGGTGCGGTCGCGTATGTCTACGGTAGGACGCTTTTTGTCCCCGCAGTTTTTCTGAGCTTCTTGGGAGCACTGGCGGCATACTGTTTCTATCGGTTA
Source organism: uncultured Bordetella sp. (assembly GCA_964446945.1). Taxonomy (GTDB): domain Bacteria; phylum Pseudomonadota; class Alphaproteobacteria; order Micropepsales; family Micropepsaceae; genus CAIYRG01. The sequence continues at coordinate 169,754 of CAYUQO010000002.1, forward strand.
GACACACGCGTTTCCGATCTAGTCAAAATTGGCGAGGAAGCGCTAAAGGGAGAGGAGTTGCGTCTCGCAGGCGGTGACCGCAACCCGGCTCTAAATATGTGTGCGACCGCGGATGCGCCTAGATATGAACGGACTTACCCGTACACTTACCGCGAAAACATTAAACTTCTTCTACTTTTTGTGGCACTGCTCTTTTTATTAACGGCAGTTGCGAGTTTTACGTCGGCCTATTATCGCCGTGACGTGCTATCTCCTGCGCCTGCGATGTTAGACTACTAGGCCGACGGCTCAGTACGGCTCATCTGCTGGAGCGATTTCGCCGATATCAGGGCGTTTCTGGAAGAAGGCCAATTTCCTGCTTCTGGGGCGTCCGCACTGCGTTCCTCGAGAGACGGTCAAACATGGCGATGGCAGGATTCGATATTACTTTGCGCTTCCTGCCACGTGCGGTGACCCCTCGACCGCATTGCCTACACTGGCGTTGAGCGGCGGGCGTAAATGCCTCCATCGAACGGTCAAAAGAAGCGTTACCACAAGATTGGCAGTTCAACGCAACCACTCGATCAGCAAGGTGGGGCAAAGCTCGTTGGGCCATCAGCATACGGACCATACTCTCGTCGAGCCGAAGGCCGTCCACGACAACTTCGCAAAATGTATCGTCGTGGGTTGGTCTGCCCCCGTCTTCCTCGTAGGCGTGGACGTGAATTCCCTCCTCCTCCTCAGTCGGTGCTGACCAAATAACTGCCGGGTTTGACCCCCAAATCTGAATACCCCCTGAATAGTCAGACTGTCGGAGCGCAAGTTTTTTTCTAGACCTGACCGGAGGGCGAGGCGCAACTCCAAACCGTCTCTGCAACTGGAGTATGGGGTTGCCTATCCCCGCTACGGTATCGCGAAATAGTTGGCCGCATCCAGCACAGAGATGCGTTCGATGGGGGTGAACGCTGAACCAATCTTTGTCTAAGTGGGAATGCCCACAATGGGTACACTGCACGTGGCGCATGCCGAATCCTATGGCCGTGCTGACCATGTAATACACGGCATCAAGCTCTGATACCGTCAGACCGCCTTGTGGAAGTTTATTGCCGATCAGGGTGACAGACCGAAATGTGTGGTCGACAACCTTCACGCCGGCAGCATTCCGTCGCGCATGAACATGAATCCCGCGGTCTAATGGCAGACGAGTCGTGTCGTAAACCGGCGGCACGGCTCCCCATAATGCAACTCCCCCCCTGAAGCCGTCGACATCAAGTTCAAGTACCTCATCGGAGCAGAGATTCAGCCCATCAGGCTGTCGGCAACGTTCGGCTGGCAATCCATATTTAGCCGTCGCGTCCGCTTGGTGCGCCACGCACCAATATCGTGTGCCGCCGTCTCTCCGCTTTGCGACGGGGACGATGCTACAGCCTCCAGCTTCGGGTTGAGCGGCGACAACATCGCTGCGAAAAAGATCACGCTGCCTAAATACGATTGAGTTCCGCGTATTCCGGGTGCTCATTCGGGGTACTTCAGAGAAAGGAGCCAAGATCGCAGGCGCTCGATTTGGTTTTCGTCTAAGTCAGCGCCCCACCTCCCTACGACTTCGTGAGGAGAGTCGCCGCTTCGCCTGAGAATATCCCGGAGCGCATCTAAAGTTTGTTCGCGTGCGCGTCTGATCTCCTCCGGCGACGAGATACAAATTTCATTTTTGCCAACTATGTAGTCGTTCAGACGGTCGGCGAAGGTGGAAGGTTTGTGTTGGTCGAGAGCGTGCTGACCGCCATCAGGCGAAATGATGACGTTTCCAGTCAGTTGTCCGTCCTCAAGCACATGAAGCCTCCGCTCTGGAAAGCGCTCGTAGGCGGCTTTGGCATGTATTTTTTCAGCCACTTGAAATCCACCCATCACAAATTGCGTAACGTTGGGCACTTTTCCTGAAACGACAAATATCGAACCACCTAATTGGATTCTGCGCCGAATGTCCGGCCGGCAAGCACCCAGACTCGGATTTGGACCCAAATAGGGATCCTTTACGTGCTTCCCGAGCTGCGGATCATAGCCGCTACTGGTAATGAAAATTTTGCCGATCACTTACCCACCTCCTAGTTAGGTGCCTTGCGGGAAGGTCCATCCTAGCTTCTGCTTTAGGGCGTTCCCCTGGTGCGGGGCCAAAATTCCTTCGTGCTGCAGTCTTCCGACAACTATGCCAGGTCCGACCTCAACTTGCTCAGCAAACTCGTGTATGGAATCATTTGTAAACGTATTCTTTTTTATGAAGTCAGATAGTGCTTTTGGCGCAATTAAAGTGTCGGCTGCAAAGTTGTTAGCCTCTGCCTCAATCAACTGCATTTCAGGATTAATTAGGTTATCCGACAAATCCTCGGCCGCGTTATCCAACACGAAAGACCGCTTCTTTCTATGAAGTAGCACGTGTCCAACTTCGTGGAAAAACGTGAACCACATCTGATCATCAGTCTTGTAACGGAGTGTCAGCGCAATCATAGCTTTCTTGTCAGACAGCCAACGTGCACATCCGCTGATTCCACAATTCGGTAATTCTGGTACCCACACGACAGCAACGCCTGCCGAGGCGCAAAGCCTTTGAATAGGATCAGCAACGTCAGCGGCGCGTTCTCGTGTAAGTCGGCGCAGCGATGCTAGCAAGTAACGTAGCAACGCCTCGTCGAAATCTGCGGTCTCTATTTCCGACGCTACTATCTCAGTTTCGCGTACCCAGGCGGAGATGGCTTCTATGCTCTTCGTGAATTTTCGCGTCTGCCGGTACGCGATTTCGTAGTTTTGCCAAACAGATTGCCAGCTTTCAGGCGATGTGACTCCTAGAAAGCTAAGTAGGGCGTTCACGCGAGAATTGCCCTCCGGTACGGAAAACCTGAGCTTTCGCATTGCCTGGAGTGGAAATCTTTCTGCCCAGTCCGTCCACGCGGCAGTGCGCACAACGTCCCGACTTCGCGCTAGCGCCTCGTCGAATTGCGCTTGCAAATTTAGCCACAAGTGCGCTGGGCGCTGGAGCACTCTCTCCAAAGCAAGGGCCGTATTTGGAGTGACGGGCGCCTTTCTGTTGCAAATCTCGCTTACAGTTTTGCGCGTTATTCCCGTGCGACGCGCAAGATCGCTCTGCGTCCAACCATGAAATTCTAGATACTCAAGCACCACATCACCCGGATGAGGCACCGTGTTCCGCTCTACGTCGGACCGCTCGTACCTATCCATGTGTATCCTCGATACCCAAAATTTCGATCGCCTTGATTGAGGACCAGCGGGCTTTCTCGTTCGACCGATCCTTGGTCGGATGAGCCTCAACCGGGGCAAACAGGAGCCTGAACGGATGCTTCAGATCAACGGAGAACACCCCCGCCCGGTCAGCCTTCAGTTCATGACATCGCTCAGGGCCACTCCGCGGTGGCCAGAAATCGGCGAGCGACTCGGCCGCGTGGAGAGTGCCGTACCTATTACGTAATTTCTCGGCCATATCTGTCCCATACTGCCGCTTGCAGATGTCGTAGTTCTCTAACGCCGCTTTAACTCTGCGGTCTTTCACGGTTATTTCCATTCGCGTTACCTATCAGGTAAACTTTCTGTGGCGATAGAGTGTTACCTGAAAGGTAACAAGATTCTCGAAAATGTCAAGGCGGGCCACGCGAAGGCTAGGCTGGAGCCTTGGGGCTTCGGACTGGGCAATAGGTAACTTAGAGCGTCCCAGAAGAATTAGGGTCAGAATCACAATCGACCTAGGGACTTTGCGCGAGGCTAATTCGATTCGTCCGGCGCTGCGGCGCGGTCGCTAAGGCGGAAGCGGCGGGCGTATCGTCTCGCAGCGCTGCCCGCGTGAATCCTGTTCTGTGTTACCTTCTCCGGCATGCGCCACCTTGCCCAGGTGAACATAGGCCGCGTCCTCGGCGGGCCTGACGATCCGCGCATGGCGGATTTCTACGCCAATCTCGCGTGCATCAACGCGCTCGCCGAGCGGATGCCCGGTTTTGTCTGGCGCCTCAAGGACGCGACCGGCGAGAGCGCCATGGCGCTGCGCTGGCCGGGCGATCCGGCGATGAATGTGAATCTCACCGTCTGGGAATCGCCCGAAGCGCTGGCGAAGTTTGTTTTCCAGACGGTGCATCGCAACATCTATGCGCGCAAACACGAATTCTTCGAGGTGCCCGCGCAGGCGACGGTTGCGATGTGGTGGATCGAAGTGGGCCACATCCCCACGCTGGAGGAAGCGAAACAGCGCCTCGACCATCTGAATGCCCACGGGCCCAGCGAATATGCTTTCGGCTGGGCCAATGTTCCGTCGGCGGAACTCTTCCGTTCGCTCCGCTGCGCGTGAGTTTCCCCATTGTGTCTCATCCGCGGCGCTGCGATGCCCCCTCCACCACGCAGCTTCGCTGCGCGGTCCACCCTCCCCCGCGCTTCGCGCAGGGGAGGAGAAACCTGGGGATTTGCGTCCAAAAGGATTTCTTCGCGATGTAAAATTTTTTGCGCACCTGAACTAGCAATGAACAGCCTTCGGCCGGTAGTGACCCGAAATACAACGGAGGCAAATATGACAGTGGCGCAAGGAATCGAAGAGTTTGTTACGAGGCGGCCCGGAAGTTCCCAAAGGGAGATTTCGGTGGGACTATTTGGCCCGCGAGCAACGCAACAGCGCGTTAATCAGGATTGCGCTCTCCTCGTTGCGCGGAAGCGATTGATCCGAATAGGCTCGGGCGGTGTCGTCGATCCTTTCCGGTACTATCCCGTTTGTCATGAGGCGCAGATGATCTTCCACGCTTCGATTCCCGCCGATGATCCCGAACGCGTCGCGCGCGTGCTGGGTGAGGTGCTGTGCGGCGGCTACAATCCGTTCCATGTCGGACGGCAGAGTTTCATGGCCTGGGGACCTGCCGAGCACGGCGCCGGCACCGGGATCGAGGTCTATCCGCGCGATGAAGTGATGGTGCCGGGCAAAGGCGAGGACGGCATGGTCGAGATGGGCCATCTCGACAACCCGCCGAAATATGGCTGCTTCCATCTCGCGATCGGAACGAAACTGTCGCGGGACAGGATCATCGCCATCGGCAAGCGCGAAGGCTGGCGCGCCGTGCATTGCAATCGCGGCCGCTTCGAAGTGGTCGAGTTCTGGGTCGAGAACAGCCTGATGATCGAGTTTCTCGATCCGCCGATGCAACAGCAATACACCGCGCTGGTCAGCGGCAGGGTGAAGACAAAAGCGCCAGCGACCTAGATTGCGGTAACCAAATTCCGCCTCCCCCTTGCGGGGTTGGAGCCGTCGCACGGCAGCAGAGCTGACGTGCAGGCGGAAACGGGAATTTTCGGTTCAGAAAATTCGTGGGTGGGGGGATTTTCAAGCATTCACCCCCACCCGAAAAACGCTTCGCGCCCGCACGCGGCGCTCCGCGACGCGGCAGACTATTTGAATCGGCGCGCCTTCGGCGCGTCCGGGCGACCTCCCCACAAGGTGGAGGTTGGACGGTGGTGCCAGCTCGGAATGATTCTTCGCTGCGAAGGGGAAGCGCCCACCCCACAGTGTCATCCCCGGCCGAGCGAAGCGAGGGGAAGGGGACCCATCCGCCGCCCCGACCAAGTGCGGCAAGCCGCACTTGGCGGAATCAAAAAGGGGGCGCGCGGCAAAAGAATATCTTCGCGCGGTAGACACCGCGCGGATGGGTTCCCTTCCCTCGCCGCAACTGCGTTGCGGCTCGCCGGGAATGACAAGGTGTTTTGGCGGATAAGCGGAATGGTTATTTCGGGTCGTCGATCGTGCTGACATGGGCGGCGACCACATGCCAGCCATCCGGGAAGCGCACCCAGGTCTGCATCTGCCGGCCAACCTTGCCGGGCTGATTGGCGCGATAGGTCAGCGTCGAGGCCACTCCGAAATCGCGGCCATAGGTGGTGATCACCGTCTTCGCCAGCGTGCGCGGCGGATTGAGCGGACGCGCCGCGGCGCGGAAGCCCGCGATTTCCCCGTAGCCATACTGATTCTCCGCCCCACCATAGCGAATGGTGCGCGGGTCGTTCCGGAAGGTCGAATTCAGAACCGCGATGTTCCCCGCATTCACCGCGTCGTTGTAGCGGTCATAGGCGGCTTTCACCTCGGCAACGACATCGGGCGCGTCGATCACGACGCCGCCCGGCGCGGGTGCCGGTTGCGCCGGCAAAGCCTCAACTCCGGCCACGATGATCAATGCGGCAAGCCACGGCGCTTTCATGATGTCCTCCCCGTTGACGGACATGTTTTACCACGGCTTCGCAGTTTTCATCCTTGACCCGGCAGGCCTGATGGCGTAGTCCTACTTAAATAGGCTGTTTCTCATCGTGAGCGAAAGTCCCTCCAGGCTGCTATGCCGCGGCCGCGGTTGAATGCTTTTTTGTCAGGAGGGAAGACGGGTAATGTTTACACCTGCCTACACACTTGTGCAGTTGTGCAATTGCGATTCACGGCTGCCGTCGCGACTCCCGCACCGTGTGTCGTGACGCACTGTAGCGGCCTGTAGCGGCTCGTAGCGGTTTGGGTAGCGGTTTGTTTTCAAAATTGCTCAACGAATTCAATCTTGTAGCGGTGTAGCGGTTGAAATGGTGTTTTTTTGCAGGGCGCGACGCTAGGGCAGCCGGGCCAGCTCGGCGACGGCGCCGTGATACTCGTCGAAGGAATGCGGACATGTCCTGACCGCGTCCTGCAACGACTCCCGCGCGCCGTTGGGATCGTTCCGCAACAGCCGCAACTCACCGATATAGAATGCCGCCTCGCAAACCTCACCGGCGCCGTTTCTGCCGCCGGCGGCTTTGGCCGCATCGCTGACCTGCCCCGCCGTCAGCGCGCCGGCATAGAGCGCGAGTATCGGGCCGGGCCATTTCGATATATCGATCTTGCCGGAATAGGGCAGCAATATTCCCGGCTTTGCCGTTCCGCCTTTCGCATTGGCGATGTAGCGCCACAGAATGCCGTAAGACCAGTCCGGATTTAACTTCACCGAGTGATCCGCGTCCTCGGCTGCCTGTGGAAACTGGCCAAGCACGAAACTGGTGACGGTGCGCCGCCACACCGCATTCGCATTGTCCGGTTGCAGTTTCAGCGCCTGATCGAGATCGCCGGCGGCGCGCGCATAATCTGTTTTGCGGAAATAGGCCTCGCCGCGCCGGCGCCAGGCTTCCGCGTCGCGGGCGTCGAGACGGATCGCTTCGTCATAGTCGCGGATGGCGCGATCATAATCAGTTTTGCCGCTGTACAGATTGCCGCGATGGACAAATGCAGGAGCGTAATTGGCATCGAGCATGATCGCCCGGTCGTAATCCTGTCCGGCGCGATCCGCATCGCCTGCCGCATACCAGGCCGCGCCGCGGCTATCATAGACTTCCGGAATGTCGGGATTCAGTTTCACCGTCTGGTCGAAATCGGCAATCGCGCGGCGATAGTCCTTCTTCGCGAAATAGGCCCTGCCGCGGTCGTAAAAATTCTGCGGCACAGCCGGGTTCAACCGGATGGCCTGCGCGAGATCGGCAATCGCATGGTCGAAGTCGCCCCGTTCCAGCCAGGCGTTGCCGCGATAATGAAACACCACCGCCAGCGACTCATTACTTTCGTGCCCCGCCTGGATCACCGCAGTGCAGCCGGAAATCGCGAGCGCCGGATTGGCGCCGGCACAGCGCGCGCGGTCCTGGTCCGGACTCTGCGCGTGCACCGCCCCGGCCAACACGATCAGGCCAGCCGTCAACACATGTCGGACCCAATTCATCTGCGTACCGCGCTTCACACAGAAGCGAGAAAATAGAAGCGAGGAGCGAGAGCGCCGCCCCGGTCGCGGCACGGTTCATACTCTCGTTTCTCGTTTCTCGCTTCTCGCTTCTCGCTTCTCTCTACTCGCTTCTCTTTAGAAATCGGCCACCTTGGCGGTTGGCAGTTGAACATCCTCTTCGGTGCCGTATTTGTTCGGATTCTCACCGCAGACATTTTCCAGCCATTGGTCCTGAAGCATGTGCCGATAGGTCACCGTCGCGGACCACGGCGTGGTGAACACATTCGGATCGTCAACCGTGAACAATAGCTGCAACACCGGCGCGCGGTTATCGCGATCGAAACCCTGCTGGTTGCGCACATTCTCCTTCGCGTCGCGCGCATATGCCTCCTGCGCCTGCTCGTAACTGATCATGCGATAGCGTTCGACCACATGCAGCGCCGGAGTCTGCGGCGTGCCGAACCAGTCGATCATCGCAAACGGTCCCGGCTTGATGCCGACGGTGTCGATCACCAGCGTGTCGCCTTCGTAATGCCCGACCGAATCTCCGTACCAGGACGGAATGACTTTTGCCGGATGTTGCGCATTCATGCGGACGTGCCGGACCTGATGATCGACCAGATAGTGGATGGTGATATGGTCGCCCTGCTGGAACATCTCCATTCCCGCGCTGGGGAGGACGAAAGGCAGTCCGTTGGGCCAGCACTGGTTGCGCGGATTGTGGAAGCCGAAATGGGCGAGCGACTCTTCGCCAAGCTTCTTCACGATCGCGGCGGCAGCCGGCTTCAAGATCGGATTGCGATAATCGCCGACGAGCTGCACCGGATTGCTGCGGCCATTGCGGCGCGACAGATTGACGAGCGAGGTGGGTCCGGAGGCCAACGGCTCCATTCCCGGCAGTGACGGGTGCGCCCACATCCCGGAGAAATCAGGAAGCGCCGACGCCGGCGATGCAAGCGCCGTCAGTGCTGCCGTGATCCACAAAATCCGGGTGAACTTCATAACCGCCTCGCAAACCGTGTGGGCTGCCCGATGCTACACCCGCCCTGCGCGAGTCCGGAAGTCACGCCGCAAACATGCCCCGCTCCGTGCTGGTGCGGGTCTACAACTTATAGTAAGGCTCAGCTTTCATTGGGGGGACCAATGCCATCCGAAGCCAGTGTTTCGGCAATAACGGCGAACCGTCGAAACCTGAGCGCCCTCGCGCAGGCGGCATTGCTTGTGAGCCTGTGCGTCGTTGCGGGCTGCGCCGGTAAGCCCGAATTGCCGGCGACCGCAATGGCCGTCAGTCCTGCAACCGGCGCCGCGAACGAAAACCCCAAACCGGGCGATACGTCCTCCACGGTTACCGTCGTGGCGCCCCGTCCGCTCACAACGCCCGGGGTGGTTTCAATTGACGGGTCATCACTGACGTCTCCCATCGGATTCCCCGATGCACCGGCGCCGCCGGCCGCCAATGCAACCAATCCCTTTGCCGGTCTGACCTCAAGCATGCCGCACAAACTGATGCTTGGTTCGGCGCCAACTCCAACGCCGGACGACCTGTGCGTTTACGGCTCGGTCGCACCGCATTGCTATACCGACGCGGCGCGCCAACACCGAAAGCAGTACATTGCCGACCCGGTCAACCTGGGTCATTTCCGCGAGATGCGGCCCGGCGATGACAAGATCATCGCGAATCAAATTCTGACCCAACTGCTGATTCGCGGGTCTCTCTTCTGGCTGGAAAAATAGACGGACGGATTTCACCCGCCGCACATTATGCGCGTCCCAAAACCCTGCCGCCTGTAAAGAGGAGCGAGAAACGAGAGCACGAGCCGTGCCGCGACCCAGGCGGCGCTCTCGCTCCCCTGTCCGCCGAAGCTCGCAGAGCGTAGGCGGATCGCTTCTCTCTACTCGCTTCTCTTAAAAATCCGGCGCCTTCGCCGTGGGAAGCTGAACGTCTTCCTCCGTGCCGTATTTGTGCGGATTTTCACCGCAGACATCTTCAGGCCAGAGGCTGAACCCGGCAATCACCGGCGGGCGCTGCGGACCAAAGGTCACCGTCGCCGACCAGGGCGTGGTGAAGACGTTCGGATCATCGACCGTGAACAACAGCTGCAGCCACTTGCCATGGTTATCCAGATCGACGACCGGCGGATCACCATCCACCGTGTTGATGGTGTTGTCCTTGAAAGCGCGCTGAATACCCTCTTTGGCCTGCGCATAATCGAGCAGCCGATAGCGCTCGACCACATGCAAGGCCGGGGTTTGCGGCGTGCCGAACCAGTCGATCATGGCAAACGGCCCCGGCTTGATCGCGACGGTGTCGATCACCAGTGTGTCGCCTTCGTAATGGCCGACGGAATCACCGTAATATGACGGCGCGGGTTTGACCGGATGCGACGCGTTCATGCGCACCGTGCGGAGCTGATGATCCATGTGATAAATCATCGTCAGATGATCGCCGCGGTCGAAGATCTGCAAGCCGTTGCTCGACAGCACGAAAGGCAGCCCGTTCGGCCAGCACTGATTGCGCGGATTGTGAAAACCGAAATGCGATTTCGATTCCTCGCCGCGTTTGCGCACGATTTCGGCCGCGTTGGGTTTCAGAATCGGATTGTGCCAGTCGCCGACAAGCTGGCGCACTTCGCTCGCGCCATCCGGCCGGCGCGAAAGATTGACCAGCGCGGTCGGCCCGGACGGAAGCGCCTCAAAACCGGGCAGCCATTGATGCGCCCAGATGCCGGAGAAATCCGGGTGGGGAGCCCCACTCGCAGCAGCCGAAGCCGGCGCCGCAAGCGCCGTGAGTGCTGCTGCTGTGATCCACAAATGCCGGGTGAGCTTCATGGCCGCCTCGCAGTAATTGCGCGGACCAATGCTACACCCGTTTTGCGAGTGCCTAAACCCAGCCGTCCTGGAAAAAGAAGCGAGTAGAGAGAAGCGAAGAGCGAGAGCATTGCCTGGGTCGCGGCACGTCTGGTGCTCTAGTTTCTCGCTCCTCTTTTCTCGCTTCTCCTCTAAAAATCCGGGGTCTTCGCCGTGGGCAGCTGGACGTCCTGTTCGGTGCCGTATTTGTGCGGGTTCTCGCCGCAGACATTCTCCGGCCAGTCGGCAAAGCCCTTCTGGTCCGGCGGAATCTCAGGCCCGAAAGTCGCCGTCGCCGACCATGGCGTGGTGAAGACATTCGGATCATCGACGGTGAACAACAGCTGCAGCCACTTGCCGCGGTACTTCAAATTGACCACGGGCGGATCATTGAAGTTTCCGATAGAGTTGTTCTTGAACGCGCGCTTGATGCCGTCTTTGGCCTCGTCGTAATCGATCAGCCGGTAGCGTTCGACGACGTGCAGCGCCGGCGTCTGCGGGGTGCCGTACCAGTCGAGCATCGCAAACGGTCCCGGCTTGATCGCGATGGTGTCGATCACCAGGGTATCGCCTTCGTAATGACCGACGGAATCGCCGTAATAGTCCGGCGTGACATTGGCCGGGTGCGACGCATTCATGCGCACGATGCGGACCTGATGATCCATGCGGTAGATCATGGTCAGATGATCGCCGCGGTCGAAAATTTCCAAGCCGTTGCTCGACAGCACGAAGGGCACACCGTTCGGCCAGCACTGATTGCGTGGATTGTGGAAACCGAAACCGGCTTTGGATTGCTCACCCAGTTTGCGAAGGGTTTCGGCCGCTTGGGGTTTGAGAATGGGATTGTGCCAGTCGCCGACCAGCATCTCGACATCGCTGACGCCGTCCTTTCGCCGCACCGTATTCACGACCGCGGTCGGACCGGACGACAGCGCCTCGAAGCCCGGCAGCCACGGATGCGCCCAGATGCCGGAGAAATCGGGGTGGGCCGATGCCGGTGACGCAAGTGCCGCCAATGCCGCCGCAATCAAAAAACTACGCCTGGGATTCATCACCGCCTCGCACGATTCCGGCCCAATGCTACACCGCCCCCGAGGAGTCCAAAAGCCGCGCCCTGGCGTGCAACATATCCCCCCTCCGTCGCGCATTCGCGCGACACCTCCCCCGTAAACGGGGGAGGAAAGCTGAACTGCGTTCCCACGGTTTTCCTCCCCCGCCTGCGGGGGAGGTGTCCACGCAGTGGACGGAGGGGGGACTGCTTTCGCAACTACTAGCTGCGGTGGTTCGAATGCGTGGTATTCTCCCCGCACATCCTTCGGGACAGGAGATCGCTCTCATGAAGTCCATTCTGCCGAAGTGGAGTTTGCCGGTCGGCATTCTGTTTTCACTCAATCTGATTGCCGGCGCTGCGGCGCAATCGACCAGTGTGCCGGATTTCTGGGCCGGCGATGCCGGCTGGGTGCATGTGCGCGATTTCGTCTTTCCGCAAGTGCCGGGCTCACCGCCACCCGTGGCGCAAGACCCCGCGCACCCATTCGGACGGAACAGCTGGCGCCTGGGCGATGTCAGCAATCCCAATCTGAAACCCTGGGTGAAAGCGGCGATGCAGAAGGACAATGACGAGATCGCCCATGGAAAAATCGAATTCCAGGCACGCTCGTCATGCCTGCCGAGCGGCATTCCCAACCTGTACGTGCCGGGAAACTCACTACTGATCCTGCAGACGCCGAAGGAAGTGGTGATGATCAAGGAAGGCGGCCAGGAAGTCCGGCACATTTATCTGGACGTGCCGCACTCGGCAAATCTCAAACCATCATGGTACGGAGAAGCCGTCGGCCATTACGAGGGCGACACGCTGGTCGTCGACACCATCGGCCAGAATACAAAAACCGTCGTCGATGCGTTCCGCACGCCGCATACGGAAAAACTGCATGTGACCGAGCGCTGGCGCCTGACCGACGGCGGCAAAATACTGGAGACGAAATTCACCGTGGAAGATCCGGAGACGTTCAACCAGCCGTGGTCCACCGTGATGCGCCAGCGCCGCGGGACAGAGGCGTTTTACGAAGATATCTGCCAGGAGAACAATCTGAACCTGTTCGACTACCACATGCCGGTAGCCAAAACGTCGGATTTCTGAAATGAGGAGCGAGTAGAGAGAAGCGAGGAGCGAGAGCACCGCCTGGGTGGTGGCATGGCTGGTCCTCTGGTTTCTCGCTCCTATTTTCTCGCTTCTCTAGAAATCCGGCGATTTCGCCGTGGGAAGCTGGACGTCTTCTTCGGTGCCGTATTTGTTCGGATTCTCGGCGCAGACATCTTCCGGAAACACCGCCGCGCCTTTGACATCCGGCTGCGCCGCACGCCCGAACGTCACCGTCGCCGACCACGGCATGGTGAAGACATTCGGATCATCCACGGTGAACAAAAGCTGCAGCCACTTGCCGTGGTCATTCAGGTTGACCGACGGCGGATTGTTGAACGCCGGAAACACATTGTCGTTGAACGCGCGATTGATGCCGTCTTTGGCCTGATCGTAATCGACCAGCCGATAGCGTTCGACGACATGCAGCGCCGGCGATTGCGGCGTGCCGAACCAGTCGACCATCGCGAAGGGGCCGGGCTTGATCGCAACGGTGTCGATCACCAGCGTGTCGCCGTCATAATGGCCGACCGAATCACCGTAATAGGTCGGCACGGGGTTCGCCGGATGCGAGACATTCATCCGCACGTGGCGGACCTGGTGATCCACGCGATAGATCATGGTGAGATGATCGCCGCGATCGAGGATCTGCAATCCGTTGGCGGACAGCACGAATGGCAGTCCGTTCGGCCAGCACTGATTGCGCGGATTATGAAAGCCGAAATGCGACCTGGACTGCTCGCCCATTTGGCGCACTTTTTCGGCGGTGGCCGGCTTCAGGATCGGGTTTTTATAGTCGCCGACCAGCTGGACCTGGATGCTGCGGCCGTTTTTGTCACGCGCCAGATTGATCAGCGCCGTCGGACCGGTTGGAAGCGCTTCAAAACCGGGCAGCCAGGGATGCGACCAGATTCCGGATAGATCCGGGTGGGCGGCACCCGCGGCCATCGATGCAGGCGCCGCAAGTACCGTCAAAGCCGCCGCAATTAACAAATTCCGTTTCATCACCACTTCCCCAGCTTTGCGCTGGCCAATGCTACACCGGCTTTGCGTTCGGGTGTAGCATCGGAAACCGCGGGATTGGAAAGGATCACGGCATGGACGGGATGCGGAGAAATGTGCTTTGCGGGCTGGTTCTGGCGGCGATCGCGGTCACGCCTGCGGTATCGCAAAGCCCGCACGCCACCATTCCGGTCTTCGACGGTGTGTGGAATCACCCGAGCCTGCCGGGTTTTGAACCGCTGGCCTCCGGCCCCACTTCGCTGGTCAATCTGTCCCGCCGCCAGCCCGGCAATGTCAGCAACAACATGCAGCTCGTCGGCGATTACAGCAATCCGGTCCTGAAGCCCTCGACCGCCGCCCTGGTGAAGAAATTTGGCGAAATGTCGTTGAAGAATGTCGGTTATCCAACACCGCGCAACCAGTGCTGGCCGGGCGGCGTGCCATTCGAATTCACCAACAACTCAATGATGGTGCTGCAGAAGCCGGACGAGACACTGATCGTCTATCAGGGCGATCATCAGGTCCGCCATGTGCGCATGAACCAGACTCATCCGGAGCATGTGACTCCATCCTGGTACGGAGATTCGATCGGCCATTATGAAGGCGACACTCTGGTGGTGGACACCGTGGGCGTCAAGATCGGGCGCTATGCGATGATCGACTGGTATGGCACGCCGCACAGTGCGGCGCTGCATGTCATCGAGCGCTACCGGCTCCTGAATTACGACGAAGCAAAAGACGGGCTGGCGCGCGATGTGAAGGAAAACTTCCGCGGCGATTTCCGCAAGAATCCGAACGATACCGGAAAACATCTGCAGCTCTATTTCACCGTCGAGGACCCGGAAATCTTCACCATGCCGTGGTCGGCGACGATCACCTATGGGCGCGCGAGTCCCCTGCCCGGCCGCATCAGCGAGATCAGCGACTGGGAAGAAGAGGTGTGTGCCGAGAACCCGCATAAATACGGCACCGAAAAAGACGTCGACGTCCCAACCGCCACCACCCCGGATTTTTAACAAGCACAAAGGCTGGTCGGGTCGGGTTTCCGCCTCCCCCTTGAGGGGAGGCACGCACTTTGCACTTCGCAAAGTGCGGGTGGGGGACATCTATTCGCAAATACCCCCACCCGAAATTTGCTGCGCAAATTTCGACCTCCCCGCAAGGTGGAGGTGGAAGTGTTTATCCGAGAGTAGCGTGTTCTACGCCATCGCGAAGAGTTGGCCGATGGTGCTGACCGCAAGTTCCGCTTCGGCGCGATCGGGCTCAGTCGACTCATCGTTGAAGCCCTGCGATTCACCGGTGAAGTGCTGGAACACAAAGCTGTCGCGCCTGGCGAGAAACAGAGTCGAGCGATAACCGATTCCGTAATGCACGCCGGGCTGCGGCTCCATGCGCGCCAATTGTCCGCGCACCGGAATCACCGAATTGTCGCCGAGCAGCGCACGCGCGCCATAGCCGGTGCAATTGACCAGCGTCTTTTGCGGCAACGCCGCGAATTCATCCGGGCTGTGGAATTCCTGGATCACGACCTCGCCGTCATTCTTCCGGAATTGCCCCAACAGATATTGCGCGTAACCGGCAATGTTGAACACAAGGCTTGCGGACTTGCGCACATAGCGCTTGCCGAACGGATGCTCACCCGGTGCATAGGAGATGCCACGCGGCAGCAGATCGGGCGTTAGCTCGCCCTGCAGCTCGGCAAAATCGGGCTGAACTGCAATCGGATCAACGACAGCGGAGACCAGCGCAGGCCCGCCTGCGACGTCATAGTGATCAATGAACTCGACCGGATTGCCGGGAAGACCAAGCAGCGTGCCGAAAGTCCGCCACGACGTGCGGCACATGCGTTCCCAGAGCTGCCGGAATTCCGGAGTGGCGCCGTCCTCGGAACAGATGCGTGAATCGGGCGTGAACAACCCGGTGGCGAAAGACGAACGCACATTCGGCGGCAGGTCTTTGGCATAGATTGTCACCCGCGCGCCGGCGCGCTGCAATGTCAGCGCCGCGGTCATGCCCAACGCGCCGCAGCCGATCACGGCGATGTCGCGTTCGCCCGTGGCCATCGCCTTGCCGGCGGTGATTTCGGCCGAGCCCCAGGACAATGACCAGCCGCTGCCACCGTGACCGTAATTGTGCACCACCGTCTTGCCGGCGATCTGTTCGACATCGAGGCGCGGACCCTGCGCACGAAACGGACGCGTGCACACCGTGATAGCGCTGATGCGCGACGTGCTGGCGTCGAGCGGCGCCACTTGCAACCTTGTGGGAGCGTTTGCGGCCAGATTTCCGGCGCAGCGGGGCAATGTATTGAGGGCCAACATGGCGCCCGCACCGGACAACAGGCGGCGCCGCCCAACGGAATGTTTCATGCAAATTCTCGAACGAGACGAAATTGCGCGGGATTTTAGGCCGCTGCGCAACACATTCCACCGGCATGTTGTAACAAACTGGTGTTATCGGCCCGCTCCAAACAACGCCGCGCGGCGGGCGAGGCTCTCGGCGGGCCACACCACTTTGCTGTCGTAATAGGCTTCAAAAGCCGGGACACCGGCCGGCAACTGCACCCAAGGCTGCTTCGAACGGGTGAAAATATGCACGTCGGGTTTCAGCACCGTCGGATCCTCCAGCGTGCCGGCACGCACGAAGCGCAGCTGCTCGCGGCCGCCATAGGTGCTCCACATGGCCGTGCCGCACGCCGCGCAGCGATGGATCACATGCGGTCTGCCGCTGTCGGTTGGCTGCGGAAAGGGACGGGTTTCGCCGGCAAGCAGCTGCACGCGATCGGCTTCAATCAACGCGTTCAGGACAAAGGCGCTGCCGGTCTGGCGCTGGCAATCGCGGCAATGGCAGCAATGGACGAACATCGGCGCCGACATCAGCCGGTATTTCACCGCGCCGCAGGAGCAGCGGCCTACAAGATTCGAATCCGTCATTTCGCCCCCGTGCTATGATTGCCGCGAGCGGGAGGAGACACTCTATGACGACGGAACGCAATGTCGCCGGTGGCGCGAGCGGAATCTCGCGGCGCGTCATGATCCAGACGGGAAGCACAATCGCCGCGGCCGGCGCGGCAGCACTGGCGGCATCGCCCACAGCGGCACAGGCGGCAGCTCCCGGCAATCCGATCCGCACCGGCACGCCGCACCCGTTTTATGACTACTCGTCGATCGTCAAACGGCCGAAGCTGAAATGGCCGAACGGCGCACGCGTCGCCATATTCATCGTGCCCAATGTCGAACATTGGGACGTCAAGGACGACAAGGGCCATATGGATGTGCGCAACGAGCCGCGCAACGATTACGGCTTGCGCGTCGCGATCTGGCGCTTGTTCGAAATCTTCCAGGCGCGGAACATCCGCACGACGATCGCGCTGAATGCCTCCGTCTGCCGGTTTTATCCGGAGATCACCGCCGCGTTCAAACAGCGCGGGGACGAGCTGATGGGGCATGGCATGACCAATTCCGAACGCATGGACACGCTGTCGCCCGCCGCGGCGGCGCAGGTCGTGCGCGAGGCGGTTGCGGAAATCCGCAACACGACCGGCCAACGCGTGCGCGGCTGGCTCGGGCCCGGGCTGATGGAGACCGACGGCACTCTGGATGCGTTGAAATCCGCGGGCCTCGAATATGTCTGCGATTGGGGCGCCGCCGACGATCAGCCGTTTAAGATGAAGAATGGCCTTTATGCCGTGCCCTATACGCTGGACATCAACGACATTGGGCTGATCGACCGGCAGGGCACGCCGGCGTCACAGTTCGCTGCTTACATCATCGACGCGTTCGACACCCTGTACCGCGAAGGCGAAGATCAGGCGCGCGTGCTGCCGATTGCCCTGCATCCGTTCCTGATCGGTGCGCCCCATCGCGCCCCGCATTTGGCGAAGGCGCTGGATTATATCCGCGGGCATGACCGCGTCTGGTTCGCCCGCGGCAGCGAAATCCTCGATGCCTACAAATCCGCAATCAAGACCTGAGCGGGTCCTCGGCCGGCCATTTCACGAAGGCGATCACCCATAGCCCAAGGATATTCAGCGGCGATATCGGCGCAATGATCGCCCATAGCGGGCTGAAGCCGAGCCGCCGCAAAATGATCACCGATGGAATAATCGCCAGAATGGCGACGATGACGATGATCACGATCTGTGTTGTCGTGAGATGCGGCATGACACGGCCCCCTTCGTTTCTTCAGTCACAGATTAGGCCGCGTTTGAGTTTGTTGGAATCGATAAGCTTCCCTTTCCCCCCGCGAGCGCCTCAGCGCGATGCGCGGGGGAAAGTGGGCGCAGCTGCGGCATAAGCCGCAGCGAATGGCGACCGAACGGGGGGCAATCGCGGAATGCCCCCTTCCGCCCGCCACACGCAACGCCTACGGCGTTGCTGCGGGCACCTTCCCCCACACGCTCCGCGCGGGGGGAAGGAGAATCCGAACGGAACAACACGTGCGAGCTTTTCATGGCTCGCGGCGGAATGATCGGCTAGGGTCGCGGGCAGAGACATTGAGGAACAGCTGTATGCGCGGTCCGCATGATCTTGGCGGCCTGCCGGCCGGGCCGGTCGATACCAAGCCGCATGATCCCACTTTCTGGGAAAAGCAGATCGATGCGCTGAATGCGCTGCTGTCGCAGAAAGGCCTGCGGCGGGTCGACGAGAACCGGCGCTATATCGAGATGCTGGGCAACGACGCCTACAACACTCTGTCCTATTACGAGCGCTGGACCGCGGCTCTGGCGCGGCAGCTGATCGACAAAGGCGTGTTCACGCAGGATGAGGTTGACGCCAAAATTGCGGCAATCCGCGACCGGCTCGGCGAGGATGCGGCGTGACGGACTTGGCCCCCGGCGATCGCGTGCGCGTACGGGAAGATTTTCCACCCGGCCATATCCGGACACCCGTCTATGTTCGTGGCAAGGAAGGCGTGGTGCAGCGCAAATTCGGCACTTTCCCCAACCCGGAAATCCTCGCGATCGGGCGCGACGGCATGCCGCCCAAGGCGCTGTATGAAGTCCGCTTCCGGCAGAAAGATCTGTGGCCGGATTATTCCGGCGCCGATGCCGACACGCTCGACATCGATATCTATGAACATTGGCTGGCAAAAATCTGATGGTGAGCGCGATGCAGGAACATACGGATCATCACGACGAAGCGGGACATGCGCATCCCCATGCGCCACCGGCCAAGGATGAGAAAATCCATTCCTATTACCAGGTGCTCGGATTGGCGATTAAGGAGCTGCTGATCGAGAAGGGGATCGTCACACCGGCGGAAATTCGCAAGACTATCGAATTCCGCGATTCCATCACGCCCTCAACCGGCGCGAAGATCGTCGCCCGCGCCTGGACCGATCCGGCTTACAAACAGCGCCTGCTCAAGAACGGATCGGAAGCGATCAGGGAATTCGGACTGGACATGGGCGCGACCGAACTCGTGGTCGTCGAAAATACGCCCACCGTGCACAACATGATCGTCTGTACACTGTGCTCCTGCTATCCGCGCGCGGTGCTTGGCCTGCCGCCATCCTGGTACAAAAGCCGGGAATATCGCTCGCGCACCGTGCGCGAACCGCGTGCGGTGTTGCGCGAATTCGGAACGGAAATCCCGGCCTCGGTCGAAGTGCGGGTGCACGATTCGACGGCCGATATGCGCTATCTCGTGCTGCCCATGCGCCCGAAAGGCACGGAAAAGCTCGACGCGGAGCAACTGGCGGACATCGTCACGCGTGACTGCATGATCGGGGTTGCAGTGCCGCAAAACCGCTAAACGCCGCGATGGACAAGACGCAGGGCAAAATCGGAGCGATCGTCCGCGTCGCCGGCTGCAATTTCATCGAAGCCTATGACTTTGTCGTTTACGGCTATTACGCCGGCTATATCGCGGCGGCGTTCTTCCCGGCAAAAAGCGCATTTGCATCCCTGATGCTGTCGCTGGTGACGTTCGGCGCGGGTTACCTGATGCGCCCGCTGGGTGCGGTCGTGCTCGGCTCCTATATGGATCGCAAAGGCCGCCGCAACGGCCTCATCGTGGCGCTGTCTTTGATGGCGGCGGGTACGCTCTCCATCGCGGTGACGCCGTCCTATGCCGCGATCGGATTGGCGGCGCCGGTCATCATCATTGCCGGACGGCTGGTGCAGGGCTTCTCGGCCGGCGCCGAATTCGGCGGCGTCGCGATCTATCTCGCCGAAATTGCCACGCCCGGCCGGCGCGGCTTTTACTGTTCGTGGCAGGGCGTCAGCCAGCAGGTTGCCGTCGTGGTTGCGGCGTTCTTCGGTTTCGCGCTGACGGAAGCTGTTTCGCCCGGCCAGATGCAGGTCTGGGGCTGGCGCATTCCGCTGTTCGCCGGCTTGATCGCAATTCCGCTGATCCTGTGGCTGAGAAGCTCGTTGAAAGAAACCGACGCTTTCCGGCAGCGCCAGCATCCGCGCTCGACGCGCGAAGTGCTGGATCTGCTGACGGCGAACTGGAAGCTCGTGGTCACGGGAATTGCACTGACGGTGATGACCACCGTGAGCTTCTATCTGATCACCGCCTACACGCCGACTTACGCGCGTGCGGCGCTGCACATGGCGCCGAGGACCTTCTTCCTCGCGACTTTGCTGATCGGCATTTCCAATCTGGTGTGGCTGCCCATCGGCGGCGCGCTGTCAGACCGGTTCGGGACGCGGCCGCTGATGTTGCTTGCGACCGGTGCGGCGATTGTGACCGCCTATCCCGCCATGCTGTGGCTGGTCGACTCGCCCGATCTTGTGAGACTCATCGCCGTGCTCTTCCTTTATTCGCTGTATTTCGGTCTGTATTACGGCGCGATGACGCCATTGCTCGCCGAGATCATGCCCGAACAAATCCGCACGGCGGGTTTTGCGCTGGCATTCGTCACCTCGACCGCCATTTTCGGCGGTTTTACTCCGGCAATCTGCACCTGGTTGATCGAGATGAGCGGCAATCGCGCCGCGCCCGCGCTGTGGCTGTCATTCGCCGCGGCGATCAGTTTCATCACTGTATGGCTGCTGCCGTTCCTGACCACAGCGCCGGCACGCCTGCGCACAGCGCCTGCGGAGTGATGCGATGAATAACCGCCGCAAACAGATCGGAACCGTGATCCGCGCGGCGGGCGGGAACTTCCTCGAACTGTACGATTATCTCGTTTACGTCTATTTCGCGGGTTACATTGCCAGCGCCTATTTCCCCGCCCGCAATCAGGTCACGTCGCTGATGCTTGCGCTCGGCACTTATGGCGTCGCGTCGATTGCGCGCCCGTTTGGCGCGGTCATTCTTGGCTCATACATGGACCGCGCCGGACGGCGGAAAGGCTTGCTGCTCACACTGTCACTGATGGCGGTGGGCACGGTTTCGGTCGCCGTGACTCCCTCCTACGCCACCATTGGCTTTCTGGCGCCGCTGATCATCACGGCCGGGCGTCTGGTGCAGGGCTTTTCGTTGGGCGTCGAAGCCGGCGGCGTGAATGTCTATCTCGCGGAAATCGCCACACCCGGCAGCCGCGGCTTTTACTGCTCCTGGCAGGGCGCGAGTCAGGCGCTGGGCGTGATCGCGGCGACCGCACTCGGCGTGCTGCTGACCGCAATCCTCAGCAAACAACAGATGGCGGACTGGGGCTGGCGCGTGCCGCTGCTCGCCGGATGCGCGATCGTGCCGATCCTGTTCTGGCTCAGGCGATCACTTCCCGAGACCGCCGTCTTCGAACGTTCCGTCCATGCGCGATCCACGACTGAAGTGGTTGCCGAACTGGCCCGCCATTGGCCCCTGCTGCTCGGCGCCTGCGCGATGACCGTGCTCAACACCACCGCGTTTTATTTCGTGAACGGCTACACGCCGACTTACGGCAGTTCGGCGCTGCACCTCGCAGCCCTGGGCAATTTCGAAGTCGGCTTTGCGCTCGCGGTGACCAGCTTCGTTCTGTTGCCGGTTTTCGGCGCGGCCTCGGACCGGTTCGGACGATGGCCGATCCTGCTCGGGAGCGCAGCGCTCGTGGTCACAACCGCCTACCCCGCTCTGTCTTGGCTGGTCGCCGCTCCGGGCTTCGGGCGGTTGCTCACGGTCGAGATCTGGCTTGCGGTCCTGTATGCGGCTTATGCCGGCGCGCTTGTGCCGCTGATCGCCGAGACCATGCCCGAGAAAGTGCGCAGCTCGGGCTATGCCATTGTTCTTAGTCTGACAAACGGAATGTTCGGCAGTTTCACGCCCGCCATTGCCACGCTTCTGATTGCCGCGACCGGCAACCGGGCTTCACCGGCGCTTTGGCTCTCGTTGACCGCGGCGATCAGCCTGACGGCTGCAATCTGGACGTGGAAAAGCGCAGCCAGGTTCGCGCTTTACGCGCAGCTCGAAGTTGCGCCAACGCAAGCTACGCCGTAGCTATCTATTTGTGATCGTTCAATTAAATTTGAAACCTGAACGGCCCGTTCAGTTGTGGTTCATCATCACGGACAGATGATCGACACAAGAACCTTGAGCGGCAGGGCACGGCGAGGTCCGCGAAAGTCCAGGAACGAACTGTCGGCAGCTGAAGGGGCGCCACTGGTGGGCGCGTCAACGGGAGAGGTATGTCTGCGATGAAACGGAAGAAGATAATGGTTGTGGCGACCGCATTGGCGGTGTCAGCCATGGCCGGCCAGGCTTGGGCGGAGACAGTATGCGCCGGCGCGCAGGATTTGACGGCGCTTCAGGTGGCATCGGTGCAGCAGGAGATGGCGGTTGCGGCGCTTGCCTGCGAGACCGACGATGTGACGCTCTACAACAATTTTGTCGCCACCTATCAGCCGGAGCTGATCGCTTCGGACGAGGCGTTGATGGCGTATTTCATGCGCCGCGCGCCGGCCAGCGGAACCGAGGATTATCACTCGTTCAAAACCAAACTGGCGAACCAGTATTCGGCGCGCAGTTCCGATAACCACGGCAGCTTCTGCGGCAAGGCGGAGGCACTGTTCCATGACGCACTCGCGGGACGCAAAAAGAGTCTGGCCGCGTTCGCGATGGCGCAGCCCATGATCATCGATGCGAGCTACACCATCTGCGGCGACAGCGTGAAAGGCGAATCCTTCGCGTCCGCGCTCAAGGAGGAGCCGAAGGCTGAAAAGCCGGCGGCGCCGCAACCGGTTCTCGCGGCGGCACCTCCGCCCGCGCCGGAGCCGGTTCTCGCGGCAGCGCCTCCGCCTGCACCGGAGCCCGCTCGCCCTGCAGTGCTGCCCGAAGCGCGCAGCTATGAATATTCCGTACGGCCTGCCGCGCAATCGGCCTGCTCACGGATGAGCAACGGTTATCTCGACTGCTTCTACGGGTCCTTCCACTATTACCGCGATCCGTATGGCCGTTTTCTGCCGCCACCGCCCGCCTATCCGAGGAGCTTCTAAATGTCATTCGCCATGAGAGCGGCCGGAGCAGCATTCCTGTTGGTCGGAACAACGGGAATCTGCGCCGCGCAGACAGAAGCGCCCGCGCCGGCGAGTCCTTCCTTTGACGAGGTGGTCGGTCACAAACTGACTGCCATCGACGGATCGTCGATCGCGCTGAATCCAGCCGAAGGTGGAATGGCGCGTGAAATCGTCTCCGCCAGCGGTGCGATTCAGCGCACCTATTTTTCCTTCATCAACGACAAGCTTGGAACGGTTGCGGATGCTTCCGACATCCCCAAGGTCACGGGAGTTTTCCGCCGCACCGCTGACGGCATGCAAATCGAGTATGCCGATGGTTCGACGGAAAAACTGGACCTCAATTCGGCTGGCGGCCTGACACTGCAGACGATCTCCACCAACGCGACGTCCTGCATGTCCTGGTATCCGGAAGGGCACACATTCACGCTTGAGGAGCGCAAAGCCGCCCTGGCCGCTTTTGCCGTCAAGCTGGGACTTGGTGATCCTGCCGGCGGCGCACCGAAGTCCAACTGCGGCACACATGTCGCAGCGATGGCTGCAAAACCTGTAGCGGCTCCGGCAGCTCATCCGGAGACCGCCAAGGTGATTGCCGGTACGGTTCAACCGCCAAAAGAGACAGCGATCGCGGTACCGGCGATGCCGGTGGCTCCGGCCACCGCGGCTGTCGCGGCAACGGCAAGTGTCGCTGCAGGTGCTGCTCCTGCCTTGATTGGAAGCGTACCTGAAAAAGCGGCGGCGGCCGCAGAGGCGCCATCGGTCGAGGTTCGCAACTCGCCGATCCATCTGATCGATCCCGTACCTTCCACAGAGGACAGCAAACCGCAGGTGCTTGCTTCGGCGACGCCGCCGGATTCGCTTGCGTCCAATCAGCACGGCGCTTCCGCCTGTCTGTCGGTGGAAAGTGATGGTTCGCATTGGGGCTTCCGCAATCATTGCGGTTACACCGTGCAGTTCGCCTATTGTCTGATGGGGCCGAACCAGCTCGCATCATGCAGCGACGGCGCGGTGGCGGGCAGTGTTGCCGGCAACGGGTTCGGAGCATTGGTCGCGGATGAGAGCCTCAAGGAAACCGATGCCAAACACGATTTCCGCTGGGTCGCATGCCAGGGCGGCGCGGGCGAAGTGATCCCGCATCTCGATCAGATCGACCCACCCTCCGGCCGTTGCGTGCGCTGAATAGAAGAGCGGGGGGAGGGAGAACATGGCCCGCTCGCCCCGGGCCATGTTCGTTTTTGAGCATAGGCAACGCTGACATAAGTCATGCTAGGGTCCGGCAAAACTCGCGAGAGCAATGCCGGACCCGTCCAGCCGATTACAGGCTTTGCAGCACGCGGCGCAGGTTCATTTCCAGCGCGGTGAATTTCAGCCGGCCGAGCGATATATCGCCGAAGCGCTGAGCCTTGCTCCGGAATCGGCGGAACTGTGGAACAACCGGGGGACCGCGCAAGCCGCCGCGAAACAGCTCGAACCTGCGCTGGCGAGTTTCACGCGCGCGGTTGAACTGCAGCCCGATGCACCGCGCGCCATGGCCAATCGCGCGAACGTTCTTGTCCAGCTTCAACGTCCGGCCGATGCGATTGACGCATTCGAGAAGCTTCTGCGCACACAGGAGGATTTTCCCTACGCGCTCGGGCACCTGATTTTCTGCAAGCTGCAATGCGGTTCGTGGCGCGATCTGGATGCGTTGCGCAGGCAGCTTTATGCCGATTTGCGGACCGGCAAACCCGCCGTCACCCCGTCGGTGGCGACCGCGCTGCTGGACAGCTCGTCAGACCAGTTGCGCGCTCTTCAGATCGTCGCGCGCGACAGATTCAGGGGCGCAGCGCCAATGTGGCGCGGCGAACGCTACCGCCATGACAAGATCCGGATCGCTTACGTGTCATCCGATCTCCACGCGCATGCCACAGCGGTGCTGATGGCCGGCGTGTTTGAACATCACGACCAGAACCGGTTTGAGACGACCGCCATATCGCTGGGCCCCGATGATGCAAGTCCAATGCGCGCGCGGTTGCAGAAAAGTTTTCATCGCTTCATTGAAGGAAGCGGCAGCAGCGACGGACAGATTGCAGCGTTGATGCGTGAAATGGAAATCGATATCGCCATCGATCTCAAGGGCTATACCAGCCACGCGCGGCCCGGGATTTTTGCGTCCCGCCCTGCGCCGGTGCAGGTGAATTATCTTGGCTTTCCCGCGACCATGGGAGCCGACTTAATGGATTATATCCTCGCCGACCGGTTTACGATTCCGGCAGCGGATGAGTCAGCTTTCAGCGAGAAGGTGGTGCGGCTCCCAGATTCATATCAACCGAATGATCGAACACGCGAGATTGCGGCGAACATTCCGGCGCGCGCTCAGATGGGATTACCGGAAAACGGATTCGTCTATTGCTGCTTCAACAACAGCTTCAAAATCCAGCCCCGGATATTCGATATCTGGATGCGCCTGTTGCGCGAAAGCGACGCCAGCGTGTTGTGGCTGCTGGCTGACAATTCCTCCGCCGTCGAGAACTTCAAACGCAAGGCCGGCGCGCGCGGCGTCGATCCGGACCGGCTGGTGTTTGCGCCACGCGCGAAGCTGGAAGAACATCTCGCCCGCCATCGCCTCGCAGATCTTTTTCTCGATACGCTTCCCTACAATGCGCACACGACCGCGAGCGATTCACTCTGGACCGGTCTTCCGGTGTTGACCTGCATGGGCAGCACATTTGCCGGACGCGTCGCCGCCAGCATATTGAATGCGGCAGGTCTGCCCGAACTGGTGACGTCGTCCCTGGAAGAATATGAAGGGCTCGCATTATCGCTCGCGCGCGAACCGGCGCGGCTCGCCGCAATACGCGCAAAGCTCGCCGAGAATCGCGACACATGCCCGCTGTTCGACATCAGCCGTTTTACGCGCCATCTGGAGAGCGCATACACCGAAATGTGGCAACGTGTGCAACGTGGCGAAGCACCCACCCGATTGGACGTCCCGGCTGTTGCTGCTTCGGGGCATGTGTGAGGGCTGGTGCTTTTGAGTAGCGTTGAAAACATTCCGCACGCTCTGTTCACGTCGGCGCCGTTTTTCGGGCACCTGAATCCGCTGCTGCTTCAGGCAGAGGAACTCGTGCGGCGGGGCTGGAAAGTATCCGTCGCGAGCTTTGAGGAAGCACGTCCAATCGTTGCCCGGCACGGCGGGGTGACCTTCCGCAGCCTCGGTCCGAGCGGTATTGGCCAGGGCACGGTCGACGAACTGCGCAACCGGATCACCTTCGAGCCGAGTTTCGTGCGCGGCATGCAGGTCATCCTGAAAGCACTCGGGCAGGGCTGGACCCGCCAATATGACAGCTTGCTGGAAATGCTGCGGCGGGACCGCCCCAACGTCGTTATTGCAGACCTGTCGAGCACTGCCGCAATCAGCGCCGCGGAGGCTTTGGGCCTGACATGTGTGGTCAACAATCCCGATCTGCTCACGGTGCTGCCGGCGGCGATGCTGCCTCCCGCGGCGGATATTCCACTGCTGTTGTCGGGCAAATCCGCGCAATCGCTCGGCACCGTCGACCGTTGGCTGTATCCACTGCAGCGCGCCGTCGCAACACTCGCCGCGAGCATCGTCGTTGACCGGCCACTCAATGCCGCTCGCCGCAGCCGCGGATTACCCAAAGTGAAATTCCACCGCTGGCTTTCGGACAAACCAATATTGGTCAACTCGGTCTTCGGACTCGAATACCCCCGGCCGCTGCCGCCACAAATCCAGATGGTCGGTCCAATGCTGTCGAGAGAAATCCGGCCATTGCCTCCAGACCTGGCGGCGTGGCTGAGTTCGGGTCCGCCGGTCGTGTACGTGAATCTGGGCACGGTCTCCCGGCCCTGGCCCGACCTGCTGCAGCGCATGGCGCAGGGATTTGAAACTGAGGATTTTCGTGTCCTGTGGGTGCTGCGGGTTGAGGAGCAGAAACTGCTGCCGCCGAATCTGCAACCGTCCATTCGAGTCGAAGAATGGGTCTCGTCACAGGTTGCGGTTCTGGAGCATCCCAATGTGCGCGCGTTTGTTTCCCATTGCGGCACCAACAGTGTGCAGGAATCGGTTTGGGCCGGCACGCCAGTTGTTGGAATCCCCCTGTTCGCCGCCCAGGGAGATATGGCGTTACGCGTACAGGATGCCGGAATCGGTTCATGGCTGGACAAGCATCGCTTCACGGCAGAACAACTGCGCACGCAGGTACGCGAGGCGTGCCGCGCGGACGGGTTCCGATCCAAAATCGCTGCTCTCCAGCAGGGTTTCGCGCTGGCCGGAGGCGCCACTCGCGCAGCGGACCTCATCGCGCAAGCTGCGGCAGTTGCCCCCACCGTCGATGCGAATACCAGCTATCCGTCGCGTCGCGCACAGACAGTATAGATTCCCATCAATTTGTGTACGGACCAGTCTTCCTGGTCAACCTCGCTGATGAAGCCATGTTCCCGAAACAGCCGCGCGATATCATCGACCCGTCCAGCCACGTCATGGACTTCCACGACCGCCTGACGGACTCGCGGCCACAACGCGCTGTCCAGACCCGCCAACACGTCGCATTCGCTTCCTTCGACATCGATCTTGAGGATGTCGATCCGTGCAACGTTGTGTTCGTGAATCACTTCGGACAACGACCGCATCCGGCAGGTGAAGCGGCGCTTCCTCAGCCCTCCGCCGGCCTTCAGGTGAAAGTAAGTCGCCAAGCCGCCAACCGCGGCGACAGCCAACGGCCGGCGCAGCGGCGATTCCAGAGCTTGATTGAGGGCGCGCACCCGGCGCGGCGACAGCATTCCGAGCCGTTCGAAGTCCAGAATCACTGCACGCAGCCACTCGAGCCGCGTTGTTCCCGGCCGGACAGCATCGGCAAGATCGGCGGTACGAAGCGATGCCGAGAAGGTAAAACCTGAGGGAATCAGACCTTCGGCAGTACCAGCTTCCCGCCCCAGCGCACAGTTGAACAAAGTCACACGGGCATCGTTTTGGTAGAGCGCGAGGTTCCGTTCCAACAATTCGTAGACGAATGTTACCGGCTCGAACGCAAATACGTGCAAGCCCCGATGGGCGCGCATGAGCAACAAACTGTACAGACCGATATTGGCGCCGACATCGAATACGCAGTCGCCGTCATGAAGCTGGATGCCATGGCGCGCGCGCAGTCCCGCCCCTTTGGCCAGCTCATGATGCAGGACATCAGCCTCAACGGCGCTCGTGGCCCATAATGCGGTGCCGTCGCTCAGATGAACGAGTTGAGAGCGCAACGACAAATTTCAGTATTGGCGTTCGAGCACATACCAGCCGAAGGCGCGCAGCATCAGTTTGGCATGCGAATCCGGCAGCAGTGGCGCCGCAGCTGCCCATGCCTGCTCAATCAATTCGTAGGCCTCGTCCATGCAATCGTCGAGCGCTCCACATTGTTCCAGTGTGGCAATCACACGCTCCACGGCTAGATGGTCGCGCCTGCAGATCTCGAGATTGTCCCAGAGCAGCGCGCGGCCTTTCCGATTGAGCCGTCCGAACGCCTTCGCTACCGGCGCCGTGACTTTGCCTTCAGCCAAATCTTCACCACGGGTTTTGAGCTCTCCCTCGAAGCCTCTGAGATTGAGGACATCGTCGACAATCTGGAATGCGAGACCGTACGCCTCAAAGAGATTGGCCAGAACGTCTTCCTGGGCTCGCGTTCCTTTGGCAAGCCGAACGGCCACACGTGCGAGCCCCGCTGCAGGTACACCGGACTTCAGCCGATGCGTTGCGCGGACTGCCTTTTCGAGGGCAAGCGCATCGCCGCTTTCGACAACCGCAGGCATCATCTCGCGCAGGCCCGTGACGTCCAGTGCCTGGCCCAGATAAGCGGCGCGCATTGTCCGGTGGAACAGCTCGTAAATTTCCGCGCGCACGTCAACGGAGAGGCCGTCGCTGTGGCTCACGACCACCGCAAGATAGGGCGAAACAGCTCCGATATTGATCGCGCTCGCCTCACCATGCACGACGTGGCACGCAGGTCCACCACGTCTTACACTCGAGCGGTCCTGCACGTCGTCGATAATCAGAGATCCGGAATGCAGTATCTCCGGCAGAACCAGCCAGTGACGATATAGATCAGGGTCTCCGCCGACTGCCTCGATACAGGCCAGGAGCGCGTAGGAGCGCCACGCCTTGCCGCCGCGCATCACGATTTCGCGCAACGGGTTGGTGAGAATATTGGCGGCTCGCCGCGTGTCGATGTCGCGGATCCATTCGGCGTCGCGTTCGGAAGCGTAAAGCCTTACGAGATCTTTCTGCTCCAGCACCTCGGGCATGAAGGAATCGACGGCTCGCCGGGTTTCCGCCCCAACTGCGCTGAAGAATTTATCGATGGAATCCGGATGGCCGAGCCCGCTGAGCTCCACATATCCTTTTCCCTCTACGGCTCGCCCACGTGATGTTCCAACGACGTGAACGCGCCCCTCCCAGAATCCGGGCGACGAAAGCAGGGTCAGTAATTCCTGGCGCGGCGACACTGCCTTGATCGTCAGATCAAGCGCAAGAGAAGGCAGGCGCAATCGCCAGGCGACAGGATAGGTCGCGAAAGTGCGGACGCTCGTCCAGTGCTCGTGGGGCTCAAGGGAGAAGTCCGAAAAACTTTTGCAGCTGCCGTCAGCGAATACGACAATCGCATTCCGGTCGGTCACACGATCGCGCCGGCCGCGGTCGAAGGTTTCATAGCAGGTGATCTCCGAACCGTCGTCGAGCTGCGCGGCGAACCAGGTCCAGCCAAAGGACAGCTCATCATCGGAGCGCCCTTTCTCGTGCCGGCCGAATTCGTGGTCGACCCAGCCTTGACCATCAATCACCCGATACTCGACGCCATCGAGGTTGATTGTGCCGTCCACCCGGCAGCGCGGCTGAAAGTAATAGAACATGGATTTGACGCTGAATCCGTGAACGAGACCATCAACACCATGGCGCTGGGGTGGCTTGCGTGCGGTGAAGCGAAGGTCACAGGCGCAGTGGCTTTCGGCTTCCTTGAGTCGCAATGTGTAGACGCCCGGTTGCGGCGACTCGAGGCGATTGCCGTCCAGATCGAGCGACAATCTGTCGGTCGCAACACGTCCTGGCGCGCGCAGCAGCCTGTCAGGTCCCGGAATCCGCCCGTGCTCCACCATTTCCAGCAAGGCGCGACGCATCCGTTTGTCCGAAGATCCGCCTCCGGACCGTATGACGTGGACGCCATCCGCCGGCGTTTCAGGATCGAGCAAGGTCCAGGAGCGATACTGGCCTCCCGATTCGGAGATCGCCCATGCAAGGTGATGGCGCCAGGGGTTTCGATCCTGTGCAGCGTCGCCTCTATCCATTCTCTTGCGAAAGAACGCGCTGAAGAGAGACACCTCACGGCCCCCTTCCAAAGTGAAGTGGCCGTGCAAATACCACCACTCAATGGATGACGATGCATGCGGCAGATCGTGCACTTTGAGATCGATCGGACCAGGACCCGGCCAATCGGAGGGCACATTCGCGAAAGCGCCCTGGGGGGTCACGACCTCTTCTTCAAAGATGACTTTGGCTCGTTGTGTTTTCACAATCTCTCCAGCACGCGTGAATTTGTCAGGACGTTTTTTTCAAAACTGAAAGCAGCATCTTCAAGCAGATCGGCGGCGCGCTCCACTCCGCCTGCCGCCAACAAGACTGCCTGCAACCCCCGTATCGGGCGACGAAACGCCGGGTCACCCGCCACTCTCCGAACCGCGGCGCGAACATCTTCCGCCCGCAGCGCATGTTTCGACAGTAGCAGCCCAGCGCCGGCATCCGCCAGCCGCATTGCCATATCCAGCTGATCTGCAAAAAGCGGAATACCGACGATCGGAACGCCACAGGTGACCGCCTCATGTACGCTGTTGACGCCGCAATGTGAGACGAACACTCGCACCGCCGGATGGCGCAGCACAGCGGTTTGCGATGGGACCCAGGATTCGATGCGCAAACCCGGCGATGTTCGCCGGACAACTTCCGCTGCCTCGCTGCGGATGACCCAGAGAACCCGAAAGGAGGCGTCCTCAAACCCGCGGGCGAGCGCCGTGACAAACTCTGGCCCAGGCGCAGAGAGCGTACCCAGATTCACAAACACGACCGGCAGTCCGGCTGAGAGCCAGGTGCTGAGTTCGGGCCCAAGCCCGGGTTCATCATCGTCCAGCATCGGTCCAACGAGATGAATGTCCGGCGGCAGCGGGCGCTCGTATTCCAGCCCAAACACCGTGTTCACGAGCACAGTCCGGCCGGCAGCCCGCGCGATGGGATCAGCCGGAGGAAGGCCGCGTGCGGCTCGAACCGGATCGAGCGTCCGTCGCCACAGGCGCCTTGCCATCGCGAGCGCCGACAGACGAAGCGGGTGGTACATCAAACGATCAACGAGCGACTGCTCGCTGCGACGGCGCCCGGAGAGCATCAACGGCACAGCCGGTGCAGGCGGGAGAATCGCCTCAGAAACCATCGGAAGGACGCTGGGATTGTTCAATACAACGGGCACGCCGAGGGCGTCCGCAACATCGATACCCGGAGTCGTCACGATATCGGAGACGACAAGGTCGGGCCGCCAGCGCTGGCCGAAGGCGAGAGCACCATCGTACAGGGTGCCCCATCGCGCATGGACCCACTCCAGGATCTCGCGCGAACCCCTCAGAAAATTCGGGTCCTTCGTCGCGCGGGCGAATACTTCAACGGTGCCCGGAACACCTCGCGGATCGGTCCCGAGAGCCTCGAAGCGAATGGCCGGATCGACGAAATTGCGTGCCTCGTCCAGGCTGGCGAGACGGACATCCCATCCCCGGCGAGCGAGGCTGCGGGCTTGAAGGACCAACGGCCTGATGTGGCCGTAGAGCGGAATCGAAAGGAATAGGGCCCGCGGTTGTCCGGGAGTTCTCGCGGGATCGGCCCCCGAAACAGTGTCGCGCTTCCGTGCCGAAGATCGGGGTTGCCTGATTGTTTGAACATGAAGTGGTGGGCGATTTGCAACATCGTCCATCTATTCCACCGTCTCAGTGCGCCTGAGCAAACGCGGCAATGGAAAGAACATGTCCTCGTCGGCCGCGGAAACAATTTCGATGCTCAGTTTGTAGCGCTCGGCGAACGCATTCATGATTTCGTCAACCAGAACTTCCGGCGTAGACGCGCCGGCAGTGATGCCCAGCTTGCGAATTGCACCAAATTCCGACCAGTCGATGTGGTCGGCGCGTTGCACCAGTGTCGCGTGAGGACATCCAAGTCGCTCCGCGACTTCCCTCAGCCGCTTCGAATTCGACGAATTCGGCGCCCCCACCACGATCATCGCGTCAACCTGCGGAGCCACGCGTTTAACGGCCTCCTGCCGGTTCGTCGTGGCGTAGCAGATGTCATCTCTGGACGGACCGATGATTTCCGGGAAGCGCTCCTTGAGAAAGCGCACGATAGCCGCGGCATCGTCGACCGAAAGCGTGGTCTGAGTCACATAGGCGAGGTGCGTGCCCGGCCGCGGAATGAAATCTGCAGCATCCGCCAGGGTCTCGATGAGCGTAATCGCGCCCGGCGGAAGCTGACCCAGAATGCCCAGCACTTCCGGATGCCCACGATGGCCGATCAGCAGAACATGCCGGCCGCGCCGGCAGTGCAACGTGACCTCGCGGTGCACTTTCGTGACCAGAGGACAAGCCGCGTCAAGCGCAACCAGGCCGCGGCGCTTCGCTTCCTCTGGCACCGACTTGGGCACGCCATGCGCTGAAAAGACCACAGGCGCCTTACCGGCCGGAATCTGGTCGAGACTTTCGACAAAGATCGCGCCTTCCGCCTTCAGGCTCTCGACCACATACGGATTATGGACGATCTCGTGCCGCACATAGACGGGGGGGCCGAACATGTCGATTGCGCGCTTGACGCTGTCGATGGCCCGGACAACTCCGGCGCAAAAGCCGCGAGGCGAGCACAGCAGTACATGCAGCGGTGGCTTGTCGACGCATTGCGTTGCGCCGGCGGCTGCCCGTTCAGATAAATTTTCCAGTGACGTCTTGCCCTCCCGCCCACCACAAATGATGGTCAGTTCGTCACGTCGGATGGATACGCTTGCGCTCCGGACGGATCAATGCGTCACGTCGCACAGTGTGTGCGGGTGTCGCTGGTGCCGCCTGCGTGACTCGAACACGCGACCCCATCATTACGAATGATGTGCTCTACCGGCTGAGCTAAGGCGGCAAATCCGTGGCGACGCAAAATAGGCGGGCACCGGCGCGGGCGCAAGCAGCCGTACAAATCGCTTCAATAACGTGGAAAATCAGTCGTCTCGATAAACGCGTTCACGCCGTTCGTGGCGCTCCTGCGCTTCGACGGAAAGGGTCGCGATCGGGCGCGCATCCAGCCGCTTGAGTGAGATCGGTTCACCGGTCTCCTCGCAGAAGCCGTACGAGCCGTCTTCGAGCCGGCGCAAGGCGGAGTCGATTTTTGAGATCAGTTTGCGCTGACGGTCGCGCGTGCGGAGCTCGAGCTGCCGCTCGGCTTCGGTTGTGGCACGATCGGCGAGATCGGAGTTTGGAGTCGGCTCGGATTGCAGATTCTGGATCGTGCCGCGGCTCTCGCGCAGGATATCTTCTTTCCAAGCCATCAGCTTGCGCCTGAAATACTCCCGCTGCCGGTCGTTCATGAACGGCTCTTCTTCGTTGGGGCGGTATCCGCGCGGAAGTTCGGCTGCCATTGATGCTCCCTGCGACTCGAATCGCGTTGCACAACTTGTGAGCGGCGCGGTTATAGCGGCGCCATCTCTCTCCGGCAAATGGAAACGCGTCTTCTTGCACAAGCGCGCCTGGCAGCTCCGCGCGCTCGCAAATCTGTTACGCGCGGTGGTATGGATGCCCGGCGAGGATGCTGAGTGCGCGGAAAATCTGCTCTGCAAGCATGGTTCGCACCAGAAGATGTGGCCAGGTCTGCGGCCCGAACGCGATCCGCGCTTGCGCCGAGTCAGTGAAATCCGGCAACAAACCGTCGGGCCCGCCGATCACAAATGCGATATCGGCTATGCCGGTATCCCGGACGCGCGCAAGCTGGCCGGCAAAGGCATCGCTGGTCAGCGACTTGCCGCGCGAGTCGAGCATCACGACATGCGCAGGGTGCGGCAAACGTCGTTGAAGCAAGCCTGCTTCTTCGCGCATGCGTTCAGCCGCAGATGGCTTGCGTGACGTCTCGATGAAAGCTGTGGAAAATCGGCTGAACCCGAGCTTCGGGCCAAGGGCCACTGCACGGTCCCAGTAGCGCTCAAACAGTGCCGCTTCGGGTTCGTCGCGTGCGCGCCCGATGGCGGCGAGCGTCACGCGCATGGAATCAGGAGTGCAAAGCGAGCTCGGATGAGCGCGGGTGTTTGGCGGTGTCCTCCACCGACCACATGCCCTCGAGATCGTAATAGGCACGTACTTCGGCGCGGAAGACATGCACCACCACGTCGCCGGCGTCGATCAGCACCCAATCGCCTTGCGGCAGGCCTTCGACACGCGACGTGCCATAGCCCCATTCCTTGAGGCGGCGCGCCAGATTTTCCGCCACCGCCGTCACGTGACGGGCCGAACGGCCGGTCGCCACAACGAGCGCGTCCGTCACTGCGGAACGGCCCGTCAGATCGATGGTGACGAGATCCTCGGCTTTGTCGTCTTCCAGAGAAGACCGGATGCGGGAGAGAAGTGGTGGCTCGAAATGCGCGATGTTACCGGTAGGGACAGCAGCGGTTGTTGCAGTCAGGGTCAGGCTCCTTCGAGAAACGTCCGCACCCGGCTTGCGCTGGAGACGGTCGTCGATATCTGTCCCAAGCGTGCGCGCAGCAGAGGCGGTCCTTGCTTACCCGATATAGGTTGCGAAGCAGATATTACCATAGATTCGCCAGCCGCGAACGGTGGAATATGCCCCGTCAAGGATGGCTCTGGCTGTTCGAGGCGCGGATCGCCGTGGCACTGGCAGGGTTGCGCCGGCCGTCCAGAATGGTCCAGGCGGGTGGCCTTGAGCAGGCAAATTCGGCCGAAGGCCGACGCAAGGCAAAGCCAAAGCGGCGCGCCGCGAGACACACCCGTGCCGCAGTCGCGGTGCCGGGACGGGCGATCACCGCCAGCGGCATCGCGGCAAAAATCGACTCCCAGCGGCGCCAGCGAGGAAGCTGAATAAGATTGTCGCTGCCCATCAGCCAGACAAACTGAATCCGGGGAAAACGGCGCCGCAACAGCGACAGCGTCTCGGCGGTGAACTGTGTGCCGAACTGCGCCTCGATGTCGCTGACGACAATCCGCGGATGATGGGCGAACCGTGTGGCGGCACGAAACCGGGTCGAAAAACTGGCCATGCCGCGGCTGGGTTTCAGCGGATTCTGCGGGCTGACCAGCCACCAGATGAAATCGAGATTGAGCTGCCGCAGCGCGAGTTCGCTGGCATAGAGATGCCCGTCATGCGGGGGATTGAATGATCCGCCCAGCAGCCCAATGCGCTGACCTGCGATAAGCGGATGGGGCGGACGCACCCAATTGGTTGGACTCACGGGCGGGTTTGGCCCGAGCCGCGGACGACATATTTGAATGTGGTGAGCTGTTCCACGCCCACCGGCCCGCGCGCGTGGAGCTTGCCGGTGCCGATGCCGATTTCCGCGCCCATTCCGAATTCCCCGCCATCGGCAAATTGCGTTGAGGCATTGTGCATGACGATCGCCGAATCGAGCCCGGCCATGAAGCGTTCGGCAGCAGCACGGTCCTCGGTGATGATCGAATCCGTGTGCTGCGAGCCATAGGTCTCGATATGCCGGATCGCCTGCTCGACGCCGTCGACCGCGCGCACCGCAATGATGGCATCGAGATATTCCGTACGCCAATCTTCTTCAGTTGCCGCCTTGGCCACGGGATATACGTCGCGCACGGCGTCATCGCCGCGGATCTCGCAGCCGGCGGACACCAGCGCGTCGAGAATGGGAACCAACTGTGTTGCGATGATCGAACGGTCGATCAGGAGAGTTTCGGTCGCGCCGCAGATTCCGGTCCGGCGCATTTTCGCGTTCAGCACAATCGCGCGCGCCATCTCCGGATCGGCTTTTTCATGGACATAGGTGTGACAAATTCCTTCGAGATGCGCGAGCACCGGAACACGCGCTTCGGTTTGCACGCGCGCGACCAGGCTTTTGCCGCCGCGCGGCACGATCAGATCGATCGTGCCCTCCAACCCTGCGAGCATCATTCCCACGGCGGCGCGATCCGTCACCGGGACCAACTGAATGGCGGATTCAGGCAGACCCGCGGCGGTCAGACCCTCTGCCAGCGCGGCGTGAATCGCCCGCGAGGAATGGAACGACTCCGAACCGCCGCGCAGAATCGCGACATTGCCGGCTTTCAGGCACAGCGCGCCGGCATCCGCGGTGACATTGGGCCGGCTTTCAAAAATGATCCCGATGACGCCAATCGGCGTGGCGACGCGCGCGATGTCGAGTCCATTGGGCCGTTGCCAGCGCGCGAGTTCGCGCCCGACCGGATCGGGCAATGCACAAACCGCTTCGAGTGCCTGGGCGATCCCTTCGATGCGCTTCGCGTCGAGCTTGAGACGGTCGATCGCCGCCGTCGAAAGCCCTTGCGCGGCGGCAACATCCCGTTCGTTCGCTGTAATGATTTGATCCTGCCGGCGGCGAATGGCTTCCGCCGCAGCTTTCAGTGCGGCGTTCTTCTGTGCGGTGGTGGCTTCGCGCAATGCGCGAGCGGCAGTCTTCGCTTTCCTGCCCATTTCCATCATGGCCGCGGCCAGCGCCTGTCCACTCAACTCCCGGTCGGCGATGACATTCATGGCACCCGTTCTCCGGCTGCAATTTCCACCTGCTCGTCTTCGCGCGCGGTCAGTGCAAGTTCGTCGCGGTGGATCAGTTCATCGCGCCCGCGATAGCCGAGCAGGGATTCGATTTCGGCGGTGCGGCGTCCGGCAAGGCGCTTGGCATCTTCATCGCCATAGGCCACGAGGCCGCGCGCAATCTCACGACCATCCTCGCTTTTGACCACGACAGCGTCGCCGCGCTCGAACCGGCCGGCCACCGATCTCACGCCTGCGGGCAACAGACTTTTTCCGGACCGCAGCGCATGCTCGGCGCCGGCGTCGATCACAAGCGTTCCGAGCGCCGAAAGGCTGCCCGCAATCCAGCGCTTTTTAGCCTGTGCGGGGCTCATATGGGGAAGGAATACAGTCTTCTTTCCGGCAGCAGCCGACCGGAGAGGATGCATCATATGGCCATTGGCAATGATGACGGCTGCGCCGGACCCGGTGGCGATTTTGGCGGCAACGAGCTTGGATTCCATACCGCCCTTGCTGGTTCCGGAAATTGGCCCTTCGGCCATGCGCTCGATTTCCGGCGTGATGGCGCGCACTTCGGGAATATGCCGCGCATTGGCGTCGCGCTGCGGATTCGCCGTGTACAGACCATCTATATCCGACAGCAGGATCAGAAGATCGGCCTGCAACATGGACGCCACCCGGGCGCCCAGCCGGTCATTGTCGCCATAGCGGATTTCGGCGGTCGCGATCGTGTCATTCTCGTTGATCACCGGCAGCGCACCGAGCGACAAAAGCCGCGTGACCGTATCGCGCGCGTTCAGATACCGCCGGCGCGCCTCGGTATCTTCGAGCGTGAGCAGAATCTGCGCCACCGCGATCCTGTGCGCCTGGAACGCGTCGACATAGCTCTGCGCCAGCCGGACCTGTCCTGCCGCAGCCGCCGCCTGGCTTTCTTCCAGCCGCAGCGGACCGTTGCGCAAACCCAGCGCCCGCCGGCCCAGCGCAATCGCACCGGAGGAGACGATCACCACGTCTTTCTTCGCATGTTTGAATTCGGCGATATCGGCGGCGAGGCTTGCAAGCCATTCGCGCTTCACCTGCGCCGCCGCCGAATCGACAATCAGGCTCGACCCAACCTTGACGACAATCCGCCGGGCGGATGAGAGATAATCGCTCATGGCGCCCATCCAGGCGCCGGTTCGCCTGACGGCTCTCGCGCCGGATCGCGCAAACGTCCGGCGATGGCATACAGCACTTCATTGACACCTTCGCCGGTCACGCCCGACATCGCAAATATCGTGCCATTGGAGGCGCGCTTCAGCGAAGCGAGTTTACGCTTCAGTGCATCGCCCGGAATTGCATCGATCTTGTTCAGAACAATGATCTCAGGCTTTTCCGCCAGCCCCTGTCCATAGCTTTCCAGTTCCTTGCGAATGGTCCTGTAGCTGCGGACGATTTCCGTCTGCGTGCCATCGATGAGATGGACAATGACGCGGGTGCGTTCGGCGTGGCCGAGAAATTTCGTGCCCAAACCGGCACCCTCATGCGCGCCTTCAATGAGGCCCGGCAGATCGGCGACGACGAAATCGGCGCCGCCGATCCGCACCATGCCAAGCTGCGGATTGAGCGTGGTGAATGGATAATCGGCGATTTTCGGCCGCGCGGCCGAAATGCGCGCGAGGAACGTCGATTTGCCCGCGTTGGGCAGGCCTATCAGACCGACATCGGCGATCAATTTCAGGCGCAGCCAGATCGTCTTCTCTTCGGCGGGCTGCCCGGGATTCGCGCGGCGCGGCGCCTGGTTGGTCGAGCTTTTGAAATGCGCATTGCCGAAGCCGCCATTGCCGCCTTTGGCGAGCAGCACCCGCGCGCCCGCGTGATCCAGGTCGGCGATCAGGGTCTCATCATCTTCTTCGTAGATTTGCGTGCCGACCGGCACTTTCAGGATGGCGTCGGCGCCTTTGGCTCCGGCCATTTCCTTGCCCATGCCGTTGCCGCCCTTGCGTGCCGCAATGTGCTGCTGAAAGCGGTAGTCGATCAGCGTGTTGAGATTCTCCGCCGCTTCCGCCCAGACATCGCCGCCGCGTCCTCCGTCACCGCCATTCGGACCGCCGAACTCAATGAATTTTTCGCGGCGGAAAGACACGCATCCGTCGCCGCCGGCGCCTGAACGAATATAGACCTTGGCTGTATCGAGAAATTTCATGGTGTCACATTAGTACTGTTGAAGCGCTCACGCGACAGCGCCATGACGTGAGACAGCACATCGCCTCCGCGGGCGAGGCATTTGCCGGGCGCATCGTGAGTGTGGACAAAACCCAATTTTGTCAGCACACGTCCAGACGCCGGATTGTCGAATATGTAGCGGCCTACCAACTCTGCCGCCCCGAGCTGTTCGAAGGCAAATTGCGCCATCTTCCGCGCCGCTTCGGTGGCATAGCCGTTGCCCCAATAAGGC
This sequence comes from uncultured Bordetella sp., assembly GCA_964446945.1. Classification (GTDB taxonomy): domain Bacteria; phylum Pseudomonadota; class Alphaproteobacteria; order Micropepsales; family Micropepsaceae; genus CAIYRG01. The sequence goes on from CAYUQO010000002.1 coordinate 209,075, forward strand.
TCACCAATCCAGTAGCCGAACTCGAAGTGACGTGACGGATGAACAGAACATACTCCGATGAATGCGGCATCGTCTTTGCGAATCAGCGCGAACGCGTAATCGGTTCCATCTGCGCGTTTGGCGCGCATTTTCGCGACCCATTCAAATCCGTCCGATTCGGCATACGGGTGCGGGACGACGCTGAGATTTTTTGCCACCGCAAAATTGCCGATCAGCGGCGCGAATAATGCAACGTCGCTTTCTTCGGGTGGACGAAGCAGCAATCGCGCAGTTTCCAAAATACTGTCCATCTTCATTCCTGCGGCACAAAGAAAAAGGGAGATGGCGGACCATCTCCCTTTTTCTTTTCGATGGGCCGCCGGTTGGGGCGACCGCGATTCCGGCCGCCTATTCTGCCGCTTCCGGCACCGGGTGCACCGACACATAGGTGCGGCGCTTCAATCCCTGCCGGTATTCGACTTTGCCGCCGACCTTGGCGAACAATGTGTGATCCTTGCCCATGGCGACATTGACGCCGGCATGAACTTTCGTGCCGCGCTGCCGCACCAGGATATTGCCGGCCAGCACGACCTCGCCGCCGTAGCGTTTGATGCCAAGGCGCTGGCTATTGGAATCGCGGCCGTTGCGCGAGGAGCCGCCTGCTTTCTTGTGAGCCATGGTCTCTTACCTGTGTTCTCTCAGCCCGCCGAAATCGAGTTGATTTTGACCCGGGTCAGCTGTTGCCGATGCCCGCGCTTGCGGTGAGTGTTCTTGCGCCGCTTCTTCTTGAAGGCGACGACCTTGTCGGCCCGGTGCTGGGCCACGATTTCTGCCGCAACCGTAGCGCCGTCGATCAGAGGCGCTCCAAGTTTGCCCTCTGTCGCCAGCACTTCGGAGAAAGTGATGGTTGCGCCGGCATCGCCGGGCAGTTTGTCGATGTCGAGCACATCGCCCGGTGCGACCCGATATTGCTTGCCGCCGGTGCGGATCACCGCGTACATGGGAATATTCCTTGCAGCCAAAATTGAGCACGGCCGAAACCGCAGTTTGGCCGGGAGCCGCGCAATATAGACGCGGATCGGGTGCAGTCAACCGGCACTAGCGTCCTGTTTCTGAAATTCGCCTGAGCTCTATATCGGCATCCGAGCGAATTTCAGAAACGAAAGGACGCTAGCAATATATTGATCTAAGTGTCGTTTTGGTTTCGAAGTTCGCAAAACGCGCTCTATATCAAACCGTGCGAACTTCGAAACCACGACACTTGCCTCACTTGCAGGTTCCTCTTATCCCCGACATATGCCGGGCATTCTCGACCGATTGTATCATCTGCACTGGGTCACGCCGGATCTCGCCCGGTCGGCACAACCTTATCTCGGGTTTTATGGTGCTTTCCTGCGCCCGCATGGCTTCAAAAGCCTGATCAATTTGCGGGGAGAGAACGCCGGGTCGAGGTGGTGGCGGACCGAAAAGCGCACCGCGGACAGACTTGGTATCGCCCATTTCGATGTGAAGCTGTCGTCGCGCAATCTGCCCTCGCGGTCCAGTATGTCGGCCTTGTTGGAGGCCTTTGCCGCAGCCCAATGCCCGCTCCTCGTCAAATGCAGTGGCGGGCAGGACCGGACGAGTCTCGCCGCTGCGATGTTCTTATTGATGCGCGGCGGACCGGGGGCGCTCGCGGCCGCGGAACAGCAGTTTGCGCTTTGGCCCTATCTGCACCGGCCCAAGCGCTACCAACGTTGGCTGCGCCATTTTCCGGCCTACGCGGTCGAGCAGGCCGGCGGCTTACCCCTAAGGGTCTGGGCCCAGTCCCGCTATACCCCGGAGGACTTCGCCGGCTGGCTGGAAAAGCGTGGTTTGGCCGGTAGTTTTGGTGCGCTTCAGGCGGCAGAGTGAGAAAAGCGGTCGAACTCGGGCCGGGCGTCACGCATTGGCCCCGTTATCTCGACGACGACCAGCAGCAGCGCGTGGTGGACGAGATTTTCCAGCTCGCCAAAGCGGCACCACTTTATCGCGCCGGAATGCCCCGCAGCGGGCAGCTCCTCTCGGTAGAAATGAGCAATTTCGGCAGCCTCGGCTGGTACAGCGATGCGGCCAAGGGATACCGCTATGAGGCGCGACACCCCGGGACCGGCGCGCCATGGCCGCCAATACCCGCTTCGCTGCTCGCGATCTGGGAACACACTACGGCTTATCCGGCGCCACCCGAAGCATGCCTGGTAAATCTGTACCGGTGCGGCGCCCGCATGGGACTTCATCGCGACCAGGACGAGAAAGCGCTGGATGCCCCGGTGTTATCGGTTTCGCTCGGGGATCGTGCCCTGTTCCGGTTCGGGCCCGCCCGTGCTCGCGCATCGACACGGAGCATAGACCTGGAATCCGGCGACGTTCTGGTGTTCGGCGGACCGGCGCGGCTGATGTTCCATGGGATCGACCGGGTCTATGCGGGTACCAGCGCACTTATCCACGGCGGGGGCCGGATCAATCTGACCTTGAGGCGGGTCACCAAACCGGAATAAAAAAGGCGACCGATCAGGGGGATGATCGGTCGCCAAATGCGCTGTTCGCGCTGGGTGCCGGGAGGGGATAACCGGCTACCCTTGGGGACGCAATCCAATCTGCGAGCGGGGGGGCATGCAGACGGACGGTATTTCGTCCCACCGCAGATAGTATATGCACAAAAGCCACACTTTTCAACTTTCGTAACGGTTTGGACGATTAAATATCTATTAGCTCTGGACAGTTGCCTTTTTATCACGCCGATTTGACACCGATCTCCGCGAACTGCCGCCCGGGGCAGATTTCACAGCACCCCCAAATCCTTGGCCGTAAGGTCGATACACAGTTTCGCCTTCCGCAGGAGTTGCTCGATCTCGGTCTCGGTGATGATCAGGGCCGGTGCGAGCACCATGGTGTCGCGAATCGCACGCATCACCAGCCCGTTCTCGAAACAGTGATCACGGCAAATCGTGCCGACATTGCGGGTGCGCGGGAAGGACCGCCGTGCCTCCTTACTCTCCACAAGTTCCATGGCGGCGAGCATGCCGACGCCGCGGACTTCCCCCACCAGTGGATGATCGGCAAACACCTCCCGGACGCGGCGCTGGAAATAAGGCCCGATTTTTCGCTTCACCCTAGTGACAATTCCGTCGCGCTTGAGGATTTCGACGTTCTTAAGCGCGACAGCACAGGCGACCGGATGGCCGGAATAGGTATAGCCATGCACCAGCTCCTCGCCCGCCGCGGCAATCGCGTCGCCCATCCGGGGACCAAGTGAGATGGCCGAGATCGGCTGGTAGCCGGACGACAGTCCTTTGGCCATGGTGATGATGTCCGGCTGCAGATTGTAGGTGAAACAGCCGAACCATTCGCCTGTGCGGCCAAAGCCGGTGATCACCTCATCGGCGTGAAACAGGATGTCGTATTTGCGGCAAATCCGCATGACTTGCGGCCAATAATTGGCCGGCGGAACGATCAATCCGCCCGCGCCCTGAACCGGCTCGGCGGAAAATGAGGCGATTCGTTCCGGGCCGATCTCAAGGATCCTTTTCTCCATTTCCTCGGCTACCAGGGCGCCGAATTCCTCCGGGTCAATGTCGCCATAGCCCGCGCCTTTTGCACCATACCAATAGGGCGCAGGCACTTTTTCGAAGCCGGGGAATGGCAGATCGAATTGCGGATGCAGGGGCGTCAATCCCGACAAGGACGCCGCAGCCATGGTGACACCGTGATAGGACAGCGCCCGCGACAGGTGGATTTTCTTCTCCGGGCGCCCTTTGAGATTCCAGTAATAGCGGATCAGCTTCAGCGCCGAGTCATTGGCCTCTGACCCGGAATCGGCAAACAGAAGGCGGGTATGCCCATCGGGTAAGAGGGCGGTCAGCCTGGCGGCGAGTTCGATCGTCCAGGGATTGGTGGTCTTGAAGAAGTGGTTGTAATAGGGCAGTTGCTTCAGGGCATCATAACCGGCCTGCGCCACCTCGCGATTGCCGTAGCCGATCTGGACGCACCACAGTCCAGACATGCCGTCAATCATTCGAACGCCGTTCGAATCCCACAGATACACACCCTTGGCACGGGTGATCACCCGCACGCCTTCCGCCGCCAGCAAATTCGACTGGGTAAAGGGATGGATGTGGTGCGCCGCATCGAGCGCTTGCCAGCGTTTGGTCTGGCGATCGTTCCGCAAAAGCGGCTTCGCCGCCGGTTTCTTCGCCGGTTTCTTCGCACTGGGCATGAACGGACGTCCTTGGCTCGGGAAGGTGAGAAAAATGAGAACTGAAGCGACGGTCTATCGTTCCGCTTTGGCTTGGCGAATCGCATCACCAAATGCGGAGAAAATCGCACGGCTGACCGGGTTGTCGGCGTGGCGCCATTCCGGGTGCCACTGCACTCCTAACAGAAATCCTCGGGCATCATCCATGCTGACGGCTTCGATGGTGCCATCGGGTGCTTCCGCCTCGACCCGCAACCGCGCTGCCAGCCGGTCAATGCCCTGGCCATGCAGGGAATTCACCTGGAAACGGCCGTTCGGCCCGTAATCCGGCAACAGTTGCTCGAACATGCCGCCGGGCGCGATCCGCACGTCATGGGCTGGACCATATTGTTCTTCCAAAGCCGATTTGCCTTCTCCGGCACGGTGATCCGAGAAGCCCTGCACTTCATGCAGATGCTGGTGCAGCGTGCCGCCAAAGGCGACATTGAGCTCCTGAAACCCGCGGCAGATGCAGAGGATCGGCACTCCTTGGGCTTCGGCCGCCCGCAGTAACGGAATCGCGGTCGCGTCGCGTGCTTCGTCCAGCAAAGTGTGCCGGCGCGCGGCAGGACCGGAATACCACGGCGGTGAAACATTCGAGGTCGAACCGGTGAACAGCAATCCATCGACAAGGGCGAGAATGGCTTCGGCCGGAAGCGGCGGCACCAGCACCGGAATCAGCAGTGGTACTGCGCGCGAGCCATCCCGGACGGCGTCGATATATTTTTCACCGACCATATGGAATGCGTGATCGCCGACCTTCTTGCGATCGCAGACGATTCCCACCACGGGATCAGCATTGCGCATGGCAACACTTTACCCCTGCAATATGCCAATAAAAGATGTGATCAGCGTTCGTTGCGCTTGAAGGGGCTTTGATCCTGAATTGCAAATAGCTGCGGCGCCAAATCGCCGACGCTATGCAATCCGCTGACCGAAACGGTGGTGTGCTGCCCTTTGGCATCGACAACGTCCCAGTAGCTGAGCTCCAGCGTATTGCCGGTATCGGAAAAATTCATTGTGACACGGCCGGATGCGGGTCCGTTCTTTTCCTCCGCGGTCACCTGCAGAACGCCAGGCTGACGTTGCACCGATACCACGTGCGGATCGTTGGCGAGATCGACCGTGTTGAGGAGAAGCCGCAGCGGCGTACTACCGATCGGATAGCGGTTTGTCGTGTGCAAGTCGTTGTTCTGGATTGCAACCGTCGTTCCGTCGGCAACGATCAGCATCGGACTGGGCTTGTCATATTCGAAGCGAACCCGGCCGGGCTTCTTGAGATAAAAGGTGCCGTGCGCGCTGCGCCCGTCGGCCGCCAGCTGGACGAAGTTTCCTTCCACGCTTTGCAGGCTGTTGAGATAGGTGGAAACCCGCTGCAAATCGGCCGTATCGGCGGCTGAGAAATGGAGTGGTGCCGGCGCGGTGGGCGGCGCCGCGACGACGGCCGAGGCAGTCAGGGCGCTACCGGCGAGCACTGCGGCGGCGAGAAAGTTGCGTATGACCATCGGAACACCCATTCCTCTTTTGCTACGGAAACTTTATGGCGGAATGAAGAGAGCGGCTATTTCAGCGCCGCCCTTCCGGCGATAGGCTGCCGGACCATTAATCCGCAACCCGCCGACACTGTTCCCTTCGCCATGCCGCACCCGGTGGAACCCTACAACACAATTGCCGTGGTCGGGGCCGGAGCCTGGGGCACGGCATTGGCGCTGGTCGCCTCGGCCAACAGCAAAAACGTGCTGCTGTGGGCGCGGGAGCCCGAGGTGGTGGCCGATATCGGCAACTCGCACCAGAATCGTCGCTTCCTCGCCGACGTCGTCCTTCCTGAAAAGATCGAGGCGACGGGCGATCTCCGGCGCGTCGCGGAAGCCGATGCCATATTGCTGGTCGCGCCCGCCCAACATGTGCGTGAAATTGGGACCGCTATCGGGGGGGCGATCCGGAACGGGACGCCGGTCGTTCTCTGCGCCAAAGGGATTGAGACCGGCACCGGGAAGCTTTTGGTGGAAATCCTCGCCGAGGTCGTGCCGGGCTGCAGCGCTGCAATATTGTCCGGACCGTCCTTTGCGCGCGATGTCGCCCGGGGTTTGCCCACTGCGGTTACCGTCGCCGGCGAGGCTGAGGTCGCGAAGCGCCTGCAGGCGTCCCTCAGCCGTCCCGGCTTTCGCCCCTATGACAGCGACGACATCATCGGCGTTGCGCTCGGCGGGGCTGCCAAAAATGTCTACGCCATTGCCTGCGGCATGGTTGAAGGCGTCGGCTTTGGTGAAAGTGCCCGGGCGGCCTTGATTGCGCGCAGCTTTGCCGAACTTATGCGTCTCGGCATGGCGCTTGGCGCACGGGCGGAAACGCTGATGGGTCTTTCCGGACTCGGCGACCTCGTGCTGACCGCGACCAGCACGACATCGCGCAATTATTCGCTCGGCCTGGCACTTGGCCGCGGCGCCAAGATCTCCGAGGTTGTGGGGACGGGGCATCCTCTGGCCGAGGGCGCTTATACGGCGCCGGCTCTGGTGGCGCGGGCGGAAAGACACGGTGTCGAACTGCCGATTGCCGAAGCCGCGGCCGATGTGCTTCAGCAGAAACTGGATGTCCGGGAAGCAGCGCGGATGTTGCTTTCCCGCCCGCTGAAGTCGGAGTAGCGGCGTGGCTTACTGGTTGTTCAAAACCGAACCCGAAACCTGGTCGTGGGACGACCAGAAGAAACGCGGTGCAAAGGGCGAGCCGTGGAGCGGCGTGCGCAATTATCAGGCCGCGAACAATATGAAAGCGATGAAGCGCGGCGACCGCGGCTTCTTCTATCATTCGGGCGAAGAGCGCCGGATCGTCGGCATCGTCGAAGTCATCGCCGAATACAAACCCGATCCCACGGATGAGTCGGGCCGCTTCGGTCTGGTCGATGTGAAAGCGGTCAAGGGCTTTCCAAATCCTGTCACGCTGGCGGAAATCCGGACCAATCCGCAGCTTGCGGAAATGGTGCTGGTCAAGAATTCGCGCCTGTCGGTTCAGCCGGTGACCGACAGGGAATGGCAGATTCTTTGCCGGGCGGGAGGCATTGAGTAAGTGATCTTCCTTTGCCGCGCGGATGATCTTGCGGATCCAGGCACAGCCAATGTCGTTCTCGGTGAAGGCGCGGACGAGCTCGATATCGTGATTGTCAAAACCGGCGGCAAACCGCATGCCTATATCAATTGCTGTCCGCACCAGTTCATTCCCCTGGAGACATTTCCCAACCATTTTCTGACCGAAGATCGGCGGCATCTGGTTTGCTCAGGCCATGGCGCGCTGTTCGAACCGGCAACCGGGCTCTGCACGCGAGGGCCGTGTCTCGGCAGTGCACTCGACCGGCTTGCGATCACCGAGCGCGATGGAATGATCTATCTCGACGAAGCGCTCGGGCCTTCGGAAATCGCGCGCCGCAAACGTGAAAGCCGCCGCTGGTGAGCGAGAACAACCCCGCGGTCCGCGCCATCATTTTCGATTGCGACGGCGTGCTGGTCGACAGCGAAGCACTGGCGCTCGAAGTTGAGCTTGCCGCGATGACCGAGTTGGGCATCGCCACCGATGCGCAAACCCATATGGAGCGCTATCTTGGACTTACCGGCCCGGAATTTTATGATGCGCTCGAACGCGAGTTTGCCCGTATCCACAACCGCCCGCTGCCGCCGGACTTCCGCACCAAGTGCCAGCAGCGTTACCGTGCGGCTATCGACAGTGATCGCCTCGTGGAAATTTCCGGCGCACGTGACTTTGTCATGACGCTGGCTTGCGCCAAGGCAGTGGCAAGCTCAAGCAGCGTCGATTCGCTGGAACGAAAACTGCGGCGCACGCTGCTGTGGGACCATTTTGCGCCGCATATCTATTCCGGCGAGCATGTGCCGCGCGGCAAACCGGAACCGGATCTTTTCCTGCATGCAGCTTCCAATATCGGCGCCGTGCCTGCGGCATGTCTTGTGTTCGAGGACAGCGCGCATGGTGTCGTGGCGGCAAAGAGGGCAGGCATGCGGGTCTGGGGTTTCACCGGCGGTTCCCACATGTTGAACCCCGCGGGCGAACACCTGCTGGATGCGGGCGCCGAACGCATCCTGCGTCACTGGCGCGAAGCTGAAGCATTGTTGGCGGAACAATAGCAAGCGTGACCGTTTCGGTGCGCTGCCCCACCCCTCCTTTTGTCCTCCCCCATCAAGGGGAGGAGAACGCCCGCGCGCGTTGCGCGCTTCTTTTGATTTCGCCGGTGCGGGTAGCCGCACCGGTCGGGGCGCGCTCCGCTAGTCGCGGGCGCGCATTCTACTTACTGGCTATTCCGTACACGTCTGCTAAACAGGCCAAATCCAGTCTGTTGTGGGGAGAACGGTCCGTGCCCAAGTTTACGCTGCGGGTTGACGCAAGTGCCGGGATAGCAGCAGCGAGCGCTCGTCCGCCGCCGTTAACCAATTTCCTTGTGAAATTTTACCCCTCCGCAGGTTCGGGGTTGCTGCAAAACGCGCCGAATCAGGCACAATCGTTCGATTGTGTCCGCGATTGATTCACGATTGACCCGGCTCACCTCCGCGCTGGAACGCGAACCCCAGTCATGGGCGGGGGCGGCGATTTTTATCCTGCTGTGCATCGCGGCCGGAGCCATCTTCCTGGTCAATCCCGAAACGCCACGACGCGCGGTCGCGGTGCTGCTCGCGCTCGGCATGAGCGGTGCGGCGACATTGCTGTTTCTGCTTCGCCGCCACGGCATCGCGCATCACCAATCCGGCCGCGCTGCCGCCGCGGCGGCAGCCGAAAACGTGGCGTGGGCCGTCACCGGCAGCGACGGTTGCATGATCGACTGCAATGACGCTTACCGCGCGCTCGTTCGCCGCGAGCGAATTGACGCAACCGATCCGCCACAACTTGCCTTTCGCAGCGACAGCGCCGCCGGGCCGTTGTACCGGCTGCTGCGCGCCGCACATGATCATCAGGCGCATCAGGAAGTATTTGATGCGGGCCCCAGCCGGATTTTGACCGCAGCCGTGTCTCCGCTGAAAAAGGGAGAGACCGCCTGGTGGTTTATCCCGCGCGAACGCACACCCAGCATGGTGGGCTGGATTGAACCCGCGGTTGCGCGTGCCGCGCTGGGTGAAGTCTTTGCCCACGCCCCGATCGGCGTTGCGGTGGTTACCGAAGGCGGCGCCATTGTCGAAGCCAACACAGCATTCCGTGAATTCTTCAGCGGCACGGCAGACGTCGAAGCCCCCGATTTCCTTCCCTTGATCGAGGCCGGCGGCCGGGATGCATCGCTGGAAATGATTGCGCGCGCGCTGAGCGGCGAGCGCAGTGCCGATCCGGTCGAAATTCTGTGCCTGTACCGTCCAAACACTCCGCAGCGCTCCGCGCAATTGTTTGCCAGTCCGCTTGCGGTCGCGCCCGGCGAAAAAGCCCGGGCAATTCTGTATTTGGTCGACACGACGGAACAGCGCGCGCTCGAAACCCAGTTTGCCCAATCGCAAAAGATGCAGGCGATCGGACAGCTCGCCGGCGGCGTTGCGCATGATTTCAACAATCTGCTGCAGGCCATCCTCGGAAATTGCGATCTGCTCATGATGCGTCATCCCGTCGGGGACCCATCATTCGCAGAACTGAACGAGGTGCGGCAGAATTCGGTCCGCGCAGCGGCGTTGGTGCGCCAGCTTCTTGCATTCTCGCGGCAGCAGGCGCTGCAGCCGAAAGTCATCGTGCTGTCTGAAACTGTGACGGATCTGTCGCTGCTTCTGCGCCGGCTGGTCGGCGAGCGGATTACATTGCAGGTCGAACACGGTGGGGATCTCTGGCCGGTGCACGCCGATGAAGGCCAGCTCGCCAATGCGATCATAAATCTCGTGGTGAATTCGCGCGATGCGATGCCGCCCGAAGGCGGTACGGTGACCATCCGCACCGCCAATGTCACGCATGACCGTCCGCAGGTGCTCGTCACCGGGCAAATGCCGCACGGGGATTATGTCGTGATCGAGATCAGCGACACCGGTTGCGGCATTCCCAAAGAGAACCTCGAGAAAGTGTTCGAGCCATTCTTCACCACCAAGCCTGTGGGCCATGGCACGGGCCTTGGCCTCTCGACGGTTTACGGCGTGGTGAAGCATTCCGGCGGTTTCATCAATGTCTCCAGCGCGGCCGGCGCCGGAGCCGCTTTTTCGATTTACCTGCCGCGTCATCGCGGTCCGGTTGTGACCGACACCAGCGCTGACGAAATGGAAAGGCTGGGGACGCGGGACATCACCGGACAGGAAACAATCCTTCTGGTCGAAGACGACGAGGCGGTGCGGAGTTTCGCGGCACGCGCGCTGAAAATGCGCGGCTACACCGTTCTGGAAGCGGGAACCGGTGAGGCGGCTCTGGAAGTCGTGCAAAGCCATCCGGCAGCCATCCATTTGCTGGTCACCGATGTGGTGATGCCGAACATGGATGGACCGACTCTGGTGCGCGCCATCATGCGCCAGCAACGGGCCATCCGGGTCATATATATGTCCGGTTATGCCGAGGATGTTTTCCGGCGTGGCGGGGAACGGACCGAGGATGTGCATTTCCTGCCCAAGCCGTTCGGGATCAAACAATTCGTGGCCAAGGTGAAAGAAGTGCTTTCCGGCGCTGCGCCGACGCACCAGCCGCCCATCGAGGTGCAGGCGGTGGCCGCGGTGCTCGCCGATCCCGCCGCCGGCGCTGAATAGCGACTCGCTTCGCGGCCGCTCCCTTCCGCTAGCTCTCTGCGTTCTCCGCGTGAGATAATCGGGTGTCCTAAGAGCCGCTCAGGGAGAATCACATGGCGTCATCGGTGAAAGACATGATGGCGGAGGCGAACCGCGATGTCCCCAAATTGAGCCCGGAGGAGGTGCGCGAGAAACTTCACAGCGGAAACGCCCTGCTGGTGGATGTGCGCGACAGCAGTGAGGTGAGGGACAGCGGCAAGATTCGCGGCGCGGTGAACGTTACGCGCGGCATGCTGGAATTCCGCGCCGATCCTGCAAGTCCCTACCATGATCCGGCATTTCAGAAGGACCGCACTGTGATCCTCTATTGCGCGTCCGGCGGACGTTCGGCGCTTGCGGGCAAGACGCTCAAGGATTTCGGCTATCAGAATGTGTTCAATGGCGGCGCATTCAAGGATCTGGCCGGCGCCGGCCTTGAAAAGGAATAGCGCTGAGCACCGGTCAAAAACTGTAGACGAGAGTCACGCGTGAGATCGTGCTTGTGTTCTCGATTCCGGGCGGTGGATTGCTTTCAATATTCATGTTGAACGATACGCGGGCCGAAAGATTGCCGAAAACATTCGCCGTCAATGCCGTCGTCGAATAATAGGTATTGTCCCTGCCGCCCACGTATAATCCCGCATCCTCGGTGAACACCGTCCCCGGTGTGATGTGCCACGTGAAATTCGTGGAAGCATGGCCCGCCAGATCCGACTCGCTGCGGCCGTCAATGAACCGTGCCTGACGCCAGGCCGGTCCGCCGGATGCCAGCCATGTCACATCCGGAGTACCGATGATCGTGTAACCGACACCGGCGGTTTCGGTGAGGCGCCGATTGAATCCGGCGAACGGGTCCTGTTCCCACTGCACCAGTCCGAAGGCCTTAAGCCGTGGCGAGAAGTTGTAATCGCCCTCATAGCTGGCGAGTTCGCGATTGTCGGTCGTGCGGCCGTTGCTGCGCTGGTAATCGACGAGGCCGATCAGATGATGCTCCCAGTCGATGCCGATTCTGTTGAGCTTTACGCCCAGTGCGATGGTTGTATTGCGGGCTGTGCCGGTCGTCTGCGACGCGCCGACTTCACCTTCGCCCGACCAGCCTTCGAAGAAACCCAGTTCCCGCAAACGGGCAAGTCGGGCCGCGGCTGCCTGCGCCCGCAAATTGGCCACCAAAGCATCAATCTCTGCCGCCGATCGGGGATAGGACGATTTCGCGAGTGCTGCCGCCTGATCCAGTTTGGCGGGATCACCGCTATTCGCGGCATCAGTGATCAATCGCACAATCGGTTCGGGGGGAGGCTCCGCGTGCACGCTTGTGCCAAAGCCCATTGTCAGAACGAATACCGCCGCCGCAGATCTGCGCATCGCTTTGCCCCCGTTACCGGTTCACGGGGCGCATAACGGCTAAGATCACGCTTTGGTTTCATCCGGCTGCGGAATGTGTGCGCGCGTCCGGACAATCGGCGGGTAAGGCTCGCCTCGCGCCGACCGATTGCCTGCTGCGCAAGCTATTTTGGCGCTACTTGGCGCCTGCGGGTTCATGGACGAAGGTGCGCCGGCGCGGTAATTTACCAATCCTCTCGCCATGACTGTCTGCAGGAGACCCGCCGTGAACCGCCGCCATTTCCGCACCCTTCCGTTGCTGGGCGTTGCCGTCGCCGCTTGCGCAGCTGCACCGTTTCTCGTGCGCCATGCCGACGCACAGGCCGCCCTATCGGTGCCGGCCGGATTGCCCGACTGGGCGTTCAACATTCCCGACAAAGTCCAGCCGGCCGCCGTCAAAGTCGAAGGCATGATCAAGGCGCCTGGCAGCGCGAAGGAGTATCAGGCGAAACAGATCGCCGGGAATGCCACTCCGCCCGACTGGTTTCCTACTGAACATCCGGCCGCACCGAAGGTGGTGACCGGCGGCCAGGGCGTCCGCTTCGCCTGCGGCTCGTGTCATCTGATGTCGGGCCAAGGGCACTCGGAATCGGCGGATATCGCCGGCATGCCCGCCGCTTACATCATCCAGCAGATGGCGGACTACAAGTCGGGTGCGCGCAAGGACAATGAGCGCATGGGGCCGATCTCGAAGATCGTATCCGATGATGATGTGCGGGCGGCCGCGGAATATTTCTCGTCGCTGAAGCCCTCGGTCTTCGTTAGGGTGATCGAGACAGCAACACCGCCGAAGACGTTCATCGCCACCGCGGGCCGGCATCGGCAGTTATTGCCCGGCGGCGGCACGGAGCCGATTGGCCATCGCATCGTCGAAGTGCCGGACGATCCGTTCCTCACCGAAATCCGCGATCCCCATTCGGGCTTCACCGCCTGGGCGCCCCCGGGCAGCATCGCCAAAGGCGAGCAATTGGCGGCCGAGGGGAAATGCACCACCTGTCACGGCGCGACACTGCAGGGCAAAGGTGAAGTGCCGCGGCTGGCCGGGCTGCAGCCGCTCTATCTCGCGCGGCAATTGTTCGATTTCCGCTTTGGCTCGCGCGCAGGCGATGGAGCAGCGGCGATGAAGCCGATCGCCGCGAAACTGTCGGATGACGATATCATTGCGCTGTCCGCCTATCTCGGCGCGCTGCCGCCGGCATAACAGGTGGTCGGGGGGCGAATTCGACGCGGTGGAATTCTTGCCGGGCTGCTGCTTCTGATGCTGGCCCCGGCGGATGCGCGTACGCCGCGCTTTTCGGTTGTCGAAGCGACCATCCCGCAAATGCGTGCCGCGCTGGCACGGCGTCGGGTCACGTCGCATGAGCTCGTGCAGCAATATCTGACCCGCATCGCGACTTACGAGGACAGGCTCCACGCCGCCATCACCGTCAATCCGCGCGCGCTCGAAGAAGCCGATGCGCTCGATCGCGAGCGCGCCCGCGGGCACATCAGGGGGCCGCTGCACGGCATCCCGATCGCGATCAAAGACAATATTCAGACCACGGACATGCGCACGACCGGCGGTGCGCTGGCCTTCGAACATCTCGTGCCGCCTTACGACGCGACTTTGGTGAAGAATCTGCGCGCGGCGGGTGCGATCATTATCGCCAAGACGCAAATGACCGAGCTGGCCAATTGGGTAGCCGGACCGCCGACACCGATGCCGGGCAATTACAATGCGGTCAATGGCTACGGCTATAATCCGTATGATCCGCGGCGCGATCCGCGCGACGGCTTCTATGACGGACGTCCGGCAATGCAGACCGGCGGATCGAGTTCGGGCACGGGAACATCGGCGAATTTCTGGGCTGCCAATGTCGGCACGGAAACGTCGGGATCAATTCTCAATCCGGCAAACTGGACCATGCTGGTCGGCATCAAGCCGACGGTCGGACGCGTCAGCCGCTATGGCGTGATCCCGATCACCGCGGATCAGGACACGCCAGGCCCGCTGGCCAAAACTGTCACCGATGCCGCGATCATGCTTGGCGTGATGGAAGGCCAACCCGATCCCTATGATCCCGCGACGGGCAATTGCCCGCCTCCACCGCGTCATGACTACACGCAATATTTGCGTGCCAATGCGCTGAAAGGCGCGCGCATCGGAATTCCGCGCGCCTATTTCTACGATCCCGTCACAGCCCCCGGCGATCCGACGCCGCGCGGCGGGCTCAATCCGGCGCAGATGCAGGCAATGGATGATGCCATCGCCGTACTGAAATCCCGCGGCGCGGTGATTGTCGATCCGGCGAATGTTCCGAGCGTCGTCGATCGCGATCCGAAGTCCAATTTCCTGCTGTGGGGAATCTGCGGCCAGGGCGGCGAAGCGCGTGGCCACGACGACAATTGCACCGTCGCGTTCAAATACGGAATGAAGCGCGATTTCAACGCCTGGCTGCGCTCACTGGGCGACCGCGCGCCGGTGAAATCGCTGACCGAGTTGCGCGAATGGAATCTGGCGCATAAGTCCGGCGGCACGATCAAATATGGTCAGTTGCTGCTCGACTTGTCCGATGACATGGATGTCGAACGCGACAAAGCGCGTTACGAGGCCGACAAGGCGAAGGACATCCGCCTCGCCGCGACGCATGGCATCGACGAGATCATGAAGCGCGAGCATCTCGACGCTCTGCTTTTTCCGGCGCAGTCCTCGGCCAATATTGCGGCGCGCGCCCGCTATCCAAGCGTCATCGTGCCGTTTGCGTTGGTGCCGAATGCGGCGGATCCGCCTTTCCCGGAGGGCTTCGATGCCAGGCCGGCGCCGTTCGGCGTGACGTTCACCGGCACGGCCTGCAGCGAACCGCGGCTGATCGGGCTCGCCTATTCCTTCGAACAGGCCACCAAGCGCCGGGTCCCGCCGCCACTGCCGTAATGTGTGGTGAAATTCATCCCCTCACTTCCGCCTCCCCCTTGAGGGGAGGCACGCGAATTTTCGGTACAGAAAATTCGCGGGTGGGGGATGAATTCGCGATTACCCCCACCCGAAAAATGCTTCGCATTTTTCGACCTCCCCACAAGGTGGAGGTAACTACCAGATTCGCCTTCAATTCATTCCGCTCTACGTCCCATCACGGCGATCGTACGGTCAGTGTTTGTGCGTCTGCGAATCAAACCGCGCGTTCATCCAGCGTGCGATGTAATCGAAGAAATTCCGTTCCGAATTCGAATATTGGCCAGGGACCTTCTCGCACCGGGTGCATGGCGTAAATCCGTGCACCGCACCCTCGATGATGATCATGTCCTTGTCGCGGCTGCTGGCATTCTCGAACTCGGTTTCCGTGTCGCGCACGAAATAATGCGCGCCCATGGCGACGAACAATTCCGGCACGGAGATCGAGCGCACGGCGCAAACGGTCGAATTGTTGCTCGAGCAGTGGTCGATCTGTTCGAGTGAATCGCTCGAGCGCACCGCATTGGCGCTCAGGAACGACCGCAACGTCAGCAATTTTGTCCCGCCGTCGAAGGTGCGGTGCTGATCCGCGAGCTTCGGATCGGGCACGAACACGCTGTGGACGATCTGGGTCGTGATCGTCCCGTCATTGCGCAGCAGCTTGACCGGCTTGGCCGTGGCGAAGATTTCGTCGACCGTTGGGTCATAATCGAACAAAGCGGCCGACGCGCCTGGCCCCGCGCCGGGATTGCCACCGCGCGGAATGAGCAGAATATCGTCGTCGGGATAGGGGTAACCGCCGCCCCGCATGGCCGCGAGTTTCACCTGCGCTGCATCGATCAGCCGGTTCATGCGCGCGGACTGCGCCTTGAAATAACGCTGGCGGAACTCCGCGCTGTAATGCGATGGGCCGTTCGGATTGAAACCGTTGGCAGGATTGAATGGATCGAGCGATGGATCGATGCGGAGCGGATCTTTCTCGTCGATCACCGACGGGTTGATCCCGCGCAACACGTTGACCGGATTTCCGGCATGTGCGTCGGCGAAGACGATCGCGTCCGCCCGCGGCAATCCGGCGAGTTCGTCCGTACACTGTGTAAGCTTGCCGGCGCCCTTGCAATATCCGGTGCCGTTTTCGGCGACGGCCTCGTAAAAGCTCATGGTCGGGCCGCCGCCGCTGTGACCGAACAGCACGACGTTCTCGATTCCCGGCTGGGCGCGCAGGTATTGCACGCCTGCCTTGACGTCGAGCGCAATGCGCTCGAACCGCACCAGCGCTTCATTATTGGTGTAGCGGGTGTTCACGCACAGCACGAGAAAACCGCGTCGCGACAGCTCGCGGCAGGCGGGGTGGCGCAGATAATCGGCCGTGCGGTGCATCACCAGCACGCCGACATGCGGGGCACCGGAATCGGGCCGATACAATGCCGCGTCGGCCGGACCAAGGGTGAGAAAGGTCGGCGCGGTCTGCGCGATCGCGGCGCCGGAGTAACAGACAATCGCCGCCACAAGCGCGGCAATGATCCTGGTGGCTTTTCCTGTGAACATTCGCGATCTCCCCGTTTAAGCGGCCAGACGGCAGTTCGCGAGGAGCTTTTGCACAAAACTCACCCCTCACCCGGCGCGCCAGCCGCCTTCGCCAAGGCTTCGGCGGCCGAGTTTAGCACCTGCTCGCCCGCCGTAGCTTTATGCGTAGGCGGGTGCGCACTTGCAAAATCGCAAGTGCGGGCGCGCCGCCCTCTCCCTCAAGGGGCGAGGAAAGACTCTCTGCGTGCCAACTTACAATACTTGCTTCGGAGGAGGTTAGACGAAGATCTTGTAGGCCTGGATTTGTCCGTCTTTGCGTTTGACCGAGAATTCGGAGCCCTGTTCGTATTCATCAACCAGTGCTTCAAGCACCCGGAGCGAGTTGCGGATCACTTCCGCATAGGACGCCGCCTCAATGCGGTCCTTCAACCGCTGCAAACGCTCCATGGCCTGTGGCGGCATTTCCAGTTGGACGCGGGTGGTGCCGCGTTCGCCCGCTTCGCCGTGGTGGTGGCGGAAATGATGGTGCCGCATGTTAGAGAAATTCCCGGCGTTCGCGGTGCATCTGGTCGTGCCAGTGGCGCATCTCGTCGTAGCGGTACCGCATTCTCCACCCATGACCGCAGTAATGGCGACGGCGCAGCGCGAAGATCAGCAGCACGATGAGAAGCAGCGGAAAGAACGGGAAAAAACCGTGTCTGTACGGACCGGGGTAAGGTCCGCCAAATCCATGAAACAGCCAGACGGCGGCTCCGATCACCAGGGTAACAACGGCCAGCTTGAGCGCGATGTGCAAAGCGATGTGCCAGCCGTGCCGGCGATGCGGACGCTCCGGCGGTAGCGGATCGGGTGCGGGTTCGCCGGCGGGAAATTCCTCACCGACGCCAATGCCGAATTTGGCCATGAGTGAAGCTCCAAAACGTCACTCATTAAATAATCAATACATCATCATCGTCAAGGCGGGACTGTTTCACTTGAAACACCCAGCCACAAGGGGTATGGTCCTAATGGGGGCCTGTTATGATCCCCGTTGGAACTTATCAGCCGTGCGGATTCAAAATGATCGACTCCATCGACATTCGTAATTTCAAGTGTTTCCGAGCAACCTCTGTCCATGATTGCCGTCGCGTTAACGTGATAGTGGGCGACAACGGCGTAGGCAAAACCGCACTGCTTGAGGCGATATTTTTGGCGCTGGGTGGCAGCCCGGAACTGCCGGTTCGGTTTCGGCAGCAACGTGGGCTTGGGGGTCTATTTGGGGGCGCGCCGCGTGACATCGAAGACGCCATTTTTGGAGACCTATTTTACAATCTGGATCAGAGCTCACCCATCACCATCGCGCTGGGTGGTTCTGGCCCGGAGGCTCGATCCTTAACCCTCGCACGAGGCGAACCAGCGCTTCGAATTGTGCCCATTGGACCGTTGGGAAACGAGGAGCGCGTGAGCGGACCGGAATTGATGCGCCCCCTTGAGCCAATCGTTTTCGACTGGAGGGATTCAAATGGCGTGCACCACATGTTTTCGCCAAAGGTCTCCGCAAATGGTCTAGAGTTTGGAGACGTCCAAGCCGAGAGCCTGCCGGATTTCTTTTATTTTTCCTCATCAGTCGTAGGGATTTCGACGGAGAATGCCGGGCGCTTTTCGCAACTGCGCAAGGTCAAGCGCACGGCGCAATTCGTCCAAACATTCACTCGTGAATATGACTGGCTAGAGGACTTATCGATTGAGGTAGTCGCCGGAGCACCAATCCTTCATGCGACGATCAAGGGTTTGGATGACAAGCTTCCGGTCACCTCTGTTTCGGGCGCAATAAATCGGCACATAAGCATTTTGCTCGGGATTGCGTCTCGGCCACGGTCCGTCGTCCTCGTGGATGAAGCAGAGAATGGCGTTTACTTCAAACATCATAAGGGAGCGTGGGGAGCGCTGCTCAACTTCGCCAGGGAGTTCGACAGTCAGATTTTCACCACTACTCATAGTGAGGAATGGCTGGAAGCGCTTGCTGAGGCCGCCGGTGAAGAAAATGAAGACATATCTCTTTGGCGAATGGAACGGTCGAATGAGGGGCCGGTAATTCGCCAGTTTTCAGGCGCGACATTCAAAGCCGGAATCGAAACGGGCGGAGAGCTGCGCTAATGGCAGGTAAATATCCGCCGCACGACACCCTCACATTGCCCAAGCTGATTATCTGCGAAGGCCCGAGCGACGTCGAGTTTTTGCGAGCTTTAATTGTCGCGCGTGGATTGCCACAAGTCTGCATACGCCACACTGGCGATATCTATAAAAGCTCGCGAGGCGGAATAGACAAAATCAGCGCGTTTCTCACTGGGATTGTGGTTTGGGAGGGATTTTATGACCTCACGGACATACTGATCCTAGCGGACAATGACTTAAATCCAGCGGAGAATTTCGAAAAAGTCCGCCAACAGATAATAGACGCGAAGCCTGTCGCCACGCCCCCCGTCGTTTACCCCGTGCCAGATGCCCCGCTCACAAAAGCAGCGGGGAATCCCAGTATCACTATTTGCATGATGCCGGGGGGCAATCAGCATGGAAATCTGGAAACGCTGTGTTTGCCATCCGCACGATCGGCAAACCAAGCAGCAACTGAGTGCGTCGCACAGTTCGCGCAGTGCGCTGGCGCCGATCAGTGGGAAGAGATCACGCTGCGGTCCAAAATGGAGATGCACTCACTCTTGGCCATTCAACACAGGGAAGATCCGTCCATCGGGTTACGAAATATATGGCGCGAGAATCCGGCGGTTATTCCGCTGGATCATGCGTCATTTACGCCGATAGCAGAGGTAATCAGGAACCTTTGAGTATGCGCTTACAATTCTGTGCAATGGCCTTAAGCGCCCGCCTGAAATCCTGTGGGTCTTCGCTGGCTTCGACCTTTTTGGCCGTCTCCAGGAATCGCTTCGATTCCTCGGGATCGTCCCATTGCGGTTTCGTTGTGCGCGACATCGCTCAATCCTGAATAGGAACACTCATCATGTACATCGAACTAAAGACGGATGAACGCAGCTTTATCGATCAAATTCTTGCGCAGCAAGCCGAGTCAACGGAGCCGGTCCAAGTCACACTAAAGAAGCAGAACGGCCTCTATTGTCTAGAGGCCGTCTGCAAAGAGGAGCCACAAACTGAACTCACTTAAAGTGTTTGTGATTCTCAATATGCGTGGCCGCACGCACCAGCACGAAACGCGGGTGATCGCATCCGCGACAAGGGGGGAACCGCTTGCCATAGATGCATGTGACCTCGTGTTCCTGTGCATGTCTCGGATCGTGGATTACTTTGTAGATTCCGGAAAGCGGGACTGTTTCTCCGGGCCCAAATACGTCGCCAACATTTACGTTTGCCATGACCGCCTCCTACGCGGTTGTGGGTTGCGAAAGGGCTGCATTCGCCCCCTCAAGGCGAATCGCAGCCCTCGCAACACTCTACCGCCCGTTCATGTTTTGTCCCGGAGAAAAATTAGTCAGTCCACACGGATTTCGAAGGCGAATTCCAGCTGCGGATCGTCCGGCACATCCGCCAGAACCCGCCACACATGCACGATGGCGTGGGGTCTGCACTTCCTATGCCCCTGCTCCACTAGCTTTTCGATATGTCAGCCTCTTGCCCTTCGCACCGACGAGAGCGCGATTGGCGCGGGCAACGTCATTCACGCCAAGCTTCTCGCGGTTCGAATACCGAAAATCGAATTCGTACAGGTATCTATGAAGGTGAGCAGGGCTTACCGCCTGATAGATGCCAGTCAGTCCGCGCTTCAAAACCGAAAAGTAATTTTCAACCGTATTGGAGTGAACAACCAGATCATCCGGCATGCGGCGTACATATTCGTCCGCAGCGTGATTGACCGATTCGTGACGGGCAAACTGCTTGCCGATCATCCCGTAAGCCCCAGCGGTATCGGTCATGAGAGTCGAATTGCGGTGAACGTGCCGCGTAATGATCGGGCGCAGCACATAGCTGTGGACGGTCGAAACGTGATGCGACCTGACATTGCCATCGCGTTCGACAAGAGAATGCACCGCAGCCTTGCCGATACCGCCCACCGCGCGCGGGTTGCGCTTCCCAACGTGCTTGTTGCGTTCCTTGCCGCCGATAAAGGTAGCATCAGCCTCGACGATCTTCCCTTCGCCACCCAGAGGGCCAAGGTTGTTCCCCGGAGCCATGCATTCGCGAATGCGGTGCGTCAGGTGCCATGCCGTCTTCATGCCGACGCCCAGCGTCCGCTGAATTTGCCGGGTCGAAATGCCCTTCTTGGACGAAGACAGCAGGTAGATCGCTTGCAGCCACATATGCAGCGGCAAATGGCTTTCCTCGAAAATCGAACCGACGCGAACCGTGAACTGCTTCCGGCAGCCGTAGCACTTATGCAGGCCGATGACGGGCTTGCCTTCCGGGTTCTTCTTGCTGGGCTTCGTCATAACGCCGTGCAGGCGTCCAACGTGCTCTTTCGCGCATCCGCAGAACGGGCACACCGGACCAGTGGGCCAAAGCCAGCTTTCGACAAAGGCAAAAGCGGCTTCTTCGTTATGGAAATGCTCTTCAGAAAGAACGGACGACATGGCGAAATCTCCTATTGACCCGGAGACTACACCTAGTGGCTGGGTTAGTCAAGTGAAACGTTGCCGTCAAGGCCGGCGGTAGTGTCTCAGTTTGAATTTTGAGCGGCCGGAACAAACGGCGGGCATGGCCGCATCGGAAGTTTGCCCGATGGATCGCCAGACCGCGCGGCTGCGGAAAAAGCGAAGTCGCACGCTGTTTCTGCTGTAGTTCTGACAACCTCAATGCTCCATGTGATCCATGCCATCCATAGGCCCATCACTATGACGCCAGTAATTTTGAGCGCGCGCATTGCCCCTCCCGCGAAGCGCCTTCGCATGCCATATTAAGACTATGCCTAAAGGCCCAAAGGACAGAAAAGGCCCGCCGATGTAATCGGCAACGCGCTGTCATCCGTGCGCGGTATGCCCCGATCCCCGTAACGCGGTAGACTGAGCGCGCCATTAGCTCTCGGGGAGGAGCTTCGATGTCCGTACATGACAGAATTCCGTCACGCGGTGCTTGCGTGAGAGCATTCGGGCTTCTCGCCTGTGCCGGAATTCTTTCGACGGCAGCACATGCTGCGTCAGGCGATGCGAAGCACCCCGACTTCGCGCCAAACGACAGTGTCGGCTGGCGCGCGCTGACGTCAGAGTTCATTGCGCCGCCGAGCGGACCGGGTCCGCTGATGGATGATCCGGCGCACCCCTATATCAGCAACAATCTTGCCACGCGCACCGGCAAACTGCCGACATTTCCGGTCGGCGACATCAGCAATCCTATCCTGCAGCCGTGGGCACGTGAGGCGGTGCGCAAGCACAACGAGCTCGCGCTGTCCGGGAAGGGCGCTTACACGCTGCAGGCGCGCTGCTGGCCGATGGGCGTCCCCGCCTTCCTGCTCTATCCGGTGCGTCCGGTGTATTTTGTGCAGACGGACAAGGAAGTGATCATGACCTGGACCGGCGATCATATGAGCCGGCACGTCTACATGAACGTGCCGCATTCAAAGAATTTGAAGCCAACCTGGTTCGGCGAATCCGTCGGCCACTATGAAGGCGACACTCTGGTCGTCGACACGATCGGGCTGAACGACCGGACATTCGTCGACAATTTTCGCACGCCGCATACAACCCAGCTTCACGTCGTGCAGCGTTATCAGGTGATCGACGGCGGCAAGATGCTGGAGGTCAAAATCCATGTCGAAGATCCCGGCGCCTTCACCACGCCCTGGGATGCCATTCAGCGCTATCAGCGGATCGAAGGCGCGCCGATGGACGAAGAGACCTGCGCCGAAGGGGCGCGCGATTATTTCCAGCAGGACGCCGAACCGATTCCGCAGGCGGTACGGGCCGATTTTTGACCTACCGTGCAGAAGAATGTGCCCGGCCGCCGCCCCCCTTTCGTCCTCCTTCGCCGCGATGGCGGCTTCGGAGGACACTTTCCGCCGCCCTTCGCGCTGATACGCTCGCGGGGGAAAGGGAGATCTTTTGGTGACTGATTTCAAAAGTCGGGTTTGTTGGTTTGCGGAATCGGGGTGTCATGGCCGGTGTAATATTCGAAGTGGTTTTCGGCGCATGACATTTCCCACAGATCGCCGAGCGCGCGCTGATACGTGACGAGCGCCTTCCACGGCGTGGTGAACATGTTGCGATCATCCACCGTCACTTCGACCTGCAATCCTTTCCCGCGATAATCCGGATCGAGCGCAATGCCGTTTGGATTGGGCCGGGGCGCGGTGCGGTATTGCCGGTCGTGCCGGGCGGCAGCGGCCTTTGCCGCGGCCTGATCGATCAGGCGATAGCGTTCCACGACATGCAGCGCGTCGCTGTGCGGCGTGCCATACCAGTCGAGCGCCGAGATCGGCGTGGATTTGATGCCCACGGTGTCGATCACCAGCGTGTCGCCTTCATAATGTCCGACAGAATCGCCCTGACCGGTCAGTTTCAGATTGGCGGGATGGGGCACGTTCATCCGCACATGGCGAACCTTGTTGTCGTGCGAATAAATCAGAACTGTTTCATCCGGCGTCTGAACCATCTCGAAGGCGAATTGCACTGCGAATATCAGCGGCGGCGGTTCCGGCCGGCACTCTTCATGCGGATTGGGCACCGATTCGCCGCGCAGCGATTTCTCGCCACGGTCCTTCAGGATCGCCGCGGCGGCGGGTGTCAGGATCGGGCTGTTGTAATCGCCGACCAGTTTGTTCATGTCCATCATACCCGCCGGAGTGCGCGACAGATTCACGATCGGCCCGGGACCTGATTCAGGTGATTCCAGATTGAGCGAGTCGCGGCCCCATAGCCCGGAGAAATCCGGCATTGCGGGCTCGGCGGAATAAACCGGCGCGGCCAGGACCGCGGAGCCCACGACCAGCCCAACAATTTTCGTCAGCGGCGCCAGCGGCATTGGCTTCCCTCCGTGGATGGCGGAGTTCGTAGCATTTTTCACCTAATTTGGCCCGGATCTGCGCTGGATGACTTAGGCCGACTCCCGTCCTTTACCTCCACCTTGCGGGGTTGGAGGCGTCGCGCGGCAGGGGAGCTGACGCGCAGGCGGAAACGAAATTTGCGCAGCAAATTTCGGGTGGGGGTAGTCGCGAAGACATCCCCCACCCGCACTTTGCGAACTGCAAAGTGCGTGCCTCCCCTCAAGGGGGAGGCGAAGTTAACCTGATGCAATTTATCATCCACTAGATGGCGCGGACGCGGCCGGGTACGCCGATCGCACATTCCAGCGCCGCGCGGTCCCAACGCCCGAGTTCGGCTGCGGCTTGATAGGTACCGAACAGAAAATTCAGCAGCAGCGCATCCGGATCATCCGCAGAACGCACCCCATCATAGGGCAGGATGAATTCGTGCAGATTGCGATCGTAATATGCGCCGGCTGAAACCGTGCTGTCCGCATATCCGTCCGGCTCCGGGTAGGCATAGGAATAGAATGCCGCTTTCGGAAACACATCATTGCCGGGCCAGAAACCGGCGCTGCTGACTTCATGCGAATAGGCCTCGCGCGCCACGGCGTCCGGCAAACTCGGCACACCGCCAGGATGCGGTGGAGCGCGGCGGCCGGAGAATCGCGTCACCGCAAGATCGAAGCTGCCCCAGAAGAAGTGCACCGGACTGACCTTGCCAATAAAAGCGCTGCGGAAGGTCTTCAGCACGCGGTCGGCCTGCACAAGTGCGCGCCAGAATCTGTGCGCAGCGGCGGCATCGTAAGCCGAATGGATACGGTCGTCCGGGAATCTGATGGGGTCGCTGATCTCGTTCGGCGTTTCGTGGATGCGGACATCGATATGCAGCTGCCTCAGCAGCTCCATCAGGCTGCCGTGGAAATCCGCCACGGTCTGCGGCCTGAGCGGGAGAAACCGTTGCTCGCCAAGGCTGGTTTGCAGGGTCAGCCGCTGCGCCAGGAAATCGAATTCGATGTCGAAGATTTCCCTGCCGCAGGGAATCGGCGACGTACCGAGTCCGCGGCTCGTCACATAGAGCGGCACCTGCCAGCTGTGGTTCACCCACGGCGTCAGCGCGAGGCGGATCTTGCCCACAATCTGGGTCCAGAGCTGCAAAGTCATGGCTGTATCGCGCCATGACGCGAAGTCCAGTTCCGGCCAGATGTCGCTTTCATGGCCCATGAGCGCCTCCCGGGGAACCTGTCATCTTCCACTGCCACACGCAGAAGGTGTAGCGTTACCGGCGAGCTTACAGCGGAAGCGATCAACACGGGAGCGGAGCCATGGATTTGCGCTGGCGGAACTTCTTGGTCCTTGTTGTGGCATCGGCGGTTGCCGGCCCGGCTCTCGGGCAGTCACACCGAACCGCCGGATCGATTCCGGATTTGTCCGGCAAGTGGCTGCATACGCTTCCGGGTTTCGAACCACTGCCGTCCGGTCCCACCGCGCTGATCAACCGGTCACGCCGCGCCAACGGAACCGGTGACATCCTCAAGCTGAATGGCGATTACAGTAATCCCATCCTGAAGCCCCAGGCAGCGGCGATTGTGAAAAAGCACGCGCAACTCGGGCTGGACGGAATCGGCGATCCGAATCCGCGCAATCAGTGTTGGCCGGAAGGTGTCCCATTCCTTTTCACCAATGGCCCAACACAACTGGTGCAAACACCGGACGAGGTCACCATCCTTTATGAATATGATCATCAGGTCCGCCGTGTGCGCATGAACCAGACTCATCCGGCGCACGTGACCCCGACCTGGTACGGCGATTCCGTGGGTCACTATGAAGGCGACACGCTGGTGATCGATACCGTCGGCCTGAAAGTCGGTAAGTACTCCATGGTCGACTGGTATGGCACGCCGCATACGCCGTCACTGCACGTGGTCGAACGATATCGGCTGCTCGACGCGAAAGCCGCAAAAGAAGGATTCGATCGCGACGCAAGGCAGCACAATGTTGCAGATGGCATGCGCGACCCGAACTCTCACGGCAAATATTTGCAGCTTCGATTCACCGTCGAAGACAATACTGTTTTCACAACGCCATGGACTGCGACCATGACCTACGGCAGTGGCGGTGAAAGTCCCCTCGACTGGGTGGAATATGCCTGCGCCGAAAACATCCAGTGGTATTCGGGCAAAGACGCGGATGTGCCGCGCGCCCTCAAACCGGATTTTTAGTCCTGGCAAAAATTTTTTCCGCCATTGTCGATTTCGCGCGGCCATTCGCGACTATAGGTGCGGCTACAATCAGCCGCATCAAGGGAAAGGACCCGTCATGAGCAATGATACGTATCTCGCAGTATTTCTCGGCGACAAAACCAGCCCGCGGATGAAGGCATGGATGGCGCTTTCGGAAGCCGAACGGAAGGCCAAGGAGCGGGAGGGCATTGCCGCCTGGATGGCGTGGATGAAAGACCATGAATCCGTGACTGTGGGCTTGGGCGGTCCGCTCGGCAAAACCAAGAAGATCTCGCCGGCCGGCATTTCCGATGTCAGCAACCAGTTGAGCGGATATATGGTCGTGCGCGCGGCGTCGCACGAAGCGGCGGCCAAGATGTTCGAGAACCATCCGCATTTCGCGTTTTTTCCGGGGGAATCGGTCGAGGTCATGCCGGTTCTGCCAATTCCGGGCCAATAGCCGGACGCGGTTGTGTCAAAAAGTACCCCTCACCCGGCGCGCCAATACGCGCGTAAAGTTTACGCGCGGGCGCGCCGCCCTCTCCCTCAAGGGGAGAGGTGACTGTGACGGGAACGTCAATCGATCTTCGGAACACTGTCATCTGCATGGCGTTGCAAGCAGATGGCGTTCGACAGGAGATCGGATATGGCCGAACTGAAAAATCTGAAAATCGCGATTCTTGCCACCGATGGCGTGGAACAGGTGGAACTGAGCGAGCCGCGCAAGGCGCTCGATGCGGCCGGCGCGAAGACGGTGCTCATCTCGCTCAAAGAGGGTGAAATCCGCGGCTGGAATCACACCGAATGGGGCCAGAGATTTCACGTCGACATGGCTTTGTCGAAAGCCAGGCCAGAAGACTTCGACGCATTGCTGTTGCCTGGCGGCGTGATTAATCCCGACAAGATGCGGATGGAGCCGAAAGCGGTTGCGTTCGTCAAATCATTCCTCGATTCGGGCAAACCCGTGGCTGCGATCTGCCATGGCCCCTGGATGGTGCTGGAGGCGGGTGGCGCGCGCGGCCGGTGGATGACATCATGGCCGTCGCTCAAGACCGACCTGAAAAATGGCGGCGCGAACTGGGTTGATCAGGAAACGGTCACCGACGGCACTCTGGTCACCAGCCGCAAGCCGGATGATATTCCCGCGTTCAATCGCGAGATGATCAAGCTGTTTGCGAACGCCCGAGTCGCACAGCCCGCAAAGTAGTGCGGCCCAACATCGTCGAGACCGATATCCCGCAACGGCTCGACCGGCTGCCATGGGCCCGCTTTCATTGGCTCGTGGTCGTCGCGCTCGGCGTCACCTGGATTCTCGACGGATTGGAAGTCACGCTTGCGGGCTCGGTTTCTGGTGCACTGCAACGTCCGACCGGCCTCAGCCTGAGTGATTTTCAGATTGGCGCCGCCGCGAGTTTCTATCTTACCGGCGCGGTTTCGGGCGCGCTGGCATTCGGTTATCTGACGGATTTGTGGGGGCGCCGGCCGCTCTTCTTCATTACGCTTGGACTCTATCTCGCTGCCACTGCCGCGACCGCAGCTTCGTTCAACGCAAGCAGTTACATGCTGTTCCGCTTCCTGACCGGCGCCGGCATTGGCGGCGAATATGCTGCGATCAATTCCGCGATTCAGGAACTGATCCCGGCACGTTATCGCGGACGTACCGATCTTGCCATCAATGGCAGCTACTGGTTTGGCGCCGCCCTGGGCGCGGGAGGCAGCGCAATCCTGCTCAATCCGCGCGTGCTGCCGCCGCAATTCGGCTGGCGGTCGGCGTTTGGAATTGGCGCAGCACTCGGACTCATCATTCTGTTTTTGCGGCGTTCCATTCCCGAAAGCCCACGCTGGTTGATCACCCATGGGCGCGTTCAGGCGGCTGAAACCGCGGTATCCGAAATCGAGCGGCGGATCGAACACTCGTCCGGCACATTGTGCCCGCCGCCTACCGGAAAACTGCGGCTTCACCAGAGGTCGCGTATCCGGCTGATGGAATTCGCCGTCACCCTGTTCCGCACTTATCCGCGGCGCGCCGTTCTGGGACTGGTACTGATGGCGTCGCAGGCGTTCTTCTACAACGCGATCTTTTTCACCTATGCGCTGATCCTTGGCCGGTTTTTCGCGGTTCAGCCGGATCGGATCGGTCTGTATCTCCTGCCCTTCGCCATCTCCAATGCGATGGGCCCGCTTGTGCTCGGACCGCTGTTCGACAGCGTCGGACGCAAGCCGATGATCGCGTCCACCTACGCCATTTCCGGTGTATTGCTGGCGCTCGGCGGCTGGATGTTTGCGCTGGGCTTGCTCAACGCGCTGACATTGACGCTGGTCTGGACGGTGGTTTTCTTCTTTGCATCTCCTGCTGCGAGTGCCGCTTATCTCACCGTCGCAGAATGTTTCCCGCTCGAAATCCGGGCTCTGGCGATCGCGCTGTTCTATGCGCTGGGAACGGGCCTCGGCGGAATTGCAGGACCGCTGGTGTTCGGGCACCTCATCGGCACCGGCAATGCCTGGCAGGTTTTCGCCGGCTACCTGTTCGGAAGCGGACTGATGATCGGCGCCGCGATCGTCGAACTGGCAATCGGCGTGAAGGCCGAAAGAGCTTCACTCGAAGCAGTCGCGCGCCCGCTCGCGAGCGTGCTGGAATCCGAAGGTTAGAGCAGGCTTACCGCGGCTTCTGGAATTTCATGAAGAACTTGTCGGACTTGTCGCCGATGTTGCCTTGGCCCGGAACACGGGCGGTGTGCGGATCATCGGGATTGCCGAGTTCCTTGCTCTCGCTGACCAGCTTGAATCCTGCCGCCATCACTTCCTTCTTGACCAGCTCGGGATCGATGCGGTGCAGCGTGCCGGTGTCGCGCGCCCCGGATCCCGGCGCTGCGACATGGTCGATGATGACATACAACCCGCCGGGCTTCAGCGCCGCGAAGACAGCTTTGTCCATCGCCTCGGTATCCGCATAGAACATGCCGGGATTCTTGAAGTCGTGGTAGTTCTGCGCCGTCCACACCAGATCGACTTTTTCGGGCAAAGTCAGGTTGGCGAAATCCTCGTCCAGCACTGTGACATTGGCATAGGCCGGATCATCCGTGACCGGTTTGATCTGGTTCTTGATGTTCTGGTTCAGCGTCGCGAGATTGATCGAATAGACGTGGCCCTTCGGCCCGACGGCCGCCGACAACAACCGCGTCGAATAACCCCCTGCGGGGATCAGCTCGGCAACGCGATCGCCCGGCTTGATGCCCGACAGGGCCAGCATGATGGCGGGCTTGCGGTCGGCGTCGCGGCGGGTGTCGGCTTGCGGCCGGTGTGAATCGGCCACGGCTGCGGAAACAAACGCAGGCACCGTGGTTGCGGCGCCTGCAACGGACGCAGCGGCAAGAAACAGCAGCGCGACGGCGGCGGTGGCGGTTTGGGCAAAGCGGGCTGTCATATCGTTCCCCATGGGTTGAGCCAGTCGGGCGCGAGATTAGCCCCACGCAGCGGCAGGACAAGTGATAACAAACACAGTCGCACCAGGGAAAGCGGCTTTGGGGCGCCCACCAAACCCGTGCGTTGGGACGATTTCTGCTCCACAATATGGCCAAGGATGGAGGCGTAAATGAGCATTCGCATCCTGTCTCTGACCTGCGCGCTGTGGATTGGATTGGGTTTGACCGCCGCATCGGCGCAAGTCCTGGTGTCGGTCGGCAACAGCCGGGCGCGCAGTTGCTATCTCGCGGCAAAGAACGGCTTCGCATCCGATGATCTGGTGAAAACCTGCAGCGCCTCGCTCGACGAAGAGAATCTGACCCAGAAGGATCGCGCCGCGACGTATGACAATCGCGGGATCATGGAGATCAGCCTTGGCCGGCTCGATCAGGCGCTTGCGAGTTTTGCTTCCGCAATCGCGACCGATGAGACGCTGGGCGATGCCTATGTCAATCGCGGCACGGTGCTGATCCGGCAGAAGAAATACGAAGACGCGCTGGCCGACATCAACAAGGGCCTCGGTCTCGGCATGGCGTTCCTGCATATCGGTTACTACAACCGGGCAGTGGCCGAAGAATTACTCGGCCGCTATCGGGATGCGTATTACGATTATATGCACGTGCTCGAATTGGAGCCCGGCTTCACGGCCGCGCGCGAGCGGCTGAAAATGTTCCGGGTCATCCACCCTGGCGACATGACAAACGGTCAGTCCTGAAAGCCGCCGGGATTTGCTTCAGCCTTTCGGATCGTAGAACACGAGGCCTTCAATTTTCTCGGCCTTGCCGGGATCGAGGCGCGCCCGCAATTCGATGACGTTGCGGTCCGGGTCGCGGACGAAAATCGAAACATGGCCATCGCCGAATGTTACCGGACCCTGCGTGATCCGGATTCCCATTTCCCTGATGCTCGCGATTGTCCGGACGATGTCGTCGACGCGAAAGGCCACGTGCGTAAATCCGGGGTACTTCTCCGTAACATCCATAAGGATGTTCTTGCCGCCGGTTTGGTCGGCGCCATTGATGATGAGATTGAGTTCTACGCCCGCCGAATTCCTGATGATGACAACCGCGTCGAAATCGACTTCATGTTCGATTTCGAAGCCCAACCGCGCATAGAAATCGAGCGCGCGCGCCTTGTCGGTCACCCGAATGCCGAGGTGATCAATCGCAGCGATATGAACCATTTCCACCAACTCCCCGGACACAAGAAGGCACTTTGCGATTCATGAAATCGCAAAGTGCCCCGGTATCGTACGCTTTTGGTGTGAAGTCCCGCTACCAGTTCTTGAGTATCGTCACTCCGATGACCCGGCCGGTATTGGGCCGGAGCAGATCATAGGCCGAAGCCTGACGCCCCGCGGAGTTGTTCGGACCATATTCAAACGGCGAGTGCTTGTTCAGAAGGTTCTGAAGCGTGAGCTGCAAGGTGATGTTCTTCAGATAAACATTCGCCGGTAAATCGCCGGTATTGTAGCCGAATGACATATCGAAGGTGATGAAGTCGGGCTCAATTTGCTGGTAGTTGCTGATCGCGCAGGGGAGTGAGCCGCCCCCAATCGTGCCACCACTGGTCACGCACTGGAAATTCACATTGGGCGGCACGCTGACCGGCACGAAATAATGCGACTGGTAATTCATGAAGCCGGCAATGTTAAAGGGACCATCAGACCAGCCGAGGCGTGCGCGCCAGATCATGCGCGGGGCGGTCTCGACGCCGTTCTCGGCAACCCCGGCAACGGGCGAGAGATTCTGATGCAGGACATCGATGACCGGTCCGCCGGTGACGGTCTGCGCGAGGCGGTGGATATAATAGGTCCCGGTGATGCCGGTATTCCACGCGCCAAGGTCACCAAGATCAAGGTCATAACTGGCGTTCCAGTCGACGCCCTCAACATGAAGGAAACCGCTGCCGAATGTGCTGCCATCCTCGATCCAGAAGACATTGGTGGCGGTGCTTGGCGGGTGAGTACTTCCGACATCGCTCAAGGCCGACACCACCATCGACTCGAATGGCTTGCACGTTGTTGGGGCGGCGTTGGCCGACACCGGGCAGCCAAGATCGCTCGGCATGATGAACCGGAACCGGTTGATCGGGTCTGACATGACCTGGGTGCTGAGCGCGCCGGCGCCGCCCAACGGATTGCTGATCTTCACGCTGTACCAGGTGGCCTGCAGGTCCAACCCCCTGAGGAAATCGTACTGGGGTGCAAGCTCAAAGCCGATACTGTAGTTGTTCGATGTTTCCGGCGCGAGAGCTATCCCGCCTTCACGTTGCTGCACCTGACCGGTTGCTGCATTGACGAAGCTGCGCAATTGCGTGTGAGGACCACCGCCCCAATTGATGCCGCCGGGGGCGGAATTGCAGGCAAAACCTGCGGCGAGGAGATCGGCAGTAACGCTACCGGCAGGTGCAGCACCACTGCTGCAGGTGAGCGGAATGCCGGGCACGCCGTCGAAACCGAAGACCGTGTTGGAATCGCTCGCGACCACGGAATATTCGCCGGCATTGGCGAAGCGGAACGATGTACCCCACGAACCGCGCACGGTGGCGCCCGCCGTCTGATCCAGCAGCCAGGTGAAAGCAAGTTTTGGATTGCTCGTTCCGCCCTTCAGCGCACCATTCGGGCTGTTGTACTGATCGTGCCGCCAGGACGCTTCGAGATCCAGTTTGCGCACAAGCGGCAGATTGAAATTGTCGCCGAACACCGGAATATCGAGCTGGGCAAAGCCGGCCCACACCGTATAGGGCTCCGGATCAATGGCCGCGGTGACCGAATTGAGGTCCGCGGGAACCGGACCATAGGCATTCGCGCCGGGTGGCGTACTGGTCGGTATCACCGACAAGTTGTTATATCTGAACGCGAGCACATTGTCGGATTCGTAAGTGCCGCCCACCGCCGCCTTGACCTGGCCTCCGGGAAGATCGAACAGCGGTCCGTCAAAGCGGCCACCCTTTTCTTCGATCTGATAAATCGCCTCGTTCCAGCGTTGGCCGCCGATGAATGCGATGGTCGTCGGCGAGTTGCACTGAAACGCTGTTGGATCGCAGAACAGATTGAGATAGGGAACACTTGCAGGCTTGGTGACGCCACTTACGGTACCGCCCAACGCTACGGTGGCAGCGGCGTCGTCTACCGCATAGGTGAGAAACTTATCGGCCTCATAGCTGCGCGAGTCATAGACCTGGCCCGTCCAGCCAAATGGCAGATCGAGATTCAACCCAAACTGATAGCGTTCGGATAATTCGAAAGCCGTTTCGAGCGGGGGATATTCGTGGCTTAGATCGTAGGACACCTGCAGGCCTGCGGGCGCGCCACTCGGGTAATAGGGATTGGTCGTCGGGACGGCGAAGGTGTGAATGTCATTGATCGCGCCAAGATAAAAATTCGGCGTGCGCTCGCTCACCCGGCGATTGGTGTAGAAACCGGTGAAGAAGAAAGACACGCCGGGAAACAGCCGTTGATCCAAAGTTGCAACGAAGGAATTTTTCTGCTGCCCGGCGATTTCCCACCCCTGCTGCAGAGGGTCGATTTGATTGTTGGCGCCGGCGTTCGAAAGCAATTGAGTCCAGGAGATCGTTGACGCGCTGCCGCCCCCGGCCGGTCCGGTGCCGTTGTTGAGCGCTGCATTGAAATTGGCGCCGGTGCCCCTTGGGATGGAAAAACAATTGCTGCAAAATGTGCCAACGTTGTTGACGCCCTGTCCATTGTTCACCACGGGCTTTCCCGTCGACACCGTGCCCGGCAGCGATGAACCGATCGGAATTTCGTTATCCAACCCCCAGGGGGTGTAGTTCATCGTGTAATTCGTGTGATCCTTTTTGACCGGCGCTTCGTTGATGAATTCGTAGGTCAGCGTGACATCACCGCCGTCCCAGGTACGGCCGTAAAGTTGCGAAGCCTGGAACTCCTGACCCTCATGGTCCGGCATCTGGAAATGAAACAGTGTCACGGCGCCGTCGAAACCACGCTTCAGCACCACATTGATCACGCCGGCAATCGCGTCCGAACCGTAAGTCGCCGACGCGCCATCCGCGAGAATGTCGACCCGATCCAGTGCGAGTGCAGGAATAATCGACGGATCGATCGCGCAGATGCCGTCGGCTTGTGGTGGATAGCGCACGCCGTCGACCATCAGCAGCGATCTTGGACCAGTGCCATCGAGTCCGCGGATATTGACGCGCGTCTCGCGTTCCTGATGACCGCCGGAATTGACCGCCGAAGGACCCGGCGCCACGTTGGCCTGAGGCACCGTGCGGAACAGGTCGCCGATCATCACATTGCCGGTTTCGGTAAAATCCTGAGCCCCGAGATTGGTCACCGGCACGCCGACGGCCGCAGTGCCGTGAATCAGCGAGCCCGTCACCAGAACCTGTTCCGGTACCGCTGCCGGACCTGCCTGCGCCATCTGTTGCGCATTGGCATTTAATGCCGCCGTCAACGTCAGGATCGACGCAGAGCCCAACAGGGCTGCAAATCGCGGTGCAGTGGAATTCATGTCCCCCTCCGTGGTGTTCATGATTGTGTACGCACGCAACAAAGGTCGTCAGACTCGCGGCTCGCCCGCCATCAGCGGCAAACGATCCGGTCACGCGTTGCGAAATTGCACGTTTCAGCAGGCATCCGGCGGATGCCCGTTCTTCCCCGACTGGTAGCAGAATAGCACCAATATAACCTGAACGCGATAGCTCAGGCGACGAACCATTTGGGTTCTCTCAGAAGTCCGGCTTGTCCGCTGTCGGAAGATGGGCCGCTGGGTCGGAGTAATAGTGCCCCTCATAATCGTGGCTGACATTTTCCGCACAGATGCGTTCCTCCCACGCTTTCCGCGCGGCCCGCAGATAGGTCATGGTCGCCGACCATGGCATGGTGAACACTCCAGGATCTTCGACCTTGAATTCGAGCTGCAACCCCTTGCCGCGATAGCTTCGGTCGACATTATCGCCGACGCGTGGCCACTCTTTCTCCGCCATCTCCTCCGCCGCCGTGGCCGCCGCGAAATCGATCAGGCGATAGCGCTCCACCACGTGCAGAGCTTCCGTGTACGGAGTGCCGAGCCGGTCCAGCATCCGGTAGGGCCCGAGCCTTACGCCGACCGTATCGATCACGAGCGTGTCGCCGTCGTAATGGCCGATGGAATCGCCATGTATGGACGGCACGATTTTGGCCGGATGCGATCCATTCATCCGCACGACGCGATAATCGTCGTCATGCTCATAGATGATCGTGACGCGGTCAGGCTGTTGGAGAATCTGGATATCGAAATTCCAGAATATATAGGGCACCGGATTCTGCAGGCACTGATTGTCGGGATCGGGAAATGGATGACCGGACAGCGAAATTGCGCCGCGTTCCCTGACAATTTCCGCGGCCCGCGGTTTGAGGATCGGGTTGCGGTAATCGCCGACCAGGAGGTCGAAATCACCGGCGCCGGACGGTAGCCGCGACAGGTTGCGGACCGGCCCCGGACCTGCCAGCGGCGGTCCGAAGCCAAGCGACGGATGCGCCCAGGCGCCGGAAAAATCCGGTGTCGCGCCGGCGGAGCCTGCGTCCATCGCATTCACCGCGCCCGGTGTAAGACTGAAAGACAGGAATGCCGTCACGAAGAATGCGCTTGTCCGGTTCATCGCGAGCCCCGCTGCTGTGCCGCAAGCCCAATATACCACCAGCGAGTGACGCGAGGAGCTTGACAACGAGAAGTTAGGCTCCTTTGCTTCGCGGCGAAGATTTCTTTGGCCGAAGCGGAGGGACCCTATGTGCGACGAATTCATTCATCCTGGTCTGGTTGAGGATCCGCGGCTCTCGCGGCGCGCCTTCGGTGTGATGACGGTTGCGGCCGCGGCGGTTGCAAGTACGGCGCATGCGCAAACCAATGTGGTGGAAAAAGATGTCGAGGTGAAAACCCCCGACGGGAATTGCGACGCTGTTCTTTATTATCCGGCCGGACAGCGGACCGGGTCCGCCGTCCTGATCTGGACGGATATCATGGGCTTGCGCCCCGCCTTCCGCGACATGGGCCGACGCCTGGCGGCAGAGGGCCATGTCGTGCTGGTGCCGAATCCGTTTTACCGTTCCGCACGCGCGCCGGTGATCGGGCCGACATTCGATTTTAATGATCCCGAACAGCGCAACAGGCTGTTCGGCTATCGCGCTGCCATCAAGGACGAAGGCATCGATAGCGATGCGAAGGCGTTTTTGGCGTTTCTCGACGCACAGCCGCAGACCGACAAAAACCGCAAGGCCGGCGTGCAGGGCTATTGCATGGGCGGGTCGATGACGTTCCGGACGGCGGCCGCGCTTCCCTCGCGCATCGGGGCGGTCGGCAGCTTCCATGGCGGCAACGGGCTGGTGACGAAGGACGCGGACAGCCCGCATTTGCTGATTCCGAAAACGAACGCGAGCTTCCTGGTGTGTCAGGCGCAAAATGACGACATGATGCAGCCGACCGTGAAGGACGACTTGAAGGCGGCCTTTGAGGCAGCCCACCGGCCGGCGCATGTCGAAGTCTACCACGCCAATCACGGTTGGTGCGTTCCCGGCGGCCAGGTTTACAACATGGCCGAGGCAGAACGGGCCTGGACAGCGCTCGGCGCGCTGTACAAATCCACACTGGTCTGAGATCAACACGCATGTCGAACAGGGCATTGTGCGATGCGCACAATGCCCTGTGTTTATGCAGCGCCTTCCGCGTCGCCTACTGCGCTGGCCGATAGATCTGGATCGCCGCTTGTCCGGAGATCAGGCCCGCGCGAATTGCAAGATAGAGGCGGTCGGTTTCAGGCACATATAGTGACGTGCGCGCCCCCGAGATGGTTTTGACGGACGCGATCCGCTTCAGACCATTGCGCGCGACCACGTCGATCAGCCCGGCGCCGCAGCTCACATAGATACGTTGCCGGCTATTGTCCAAAAACACGTCATCGGCATCACTGCATGTCTCGGCGCTCGCGGTCATTGCGCCGGTGTTCATGTCGAGTGTGGCCAGCCGTGCCGGATTGCGAAACACGACAACGACTGCGTGCCCGGCTTCGTCGAGCGCCATGGGAAAATTTCCACGAAAAGTAGGGGACCAACTCGCAATCTGTTTACCGCTGGCGAGATCAACGACGGCAACACGCCCGGCATCCGGAACATTGGCGAATAACCGGCCGGAAGCCGGCGAGAGCTGAAAGCTCTCCGGGTGAGCGCCCAGCGAAATATCGCCGATTTTCGCCACACGTAGCGGATCGATGACCGCAATACCGCCGTCACCATATCCGACGAGCACATGTCCATTGCGCCCGTCGACGCGGATGTTGTCGGCATCGTCGCCGAGCCCAACTGAGCCGCGGGGCGCGAAGTTTGTGCCATCGAAGAAACGCACATCCCCGCCGTCGGCATTAGCCGTGACGATCATGTTCGGTCCCGGCAGATAGACGATACCCTGCGGCTCCTTCAGGCCGGCGATGCGGTGCATCACCGTGCCGGTTGAGAGATCGACAATGTCGACGCTGTTATTGCCCAGCTCGGCAATCATCAGACGTTTGCGGGCGCCGTCATAGGCAAGATGATCGATGCGTCCGGAAACATTCGGCAACGCCATCGTGCGCTCCAGGCCCAGTGGCGATTGCTCGCGGGCACCGGCCGCTTGCACTGCGGTGGAGAATACGCAGAGGGATGCGATCAAGAGATACAAGCGCTGCATTATTGCACCTCGGAGAAAAATCGAGATTGAAGCCGGCTGCTGGACACTAAATGCCAATCAGACGAAAATGCAGTGCGGTCAAGTAGCGGAAAAGTTTGGCGGAGGGAAACATGAGGACCGGTCTCGCATATGCCGCAGCATTGCAACTGCTCGTTCTTCCCGGTTTTGTCATGGGCCAAACGGCTCCGCAGCCTCAAACACCGCCGGTGCTGACGTTCATCGGCCGTATTCCTTTGCCACCCGAGATTGACGGCCGGATTGATCACACCAGCATCGACCTGACAGGTCAGCGCCTGTTTACGTCCGGCTTCGGCAACAGCAGGCTTGTGGTCATCGATCTCAAGACCAACAAGCCGGTCAAGCAGATCACGACCCTCAACCACCCGCAGAATTCGTATTACGTCCCTTCCGTCAATCGTCTGTTTGTGTCCAATCAGGGCGATGGCACGGTGAAGATCTTTGACGGCACCACCTTCGCGCTTCAGAAAACAGTGCAGCTTTCCGCGGATGCCGACAACATTCGCTACGACGCGCGCCGCAAACACGTCCTCGTCGATTATGGGGGAGAAAAATTTCTCAGGGGCAAGGTCGAGGCCAGGCAGGGTGTGAAGGACGGAGCGGTGGCGGTTCTGGACCTGGATGGCAACAAGGTTGGCGATATCCCGACTAGCGGACACCCGGAGTCGCTTCAGCTCGAACAGAAGGGAAACCGGATCTTCATCAATTCTCCTGACAACCACTATGTCACCGTGGCCGATCTCGACACCAACAAGGTGCTGGCCCATTGGAACACCCCGGGATGCGAGAATTACCCGATGGCGCTCGATGAAGATCACCATCGGATTTTCATATTCTGCCGCAACAGCCCCGGCTATGTGTTGGTCATAGATACCGGGAGCGGCAAGCAGGTGACAAAAATCCCCGCCACGCCGGAAGCGAGCTCAGACGATATGTTCTTCGATCCCGGCAAGGGCCGGCTCTATGTGCTTTCGTCCTTGCAGCCCGTGCCTGGAGAGCCCGGCGTCATCGACGTGATCCAGCAACAGGATTCTGACCACTACAAGAAGATCGCGACCTACCCGACGGGGCCCGTTGGGCGCGACGGCCTGTTCGTGCCCGAACTGGGAAAGCTGTTCGTGTCCACACCCCGCCAACCGACGGGCCAGGGTGGCGAATATCTGGTCTACCAGACGAAGTAGACTCTACCAGCGCGTTTTTATTGTGCGTCGTAGACGAGAATTTCACCGGGATGCGCAGCATCCTGGCGGCGCGTTGCGATGATCAGCTTGCTCCATTCGGGCACGAACCAGCCGGTCTGCGCACCCCAACCGGTCGGATAGCTCGCAACCTTCTGGTAGTTATTCGCATCGACCTGGCGGAAGACTTCCACGTATCCTGCGGACGGTGCGCGCTCATCGCCGGCGGTTACCGCTCTGCCGATCACATAGATCCGGCCCCGCGCCGCGTCGTAGAACATGTCATCGGAGAACACATTTGGATCAAGTTTGACATTCGCGACCGCCTTCCCGGTATCCGTGTCGAACGCCATCACACTCCCCGGGCCACGGCAGGCCACGAACAGGCGGTGGTGCGCCTCATCCAACTGCATGGGGAAATTGTCGGAACATCCCGTCACCGTCCAGTCCGCGATGGTTCGATTGTTGGACAGGTCTGCAACCTGGATTTCCATCTTGTCGGGCACGTTGATGAACACGCGGTTTCCGTTTTTTTCCAACTGGAACGATTCCGGATGCGCCGCCGTGGGAATTTTTGCGACAACTTTGCCGCTTAGATCCAAAATTGCCACAGCGCCGTCGCCCTGCGCGCGTGTTGCCTTGCCGTAAAGGAATTTTTCTCCGCCATAGCCGACCAGCACGTGATTCCGCCGGGCGTCGAAACGGACATTGTCGGCATCCTCACCCAGCTTTGTCGTGGTCATGAGCTGGAGTGTCGTGCCATTGAAGACTTTCGCGGTACCGTCGCCACTCGAGGCCACAAACAGCCGTTTCCCGGCGGCGTCGTAATATCCGCCCTGCGGTTCATCGAGATTGCGAATCGTTCCGACCTGTTTGCCGGTCCGCAGGTCGATGACCTCAAGCGTATGATTGTCGAAGGCAGTGGCGAAAATCCGCTGCCCATCAATGTCGACGGCCATGTGGTCCATGCGCCCATCGACATTGGCGAGCGGAATACGAGCGGAGAGCTTCAGAGGCGCCGGCGCTTGCGCAGCAGCAAGGCCCGGCAAAAGAAGAAGTGCAAAACCGAGTGAAAATCCAGCTTTCATGTTATCCTCCTCTGCATACGGCCGGTAACCACGCCTCCCCAAGCGGCACCCACGGAAATGGGAAGATACACCCGTTTCAGGCGACGGTCGAATGTGATATGGCCGTTTCAGAAAAGGCAGGTTGCGGATGAACGCACCGGTTTCCAGAGACGCGACGGACTACGCGGCCGATCACCGGCGGCCGCGCCATTGGATTGCGCGCGCTGCCGGCGCCGGCGTTCTGATTCTCGTCCTCGCTGGATATTGGTATGCCAGCGGCTCCCCGCAAATTCAGGCTTTGGTCGCCACTGTTACGCGCCTTACTGGGGCCGAAACCCAAACCACCGGCCCCACGCCAGCAGCACCCCGCGCACCGGCAGCAGCACCCGTGCGTGTGGGTCAGGCGGTTCAGCGCGACCTCGATGTCATTCGGCGCACGCCCGGCACCGTGATCGCCAACACCATGGTGCAGGTGACCTCGCAGGTTCAAGGAATTATCCAAAGCGAGTCTTTCAAGGAAGGCCAGTTCGTCAAAAAGGGCGATTTGCTGTTTCAGATCGATCCGCGGCCGTTCCAGGCCGCACTCGCGCAGTCGCAAGCGCAGCTCGCGAAAGATCGTGCGCAGCTTGCCAGCGCGCAAGCGGATGCCGACCGCGCCGTCATGCTGGCGCAGCGCGGAATCGTTTCCGAACAGCAGCGCGACCAATTGGTCGCCGCCGCGAAAGCCCTGCAGGCGACGATTGCCTCCGATCAGGCGGCGATCAATATTGCGCGGCTCAATGTCGAATATTCGCAAATCCGTTCGCCGGTGAACGGAAAGACGGGGCCTGTGCTCATCCAGCCCGGCAATCTGGTGCAGGCCAACAGCACGTCGCCCATCGTGACGATCGCTGAAATTCAGCCGGTCAGGATTTCATTCACCCTGCCGCAATCCGATCTCAGCCTCATCCTCGCGCGTCAGAAGGAAAATGCCCTCGTCGCGATTGCTGATGTGAAAGACGCCGAAGGCAGGCCAGTCTCCGCGCCGGTGAATTTCGTCAGCAACGCAATCAGCGACAAAAGCGGGACCGTTGAGCTTCGGGCCACATTTCCCAACGAGGATCTGACCTTCCTGCCGGGCCAGCTCGTGAATATCACCGTGATCCTGGACAAGATTCGCAATGCCGTGGTGGTGCCCCATGATGCGGTCAACGACGGGCCCAACGGCACATACGTCTATGTTGTCGACAACGGCAAGGCGCGGCAGCAGCCGGTGAAAGTGGTGTTCGACGATTCGACCAACGTCGCCATCGAGGGTGGCGTCAAGCCGGGCGACACGGTCATTACCGACGGTCAGCTTCGCGTAAATCCCGGTGATCCGGTGAATGTGCA
Source organism: uncultured Bordetella sp. (assembly GCA_964446945.1). Lineage (GTDB taxonomy): Bacteria > Pseudomonadota > Alphaproteobacteria > Micropepsales > Micropepsaceae > CAIYRG01. The sequence continues at coordinate 249,816 of CAYUQO010000002.1, forward strand.
GGGGCCGGCGCCAGATATCTCCGTCGATCTGGGCGTATCGGGATTGGACGATGATAGCCAGACCGGCCAAAGCGATCCGCTCCAGGTCAAATGAACATCTCGCGGCAATTCATCGAACGGCCGGTGATGACGACGCTGCTGATGGCTGCGCTCGTGATCTTCGGCGTGCTGGGATATTTCGCCCTCCCGGTCAGTGAATTGCCCAATGTGGACTTCCCGACCATCCAGGTGACCGCTACGCTTCCCGGCGCCGATCCCGACACCATGGCATCGGCGGTTGCGACCCCGCTCGAGAATGCCTTTGCGACGATTGCCGGCATCGACAGCATGACGTCGGTCAATTCACTCGGCTTCACAAGCATCACTGTGCAGTTCCGTCTCGACCGCAACATCGATGCCGCGGCGCAGGACGTGCAGTCGCAGATTTCCGCGACGACGCGGAAGCTGCCGAGATCGATGCCCTTTCCTCCGAGTTACCGGAAAGTCGATCCGTCATCACTACCGGTTTTTTTCATGACGCTCACGTCGAAAAGCCAGCCGATCTATCTGGTCGATCGCTATGCACGCAGCGTGTTGGCGCCACAAATTTCGATTCTCGATGGCGTCGCCCAAGTCAATATTTTCGGCGGCGCGCAATATGCCGTCCGAATCCAGGTCGATCCCGACAAGCTGGCGGCGCGCCAGATCGGCATCAACGACCTCGTCAATGCGATCAATCTGCTCAACACCGATCAGCCCACTGGCTCACTGAACGGCCCGACCCGGACCTCGATCGTTCACGCGGACGGACAGCTCATGAATGCGGATGCCTTCCGCAAACAGATCATTGGCTTCCGCAATGGCGCGCCGGTCACCTTCGGCGACATCGGAAGGGTGATCGACGCCTATGCCAATATCCGCGACGCCGATTTCACCGGTGACGAACGGTCGGTCACGGTCTCCGTGCAGCGCCAGCCCGGGTCGAACACAATCGCGGTGGTTGATGAGATCAAGCGGGTGCTGCCGCAATTCGAGGCTGCGCTGCCGGCATCGATTCACATGAACGTCTTTTACGACCGGAGCCAGACCATCCGCGCCTCCGTCAATGACGTACAGGTGACTTTGCTGATCGCAGGCGCCTTTGTGGTGCTGGTGATCTTTGCCTTTCTGCGCCGGGTGAGCGCGACATTCATTCCATCCGTGGCGCTGCCCCTTGCGGTGATCGGTACTTTTGCCGGCATGTACGGGCTGGGATTCAGCCTCGACAATCTTTCGCTCATGGCGCTGACGCTGTCGGTCGGCTTCGTGGTCGACGATGCCATTGTCATGCTGGAAAATATCGTCCGGCATGTCGAAAAGGGCGATCAGCCCTACGAAGCCGCATTGAAGGGCTCGGGTGAAATCGGGTTCACCATTTTATCCATGACCCTGTCGCTCGCGGCCGTGTTCATCCCGGTCGTCTTCATGGGCAGCCTGGTCGGCCGTCTGCTTCACGAATTTGCGGTGACCATCATCATCGCGATCCTGATCTCCGGCCTCGTCTCGATCACCCTCACGCCGATGTTGTGCGCCTATCTGCTGCGCAGCGAGCACGGGAAGAAGCACAATTTCTTGTACCGGCTGAGCGAAGGCACGTTCAACGCGATGCAGCGCGGCTATATGCGGAGCCTGAAATGGAGTCTGGGACACAGGAAGACGATCTTCATTCTGTTTCTTGCGAGCATCGCCGGAAGCTACGAGATGTACCGGGTGATGCCGCAGGACTTCATGCCCAGTGATGATTACGGACAGTTGCATGGCAGCGTGCAGGTTCTGCCCGGAACATCCTTCGATCAGTATGTCCGTTATACGCGCCAGGCGGTGCAGATCATCGAGCGCGATCCGAATGTTTCCGGTGTGCAGTCGGACGAAAGTGGAGAAATGAATATTGCGCTGAAGCCGTTTGCACAGCGCAAACTGTCAGCCGACCAGATCGCCGTCGAATTGCGGGGCAAGCTGCGGAACATTCCCGGGACAGCGATCACGATTATCAACCAACCCATCATCCGGGTTGGCGCCCGCGGCGCCCGTGCAAATTATCAGTACACGCTGAAAGGCCTCGACCAGAAGGAGCTGGAGGCTGCCTCGGTGCGCCTGCTGCGCGCGATGCAACAGGATCCGACATTTGTCGGCGTGAACAGCGATCATGATTTCGCGTCGCAATCAGTCCAGGTCGAGATCGACCGGACGCGCGCCGCATCGCTCGGAGTTACACCGGATGAAATCGAGAGCGCGCTGGGCTTGGCCTTCGGTGGCGAGCAGGTTTCGCAGATCTATACTTCGATTGACCAATATCCGGTCATGCTGGAATTGCTGCCGCAATATCAGCGCGATGCGTCCGCGCTGGAGCGGCTCTACCTGACTGCGTCAGTGGCTCCGAGCTCGAGCCTACCCGGCAGTAGTGCGATGGTGCCGCTAACCGCGGTGACAAAGGTTAGCCGCGGGACGATGCCGCTGACCATCAATCATTCGGGGCAGATTCCCTCAATCACCATCTCCTTCGATCTCGCGCCTGGCAAAGCCCTCAGTGACGCCGTTACCGCGATGGACAGAGCGGTCGCCGTAGCCGCCCTTCCCGCCACCGTTCAGGGAGGGTTTGCCGGAACCGCGGCCGCGTTCCAAAGCTCGAACAGCAATATGGGGCTCCTGCTGCTGATCGCGATGGTGACGGTCTATATCGTGCTCGGGATCCTCTATGAGAGTTTCGTTCACCCGCTGACGATTCTCTCGGGGCTACCGTCGGCCGCGCTGGGTGCGCTCGCAACCCTGTATTTCGCCGGCATTCCGCTGACGATCTATTCCTTTGTCGGCATGATGATGCTGATCGGCATCGTCAAAAAGAACGCGATCATGATGATCGACTTTGCCCTGCACAAACAGCGCGGCGGCGAGCACGTGACCGCGGAGCAGGCGATCTTCGAGGCGGCAGTCATTCGCTTCCGGCCGATCATGATGACGACAATGTCGGCAATGATGGGGACATTGCCGATTGCGCTCGGAACAGGCGTCGGCGCGGCTTCGCGGCGGCCGCTGGGCCTGTGCGTTGCCGGCGGTCTGCTGTTCTCGCAACTGCTCACGCTCTACATCACGCCGGTGCTCTACACCTATCTCGACCGGCTTGGGTCCCGGCTCTCATTTCGAAGCCGCAAGCGCGCCACGCTTGCTCCGGCGGAATAGAGACATGTCGCTGGAAACCGCCATAGAGAGTGGTTCTGCCGTGCGCTGGCTTCTGCTCATTCATCAGCTGCCCGCCAAGCCGGCATATTTGCGCGTCAAGACATGGCGGCGGCTGCAATCGATCGGGGCGGTCGCGATCAAGAACGCTGTCTATGCACTGCCCGCGACCGAGCAAACCCAGGAAGACCTGGAGTGGCTGCGACGCGAAATCCAGCAAGCCGGCGGCGAGGCGGTGATATGCGAAGCGCGCCTCATTGACGGTCTGACGGACGCGGAAGTCCGGGCGCTGTTCAATACGGCACGCGATAATGACTACAGCGAAATCGCCGATGAGCTTCGGGCCTTACATGCCAGGCTCGATAAGGGACAAGCAGAAACACCGGAAGAGTTACGGGCTTTGTTCAAGCGCCTGAAAAGCCGGCATGCCCTGAATGTTGCAATCGATTATTTTGGCGCCAGCGGACGCGAAATATCCGACGGGTTGATCGGCGCTCTCGAAAACGGGCTCACCGAAAACTGCCTAGAAGCACAGGATGCGTCGCCCGGTTCGCCGATCATGGATCTCGCGGGGCGCGTTTGGGTGACGCGCCAGGGTGTGCATGTCGACCGAATCGCATGTTCGTGGCTGATCCGGAAATTCATCGATCCGACGGCACAAATAAGATTTATCCTGCCGCGGGAGTATCAGCACATACCGGGTGAACTTCGCTTTGACATGTTTGCCGGCGAATTCACGCATGAAGGCGATCGCTGCAGCTTCGAAGTGCTCATGTCGCGCGCCGGGCTCGATGATCCGGCACTCGCCGCCATCGGCGAAATCGTTCACGACATCGACTTGAAGGAAGACAAATTCGGGCGTGAGGAAACCGCCGGCGTCAAGGCGCTGGTCAATGGCATTTGCAGCGGCACCCATGACGACGAGCAGAGGATTGCCCGTGGCGGAGCCCTCCTCGATGACCTCTATGCCGGCTTTCAGCGCAAGCCGGTACGCCAAAGGGAGCGCAAACCGCCGCCGGAAAGCAGACCCAGGGCCGCAGCCGGCAAAACCCGGTGAATTTTATTGCACGACGATGGTGCCGCGCATCTGGGGATGAATTGAGCAGATGAACGCGTAGGTCCCCGGTCTATCGAATTTGAAGCTGTAACTGTCGTTCTCATCCAGAGCTTCTGATCGGAACAAACCCTGCGCACTAACGACCGTGTGCGGCTCGCCATCGAGATTTTTCCACGTCACCACCGATCCAGCGCTAACCGTCAGCGAGTTTGGCGAGAAGGCAAAATCATGGATCATGACGGTATTCGTATCGGCGGATACAACGGGCACAGCCGTCGTCGTCAAAAACGCAAAGGCCAGCGCAGCAGAGAGTTTGCGATACGTCATGCGATCCTCACATTGCGGGGTTTGAAGTGTGGCGGTCGCGTCGGGCATCTGCCGCTGGCCCGCCCACGCAACGCGTGGAGGAATCGCGTTGCGGGGCGGCGGAACGCGTCGAATTCGTGAGACCAGATTCACGCAATTCGGGGGGTGTGCGTCCCTAAGAGCAGGACCAACCGGATGGACGGGTCCTGCTCTAGGCCAGAGAACTGTCGTTCACTGATGCGGAACCGGCACCGGCAAACTGGACACTCGTGATGCCGAGCATTCTCGGGAGCAGGTCGGAAGCCACTTTCAGCGGGCCCGGGCCTGGACCGTCTCCGCCGCGCGGTTGGGGATAGGCCATGGAACGCGCAGTATGGAACGTGACATTGCCCTCCACTTTGCGGACGATTTGGTGGATGTGGCCGTTCAGCACGGTGACCGAACCGAATCGGCGCAGCAAACCCATCGCGCGATCGGCGTCTCCCGTCCCCCAGCCCCAGGGTTCATAGACCGGCCACAGCGGAATATGGGCGAAGACAACGATCGGCGTGCTCGCTGTACGCTGTTTCAGATCACTCTCGAGCCAGGCTAGTTGATCTTCACCGAGCGCCCCGAGACCATTGGCCTTGAAATTCATCACATTGATCAGGGCAATAAAATGAACCCCGCCGCTGTCGAAACTGTAATAGCCGGCGCCGCCGGACGCGCTTCCAAACCGGACGAAATACTCCTTGCCCGGACCGTCGATGACATCATGTTCGCCGGGGACGGTGTGCAATTCGGGGACTTTGAGGCCGGAGAAGAGTTGGCTTGCCAGATCAAACTCATCCGCTTTGGACAAATGCGTGATGTCGCCGGTGTGAATGACGAGAGACGGCCGGGTTGGCAGCGCGTTCACCAGCTCGATCGACTGATTGACCGTCGTAGCCACGTCCGGATTCGCTTCGCCCTTGAACCCGATATGGCTATCGCTGATCTGAACAAAGGAAAAGCCGCTCGTGCCGGCAGCGGAATCATCACCGCTTGGAGCCTGCGCGAGAGCAACAGGATGGAAGACTCCGGCAGAAAACGCAAAAAGCGTGCCCACGCTGCCCGCGGCGAGGCACTTCAATGCGCCGCGGCGTGTTTGTTCCGTTGGTTGCAAGATGTGTGTCTCCGAAAGTTCGAAGACTGGACCGCCGGAGAGCGGTTTTTATTCCCGGCTAAGTGACATTGTTCAGCAGCCGGACCAACGACATCAATTCATCCTGCGCCGTATCGGACACGGCGCAGGATTCGAGATCGCCCCTGCGCCAGCAGTCGATATGATAGCCGTTGCGATTCATTGGGGCTGGTACCTCGCCCGCGTTTTTCCGCCATGCGAAGACATTGATGACATGCGCGCCATGACGATACACCGTGACCGCCGCGCGATGGCCATCGACATAATCCACACGCCCTCCAACCAGGCGATAACCGGCTTGCGCAAAATCCACCGCCGGCGGCGAGACATCCGCGTGACCGGCGAACCACGGTTTCACGGTGTGCTGGTCGCTTGATGCGACGTCGATCAGGTGGTCACCCACAAGCGAGCGCAAGTGAGCGTTCACGAGGTCGGAAGCCAATTCGCCGGACGTCGGTGCACTGTTAAAGAACAACAATAGTGCTGCCGCGATGGCGACCGGAGTGAATCCTGCCGCAGTGCCCCACCAGAAGCTTCGGTCTCTCAGTAACTGCCGACTTGTCGCCGCTGGAGTTTCGTCCCTGAGGCTCTGCATCACCCGGTTGCGCAGTTCGTCGCTGGCACGGTGATACGTCGCCTGATCGCGGACCGCGTCGCGCGACGACTGCAGGTCACGCAACAACTCGGCGCAACCGCCGCAATGGGCGAGATGCTGTTCAATCACAACAGATGCGCCGGCTTCCAGTTCTCCGTCGAAATAGGCCTGCACGCGTGGCGCTTCATTGCACAGCATTGCGCGCTCCTTCCACCTGATCCAACCAGTTCTGCTTCAACATCGATCGTGCGCGCGCCAGCCGCGACATCACGGTGCCGATGGGAGAGCCGGTGATGCGCGCAATGTCCCGATACGGCATGTCTTCCATTTCCCGCAAAATCAGAACTTCGCGGAATTCCTCCGGAATCCTGGCGACGAGCAGGTTCAGCTTTCGCAGATGATCGGCGCTGATCGCGACCGCCTCAGGGTCGGGCGCGACATCGATGAATGCGGGATCTGCCTCGTCTGCTTCCGACACCGGAATGCCGCGCTTTTTGGCGCGGGAAGTGATGAAACAATTTCTCACAATCGCCAGAAGCCAGGGCTTGATCTCAGTGCCACGAAACCCCTCAAAGCTCCGAAACGCGCGCAGCATCGCTTCCTGAACAATGTCCTCGGCATCGACGGGGGAACGCGTCAGCCAGCGCGCGAAATTATGGACCGCATCGAGATGCGGCAGCGCCTGCGCCTCAAATTTGCGATGCTTGTCGTCCATGGGCTGTCGTCACTCCCCCGACCGGTCAACCCATATACTTCAAAATCTGACGCTTTATTCCCCGGACCGGGCAACAAAGATGCGGTGCTACATCTGGTGCGGACTGTCTCTTTTCTGGAAAGCAATGCTATCGTCAGTATTGGCCTTAATGGGTTGGCGCGCATGAGCAATTTTTCGGACGTATCGAAACTGCCGGCAGATACCGGCCTGTCCAGGCTGGGTGCCAGGAATAGCTGGCGAGCGCTGCTTCCGGTTGCCGTTACGATTGTATTGGCGCTGGCCCCCGCTCCGACAGGATTGGCCCAGCATGCCTGGTATTATTTCGCCATCTTCGCCGGCGTGATTATCGCGCTCATATCAGAGCCCCTGCCTGGCGGCGCCATGGGCCTGATTGGGGTCACCATTGTCACGCTGCTCGCGCCGTTTGTGCTGTATGGACCGGCCGAATTGGCGAAGCCTGGCTTCAACGCCGCTGATGCCGCGCTGACCTGGGCACTGTCGGGTTTTTCCAACGCGACGGTATGGTTGATTTTTGCCGCCTTCCTGTTCGCACTCGCCTATGAAAAAACCGGTCTCGGCAGGCGCATCGCTTTGACGCTGGTGAAGCTGATGGGGCACCGAACGCTCACGCTTGGCTATGCGATTGTCCTGGCCGACACGGTTCTTGCGCCGGTGACCCCGTCGATTACCGCGCGCAGCGGCGGAATGATCTATCCGATCATTCGCAATGTACCGGTCCTGTACGACTCGAAGCCGAACGATCCATCGGCGCGCAAACTCGGCTCCTACATCATGTGGGTCGCGATGTCCGCAGCCATGGTCTCCAGTTCACTGTTCCTGACCGGGCTTGCTCCCAATCTGCTTGCGCTTGCGATCGTCAAGCGCACCGCCAATATCGACATCAGCTGGCTTGCCTGGTTCGCCGCATTCGCACCAGTTGGAATTTTGCTTCTGGTTGCGGTGCCCTTGCTCACTTACTGGCTCTATTCCCCGGGAATCAAAAAAAGCGAGGAGGTGCCAAAATGGGCGGGGCGTGAACTTGCCCAAATGGGTGCGATGAGCGCACACGAAATCATCGTGGCCGTTCTTGTGGCGATCGCACTCGCGCTCTGGATATTCGGCGCGCGTTACGTGAACGCGACGACCGTCGCACTCTTTGTCGTGGCGGCCATGCTGGTCACCAAAATCTTTAGCTGGAACGACATTCTGCACAACCGGTCGGCGTGGAACACTCTGGTCTGGTTCGCAACGCTGGTCACGCTCGCGGACGGGCTGAGTAAAGTCGGTTTCGTGAAGTGGTTCGCCGAAACTTTTGCCGGTGAGCTCGCGGGCGCCTCGCCGATGGTCGCAATGGCGATCCTGATCGCCCTGTTTTTCTTCTCGCACTATATGTTTGCCAGCGTCACTGCGCACACCACCGCGCTGCTGCCGGTGATGCTCGCGGCGGGCGCGAAGATCCCGGGAATCCCGGTCTATCAGTATGCGCTGCTGCTCTGCCTGACCATCGGCATCATGGGCGTCGTCTCACCATACGGAGCGGGCCCAAGTCCAATCTATTATGGCAGCGGTTATTTGCCGGCGCGCGATTACTGGAAATTGGGCGGGATTTTCGGCCTGATCTTTTTCGCGGTGTTCCTGGCCGTCGGCGTACCCTGGGTGCTGTCTATCGGCTGATCAGGTCATCCGAAGTCGTTGGACAGACTGTACATCCCATTCGAGGCCCGAACCCGGCCGGGCGGGAACAATCGCCATGCCGTCCACGATCTTGAGCGGCTCCTGCACGAATGCATCCGCCCAATCGACATATTCCAGCCAATCAGCCGTTGGCGTTGCAGCGAGCAGATGTGCGCTGACTTCGGGAAACAGGTGCGACGACATCGGAATTTTTTGCGCCGCAGCCAGGCCGGCCGCATTCATCCAACCCGTCACGCCGCCAATGCGCGCGAGATCGGGCATGACAAATTGACAGGCGCGGGCCCGCAATGCGGCCGCCATCGCCTCGACACCGTTGAAGTTCTCACCAAGCTGCAACGGAATTCCGCTTGCCGCGGCAATCCGGGCATTCCCTTCCAGATCATCGTGACGAATCGGCTCCTCGAGCCACATCACTCCTGCCGAAGCCAGCGCTGATGCGCGCCGCATCGCATCGTCAAGAGTTAGCATCTGATTGTAATCAACCATGATTTCGATGCCGGTCCCGATGCGCTCGCGGACCGCTTTCAACGCCGTCAAATCTTCGGCGAGCGCCGGATAGCCGAGTCGCAATTTGACGGCTTTGAAGCCGCCCTCCGTCAGACGTTGCGCCTCATCGGCAAGCGCAGAAGGCGCCATCAATCCCAGCCCGCAGGAATTATAAGCGCGGACCGGACGTGGCTCATGGCCCAGCATGGATGCGAGCGGCTTCCGCGCGGCCCTGGCGAGTGCGTCCCACATGGCCGCATCAAGGCCGGACAGCGCCATTCTCACCGTGCCGGTGACACCGAGCAGCGTAAAGCTGCGCGCCAGTTTCGCCGCGATCTCCGCAGGCCGCAGCTTTTCGCCCTTGATGAGCACGACGGCATCTTCAAGCAGCAATGCAATCGCCCGCGCGCCGGCGAGCCGGTAGCTGAACAAGTAAGTGCGGCCGGTGACCCCTTCTTCGGTCTCGAGATCAATCAACAATAATGGCGCTTCGGTCACCCGTGCGGCACTCGTGCCAAGCGCAAATTTCATGGGAACAAGAATGGGCGTCGTGCGCACGGCACGAATTGTCAGCACCGGAATGCTGCCGCCCAAACCCGCAGTCATTTCGAGACACCGCTCGCGTGCAGAGCGAGAATATCGGCAATGGCGCGGTTAAGCGGTGCGGGTACACCTACCGCATTGCCCAATTCCACCACCCCTCCCGACAGCCACCTCACCTCGAGCCGGTTTCCGTGGTCGAGATCATGATGCATGGATGAGGTCATGTCGTAAGCGACATTGTCGACAAGCGCGAGGCGCTGTTCGGCGTAATCGGCAGGCAGGTCGATTCCATGTGCGCGGCCCACGGCAACGACTTCGCGCATCACATCGCGCAGGAAAGCGCGGGTCTGGGGATTCTCGCGGATCGGTCCGATGGTTTTGCGTATGGTGCTCGTGGTGCCTGACAGGCCGACAAGGAAAACAAATTTCTGCCAGATCTCGCGCTGGATGTGCGGCGTGAATTCCGCGGCGATTCCGCCTTTCACGCAGGCGGCCAGCAATCGCTGGCCGCGCGCGGAAGTCTTTCCGTCGAATTCGCCGAACAGAAGGCGTTGCATCGGCCCGGTCTGCCGGATCACGCCCGGACGATCAATCGCGGTACCCATATAGGCGACGCCGCCCATGATGCGTGAATCGCCAAATGCCTCGCGGAGGTAGAGGTCCTTCAACACGCCGTTCTGGAACGAGATCACGCAGGTGTCCGGGCCAACGATCGGTCTGATCTGTTCGATGGCCCCTGCCGTGTCCCATAGCTTGACGCCAACCAGGATAAAATCTGCGACGCCGATCGAAGATGGATCATCGGTGGCTTGCACCTTCGGCACATGAAGCGGCGCCGGCCCTTCGATGCTCAGGCCCTGCGTGCGCATCACTTCCAGATGCGCTCCGCGCGCGACGAAATGAATATCTTCTCCAACCGCGGCAAGCTTGGCGCCAAAAAAACCGCCGACACCGCCCGAACCCATCATCACAATCTTCATTTGCAAACCCATCAAAAAATTTTCAGCGAATGTCGATTTCGGTGAGGCGCCCACGACTAAGGAGTGAGACGCGGCCGGCGGCGTTCTTCAGCCGACCGCGCTTTTCGCCCATGCGAAGATTTGTTTTACTCAACCGCAGACAAAGGGAAAGGATAAATCGCCATGCCCTACACGATCCGCCTGCACCGCGTTCTCGCGACCACACCGGAGAAGATTTATCGGGCATTTCTGGAGCCCGATGCGCTCGCGAAATGGATGCCGCCCGATGGATTCGTCTGCACTGTCCATAAGCTCGAACCAAAGGTCGGTGGCGCATACAAGATGTCCTTCCGGAACTTCACTAATGGCCAGAGTCATTCCTTCGGTGGCGAATATGTCGAACTCGTGCCGAATGAGCGCCTGCGCTACTCCGACAAATTCGACGATCCGAATCTTCCCGGCCGCATCCAGGTGACGGTGACGATTCGAAAAGCGCAAATCGGGACGGAGTTGAACATCGTGCAGGAAGGTCTGCCGGACGTCATCCCGCAGGAAGCCTGTTATCTCGGCTGGCAGCAGTCTCTGCAGAATCTCGCCAAACTGGTTGAGCCGGACATCAACCAGTAGCTGTCCGCGCGGTTCTTACGGGCGGTGCCGAATCTCGACCTTCGCCACCGCCAGGCGGTGATACAGATTTCGGCGCCGGACCAGCGGCCACCAGTCGTAGAGAAATGTTTCGATGGGTTTCCAATTGGCGACCCAGCCGAGAATGATCAGGCTTTGCTGGATGAACTGGCCAAAGGAGGTATTGCCAATTTTCTGGACGGCAAACTGGGCCGCGATAAGGCATAGGGCAAGCACCGTCAGTCCAATCAAGAGAGCCCTTCGGCCGACCCGGAACAGCTCGTTCAGGTCGCGCGAGATCATGCCGGCCCGGTACTCGAAATAGCGGTTAAGCGCGGTGCCGACGAGTTTCGATTCCTGCTCGGCGGCCTGTCCGCCGGTGACATGCACGATCAGCTCTATGGGCTGGTCGTGCGGCAATTCGCGAGCCCAGCCGACGATATATTCTTCCGCGTCGCTGTCGAGATCGCGTTCAGGAAATGGAAACGGATCGAGCGTGTCGAAAAGCTGCGAGATATTCTCGACCCGCACCTCTATCGGCGTCACCGGCGGCTTATGACCGGCCATATGGTAAGTACCCGCCTTTTGCGAATGGAGTAAAATACTACAGGCTCAAAAGGGGCAGTGCCATGCAGACCAGTATCTCCCGCCGGGACGTTCTGCATACCGGGACGGCAAGCGCAGCAACATTCGGCCTCGCCGCTCTCGATGCGATACCGGCGCGAGCGCAGGCCGGCGCTCAAAGGGCGCCGGATGACCTGTTCTATCGCGATGACTGGTTCGGCGAGCCGTGGCGCAATCCGGAAGCCGCGGTTCTCATCCACGGCAATGATGAGTCCAGCATTGTCTGGTACGGATGGATGCCGCGCATGGGGCGCCAGTTTCGCGTGCTTCGGCCCGATCTGCCGGGGTTCGGCCGCAGCAGAGTACCGCCGGGATTTGAATGGTCGCTGCCGAATCTCGCAACGTTCATCGTCCGTGTACTGAACAAAGCCAGGGTGGACAAGGCGCATATTGTCGGCGCCAAGACCGGAGGTGCGATCGCCATGCAGTTTGCCGCTGACTTTCCGCAGCGCACACTGACGCTGTCGGTCGCCAGCGGTCCTGCTTCCGTGATTCAGATTTCCAATCCGTCGCCCATTTCGCAACGCGACCGGCTTGGTTCGCATGCGTCGAAAGAAATGATCGATTACTGGAACACGATGTTCGCCAACGCGCCGGAGGCGGGCAAAAAGGGATTGGATCTCGTGCTGTCGAAATTCGATCTCGCGCGCGACGGCGTGCTGCAGCGCATTCGTGCTCCGGCGCTGATCATCACCGCCGACAAAAGCGCACTGCAATCGGTTGAAAAGGTGCGCCAGTATCAGCGGCTGATTCCAAATTCGCGGCTGGTCGTAATCGACAGCGACGCCTACCACATAGCCGCGGCGAATGCGGACGAATGCGTTTCAAACGTGCTCGCCTTTATCCGGGACGCCGCACAAAAGACCTGAGTCTAATCAGACGCTGCCGCCCTCGATGGTGCAGCCATCGGCGCGCCAGCGCAGCATGCCGCCCGCGAGATTTGCCACCTCGGTGAATCCGGCTTTACGGAGAATCGTGATCGCCTGCGCTGAACGGCTCCCGGCGCGGCAGACCGCAACAATCGGCCGATCTTTCGCCAGCTCGCCCGAACGCGCCGAGAGTTCGCCGAGCGGAATCAGAATGGCGCCCGGAATATGGCCGAGCGGGCCTGTGAACTCGTTCGGCTCGCGTACGTCGAGGACTTGCACCGGCCGCTGATATTCCTCGAGGACGCGCGGCTGAATTTCCCAGATACCTGCAAAAGTGAAGGACAGCGGCGCCCAATTGGGATCGGGAGAATCCTGTGGTTCGCCCGCAGGCCGGCCACATTTGAGATTGGCCGGCACGGCAATGTCCATCTTCCCCGGATACGGAAGGTGCAGATTTGTCATGTGTCCGATGAAATCCGCTGCATCAACATCGCCGCCAAGCCGGGGATTGAACCGCTTTTCCTCGGCAACCGATGTCACGGTGAGACCGCGATAATCATGCGCCGGATAAAGCAGGCACGTGTCGGGCAGCGTAAAAATCTGCTCGCGCACCGAATTGTACATTGTCGCCGCGTTGCCGCCCTGGAAATCGGTCCGCCCTGTGCCGCGGATGAGGAGACAGTCGCCGGTGAATGCCATCGTCTGATCGTCAAGGACATAAGTGAGGCAGCCGCGCGTGTGGCCCGGAGTCGCGCGGACGTCCAACCGGCGCCCGCCGAACGCGACAGTATCCCCGGGCCCGAGCCATCGATCGGCGCCTTCGGCGCCACTCGCACGGGCAAGCGCAATCTGCGCACCCAGCCGGTGCTTCAGCAACCAGGCTGCCGTGATGTGATCCGCATGAACATGCGTATCCAATGTCCATCGAAGCTTGATTCCAAGCTCGCCAATGAGTGCCGCATCGCGCCGCGCCTGCTCGAAGACGGGATCGATGATCACCCCTTCACGCGTCGCGCCATTGGCGAGCAAATACGTGTAGGTCGAGGACTGACTGTCGAACAATTGCCTAAATATAAGCATCAAATCCCTCGCACTGGAGCATGCTCCAATTAACGTAATCGGATCATGCTCTGGATTCTTTGATATCGCGCAATCTTCCGGCGAGCCGCCTGCGCTGAAGGCTTCGGCGGATTGCGCTTCGAGGAATGATTTGAAGACGATGAACTGTGCGAAGCAATCCCTGAACCGCTATAATTGCGCGGTCAGTTGAGGAGGGTACCCATGAGAGTCAGATCGGCGATCGCCGCGGTAACAATTTTTACAGCTCTTTCAGGCGCCGCGTTGCATGTTTCATTGGCCAGAGCAGCCGACGCCGACACGTCTGCGATGCCCGCGACACCTGACGATCAGGTGGCGACGGAAGCCTTGAACAGCGTTATCGCCGACTGCAACCGGTCTGAAACTGATCGCTTCAAGGCGCAGGAAGTCAAATTCGAGCAGGCGAAGCAGCAGAACGACACGGTTATCAAGCAGTACCGCGAACAAAACGACACTTTGCAGAAGCAATATGACGTGCTCCGGACCAACTACACGACGCTGGCAAAGCAGACGGATGAGCTGAGGAGCCAGAACGAAGATCTGCAGCAGAAATATCAGGACATGCAGCAGAAGCTTCAGGACGCGCAGCAAAAATACGATGCCATCGACAAAAAGCTGAACCCGCCGAAAACTCCTGGCCTCGTCGACAAACTGAAAAACGTGTTCTAAAGCCCTAGCGCGGTTTACTGAGATCGAACCGCCTCCCCCTTGAGGGGAGGCACGCAAATTTGCGGTTCAGCGAATTTGCGGGTGGGGGACATCTTCGCGATTACCCAACCAGAAAAATGCACCGCATTTTTTTACCTCCCCGCAAGGTGGAGGTAGAGCCAGTTAGTCCTCAGATTGCCTTCTAAAAATCCGCCTTCGTTGCCGTCGGCTCTGCGTAAAGTTTGCCGGTGGCCGCATCGATATTGTTTTCGGCGCAGGACACTTCGAGCCAGGGTTCATCATCTTTGTAGTAACGGACCTGCGCCGACCACGGCGTGGTGAAGGCGCCGGGATCGTCCACCTGCACGGTAACATCGAGATTATCCGCATCGCGCCGGTGATAGCGTTCGACGACGTGCAATTTTTCCGTATGCGGCGTCGCGAAATTGTCGGTCCAGGTCTTTGCATTCAGACCGACGGTGTCGACGACAAGCGTGTCGCCTTCATAATGCGCCACTGAGTCGCCAAACCAGCTTGGCTTGAGATTTGTGGGATGGGTGCCGTTCAGCCGCGCGATACGCGGCTGACCGTGGCGCTCATACAAAAAGACGATCTGTTTTCCGTCGTCGATGATCTGGGCGTGGAAATTCAATTCCAGGATATAGGGCACGCCCATCGGCGAGCACATTTCCTGGGGAGCATTCACCGTCGCTCCAGCGCGCACGGCGTCAGACTGTTTGCGCACCACCGCCGCGGCCCAGGGCTGCAGGATCGGCGCATTATAGTCGCCGGCCAGGCGATTGACGCGCTGGCCCGGGACCCGGAGAGTCATTACCGGTCCCGGACCGGATGCAGGCGGACGAAACGGCGTTTCGGCCGCGCCGCCGCGCGTCCACAGTCCGGTGATATCCGGATGCTGCTGTGCGGAAGCGGATGTGGAGAGGAACGCGACAGCCGCGAGGGCAAATACGCCGCGGGAATGCTTCATATGCTTCGCTCCGCAGATGGGCGCGTCACTCTAGCAGAGCACGCGCGCCGATGCGATTGTTCACCGTCGCGGCGGAATATTGGGCAACAGGGGCGGCTGCGGTCCGATGACTTGTTCCAGCGCATCGCGCACGCACGCTTCTTCGCCGTCGGGCGTCGCCATACCGCCGGCGCCCATGGCGCCGATCAGCTGGCCATTCACGATGATCGGTAACGCACCCTTGTTGGTCGTCAAACCGTACCCGGCCATGTTTTGGCTGGTGAATGGGTCGACCGCGTTGCGATTGGTCAGCACATGCGAAGCCGCGCGCGTGCGTAATGCTGTCCGCGTTTTTGCCTCGGTCGCTTTGGTCGGAAGCCAGCCTTCGCCATCGCCGCGGCTTTCGAGCACAGTCAAGCCTTGCGGATCGAGCACGACAACGACGACCGGGCTGTTGATCTTCTGCGCAATCGCCTGACATGCGGCCACCAGCCTTTCGGCTGTCGCAAGGTTGATTGACGCGTGGTCATGCAGACGATCCGCCGCTTTGCCGGAAAGCACGAATTGGTCGGGCACACGGCCATCGCCGTCGTAAGTCGTCGCCGCCTGGGCAGTAGACATCGCCAAAATAGCAACAACCACAAGACTCCACGATCTCATACCCGGCTCCCGCGTGATCCCTGCCTCACGTTCGCATAGCCGCCAGCAAAGTTACAATTGCCGCCGCAAATGACGATGAAGAGGAGCCGTGAGGATGAGACCCTCAACCTGCCCAGATGCTGACCAGTGCGATCACCGAGACCAGCGCCAGAGCGATATTCACTCCGTATAGAAACAATGACGGGATGCGTCGCGCATCCGGCAAGGGCGGCGGTACCGCGGGAAACATTTCGCGCCACACCGCAGCGAGAAAGCAGAAGGCGCTGAAAACAATCAGGACGGAGCCTGCCAGTTTCACGCCGAGTGCGGGCAGGATGCCGGTCAGAAGTGCCCTGGACCCAACCCCGCTGGCCAGTGCGGCGAGCCCGGTGCGCACCCACGCGGCATAGGTGCGTTCGGCGGCGTAGATGGTGCGATCGGCGGCCAGCACGGTCGTCCGATCAGCGCTTACCGCGATCTGGCTCGAGGCTTTTTTGATTTCACCGGTGGTCTTCTTGATTTCCTGCCGCTCGACCTGGGCGGTCACCTTCTCGCCACGGGCGCGAATCTTCTCGGCCTCGGCTTTACTTTTCTCAGCCTCCGCCTTGCTTTTCTGGACCTCGGCCTTGGCCCTTTCGGCGTCGGCCTGGGCTTCTTTCAGGGTCTGTACCATGGCAACACAACAGACACGGCTCCGATTTCGTTTCCGCCTTGGAGGCTTTCACATAACCGGTCTATGCAGTTCCGATGGCTCCAGTCCTGCACGTCCGGAATGTTCACGTCAGGCTTGGCCGGATGCAACTGCTCGAAGGGGCCGAGCTGGCGGTCAGCGCGGGGGAACGTCTCTGCCTGGTGGGCCGCAATGGCTCGGGTAAATCCACCCTGTTGAAAGTCGCCGCAGGAATGGCAGTGGCCGATGCCGGCGGGCTGTTTCTCCAGCCCGGCATGACGATCCGCTACCTGCCACAGGAACCTGATCTGTCCGGTTTCAGCACAACAGGAGATTATGTGCTTGCAGGTCTCCAACCGGGGGACAGCCCGCAACGGGCCATGCGGCTTCTCGACCAGCTCGGCCTGACGGGCCACGAAGACCCCGGTCACGTGTCGGGCGGAGAGGCGCGGCGCGCGGCGCTTGCGCGGGTTCTTGCGCCATCTCCCGACATTCTGCTGCTCGACGAGCCGACAAATCACCTCGATTTGCCGGCGATCGAATGGCTCGAAGATGAATTGGCGGGCATGCGCTCGGCGATTGTCCTGATCAGTCACGACCGCAGATTCCTTGCGCGTCTCTCGACGGCAACCATCTGGCTGGATCGCGGACAGACGCGCCGGCTGGATCAGGGATTTGCCGCATTCGAGGCCTGGCGCGACGACGTGCTGGAACAGGAAGAGGTGGAGCGCCACAAGCTCAATCGGAAGATCGCGGCGGAACTGCACTGGTTGCGCCATGGCGTGAGCGCGCGGCGCAAACGCAACCAGGGGCGGCTCGCATCACTGACGGCGTTGCGACGGGAACGCCGCGAACAGCGGCAGGCAACCGGTAATGTGAAACTCGATGCCGCCGCTGCCAATACGTCGGGCACGCTGGTGATCGAAGCAACGCACGCCGGCAAGTTTTTCGGGGACAAAGCCGTGGTTCGCGATATTTCACTGCGCGTATTGCGGGGGGATCGTATCGGTATCGTGGGCGCAAACGGCTCGGGCAAATCCACTCTGCTCAATCTCCTGACCGGAAAGCTCGCACCCGACATCGGCGAGATCAGGCTCGGCGCCAATCTTGCGATCGCGGCCATCGAGCAGGACAGAGCCAAACTGCTTCCAGATATGAGCCTGGCCGATGTGCTGACCGGCGGGAAAGGCGATACCGTCAATGTCGGCGGCCAGACCCGGCACGTGATGAGCTACATGAAAGATTTTCTCTTTGCTCCGGAACAGGCGCGAACGCCGGCCGGCGTATTGTCCGGCGGCGAACGTGCGCGTCTGCTGCTCGCGCGAACATTGGCGACGCCGTCGAATCTTCTGGTGCTCGATGAACCGACCAACGATCTCGACCTGGAGACACTCGACATATTGCAGGAGATGATCGCCGATTATCCCGGTACCGTTCTTCTGGTCAGCCACGACCGCGACTTCCTCGATCGCACAGTGACCTCAATACTGATGGCCGAGGGCGACGGACGGTTCACGGAATATGCCGGCGGCTACAGTGACATGGTTGCGCAGCGTGGGGCGGGCGTCCGGCCGCCGGAGCGCAAGGAGCGCGTTGCGCCGGCCAAAACCAGTGCAGCCCCCGCACGGGCGGCGGCCAAACGCCGCCTCAGCTTCAATGAACAGCATGCGCTGCGCACATTGCCGGAGCAGATCAGGGACGCGGAACGCGAAATCGCGGAATTGCAGAGCGCCCTCGCCGATCCCGCGCTTTACGCAAGCGACCCGACCCGCTTTACCGCCTTGACGCAAAGACTCGCCGCTGTGCAGAAGGATGTCGGCATGATGGAGGACCGCTGGATCGAACTGGAAATGTTGCGCGAAGAAATCGAAGGCCAAGGCTGATGCAGCAGCTGCCCCACACCGGAATAAACATTGGGGACGTGCGCATCGGCGGGCGGGTGCTGGTGGCGCCGATGACTGGAGTTTCCGACCTGCCATTCCGCACGACCGCATCGCGGCTTGGCGCGGCCTATGTCGCGACCGAAATGGTCGCCTGCGAGATGTTTGCCCGCGGCCGTCCCGATGTCATCCGCCGCGCCGCGGTCGGCGACGGATTGCCGCTGACCGTCATTCAACTGGTCGGACATGAACCGCAATGGATCGCCGGGGCGGCGGCGCTGGCGGAAGCCGCCGGAGCCGACATCATCGATCTGAATATGGGCTGTCCATGCAAGGAGGTGACCGGCGTGCTTTCCGGCTCGGCGCTGATGCGCAATCCGGCGCATGCGGAACGTCTGATGCGCGCAGCGACTGGTGCAACCTCGCGGCCTGTGACGTTGAAGATGCGGCTCGGCTGGGACGACCGCAGCATCAACGCGCCGGAGCTTGCGGCTCTGGCCGAACGCGCCGGCATCGCGGCGCTAACGGTGCATGCCCGCACAAGGCAGCAATTCTACAACGGACAGGCGGACTGGAGTGCGGTTGCGGCAGTGACGGCGGCAACCCGGCTTCCGGTGATCGTCAACGGCGACATCCGCGATGCCGAAACGGCGCGTGCAGCGCTCACTCAATCCGGGGCCAGCGCAGTGATGATCGGACGCGGCGCCTATGGCCGGCCATGGATCGCAGCCGCCATCGATCGCGCGCTGCAAACCGGGATGCCCGTCGATGAGCCGGACCTCGACGCGCGGCTTGCCATTGTGCTCGACCATATGCATGCAAGCTTGCGCTTTTACGACTACGAACATGGCGCGCGCATATTCCGCAAGCATCTCGGCTGGTATGTCGAAGCAGCTCCCTACCCCGCCGATGCCCAACAGCGCCGCGCCGCCAAAGCGCAACTCTGCCGGCTCACCACAGCGCACGAAATGGAAGCAGCTTTGATCGCGCTATGGCAGAATCATCTGCCCCCGGCAGCGCTGCAAACCGATACCGCGCAAGCCGCTCTGGGATTGGCCGCATAAGCCTCTCGGCTACGACTGCCTCGCCGCCTGGCTCACTTCTGCGCCGTCAGCTTAACCGTACCGATGACCGAGCCGGAACAATTATTGGTTTGGCCCGGTTCCCTCACAGGTCAAACTGGAGGTTGATATGGCAAACGACAATGGCGGGGGCGCTGGCACCACTTTGTTGGCCATCATCGTCGGCGGGGTTCTGGTCATCCTCGTGGCGCTTTTCGCCTTTGGCGGCGGCGGGCTCCCATTCTTCGGTCACAGAACCGCGTCAATCTCGATCACCACTCCGACGACTACGCGCTAAATTCATTGATCCGGGCGCGGACCAGCTTATCGGACATGATCCTTACACGGATGTATGTGGCCAAGTGCGATTGACGGATTCGGATCCAAGGGCGTGGAGAGCAGGGCGAAGTCGTAAGCCTCGATATGGCTGCACGTGAGGGGCAAATGGCGCCCGAACGGCCCGGGAGCACCCATTCGGCCCGAGTTGTCACCCATATCGTAGGAACGTTCTGTTACCTATATGTCCGCTATGGACAGGTCGGAGGATGGCGCACCGGGCAGGATTCGAACCCACGACCCCCAGATTCGTAGTCTGGTGCTCTATCCAGCTGAGCTACCGGTGCGTATGCAGGCGTGCGCGGAAAGTAGTGAGCGCGTCACCGCTTGGCAAGAAGCCTCGTGGCCAAGTGAACTGCGGCAGAAAAAGCTGCTTTAGAACGGCTTGCGACCAAAATGGATCAGAACGTTCCCCTCACCCGGCGCGCCAGTACGCACTTGCCGGCGCAAGTGCGGGCGCGCCATCCTCTCCCACAAGGGGAGAGGCGAAGCGGGGCAACCATGTGATGCTGTTTTTGCCTGGGGCGGTGCGTTAGGTTGGCGCGGTTCACGCCCCGGAACGTCACCATGCATCGCATTCTGCCCGCATTTGCGCTTGTCCTGATCAGCCTGACAGCCGCGGCGCCACCCGGCCAAGCGGCCCCCGCTCCCGCACCCGTCGCAAAGCGGCACATGATCGTTGCCGCCGAACCCGACGCGGCCGCTGCCGGCCGGCAGATGCTGCGGCAGGGCGGTTCGGCAGTCGATGCCGCTATTGCCGCGCAAATGGTGCTGACGCTGGAAGAACCGCAATCCTCCGGCATCGGCGGCGGCGCCTATCTGATTCTTTCCGACAAGGGTGCGCTTTCCGCCTATGACGGGCGCGAAACCGCGCCGGCTTCCGCCAATCCGCGCATGTTCCTCGACGCGCAAGGCAATCCGCGCCCGTTCGATGAGGTGCGTCCCGGCGGGTTGTCCGTTGGCGTTCCCGGTGTTCTCCGCATGCTCGCAAAGGCCCACGCCGAGCACGGCAAGCTGCCCTGGGCGCGCCTGTTCCAACCCGCGATCCATCTCGCCGAGGATGGCTTCACCGTTCCACCGCGTCTGGCGCGTGAACTCGCCCAGGGCGGACCCAAGCTCGCCGCCATGCCCGGCATGCGCGCGCTGTTCTACCATCCCGACGGAACACCGATCCGGGCGGGTGAGATGTGGCTCAACCCCGAACTGGCCAAAAGCTTGCGGGCCATCGCAATGCTCGGTCCGGACGATGCATTCTACAATGGCGCGATTGCGGGTGACATCGCCCAGGCGGTGAGCCACGCGCCGATGAATCCGACCATGATGACACCCGGCGACATCGCGGGATACCAGCCCAAAGCCCGCACGCCGCTATGCGCGCAGTATCGCGGCTATCGCGTTTGCGGCGTGCCGCCCTCCACGTCGGGCGGCACCTCGGTGCTGCAAATCCTCGGTCTGCTCGAACGTTTCCCTTCGGATCAGTTGCAACCGGAAACTCTTTCCGGAGTGCATCTGCTGTCGGAAGCAAGCCGGCTTGCCTATGCCGACCGCGGTGAATGGCTCGGCGACACAGATTTCGTTTCAGTGCCGCTCGCCGGACTGCTCGACCAGAACTATCTCGCCGCACGTTCGCAGCTCATCAATCCGATGCACGACATGGGCCGCGCCATGCCCGGCATTCCGCCGGTGAAAAAGGCCGAGCTGCCGCGCTATGCGCCAATGCCGGAGCAGATCGAGGCAGGCACCAGCCAGATCTCCGCCGTTGACGACAATGGCGAAGCGATTTCCATGACCACGTCGGTCGAATCCGCGTTCGGCGCCGAAATCTCCGCCGACGGTTTCCTGCTCAACAATCAGCTTACGGATTTTTCCTTCGAGCCGGTGGCGGGCGGTAAACCGGTCGCCAACGCCGTCGCGGCCGGGAAACGCCCGCTGAGCTCGATGTCGCCCACGCTGATATTCGCGCCCGACGGGACGTTTTTTGCCTCCGTCGGTTCGCCGGGCGGGCGGTTGATCATCGGCTATGTCGCGCAAACCGTCGTCGCCCTGATCGACGGACAGATGTCCATGCAGGCGGCCGCTGCCGCGCCGCGGCATATCAATATGAATGGCGCGACACTGATCGAAGCCAGTACGCCACTGGCGCAACTGGCACCGGCGCTGACCGCCATGGGCCATCAGGTGCGCGTCATCCGCTTCGATTCCGGCATCAACGGCATCAAGCGCGTGCCGGACGGATATGAGGGGGGCGCCGACCCTCACCGCGAAGGCGCGGCTTTGGGAGACTGAGTCCCGTAGCGGAGTTTCCCCCACCCGCGAATTCGCGTTTTCCGGCCTGCACGTCAACTCCGTTGACGTGCAACGGCCTCCAACCCCACAAGGGGGAGGCGGATTGGAGCAGTGGCGTAACTTGGCTGAACCCTTGTTGATGACTGCGGTGCGGGCGCACCAGGCCGGCGATGCTGCCAAAGCCGCGCGCCTTTATGGTGAGATCCTGCGCCTTGAGCCGCGCCAATTCATGGCCCTGCAGGGCCTCGGCGTCTTGCATTACCAAGCCGGGCAATGGGAGGAATGCGAACGCGTCATGGGCTTGGCGATTCGCGCCAATCCTTCATCCAGCGAGTGCTTCTTCACCCGCGGTTGCGCGCTGCAGAGATTGGGCCGCCCTCAGGAAGCGCTGATCTGCTTCGACCAGGTGATCGCGTTCAATCCCGGCCACGGCGATGCGCACAGCAATCGCGGTGTCGCGCTGATGGCCATGAACCGGCTCGACGAGGCGCTCGAAAGTTTCGCGTCTGCGCTCAATATCGACGGTTCGAATCCAGCGGTCTGGAACAATCGCGGCTGCGTGCTGGTCAATCTCGGCCGTCACACCGAAGCCATTCCGTGTTTCGACAATGCGATCGCGCGGCAATCGAATTATGCGCAGGCATTCGTCAATCGCGGCTCGGCGCATGCGGCGCTGAAGCGCTACGCCGCCGCGATTGCCGATTTCGAACGCGTGGTCGAAATCGATCCGGAATTTCCGTATGTGCGCGGCCATCTCGCGCATTATCGCATGCTGGCCTGCGATTGGCGGCATTTTGCCGAAGACAAAGTCCGCATCGCCCAGGGCGTGCAGGCGGGGAAGCGGATTGTGCTGCCCTTCATTCACCTCGCGCTGTCCGATTCGCCGGCCGATCAAGCCCGCTGCGCCGCGATCTGGACCGGGAACGACGTGCCGCCGCGCCCGACCCCGCTCTGGCGCGGCGAAATATACCGGCACGATCGCATTCGCGTGGCCTATGTCTCGGCCGATTTCCATGCCCACGCCACGGCGGCACTCATGGCGGGCATATTCGAATGCCATGATCGGCGGCAATTCGAAACCACCGCGATTTCTTTTGGCCCCGATGACGCGACGCCGATGCGCGCGCGTATGCAGCGCGCATTTGACCGGTTTATCGATGCGCGACGCGCGAGCGATTTGGAAATCGCCTCGCTGATGCGGCGGCTTGAGATCGACATTGCCGTCGATCTCAAGGGCCTGACCAAAGACAATCGTGCCGGAATTTTCGCCTGGCGCCCCGCGCCGGTGCAGGTGAGCTATCTTGGCTATCCCGGCACCATGGCGGCGCCCTATATCGATTACCTGCTCGCCGACCGCACGGTGGTGCCGGAGGAACATCGCGAGTTCTACCGCGAACGCCTCGTTTACCTGCCGGACAGCTATCAGGCCAATACAGTGCGGCCGGTATCCACCGATGCACGAACACGCGCCGATTATGGTCTGCCGGAGCAGGGCTTCGTCTTCTGCTGCTTTAACAACAGCTACAAGATCACGCCCGACGTGTTCGCGGTCTGGATGCGATTGCTGCGGGCGGTGCGCGGCAGCACTCTATGGCTGCTCGAGGACAATCCTGAGGAAGGTGAAAATCTGCGCCGCCAAGCGGAAGCAGCCGGGATTGCATCCGTCCGCCTCGTATTCGCGCAGCGCGCGCCAATGGATGAGCATCTGGCGCGTCATCGCCATGCAGATCTTTTCCTCGATACGCAACCCTATGGCGCGCACACCACGGCAAGCGATGCTTTGTGGGCCGGACTTCCGGTTCTGACCGTCGAAGGCGCGACATTTCCCGCTCGCGTTGCCGCAAGTCTGCTGCGTGCCGCCGGCGTGCCGGAACTCATCACGGAAAATCTCGCGGATTACGAAGCCGCCGCCCTGCGCCTCGCCTGGGAGCCCGGAACGCTGGGCGCGATCCGCACAAAGCTTGCATCCACGCGCGAGCAGATGCCGCTGTTCGACACCGAAGCTTTCACGCGCCATCTCGAATCCGCGTTCCGCACCATGGCCGGTCGTGCGATTCGCGGCGAAGCGCCGGAGAGTTTTTCAGTCACCGCAGGGCCGCAATCCGCATCCGGGGCGATGCCGATTCCCGCTAATGCCGCAGCGGAATATCTCGAAGGCTGCCGGTTGATTGGCGAAAATAATTTCTCGGCCGCATTGGTGCATTTTGATGAAGCACTCGCTCTGGCGCCGGATTTTATCGAGGCCCTGACGAATCGCGGCGGCGTATTGATGGCGCTGAACCGGCCCGATGAAGCCATCCGGTCGCTGGACAGCGTGCTGGCCTTCAATCCCGATATGGCGGAAGCCTGGAACAATCGCGGCAATGCACTGTCGGTGCTTGGCCGTCACGAAGAAGCCGTTGAGAGCTTCGATCGCGTGCTGGCGCTGCGCCCGCGCCTGATCGAGGCCCTGATCAATCGGGGTACGGCGCTTCTCACCTTGCGCCGTATCGAAGATGCGCTCGCGAGCTATGAGGCGGCCCTGAAGATCGATGGGCGCAATAGTGCTGCGCTGCACGGCCGCGCAAACGCACTGTTCGAACTCAAACGGTTCGAAGAGGCCGCCTCCGGATTCGAAGCTGCGATGGCCGCAGGACCGGGAAGCGATTTCGCCGGCAAGCTGGCGTTCACAAGACTGCAATGCTGCGACTGGCGCATGCTCGATCACGACCGCACCGCACTGGCGGGCGCGAACCTGTCGCAATCTTCGCGCACAGTCGATCCGTTCCAGTATCTGGCGCTGTCGTCTTCGCCGGAAGATCAACGCCGCTGTGCGGAAGTCTGGGTTTCGGCCAAACATCCGATGAAACCGCAGCCACTGTGGACCGGCGAGGAATACCGCCACGAGAGACTCCGCATCGCCTGGCTTTCAGCCGATTATCGCCTGCATCCGGTTGCGCAAGCGCTCGCCGGCGTGCTGCCCCGGCTCGACAAAAGCCGCATCGAATCCGTCGGTATCGGCTGGGGCATCGCCGACGACAGCAGCGTACGCGACAAGGTTCTGGCGGGTTTCGAAACATTCGTCCCGGCGGACCGCCTGACCGACGCCGAAATCGCCCGTCTCTTGCGCGAGCGCGAGATCGATGTCGCAATTGACCTGATGGGCTTCACTGCCGAAAGCCGCCCCGGCATTCTCGCCGCCCGCCCGGCGCCGGTGCAGGTGAGCTATCTCGGTTTCGCCGGCACGATGGGCGCGCCCTATATCGATCATCTGATTGCGGACGATATTTCCGTGCCGGAGAGCGAAGCGCCGCATTTCACCGAACAAATCCGGCGCCTCGCAGGGAGCTATTTCCCCGTCGATAATTCGCGCAGCGTCGGACCCACGCCATCCCGCGCCACAGCGGGACTGCCGGATGACGCGTTTGTCTTTGCGTGTTTCAACAACAGCTACAAATTCACGCCGGAAATGTTCGACATTTGGATGCGCCTTTTGCACCAGATCGACAGGAGCGTGCTTTGGCTGTCGCCGGCCAATCCGGCGGCGATGCGCAATTTGCAGCGCGAAGCCAACCTCCGGAAAATCGATCCGCGGCGGCTGATTTTCGCGTCCTATGTTGCGCAAGCCGAACAGCATCTTGCGCGGCTCGCGGCGGCCGATCTTTTTCTCGACACGATTCCCTACAACGCGCATGCAACCGCGGCAGACTCCCTTATCGCCGGGCTCCCGGTCATCACCTGCAAAGGGACGACATTCGCCGGCCGCGTCGCGGCCAGCCTGTTGCATGCGGCAGGACTGCCGGAACTGGTGACGCGTGATCTCGCCGGTTATGAGCAACTTGCGCTGACATTCGCGCGCGACAGTGAAGCGTTGCATGCCTGCCGGCAGAAGCTCGCCGCCGCCAGGGAGACGCAGCCGCTGTTCGATACGGCCGGCTACGCGACCAGGCTTTCCGATCTTTTGGTGTCGCTCGGGCGTTCACCCATCGCCGGGCCGTTCGACAGCACGGCGTAATTGGCGGTGACTTCGGCGCCATATTCAAAGCGCAAGAACGCCTGATCCAGCACCGCGACCGACAACCCTGCCGCTGTGGCGGCGTCGCGGACGTGGTCGGGATGGTGTTCGTAACGCCCGGTATCGGTGATGCGGAACGGGAATGTTGGGCCGCTTTCCGTGGTCAGTGCGAAAATCCCGCCCGGTTTCAGGCGTTCGGCCGCGGCCTTTGTGATGCGCTTCAGATCACCGAAATAGATCAGGCAATCGCAGCACGAAATCAGGTCGAAACGTTCGGATGAATTTTCCAGCCATTCGGTGATCTCCGCTACCTCCAGCCGGTCGTAGATTTCGCGCTTTTTCGCCAGCTCAATCATGTCGGGCGAAAGATCGACACCGGTCATGCGCGCCGCGAGCGGCTTGAGGACCACGCCGGCAAAACCGGAGCCGCAGCCAATGTCGAGCACCTGCAATGCCTGCGCATTGCCGATCACCGATCTGATCGCCTCGAACAGCCGCTCCGGCCCCTTGTATTCGAGATCGTCGCGCATCCTGCGCTCATAGGACCAGGCGAAGTCTTTGTAGATTTTCTGGACCGTGCGATCGGACGCGCGCTCCGGCGGCGTCTCATCCCTCAGCGCAATCAGCAGATGCTCGACTTCGGCATCGTCGGGATTGGCGTTGAAATAGTTTTCAAACGCCACGCGCGCATCGGGACGCTTGCCGACCGACAGGCACAGGTCGCCGTAATCGTACCAGGCATCCCAGTTGTCGGGCTGCAGTTCGAGTGCCCGTTTGGTGCACAGCCATGCCGGTTGCGGATTGCCGGCCCGTTTCAGCTTGACCGCAAACTCATACAATTCGGTCGCCGAGAAATGCCGGACCTTGTCCGCCGGACCTTCACTCCAAACGAGAAGTCCCGCCTTCACCCCTTCATCGACCCAGCGGTCGAGATCGCCCGCCTGATCGGGCTGCATCAGCGGCGCAATGATGGCCCGGATGTCATCGACCCCACGATTTCCGTCGCAGAGTTCAAGCAGCAGAGATGCAAAGGGATTGAGCTGATGCAGCCGGTCCGCGACCGGATCGTAACCGACATAACCTTCGTCGGTCGGCGCCACCAGCACCGAGGGATTGACCGCGATATTCGGCATGACCATTGCACCTAAAGAGACGACCGCACACCCGATTGGGCGTGCGGCCGGCTCCGCGTCAATGCAAATAAAAAGAAGCTGATGGGAAGACGATTAGTCTTCGCCTTCCTTCTTCTTCTTTTTCTTCTTCTTCTTCTTGCGCTCTTCGCCGCCTTCGTCTTCACCTTCCGCGGCCATGGCCTGCGAGGTCATCACGGGGACGGCTGCCACGGCAGAGCCCACCAGCAGGGTCTTGAGAAACCCACGCCGGTCCTGGCTCACCTGGGCAAGCACTTTGTCAAGGTCATGCTGCGCCATAAAGAACGCCTCCCTGGTTGATGCCGCGCAATATGTCCTAGAGTGTGTTCAACTCATTGTTACTTTTTCTTCATGTTCACTGTTTTGTGAGCGTTATCGGGCACATGCGACAATTTGGCTGAAAAAACATGCACGTAGGGCGCGAGTCCCGCACGCCGCCCCGTCCGGGCTCAGGGCTGGACCGGCAGGGTGATCCGGAAGCGCGTTCCTTCTGATCCGGTCGAGACCAGAATCAGCGTGCCGCCATGGGCGGCGATCAATTCGCGCGAAATGGCGAGGCCCAATCCGGAGCCGCCCTGCCGCATGCTGCCGGCAAAAGGCTGGAACAAACGATCACGCACGGCAGGTGGAATGCCCGGCCCATTGTCGGAAATGTCGATGGTAATCAGGCCATTGGTGCGCGCCGCCTCGATCAGGATGCGCTTTTGGGCGCCGGTTTTGGCGGTTTCCAATGCTTGCCTGGCGTTGCTGAGAAGGTTGAGCACGACGCGGAACAGCTGCTCCGAATCGGCCGAGATCAGCAGCCCGCGCGGAATGTGCTTTTCCACCATGACGTCGCCGCTTTCGGGCACGGCTGAGGAAGCGGCTTCGTCGATCACCGCCGCCAATGCGAAGCGTGTCCGCTGGGGAGCTCGTTCTTCCGCGCGCCCATAGCGCAAAGTGTTGGTGGCGAGGGCGACGGCGCGATCGAGCGCGTCGAGCAGACGTGGGGTGACACGCTGAACCACCGGGTCCTCACTCGCGGCAAGCCGGTCGGAAGCGATGCGGGCGCTGGACAGGATATTGCGCAAATCATGCTGGATTTTCGCAACTGCAAGCCCGAGTTGGGCCAGCCGCGTCTTCTGCTGGAGGAACCCATACAGCTCATGCTGCAGGGTGGACAGCTCACGTTCCGCCATGCCGATCTCATCGCGCCGCGATGAGGCATGCAGTATCCGCGACGGATCCTCCGGATTGTTCCGAAAATCGATCATTGCGGCCGTCATCCGCTGCATCGGCCGCACCAGGATCAGGTACAGGCTGATGAACACCAGCAGCGAAGTCAGCGCCGAGACGAACACCGAAAGCGCCAATGCGCGGGTGGAAAATGTAAACAGCGCAATGCGAATCGGCTCTTCATTGGCAATCACGATGATGCTGCGGCCCTGCCCCATATTGGCGTCGATCCGCATGGTTCGGTTGGGCGGCGCAAACAGGCAGCGTATGACGTCGCGAATCTGCTCGATCAGGCTGGTTTCGCCCGCGTTGTATTCTGCCTGGACCCGCGGCGGCTCGGTGCCGAGCGAAAAAAACTCGTGCTGTCCACCACCGCGCAAGATCACCGCTTCCACTCCGGCGCGGGCCAATAGCTGCATGCGCAGGCGCTCCGAAAGCTGTTCGCCCGGCGCCTCGGTGAACGGCAGAATTGCCAGTTCTGCCGAGTTTATCCGGTCATCGAGAAGCTGGTGATGATAGCGGGCCACCATCGGGAAATAGAGCAGCGCCACGCTGATCATGACGAAGCCGATGGTGAGCAGCAGCAGCCGGCCCGACAGGCTGTAGGCCGACAATTGCCAGCGCTGCCGTGGCTTTTCCAGAGGCTTCAACATGACTGAAGAGAACACCAAATGTAGGGCGAAATCATGCCCGGCCGGCAAATTCGACCCGATAAAGCCTGTGGTTGAATACGGTCCATAATGGGGGCCAAAAGCCAGCGAAAGACAGGGTTTCCTTGAGTGAAACGCGGCTACAGCGCTATTGGCAGGACAGTCCGCTTAAACTAGATTGCCCGCGGCTTGCGCCGGAATCCTCAAAGGACAGCATCATGCAAAAATTAATTCTCGCCGCGGCCCTCGCGGTAGCCGCCAGCCCATTGCAGGCGGCCCAGACAAACGATCCCGACGTCGGCAAATTGCCTGCCGGCCCCGAGAAAGCTGTCGTAGCCGAGGTCTGCACGGCCTGCCACGAACTCGGCCGCATCGTTAACGGCAGCTATGACGCCGCCGGTTGGAACAACGTCGTCCATATGATGGTCAATGCCGGCGCGGCGCTCACGCCCGATCAGGTCCAGCCGATCACCAATTACCTGATCAAAAGCTTCCCGGAAAAGCCGCTTCCGCCGTTCAAGGAAATTGCCGGCCCGGTAAAGGTCCAGATCAAGGAATGGGTTCTGCCGACACCCGGGACCCGTCCGCATGATCCTCTGGCCGCACCCGATGGAACCGTCTGGTTCACCGGCCATATGGCGAGCATCATCGGCCATCTCAATCCCGCGACCGGCAAGATTGATGAGTATCATACCAAGACGCCGATTTCCGGTCCGCATGGCCTGGTGATGGATAAGGATGGCAACATCTTCTACACCGGCAATTTCAAGGGCTATATCGGGAGGCTGGACGCGAAAACTCATCAGTTTACGGAGTATAAAGTCGGCACCGCGCGCGATCCGCACACTCCGCTGTTCGACAAAAACGGCATCCTTTGGTTCACCGCGCAGAACAGCAACATGCTGGGCCGACTCGATCCCAAAACCGGTGCGTTCAAACTTGCGGTCGTTCCGACCGAGCACTCCGCGCCCTATGGCATGGTGTTCGATTCCAAAGGCCATCTCTGGTTCAGCGAATGGCTGGCGCCACACCTCGTGACCGTCGTCAATCCGGACACCATGGAACTGAAGGAAGTCACCCTTCCGAACCCCGGCACCCGGCCGCGCCGTATCGCGATCGACTCGCAGGACCGGATCTGGATTTCTGATTATTCGCGCGGCTATCTCGGCATGTATGACACCCGTACCGGCAAGACCGCGGAATGGCCATCCCCGGGGGGGCCTCATTCCGAGCCCTATGGCATCACCACGCTGCATGACATCGTCTGGTATGTCGAAGGCAATACCCGTCCGAACGCTCTGGTCCGCTTCGATCCGAAGACCCAGAAGTTCCAGACCTTTGCCATCCCTTCGGGCGGCGGAGTCGTGCGCAATATGATGCCGACCAAGGACGGCAAAGGCCTCGTCATGGCTGAAAGCGGCGTCAATCGCATCGCCGTGGTGTCGATCGAAGATAACGAAGACTGAGCTTTTCATCTGTCACGGGAGCGGCATCACCACGCCGCTCCCGTTGACAACCTGATTTCCCCAACCTAGAAGCACGGCTCCCTTGGGCAGGGGACCGGAGCAATTTGTCAAATCGCTCCAGCTTCTGTTTTCTCGCGTTTGCTCCGCCGAACCGTCACCACTTCGGCTGGAAAACGCGGCTATCGCCCGGAGATTTGCCGTGAAGCGCACATACCAACCGAGCCGACTTGTCAGAAAGCGCCGCCACGGTTTCCGGCATCGGATGGCGACCAAGAAAGGCCGCCAGGTTCTGTCGCGGCGGCGCGCCCATGGCCGGAAAAGGCTCTCCGCCTGACGCAGGTGCGGAGCCAGGGGCACATCCTCGCACCCTGACGCTGGTCACCATCAAAAGCCGTGCGGACTTCCTGCGGGCAAGAAGCGGGCGCCGGCACGGATTGTTGAGTCTGGCAGTAGAAGCCTGCCGTTCCCCCGACGGGAAGGTGGAACCGGGCATCGCGAGAGTCGGGTTTACTGCGAGCCGCCGGGTGGGCGGAGCCGTACAGCGCAATCGCGCAAAACGCCGTTTGCGGGCATTGGCCCGGCGCGTGATCACCGCTTTGGGGCGCGAAGGATATGACTATGTGCTCATCGCCCGGACACAGACGCTGACACGCGGTTTCGCCGAGCTTGAAAACGATCTTGGTGCCGCCATTTCAGCTCTTCATGCGGCATTGGACCGGCACAGCCGGGAAAGGTCAGGATGACGGCCCTTTCGCAATCTGGGACTTACGCACTGGTGCGCGAAGCTTTCATCCGCGTGCTTTCAGCGCCGATTATGGGCTACCGCCGGCTGATCTCACCACTGTTGCCGCCGGCCTGCCGCTTTCATCCGAGCTGTTCGGCCTACGCATTGGAAGCGCTGCAGACGCATGGCCCTGCCAAAGGTCTTTGGCTCGCCATTCGCCGGCTGTTGCGCTGTCACCCGTTCACATTTCTTGGCGGCGGATCGGGAATCGATCCGGTGCCACCTGCCCGCAATAAGATGGCCCATAATAAGATCGGAAAGCCTTAAATGTCCGACCAACGCAATCTGCTCATCGCCATCGTCCTTTCGATGGTCGTGGTCTTCGGCTGGCAATATCTGGTCGGCGTTCCCAAACCCTTGCAGCCGCCGGCGCGCACCGCCCAGACGCAGACGCTGCAACACACGCCAGCGCCGGCAGCGCCAAAGTCGACTGCTGTCGCATCTGCGGTGCCGTCGCCAAATCTCTCGGGCAGCGCGCCGCCGGCAACGAGTGCGCGGGTCGGCATCGACACTTCCGCGGTGGAAGGCTCGATCAATCTGACCGGTGGGCGTTTCGACGATCTGAAGCTGCGCCGCTATCGCGAAACCACGGACCCGCACAGCCCCGAGATCGTGTTGCTGTCGCCGGCCGGCTCAGAGCATCCCTATTTTGCGGAATTCGGCTGGCTCAACACTGCGGGCGCGCAAACAGCGATGCCCGGACCGGACACGGTGTGGAAGCAGGTCCAGGGCGACAAACTTTCGCCGGGACACGACATCGAGCTGTCCTATGACAATGGCGCCGGCCTGACCTTCACTCGCCGGATATCGGTCGATCAGAACTACATGTTCACCGTGATTGACTCGGTCGACAATCACGGCTCCTCGCCGGTCACACTTTATCCCTACGGTCTGGTGAACCGGCAGAACCTTCCCAACACCACGCATTACTGGGTCGTGCACGAAGGCTTCGTCGGAGTGCTGGGCGGAATTCTGAAAGACCCGACCTACGCCGATCTCGCCAAGAACAACGACGTGCAAACATTCAGCAGCACCGGCGGCTGGCTTGGCATCACCGACAAATACTGGATGGCGGCGACCATCCCGCCGCAGAACGCGCAGTTCACCGCGACCTACAAAGCCTACGATTTCAATGGGACGAAAGCCTACCAGTCCGATTTCCGGATGATGCCGCAGGTGATTGCGCCAAACGGCTCACAATCCGTGAGTTATCACCTGTTTGCCGGCGCCAAGATCGTCAATCTGGTGAACCAGTATCAGCAGACGCTGGGCATCCAGCGCTTCGACATGGCGATCGACTGGGGCTGGTTCGCATTCATCACCAAGCCGATGTTCCAGGCGATCGACCTGCTTTACCGGTTTGTCGGGAATTTCGGCATCGCCATTCTGATCTTCACCGTGTTCGTCAAGGCACTGTTTTTCCCGCTGGCGAATGCATCGTACCGGTCGATGAGCAAAATGAAGAAGCTCCAGCCCGAGATGGAGCGGCTGCGCGAGCGATTCAAAACCGACAAGGTGCAGCAGCAGCAGGAACTGATGAAGCTGTACCAGAAGGAGAAGGTGAACCCCGTTTCCGGCTGCCTGCCGATGCTGATTCAAATTCCGGTGTTCTTCTCGCTTTACAAGGTGCTGCTGGTCACCATCGATATGCGGCACGCGCCGTTCTTCGGCTGGATCAAGGACCTTTCGGCGGCCGATCCGACGACCGTTTTCAACCTGTTCGGCCTCATCCCGTGGATGCCGCCGCAATTCCTGATGATTGGCGTATTCCCACTCTTCATGGGTCTGACCATGTGGCTGCAGACCAATCTCAATCCGCCGCCGGCCGATCCGGCGCAGCAGAAGATTTTCGGTTTCATGCCGATCATCTTCACCTTCATGATGGCGAATTTCCCGGTCGGTCTGGTGATCTACTGGAGCTGGAACAATCTGCTGTCGATCATCCAGCAGGTCGTGATCATGCGTTCGACAGGAACGCCGGTGGATTTCCTCGACCGGCTGCGGGGAATGGGAGCACGTCTCCGGCATGGACAGGCGCCGGAGAAACCGGCAGGACCGCCAGACTAAAAACAAGCGCGCCGCGACCAGCGTGCGCGCACCGAGCGTTCTCCTCCCCCCGCGAGCGCGACGCGCGAGTGCGGGGGAGGACTAAAGGAGGGGGGCTGGTCGAGCTTCCAATCCATGTCTTATTCCGCGGACCAGATCGAACACGCGCGCCGGCTCTTTGCGCAGGACTGCGAATTCCTTCGCGGTTCTGTCAGCGTTTCGGACCTGCCGCCGGCGAAACTTCCGGAAGCAGCGATCGCCGGCCGGTCCAATGTCGGAAAATCGACGCTGATAAATCTGCTCACCGGCCGGAAGAATCTGGCGCGGGTATCGAAAACACCGGGCCGCACGCGGGAAGTGAACTTCTTCCGCGCCGGAAATGAACTCATGATCGCCGATTTGCCGGGCTATGGTTATGCACGGGTTTCGCGCGAAGAGACTGCGCGCTGGACCGAATTGATCTTCGCTTACCTGAGCGGCCGGCCGAATTTGCGCCGCGTTTTTCTCCTGATCGATTCGCGGCGCGGTCCGATGTCCAACGACATGGCGGTCATGGAATTACTCGATCGCACGGCCGTGTCGTTTCAGGCCGTGATGACCAAATGCGACAAACCCACGAAAGCCGAACTCCGCGACACTCTCGCCGCAACCGAAGCGGAGATGCGGAAACATCCGGCGGCGCTGCCCGAAGTGCTGATGGTTTCGGCGCTCAACCGTGAAGGAATTGATGAATTGCGGGCAGCAATTGCCGCAATTGCGGTCCGATAAATTGTAGCCCCGAAGCAACTGGCGCATTATAAGCCCCTGATTCTCCTGATGAGGAGCCGCTCAAGGTGAACGTGCAGGACGATAGCGCGCGCGAAGCCAATCTGCGCCGGCTGGCACGCTGGCGGGCAACCGCCCGGGTGCTCGTCGAAGCGCTGCCTTTCATCCTGCAATACGACAAGAAAGCCATCGTGGTGAAATATGGCGGCCACGCCATGGATGGCGGCGTGCCGGAGGAATTCGCGCAGGACGTCGTGCTGATGAAGCAGACCGGCATCGATCCGGTCGTCGTGCATGGCGGCGGGCCGCAGATCGGCGCCATGCTGAAGCGGCTCAACATCCAGTCGTCTTTCGTCGACGGGTTGCGGGTGACCGATCAGGCAGCGATGGAAGTCGTCGAGATGGTGCTCTCCGGCACCATCAACAAACAGATCGTGGCCGGCATCAATGCGGCGGGCGGTCGTGCCGTCGGCATTTCCGGCAAGGACGGCAACATGGTTGTCGCACGGCGCATCGAGCGCAGCCGGATTGATCCGGCAACGAAAGAGCGCGTGACCGTCGACCTCGGTTTTGTCGGCGAGCCGGAACGCGTGGACGCCGAAGTCCTGCGCATGATCATCAATTCCGGGCTGATTCCGGTGGTAGCGCCGATCGGCATCGGTCCCAATGCCGAGACCTACAACATCAATGCCGACACCGTGGCGGGTGCGGTTGCGGGCGCCATTCGCGCCGAACGCCTTGTTTTGCTGACCGACGTCGAAGGCGTCATGGACGCGCAAAGACGTGTCATCGCGCGGCTGACCGTCGGTGAAGCGCAACAACTCATCGCCGATGGCACGGTTTCGGGCGGCATGATTCCCAAAATCGAAACCGCGATCGAAGCCGTGCAACACGGAGTACGCGCGGCCGCAATTCTGGACGGACGCATTCCGCATGTCTTGCTGCTGGAACTGTTCACCGAACACGGCGCCGGCACACTGATCGTTCCTGACAACTGAACCCGGAAAACATGACAGATTCAGAACTTCAATCCGCGATCGACAGCGCGTGGGATGCGCGCGACACAATTTCACCGGCCACCTCCGGCGCACAGCGCAAAGCCATCGAGACAGCGCTGGAAGCGCTCGATTCCGGCCGGCTGCGCGTGGCCGAAAAGCAGGGCGACAGCTGGCAGGTGCATCAATGGCTGAAAAAGGCCGTGCTGCTGTCGTTCCGGCTGAACGACATGTACACCATCGACGGCGCGCCGGGCGGTGCCGCCTGGTGGGACAAGGTCGATTCCAAATTCAAGGACTGGGGGGAAAACCGCTTCCGCGCCGCGGGCTTTCGCGCGGTGCCGGGCGCGGTCGTGCGCCGCTCCGCCTATATCGCCAAAGGCGTGGTGCTGATGCCGTGCTTCGTCAATGTCGGCGCGCATGTCGGCGAAGCCACCATGATCGACACCTGGGCCACCGTCGGCTCATGCGCCCAGATCGGCAGGAATTGCCACATCTCCGGAGGCGCCGGGATTGGTGGCGTGCTGGAGCCGCTGCAGGCCAATCCGGTGATTATCGACGATGATTGTTTCATCGGCGCGCGATCGGAAGTCGCCGAAGGCGTGATCATCGGGCGCGGTTCGGTGCTGTCCATGGGTGTGTTTCTGGGCGCGTCGACAAAAATCGTAAACCGCGCGACCGGCGAAATCCTGTACGGCAAGGTGCCTCCGTTCTCCGTGCTCGTCCCCGGCAGTCTTCCGCCTGCGGACGGAAAGGGCCCCGCCCTTTATTGTGCCGTAATTGTCAAGCAGGTTGACGAACGGACACGCGCGAAGACCTCGATCAACGAGCTCCTCCGCGACTGAACACGACCAAGCCAAGTGGAATCAATAGGACCTCCCTTTCCCCCCGCGAGCGCATCAGCGCGATGCGTGGGGGAAAGTGTCGCCTGCGTGCCTGAGCACGCGCGGGGCGACGAAAGGGGGGCTTGGTCGCGGAGCACCCCCCTCTCGCCGGCCATACGCTCCGCTTTGCGGAGCTGCGGGTTCGCGGGCGGAAATCGCATCGCCGAGCGAAACCAACATAATCTGCCGCCCGCATGACCCCCATCGACCCCATCCCCCTCGCCCAGGCGCTGATTCGTTGCCCATCGGTCACGCCCGAAGACCATGGCGCGCTCGAGACGCTGCAGCACGCGCTCACCCCGCTCGGCTTTTCCTTTCATCGCCTCCGTTTCGAAGACGCGAAGTCCCCGCCGGTGGACAATCTCTACGCCCGCATCGGGACCGCTGCGCCGCATTTCTGTTTTGCCGGGCACACCGATGTCGTGCCGGTGGGCGAACGCAATTCCTGGCGCCACGACCCGTTCGGCGCCGTCGTCGAGAATGGATTCCTGTACGGACGCGGCGCAGCGGACATGAAGAGCGCGATTGCCGCATTCGCCGCTGCCGCATCGAACCATCTCGGCAGACGCGCTCTGAAAGGATCGATCAGCCTGCTGATCACCGGCGACGAAGAGGGCGTTGGGATCAATGGCACGCCGAAAATGCTCGACTGGCTCAAACAGCGTCGCGAGGCTATCGATCATTGCCTCGTCGGCGAACCCACCTCATCGGCCAAATCGGGTGACGTGATCAAGATCGGCCGCCGCGGCAGCATGAATTTCATTGCGACGGTGAAGGGCATTGGCGGGCATGCCGCCTATCCCCACCTCGCGCTCAATCCGGTTCCGATTTCCGCAGAGCTCGTCCGGCGAATCTCAGGCTGGAAGCTGGACGATGGCAGCGAATGGTTCGAGCCATCCACGCTCGCCTTCACCATGATTGATGCGGGAAACCGCGCCGTGAACGTCATCCCG
This sequence comes from uncultured Bordetella sp., assembly GCA_964446945.1. Lineage (GTDB taxonomy): Bacteria > Pseudomonadota > Alphaproteobacteria > Micropepsales > Micropepsaceae > CAIYRG01. Next base: position 287,131 of record CAYUQO010000002.1, read on the forward strand.
CAGCAGGTGCGTGTCGGATTCAATATCCGCTTCAATGATCGCCACACTCCCAACGCGTTGCTGCGGCAGATTGCGCAAACGTGCAGCGAGGTGCAGCAAACATCCGGCGGTGAGATCACTGTCGAACACAGCGTGAGTGGCGTTTCGTTTGTCACCAAACCCGGAACGTTCACCGAATTGTTGAGCAAAGCGATTGCCGGTGTAAATGGCGCGCCGCCGGAATTCTCCACCAGCGGCGGAACGTCCGATGCGCGTTTCATCAAGGATCATTGCCCGGTCGCGGAACTCGGCCTTCCGGGCAAAACCATGCACAAGCTCGATGAATCGGTTGCGGTGGAGGATATAACCCGGCTTGCGCGCATTTATGAATCGGTCCTGGATTTGTATTTCGCCGCGCAATGAACGCTTCGTCCCGCAATCAGCCGATTGGCATCTTCGATTCCGGCATGGGTGGCCTGACCGTCATGAAGGCCATGAGATCGCTGCTGCCGGACGAGTCATTGGTCTATCTCGGTGACACTGCCCGGCTACCTTATGGCAGCAAGAGTCCCGAAACAGTGAAGCGCTATGCGGTGCAATGCGCCCGCGCGCTGATGCGCTTCGACATCAAGATGCTGGTGATCGCCTGCAACACGGCTTCGGCGACGGCACTCGCGGATCTGTCGCAGGCGCTGGCCCCGACTCCGGTGATCGGCGTGATTGATCCCGGTGCGGATGCGGCGGTCGCCGGTGCACCCCAGGGCCGGATCGCCGTGCTCGCGACCGAAGGGACGGTGAAAGGCGGCGCCTATGTCCGGGCCATTCACGCGCGCAATCCCGGGGCTCATGTGGTGCAGAAGGCCTGCCCGCTATTCGTTCCACTGGCAGAAGAAGGCGTGACGCAGGGCCAAATTCCCGAACTCGTCACAGAACTGTATCTCAAGCCACTGCTCGCCGACTCCACCAACCGGCCGGAATGTCTGGTGCTCGGCTGCACGCATTTTCCGGTGCTACGCGATGTGATTGCGCGCGTCGCAGGTCCCGGCGTGAAGCTGGTGGACAGTGCGGCCACGACGGCTGCAGCCGTCGAACGTCAGCTTAAGCAAAACGGACTCGCGCGTAGCTCCGGATCTGCGCCCGCGCCGCGCTTTCTTTCCACGGATGCTCCCGACCGCTTTGCCCGCGTCGGCGAGATTTTCCTTGGGCACCCAATTCCACCGCAATCGGTCGAACTCGTCGACCTCTAGCCCCGCGCTGCCTGGGCCGTTGCTATTCCCACTCAGCAGCAGCTCTCCCGGTTTTATGAGACGCATCCGGACTACCGGACTTTTGAACCCCTCCCATATTTTTGGCTGAAGGCGGGACAGCCAACAATTCGAGATGGGGTTACCGATGTTCGAAGAACACGCGGACTGGAGCGCGCGTGCTGCGGAATGCAGGCAGGCGGCTCAACTAACAATGGAAGCGTCTGCTGGTGCGGTGGGCGAAGAGGCGAAGGCGGAATTCTTACGGGTGGCGACAGAGTGGCTGAGACTGGCCGACGCGATCGACAGACTCTTTGTCGCTCCGGCGCAGGCTTAAGCGGAACCTTTCCGGGGGGCGTTTTCTTTTTTTGGCTCTTGGGGGGAGTTCTTGGAGAAAGCCAAAGAATACCACCGCAATGCGGTCGAATGCCGGGCGGCTGCTGCACGTGCCGTCAACGAGCGCATCCGAACCGAAATGCTGGACATTGCCGAGGTCTGGGAGCGGCTTGCCGCCGACGGCGAGCTGATCGCCTGTCTTCAGCAGAAACTCAGAGAAAGTAAGCGGATAACGGAATAGTCCCGGCGGGGCATTCCTTACCCGGGTGGATGGCGCGTGGATTCTTTCGGCGGATAGTTGAATTCGCCACCCTGAGCCGAGGCCTGTTCATGCTGGGCAGCCATTTCATCGTAATCGGCCGCGCATTTCAGAAGGATGTCGCGATTGCGCTGGTCGTGGACGAGTGCCGCTATGGAGCGAAGTTCCTCAGCCCGTTCACGGAATACGGCCGGATAATCGCCTGATCGCACCATCGCGCCCATACCGGCTAAACGCGGGGCAATCAGCAGGTGTTCCGCAGCATCGTCGTTAGAACGATCAGAGATATTCCACCGACATCAGCGTCAGCCCGTCGGGCGGCGCGACCGGACCGCAGGTGGTGCGGTCTCTGGCATCCAGAATCCGCGCGACATGTTCCGGCGGAAATTTGCCTTCACCGATCAGCTTCAGTGTTCCGACCATCGAGCGCACCTGGTGATGCAGGAACGATCTCGCACGCGCGACGCAAAGGATTTCACTGCCCTGCTCACGCACTTCGAACACATCCAGCGTTTTGACCGGCGATTTCGCCTGGCACTCGGCGGCACGGAAGGTGGTGAAATCGTGCTGACCGATGAGGAAGCGCGCGCCCGCCTGCATCGCCCCGGCATCCAGCCTGCGTCCGACATGCCAGACGCGTCCGGCGTCTAGCGCCGGTGGAGCGCGCCGGCACAACACCCGATATTCGTAGCTCCGCGCGATCGCGGAAAACCGCGCGTGAAATTCCGGCGCAGCAACCGCCGCATCCAGCACTGCGACCGGTTGGGGACGCAAATGGGCATTCAGCGCGTCACGTATTGTATCAGCAGGGAATTCGCGCGTGAGGTCGAAATGCGCCACCTGCCCGCGCGCATGCACGCCGGCATCCGTCCGCCCCGCGCCGGTGACCGTGGCGCGCTCGCCGCAAAGGCGAAAAATCGCCTCCTCCAGCGCGCCCTGAATCGACGGGCCGTTCTCCTGCCTCTGCCATCCGGAATAGCCGCTGCCGTCATATTCGACAGTGACGCGATACCTCGGCATCAGAGGTCACATTTCGCCTCTCCCCTTGAGGGAGAGGGATGCAGCGCCCGCGCGTGCGCTTTTGCACGCACGCGCCGCGCGCTTTGCGCGTTACTTTCTGATTCCGCCAGTGCGGCTTTGCCGCACTGGTCGGGGCGCTGCTGGGTAAGGGGAGCATTTTCAATTTTCCTCATCACGAACCGCTAACCCACCCGCTCACCAACTTGCAGCGGAAATCCGCGCAGAAAACTTTCCCAACTGGTTTTCGCGCGCCCCGCCCGCTGAACCACAACCGGTTTCAATGCGCCTTCGCCGCAGGCGATCACCATCCCCTCGAGAATCTCTCCCGGCGCACCCGAGCCCTGCACCGGTTCGCCAAACAGGATTTTGATTCTCTCTCCGCGATGTTCGAACCATGCGCCTGGCCGCGAACTGAGTCCGCGAATCAGGCAATCGACCGCGCGCGCCGGTTGTGACCAGTCGATGCGGGTTTCGGCGTGGTCGATTTTTTTGGCGTAAGTCACGCCTTCCGCCGGCTGCGGGGTTTCGGACACCCGGCCCGCTTCCATGGCCGCCAGCGCCCGGGCCATCAGGCTCGCGCCAATCTGCTTCAGCTCGTCGTGCAATTCACCATAGGTCTTGCGCGCGACCGGCACCTGCTCGCGCATCAAAACCGCACCCGTATCGAGCCCCTCATCCATCCGCATCACCATGACACCGGTCTGAGTATCGCCGGCCATGATGGCGCGCTGGATCGGCGCCGCACCGCGCCAGCGCGGCAGCAGTGAACCATGCAGATTGAAACAGCCGAGCCGCGGCGCGTTCAGCACTGCGCGCGGGAGCAACAGCCCATAGGCCACCACCACAACCGCGTCGGGCGCGAGCGCCGCGAAAGCAGCTTGCTCCTCTGCGCTGCGCAGTGATGCGGGCGTGCGGACGTCGAGGCCGTGGCGCTCCGCAAGCAAGTGGACCGGAGATTTTTCCTGCGTCAGTCCCCGCCCTTTCGGCCGCGGCGGCTGGGTATAGACGCAAACGATCTCGTGCGGGCCGATGATCAGCTCGGTGAGAGTCGGCACCGCAAAATCCGGCGTTCCCATGAACACGAGCCGCAGCGCCATGGCAGGTCACCCCAATCCGCAGCGTAAATCAGCTACTTCGCCTCCCCCTTGCGGGGAGGCACGTGAATTCCCTTTCGGAATTCGTGGGTGGGGGAATTTGGGATGCATCACCCCCACCCGAAAACGCTCCGCGTTTTCGACCTCCCCGCAGGGGGGAGGTCGATTGCTGCGGTACTTCGGCGCATTCGAGAGCGGCACATTTTACCCCAATCAGCCCTTGTTTTTGAGCTTTGCCGATTTGCGCAACGCGATTCCACGCTTGAGCCTGGAAAGGTGATCGATGAACAACAGACCATTGATGTGGTCGATTTCATGCTGGATGCAGGTGGCGAACAGCCCGTCCGCATCCACGACCTGCTTCTCGCCGTTTTCGTCCTGATATTCGACCGTCAGCCGCGCCGGCCGCTTCACATCGTCCCAGATCTCCGGCACCGACAGGCAGCCTTCGTGGTAGGTGGAAAGCTCGTCGGACGCGCGAATGATCTTTGGATTGACCAGATAGATCACTTTGCTGTTCGGCCCCTTGGGATCGAGGTCGATCACGGCCACGCGTTTTGCCACGCCAATCTGGATGGCGGCGAGACCAATACCATTGGCCGCGTACATGGTTTCAACCATGTCATCCATGAAGCGGCGCAGCTTTTTGTCGATATTTGCCACCGGTTCGGACACCGATTTCAGGCGCGGGTCCGGCGCGGTGACGAGTTCAAGAACGGCCATGCGGCTTGCTGATAGGGAAAGCCCGAAAACGCGTCAAGCATCAGCGAATCGACTATATTGGCTTGCTGCTGCGGCATGAGATTTGGCGGAATCACCAAATTTTCCTCTCCCCGCAGAGGGAGAGGACGCCGCGCCCGCACTTGCAGTTCTCAACCCTCCCCTTGAGGGAGGGTCGAAATCGCGGAACGCGATTTCGGGGAGGGGACAGCGAGCAAAGCGAGCGCATTGGTGAGAGGACCTGAACCCATCCCGCTGCTAGCAGGAGGACGCATTCATGGAATTTGCTGCCGCTGCGGCGTTAACCCTTGTGCTGTTGGCCAGTATCGCGGCTGCAATCTTCGCATTTCGCGCCGCCAGAGCCGCGCGGGATGGTTCACTGATCGCGCAGTTCTCGGACGTAGTGCGCAAGGAAAACGAACTTGCCCGTACGGCGGCCGAAGGTCACGCCAGCCTGCTGCGCCAGGAGTCGCGCGACATCGTCGCCGCCGGAATGAAGGCGACCGATGAGCGGGTCGCATCCATCGGCGCCAAACTCGACGGCGACATCGAAAAAATGCGCAACGAGGCAACCATCGGACGCGAGGCATTGCGGGGCCAGATCGCCCAGAGGCTGGAGGAATCCTCAGTCGCCCTGAAGCAGCAGGGCGACACCATGGCGAATTACCTGCGCCAGATTGGCGAGCAGCAGAAGGAGCGTCTGGAAAAACTCGCAGCGGAACTGAAGGCGCTGACCGAGAAAAGCGAAAAGGGCCAGGAGGCACTGCGCCAGACGGTCGAACTGCGGCTCGACGCCATCCGCGAGGAGAATGCGAAGAAGCTTGAAGAAATGCGCCAGACGGTGGACGAAAAACTTCAGTCCACATTGGAGCAGCGGCTCGGCGATTCCTTCAACCGCGTCGTCGAGCAGCTCGAACGCGTCCACAATGGGCTCGGCGAAATGAAGACGCTCGCCGCGGGCGTCGGCGATCTGAAAAAGGTTCTGTCGAATGTCAGCGTGCGCGGCTCGATTGCCGAAGCGCAGCTCGGCGCATTGCTCGAACAATTCCTGTCGCGTGAGCAATACATCGAAGACGCCGTGGTCAAGGAGGGCAGCCGCGAGCATGTCGAATTCGCCATCCGAATGCCCGGACGCGGCAGCGAAGGCGAGGTGCTGCTCCCGATCGACGCCAAATTTCCCAAAGAGGATTACGACCGGCTGCTCGCCGCCGCCGATCAGGGCGACCCCGAAACTGTTGCCGAAGCGCGCAAATCGCTGGAGTCAACGGTTCGTCTTTGCGCCAAAACCATTTGCGAAAAATACATCAACCCGCCACGCACGACGGATTTCGCGATTCTGTTCCTTGGGACCGAGGGCCTCTACGCCGAAGTGCTGCGCAAGCCGGGATTTTTCGAGCAGCTTCAGCGCGAATATCGCGTCGTGCTCACCGGCCCCGTCACTTTGACGGCGCTGCTCAATGCGCTGCAAATGGGCTTCCGTTCGCTCGCGATCGAAAAGCGTTCCAGCGAAGTCTGGCAGGTTCTCGCCGCGGTCCGCACCGAGTTCGGCAATTATAACGCCGTTGTCGACAAGCTCGCCCGCAACCTCAGCACCGCGGCAAAATCCGTCGAGGATCTGGGACGCCGCACCCGCGTCATGGGAAGAAAGCTCAAGGACGTCGAGCAGCTCGAACCCGGCGCGGCGCAAAATCTCCTCGGCTTACCCGCCGCCGGCGCCGACGCGCCCGACGACGACGAACCCGATGCCGTCGCTGCGGAGTGAAGCTCAGTACCGCAAATAGTGCACGAGGCGATCGCCTTCCCAGATTTCGTAGCCCATGCCAATGCCGGAACGGAACTCGTGCTTCGCCCGCGCTTTGGCGGCGTCATCATTTTCCGCGTCAAAGTGCTCGGTGCGGAACACATGTCCACCGTGATTGAGGAACTGAGCGCGGTAGTGGGACAACTCGACCGGTTTGGTGGCAAAACGGTGCCCGTCAGCTTCCCGTTCTTTTTGGTCCCGTTCGCCTGACGCGAGCTGCCGAAGCACGTCGTAACTTTGTTCGATAAGAACACGCGTTCGTTCCGCCGTATCGCTCATCTCGCAACGTTCCCTGATGGCCCAGTCGCGGAATTCCGCCAACTGAGTTCGGCTACGAGTGATGAGCGAATCGGTTTCTTGTTCGAGCTCACCGGTGGTCACCGGGCGCCTCCTGCCGTTTGCGAGCGGGAGTGCGCGTAACCTCGGTCGGCAGGGAAGCGTGTCTCTCAGTCGTCGGCGCTCGTGAAAAAGTGCCGACAATAACCACATCTTATGTCATCACATGCTGAATGTCGAATAAGACGGCGCAGCCATTGGGTCACGGCCGGAACCTGCGGCGGAAATCGACCGTTCAGGTCCAACTAAGCGAGGATTTTCCGCAGCAAGTCTTCGGCTTTCCGCCCAACCGAATTATGCGGAACCAGCTCAGCCAATCGTTCGGCGGCAAACACGCTGTATTCGGCCAACGTATCCATTTCGATTTTGGTCGGCTCATGAACATTGGCAAAATGCGTCGAGATCACACCAATGAGCCTGCCGCTTTTCATCAGCAATGGGCTGCTTTGCACGGCGCGGAAACCGGCTTCGCGCGCAATCTTGCGGAACGGCGCAAAGTCCGCATCCCGCTTCACGTCGGATATGATCACGGTCTGATGGGTTTTCAGAACGCGCCCACAGGCACAGGGATCGTCTTTTTTCGTCCGGGCGAATGCTTTCAAAAACGGGCGGTGAAATCCCCGCTGGGCGACGATGATCAGTTCATTCGCCAGGAGCAGTTGAATATTGCCGAATTCCGCTCCGTGCAGCGCGATCACGTCATCCATGATCACGGACACCGTTCTTTCGAAGGTGCGCGCCGCAATCAGACGCTGCCGCATTTGAAGCAGCATCGGGGCCCTGCTTTCTTTAGCTTTTCGTGAGTTCGACGATCGGTGGCGCGGTCAGTCCAGCGCCCGGATGATCTTGGCCCTGTTGCCGGCTTTCCGCAAGCTGGTTCTAAAATGGACGGCGGGCGCTGAACGCGGCGGACAAAGTGCCTTCATCGAGATAATCGAGTTCGCCGCCGACCGGCACGCCGTGCGCAAGGCGCGTGATCTTCAGGTTCAGAGGCTCCAGTATATCCAGCAGATAATGCGCCGTGGTCTGGCCTTCGACCGTCGCGTTCATCGCGAGAATGATTTCATTGGCCCCGCTTTTCGCGCGCTGCAGCAGTGTCGCGATATTCAGTTTCTCCGGTGTCACACCGTCGAGCGCGGACAGCGCGCCGCCCAGCACGTGATAGCGGCCGCGGAATATGCCCGCGCGTTCCAGCGCCCAGAGATCGGCGACGTCCTCAACCACGCAGAGCACACCATTGTCGCGTTCGGGATTGCGGCACAGCGTGCACGGGTCCGCCGTGTCGAGATTGCCGCAAACCGAACAGTGCTTCAGAGCCGCCGCCGCATTCGTCATCGCCTGCGCAAGCGGTTCGAGCAAAGTCTCGCGTTTTTTCAGCAGGGCGAGCGCCACGCGGCGCGCCGAACGCGGCCCGAGACCCGGCAGTTTTGCCAGCAATTGAATGAGACGGTCGATTTCCTGGCCTGCCTGGGATGAAGGCATTAGAACCAACTTCCCACCTCCCCCTGGCGGGGAGGTCGAACCGCGCTGGAGCGCGTTTGCGCGGAGGCGGGTTCGGGTGGGGGGAATTTACACGTTTCCCCCACCCGCATTTCGCGAAGGGCGAAATGCGTGCCTCCCCTCAAGGGGGAGGCTGAAATGAAACAAACGCCCGATTTTGCCGATCCCGGCATTGCTACCCGCGGAAGCTCTTGAACAGATCGGAGAGGAACTGCGTGTCGCTGGCGCGCTTCGCTTCCACCTTGTGTCTGCCGTCGGTGCAGGCCGCCACCACGAGATCCTGCAGAATCCGGACGTCCTCCGGCTTCAACAGCGACGGATCGATGGAAATCGATTTGAGTTCACTCAAACCGTTCATCGTCACCCGCACCAGACCGCCGCCGGAAGCGCCCTCGACTTCCATGGCCGCGAGACCCTTCTGCAGTTCTTCGGCGCGGCGCTGCATTTCCTGAAGCTGACCCATCAAATCGGGCGTCATGAATTGGACTCCTCATCCGAAGCGGGACTTGCCGGCTCAAACGCTTCCTGCTCGCGCACGCTGATGATCTCGGCGCCGGGAAAAGCGTCCAGCACCGCGCGCACGAAAGGCTCCTGCGCGGCGGCGTCCTTGCGGGCGCGCTCGGTCGCGATCCGGCTTTCGGCGATGGTCGGCGCGCCGCCTTCAGCCGCAACCGTGACGACCCAGCGGCGGCCGGTCCATTGCTGCAGATGGCGCGACAGATCATGCGCGAGAGTCTTCGGCGCCTGTGCATTCGGCCGGAACGCGATGCGCCCCGGCTCCAGCGCGACCAGATGCACATTGGTTTCCAGGCAGGCGGCAAGAATCCGTTCGCCTTTCGCACGCGCGATCCGCAGCATGTCCTCCAATGTGCGGATGTCCTCCTCCGGCGCTTCCATTTTCACCGGCGATGCAGACGGCATGACTGCGGGGGCAACCGCAGCACCGGATGTTCGCGGCGGAGACATGGCCGGAGGCGGCGATGCGTCGCGGGTGCGCGGCGCAGAAGGCGCGGGAGCGGGCTGCGGCGCGGCAGCATGTTCGTCGCGCAACTTCCGCACCAGCAATTCGGTGGACGGCAAATCCGCCGCATAGGCCAGCCGGATCAATGCCATTTCAGCCGCCGGACAGGGATTGGCCGCGTCGCGGACCTCAATCAGCCCCTTGAGTAGCATCTGCCAGCAGCGGGTAAGTTGCGGCATCGCGAGCTTTCCCGCCAGCGCCACCGCACGCGCGGCTTCGGCCGATCCACCGTCGAAAAATCCTTCCGCACCGGGCGCGACTTTCACCCGGGTGAGGAAATGCGTCGTCTCCAGCAAATCCTGCATGACGGTCAACGGATCGGCGCCGTCGGTGTAAAGCGAACGGAATTCGCCGAGCGCGCCGGCGATATCTCCCGCCACCAGTTTTTCGAACAGATCGAAGATCCGGCCGCGGTCGGCAAGTCCCAGCATGCCGCGCACGGTTGCCGCTTCGACTTCTGTGCTGTTTTCGTCCGATTGGTGCGCAATCGCCTGATCGAGCAGCGACAGCGCGTCACGCACCGAACCTTCGGCCGCGCGCGCGATGAGCTGAAGCGCCGCCGGCTGCACCGCCAGCCCTTCCGTCTTTGCGATTCCCGCCAGATGGTTGACCAGCATTTCGGTATCGATGCGGCGCAGGTCGAATCGCTGGCAGCGCGACAACACCGTCACCGGCACTTTGCGGATTTCGGTCGTGGCGAAAATGAATTTCACCCGCGGCGGCGGTTCCTCGAGCGTCTTGAGCAGCCCGTTGAAGGCCTGCTTCGACAGCATGTGCACTTCATCGATGATGAAGATCTTGTAGCGGGCTCCGGCCGGGCCATAGCGGGTCGCCTCGATGATCTCACGGACGTCATCGATGCCGGTGCGCGAGGCCGCATCCATTTCCTGCACATCGACAAAGCGCGATTCGGCAATGGCGCGGCAGGGTTCGCATTCCCCGCAGGGATCGACGCTCGGTTGGGTGCGCTTGCCATCCGGTCCGATGCAATTGAGCGCACGGGCGATGATCCTCGCGGTGGTGGTTTTTCCCACCCCGCGCACTCCCGTCAGCATGAAAGCATGCGCGATCCGCCCCGAGGCAAAGGCATTGCGCAGCGTGCGCACCAGCGCTTCCTGGCCGATCAGCCCGGTGAAATTCTGCGGCCGGTATTTGCGCGCCAACACCCGGTATTGTTCGGCGCCGGGCGCGGGCCGTGGCGCCGCGACATCAAGGCCAAGCCCCGGCTCGTGCGATTCATCCACCTGGAGATTCATCCTCTGGCAGGAGGCTGGCGAGCGACCCGAAACGGGCTCGTTACGGCTGCTTCCTTCCGGACCTGACCGGGTTGGCGAGTGTCTCGTCCACCGCCAACCTCCCAAGCCACTATATCAGACGCGCGCCGTGCCGAAGCAAGGGCGCTGGTCTCGTGGTTTCCAACGGGATCACCGCAAATCCGCTTGCCTCTTGTCACCGGCTGTTTAGGGTCCGGCCGATGGCAGCAACGATAGCGTTTTCCGGCAACCCGCTCGACCGCGCCGGCAACCAAAGACAGAATAACGCCTGGCTTGCGTCATTGCGCTCCGGCCCTCACGCCCGCGTGCTCCCGCTGTGGAAATTGCAGCCGCTGCTTGTGGCGGCAGACGGCTCGGAGCGCTCACTGAGACTGGCATTTGTCGACGGCGCTACCGCTTCGGGGCTGGGCGGCGATGGCAGCATCGAAGTGTTTCTCGGCTTGCGCGGCGAACAGGCGTTCTTTGCCCGCGATATCTCGGCCGTGGAAGATCCGGTCGCAGGGAAGCTTCTGGATGCCGGTGAATTCCGCGACGCGCGTGCCGCAAGCGCACTCTTGAGCGCAGATGAAAGCGCCATTCTGGCCCAGGCAAAATCGCTGATCGACTGGCACAACCGGCACGGCTTCTGCCCCAATTGCGGCCGGCGGACCGCACCCGCTGACGGCGGTTACCGGCGGAATTGCGGGAATTGCCGGGCGGAACATTTCCCGCGCACCGATCCGGCCGTGATCATGCTGGCGACACGCGGGTCACAGTGCCTGCTTGGCCGCAACCGGCGATTCGCCAGCGGGTTTTATTCGACACTGGCCGGGTTCGTCGAACCTGGCGAAACGATCGAAGAAGCCGTCGCGCGCGAAATCCTCGAGGAAGCGGGATTGCACATCAATCGCATCCGCTATTTTGCCAGCCAGCCCTGGCCGTTTCCGTCGAGTCTGATGATCGGTTGTTTCGCCGATGCCGACAGCAGCACAATCGCCATCGACGGAGAGGAGATCGTTGCCGCCCAGTGGTTCGACCACGCATTGGTCAAACGGCTGGTCGATGGCACATCGACGGAAATCGGATTGCCCCGGCGCGACGCAATCGCGTTTCACCTGATCTCCCATTGGGTGGAGAACGGCCCTTGGAACTGACGTCGCGCATTCGCATCATTCAGGCCGACATCACCGGCCTCGACTGTGATGCAATCGTGAATGCGGCCAATTCGGCGCTGCTGCCGGGCGGCGGAGTGGATGGCGCGATCCGGCGCAAAGCCGGAAAGGAACTCGACGACGAACTGTTCCGCATCGGCCGCTGTCCCGCAGGCAAAGCGGTGATCACGCACGCCTATCGTCTTCCCGCCCGGCACGTGATTCACACGGTGGCGCCGATCTGGAATCACCACGAGACAAATCAGGAAGCACTACTGGCTGCCTGTTACGACAGCGTGCTCGAGCTCGCCGACCGGCATCAGATTCGCTCACTCGCATTTCCCGCCATCGGAACCGGAGCCTATGGCTGGCCAACGGGTAAAGCCGCGGGAATCGCGTTCACCCGCGTCTCCGCACACCTGTCCAGCTGCACGATTCAGGATCAGGTGATTTTTTGCTGTTTCACTGCCGGCGATCTCTCCGCCTACACGGAATTGCACGCGCAGCTCGCCAACTGAGTGAATTACCGGTCCTTGCGCGGGGAAATGGTTGTGAAATGCCCCATTTTGCGGCCAGGACGCACGACGCGTTTGCCGTAAAGATGCAAACCAGCCTGCCCGGCCATCTGCTTCCACTCGTCGGCTTCCGCGCCGATGATGTTCTGCATCACCGCGTCCGAGTGCCGCTTCGGATCGCCCAACGGCCAGCCTGCCACCGCGCGGATATGTTGCTCGAATTGGCTGACGGCGCAGCCATCGAGCGTCCAGTGGCCGGAATTGTGCACCCTCGGGGCAATCTCGTTGACCAGCAGTCCGAGATCCTTGGTGACGAAGAGCTCGACTCCGAGGACGCCGACATAGTCCAGCGCGTCTGCGATTCGCCGCGCCATCGCGAAAGCTTCCTGCACCTTATTTTCGGGCAGGCCGGACGGAACCGTGGAGCGGCGCAGGATATGATGTTCGTGTTCGTTCAGCGCCGGATCGTAGGCTGCAAACGCGCCGTTCTGGCCACGGGCAGCGATCACCGATGTCTCGAAGGCGAATTCGACAAAACCTTCGAGGATTGAGGGAACGCCACCCAGTTCGGCGAAACCGCGGGCCGCCTCCTCTGCCGTTTTGACGATGCGCTGACCCTTGCCGTCGTAACCGAGCCTTCTCGTCTTCAGGACCGCGCGCGCACTCGATGCCGTAAATGCTTCGCGTGCCTGGGCTTCGCTCGTCACGTTGTGAAACGGTGCGGTCACAAGACCCTGCTGCTGCAGGAAGCTCTTTTCAAGAAAGCGGTCCTGCGCAATCCGGAGCGGTTCGGGTCCTGGCGCGACCCGAACGTGCTGCATCAATTCCCGGACGGTCTCGTCGGGCACATTTTCGAATTCAAAGGTGACCGCATCGCAGCGCCGCGCGAACTGCGCAAGCCGTGCGGAATCGCGAAATGATGCGCGCGTGGTTTCACTCGCGACATAGAAAGCGCAGGATTCACTTTCGTCGGAATAAACATGGGTTTTCAAACTGAGCCGCGCCGCAGCCAGCGCCAGCATCCGGCCCAACTGTCCGCCGCCCAGAATCCCGATGGTCGAGCCCGGCGGGAGGGGCTCCGGTTTTCCTGTTTTGGCTATCACTTCTTTTTCTTTTTGGCTGGGACCGGCCGCAGCGGCACGGAGCGGGTCTGGCGCGAGCGCCAGCGTTGCAGGCGGGTCCGCAATTCAGGATTGTCATTGGCCAGCAAAGCGGCAGCAAACAATGCCGCGTTCCTGGCGCCCGCTTCGCCGATGGCGAAAGTTGCAACCGGGATGCCCCCCGGCATCTGGGCGATCGACAGCAGGCTATCGAGACCCTTCAGCGCTCGGCTTTCGACCGGCACGCCAAGAACCGGAACGATGGTCATGGACGCCGTCATCCCCGGCAGATGCGCGGCACCGCCGGCTCCGGCAATGATCGCCTTCAGCCCCCGCTCCGCTGCGGATTTTGCATAGTCATACAGCCGGTCGGGCGTGCGGTGGGCGGAAACCACCCGCGTTTCAAACGCGATCTTCAACTCGCCGAGAATGTCGGCCGCGGGTTTGAGGGTTGGCCAGTCGGACTTGCTCCCCATGATGATTCCAATGATCGGGGCCGCCGAAGGCCGGGAATTTGGCATTTCGCTTTTATGAATCCTTGCTGCCCGAGGGCGCGGCGAAGCGGCGGATTATATGGAACAAGGTTCCCCTGGGAAGCGAATTCCTCTGTGTGTGGCGCCGGCGCGCGAAGGCGCCTTACGCCGTGATGTCGGGCAAAAGCGTGTTTTCAATCCGGGTGATCAGGTCCTTGAGCAGCAATTTCCGCTTTTTCAGCCGCGTCAGCTGAATTTGATCGCAGTTGGTTGCGGTCGAACTCGCCGCGATCGCGGCGTCAAGATCGCCGTGCTCCTGCCGTAGTTCCGCCAGGCGGACTCTGAGAGCCTGTTCTTCTTCGTCGGTCATGGCAGGGGAGAGGATCCTCCGGAACCTGCGGGGCAATTTGTACCCTTAGCGGACAGGTAAATCCACGCCGGACCGAGCGTAGCCTGTGCAGTTGTTCATGGTGACATCAGTCCTACATTACAAGGGATGACAAATGCCCTTTTGGGTGGTCTAATTTGTATGCCCTTAGCCTTAAGAGAAGGGAGTAGCGATGGCCTTAGAATCTCATATCAGGGAAGTCACGGACAAACATCGCAAAGTCCAGGAAGCGATAGAATCCGAAATGTCGCACTCTGGATGGGACGATATGCGCGTGGCGGCTTTAAAAAAAGAAAAGCTTCGCCTGAAAGACGAGCTTGAGAGACTCCGAACAGATCATCACTAGCAAGTAATTCCGCCAGGCGCGGCAGGCACGAAGTTAAGGGCATAAGCCTGCTCGCGCAGGCGGAATTTCCAACCAGCATCAAACAACATAATCCCGAGTCCTTACGGCAGCGGCCGTAAGACCTTTACGCCGAGCGAGCGCGCCTGATCGCGCAGACGGAATTTCTGGATCTTCCCCGTCGTCGTCTTCGGCAATTCTCCAAAAACCAGCACGCGTGGACATTTGAAATGGGCCAGCTGAGTCCGGCAGAAGCTGATGAGCTCGGCTTCCGATACTGATTCGAAGCCGGGTTTTTTCTCGACAAAGGCGCAGGGCGTCTCGCCCCATTTCTCATCCGGCTTGGCGACGACCGCAGCAAACATCACTGCGGGGTGCCGGTAGAGGGTGTTTTCGACTTCAATCGAGGAGATGTTCTCGCCGCCGGAAATAATGATGTCCTTGGACCGGTCCTTGAGCTGCAGATATCCATTCGGGTGGATCACGCCGAGATCGCCGGAGTGAAACCAGCCGCCCTGCATGGCTTCCTGTGTCGCCGCGGGGTTTTTCAGATAGCCTTTCATCAGAATATTGCCGCGGAACATCACTTCGCCCAGTGTCTGACCGTCAGCCGCAACCGGCTGCATGGTTTCCGGGTCGAGCACCGTCAGGTCTTCGAGGGCAGGATAGGACACGCCCTGCCAGATGCGCCTTGCACCCTGATCCGCTGGCGGCAGTTCATTCCACTCGGGTTGCCATTCGTTGATCGTCGCCGGTCCATAGGTCTCGGTGAGTCCATAGACATGCGTAAGATCAAATCCAGCGTCGAGCATCGCCACCAACACGGCTTCGGGCGGTGGCGCGGCAGCGTGGACAAAGTTGACGCGGTGTTCAAATTTCCGCTTCGCCTCCGGCGGAGCGTTGAGCAGGACCGACATCACGGCCGGTGCGCCGCAAAGATGCGTCACCCGATGGGTGGCGATGGCCGCGTATATGTCCGCCGCACGAACCCAGCGCAGGCAGACATGAGTTCCTGCGGTCAGCGCCAGCGTCCACGGAAAACACCAGCCATTGCAGTGGAACATCGGGAGCGTCCAAAGATAGACAGGCCGCTCCTGAATTCGGCAGGCCACCGTGTTGGAATAACCCATCAGCGCGGCGCCGCGATGGTGGCAGACCACGCCCTTGGGATTACCGGTCGTGCCGGACGTGTAATTGAGCGAGATCGCATCCCATTCGTCCCGGGGCAGCGGCCAATCGAATTCCGGATCACCCCGGGCCAGAAAATCCTCATAATCCAGCGCGGGAGTGATTTCTCCGGCTTGAGGAAATTCCGGGTCGTCGTAAACCACGACCTGTGGTTTGACGCGGGCGAGCTTCAGCGCCTCACTGGCGCAGGCGGCAAATTCGCGATCGGCAATGAACACGCGCGCTTCGGCATGGTCGAGCATGAACGCAATCGACGCCGGGTCGAGGCGGGTGTTGATCGCATTCAACACGCAGCCGGCCATCGGCACACCGTGATGCGCTTCCAGCATCGCCGGCGTGTTCGCCAACAGGACGGACACGGTATTGCCGCGCGTCAGGCCGGCCCGCTGGAGTGCGGAGGCGAGCCGGCGCGAGCGGGCGTAGAATTCCGCATAGGAATAGCGCCGGCTTCCGTGGATGATCGCAATCGTTTCCGGAAAGACCCTCGCCGCACGCCGCAAAAAACTGAGTGGCGTCAACGGCCGAAAATTCGCAGTGGTGCGATCCAGGTGAAGATCATAAATGGTGGCGGCGGCTGTTCTCGGCCGCAATGTGGCCAGCCGGGGGGCAGGTGTGATGGTTTTATGCGCCGGTCTGCGCCGGCCCTCGGACGGTACACGCGACACGGCGCGCTTCGCCTGCGGCTCTCGGGCCGGCTTGACCGTTGCAGGTTTTTTAGCGGCTTTTTTCTTTAAGGTCGGCGCGGCTGCTTTCGCTGTTCTGCTCCGGCTCCGCCGTGTGGCCGGTTTCTTCGTCCTGCTGCTGCCCTTTCCGGTTCGCCTCGCCATCTTCGCTCTACATAAAAACGGTCAAAAGCACGCTATAGCATGCTGCGATTCGCGTTGTGTGATTGACCACCCCGAAAGGAAATTATGGCCGAGAGCGGTACAACTGTAAAAGCCGGTGTGTTTCGCGGCCTCTATGACTGGATGATGGCAAATGCGGGCAGCCGCCACGCCTGGTTGGCCCTGTTCGGATTCGCTTTTGCGGAGAGTTCATTTTTTCCGATTCCACCCGATCTGCTTCTCATTCCGATGGTGCTGGCGGACCGCCGGCGCGCGTTCCTGATCGCACTGGTGTGCACCGCCGGCTCCGTCATGGGCGGCATGCTGGGGTATACGATCGGCTATCTCTTATACGACTCGCTCGGAAAATGGCTGATTTCGCTGTACGGATCGGGCGATCTCGAAGCTTTCCACGCCGCTTACGCCAAATACGGGCAATGGATCATCCTGCTTCAGGGATTGACACCGATTCCGTACAAGATCGTGACGATCGCCACCGGCTTCGCCAAATTCCCGTTCGGTTTGTTCGTGCTGATGTCCGCGATCACCCGCGGTTTCCGCTATTTCACCGAGGCGGGTTTACTCTATCTCTTCGGCGAACCTATCCGCGATTTTATCGAGAGGCGCTTCCGGCTGGCGCTGTTCGCCGCATTCGCCGCGATCGTCGCCGGATTTGTCCTCGTCCGCTACGTTCTTTAGGTCTCTTCTTCAGTTTCGGAGAGCCCGGAAGTCGTTTCTTCGACCGTCTTCAGGCCTTCGCCCTGCCTTCTGGTCACCCGCGGTTTGCGGGATGCCGCGCGGCTGACCGCGAAATCCAGTTCGATTTGCGTGCACAGCCCGAGCGTGACGGGATCGACAGCCTTGATGTTCGGTGAATTCCAGTGCCCCCGGTCGCGGATCTTGGCGATTGTCGTTTTGGTGGTGCCGATCAGCTTCATGATATCGGCGTCGGTCAGCTCCGGGTGATTGCGCAGCAGCCAGTAAATCGCGTCTGGTTTGTCCTGGCGCTTCGAAACCGGCGTGTAACGCGGCGTCTTTTTCGCCTTGATGTGCGGCATTTTGTATTTCGAGGTCGCCATCCTCAGCCGGTACTCGGGATCGGCTTCGCCTTTCTCGACTTCATCGCGCGTCAGCTGCCCGGTCGCGATAGGATCAATGCCCTTGATGCCCTTGGCCACGTCTTCGTCGGCGATGCCCTTCACCTCCAGCGGATGCATGCCACAGAAATCGGCAATCTGATCGAAACTGAGCGACGTGTTGTCGATCAGCCAGACGGCGGTGGCTTTCGGCATCAATGGTTTGTCGGACATAGCGGCTTTCCTTTCGTGAGGGGCTGTCACACCCCACCTCGCTCTTAAGACCGGCTTTCGAGGAAGGCCCCTTTTTTAGCCGGGAAGCGCCGCAGTGCAAACCAAAATCACGGGATGAGCAGAATTTTACCGATATGACGGCTTTCACGCATCATCTGATGGGCAAATTCGGCTTGGGCGAGCGGCAGGCTGCGATAGGTGACGGGCTTGAGCCGGGCGGTCTCGAACAGCGGCCACACCTCGCGCGACAACTGGTCCCGGATCGGGGCTTTCTCCGAATCCGGCCGGCCGCGCAAGCCGGTGGCGCCGAGGGTGAGAAGCCGTGCCTGGACTATACGGAAATCGATCTCGACCTTCGGTCCTTTTTGGTAGGCGATGTTCACCAGCCGCCCGCCGCGCGCGAGCGCGTTCAAGTTGCGCATGACGTAATCGCCGCCGACCATGTCGAGAATGACATCGACGCCGCGGCCATTGGTTTCCTGCTTGACGATTTCGACGAAATCCTCGGTTTTGTAATTGATCGCCCGCGTCGCGCCGAGCTTGCTGCATGCCGCGCATTTTTCGTCGCTGCCCGCGGTGGTGAACACGCGGTGGCCACGGGCATGCATCAGTTGAATGGCGGCGGTGCCGATGCCGCTCGATCCGCCATGGACGAGAAAACTTTCGCCGGGGCGTAGCCGCGCGGTGTCGAAGACATTGCTCCAGACAGTGAAATAAACCTCCGGCAGACCGCCGGCATCTTCCACTGACACCGGCGATGGCGACGGCAACGTGCAGAGAGCCGACGCCACCGCATATTCGGCATAGCCGCCGCCGGCGAGCAATGCGCAAACCCGATCGCCTTCACGAAAGCCGGTGACCGCCTGCCCCATCGCAACAACGGTTCCGGAACATTCGAGCCCCGGAGTATCCGGCGCGCCCTGCGGTGGCGGATGGTGACCCTGCACCTGCAGCAGGTCGGCGCGATTAACTCCACCCGCCGCAACCTTGATCAAAATCTGACTTGGCTCCGGATGCGGAACGAGGATTTCCCGCACTTGCAGCTTGTTCCCGGAAGCGGAGCGCTCGACCGCAATCGCGGCCATCATTTTCGGAAAGCTCATGTTCTGGATTTCTTGCTCTGAATGGAAATTATGCCAAGATTAAAGAAAGGAATGCGAAATGGCCATTGACCTCGATGAGCTGGAACCGCGCAAGCCCAAATTGGACATTGTGCTGGGCGAAGACCTTTCGGCACTCTCGGCACATGAGCTGGAAAAGCGCATCGCCGCGCTGGAAACGGAAATTGCCCGAGCGAAGAATGCGCTGCTGTCCAGGGCCGCCACCAAGAACGCCGCGGACGCTTTTTTCAAACGCGGATGAAAAGCCGGCATAAGGCGAACGCGCCGGGGGACTGGTACATTGACACCAGCTGTACCGATTGTTCGGCTGCACGCACCGTCGCGCCCGGCCTGATCGTTGAGCGTGACGGCCAATCGGTATTTGCCCGCCAACCGAAGACGGAGGACGAGTTGCGCATGGCGTGGCGCGCGCGGCTGCTGTGCCCGTCGGCTTCGATTCACACCGAACACAAACTGCCACAGCCGGCAAATGTCTTTCCGGAAGAAATGGCGCGCGGGGTCTTTCGTCTCGGTTACAACGCGGCACATGCCGCGGGCGCCCATACATTCCTGGTGCTGCGGGATGGCGGAAATTTCATGGTCGATGGACCGCGATGGGCAAAACCCGTTGTGGACGCGGTTGCGCAACGTGGCGGGCTGAAAGGAATTCTGCTCACCCATCGCGACGATATTGGCGACGCCAAACGCTATGCCGAACATTTCGGTGCGCAGGTCTGGATTCACCGCGCCGACCGCGACCGCGCACCCTTCGCCCGTCATCTGATCGACGGATTGGACGCTACAAAGATAGCCGATGACCTCCTCGCAATTCCGGTCCCGGGCCATACCAGGGGCAGCGTTGCCTATCTCTACGACGACCGCTGTCTCTTCACGGGAGATTCGCTCGCCTGGAGCTTCGAGGCCGGCGATCTGATGGCGTGGCGCGATTTCTGCTGGTTCTCGTGGAGCGAACAGGCAAAATCACTGAAGCGGTTGCTCGACCACCGTTTTGAAACGGTGCTCGCCGGTCATGGCGGAAGCGTGACATTACCGCAGGCGGAAATGCGCCGCCGCCTTCGCGCACTCGTCAGCCGAATGGAATCCGATTAGCTCTTAACGAAGTTGGCAAAGCGCTTGTTGAAGCGCGTCAGCCGCCCGCCGCGGTCGATCAGGTTTTGCTGTCCGCCCGTCCAGGCCGGATGCGTCGTCGGATCGATGTCCAGCGTCAGCTTGGCCCCCGGATCGCCCCAGGTCGTGCGCGTGCGATAGTTGGTGCCGTCATTCAGAACCACCGTGACGAAATGGTAGTTCGGATGGATGCCTTTTTTCATTGCACACCTGTCAACTGCCGCCAGCGTTTTCCGCCGAAGTGGTTACCGGTTCGGCGCAGAAGACGCGCCAAGCTCAATACTCGGAGCCGGGCTTATAGGCGATTAACTTCGCGTAAGGCAAGCACGCGTATGAATCCAACACTCAGGCGTGAGACGACGGAGTCTGAACCGGTAATGAACGGTCCGGCGGAGCAGAAAACATTAAGGGCTGGACGGAGATAGCCAAAATCGTAGCATCGCAGTCACGTGTATGGGGGCGGCGTTGAAGAGTTCGCAAATTCGATCTGCTAAAGCGGCATTTTTCGCAGCACTGGCTATCTGTCTTTGGGGTTGTTCGAGCGGAAGCAGTTCAGGGCCCCCCGCCGTACCTACCCAGGTGCCGGTCACGACGCCAGTTACACCGGCCGCACCGCCACCGCCGACAGTCGACCCGAATTCGTTCCGCACGGCCAGTTACCTCCGCATTGGTGTGCTGGATGCCGTCCATGCCGCTGATGCCTATGCGCTCGGCTACACCGGGCAGGGCGTCACCATCGGCATCGTTGATTTCAATTTCGTTTTCTCGTCCAACCAGGTGAATTTTTCACCCGCAAGCCACGGCCCCAATGCGGCGATGCAGGCGCTCTATGCCGCGCAGACGGCGACAACGCCAACCGCCGATCAGCATGGGCAGGCGGTTGCCGTCACGGCGGCGGGTAACGGAACGGGAATTCAGGGGCTCGCCTTCAATTCGCAGGTGCTTGGCGTCGACTATTTTTCAGACGTCAACGAAACGCAGGTCACGCAGAACGGGGTTCTATTTCACGTTTCCGATCCCTGGACTTACATCACCTCGCGCGGTGTACGGATCATCAACACCTCATTTGGCTATGAAGCCAGCGACGTGATTCCGGCGTCGAAGCTGCCGCAGGTCGGCGAGGCTTATGTTCTGGCGCCGCGGGCGACCGCGGTCCAGAACGGCGCACTGCTCGTGTCTTCGGCAGGAAATGCCGGAGGCAGTCAACCGTCGCAGTCCAATCTCGATACGATTGCGGAACTGCAAAGTCGCGGCATTCTGAATAGTGGTCCCGGCGCATTTATCATTGCGGGCGCGGTCGATCAGAACAACCAGATCGCGTCGTTCAGCGATCGTGCCGGATCATATTCGGCCTATTACATGGTCGCGCCTGGCGTGAACCTTACGCTGCCCTGGAATGGCGGCCTGGCGCTGGTTTCCGGCACATCCTTCTCAGCGCCGCTGATATCGGCTGCGGCGGCAATCGTCATGCAGCGCTGGCCCAATCTCACGGCACGGCAGGTGGCCGATATCCTTGAGCAGTCTGCGACACCGCTCGGCGATCCAACGATCTATGGCCACGGTATGCTGAACGTCTATGCCGCGCTGCAGCCGATCGGGGCGACGACGGTGGCGGTGGCGACCGGCGTGGCGCCGACCGTGGATTCCAGCCAGCTGGTCCTCGGTCCCGCCTTTGGCGACGCACCGATGCTCCATCAGGCGCTCGCGCAGATCATGATTCTCGACAGTTTCGGCCGCGATTTCGAAACCGACATGTCCAAGGCGATCGTCGCCCAACCGGCACTCCCGGATTTGTTCGGCGTGATGGAACAGCGCTTCGGCTGGCAGGGCAGCGGCTTTGATGTCGGCCACAACACATTTGCCTCATTCAGCGTACGGAGCAATCCTGAGGACGGAATTTTGCCATTGCAGGCGACCGGCGGTCTGACCGGCCAGTTGCAGCACCAGAGCACATTCCGGCTGACCGGGGAGCAGGATGGATTCTTCTGGATGGCGGGCAGCGGGATGTCGCTGCGCCAAGGCATGATGCCCAACGGCGACGACCCATTTATCTCGGATTCCATCACTTATGGATTCCTGCCCTCGATCGGTTCGCCGTCCGGCAATTTTGCCGCCGCCGGGTTCGCGCTCAGCGACAGCACAAAGCTGAGTTTTGGGATCGGCGAGACCCAAAATCAGGGCCTGCCGAATATGAGCGTGCCTTACCGCAATGGCTCCGGACTCGCGTCCGTGCGGCTCGATTACGACCAGCCGGGTTGGCGTTTTTCCTTCGATGCCGGAAGCAGTGTCGATTCCGGCGCATTCTTCGGATCTCTGGCATCCGGAGCCCTCAGGATGGCGAATGAGGATACAACCACCTGGCTGACGGGCACCGGTGAGATCAATCTCAACCGGACCTGGACATTGAAGGCCACGGCGACTCTCGCGGTCGCCGGCGCGACTCATCCCGAAGCCAGCCTGATCACCTCAATCGGGCCGGTATTGGCCAGCAGCTTCGCGCTGGGCCTGGCCGGCCGTGACATTTTCCACGACGGCGACGTCATGCTATTCACGATCAGTCAGCCGATGCGCGCGGAGTATGGTGTCGCGACGCTGTCAACCGGCATCGGCCGCGATTGGTCGACGGGCGGCGTCATCATGGGGCAGGCGCAGGCGTCGCTTGCGCCGTCGGGCCGCGAGATCGATCTCGAAACGGGTTATGGCCTGTCATTGGGCGATTGGCGCCTGCAGGCGAATGCCGGATTTGCCCTCGATGAGGATCACACCCGCGGCAAAAATTCGATTTTGTCGCTGGTGACGCTGTCGCATCCGCTGTGAGTCAGTGACCCGCGGCCGGGTTGTACTCGGCGCCACCGAGGACAATGTTGATCACCTTCTCCTCGGTGTAACTCAAGAGCTCGCTGATTCCCTCTTCGCGCCCGATGCCGGAATTCTTGAACCCGCCATAGGGCACGCCACGATAATGCTGGCCGACGCCGTTGATCCAGACATATCCGGCCTGCACCGCCTGCGCGACGCGTAGCGCACGATTGATGTCGTTCGTCCACACCGCGGCCGTCAGGCCGAGTTCGATGTCGTTTGCCATCGCGATGGCTTCGGCTTCGTCGCGGAATTTCAGGATCGACATCACCGGCCCGAACACTTCTTCTTTTGCCAGGCGCATTTTCATCGTGACATCGCCAAACACCGTCGGCTCGACCCAATAGCCGCGCTGGAACTGTTCGCCCTGCGGTACGCCGCCGCCATGCAGCAGCTTTGCGCCTTCGGTGCGCCCGAGATCGATGTAGGAGAGGACTTTACGGTATTGGGCCTTGTTGTTCACCGGCCCCATATTGGACTGCGGGTCCAGCGGATGGCCCAGCCTGATCTTCCGTACACGGCCGAGAATGCGCTGAACGACATCATCATAGATGGATTCGTGCAGCATGATGCGGCTCATCGAGCCGCAGGATTGTCCCTGCCAGCCAAAATTCATTCCGCCGACACTGCACGCCGCGACCTTTTCCGGATCGGCATCCGCAAAAGCGATCAGCGGATTTTTGCCGCCGAGTTCCAGTGTCACATACTTGACCGCGGTTTCGGCGGCGGCTTTCTGGATCGCCATGCCGGACGGCGGCTGGCCGATGAACGCGATCCGCTTCACCCGAGGATGGCGCACCAGAGCCTCGCCGGTTTCACGGCCGCCGGTGACAATATTCACGACGCCCGCCGGCAGCACCTGACGGCAGATTTCACCGAGGATCGACGCCGAGAGCGGACTTTGCTCCGATGGTTTCACGACAATGGTATTGCCGGAAATGATCGCCGGCGCGATGCGCGATGCGGCAAATCCGATCGGATGATTGAAAGGTATAATTCTCCCGATCACGCCATAGGGCTGGCGGATCGTCATGTGGATATTGCCGGGAGTCGAAGGAATGGTCTCGCCCTTCAGCTCATAGGCAAGCCCGGCGGCAAAACGCATGCGATCGACGGCAGTATTCACGTCGCGGCGCATCGGTCCGATCGTGTTGCCGGTGTCGAGCGATTCCAGTTTCGCGATTTCTTCGGTCCGCGCGAGAATGGCGTCGCCGAGTTTGTGGATGTAACCGGCGCGCTGCGCCATCGACAGTGCCGCCCAAGCCGGTTGCGCCGCGGCCGCCGCGTCAACTGCCGCCGCCATGTCGGCCGCCGAGCCCATCGGCACGCGGCCAATCGGCGATTCATCCGCCGGATTTATACTTTCCAGCCACTGACCGTCGCGGCTTTCGACGAGTTCGCCGCCGATCAGCATCAGCCCGGTCACATAAGGCTGGCCCGGATTTACTGCATTCATCTTGACCTCCAATTGAAGCGCATCATTTGCCCGCTTCATTCAGTTTTACAATTTCATCCTGCGATAGGTGCAGCGCCGCGGCGGCGCAGAAATCGCTGACCTGCGCGACATTGGTGGCGCTCGCAATCGGCGCGGTGATGGACGGCCGGGCGATCAGCCAGGCGAGCGCAACAGCGGCCGGATTGACTTTATGGGCTTCGGCAACTTCATCGAGCGCCGCGAGTATCCGCTTTCCTTTCGCATTCAGAAAAGCAGACATCCGGCTGCCGCGCGGACTCTTGGAAAAATCAGCCGGCGACCGGTATTTGCCGGTGAGGAATCCGCTGGCGAGACCGTAATAGGGAATCACGCCGATATTCTCGCGCTCGCACAGGTGTTCAAGCTCACCTTCGTAATCCGCGCGGTCATAGAGATTGAACCGTGGTTGCAGACATTCGTAGCGCGGCAATTTGCGCGCCTGCGAAACGTCCAATGATTCCTGCAATCTCGCCGCGGTAAAATTGGAAGCGCCGATGTGGCGGACTTTGCCCTGCCGAATCAACTCGCCATAGGCTTCGAGCGTCTCCTCCATCGGAGTCGAGCTGTCGTCACGGTGCGACTGATACAAATCGATGCAGTCAATCTGGAGACGCTTCAGCGAATCTTCGACTCCCGCCATGATGTATTTGCGGGACAAGCCGGACTTTCCCGGGCCCATTTCGTGACCAATTTTGGTGAAAATCAGCACCCGCTCGCGCCGGCCACCGCCCTGCTTCAACCATTTGCCGATGATGGTTTCGGACTCGCCTCCCTGATTTCCCGGCACAAAGCGCGAATAAGTGTCCGCAGTATCGATCGCATTGAAGCCGCCATCCACGAATGCGTCGAGAATCCGGAAGCTCATGGCTTCGCTTGCGGTCCAGCCGAGGACGTTACCGCCGAACACGATGGGGGCAATCATCAGCCCGCTCTTGCCCACGCGGCGCATTTCCATGGCTTGTCTCCAGCCTCTCCACGCGTGAGTTTGCAATCCGGTCAGGGGCGCTGACAAGGACGAACTCTTAAACGCTTGCCAGAGCTTCGCCGGTATGATTGTTAGGAGCGAAAATCATACCGGCTTGGCGCCATGCAGCGATTGACCATCACGGTCGACGAGGAATTTGTCGGTGAGCTGGACCGCATCATCGACGGACGCGGCTACCAGAACCGTTCCGAGGCGATCCGGGACCTGGCGCGCGCCGGCATGCGGCAATCTGCCGAGGACGCGGGAAAGGGTGGCGATTGTGTCGCGGCGCTGGTTTACGTCTATGACCACCATGCGCGCGAGTTGTCCAAGCGCCTGACCAGCATCTTTCACGACCATCACGAGCTTTCGCATTCGGCGATGCATGTGCATCTCGATCACGGAAGCTGCATGGAAGTTGCTGTGCTGCGCGGCGAAGAAGCGCAGGTGCGCCATCTGTCGGAGCACGTCATTGCAGAGCGTGGCGTGCGCCATGGCCGGCTGGTCTGCGTGCCGGTGACCCAGGAGTCGGAAAAGCACGCGCATCCCGGTGAGTCGAGCCACCGGCATACGCATCTGCATGTGCGCAGCGCAGGGTGACGGCGAGTTGATGAACCACCTGCCGTCGCAGAAATCACGAATGGTCGCCGTCTTCGCGGCCCTGGCCGGCGCGAATCTTGTCGCATGGGGTTGGGCGATCGCTGCCTTCCACGCCCATCCCGTTCTGCTCGGGACTGCGCTCCTCGCCTACAGCTTCGGGTTGCGCCACGCAGTCGATGCCGACCACATCGCGGCGATCGATAACGTCACCCGCAAGCTGATGCAGGCCGGAAGCAACCCCGGATGTACCGGATTGTATTTTTCACTCGGCCACTCGACAGTCGTGATCCTCGGCTCGGCGGGAATCGCCTTCGGCGCCGGCATGATCGGCACGCATTTCCCGGAACTGAAAACGGCCGGAGGATTGATCGGGACCACGGTGTCCGCCGGCTTTCTGTTCGCGATCGCGATCGCCAATCTGTTCATTCTGGCGGGTGTGTATCGCGCGTTTCAGCGGGTGAAAACTGGCGCACCACTGGAACCAGCCAATCTCGATATGGTGTCGGGTGCGGGGCCCCTGGCGCGCATTTTCCGCCCGCTGTTCCGCCTGATCCGTTCTCCCTGCCACATGTACCCGCTGGGACTTCTGTTCGGGCTGGGCTTCGACACCGCAACCGAAGTCGGTGTGCTGGCGATCTCGGCCGCGGAGGCTGCCAAGGGTCTTTCGATGTGGGCGCTGCTGATTTTCCCCGCCCTGTTCACCGCCGGAATGGCGCTCGTCGACACGGCGGATTCCATGTTGATGACGCGCGCCTATGGCTGGGCGTTCGTGAGACCGGTGCGCAAGCTCTATTACAACCTGACGCTCACCGCGGTCTCTGTGCTGGTGGCACTGCTGGTCGGCTCGGTTGAAGCACTCGGCCTGATCGCCGGCATGTTGTCGCTCAACGGCACGTTCTGGGATGGTGTCATTGCCCTCAACAACCAGTTTGGCGCGATTGGTTACCTGATCATCGCGCTGTTCGCCGCCAGCTGGCTGGTGTCGATCGCGATTTATCGCTTCAAAGGCTATGACGAGCTGACGGTTGAAGTGGCCGGCGCATCAGTCATTCCCCATGCCGGCTAATGAGATTGCGCAGATAATTCGCGGCCGTCGGTCCCTTCAATGCCCTGCGCCACATGCCTTCAGCCGCGCGCTTGTGCAGTGCCAGCCCTTCCGGCGCGGAAGTGATCATCGCGACGCCGGTGCGGATATTGGGTTCTTCACCGAGTCGAAACGGACTTAACGATAGCAATTGCCGGTCCGGCTGGCGGAAGATCTGAAAGCCGGTATGCGGCAGCGTCTCGGGAACGATGCCGATCTGAATGCCGATCGGATCCTGTTCAATGATATGCGCGAAATGTTCGACTTCGGCACGCGCCACACGGCGCCGCTGCTGCCGGATATCCGGCGGCAGATCGAGACGCCCGACCATGCCATTGATCAGAAAACGCGATATTTCGGTTGCGGCAATCAGGTTGACGATGGTCGGCTGCCGCCGGCGATAGGTCTCCTTGCGCTGCTGCAACACCGCTAGGATGTCGTCGACTTCGCCTTCGGCACGCTGCGGGTCATCTTCAGTTTCCGGGATGCTTTCCTTCAGCAACTGCCCGAGGACCGCGTTGAAATCATCGGAAGCGAGAAGATAGGAAAGCGGCCCGGCCAGCACGATGATGTGCTCGGCGGTTTCCTCGATTTGCCGCATACGTTCAAAATAAGTCAGTGCCGATGGGATATATTCGACGCCCACACCGAGCAGAGTCGGCAATGACACCTGCAGCAGATCGGCGAGCTTTTGCAGGGTTTCGATTTTGACGACTTCGCCTTTTTCGAACCGGTAAAGCGCGGTGCGCGAAATGCCGATGCGGCGCGCCACGTCCTCGGCGGAAAGCCCCGAGCCGAGGCGGAAAGCCCGCAGCCGGTTACCGATGTCGTCATAACGAAGGGACAAATGCGCGGCTTACGAAGCTTCGCGTCCCGGCTTCAACCGCTGCGCCGCATCGAGTGCTGCCGCAACAATTCCCTGATAACCGGTGCAGCGGCAGAGATTGCCTGAGATCGCAATCCGGACCTCCTTTTCGGTCGGATCCGGATTGTCGCGCAGGAATTCCAGCAGCGTCGTCAACATGCCGGGTGTGCAGAATCCGCATTGCAGGCCGTGATTGTCGCGAAACGCTTCCTGCAGCGGGTGCAGCTCATCGTCCGACGGAGCAATGCCTTCAACCGTCAGAATTTCATGCCCATCGGCTTGCACCGCGAGCATGAGACAGGAACGTGCCGAACGGCCGTCAAACAGAATGGTGCATGCGCCGCACACGCCATGTTCGCAGCCGAGATGCGTGCCCGTCAGACCCAATTGCTGGCGCATGAAATCGGCCAGCGTGTACCGGACCTCGACTTCTTCCTCGTAGCGCTTGCCGTTGATGGTGACGGCGATCTTGCGTTTCTCGCTCATGCTCTCCCCACTCGTCCATGCGCGGCAACCAGCGCCCGGCGCGACATCACGGTCGCGAGATGCTGGCGGTACGAAGCGGGCGCGTGCACATCCTCGATCGCATCCACTTTCCGGCATTCCTCACATAATTCGCGGAACAATTCTTCCGAGGCGGTTTTCCCGACCAGCGCCTTTTCGATTTCGCGCATGCGCGTCGGGATCACCGAAACGCCGCCCAAGGTCAGGGATGCGCGTTTGATTTTGCCGTTGGCGTCTTCTTCCAGCAGCGCGGCAGCCGAGGCAATCGCGAAATCCCCGTGACGGCGGGCGAACTCGACAAAGCCATAACCGTGACCGGCCGGCCAGGACGAGAACGACACTTTGGTCAAGAGTTCGTTCGGCTCCAGTGCGGTCGTCATGAAGGTGACCGGAAATTCCGCAAAAGCCACTGTGCGCGTTCCATTCGGCCCCTGGATCGTGACCGTCGCATCATGCGCGGCGGCCAGCGTCACCAGTTCTGCCGAAGGATCGAGATGACACAGCGATCCGCCAATGGTGCCGCGATTACGCGTCTGGCGATGGCCGACATTCAGGATGGCCTCGTGGATGATGGGAAAGCGTGCCTTCACCACATCGGAGAATTCGATATCGCGCTGCCGCGTCATGGCGCCGAACTCGATCGCGCCCCCGGTCTCCCGGATATAGGACAGGCCGTCCACGCGGTTCAGGTCGATGATGTGGTCCGGCAGCACGTAACGCATGTTCAGCATCGGCATCAGCGACTGACCGCCCGCGAGCAGCTTCGCGTTTTCCAGGCGGGCCAGCAGACCGACCGCATCGGAAATCGTGCGCGGATCGTGATACGAAAACGGAGGGGGTTTCATGGCTGCTTCCTGTTCACGCGCGGGGCAGAAACTCGGCGAATTTCGCGCGTATTCTTTCGTCCAATGCTTTTGAATTGCGAACCACGGCCGGGAATGTATCGCGCCGCGACCATGGTTTGCAGGCGTCGATCACCACGCGGGCATTGCGCCGGTCATTTTCGCTATACACCATCGGGTCGAGCACCGTGCTCCAGCAGCCGCGCAAAACTTCCATGTCCTCGCGCGGATCAAACCGCGTGCACATGGCCCATATCACCTTATCCATGTCGGCGGGATCAATGTCATCATCAACGACGACGACAAAGCGGTTGGCATAGGCGCCGGCGTGGCATTGCGAGGCGATAAGCCCCGCCTGTTTGGCGTGGCCGGCATAAAGTTGGCGGATGGCCACCGTCAGCCACAGCCTGCTTCCACCCGCCTCATGGGCCCAAACGCCTTTGACCTCAGGGATACCGGCGGCTTCCAGCTGATTCCACACCGCACCGGAACGATAGGTGCCGCGATAGAAAGAATCGTCGTCCGGCGGCACACCAGGTATCGCCCCCATGAGAATGGGATTGTTGCGGTGCATGAATGTTTCGATGCGGATGGCAGGCTCTTTCTTGAGGCCGCCGGCATAGTAGCCGGTCCATTCGCCCAAGGGCCCTTCCGTGATCAGATCGTTCGGATGGATGAAGCCTTCAAAGGCAATCTCGGCATGTGCGGGTATCGGAAGTCCGGTGCGCGGGCCTTCAATGACTTCGATGGCTTCGCCGAACAATCCTCCTGCTGCGTCAAATTCATTGCTGCCATAGGGGATTTCGAGCCCTGCAATCATGAACAGCATTGGATGCATGCCGCAGACCACTGCGACCGGACACGGTTCGCCCTTCTCGTGATAGCTGCGCATGATGATGTCGCCATGCTTGCCCTTGGAACACATGACCGAGGCGACGTTCGGTTCATGCGCCTGCACGCGATAGGCGCCGTAATTCACCCAGCCGGTATCACGGTGTTTCATGATCACCATGTCGCCGGTGCCGATGTAGTAACCGCCATCCAGCTCATGCCATTTCGGCACCGGGATGCGGAACAGGTCGATGTTCTTGCCTTCATCGACATTTTCAAACAGCGCACCGGACCGCACGATGGCAGGCGGAATCGATTTTGCCTGCTTCATGTAGCGGCGCCAGTAATGCACGAGATCGATGGGCGATGCGTCGGCGGAATTGCCCAATGTCAGATGGATGCGCCGTACGGATGTGAGAAGATTCGCCAGCACCCGGTGGCCTTTCGGATAGCCGGGAATGTCGTCAAACAGCACTGCGGGATTGCCGGTCTTGCGCTGGTAGAAATCGACGATCCCGCCGATTTCTTCCTCGCGGCCGGCGCCGGAAATGTGCCGGATTTCTCCGGCCGCATCCATTTTGGCGATCCAGCTTCTGAGATCCTGTGCCGCCATAAACCCTCCTACCTTGCCATCTCGTGACAATCGCAACCGACGGCCTCGGCCACCGACTTCCACCCATCCCTGCGGAGCAATTCCGTCAGCTCCTGTTTGATGCGGTGCACCAGCCCGGGACCATGAAATACCAGTGCTGAATATACTTGCACCAGCGAGGCTCCAGCCCTGATTTTGGCATAGGCCGTTGCGCCATCGGCGATGCCGCCACAGCCGATGAGCGGTATGCGCCCTTTCGTCAAGCGATAAATCTCGGCGAGGCACTCGGTGGCAGGTTTGAACAACGGCGCGCCGGACAAACCGCCCGGTTCTGCGCGATCGCGGCTGCGCAATTCCGGCGGCCGGGCAACCGTGGTGTTGCCGATGATCAGTCCGTCCACGCCGGTCGCGAGCGCGACCTCGGCAATGGCGTTCATCTGTGCCGGCGTCAGATCGGGGCCAACTTTGGCCAGCAATGGTGGTTTGCGCGCGCCAGGGACCGCGCGATTCCGCGCTGCGATCGAACGGCGCAGCAGATCATCCAAAGCTGCACGCGCCTGCAGGTCGCGCAGCCCGGGCGTGTTTGGCGACGAGATATTGATCACGAGATAATCGGCGATTCCCGCCACTTTCTCGATCCCGCTGACATAGTCGTCCGCCGCATCGACAGTGTCGCGATTCTTGCCGACATTTGCGCCGACGATTCCCTTCCTGCCCGGTCTGTTGCGGCGCGCCGCCAGCCGCTGCGCAAATCCGTCAACCCCGCCGCTGTTGAATCCGAGCCGGTTGATGACACCGTGATCCTCATCAAGGCGGAACAGCCGCGGCTTGGGATTTCCAGGTTGCGGACGTGGCGTCACGGTACCCGCTTCGACAAAGCCGAAACCCAGCGACAGCATCGCGTCAGACACACGTGCGTCTTTGTCAAAACCGGCGGCAAGACCGACCGGATTGGGAAAATTCAGGTCCCAGACCTTGGTGCGCAGCACCGGATCATCGGGTTCGTCACGGCCGGCGACGAGGTGATGTTCGAGTGCGTAAAGCGCGGCGTGATGTGCCGTTTCCGGCGGCAGCGCATAAAGAACCGATAGGGCCAGCCGATCGGTCAGACGCACGGAACAGCTTTCCGCATCACGCTTTGCTGCCCCCGGTCAGGCGCCGGAAAAAAGCGCCGATCAGCATGGCGAGCAGAGAGAACCCCGAAATGGCCTTGGCTTTGGGCCGCACTGCCGGCTTTGCCGGCGTCGCGGCTGCGTTGACCATCGCGGGTGCCGGCTGCGACGCGGCGAGCTGTGTTTTCAGCGCATTGGCAAATTGGCCGATCAGCTGTTGGGCGACGTCCTGGATCATTCCCGAGGCGCGGCCATATTGCGCCACGGCCCCGGACAGAGTGAGATCGGTCTTGACCAGAACGCGCGAACCGCCGGGCGCAGGCTCGATGCCAAAATCGACATTGGCGTGCGCGCCACCGCGTCCCTTGGCATCCTTGCCCTGCGCATTCACGCGCGCTTTGTGCGCGGCGTCGTCCTTTTCGGTGAATTTCACCGTACCGGCAAAGGTGAGCGCGACGGGTCCCAGCCGCACCGCGACCTTGCCGTTATAGGTGTTCGGATCGATGACATCGGTCAGTTCGGCGCCCGGCATGCATGGTGCGATGCGCGGAATATCCATCAGCAGTTTCCACGCCTGATCGGGCGGCAATGGCACTTCGAATGTATTGTTGATCAGCATGCGGAATTCCTATTTGCCGGTGAGCTGCTGCCAGGCCCATTGGGCGGAGCTGAGCAGAATTTCGTCATCATAGATCCGGCCGACGAACTGGATCCCGATCGGCAGCCCGTGCGGACCCTTATGGGTTGGAAGCGTGATCGCCGGGACATGAAGTGCGGTCCAGAATTCCTGGAAACGCGTATCTCCCGTGGATTGCAGTCCCACCGGCGCTTCACCGGTGACTGCGGGCGCGAGAAGAATATCGACGTCACCGAACATTGCGGGAATTTCGTCGCGGCAGGCTTTGATCCGCTTCAGCGAATTGACATAGCGTTCAAACGAAATTTCCAGCCCCTGTTCGATCTGTGCCGTCAGGCCAGGGCTGATCGCCGCGCGATTGTGGTTCCATTCAAAAGCCAGCGCTCGCGCCCGTTCATAGGGATTAATGACCGTGCGGGCTTCGACAAGCGCGGAGAAAGTTTCGGGTATGCGGATTTCCGTCATGGTTGCGCCGGCCCGGGCAAGGTGCTCCGCCGCGTCCTCCACGGCGCGCTTCGACTCCGGCAGCGCATGCTCCCAGAGATGCGTCCGGCACAAACCGATCTTTGGGGCGCTCTCACGAACCTGCATCCGTGGCCGGCCGGTCAGCACCGATGACAGCAGGTCGGCATCTTCGACTGTGCGCACAATCACGCCGATGGTGTCGCGGCTTTCGGCAGCGAATTTCATGCCGCCGCGGCTGATCAGGTTGTAGCTCGGCTTGTAGCCGACGACGCCGCAGAAGGATGACGGGCGCAAAACCGAACCGCCGGTTTGCGTGCCATATCCGGCGGCGGTCATGAAATCGGCCACCGCCGCAGCCGAACCGCTGGATGATCCGCCGGGTGTGCGATCCAGATCATGCGGATTGCGCGTGACGTTCGGCCACAACCCGGCAAATTCGCAGGTGACCGTCTTGCCAAGGATCACCGCACCCGCCCGCCGCGCCAGCGCCACGGACGGCGCATCGGCAAATGTGCGGTTGTTGCGATAGATCGGCGAGCCCATATCGGTGGGCATGTCGCAAGTATCGATGACGTCCTTGATCCCGATGGGCACGCCGGCAAGCGGGCCTTTCTCGGTGGCGCGATCGATCGCGCGTGCCTGCGCCAAGGCCAGGTCGGGATCGATATAAGCCCAGGCCTTCACCTGCTTGTCGCGGGCCTCGATCCGGTCGAGACAGGCGCGCACGACTTTTTCGGCACTGAGCGAGCCCTTCCTCACCCCATCAGAAATGGCGCAGGCGGAGAGCCGGTTCAGTTCGACGTCGTCCATCAGTGCTTCACCGCTTTTCCCGCGGCGGTCCCTGCAATACGCCCGAACACCGAACCCGATGTCAGCCCGGTTCCGCCCGGGTAATTGAAATAGAAGATGCCGCCCACCAGCTCACCCGCCGCATACAATCCCGGAATTGGCCGATAATCGAGATCCACCACCTGGCCGTCATCGGTGATGCGAAGCCCGCCAAAGGTGAATGTGATGCCGCAGGTCACCGCATAGGCTTCGAACGGCGGTGTATCGATGGTGTTGGCCCAATTCGATTTCGGAATTACGAGTCCTTCGGTCTTCCGGCCATCCTTGACGTTCGGATTGAACGGGATGTCGGTGCGTACCGCGGCATTGTATTCCGCGATCGTCTTGACGAACTGTTCGGCATTCACGCCGTCGAGCTTGCGCGCCAGTTCCTCGATCGTATTGGCGGTGACCTTCGTACACTGACGAATATTATATTCGTCGCGCTGGAGATGCTTGGTCTTCTTGTCCCAGATCTGCCAGGCGAACTGGCCCGGCTGTTCCAGCACCATGCGCCCATATTTCGCGTAAGTGTAATTGCGGAAATCGGCGCCTTCGTCGACGAAGCGTTTTCCGGTCGCGTTGACCAGCACGGCGAATGGATAGGAATGTTTCTGGAACTGATCGCCGACGGCGAGGTCGCCGAATTCCGGCGCGTTCATTTCCCATTGCACGGCATGACAGCCGGACCAGTTGCCATATGGGCTGGCGCCGATGGCAAGCGCCATGCGGATGCCTTCGCCATTATTGTATCGCGTGCCGCGCACCTTCGCGAGGTCCCAACCGGGTCCGAGATAGCGCGTGCGCCATTCGGCATTGGCTTCGAAGCCGCCACAGGCGAGCACCACGGCGCGGCCCTTCACTTCGCCGATTTCGCCGAGTGAGGCGAAGCGCACGCCGGAAACCCGCGCGCCATCATAGATGAGACCGGTCGCACGCGTGCCATAACGGATTTCAATGCCGTGCTTGCGGCCCGACGCGGCGAGCATATCCACCAGACCCGGTCCGCCGCCGACACTTTCGATCGTCAGCCC
The DNA here is from genome assembly GCA_964446945.1 of uncultured Bordetella sp. GTDB lineage: Bacteria > Pseudomonadota > Alphaproteobacteria > Micropepsales > Micropepsaceae > CAIYRG01. Next base: position 321,905 of record CAYUQO010000002.1, read on the forward strand.
GCCCCAGAATTTGAACTTGCCGTCGATCTTGAACGCCTGGCGGCCGTAGATCGGAACGAAGCGGATGCCCTTTTCGCGCATCCAGATCAGCGCCGGCAGGCTTTTTGTGACCAGCGATTCGCACAGATTGGGATCGGTGCGGAACTGCGTCACGCGGGCCATGTCGTCGAAGAACTGGTCCTGCGTGTAGGTGCCGAAATCCGTGCTGTCGATTTCCGCCGGCGAAAGATCGGGAACCAGTGACTTAATATCGTCCACACCATTATAGACGACGCGCATTGCGCCGGCGGTGAAGCGGCTATTGCCGCCGCTTTCGTCTTCCGGCGCCGCTTCCAGCATCAGCACCGAGGCGCCGGCTTCGCGTGCGGCGAGCGCGGCGCAATAGGCCGCGTTCCCTCCGCCAACGACGATGACATCCCACTCTTTCATGCGCCCCCGCCCTTAAACCACTTTCCACTGAATCGTTTCGCCGCCGCGATGAATGAGCGCGCGCTCATCCGGACCGTCCACTTCGACTTCCTCCGGCGCGGTCCAGGCGGTGCGCTCAAGCGTGATTGTCTCTGTGTTTGGCGGCAGACGATAATGCTTCGGTCCATTCAGCGAGGTGAACGCTTCGAGTTTGTCGAGGGCGTTTTCCTCGGCGAACACCTGCGCGTATAGCGCAATCGCGACCGGCGAATTGAATATTCCCGGCACGCCGACCGTGTTCAGCTTGCGCGAAACCGGATGCGGCGCCGAATCCGTGCCGAGGAAGAAGCAGGTTTCGCCCGAAGTCGCCGCGCGGCGGATAGCATCTCGGTCCTCGCGCCGTTTGATCACCGGCATGCAATACATATAGGGCCGGTTTCCGTAACCGAGCCAGTCGGTGCGCGTCAGCATCAGGTGATAGGGCGTGATGGTGGCGCCGACCTGCGGCGCATGCGCGCGCACAAAGTCCACCCCCTCGCGCGACGACACATGTTCCAGCACGACGCGAAGGCCGGGGAAATTCTTCAGCATCGGCTGCAATCTGCGCTCGATGAACACGGCCTCGCGGTCGAAGATGTCGGTATCGGGATCGGCTTCTTCGCCATGGATCAGGAAGGGCATCCCGATCTTTTCCATGCGCGCGAGCACGGGATTGATCTTCTTGAAATCCGTCACGCCATAGGTCGAATTGGTGGTCGCGTGCGCCGGATACATCTTGACCGCCGTGAACACGCCATCGCGAAAGCCGGCCTCAATATCATTGGCGTCGGTATTGTCGGTGAGATAGCTGGTCATCAGCGGCTGAAACTTCGACCCGTCCGGAATCGCCGCCTGAATGCGCTCCCGGTATCCAACAGCCTCTTTCGCGGTGACGACTGGCGGCACCAGATTGGGCATGCAGATCGCGCGCCCGAAATGAGCGGCGGTGAATGGCAGCACGGCCTTCAGCATCGCGCCGTCGCGCACATGCAGGTGCCAGTCGTCGGGTTTGCGGATCGTGATGCGCTCAGCCATGTCTCAGCCCGCTGGTACGAAAGTCTTGTGGCCCTGCCCGATCGGCGCCGCAGCGGCCGAAAAGGTGTCCGCGATCGGCTCATCGATCATCGCGCCGGTGAGGTCCGCCACGCGTTTGAAGCCGCGCTTGTCGCACCATTCCGCCAGTTCATCGATGATTGCGGTGAGCGAGGATGGGTTGCGAAAAATGATGTAGCCCAGCATCACGGCGGAAGCACCGGCGAGCATATATTCCACCACATCCTCGACTTTGACGATGCCGCCGCAGCCGATCACCGGAATTTTCACCCGGCTCGACACCTGGTGCACCATGCGGACAATGATCGGCTTGATTCCGGGACCGGAAATGCCGCCGAACTTGTTGCCGATCGCCGGCCGGAATGTGTCGATATTGATCTTGAGGCCGAGAATGGTGTTGGAGACCACCAACGCATCGGCGCCCGCTTCTTCGGCGGCCACCCCGATCGCCACCACATCGCCGGCATTGGGCGACAGCTTCACCCAAACCGGCTTTGTCGTCGCAGCGCGGATCCGCTTCGTCACCTGGAAGGTGTGATCCTCGTGCAGCGCAAAATTGCCGCCGCCCGGATTGCGCGTCGGGCACGAGATATTTACCTCGATGACATCGACATCCGGATGCGCCGCCACTTCGCGCGTCATCGCTTCAAAATCATCGGCCGTGGTGGCGGAAATCGACGCGACCAGAGGCGGCGTGAAGCGCGCATAGTCCGGCACCTGATGATCGAGAAAATAGCCGATGCCCTTGGTCGGCAGTCCGATCGAATTGATCATGCCGCATTCCAGCTCGGCGACGCGCGGAGTCGGATTGCCGATGCGGTACTCGCGCGACACGGTTTTCGCCACCAGCGCGCCAAGCCGGTTGATGTCCATCACCTGCGCGAGGTCGGTCGAGAACGCGCCAGACGCCGGCATGATCGGATTCTTCAGCTCGACGCTGCCGATTTTGACTGAGAGATCTACCATCCCACGCACTCCTGCAGATCGAATACCGGTCCTTCAATGCAGACGCGACGCAATTCCTTGTGCCCATTCACTTCGAAGGTTTTGACACAGACGTAACAGGGCCCGAGACCGCAGGCCATGATCTGCTCCATCGCTGCCTGACCGGGAATTCCATGTTTTTTTCCGAGCTTCTTCATCGCCTGCAGCAGCCGGTTCGACCCGCAGGTGAAGAAGGCGTCGGCCTTTCCGGCGGCGATCAGTGTTTCGAGAATGCGCTCGACATTTTCCACAGCGCTGGTCCCGTCGGTGTCAAGCACGCGGACCACTTCGCCGACTTTGGCAAAGACATGATCGACCATCACCAGCTCAGGCGAGCGCGCGGACAGGATCGCGGTGACTCCGATGCCGTTTTCTGCGGCGAGCTGGGAAATCGGCCCCAAAGTCGCGAGCCCGACACCGCGGCCGAGCACCACGATGTTTTTCCACCCGGCTTCGAGGTGAAAACCAATTCCAAGCGGGCCGACGATATTGCAGTCATCACCCGGCTCAAGCGTGGCCATTCCTTTGGTCCCGCGCCCGGCACATTTATAGAGGAACTCGATGTTTCCCTTGGCGCGGTCGATCTGGAAAATGCTTTGCGGACGGCGCAGCCACAGCTCGCCGTCATCGGGCGTCGGGCAAAGGATATTGAAGAACTGACCCGGTCTGGCCGCCAGCGCCTTCGGAGACCCGCGCAGGACGAGATGTTTATATTCGGAATTCACCCAGACATGGCTGACCACCCGGGCCAGGCATTCCTCGGCCGGGATATGCGGTTCCGGAGCGCCGCCGGCGCTGCCATCGGCCACATAAGGTTTTGACGCAAAAGCAGAATTTCGCATAATTTTGCCGGCTCTTGAGGACCACGCCCATCCATCAAGCGCAACCACCGTACAAAAATCAATACGTTTTACAAATTTTGACACAGCTCTTATTCGCGGCTTGACGGGGGCGAAACGCCGCCTGAAAAGGAACCATCATCGCTAACTTTGAGAAAACCACCCATGAATCAGTCATCTGCAGGGGCTCCAAAGGCCGATCCGGCCGAGGAAACCGGTATCGCCGGGCCCAAACACAATCAGGAGGCGCCGGTCGTCTGGGAACGCTGGCAGAAAAAGCGCACCTTCGTCCGCGCGCTGGAGGGCACCTACAGCTTCCTCACCAAGGAGCTACTGGAAGCGCCGCGGGTGATCTCATCCAAGAATGTGCCGTGGAAGGGCGGGCCGATGCTGTACGGCAAGCATCCGATTGCACCCGGCGCGGCCGCCAAGATCACCCAGGCGATCGAGTGCCATATCGAAGCCTATGCACCGGGCGCCTACAGCCAGAAGCATGGGCACCTGAATTCCGCCTGCTTCTACATCATCAAGGGCCGCGGCCACGACATTCACGATGGCAGGCGCATCGAATGGAAAGCCGGCGACGTGATGTTTGTCGAGAATGGCTGCGTCCATCAGCATTTCAATGACGATCCGGACGGCGAGGCGATCCTGTTGGTGTTCAAGGCCAAACCGCTCTTCCTGTTCATGCATCTGCTGTACCAGAAGATGATTTCCTATCCTCCGACGACGCTTCCCAAGGGCCACGAGGATTGGACGCCGCCAACCGATTTCTGATTTCCGCATCCGGAGAACGACATGACCATTCTTGACGAACGCGACGTCGCCCATAAGGGCCAGAACACCGCGAGTTTTCGCATCGAAGACATCGCCAATTCCGCGAGCTTCCGCGAGCTTTATCAAAACGCGCCCAATGTTGTGGCGGCGGAGGATCAGCCTTTTGAAAATTCACCCGATGGGCTGATCAAACATCTGGTGCACGAGAAAATGGGCACGCGCGAGCAATGCGTCGATGCCTATATGCTCTTCATCAAGGAAGGCAGCCGCTCCGGCAAGCACCGGCATATGTGGGAAGAGGTGATCTTCGTCGCCGAAGGTTCCGGCTACGACCTGCACTGGGACGTGAAATTCGACTGCATCGAGACCTATCACTGGGATTGGGAAAAAGAGCCGCGGAAGTTCGAGTGGCAGCGTGGTGATTTCATCTACATCCCGCCATTCTCGATCCATCAGCACTTCAACAGCGGCAAGACGGAAGCGCGGTTGATCGTGATCAACAACCGGATCGTCAAAACCATGGGCTTCAACTGGCTCGACCAGATCGAAAACGCCCCGGGATTTTGAGTAGACTCTGATGCAGGCTTTCCTCCCCCGTTTACGGGGGAGGGGGACCGCGCAGCGGTGGAGGGGGGACGTCCCTCAATAGAGCGAGGCGGCGCCATAAATGGCCGGGCAATTTGGAATGGCGATACAGGCGCTTCAGCTCTTGCTGGAGTGGCACCACCTCGTCGTCCTGCTGCTCGGCGTGTTCATCGGTCTCGCCATCGGCTGCCTTCCCGGCCTCGGCGGCGTCGTCGCGCTCGCGGTGTTGATTCCGTTCACGTACAATCTTGATGCGCCGACCTCCTTCGCCTTGCTGCTCGGAGTCGCCGCAGTCACCACGACATCCGATCTGATTCCGGCGGTGCTGTTCGGCGTGCCGGGCACGGTTGGCGCGGCGGCAACCACCATCGATGGCCATCAGATGGCGCGGCAGGGCAAGGCCGGGCGCGCATTCGGTGCGGGTTTTGTTGCTGCCGCTTTGGGCGGGTTGTTCGGGGCGCTGGTGTTGGCGCTCGCGGTACCGCTGCTGCAGCCGGTCATGCTGGCCATCGGTTCACCCGAACTGCTCGCCTTCAGCATTTTCGGTCTTTCCATGGTCGCGACATTGTCCGGTCGCGCGCCGCTGAAGGGACTCACCGCCGCCGGGATCGGGTTGATGATCTCGATGATCGGGTCCGGAACGCAGACCGGCACGCTGCGCTGGACCTTTGGCTGGCTCTATCTGTTTGACGGTGTGCCGCTGATTCCGGTGACGCTGGGTTTGTTCGCGCTGCCCGAACTCGCCGATCTTGCGATCAACCGCAAGAGCATCGCCGGCGACAATGCCGTGTCGGTGAAACTGTCGAGCCAGTGGGAAGGCGTGCGCGATGTCTTCCGCAACTGGTGGCTCGTGCTGCGATGCAGCGCGATGGGAACCGCGCTCGGCGTGGTGCCCGGCATCGGATCGGCGGTCATCGACTGGATCGTTTACGGCTATGCGCTGCGCACGGAGAAAAATCCCGAACGCTTTGGCCAGGGTGATGTGCGCGGCGTGATCGCCCCGGAATCGTCCAACAATGCCAAGGAAGGCGGGCATCTGGTGCCCACGATCGCGTTCGGGATTCCCGCGGGCGCGTCGATGACATTGCTGCTCGGCGCATTCCTGCTGCACGGACTGACGCCCGGCCCGGACATGCTGACGAAAAATCTCGATGTCACCTATTCGATCATCTGGAGTCTGACGCTCGCGCATGTTTTCGGTACGCTGATTTGTCTCGTTGGCGCAAAGCAACTCGCGCGCTTTGCCGAAATGCGTCACCAGATCCTGCTGCCGCTGATCATGCCGGTGGTGCTGGTCGCAACCTTCCAGGCGACACGAAGCTGGGGCGATCTCTATTTCCTGCTGTTCTTCGGCACGCTCGGCTGGATCATGAAGCGCTTCGGCTGGCCGCGGCCGCCAATGGTGCTGGGTTACGTGCTCGGGCCAATCTTCGAACGCTACCTGTTCCTGTCGCTGCAGATTTACGGCGCGCGTTGGGTTTATCGGCCGGTTGTGATTGCCATCGCCGTACTGATCGTGTGGGCGCTGTATCGCCCGCTGACCGAAACCGTCCGGCGTCTCGCGCATGAGTTCACGCATCTTTCGCGCGCGCATCTCAAGGTGAAACCGCAGGCGTGGTTCACGCTCGCGCTGGTCGCCCTCATTGTCGCTGCCCTGATCACGTCGTCAGATTGGCCAGCCATCGAACAGATCGTGCCGCGCACCGCCTGCTGGGCCGCACTGATTGTCGCCGTGTTGAATCTCGTCACGGAATTGTTCGGCGCCGATCAGGCGGCCGCATCCGTCAGCATGCACGGGCCGAAGCAGGAGACGATGAGCGTCCCGCCGCGCATCGCGGTTACGCGCGCGGTGGAATTTTTGCTCTGGCTGGTCGGGCTCGTCGCACTCGCCGCACTAATCGGCTTCATTCCCGCGATTGCCGTGTTCGTGTTCATCTATATGGGCTTTGGCTTCAAGGAGAAGCTGCCCCGTTGCGCGATCTTCGCTGTCGCGATGGGCATATTCTGCTGGGCCGTGTTTGACCGCGCTCTGTCCGTTCCCTGGCCGCAGGCAGTGCTGGGCGATATGGTCCCGATATTGCGCGACGCGACCGGACTGATGTAGCTCGAAGCTATTTCGCGCGGCCGAGATAGCCTTGGGCGATCATTGGTATGGCATAGACGGTATGCGCCGTCGGCAGCTTGCTTTCCACGCCGTTCGCGTCTTTGGCGCCGCGTGTAACAATGTACAGCGTCTTTTTTTCCGGCCCTGAAAACGCGACGCTGGTGACAATGCGCGGCGACGGAATCTCGCCAATGAATTTGCCGTCGGGACTGAGGATCTGCACGCCGCTCTGCGTCGAGACATAGACACGGCCCGCAGAGTCCACCGTCATGCCGTCACCATTGACGCCCTGGCCCTGGAGCTTGTCCGATTCGTGCCGGTTATTGCTGCCGGTGCCATCGGGGCGAAGCTGGATGACGACAATGTCGTCGCGATTGGAAACGTAAAGCGTCTTCTCATCCGGCGAGAGCGCGATGCCATTGGCGCGCATGCCGTCGCCAAAACTGAACATCTTGCCGTCGGGCGCGAGGTAATAGACCCCGGGCCACGGCGTTCTGCGGCTTTCGGTGATGTACAGCCCGCCGCGCTTTTCCACCACGAGATCGGCCGCACCCCTGAACGCCGCGCCGTAATAATTGTCGGTGAGAACCTTATGGTCCGGCGTCAGGATCGCCACGGAAGGATGGTCGCGCAGCACGGCGACGATGCGCCCCTGATAATCGATGCCGAGGGATCCCGCCGCGTCGGTATTCTCGACCACCACCGAGGTTTTTCCGTCCGCAGAGATCTTCCGTACACGGTTGACTTCGCGCTGGGCGAAAATCACCCCGCCATCGGGCGTGCCGACGATGCCATCGGCGTCATCGCCGGACCAGACCGCTTTCCATTGCGCACCGGCTTCCACGATCCCCGGAATGGCGGAGATACTGACCGCACGCTCGGCACGTGGCGCAGGCGCCTGGGCAAAAGCGGGCGCGCTGATGAGAAGGGCAGCAGTTACGGCAAATGCGCGGCTGAGCATGGGCGAAACTCCGGAATGCCGGATGAAGAATAGCGGTACCGCGGCAGGGATTCGACTCGCTTTCGCCCGTTGCCCAAATTGCCCAAACAGCGCATGCTTGTTGCTGAACCATGTGCCGCCTGGGAGGGAAGCCATGAAAAATCTTGCATTCGCAGTCGCATTGACAATCTCCGCGACCGCCGCTGCATTGCCGCAGACTTCGGTTGCGCAGGGCCGTGCGCTGCCGACATTCGAAGTGGACAAGAACTGGCCAAAACTGCCGGCCGGTATGAAAATCGGCGATGTGTCGAGCATCGCGATCGACGCACAGGGCAATGCCTGGGCGTTGAGCCGCCCGCGGACGCTGAAGGGCGACGACAAGGCGCACGCAGCCCCGCCGATCACCATCTTCGATCCGAACGGCAATTACATCCGCGGCTGGGGCGGTGACGGGCAGGGCTATCAATGGCCCGAGCGCGAACACGGCATCACCATCGACTACAAAGGCTTTGTCTGGCTTGGCGGCAATTCCTGCCCGACCAATGGCCTGCCGGGTCTGCGTCCGGTGGCCGACGACCAGCTCCTGAAATTCACCCAGGACGGGAAATTCGTGCTGCAAATCGGGCACAGCAATCAGAGCAAGGGCAATGCCGACACGGCGAACCTGCATCGCCCGGCCGATGTGCAGATCGATCCGCAAACAGATGAACTTTTCGTTGCCGATGGTTACGGCAATCACCGGGTCGCGGTGTTCGACGCGAATACCGGCAAGTTCAAGCGCATGTGGGGCGCGTTCGGCAACAAACCGGTGGACGCCGATTCCTGCGCAATCATCAGCTACAAGGAATTCAAGGAACCCGGCCCGCAGCAATTCAGCATCGTGCACGCCATCCGCGTGTCGAAGGACGGCATGGTCTATGTCGCCGACCGCGAGAACCGCCGGGTTCAGGAATTCGACCGCAACGGCAAATTCATCAAGCAGATCATGCGTACCGATGCGATTTTCGCGCGCAATCTCGCGTTCTCGCCCGACCAGCAATTCCTCTATACGGGTTACGGCAAGGGAATCGCGATCATCGACGCCAAAACCCTGGAATACCTCGGCCAAATTCAGCCGCCGGGAATCCTCGGAGCCGGGCACCACATCCAGACCGACCAGAAGGGCAATATCTACATCGCGCAAACGGGCGCCGGCATGCAGCGGTTGTTGTTCAAGGGGATGAAGTAAACCCGAACCAATATTGCCTCTCCCCCTGAGGGAGAGGGACGCCGCGCCCGCACTTGCGGAACGCAAGTGCGCACTGGCGCGGCTGGGTGAGGGGAACGGCCAGCAAAAGTCGCGCGGCCTTTTCGCGGAAAACTCTTTACCAGGTGCAGGGATAGGACTATACTTTCAGCCAGAGTTGGTTTCTGCGCCCGACGCGCAAAACAGCGCTCACCTATCTGAGAACACGTCGTCCAGCGGCAGCGACGCCGTCTGCCGAATTTCTAACACTTCGTCTAACAGTCTGAACCGGCGCAAAGCCAGGTATTCCCTGACTTCTGACGTTCTGACACTTTGATCAGGGCACTTGCACAACCATGACTCACTCCGCAGGTCCCTTCAGTTCAACAACATTGCCGTCGGGATCGGTGATGTAGATCGAGGGGCCATATCCTTTGGCGCCGTACCGGCGGCCGGATTCACCGAGGGCAATGCCATGCGCCTGCAGATGAGTGCGGATCGCAGCGTCATCGAACGGTTCAACATCCAGCGCAAAGTGATCGACGTTGCGGCCCTCGTTTCCCGCCGCTGCTCCGCCTGCGCGACCGAGTTTGCCGGTGAGCGGGACGAGATCGATCAGCGATGAACCGGCGCGAAGCTGGGCCAGCCCGATATCGTCCTGCAGCTTTTCAACCGTGCAGCCGAGGCCATCAACATAGAAGGCCAGACTGCGGGTGATGTCGGTGATGCGGAGCACCACATGATCGATTGCGAGAAGTTTGAACGGCGGCATCAGAATCACTCCACCGGCACGAATAATTCATCAGGCGTGACCAGCCGCGGCGCCAGCCCCTGTTCGTGCACATAACGGCACAGCGCCTGCAGGGTCGGGCGATTGGATTCGAGCCCGTAGGGCCAATAATCCCGGCCCAGAATGCGCCGGCTTTCTTCGACATGATCGATGAGCCAGGGCAGCGTCGAGACCAGCGCATCTGTATCGTAGAGCGCTTCGGTCGCCATATCGCGGGCTTCGACAAAGGCGCGGTATAGACTCGTCGCGATCCAGGGATGCGACTCAAAAACGGCTTTCCGCATCGCCACGATATGCATGATCGGAAATATGCCGGTGCGGCGAAAATAATCCTGCTCTTGCGCTTTGAAATCCGGGAACAGCCGCGCGATGCCGGGCCAGCCGGAGAGAAAAAGCTGCGGAATATAGATCGAGATCAGCGCATCGAGTTCGCCCGCCGCGAACATCTCTTCCAGGCTTTTGCCGCCGGCAAATTCCAGCGAAATATCCTTCGGCAGATTGAGTGGAATGAGTGGCTGTTCGAGAGGTTTGGCCAGGCCGCCGACAATCCAGCGCATGTCGCGCGGCGCGACACCGTAGTCGTCCTGCAGCATGCCTTTCATCATCACCACAGCGGTCGCGCCATATTGCGTTGTCCCGACGCGCTTTCCCCTGAGATCCTGCGGCGCGGAAATGCCGGCACCTTCTCGCACGTAGATGCAGGAATGGCGGAACACCCGAGATACTGGCACCGGAATCGCAACAAACGGACTGCCGCCGCGCGCGATCAGGGCAGCATGGGAGCCGAGCGAAAGTTCGGCAACATCGAATTCCTGATCATCGAGCATGCGCGGGAACAACTGCCGCGGCTTGAGCACGGAAACTGAAAGCTCAATGCCGTCCGGCTTCACCCGGCCGTCGATCAGCGGCCGCGTGCGGTCATAATCATTGCATGCCAGCGTCAGTTTCATGTCCGCACTCGCCCTCCGTGCCAGTCAGAGTATGATGGGACAGAGCCACAGGAAAGCGAACATGATCGCGGTGATATTTGAAGTGCGGATCGCCGACGGGCGACAGCAGGACTATCTCGCTATCGCGGCAGATTTGCGCGCTGAACTGGAAGCGATCGACGGTTTTCTCTCGGTCGAGCGTTTCGCCAGTCTGAGCGATCCCAGTAAACTGCTGTCGCTGTCGTTCTGGCGCGACGAGGAGTCCGTGCAGCGCTGGCGGACTTCGTCCCGCCATCGCATGGCGCAGCGCGCCGGGCGTGAGGGAATTTTCCGCGATTATCGGCTGCGGGTTGCAGCGGTGTTGCGCGATTACGGAATGCGCGACCGCGAGCAGGTACCGCCGGATTCCAAAGGCGTTCTGGCGTGACGCCCTCAGTCGCCATTATTGCACCCGGCGCGATGGGTAGCGCCGTGGCGCGGCGGCTGCACGACAATCGCGTCCGGGTGCTCACGTCGCTGCAAGGACGCACACCGGAAAGCGCGAGCCGCGCGCTGAGCGCCGGAATGAGTGACGTTGCACGATCCGAATTGGTGCAGGCGGACATCTTGCTGTCGATCGTGCCGCCGGGAAGCGCGGTGACGCTGGCCGAAGAGCTGGCCGCAGTGTTCGCGCGTGCCGCGCGCACGCCGCTTTATGTCGACTGCAATGCGATCAATCCGCAAACAGCGGCGCGAGTCGCGGACATCGTTCGCGCCGCCGGAATGGATTATGTCGATGCCGGCATTATCGGCGGTCCGCCCAGGCGCGGCTATGACGGCCCGGTTTTCTATCTTTCAGGCGAAGGCGCGGACAAAGTTCTCGCACTGCGTGATTTCGGTCTGGACTGCCGGGTGCTGAGCGGCAGCCCGTTCGCCGCATCCGCCCTGAAAATGTCCTATGCTGGAATCACCAAAGGACTGACGGCGCTCGCATCCATGATGATCATCGGCGCGGCAAATGCCGGTGCGGCTGATGAATTGGGTGCCGAACTCGCACACAGCCAGCCTGCGCTACTTGCGTGGTTCGGACGGCAGATTCCCTCCATGTTCCCCAAAGCGTACCGCTGGATCGCGGAAATGGAAGAAATCGCTGAGTTCGTGAAGCCGCAGCCGGATGCAGAAAGGCTATTTCGCTCCGTGGCCGGTTTTTACGCGCATATCGCGGAAAATCGGGGTGCGCCGGACGTGAAGAGCCTTTCCGGCTTTTTCGAAATCGCAAAACCGGATCAATAGTCCCGGACGCCCACCCCGTGGCGATACACCATGTTCCAGCCTTTCCACGCGGTGAAGCAAATGATCACCACGACGATGGCCGAAACCAGCGTCAGCGCGGAATTCAAACCCCGCGCCGCCCCGGCGTTGTAGCGGATGTAGAAGTTCCAGGCGGAGATCGCGACAGCGGCGAGATTGCCGCCCATGTGCCACCACACGGCGTCGAGGCGCCGAATCCGCCGGCAGCCGAAGAAATCCGTGAGGCCGGCAATGGCCGCGAGCCCGGCAAAGACCAGCCCGGCGCCGAGCAGCCATTCGCTCGCCATCACCCAGCCGGTTCCACCCCGCGTCGCGTAACCAATGTCACAGGCGAAGGTCGCAATGAAGAATGCGATCGGGAATGGCACCAGCATCGGATGGATCGGATGGCCTTCGATGCTCGCAATGCTCCGCGGATTGGGATCTGAGGTCCTTTCCAGGGTTTCCTGGTTGGTGCGAACGTCCATTTTGCTCTTGTCCAATATCTCGTGATTAGAAACGTCGGCAGGGCAACGCTGTTCCGCGCTGGAACTGCCGTCCGGGGGCGGTATAATCACGCTAGAGAAGCGGGGGACGTCCTGATGAGAAAACAGATGCTGGCCGCATTTGGTGCGCTGCTGCTGAGTTTTCCGGCATTTGCTGCACCGGCCGGTGACAATTATCGCACCCGGCTTTCGGTGGTTCCGATCGATGTCGCCATGCAGGCCAATGTCGCCGGGCAAGGCGCGGTTACGGCCACGCTGCAAGGCAATCGCCTGACGGTCAGCGGAAATGCCGAAGGGCTGCGTTCGCCAGCGACGGTTGCGGAAATCCGTCGCGGACCACCGGGCATTCCCGGGCCCGTCATCCTCAATCTCGCGGTCACGAAGTCCACCACGCCCGAGATCAGCGGCACGGTCGATCTGACACCATCCATGGTGCAGGACCTGAGGAATGGGCAACTTTATGTTCAGGTGAATTCCGAGCGCGCACCGGATGGCAATCTGCGCGGCTGGTTGATACCGGCTAAATGACGCGGCCAAATTCTGGCCGCTCTGGGAGGAGCACATGCAGCGATTGAAGACGGCATTGCTGGGTTTGGGCGTGACGGCGGCGATCACCGGACTGCCATTCGCCATGGCGCAGACGCAGAACAACAACGCGGTGTACACGGCGGAACAGGCGACCATCGGCCAGACCACATTCCAGACCGTCTGCGCCAAATGCCATCAGGCCGATTTGCGCGGCGGTTTTGAAGCTCCGCCGTTGATCGGCGTGCCGTTCATGACCGCGTGGCGCGGCCGCAGCACCAATGAGCTGTACAACAAGATTGCAACTTCGATGCCGGCGGATAATCCGCGATCCCTGTCGGATCAGGCGGTGGAATCGCTGGTGGCGTTCATCCTGCGCTCCAATGGCGCACCGGCCGGGGCAACACCGCTGACCGTCGCAACAGCCGTGCCGATTGGACAGGTCGCGACTGGCGCTGCCGCACCGCCCGCGCAAGTCCAGACCGCGGCTGCCGCCCCCGCGGCGCCGCCGCGCGCACCGGCGCGCCTGACGCTGCAGGGCAATATCCAGAATTATGTGCCGGTGACGACGCAGATGCTGCTCAATCCGAGCCCGGATGATTGGCTGATGGCGCGCGGCAGTTACCGCGGCTGGAGCCACAGCCAGCTCAATCAGATCAACAAGCAGAACGTGAACCAGCTCGAGCTCGCGTGGGTCTGGGCGATGAATGACGGCACCGGCGCCAATGAACCCACGCCGCTGGTGCACAACGGAATTCTGTACCTCGTCAATGTCGACAACATCGTGCAGGCGCTGGACGCCAAAACCGGCGAATTGCTGTGGGAGAACCGGATTCGCCCCGCCGGCGCACGTGCCGGCGGCACCGGCGCGATGCGCAATCTCGCGATCTATCAGGACAAGGTCTATGTCGCGAGCACCGATGCGCATCTGATGGCGCTGGATGCGCGCACCGGCAAGACTGTGTGGGACACGGTGCTCGGCAACGCCGCCAAAGGCTTCGGCAATTCATCCGGACCGCTGATCATCAAGGGCGTTGTGGTACAGGGGCTTGGCGGCTGCGAACGCTACAAGGCCGATCCCAAAGACCAGGGCTGCTACATCAGCGGCATCGATGCGGAGACCGGAAAGATCCTGTGGCGCTTCAACACTGAAGCGCGTGACGGAACGCCGGGCGGCAACACCTGGGGCAAGCTGCCCAATATGCTGCGCGCCGGCGGCGATACGTGGATCACCGGAACCTATGATCCGGAATTGGACCTGACCTATTGGGGCGTTGCCCAGGCGAAACCCTGGATGCAGGCAAGCCGCGGCACGACCGGCAACGACGCCGCGCTCTACACCAGCGCGACTCTGGCGCTGCATCCGGAAAGCGGACAGCTGGCGTGGTTCTTCCAGCATGTGCAGGGTGAGTCGCTCGATCTAGATGAAGTCTTCGAGCGCGTGCTGGTCGATCTCGACGGCCGCAAATTGTCATTCAATATCGGCAAAGCCGGCATTTTGTGGAAGCTCGACCGCCAGACCGGCCAATTCCTCGACGCGCACGAGACCGTCTACCAGAACGTGTTCCAGTGGAAGGACAAGTCGAAAGGGCAGTTGGTCTACCGCCCCGACATTCTCGAACAGAAGACCGGCTATTGGGTGCCGGCCTGCCCCGGAACCGCCGGCGGCAAAGACTGGCAGGCGATGAGCTATGATCCGCAGACGAATGTTCTGGTCATCCCGCTGACCCAGGCGTGCATGGAGATGAATGGCCGCGTCGTCGATACGGGAGACGGCGGCGGCGGCACGCAGGCGGATCGCCGCTTCTTCGAGATGCCCGGCAGCAACGGCAACATGGCGCGCCTCGCCGCATTCGATGCGCGCACCATGCAGGAGAAGTGGAATTACCAGCAGCGGCCGGAATGGCTGACTGGCGTTCTCACCACCGAGGGCGGGCTGACCATTGTCGGCGATCTCGACCGCACCGTGCATGCTTTCGATACCGCGACCGGCAAGGAGCTATGGAAGGCGCGGCTCGGTACATCGGTGCAGGGCTTCCCGATCAGTTTTGCCGTCGGAGGCAAGCAGTATATCGCGGTTCCCACCGGTCTTGGCGGCGGCAGCCCGCGCAATGTTCCGCGGACGATCGAACCGGATGTGAAACATCCGCAGAATGGCAATGCTCTCTATGTCTTTGCACTTCCGGAGCACTGATCATGCGCAGGACACTGACGATCGCCGCACTCGCATGCTTCATCGCCGCCCCATTTGCGGCCGCGCAAACCGCGGTTCCGAAGTTCGAAGCTGACCTGTCCTGGCCGAAGCCGCTGCCCGACAATTGGGTGCTCGGCGGTTTGGGTGGCTTGTGTGTCGATGCGCAGGATCATGTGCTGATCCTCAACCGCCAGGACATTCTCAAAGGCGAGTTGAATGCCGGCAAGCTGGCGCCGTCGATCATCGAATTCGATCCTGCCGGAAATGTGGTGAATTCCTGGGGCGATCCGAAACTGCTCGACCCACGGCTTCATTCCTGCCATTTCGACAAGGACGGGAATGTCTGGATCGCGAGTGCGCCGTCGGGAATGATCCAGAAATACACCCATGACGGCAAGCGCCTGCTGTTGCAGGTCGGCACCAAAGGCGTGCTCGATTCATCGGACGGCACAGCCAAAGGCAAACCGCTGAATTCACCGGCGGCGAAGTTCTTCATGCCATCGAGCATCGATGTCGATCCGACCAATGGCGACATATTTGTTTCGGACGGCGAGGGTGCCGGCGCCGACCGCCGTGTCGCCGTGCTGGACAAGGACGGCAAATTCCTGCGCCAATGGACACTCGAAGACATGCAGACCGTGCACTGCCTGAATATGGGCCACGACGGCACCGTCTATGTCTGCAACCGTCTGGGCTCGGAATTGCGCCTCTACGACAAGATGGGCAATCTCAAGCGCAAGATTGCGCTGCCCTGGACTCCGGTGACGCCGCCGGCAGATGGCAAGGCGCAAGAGAGCGGCGGGGCGGTGGTGGCGATCGATTTTTCGCCCGATCCGCAGCAGCGCTTCATCTATATCATCAACCAGAACAACGCGACCGTCGACATCGTCGAGCGCGAAAGCGGCAAGAAGGTCGGCAGTTTTGGCCGCGCCGGCAGCTTCCCCGGTGAATTCGAACAGGCACACGGGATCGCGGTCGATTCAAAGGGCAATATTTACATCGACGAAAACCGCGGCCGCCGCGTCCATAAGTTCAGGCCCGTGACGTAACCAAAGATCCGCACATGGCAAAAGCAGCCGCAACGGTCATCACCGCAATCACATTATTCGCATCACCCGTTGTTGCATTCGCCGCTGACGGCGCGCGGCTGCTGACGATGAATCACTATGTCCTTGTGAATTCCACTGCTCCGGCAATCTCCGGCCAGGAAGCGGAAATCTATGTCCGGGAAAAAGTACTGGCGAAGACGCTCGCGCGCGGCGGACCGCCCGCCGACCGCGTCGCATTATTCGTCCACGGCGCCGGAACACCGTCCGAAGTCGCGTTCGATGTGCCGTATAAGGACTATAGCTGGATGGCCTATCTGGCGCGTGCCGGATTCGATGTGTATGCGATGGACATGACCGGCTATGGCCGATCGACGCGCCCGGCCGTCATGAATGACCCCTGCAATTTCGGCCAAGAGCAGCAGGCGCAATTTGTCGGGACCGCGCTGAAGGCAGTCTGTCCGCCGTCTTACGACAAGCCGATCACTACCATGAGTTCGGACTGGAACGATCTCGGCGCGGTGGTCGATTACATCCGCGCGCAGCGGCACGTCGACAAAATCGCGCTGCTCGGCTGGTCGCAGGGGGGACCACGAACTGCGGGCTACACCGCGCGCAATCCGGACAAAGTCTCGCGCCTCGTCGTCCTTGCGCCTGCCTATAATCGCGACATGCCGGGAGATGCGCCCGACATCCTTCCCACGATTGCGGCACCCATGAACTCGCAATCCGAATCCGATTTCGCCGCCAATTGGGACCGGCAGGTCGGCTGTCCCGACCAGTATGAGCAGGGCGCAAGCCGCGCGGTGTGGTCCGGCCTGATTGCTTCCGATCCACTGGGCAAGACCTGGGGCACGGGCGTGCGCCGCGCGCCATCAGTGCCGACCTGGGGATTCAATAAAGACGTTGCGGCGACCATCACCGTTCCATACCTGATGATCTCGGGCCAACATGACAAGCAGGTTGATCCGCAGCGGGTGCGCGATCTGTTTGCCGATCTCGGATCGACCGACAAAGTCTTCATCGACCTCGCCTGCTCGTCGCACAATGCCATGTGGGAGAAGAACCACATGCTGCTGTTCCAGGCGTCGCTGGAATGGCTGGAAGACGGGACGGTGCAGGGGAAAAGGAATGCCGAGATAAAACTCGGCTACTAATTAGCGCACGAAGGAGGGCACGCCATGAGAATGCCGCCTGTCGTTCTGCTCACCGCATTGATGATGACGAGTGCTGCCGCCCAGGATTCACAGGCGCCGCGTCCCGGTGATTGGGCCGCCTATAGCTACGACCAGAAGGGGCAGCGTTTCTCGCCGCTCGCGCAAATCAATACGTCCAACGTCTCGCGGCTGCGGCGCGTCTGGACTTATGGCACCGCCAATGGCCCCGCCGATGCCAATCCCGCGAACCGCCTCGCCAGCACGACGGAAGCCGTGCCGATCGTGGTCAACGGCGTGCTTTACAGCCCGACAGTGCAACACGCGATCGTCGCGCTCGAACCGGAAACCGGTGAGGAATTGTGGAAGTTCGACCTGGGGCGCGCTAGCGGCACACTGCGCGGCGTCACTTATTGGGCGGGGGATGCGAACAATCCGGCGCGGATTTTTGCCGGTACGTCTGAGGGCGCGCTGATCGCGCTGGACGCAAAGACCGGACAACTGATTCCAGCGTTCGGCAATGGCGGCCGGGTCGATTTGCGCCCTGGTGTCGCCGATAAATTCCCCGACGCCCCCTATCACATCAGCACGCCCGGCGTAATCTACAAGAACCTCATCATCACCGGCGCGCAGGGGAAAGAAGACGATCCTGACGGCCCGGCGATGGATGTTCGCGCGTGGGATATCCGCACCGGCAAACTGGCCTGGACGTTCCACACCATCCCGCATCCCGGTGAAGCGGGGTACGAAACCTGGCCCAAAGACAATTGGATCACCGCCGGATCGCCGGCCGCATGGGGTGCGGCGACGGTCGATGAAGCGCGCGGACTCGTATTCATTCCGATCGGCCAACCCGCCGCGCAATATTACGGCGGCGCGAGGCCTGGGCAGAATCTCTACTCGTCATCCATCGTTGCGCTCGATGCCAATACCGGCAGGCTGCGCTGGCATTTTCAGCTTACGCATCATGATGTCTGGGATTACGACGCCGAGGCTGCGCCGTCGCTGATGGATGTGGTGAAGAACGGCAAGACAATTCCGGTCGTGGTGGCGATTTCCAAACCGGGGCTCATGTTCTTCCTCAACCGCGAAACCGGCGAGTCACTCTATCCGGTGGAGGAGCGTCCCGTGCCGCAAAGCGACACGCCGGGCGAGCAGACCTCGCCGACGCAGCCGTTCCCGTCGAAACCGGCGCCGCTCGCCCGGCAGGGCATGACTGCCAGTGAAATCTTCACCGGCGAACCGGAGCACGAAGCTTTCTGCCGCGATCTCGCTGCGAAGATTGGTGGGATTCACAGTTATGGTTCGTATACGCCCTATAGCAGCAAGGAAATTCGCGTCATCTTCCCGGGCCAGCAGGGCGGGCCGAATTACGGCGGTGTCGCGGTCGATCCCGGGCTTGGCTATGTCTTCGTCAATGCGCGGAATGTCGCCGGCATGGGGCGGCTGGACAAAACGCCCGACGGCGACCAGGTGGCGTATCGCCGTTTTAGTCCGTTGGGTGCGGGCTCATTTAATGCCCGATTCTGGGATCCCAAAAACCAATTGCCATGCCAGCAGCCGCCCTGGGCGGAGTTGATGGCGGTCAACGCCAGTACCGGCGATGTCGCCTGGCGCGTGCCGCTCGGCACCAGTGAGGAAATGGAGGCGAAGGGAATCCACAACACCGGTTCCTTCGGTCAGGGCGGGCCAATGGCGACCGCCGGTGGGCTCGTGTTCATCGCCGGTACGATCGACAAACGCTTCCGCGCCTTTAATGCGAAAACCGGCAAGGTGCTGTGGGAGACGATGCTCGACACCGAAGGCCACACCAATCCCATGACCTTCATGGGCCGTGACGGCAAACAGTATGTCGTCATCGTCAGCTCCGGCCTGAACGCCTTCGCCCTGGGTAACTGATTCAGGTTTCGCGCCGGCCGTTCAGCGCGTCGCGGACACGTGTTGCGGTGAGCGGCACTTTGCGCAGGCGAACGCCAGTTGCGTCAAACACGGCGTTGCCGATGGCGGCCGGAACTGGAGCCGAAGCAGCTTCGCCCGCACCCAACGGCTTGTCGTGCACCGAACCGATCAGCTCGACCTCCAGTGCCGGCACTTCCGCGAAGGTCAGGATCGGATAGCTGCGCCAGTCGGTGCTGGTGACGCCATTTTCATCGAACAGAACTTCTTCATGCAAGGTGCGGCTGATCGCCTGAATGATGTTGCCCTCCACCTGGGCCCGCACGGCATCGGGATTGATCATCAACCCGCCTTCATAGACGCAAACCGCGCGCGTAACCCGGATAGTCCCGGTATTGCGATTGACGGAAACTTCGATTCCGAGCCCGAGCCGATTGTCGGTGTGCTTGTAATGCACATAGGCAACGCCACGGCCGACGGAGTCTGCGCCGGGTGATGCCGCCGGATTGGGCGATGGACGCGCCTGCCAGTTCATGCGTTCGGCAATGCGTTTGAGAATCGCAGTTCCGGTCTCGTCCTTCAGATGCGCGAGACGAAATTCCAGCGGATCTCGTTTCGCTGCGGCCGCGAGTTCGTCAATGAAACATTCCACCGCGTAGGAATTGCCGGGCTTGCCCGGGGCGCGCAAATTCGAGGGACGCAGCGGCGTTGTTTTCAGCCAGTGCACGGTCGCGGTCATATTGGGCAGATCGTAGGACGGATAGGCGTTGCCCTGCACCTGCGCCACCGATTGGCCGACCGGTTGTGGGATGCCGGCGGCCAAAAACGCCAGCATTGGACGGCTGCGCAGATTTGGCGTGTTCTCAGGCAGCCATACGTCGGTTTCCCAGGCCGCGATATTGCCATTGGCGTCGAGCGCCGCTCTGAGATCGAGCAATTGCGGTGGACCCTTGGGATCGAAGCCATGTTCGTCTTCGCGCATCCATTGCACGCGCACCGGCTGTTGCAGCGCGCGCGAAATTAATGCGGCATCGGCAGCGGCATCATCGCTGCCATTGGATCCGTATGATCCCGCGCCATCCATATAGACGACGCGCACTTTCTCCGTGGCTATCGCGAGATCGCGCGCAAGATTGCGGCGCAGGCCGTGCGTACCCTGTGACGAACACCAGACCGTCAAGCCGTCAGGCCTGTAATCGGCAACGGCGCAGGAAGGGCCCATGGAAGCATGCGACTGAGCCGGCCATTCGTAGCTGGCGGTGAATTTTCGTGCTGCGTCGCGCAATGCTGTATTGGAGGCGCCCGTTTTGACCAGCTGTTCGTCGCGCGCGACTTCGCTGGTGCGGATCGCTGCGTGTACGCGATCCGATCCCGGCAATCCGCCGCCGCCGGTCCATTGCAGCTTGAGCGCGCGCGCGGCGCGGATCGCATTCCATTCGTGGTCTGCGGCAACCGCAACGAAATCCTTGATGCGGACAACACGAGCGCCGGGAATGCCTGCAATCGAACCTTCATCAACGCTGGTCAGCGTTGCGCCAATCGCATGTGGCCGGATGACTCGTGCGTGCAGCATGCCGGGAACGCGGAAATCCTGCATGTAAGTGTGGCGGCCTGTCATTTTGGCCGGCAGATCCGGCCGCGGCACCGGCTGTCCGACATATTGGTAGTTATCCGGATTGTTCAGCGGCGCTTTTGCATCCAGCTTCACATCGAAATGACTGTCGCCAATCAGTTCGCCGTAACCGATGCTTCGTCCGTCCGCACTGTGCACCGTGCCGTCACTGATTGTCAGGCTGCCGGAACCGACGGAAAGGCGGCTGGCGGCAAACGCAATAAGTGCCTGACGCGCTGTTGCGGCGGCCTGCCGGATCTGCATGCCACCATTGACAATGCCGGTTGAACCGCCGGTGCCGCCCTGGTCGGGGCAGAGCGCGGTATCACCTTCGATCATGGCAATGCGCGCAACCGGCACGTCGAGTTCCTCCGCCACGATCTGGCGATAGGCGGCGCGAGTACCCGTCCCGATATCCACTTTGCCGCTATAAAGCGTGACAGCACCATCGCGGGCGATGACAAGGAACGAGTCCAGCTGATCCGCAGCGAGACTCTTTCCGGCGGCTGCGGTCTGCGCCAGCGCCGAGGAGGGCAGCAGTGCAAAACCAACAAAAAGCGCGCCACTGGTTTTGAGGAATTCGCGCCGCGCAACGGTGATCTCACCCATGGTTCGGCCCTCCCGCATTTGCGGCTCGCATAACTGCGCGCAGCACCCGGACATGGCTGCCGCATCGGCAGAGATTGCCGGCCAGCGCCGTTCGTATCTGCGCTTCCGTGGGCCTGGGTGTTTTCGCCAGCAGCGCTACGGACGACATGATCATGCCGTTGGTGCAGTAGCCGCATTGCGCCGCCTGTTCGGCGACAAAGGCGGCTTGGACGCGATGCAGGTTGTCCGGCGAGCCCAGACCCTCAAGCGTGGTGATTTCGCGATTTTGTGCCGCGCGGATCGTGACCTGGCACGAGCGGACGGCCTGTCCGTCCATCAACACCGTGCAGGCGCCGCACTGGCCAAGACCACAGCCGAATTTCGGACCATGCAGGCCGGCGTCGTTGCGCAATGCGTAGAGCAACGGCATGTTTGGATCATCTGCATCGATCGCATGTGCAGCGCCATTGACGCGCAGATTCACAGTGGCCATTTGCGCCTCCCGGTTGGGGCCATTTTAGCTTCCGCAACGGCTGACGAACAGGCCGCGATATGCGATGTTGTCGCACTTCAGGGCCGGGAGGAACTCATGAAAACATCAGCTATTGTTGCGGGCCTCAGCATCGCGCTCGCAGTGCCGGTGATTGCCGCCGAGGCCGTGCGCTTTCCTCCGATGCCGGTGGATCAATATTCCGCGCAGCAGAAGCAATTTGCCGACCTGATGAAGCAGCCGCCGCGCAACGGCAACGTGGTCAATGCGCCCTTCAAAGTCTACTTCCGCAGCCCCGAATTCGGACTGCATGCCATTGGCATGTCGGATTATTTGCGCTGGGGAACGCAATTTGACCAGAAGCAGACCGAGTTCATCATCCTGCTCTCGGCGCGCCAATCCGACAGCGGCTATATCTGGCATGCGCATTATGCACTGGCTTTGAAGGCCGGCTTGGATCCCGCAATTCCCGTCGCGATTGCCGCCGGGAAACGTCCTGGAGGCCTGAGCGACGATCAAAATCTGCTCTATGACCTGATCACCGAGACCTACCGTGATCATGTCGTTTCGGACGCGACATATGATGCGGCGGTGAAGCGTTTCGGCGAAAAGGGCGTGACAGACGCGATCGGTCTTGCCGGTTATTACGGGATTACGGCCATGGCGCTCGCGGTGGCGAAGGCCACTTATCCGGCCGGCCCTGAGCCGAAACTCGAAAACATCGCGCAAGTCTTTCCGGCAAAATAGTCATCCGCGCAGGATCAGTTCGGCGGCTTTTTCGGCGATCATCATGGTCGGCGCGGCCGTGTTGCCCGATGTGATCCGCGGCATCACGGAGGCATCGGCAATCCGCAGGCCTGCGACACCGCGGACGCGCAAATCCGCGTCGGTGACCGCCATCGGATCACCATCAGCGCCCATATGCGCGGTGCCGACGGGATGAAATATCGTGGTGCCGATATTCCCGGCAGCATGTTCAAGCTCGGCGTCTGACGCCAAATGCGCGCCGGGCAGGTATTCCTCGGGACGGAATCGCGCCAGCGCCGGAGCCGCGACGATACGGCGGGTCAGGCGAATGGCATCCACGGCAACACGCCGATCCTCGGGAGTAGAAAGATAATTCGTCACGATTCGCGGCGGATCGCGGGCATCGCGACTGCGGGCGTGAATGGACCCGCGGCTGGTCGGGCGCAGATTGCAGACGCTGGCGGTGAATGCCGGGAATGCATGCATCGGATCGCCGAACTTGTCGAGCGACAGAGGCTGAATGTGGAATTGCAGATTAGGAGTTTCATATTCCGGCGCCGACCGGGCGAACGCGCCGAGTTGCGATGGCGCCATGGCGAGTGGCCCGCGCCGCCAAATCGCATATTCCAGCAGCATGCCCGCGCGTTTTACATAAGAACGGTAATCGACGTTCATCGTGCGAACGCCCGCGACTTTGTAGATCAGCCGCAATTGCAGGTGGTCCTGAAGATTCTCGCCGAGGCCAGCGAGGTGCTGCACGACCGGAATGCCGAGCGCGCGAAGGTGTTCACCATCGCCCACACCCGAACGTTCCAGGATGGCAGGAGTAGCCACCGATCCGGCGCAAAGAATCACTTCCTTTGCCGCCGTCAGCACCATCTCCGAACCGACGCGCATGGCTCGGACACCGCTTGCACGCCGATTGTCAAAAACGACGCAGTCAACCAGGGCATCGGTAATGATGCGGAGATTGGGCCGTTTCGCTGCCGATCTTAAGAATGCGCGCGCGGCGGACAGCCGGCGGCCCTTGATCTGGTTGACATGAAAATAGCCGCAACCGGAATTGTTACCGCGATTGAAATCATCCGTGGGCGGAATCGCACATTCACCGGCGGCCCGCGCAAAAGCTTCCAAAATCTCCCAGCGCATGCGGGGAGTATCGACATGCCATTCGCCGCCGGCGCCATGAAGTTCCGATTGGCCGGCAAAGTGGTCCTGCATCTTACGGAAATGGGGCATCACGTCGCTCCAGCCCCAGCCCGCAAGCCCCAATTGCCGCCAGTGGTCGTAGTCGGCGGACTGACCGCGCATGTAGATCATGGCATTGATGGCCGATGAACCACCCAGCACCTTGCCGCGTGGATAGGCGAGGCTGCGGCCGTTCAATCCTGGATCAGGCTCGGTGCGGAACATCCAGTCGGCGCGCGGATTGCCGATCGCGAACAGATAGCCGGCCGGAATGTGGAACCAGATCCAGCGGTCGTGTCCGCCGGCCTCGATCAGCGCCACGCGATTTCGCGGATCGGCCGAAAGCCGGTTGGCCAGGACGCATCCCGCCGACCCGGCGCCGGCGATGATGTAGTCGAATTCCGGTTCCACATTCATTGTCGATAGAGATAATGCCGCAAAATCAGGGCAGAGAAACACTTAAAGCCGCTACCGGTGATTGACTGAATCGGGTGTTTGACGAAAAATCCCCCGACTCCGGGGAAAGCGCTTGCCGCGCCTGCAACTGAAGAGGAAGCCATGAACAAGATCAAAATGTCGCTGCTTTTGAGCGCCGCTGCGTTTGTGATTGCCGGTACGTCCAGCGTTTTCGCCGCGCCTGCCGCGCTGGAGGGCAAAGTCACTTCGGCCAAAGAAGGCGCGATGGAAGGCGTCCTCGTCACGGCGAAAAAGGATGGGTCGAACATGTCGCTGACGGTGGTCAGCGATGACAAAGGCCACTACGCCTTTCCGGCCGGCCGGCTCGAACCCGGGCATTACAGCATCAAGATTCGCGCCATTGGCTATATCCTGGATGGGCCGCGCGAAGTCGACGTGACGGCGAACGGCGCGACGGCGGATGTCCGGCTGAACGCGACCGACAATATCGCGCCGCAGCTGACCAATGCGGATTGGCTGCGCAGCGCGCCCGGCACCGACCTCCAGAAGCGCGACGCCGTGGCCTGCGCCACCTGCCACACGCTGTCGCGGCCCTTCACTTCGGCCTATACCAAGGACCAGTTTGAGCACGATGTGTTTCCGCGCATGGCGCAAATGTCGAGCCAGGCTTTCCCGGTCCTTGTGCAGAAACGCATTGTCGCGCGCGATCAGGCACGGACATTCGGCGGCCTTGACCGCCTCGCCACATTCCTTTCTTCGGTGAACCTGTCGAGCACGCCGGAATTCAAATATCAGCTCAAAGGTGCTCCGCGTCCGAAAGGCGCCGAGACGCATGTGATCATCACGTCCTACGACCTGCCGCAGAAGACCATGCAGCCGCACGATGCCGTCATGGGCGACGACGGTTATGTCTGGGTCTCCGACTTCGGCGAGAACGAGCTGTCGCGGCTCGATCCGAAAACCGGAAAGGTGACGCAATACAAATATCCGCAGACCCGGCCGGGCGGATATGCCAACGGCAATCTCGATGTCGAATTCGACAAGGACGGCTATCTCTGGCTCGGAATGATGGACCAGACCGGCGCGGCGCGGTTTGACCGCAAGACCGGCACGTTCAAGTTCTACACCCTGCCGAAGGAACTGCAGGACGACGAGAGCCAGCAGGCGATGGTCGCGCCGGTCAACTGGAAAGTCGACGGCAAGGTGTGGATCAACAGCGCCGAACAGCCGATCATCACCCGCTTTGACGTCAGTACCGGAAAGTTCGAGCCGTGGAGATTCCCGTTCAAGGACCAGCCGAAAGGTCAGACTCACTCTGCATACGGAATTTACACGGATTCCCACAACAATGCCTATCTGCTCGATTTCCCAAGCCAGTACATCTGGAAAATCGATGCGAAGACCGGCGCGGTGACGTCCTACAAGACACCGTCGGATTACTCCCGTCCGCGGCGCGGACGCATGGATAATCAGGATCGGCTGTGGTTCGCCGAATGGCGCGCCGACAAGGTTGCGATGTTCGACACCAAATCCGGAGAATTCATGGAATTCCCGGTGCCGGGACAATATTCGGCGCCGTATGACGCACAGGTCGACAAGACCGGCATCGTCTGGACCGATAACATGATGGACGACCATGTGACGCGCATCGATCCGAAAACCGGACGCACGGTGCAATATCTGATGCCGATTGAAACCAATGCCCGGCGCATTGCGGTCGACAATTACGGCGCGAAGCCGAGCCTGTGGATCGGCGCCAATCACCAGGCCATCGTGATGCATGTCGAGCCACTCGAATAGCGAGCGGGGTTAAAGTAACGGCCCTCCTTCTCGCGAAGGAGGGCCGTTTTGTTTTGCGGTAAGAAGCCGCGTTACGAGACGGGTTTTCCCGGATTGGGCGCGAGAATGCAGTCGGTCTCGATCGGCACATTGGCCGCGCCGCGCAATATGCGGCGGTCTCGCGAAACCAGCCGGTAGCCGGGCTTGCTGCACGTCACCTGCACGCGCTTTGGATCCACGCTCTTGGAGAAACCCGGGATTTTGTAATGGCCCATGTTGTCGGCCTGGACCACGAAGCTGGAACCTGAAGCCGTCGTTGCAGTGATAGTCGCATTGGAGATCAGCCTGCCGTGCGAATCCCGCACGAACCCAAAATAGGGCACGCCTTCATCGGCATTGGTTTGCCAAGTCGCGCTGAGTTCTTCAAAAAAGTCGCCGCCATTGGCGAATGCCGGCACAGCGGCCAGCAGCCCCACAGCGATCACGGTCGCAGCGATCGGCAATGCACCCGAATTCCGTCCGGTCATGACCTGTCTCCGGCACTAGAGCACTGGCCGGAATATAGGACCGAAGGCTCAGCTAAACCAGATCGGCTTCCAGCCCGTGACGAACCACGCCAGTTCCCAGTTCAACAGGAACACGAAGGCACAGATCGGAACGACCCAGACCAAAGTCGCCCAGATGTTCCGGAACGCGCGTTCGGGAAGAACCAACGCGATCAGTGCGAAGACCAGTCCGACCAGCACAGAGGATGCAATCCATCCGTACCACCACATCGGCGGACCGCTGTTGTCGTTCCCGGTCACCAGAAGCCACTTCCACTGATCGATCGCGGGAAAGTAGGTGAACAGCGGCCAGGATACGGTCGACGTGTTTCCCGTGAAGGAATAGCCCGGCGCGTAAAACAGCGCGAACCCGATGGCAAATGCGGGGAATACCCGTGCAGCGATCTTGTTCATCAGGTGAATCCTCTGACGTTATTCAGAATGTGACCGGCGATGAAATTATACCAGATCGTGACGAACAGGATCGCGGTCAGCGCGCGACGCGTCACCGGGAATTCCGGGGCCTTCTTCCAGAAGTAGTAATATGACGGCAGCAGCGCGAGGCAGATCGCGGCGAAGTTCTCCTTCACCTCGAACAGGCCGATCGCATAGGTCAGTTGCAGATCCTGCAACGGCGGGCGGACAAACACGCGATAGGTCGGATACAGAAATGCGCCGATCACAAACACCGTGCAGTACAGAGTCAGGATCGCGTTGACGTAGCCCTGCGAATTGGCGACGCGCATGCGCGCAACGAAATTCGCCTGGCCCGGACGGCGGGGCCAAAACACGCCCAGCGCCTGATGGGTGATCGCACCCACCAGAAACATGGCCAGGATGCCATGGACAATCAGCAATGCAGTAATCATGTACCCCCCTGTCAGAGCACGCCCATCGCGTGTCTCTCTTGCTGAGGTCTCCTCCAGACAACGGCCGCACGCATGCAACCGCTATCCTTCGGGCCGATCTTGCACGAAGCGATTCGCAGATTGCAACGCAATTCTCAGATGACGGAACGAAAACTTCTTGTGTCTGTACAGCCTTAGCTGATCGGACCGGTTTGCTGCATTCTGCAGTCCACTTCGACCGGCGCCTTGGGCATCGTCCGCATGATTCGGCGGTCCATTGCCTGCGTGCGATAGCCGGCCTTGGCACACTCGACCAGCACCTTTTTCGGATCGACGTCTTTCCCAAGCCCCGGGATTTTGAAGTGGCCAAGATTGTCGGAGATGATGGTCACCGCTTCACCGTCGACGCCACCGACCACTGTCGCGGTGACGATCGCGCGGGGAATTGCCTTGCCGTGTGAGTCGCGAACCCAGCCGAAGAAGGGCACGCCGGTATCGGCATTGGCGCCCCAGCTTTCCGACAGTTCATTGAAGAAGTCGCCGCCATTGGCGAAAGCGGGTAGCGAGATAAATGCGCTGGCGGCCAATCCGAGTGCCGCGACGCTGCTCATGCCGATCCATGATTTCATCTTCATATCCGCCTCTTCTGGTCCAAAATGGGTCTCGCGCCCCAGATGCGTGAGACAGAAACGTAGCCGCCATTATATAGGCATCGGCACTGGCTCGCCAAGGCAAAAACCGGCGGAACTCGTGGCAATCAGGCGGCGATGATTTCCTGCGCCGCCCGCTCGCCGGACCACAGCGCACCCTCCATCCAGCCATTCCAGGGTGACAAATGTTCGCCCGCGAAATGCACCCGGCCTTCGGCCTTGCCCATGACGTCGGCCCAAGCGGACATTTGACCCGGCTTGAACACGGAAAATGCACCACCCGCGAACGGATCTTCACCCCAGATTTGTACAAAGCTTTTGCCGGTTTGATTTGGCATCTCCGGGAAGGCCTCGGCCGCCAGTCGCACCCCGAATTCCGTCTGCGCCTTATCCGGAAGTTTAATTAACTTGGCTTCGATCTGGTCGTCCCCGGTGGTGAGCGAAATCAGGCCAGACTTCCCGCGCTGCCCGAAACTCATGTCCCAGATGTCGGCCGGACCATCGGTGCGCGCGCTGCCATTCAGGGCTTCTGTGGCCCAGAACCGCGTGGCGGTTTGCAGCAGAAACCGCGACGCGTCGAAATAGGTCAGTTGGTTGACGACCCGCATCTTTTCCGATGACAGCGGAGGATTCAGGGCGACTTTGCGCAGCATGGAAAACGGTAGGGCCAGAACCGCGCGATCGGCGGCGATGACATCCATGTGGCCGCCGGTCGCGCAGTAGGCGCGGACTTCATGGTCGCTCATCTCCAGTCTGGTGAGCCGGCAATTGTACCGAATCGGCGCACCGGCTGACGCGGCGATTCCCCGCGGCAAGCGATCCATGCCGCCTTCGATTTTGAAATATTGCCGCGAATCGCGATGCAGCATGATTTGCTGCAGCATGAAGAGCGCCGAGAATTCGCTCGAATCGCCGCCCAGCATGATCAACTGGATGGCAGCCGGGCTTGCACCCTGCGATGCCAGCCATGCAGGCCAGGTCAGCCGGTCAAAGGACCTCCACCGGGGATCGGCGAGATTGACATCGCTCTTGCCCAGTTCATCCGGCACTCCGGCAACATATTTCCGCAATAATTCGGGGGCCGGAAGATTGCGTTCGTCGCGGTGAAGCCCAGCGACCAGCCTGTCTCCTGCCGCAGCATCCGAACGCGCGCGTTTACCACCGACGGAAAGCATCGACAAACCGGAATCGGGCGCGAACGGCACCAGCGAAAGCTTGAGATCATTCACCCAATGCAGGACATATTCATGGGTTTCGGCGATTCGTGCTGCCCCGAGTTCGCCGTATATGCCGTCATCGAAAAACCCGCGCAGCGTCCGAACGCGTCCGCCCGGCTGGTCCCTTGCCTCGATGACGGTCACGCGCTTGCCGGCTTCGCGCAGACGATATGCCGCGACGAGCCCCGCCAATCCTGCGCCGACGACCACAACCGATTCGCGGCGCGCCGGTGCGGCGCGTCCGGACGCCGCATATAGCGGTAATCCGGCAAGCGCGGTCGCGCTTCGTTTGAGAAATGTGCGTCGCGACTCGCCAGTTCTGTTGCGCTTGAATTCAGACACGGCCGGCAGATTCAATAGTTCGACTGTCTGTTCTATCATGTCCGGGTTGCCGACACCGAACCGATCCATGCGCGCCCATTTTGCTGCACTCCTGGCCCTGACACTTTCGGCGCTGTTCGCCGCACCGGCCGCCGCCGGCGAAAGGCTCGATTCCATCCGTCAGAAAGGCTTTCTCACTTGCGGTGTGGGGGCGGATGTCCCCGGCTTTTCGCACCGCGGGCCCGACGGACAATGGACGGGGTTTGACGTCAGTATCTGCAAAGCCATAGGCGCTGCGATTTTCGGCATGCCGGGTAAAGTCGTTTTCCGCCCGATCGATACGCTCGAAACGTTTCTGCGCGAACCCGACATCGATGTGGTGCTGCGTGGCCTGACCTGGACGTCGGGGCGGGAAACGCAAGGTAATCTGCGCTTTGGCCCGATCATCCTGTACGACGGTCAATCATTTCTCGTGCCGAAGAAGCTCAACATTTCGGCGCCTGAACAGCTGGCCGGAAAGCGAATTTGCGTTTCGACGGATGCCGAATTCCTTGGTGGGCTGCGGAATTATTTTCGCGAGCACAATCTGACGCTGAATGCGGTGATCAAGGACCATCGCGCCGAATCAGAAGCGGCTCTGTTTGCCGGTCAATGTGACGCCATGACTGCGGATTCCTCTGAACTCGCCGAAGCACTGATCGGCCGGGCAACACATCCGGAGGATTACGTGATCCTGCCGCAGCAAATTTCGAAAGAACCGCTCGCACCCCTGCTGCGCAAGGGCGATGACGAATTCTTTGACGCGGTCCGCTGGGCGATATTCGCGCTCATCAATGCCGAAGAGCTTGGAATCGCTGAAGATAATCTCGACAGCCAGCGCAAGCGCCAGGATCCGGACGGGAGGGCATTCTTCACCGCGCCGAATCACGCAAATCGCGCGCTCGCAAAAGACTGGGCCACGGCCGCTGTCCTGGCTGCGGGAAATTATGGGGAGATCTTCGCCCGTAATCTTGGGAGTCTGAGCAGGGCGAAGCTCGACCGCGGGCTTAACATACCCTGGTCCAGAGGAGGCCTGTTTTACGCCCCCCCCATTCGCTAAATTCGTGATGCAACCACTAACCCCCTACGGCGTTTTGGTTCGAACGCGCGCGAGGGACAGCAATGGCCAAGTATCGGATGTATATCGTTGAACGCTCCGGCAAATACCGCTGGCCGTATGACCTGTCGGCCAAAGGTGATGATGACGCGCTTTCGATGGCGCATGCCGCTCAGTATGCATGCAGCGATATGCCGGTTGCCGTAGAGGTCTGGCACGGCGCGCGCCGGATTCCGGGAACTTCACACATTCGCGTGGCCTCCCGCGATCAGTGGGAGCGCGCCTGCTCGGCACAACCCGAAGCCCTGTTGAGGTTGACCGAGGCATTGCGCAACAGCGGCACGTCGGTTGCCCGCAGCCGCAGGCTGTCTGAACAGATGGACGACCTGCGTTCGCGCCAAAGCGCGGCCTGATTCCAGCAGTTAACCAAACCCGCCGAGATTAACGTCCCGGCGGGTTTCGTTTGGCCAGCCAATCCTTGTCCGTGGCCGGACCGGGTGATACGAATTCTGCCCTGATTTTCGGCAGCCTCGGCAAGCGAGGCGCTTCATGAAAGGGCGGAACGTGGCCAGGACACCAGACATCAAACGTCGTCAATTTCTTGCCGGAGCTGCGGCGGCAGGTCCGATCATGGGACTTGCATCGACAACCAAAGTTGTCGCCGCCGAAACCCCGGCACGCGCAGTCCCGGCAAAGCCACAGACCGCCGGCGACTACAACGCCCCGAAGGAACAACCGCTCGTCAACAGCGGGAAGGTGGGCGGCGATTTCATGGTGGACTGCCTGAAATCCCTCAACATCGATTACGTCGCCTCGACTCCCGGGTCGACCTTCCGCGGTTTGCAGGAATCCATCATCAATTATGGCATGAACTCGAAGCCCGAGTTCATCACCACGATCCACGAAGAAGCCTCCGTGGCGATGGCGCATGGCTATGCCAAGATCGCCGGCAAGCCGATGGCCACCATGGTGCATGGTGTGGTCGGTCTCCAGCATTCCTCGATGGCGATCTACAACTGCTTCTGCGATCAGGCCCCGGCCATCGTGATGGCAGGCAATGTCGGCAATGGCACACAGCGCCGCCCGGGCGTGGAATGGGCGCACAGCGCGCATGACCAGGGCATCATCGTCCGCGACTATGTGAAATGGGACGATCAGGCGAACAATCTTCAGGATTTCGCCGAAGGTCTGGTCCGCGCCTATGACCTTGCCACCACGACGCCCATGGGGCCGGTGATGGTTGTGATCGACGCCGATCAGCAGGAAGAAGTCATCGAGCCCGGCCGCAAGCTGTTCATTCCCAAACTGCGGCAGCGTACGCAGCCGGTGGCCGATCCGGGCGCTCTGGCGGAAGCGGCAAAATTGCTGGTCGCGGCGGAAAATCCGGTGATCGTTTCCGGACGCTACACGCGCACCGAGAACGGCCCGAAGCATCTCGTGCAGCTGGCCGAAGTCCTGCAAGCGCCGGTCATTGATGAGCGCAACCGCATGAACATGCCATCGCGCCACCCGCTCAATCATACCGAACGTGGCGGCGCCATGATGCGGCAGGCCGATGTGGTTCTCGCGCTGGAGCCGATGGATCTCTACGGCACGCTCAACAATGTCGATGATCTGATCGGACGTCCTTCGAAGCCGAAGATCGGCCCAAACACCAAGGTCATCGTCATCGGCACGACGGACCTGAATATCAAACCGAATATGGGCGAGTATGAGCGGTATCAGGCCGCCGATATCGGCATCGCCGGCGACGCGGAAAATTCACTGCCGTGGCTGATCCAGGCGATCCAAAAGGAGATGACACCGGCCCGCAAGAGCGTCGCTGACGCCCGTGGCCAAAAGCTCAAAGCCGCTGGAGCAAAATTCATTCTGGCCGCGGACGAACAGGCTGCCATGGGCTGGGACGCGAGCCCCGTTTCCACCGCGCGCATCTCTGCCGAAGTCTGGAATCAGATCAAAAATGAAGACTGGACCATGGCGTCCGAAGTGAACT
This sequence comes from uncultured Bordetella sp., assembly GCA_964446945.1. GTDB lineage: Bacteria > Pseudomonadota > Alphaproteobacteria > Micropepsales > Micropepsaceae > CAIYRG01. The sequence continues at coordinate 354,659 of CAYUQO010000002.1, forward strand.
TCCTGTCCAACTGGCCCTACCGGCTGTGGAGCATGGAAAAGCACTATCACTCAATGGGCGGTTCGAGCGGTGGCGGCGTCGGCTACAATGCCCCAGCGGCTCTTGGTGCAGCTCTCGCCAACAAGGAACATGGCCGCATCACCGTCGCGCTGAACGGCGATGGCGATCTCATGATGTCGCCGGGCGTGCTGTGGACCGCAGCGCATCATCGTATTCCGATCCTCTATATCGTGCACAACAACCGCGCATGGCATCAGGAATATATGCATGTCCAGCGCATGGCCGAACGGAATCAGCGCGGCATCGACCGCACCTGGATCGGGACCACGATCAGGGATCCCAACATCGACTTCGCGTCGCTTGCGAAATCGATGGGCGTGTATTCGCAGGGACCGATCGATCATCCGGCCGACATCGGCCCGGCGATCCAGCGCGCAATCGCGGTGGTCAAGCGTGGCGAACCGGCACTGATCGATATCGTCTCGCAGCCAAGATAAGGCGACAGAGTCGAGCTCGGCCAAAGCCGAGCGAAGCCCCGGAAGCGCCGGAGGCGCTATCCGGGGGCGGGGGGAGAATTAAAGCAGGGGGTGTTTTCGTTTCGGGGGAATTGGAGGAACGCCGCGCGGCTCAGTCAGCCGCAGGGGGAGCAATATCGTTTGGGAGGTTCAGTGATTACTCGCGTATTGAGTTTTGCCGCCGCCGGGTTGCTGGTTTCGGCGATCGCATCAACTGCTGCATTCGCGCAGGATACCCCGCGCGGCAACGCTGCCAATGGCAAGAAACTGTTTGAGACGATCGGCTGCTTCGAATGTCACGGCTATGCCGGCCAGGGTGGCGGCGCTGGTCCAAAACTGATCGACCCGCCGGCCTATCCGGCTTTCATTGTCCAACTCAGAACGCCGCGCAATGTCATGCCGCCGTTCACTGCAAAGGTCCTCAGCGATCAGCAGGCGGCCGACATCTACGCCTATATCTCGACTTTCCCGAAGCCGCCCGATCCGAAATCCATTCCGCTGCTTCAGAACTGACGGCACTAAAACGCCGGATGGTCCTCGTGCGGCAGCGGCGCCACGTCGTAGCCGAAGAAGTAACCGTTATTCGGCTCGCAGACGTCCTCGATCAGCGCACCCGGATGGACACGCACCCAGGTCTGTTTGGCATTCCACGGCATGTTGAATGCGCCGGGGTCTTCGACATGGACCAGCACCTGTAGCGTCTTGCCGCCATTGATCATCTTGAAGCGCTCGATGACATGGAGCCGGGTCGTGTGGGGCGTGCGGTAATTGTCGACGAAGGTCCGGTCCGAAAGTCCGATCGTGTCGACGACAAGCTCGTCGCCTTCGTAGTGCCCGATGGATTCTCCGTACCAGGACGGTTTTGGGTTTTTGGAGTGTTCCGTGTTCATGTAGATGTGGCGGGTCGAGGCGTAGAGCTCATTGACCATCACCACTTCATTCGGCGTCTGGATGAAGTGCAGCGGCTGGCCGCGATTGTAGATGTCCATGCCGGGAACCCCGCCGGGCCAGCAACGTTCGCGCGCAATAAAAGGCACCTTCCCCGCCAGCACTTCATCGTTCGTTTTCTTCATCTGGGCGACGACCCAGGGCTGGAGAATCGGATTGGTCAGGTCGGCTATGCGGTAAGTCGATTGCCGGCCATTACCATTGGGGACGTAAGGATGCTTCGGATCGGCGAGGACCGGCCCCGGGCCGCTGTCCGGAGGCAGAAAATCGTCCGCCGCGGGGCGGTCGATGCTCCACGCCGTCCCGCCATCCGGATTGAAATTCGGAAAATCAGCTGTGCGGCCGGCGGAAAGCCCGGGGGTTGCGGCGGTCGCGCATAGCAGCGCGGCGGCAATCCAGCGGAATTGCGTCATCTGTCGTATCCCACGAGCTCCTGCGCACAACCTAGCCGATTTCACTCATTCAAGGCACTAGTGTCGTGGTTTCGAAGTTCGCATTAGGCCGATATAGGCTCCTGAGCGAACTTCGAAACCGGAACGACACTAGAATTTATAGTTGCCAGTGTCCTTTCGATCCTGAAATTCGCCGTGATGCCGACATAGGGCCCAAGCGAATTTCAGGATCGGGACACTGGGAATTGCGTGCCATCGGCTTGGCATCAGCTCTGCCGGGTGGCAAATTCCCCTTCGCGATTTCCTTCTCCGTATGTGGAGGAGGTATCGAGTCGGGCAGTGGTGAAACGGGGATAGCCGCGCCGCCGGATATCAGGGAGGAATTCATGTCCAAGCGCATCAAACGTCGTCAATTTCTGGCGGGCGTTGCCGCCGCAGGTCCAGCCATCAGCCTGATGTCCACCACCGGCGCAGCCGCGGCCCAAAGCGCGCCAGCTTCCAGCGTTCCGCCGGTCCCCAATGACGAGCGTTCTCTCAACGACATGCCGCCGCTGACCCAGGGAAAGAGCGGTTCGGATTTCATGGTGGATGTCATCAAGACACTCGACATCGACTATTGCGCCTCGGTGCCCGGTTCGACCTTCCGCGGCCTGCAGGAATCGATGATCAATTACGGCAACAACCGGAAGCCGGAATTCATCACCACGCTGCATGAGGATTCGGCGGCGGCGATGTGCCACGGCTATGCGAAGGTGGCACGCAAGCCGATGGCCTGCATGATGCACGGCACGGTTGGCCTCCAGCACGCCTCGATGGCGATTTACAACGCCTTCGCCGACCGCGTTCCCATGGTTGTGCTGACCGGCAATATCGGCAACTCGGCCACGCGGCAAATGAATGTCGAGTGGAATCACGCGGCGCAGGATCAGGCCGTCACCGTCCGCGACTTCACCAAATGGGACGACCAGCCGCAATCGCTGCAGGGTTTCGCCGATTCCATGGTCCGCGCCTATGATCTGGCGACGACTGTACCGATGGCGCCGGTGCTGATCAGCGCGGATGGCGATCTGCAGGAAGACACCATTCCGCCGGGCGTGGAGAAAAAGCTCTATATCCCGAAGCTGAGAACGCGCGGTCAACCAACCGGCGATCCGGCTCTGGTGCAGGATGCCGCAAAAATGCTGGTGGCGGCCGAAAATCCCGTCATTTACGTCAATCGTTACGCGCGCACCGACAACGGTCCGGCGCTGCTGGTCGAATTGGCTGAACTGCTGCAGGCGCCGGTGGTCGACAGTCACGGCCGGATGAATATCGCCAATCGCCACCCGCTGAATCATTCGCCCCGGCGCGAACCGACTTTGGCAAACGCGGATGTCATTCTGGCGTTAGAACCCGTCGATATCTGGGGCCTGACGAATTACGTCGCCGATCTGATCGGCCGCCCCGATTTGCCACCGCGGCGCAATCCGAATCTCAAAATCATCCATATCGGTTCGGAAATGCTGCTGACCAAGGCGAATTACCAGGACTCGCAGCGCTATGCGCAGGTCGATCTCTCGATTGCAGGTGATGCGGAATCGACCATGCCGTCACTGATCGAAGCGGTGAAATCGCAAATCACGGCGGCGCACAAATCGCGCTTTGCGGCACGGGGACAAAAACTGCACGAAATGTCGGCGAAATTCCTCGATGCCGCGCGCCAGGACGTCGCGTACCAGTGGGATGCACGCCCGATCAGCACCGGTCGCATGGTCACGGAGCTGTGGGACAATATCCGGAATGAAGACTGGATGATGCCGACCGAATCGCAATTTATCAGCGATTGGCCCTTCCGCCTCTGGGATATGAACAAGCCGTATCACACCATAGGTGGATCGGGAGCGCAGGGTATCGGCTACAACACGCCGGCGGCGCTTGGTGCGGCACTCGCCAACAAACAGCACGGCCGCGTCACTGTCGCCATGGTTGGCGACGGCGATTTCAATATGGCGCCGGGCGTGTTGTGGACGGCAACCCACCACCAGATTCCCATTCTCTATCTGGTGCACAACAACCGTGCCTATCATCAGGAAGTCATGATGATCCTCAAGATGGCAGATCGGCGGATGCGCTCGAACAGCCCCAACCTCTATGTCGGGACCAAAATCGAGAAGCCGAATATCGACTATGCGAAGATCGCGCAGGGCTATGGGATGTATGCCGAAGGTCCCATTTCCGATCCGAAAGACCTGGCGGCGGCGATTCGCCGTGGTGTGGAACGAGTGAAGCGCGGCGAACCCGCCCTGATCGATGTCGTTTCGGACGGACGGTGAGCTAGCCGTGCATAGGGCTATTATTCTGGTCGCTTTGCTGTTGGCCGCAAGTTCGGTGCAGGCACAGGAATACACGGCACCCAAGGGTGACGCGCATAACGGCAACATCTTGTTCCAGAAGTTCGGCTGTTATTCCTGCCACGGATCATGGGGACAGGGCACGGGGCGGGACGGTCCGCGGATCAATCCGCCGCCGGCCTTTCCCGTGGTTCTGCAACAGTTGCGCACACCCCGCCGCGAGATGCCCCCTTATGTAGCGAGCGTGATTCCCGATCAGGGCGTTGCCGACATTTACGCCTATCTCTCCAGCCTGCCGAAGCCGCCCGATCCGAAGTCGATCAAGGAACTTCAGTAGGCAGGCCTTAGGCGCTCACGCGCGCCCGGTTACCGGCCGGCTGCGGCAGGTGCCGTAGCGGTTGCCGCGGCATTCCCCGGCGCGGCGGCCGGGGTCGCGGCAGGCGCTCCCGTTTTGGCCCCGGCTTCTGCGCCGCCTGCGGTTTTCGGCTGATTCGCCGCGGGTTCCGGAGGCGGGAAGGGCGCCGGCGTGTCGGCCTGCATACGCAGCCAGGCAATCACGTCGAGCCGGTCCTGCGGCTTCGGCAGGCCGCCGAAGGTCATTTTGGTGCCGGGAATGAACAGCTGCGGCTGCTTTATGAATTCGAAGATATCGGCGTAAGTCCAGTTGCCGCCCTTGGCTTTCATCGCCGCTGAATAATCGAATCCCGGATGCATCGCGCGCGGCCGGCCGATCACGCCATAAAGATTCGGACCAATCTTGTTGGGACCACCCTTGGTGAAATCGTGGCACGCCATGCATTGCTGGGCGATCATTTCGCCTTTCATGACGTCCGCCGTCGGGATGACCATGGCAAAATCCGGAATCGGTTCCGCAGCCGGTTGCGCAGGGGCCGTTTCCGATGACGCGGTCGCGACCACTCCGGGTACGATGTATCCAGGCTTCGCGGGTGCGGGTGAGTAATAGACAGCCTGGCTGATGAGCGACACCGCGACGATGAACAACAGACAGCCGAGCACGCTCCCGATGATTTTGTTCCATTCAAACGAATCCATTGGCGTGCTCCGGAAGTGGCGGCTTATAGATTTCTGCGGCGATGTTGCGCGGGCGCGCGGACATTACCTTCGAGCCGCAATGCGTCATTGCGGCTAAGCGTCGCATAAGGCACAGAGTTCCACGCATGAACGCAATTATTGTGATTCCGGCCCGCATGGCATCAACACGCCTGCCGGGTAAGCCGCTCGCAGACATCGCGGGAACGCCCATGATTGTGCGCGTCTGGCGACAGGCCGTGCGCGCTGGCGCCGGCCCTGTATTGGTTGCCGCCGCCGATGCAGAAATAGCTGATACAATTCGCCGCGCGGGTGGTGACGCTGTGCTGACCGATCCGGAATTGGCATCCGGTTCCGACCGCGTTCATCAGGCACTCAGCGGGTATGATCCGGAACGGCGCTTCGATGTGGTGATCAATCTCCAGGGAGATCTGCCGGCGCTCGATCCCCGGGCCATCACGGCGGTGGCAACATCGCTCGATGACAGCGGCGCGGATATCGCGACCCTTGCCGCGCCGATCAGCGATCCACGCGATTTCGACAATCCCGCGGTGGTCAAGGCCATTGCTGCGTGGGACGATTCGCAGGCCCACGGGCGCGCGCTGTATTTCACCCGCGCGCGCAGCCCCTCCGGCGAGGGCCCGCTGTTCCACCATGTCGGCATTTACGCCTTCACGCGGGGCGCGCTCGAGCGCTTCATCAGCCTTCCGGTGTCGCCCCTTGAGCGGCGCGAAAAACTAGAGCAGTTGCGCGCCCTGGAAGCCGGCATGCACATCGAGGTCGCCCGCATTGACGAGGTTCCTTTGTCCGTCGACACTCCGGAAGATCTTGAAAAGGCCAGGAAAATACTTTCCCCACAGCACAAATGAACGAAATCGCATTGATTCAGAAAGCACGGCGGGTGGTGTTTCAGGGCGAACCCGGCTCCTATTCGCACCTCGCGACGCGCGAGGCGCTGCCGCATTGCGAAGCGGTGCCCGCGCCCACGTTTGAAGACGCTTTCGGCGCGCTGCGCGGCGGTTCCGTCGATCTTGGGATGATCCCGATCGAAAATTCGCTGCATGGGCGCATCGCCGATATCCATTATCTGCTGCCCGAAGCGCCGCTCTACATTCTCGCTGAGCATTTCCACCGGGTGCGCCATCAGCTCATGGCAGTTCCCGGAGCCACTCTGTCGTCGATTACAACGGTGGTCAGCCAGGAACCCGCGCTGGGGCAATGCCGCAACATCGTGCGCGAACTGGGGCTGAAGCGGCAGCTATGGGCAGACACGGCAGGCGCCGCGCGGCACGTCGCCGAAGTCAAGGACCGTACCCTGGCCGCGGTCGCCTCGCGTCTTGCGGCCGAGATTCACGGCCTCAATATCCTGCGCAACGACGTCGAGGATGCGACCCACAATGTCACGCGATTCCTGATCTTGGCGCGCGAACCGGAATATGCGAAGGCCGGCGGTGGACCCGTGGTCACCACCATGATCTTCCGTGTACGCAACGTCCCGGCGGCGCTCTACAAGGCGCTGGGCGGTTTTGCCACCAATGGCGTCAACTTGACCAAACTGGAATCGTACCAGCTTGAGGGTTCATTCAATGCGACCCAGTTTTTTGCCGACATGGAAGGGCATCCGGACGAGCGGTCGATGAAGCTGGCGCTGGAGGAACTGAAGTTCTTTACGTCATCCCTGAAGATTCTCGGCGCCTATCCCGCCCACCCCTTCCGTCAGACGCTGACGAGCTGAGCAGTGCCATCAATGTGCGGCGACTGGAGATTTGTCGATCCGAAAGGTGAGTTGCCGCACGCCGGTCGCGCGGGGCGATAGACAGAATCCGCTCGCTGTGCGACTCTCGAAGCGTTGGAGGTGGGCAATGCTAAAAGATCGGTTCACCTGCGGCTTGTGGAAGGCTGTGTTTATAGTTGCGGGGAGAGGATTGTTATTAATCCTCAGTTTCTCGCATCTATAGTGCGTGACCTGATTGTAGCAGGGTGGCCAAAATCGCCAGCCACGTGACAGCCCGGAACGGGGCGGTTAGCCTAAGGATTGGCGTAGTGTGATTCGTTTTGGTTGAGGTCGTCCGCGTGTTTCCGGGCCGCATGGCGCTTGCACCCCCTTCCGCATTCGAGCGCCTCGCGAGGCTGCTCGAGGGCGTAAATCCAGCTTCGTTTCCGATTGGCAATGCGCCGGTGGCACTGACAGTTGGTGAGCCGCAGGACGAGCCGCCAACCTTCATTACAAAGATCGTCAATGACAACGCGCGCGACTTCGGGCGGTACCCGCCGGTTGTGGGCACCCCCGAATTTCGCAACAGCGCCGCGGCCTGGGCATGCCGCCGTTTCAATCTTCCGGCGGCCGCAATAAAGCCCGACACACAGATCCTGCCGTTGAATGGATCACGTGAGGGGCTGTTTCTCGCGCTGCCCGCCATCATGCCCGAGAGCAAACATGGCGGCCGCCCCGTGGTTCTGGTGCCAAATCCGTTCTACGTCACTTATCCCTCGGCGAGCTTCGCCTCCGGCGCGGAGGTGTTCTATGTTGATGCGCGCGCGGAGAGCGGCTTCCTGCCGGATTTGGCCAGTATCCCCGAAAAGGTTCTGGAACGGACGGTGGCGGCGTTTTTCTGTTCGCCTTCCAATCCGGAAGGCGCCTGCGCGACGCGCGATCACTGGCTGCAGCTTTTTGCTCTCGCCGACCGCCATGATTTCACCGTCCTGGCAGACGAGTGTTACTGCGAAATCTGGCACGCGAAGCCGCCGGTGGGCGCGCTTGATGCGCGCTACCATTCCGCCGGCAGCCTGGAACGGTTGCTGTCCTTTCATTCGCTGTCCAAGCGCTCCAGCGTCCCCGGACTGCGCTCCGGCTTCGTCACCGGGTCGCCTTCGCTGATCGCGGCGTTGACCCGGTTTCGCAACACCTGCGCCCCTCAAGTACCCATTCCAGTGCTCAAGGCGTCGGCGGCGGCATGGGATGATGAAGCCCATGTCGAACAAAACCGTGACCGGTATCGCGAGCGGTTTGCGATCGCGCGGCGCATTCTCGGCAATCATCGCGGCTTCCGGCTGCCGGACGGCGGATTTTACATCTGGCTCGACGTCGGCGATGGGCCGGCTTTCGCCAAAGCGCTCTGGCGTGAGACGGGCGTACGGGTCCTGCCCGGCGCATTCATGAGCGTGGAGCGCGTTCCCGGCGATCCCAACAGCAATCCCGGTTTCGGTTATGTAAGATTGGCACTGGTGCATGATCCGGCCACGATGACGGCCGCTCTCGAACGAATCGCAGATTTCCTGCAGGGGGTATGGCAACAATGAGCGCACAACGTATTGGCGTTTATCAGCCGCGTTCCCGCCGCGCGCGGATGGCAGAAGCCCTTGGGGCGGTGCGGATGAGGCTCTATGCACTCATTGAGCCTGCGCTGTGGCGGGCCCTGGGTTGCGCACTGCTGATTGCGGGCGCGGTCATGCTGCTGGCAATTGCGGGTTATGACGCGACAGATCCCAGTTTCGACGTCGCCACCGGCAAGCAACCCGCCAACTGGCTGGGCCAAAGTGGTGCGTACACGGCCGATCTGCTGCTGCGGTTTCTTGGACTCTCGTCGCTCGCACTTTCGGCCGCTCTGGCCGCGGCCGGATGGGAGATGATTGCGCACGGAGCGCGCCCCCGCCTGCTCTATCTCCGGATCAGTGTCCTCGTCCTCGGCCTGCTGCTTTGTTCGGCGGGGCTCGCGGCACTACCCAGATTTGCAGTATTCCCGGCCGGCGCGGGTGGTGTCATCGGCGGACTGCTCTGGTCTTTGATTGCCCTGGCCGGCCGCGCGAGTACATCGCATTGGGTGGTGCCGATGACGTCAGCCGTTGTCGGGCTTGCCGGATTCCTTCTGGTCTTGTGGGCGGCGGGATGGGCGATGCGCTCCGCACTGCTTGTCGTGAACGGTTTCACAATTCTGGCGCGCGGAACGGTTCAGCTCTGGCGCCGCCGTAGCGGCGCGAGAGTTGCGCGCGCGCCGGTGCCCGAAACCGACGACGAAGAAGATAAGGATGAAGAACTCGCCGCCTTTGAAGACGACGACGAGCCCGAAGAGCCGCCCGTCCAATACCGCGACAGCGAGACTCTGGTCCGCCGCAACGAAGACCGGAAACGCAAAACCCGGGCGAAACTGGAGCTCCAGCCGGCGCTGAATCTCGGCGAAGGAGAATATCAACTGCCGCCGCTGGGCATGCTCGCCGAACCGCCGGCCGAGTCCGGCAGCCCCGTGGTCTCTGACGATGCCCTAAAGGAAAACGCAAAACTGTTGGAAGCCGTATTGTCGGATTTCGGCGTACGCGGGCGTATTTCCGAAGTGCGGCCAGGTCCTGTGGTCACGCTGTACGAATTCGAACCTGCCGCGGGGGTGAAGACATCGCGGGTGATTTCGCTGGCCGATGATATTGCCCGGTCGATGAGCGCGCTCGCGGCGCGCGTCGCGGTCATTCCCGGCCGAAATGTGATCGGCATCGAACTGCCCAATCAGCGGCGCGAGAAGGTTTTCCTGCGCGAACTCCTGGCGGCGCCCGAATATGAGAAATCGCGCGCGCCTCTGACATTGGCGCTGGGCAAGACGATTGGCGGCGAACCGGTCATGGCCGATCTCGCCAAGATGCCCCACCTTCTGGTCGCAGGAACCACCGGATCGGGCAAATCGGTGGCGCTGAACACCATGATCCTGTCACTGCTCTATCGCATGCCGCCGCGCGATTGCCGCATGATCATGATCGATCCCAAGATGCTGGAATTGTCGGTTTATGAAGGCATTCCGCACCTGCTCGCGCCGGTGGTGATCGACCCGAAAAAGGCGGTGGTGGCGCTGAAATGGGCCGTGCGCGAGATGGAAAGCCGCTACGGCAAGATGGCCAAGATCGGCGTGCGCGGCGTCGAAGCGTTCAACGAACGGGTGCACCGCGCGGCGGAAAAGGGCGAGGTGCTCAAGCGCACCGTCCAGACCGGGTTCGACCAGGAAACCGGCAAGCCAGTCTATGAAGACGAAGTGCTCGAACTCGAACCGATGCCTTTCATTGTCGTCGTCGTGGACGAAATGGCCGACCTGATGATGGTAGCGGGCAAGGAGATCGAAGGCGCGGTGCAGCGGCTGGCGCAGATGGCGCGCGCGGCCGGCATTCATCTGATCGCGGCCACCCAGCGGCCATCCGTCGACGTGATCACCGGCACGATCAAGGCGAATTTCCCCACCCGGATCAGTTTCCAGGTGACGTCGAAAATCGACTCACGCACCATTCTCGGCGAGCAGGGCGCCGAGCAACTGCTCGGCCAGGGTGACATGCTCTACATGATGGCCGGCGGCCGTATCCGGCGCGTACACGGACCATTCTGCTCGGATTCCGAAGTTGAAGACGTGGTGCGCTTCCTCAAGGAACAGGGGCGGCCGGAATATCTGGACGCCGTCACGGAGGAGCCGGACGAAGACGGAGAGGATGCTTTCGGCCTTGGTGAAGGCAGCGAGGGCGGCGACGATCTGTTCGATAAGGCCGTGCAGATCGTGGCGCGCGAACGCAAGGTGTCGACATCCTATATCCAGCGGCGGCTGCAGATCGGCTACAATCGCGCCGCACGGCTGATCGAGCGGATGGAGGACGAGGGGATGATCGGCAAGCCCAATCACCAGGGTAAACGCGAAATCCTGCTGCCCGACCACGGATGACACGATGCCGTCCTATGTCGAGCGGTCGTTGGGTGATGGCGAGAGGCTCGTTGCCCGGGCCCATTTCCACTGGCTGTACACGTTCAAGGCGCTTCTGGCGCTGATCGTCCCGTTTATCGTCCTGATCATCATCCTGCTGTTCGGGCGGGCATTTGCCGGCGGCTGGCTGATCATTCTCGGGATGATCCTGATGCTGGCGGGTATCATCATCTTTCTCCGCCGGATGGTGCGAGCCTGGACGACGGAAATTGCCGTGACGTCACACCGCTTTGTCGAGAAGGCCGGCTTCGTATCGCTCAGGACCAATGAAATTGCGCTGACCAATATCGAAGGCGTGCGCGTATATCAGGGCTTCTGGGGCCGCATCTGGGGTTACGGCAATCTGAGGATTGAAGGCACCGGTATCGACAAGGTGGATCTTCCGCCCATAGCCGATCCGATCGGGTTCCGGCGAGCCATCGAAACCGCCAAAGGCATCAAATAGCATCTGTGCGCGCGCCCGCCGGCGGCGTATTCTTGACCTATAACCGGAGGAGAAATCGCCATGCTCCCGAGCCGCCTTAGCGTCCGCTCCCAGGCTCTTCTGACAGCGTTTGGTATCGCCGTTGTGGCTGCGCCCGCAGCCTTTGCCGCCGATGCCGGAACGCTGTTGCGCGGACATATTGTCTCGTCCGACGGCACCGCGCTGGCCGGAATTCCAGTCAAAGCCCATCTCGACAACACCAATATGACGGTCGCGGTCTATACCGACAAAAACGGCGACTATGATTTCCCCTCCTGGTCCGACGTGAAGCCCGGTTCGTGGTCGGTCGGCGTCGAACTGCCGGATTTCGATCACGTCGATAAAGCCGGCGTCGCGATCGCCAACGGCAAAACGGCGCGGGTGAACTTCACGCTGAAGTCCAAGCCGCTTGCCTATAACGACGCCACGGCGTCCGAGATCATCGCCGGTCTTCCCGGAACCGATCAGCAGAAGGTTCTGTTCTCGCAATGCAGCAACTGCCACACGCTGCAATGGGCGCTGCAGATTCCGCGCACCAAGGACCAATGGGTGAAAGTCATCCGGATGATGGCGGGACGCGCCGCCGACGACGATACGCCCGGCACCTATGCTTTCGGCCAGAAGCAATTCATCGAGCCGTTGGCGGAATATCTCGCTTCGATCCGCGGACCCGGCAGCGACAAGGTTCCATTCAAGCAGCGGCCCCGCCCGACCAATGCAGAGTCCACCAATCTTGTGGTGACGGAATACGACCTCCCGCGCGGTGGTCAGCGGGACGTATTCATGCTGCGCGGCGATCCGGCCTATGTCTGGCCGCACGACGTGATCATGAATGATCAGTATGCGTATTATACGGATCATTTCTCCTACACAATCGGGCAGCTTGACCGCAAAACCGGGGCCGTGAAGGAACTGCATTTCCAGGCTCCCGCCGGCGCGGGGCGCGATCCCAATGGCGGCGACGGCCGGCCCGGAAATCCCGGCGGCGGCACGCACGAACTGCAATTTGACCGCCAGGGCAATGTCATTATCGGCATGCGGAAGGGCACGGTCCGCTACAATCCGGCAACGGGACAGTTCAACGGCTGGGCGACCGGTAACGATCAGTTCGGGCTCGATCCGCAGGGGAATGTCTGGACATTGCCGGTGAACGGCCAGCTCGTGAAGCTCGACACGTCAAGCGAGGCGCTGAAGCGCACGATCTATCCGATCCCGAAAAATGCCGGCATCTATGACATCGATACGGATTCGAAAGGCCGCACCGATCTTTACATCTGGCGCGAAGGCAAGATCGGCTTCTTCGATCCCGCCACGCTGGAGTACAAGAACTACCCGGTGCCGACTGCGATGTCCGGGCCGCGGCGCGGGCAAATCGATGGCCAGAACCGGCTATGGGCGGCTGAGTTCTTTGCCGGCCAGGTGGTCATGTTCGATCCGGATGAGCAGATCCTGAAGGAATATCCGCTGATCCCGGGCGTGAAGCCTTACACGGCGCCTTATGCCGAGCCCTATTCGGCAAGCGTCGATGACAAGAACCACATCGTCTGGACGAACGATTTCTCCAGCAGCCGGATCTATAAGATCGATACGATCACCGGAAAATCGGTCGAGTACATGACGCCGGACAATTACGAGATTCGCGACTTCAAGGTCGAAGTCGGGGCACCGCGGCCGACAGTGTGGATTCCCGCCTATCGTCCGCCATCAAAGCTCGTGAAGGTCCAGGTCAGGTAAAACTCTGGAGGCGCTGCAAGGCCTCCTCCTTTAGTCCTCCCCGTAAAGGGGGAGGAGAACGCCTCGCGCGCCTTGCGCGCATCTGTTTGATTTCGCCGGTGCGGCGGATGACGCACCGGTCGAGGCGGCGCCACGCTGGTCGCGGGCGCGAGGATTTTGATTCCGCGGCTGAATGACGCAGGCGTGGTGCGGTAGCCGCGCCATTACGTTCACGTGACGTTTCGTTGACAGGACCGGAACCTGCCGCTTAGTTATTGCACTGCACAATGGGTTCCGGTGGAGCTCCAATACGGCCGCTCGCCTGAACCAAAGGCAATTCTCGCGCGATGAAAGTTCTCGTCCCGGTCAAGCGGGTGATCGACTTCAATGTTGCCGTTCGGGTCAAGGCAGACCGGTCCGGCGTCGATCTGACCAATGTCAAAATGTCGATCAACCCATTCGATGAGATCGCCGTCGAGGAGGCAGTGCGGCAGAAGGAGAAGGGCAAAGTCACCGAAATCGTCGCGGTGAGCATAGGCCCGGCAGGAGCACAGGAAACGCTTCGCACAGCACTCGCAATGGGTGCTGACCGCGCCATTCTGGTGAAGCACGACGGCGAAATCGAGCCCCTCGCTGTGGCGAAAATCCTGAAGGCGATCTGCGCGGAGGAGCAGCCGCGCCTGGTCATCCTTGGCAAGCAGGCAATCGATGACGATTGCAATCAAACCGGTCAAATGCTGGCCGCGCTGCTGGGCTGGCCACAGGGGACATTCGCGGCGAAGTTGGAAATAGGCACCGACAATGTATCCGTGACGCGGGAAGTCGATGGTGGACTTCAGACCGTCGAACTCGCCGTGCCGGCGGTGATCACCACGGATTTGCGGCTGAACGAGCCACGCTACGCTTCGCTCCCGAACATCATGAAGGCGCGAAAAAAACCGATCCTCGAAAAGACTATCGCCGATTACGGCGTTGATGCGGCACCACGGGTAAAGGTGCTGGAGGTCACGGCACCGGAAAAGCGCCGGTCGGGCATGCGCGTCGGTTCGGCGGCAGAACTGGTCGGCAAGCTGCGTGAGAAAGGCATCATCTGATGGCCACGCTGGTGCTCGCCGAACATGGCAATGCCTCACTCGATGAAGCCACGGCGAAGACTGTCACCGCTGCGGCCGCCGTGTCGACGCCGGTGCATGTGCTGATTGCCGGCCACGATTGCCGCAATGCAGCAGAGCAGGCGCAAAAAATTGCCGGCGTGGAAAAGGTGCTGGTCGCAGACGACCGCCGCTACACCGGCTTTCTTGCCGAAGCCGTCGCCGCGCTCGTGCTCGCGCTGGCTCCGAGTTACGACGCCATTGCCGCGCCGGCAACCGCGAACGGCAAAAACGTGTTGCCACGCGTCGCGGCGCAACTCGATGTCCCGCAGATTTCCGACGTCATTGCCGTCGAAGGGCCCGACATCTTCCGGCGGCCGATCTATGCCGGCAATGCGATTCAAAAAGTCGAAGCCAGGGGATTCAAAAAGGTCATGACGGTTCGCGCCGCTGCTTTCCCCGCTGCGCCCGCGACCGGCCAGGCTTCGCTGGAGACGGTCGCCCCTGCGGCTGATCCAGGCATATCCCGCATGACCGCCGAAAACATGACTCGTTCCGAACGCCCGGAACTTACCGCTGCAAAAATCATCATTTCGGGCGGGCGCGGGCTGCAGTCGAAGGACAACTTCGTCCTGATTGAGCGGATTGCCGACAAACTCGGCGCCGCGATTGGCGCGTCGCGCGCTGCGGTTGACGCGGGTTTTATCCCGAATGACCACCAGGTCGGCCAGACCGGCAAGATCGTCGCGCCGCAGCTCTACATCGCGGTCGGGATATCCGGGGCAATCCAGCACCTGGCCGGGATGAAGGATTCAAAGGTGATCGTCGCCATCAACAAGGACGAGAATGCACCGATTTTTGGCGTCGCGGATTATGGGCTTGTTGCCGATCTTTTTCAGGCATTGCCGGAATTCGAAAAGGCGCTGGACCAGTGATATGGGAACGGATGGACAGCAGGCATACGATGAACATTGAAAAAATCGGCGTCGTCGGCGCTGGGCAAATGGGCAACGGCATCGCGCATGTCTGTGCACTGGCCGGCTATGACGTGGTGATGGAAGACATCAGCCCGGAAGCGCTGAGTCGCGCGAAAGCCACGATCGAGCGCAACCTTCAGCGGCAGGCTGCGCGCGGCCTGATCGCGCAGGGCGATGTCGCAAAGGCGCTCAATCGCATCCGAACGGCGAGCGACCTCGAGGCCATGCGCGACCGTGATCTTGTGATCGAAGCGGCCACCGAAGACGAACAGGTCAAGCGCAAAGTCTATCGCGACCTGTGTCCCAGACTGGGGCAAAACACGATGCTGGCGACGAATACGTCGTCGATTTCAATCACGCGGCTCGCCGCCGCGACCGACAGGCCGGAAAAATTTATCGGTCTGCATTTCATGAATCCTGCGCCGGTGATGCAGCTCGTCGAAGTGATCAAGGGCATCGCCACCGATAACGACACATTCCAGGCCGCTGTCGGTCTGGTGAGCCGCGTCGGCAAGACGGCGGCACAGTCCGAGGATTTTCCGGCGTTCATCGTCAACCGCATTCTGCTGCCGATGATCAACGAGGCGGTTTATACGCTGTACGAAGGCGTGGGCAGCGTTGAGGCGATCGACACCGCGATGCGGCTCGGAGCCAATCACCCCATGGGACCGCTGCAGCTCGCGGATTTCATCGGTCTCGATACTGCGCTGGCCGTGATGCAGGTTCTGTATGAGGGTTTGGCGGACTCCAAATACCGGCCCTGCCCGTTGCTGGTGAAATATGTCGAAGCGGGCTGGCTGGGACGCAAGTCCGGCCGCGGATTCTACGATTATCGTGGCGAAAAGCCGGTTCCTACGCGATAACGCCGCCAGTTAGCGCAGATGCAGCACGGCGGTGTTTTCGCCCGGCTGCAGTGTGATCGCCGCTGGATCAAAATTCCCGGGCGGCGCAGTATTTGAGATCGCCACAGGTTCGCCCGGATCTGCGTGCCCGTCCCGATTGACGTCCTGCACCGCCTTCAGGGCGTAAGTACCTGGCGGCAGGCGATCGAATACGACGGTCGCCGATCCGTGTGCATTCGCGACAATCCGCATAAACAGCGGCATATCCGGGGCGAGGGCAAATGTCGCCTCGTCGTAAACACCGACAATCAGATTGCCGCCGGCAAGCGTGATCCCGTCCACCGTAACGTGCAGACTGGCTGCGAGCGGCGTCTGTGCCGCCCGCGCCTGAGTCACCGCAGCCATCCCGGCAGCGACAATTATTCCGGCGAACCGGCGCTTCACTTCAGCCGTGGTTCAAGATTGCGGCAGGCATCGATCAGCCCACGGACAGAGCCCACCGACTTGTCGAACATTTCGCGTTCGGCGGGATCGAGTTTGAGTTCGACGATGCGCTCTACGCCTCCGGCGCCGATCACCGCAGGCACGCCGACATAGATGTCCTTGAGACCGTATTTGCCATCGACGTGAGCGGCGCAGGGCAGCACCCGTTTCTTGTCGCGCAGATAGGATTCCGCCATTGCAATCGCAGATGAGGCCGGCGCGTAAAATGCCGATCCGGTTTTCAGCAGGCCAACGATTTCGGCGCCGCCGTCGCGCGTACGCTGCGTTAGCGCATCGAGGCGAGCCTGCGAGATCCAGCCCATTTTGACCAGTTCGGGCAATGGAATGCCGGCCACCGTGGAGAAACGCGGCATCGGCACCATTGTGTCGCCGTGACCACCGAGCACAAAGGC
This sequence comes from uncultured Bordetella sp., assembly GCA_964446945.1. Classification (GTDB taxonomy): domain Bacteria; phylum Pseudomonadota; class Alphaproteobacteria; order Micropepsales; family Micropepsaceae; genus CAIYRG01. Next base: position 371,599 of record CAYUQO010000002.1, read on the forward strand.
CGAAACATCTTCGACCGACACGTTCAGCTCTTCGGCGAGGAAGTGACGGAACCGCGCCGAATCGAGCACGCCCGCCATCCCGACCACTTTGTTGTGCGGCAAGCCGCAGAACTGGCGGAGCGCCCAGACCATCGCGTCTAGCGGGTTGGTGATGCAGATGACAAAGGCATTGGGTGCATGCTTGCGGATACCGTCGCCGACCTGGCTCATGACTCCGAGATTTTTGCTCAGGAGATCGTCGCGGCTCATGCCGGGACGCCGCGCAAAGCCCGCCGTGACGATAACGACATCCGCGCCTTCGATATCGGCGTAGCTGTTACTGCCCTTGAACTTCGCGTCAAAGCCTTCCACCGGTCCGGATTGCGCAATGTCGAGAGATTTTCCCTGCGGCAGACCCTCGACCACGTCGAACAACACGGTATCGCCGAGTTCCTTGAGGCCAATGAGGTGCGCGAGAGTGCCGCCGATCTGGCCACCGCCGATCAGCGCGATTTTGTTGCGGGACATGCAAACTCCTGTAGCCGGGAATTGGGCTCTGATAGCTGTGACGCGCCCGCCCCGCAAGCGGACGGGATGCGACGCCTTGTTCCGGTCAGAACCCTGTCAGCCCGGCCCGGATTTCTGCGCTTCCGCAGGGAACTGGCAGATCCCCGCCTGCGCCAGCACATCCTTCAGTTCGGCCGGCATGAATGGCTTTTGCAGCACGAGCGCGTCACGGTATTTTTCGGGGACACCCGACCGGCCGTAACCGGTGGCAAAAACAAACGGAATTCCGTGCTGTTTGAGCGATTCGGCGACCGGCAGAACATCCTTGCCATGCAGCTGGACGTCGAGAATCGCTCCGTCGAACCTGTCCGCTTCGATGCGCTCAAGCGCCTCGTCGACAGTGCCTGCGACCCCGACAACATCCACGCCAAGAAACCCAAGCGCGTCCTCCAGCGCCATGCCCACCAGCGCTTCATCTTCGACAATCAGGACACGTTGCGCGGACGACATCCGTACTCCCGGGTGAAAAGGGCGCCAATTTGCCGGCTATAACCGGCAAGACCCTTTTTTCGGCAATGCCTGCAAACGCTTAACCGGACGCTTCGTTCCCGGCACCGGGAAGTGAGTTCTGAAGCCCAAGCCGTTTCAGCAGCAAGCGATCTTTGGCTTCGGCGGGATTTGGGGTGGTCAGGAGTTGCGGACCATAGAAAATCGAATTGGCTCCGGCGAGAAACGCCAGGGCCTGCGCCTCGTCGCTCATCTCCTCGCGCCCGGCGGACAGCCGGATAACCGATTTCGGCATTGCGATCCGCGCCGCGGCAATCGTCTTGACGAATACCAGCGGGTCGACGGGGGCAGAACCGGCGAGGGGCGTTCCCTCTACCCGCACCAGTGCATTGATAGGGACCGATTCGGGGTGTTCAGGGAGACTCGCGAGGCTGGCAATCAGTCCGGCACGATCCCGTTCCGATTCACCCATGCCTATGATGCCGCCACAGCACACCCGAATCCCCGCAGCGCGCACATGCCCCAGCGTCTCCAGCCGGTCGCGATAAGTCCGTGTGGAGATAATATCGCCGTAGAATTCGGGCGAAGTATCAAGATTGTGGTTGTAGAAATCGAGACCGGCGTCTTTCAGGCGTTCCGACTGCGATTGGGTCAGCATGCCAAGCGTCGCGCATGTCTCCAGTCCGATGGCCCGCACGCCCTCGATCATCTCACAGACGGCATCAAGATCGCGTTCTTTTGGCTCGCGCCATGCGGCTCCCATGCAGAAACGTGAGGCGCCGGATGCCTGCGCCTTGCGTGCAGCGGCAAGCACGGCAGAGACATCCATCAGCTTTGCAGCTTTGACCCCCGTGTCGTAATGCGCGCTTTGCGGGCAATAGGCGCAGTCCTCCGGGCAACCTCCGGTCTTGATCGACAGCAGCGTTGAAATCTGTACTTGCCGGGAATCGAAATTCTGCCGGTGTACCGACTGCGCCCGGAACATCAACTCGGGAAATGGCAGCGCCAACAGCGCCGCCACTTCATCCGCCGTCCAGTCATGGCGAATTTCGTTGTCCATCCCCACGCACTATCGCGAGCCGGGCTGGAAAGACAAGACCTTGGCCGACTCGCCGGCGGCATCCCACGCGCGGAAATTGCCACTGGCAATCACCGATTCGCGCGTGGGGCCCCGAAGCCACGCTCCGCGAACTGCGGCTCCGACGGAATTTAAACTCGCGCTAGCCAAACCGGCCGGTGATGTAGTTCTCCGTCTGCTTGTTGGACGGGGTGGTGAACAGCCTTTCGGTGACGTCGAATTCGACCAGTTCACCAAGAAACATGAAGGCCGAATAATCGGACACGCGAGACGCCTGCTGCATGTTGTGGGTGACGATCGCGATCGTATAATCCTCCGACAGCTCAGCTATCAGCTCTTCGATTTTCGCTGTCGAGATCGGATCGAGCGCCGAACACGGCTCATCAAACAGGATCAGTTCCGGTTGGATTGCCACCGAGCGTGCGATGCAGAGCCGCTGCTGTTGCCCGCCGGACAGGGACATCCCGCTGGCATGCAGCTTGTCCTTCACTTCGTCCCACAATGCAGCGCGCCTAAGCGCATGTTCCACACGATCGTCCAGTTCCGTTTTCGGATGACTGGTATAAAGCTGAAGACCGAATGCGATATTGTCGAAGATGGTCATCGGAAAAGGCGTCGGCTTCTGGAACACCATGCCGACTTTGGCGCGCAGCAGCGTGACGTCCACTCTCCGGTCGAGGATATTCACGCCGTCCAGCAGCACCTCTCCTTCCGCATACTGGTTGGGGTACATTTCGTAGATGCGGTTCAGCACGCGCAGCAGGGTGGATTTGCCGCAGCCCGATGGTCCGATGAAGGCGGTGACCTTGTTGCGATAGACCGGCAGCGTGATGTTCTTCAGCGCCTGGAACTTGCCATAGTAGAATGAGAGGTTATTGATCGCGACCTTGACGCTTCCATTGCCCGCAGACATCCCTAATGCTCCGACCGCGACACCATACTGCGTGCCGTTATCGACAGGATGAGCACGGTCAGCGTGATCAGCACAGCACCTGCCCATGCCAGGCGATGCCAATCCGCATAGGGACTCATGGCCATCTGGAAAATCGAAACCGGCAAGCTTGCCATCGGTCCATTGGGATCGAGGCTGAAGAACTGATTGTTCAGCGCGGTGAACAGCAGTGGCGCCGTTTCGCCGGAAATGCGCGCGACGGCCAACAAGATGCCGGTGATGATTCCGGCACGCGCCGCACGCCAGGTGATCTGACGGATGATGATGGAATGCCCGGCGCCGAGGGCCGCGGCGGCTTCACGCAGCGTATTGGGAATCAGCAGCAGCATATTCTCAGTCGTGCGCACCACCACCGGAATGACAATGGCCGCGAGCGCCACCCCTCCGGCCCATGCCGAGAAATGACCCATGGTCAGAACCATTGCGTCATAGACGAACAGTCCCAGCACGATCGACGGCGCGGATAACAAGATGTCGTTGAGAAATCGGACAACAAAACCAAGCTTGCCGTGCCGGCCATATTCGCCAAGAAACGTACCGGCCATCAAACCGATCGGAGTTCCGATCACGACCGCAAAAAACACCATCATGAGACTGCCGATAATGGCATTGAGCAGCCCGCCCGCGGCTGCCGGAGGCGGCGTCGACATTGTGAACACCGAAATGTTCAACCCTGAAAGACCCTCATAAAGGAGCGCGCCGAGAATCAACGCGAGCCAACCGAGTCCGAACAAGGTGGCCGCAATCGACAGAGCCATGAATACGTTGCTGCGTAGGCGGCGGCGGGCGTAACGGCTGCGTTTCATCACCGCGCTCCCGCCCGCTTTTCGAGGCGGTACAGCATGTATCGGGCAGACCCGAGGACGACCACCGTGACGAAAAACAGGATCAAACCCAATGCGATCAGCGACGGCCCATAGAGCGGCCCGACGGCTTCCGTGAATTCGTTGGCAATGGACGCAGAAATTGTGGTTCCGGGCGCGAAAATCGAAGCTGAAATCCGATTCGCATTTCCGATCACAAATGTGACGGCCATGGTTTCGCCGAGCGCCCGGCCGAGCGCAAGCATGATGCCGCCGACAACTCCGCCGCGGGCATAGGGCAGAACAACGTTGTACTCGACTTCCCATGTGGTCGCGCCAAGGCCATATGCCGCTTCTTTCAAAACCGGCGGCACGGTCAAAAATACGTCCCGGCTGATCGCGGTGATGAAAGGCAAAATCATGATCGCGAGAATCAACCCGGCAGTGAAAATCCCGATTCCGTATGGCGGCCCGGCAAACAGATCCGACAGCACCGGCACATCGGAAAACGCGTCAATCACTGGCGGCATGACATATTTCTGCAGGAACGGAGCGAGGACGAACAATCCCCAGATGCCGTAGATGATGCTCGGAATGCCGGCGAGCAACTCCACCGCCATGCCTATCGGACGGCGCAGCCGCCGCGGACAGAGTTCAGTCAGAAAAATTGCGATCCCGATTCCCACCGGCACTGCGATCAGCATCGCGATCAGTGATGTCACCAGAGTGCCGTAGATCGGGGCCACGGCCCCGAATTTCTGTGTTACCGGATTCCAGATCTCCGTCCACAGAAATGAAAAGCCGAAAGCCGTGATCGCAGGCCAGGCGCCATAGATCAGCGCCGCCATGATGCCTGCGAACATCACCAATATGGCGACAGCGCTGGCCATGCTGACGGACCGGAATATGCCGTCGAACCCTGGGCTTCCCGGCATAGAGCGGGTGGCCGGTCTGAAAGTGGCGGCTTCTTTCAATGCAAGATCGACCACGGAACAATATCAATCCATAAAAAAGGGACGGGACAGCCGCAATTCTTTCCGGCTATCCCGCCCCAAACCTCAATTCGCAGTCGCTCTTACCGGCCAATGCATGACCGGAACTGCGTGGCGGAACGATTACGGGTTCACCCCCCTGATATCTTTCCAGCTCGCCTCGATGCGGGTCACGACCGCCTGGGGCAACGGAATATAATCCAGGTCTTCGGCCATTTTGCCGCCATTCGTAAATGCCCACTTGAAAAATTTCAGGGCCTCATTGACTGCCGCCGGATTGGGTGGATTTTTCGGGACCAGGATGAAAGTGGGGTTTTCGATCGGCCAGGTATTGGCGCCCGGCTGATCGGTCAGGATCATGTAGAAATGGTCGGCATGCGCCCAGTCGGCGCTGGATGCTGCGGCCTGAAACGAAGCCATTGTCGGACTGACGGTCTTGCCGTCGCGATTGACCAGTTTCGTCCAGGCAAGGTGGTTTTGCGCCGCATAGGCATATTCGACATATCCGATGGATCCGCCGGTCTGGGCAACGTTCGCCGCAACACCTTCATTGCCTTTGGCGCCAATACCAACCGGCCAGTCCACCGAGACAGCGGCGCCAACCTTGTCGGCCCATTCTTTGCTGACCTTGGAAAGATAATTGGCGAAGATAAATGTCGTCCCGGAGCCATCGGAACGGTGCACGACCGCGATAGCGGTGTTCGGCAGCCTCGCGCCCGGATTCAGCTTCGCAATCGCCGGATCATTCCATTTCGTGATCCGGCCGAGGAAAATATTGGCCAGTGTCGGCCCATCAAGGACCAGGCTGTTCGATGCGATGCCGGGAAGATTGTAAACCAGCACCTCGGCGCCGACGACGGTCGGAAACATGATGAGGCCGTTTTTGTCGAGATCGGCCGCAGTCATCGGCATGTCGGACGCACCAAATGTAACGGTCTTTGCTTCAATCTGGCTGATGCCACCCCCAGACCCAATCGACTGGTAATTCAGACCCGTTCCGGACTGCGCCTTATAGGCGGCGGCCCATTTGGAATAGATCGGGAAAGGGAAAGTCGCGCCGGCGCCGGAAATGTCAGCGGCCAGGGCGCCGACTGCCAATACGGCGACCATGCCGATGGAGGCCGCGCCGAGAACGACTTTGTTGAGGAATTTCATTGCTTGCACCCCTTCGGTTGGCTGCGTGGAATGCGAAGCTGCATACGGCTTCGCATTCCACGCACCTGGACCGGAAGTGCGCAACGCATGTCACGGTTTTACGAAGTTTTTATGACGACGGGCTGCCGGGCAGCGAAGCGGGGGCGCAGTTCCTGCGCGCCCCCGCGGAAAAAGCTTACAGGCGCGCGATGTGCCAGACCATTCCCTGGCCTTTGCCATCGCCGTCAGTGTCGCCCGCCTTTTTGTCGAGATGCCAAAAATAAAGCGGCTTTCCGTTGACGGCCCACTGTTTGGTCCCGTCATTGCGGGTGATCACCGTGAACGGCCCCATATTCCTGGCGTCCGCTGCGGCTTTCAGCGGCGGCCAGTTGACGGCGCACATGCCGTTGCAAGCCGACTTGTCCGGCGTCTTGTCATTGTCGAATGTGTACAAGGTCATGCCGTGATCATCGGTCAGCATGCCGTTGCTGACCTTGACAGCGCTGGGCATCTCGGCAGCCAGCGCAAAACCACAAGCCCCGGTGATCGTCGCCGCAGCAAGAAATGTCGTCAGACGCATCGTTAGCTCCACTAGATGGTTTGCGACACGGAAACGCCGGCGCGTGCCGGCGGTGTAGCATGGTTAAAATAGCACAAAGACTGCTGTAGAACCATTGCCTAGGCAGTGTTACGTCTTTGTCACAGCGGGAAAAGGAGGGCGACAATGATGAGGTGGAACATTCTGACACTGTCCATCGGAATTGCCGCAAGTGCCGTTTTGGGCGCCAGCAGCAATGCGGAATCTCCGCCGTTTTCCCTCACCTCGCCTTCCTTCACCGACGGCGGCATGCTGACCAGCAAGAACGCCGCCGATGATCCGATGCGCATGTGCGGTGGCCAGAACGTGTCGCCGGCTCTACCATGGTCGAATGTACCTGCCAAAACCCGCAGCTTTGTCATCCTCCTCCAGGATCCCGACGGTCTGCTGGGCCAGGGCGTGTCGCACTGGGTGGGCTATGGCATTCCCGCCAATGTCAAGTCATTGGCCGAAGGAGAACTCACACACGGGTCGAACCATTTCACCGGCGGCAAAGGCACTCGCGGTAATTCCCTGTATATCGGCCCATGCCCGCCGGCCGGCGAAGCAGCCCATCATTATGTGTTCACGATCATTGCGACGGATCTTGAACCGCAGGCGCTCAAGCCGGGAATGACTCGCGACGAAGTCTATGCCGCGATCAAAGGGCATGCGCTCGGCGGCACCAGTATCGTCGGCAAATACGCACGCTAAGATTCGCCGATTCGCTGAATCGCCGGATTGCCTGGCGGCGCCTCAGGCTGCAGATTCGACCTCGCGGCCGCGCTTATCCGGCGCAGTTGCCGGCGCTGAACCGGCATCGCGCGCCGCACCCGGCAAGGTGACGCAAAACGTCGTCCCGACACCGACTTGGCTGGTTACGGAAATGGATCCGCCATGCGCGTGGCAGATCGACTTCACGATCGCCAGGCCCAATCCAGCGCCTATCTCTCCGCGATTCGTCGAGACGCGATAGAACCGGTCGAATACGTAATCGAGATTTTCCTGCACGATGCCGATCCCGGAATCCGACACCGTCAGCCGCACGCCACCGGCGCTCGCACTGACGTCGACCACCACGTGGCCGCCTGCGACATTATATTTGATTCCATTGTCGATCAGATTGACCATGACCTGCTTAAGCCGGTCGCGGTCTCCCGAAACGACCACTTTGCTGCCGGTCGGTCCTTTGAGGGTGACGCGCTTTTCGGCTGCCAGCAACTGCATCTGTTCGATGGTTTCGGCGGCGAGCGCATGCAGGTCGAGGCTGGCGTAACCGCGTTGGCCGGACGGATGATCCATGCGGGACAACTTCAGCAGGCTGTCGACAATTTTGGACAAGCGTCCGACCTCCTCGAGCACATCGCTGAGCCCGCTTTCAACTTCGGAGGCAAACCCGCCGCGCGCCATGGCGAATTCCAGCTCGCCCTGAATAATCGCGAGTGGCGTCCGCAATTCGTGCGCTGCGTCGGATGAAAATCGGTTGGCGTGCTGATAGGCGCTATCCAGACGGTCAAGCATGCGGTTGAGTGCCAGACCGAGGGCTTCAACACGGTCTCCCGTACCAAGCCGGGGCAGGCGTTTATGTGGATTGCCGAAGCTGATCGCCTCCGCCGCCTGGATCATGACTTCGACCGGTGACAGTGCGCGCCGGATCAACACATAACTGCCGGCCGCGGCGGCAAGCAGCAGGAGCGGAAGTCCGATCACCAGCGATGTGACGAGGCTGTACTCCAGGTCCTTGGCAAACAGTTGAGACTCTCCGGTCTCGATCGTGACAGTCTGACCGCCGGGCGCCACAAAGCGCCGGGAATAAAGATAGACCTGAGTGTAATTCAAATAGCGCGCACCAGACGCGGCATCCAGGAAAGGAATTTTCGCGGGATCGAAGCTTCGGTCGACGGGCGGTTGCGAACGGTAGATCGTTCGCTCACCAACCGTGACACGGATGAATCGGTTCTGATCGGCGGGGCTGAACCGCTGGTCAATCAGTGCACGGACTTCCTCCGGGTTGCCGATCGCCCCCCTGATGATATCCCACAGCTCCATCGCGCGGGCGGAGATAAGGGAACGGCTACTGACCTCGGTATAACGTTCGAAGCTGAATACCGTGAACAGCGAAAAGCTGAGGCCCAGCACGAGCAGAAGCCCGCAATAGAGCGCTACAAGCCGGAAGCTGATGGAGCGCCAGTTCATGACTTTGTATGCGGGTCCAGCGAATAACCCAGTCCGCGCACGGTGCGAATCAGCTTGGTATCGAAGCCCTCGTCGATCTTGTGACGCAGATGGCCGACATAGACATCGACAATATTGGTCAGCCCCTCAAAAGACTGATCCCAGATCCGCTCGACGATCATCGACCGCGACAGCGTGCGGCCGGCGTGTAAAAAGAGATATTCGAGCAGCGAATATTCCTTTGGGCTGAGATCGATGCGCTTGCCGCCGCGCCGGACCTGCCGCGTGAGCCGGTTGAGCTCCAGATTGTCGACCTTGAGCACGTTTTCCTGGATCATCGGGCCGCGGCGCAGCAGCGCCTGAACCCGAATCGTGAGTTCGGCCAGCGCAAATGGCTTGGTCAGGTAATCGTCGGCGCCGGCTTCAAAATTCTCGATCTTGGTTTCGATGTCCCCACGCGCGGTCAGGATCAGCACCGGCATCTTGCGCTGCTGTTGACGGATTTGCCGCAGCAGCGCGGTGCCGGAGCCGTCCGGCAACTGCAGATCCAGGATGATGAGGTCGTAATGGCAGAGCTTGATCTGCTCCAATGCCTCGCTTGCGGTCGAGACGCCGTCCACGGAGAAACCCTCGGTTTTCAAAGTCCGCAGCAGAATGCCGAGCAGCCGGTCCTCATCTTCAACCGCCAATACGCGCATGAATTCGCCTTAACTAGCTTCGCTGGTCGAGCCAATTTGGCCGAGACGCGATTCAACCAGATACCCTAACGGTATTGGAACCTCGCCATGGCGGCACAACCAAATTTGAACACCGCCCGGACAAGAGCCTTTTTTGGTGGAAAATGCCCGTGCCGAGGCATTTTTTGCGATATTATTCAACGACGCGGCAAGAGCGTCTATTCCGTGTCGATGCCGAGGAATAAACGGATTTTAATCATGGGTACAGTGCAGGTTTAAGCTGGCTCTTTAGAAGCGCTTTTCAAGCAGCGGGGAAGCAGTCCTGCACCGAAAGAGAGGAATGCGCTAGCCCCAGCCGCGCGGCGACGGCAACGGCAGCAATGCTGTTTGCCCCACCTTGGTGGCTGAGTTCGCGTCCGGCTTGCGCTGCGGCTTCCACCGATTTGGCGGTAGCCAGGCTAAAGCCGCGTCCGGGTGCCGGGTCAGGGAGCAGGCATATGGCTGCCATAGTACGGATCGCGCTGAAATACCGCTTCACGCCCATAGTTCTGGCGATTTTTATTGTGCTGTTCGGCGTTCTGGCTGCACTGCGCACGCCGGCGGACATTTTCCCAGACATCAGAATCCCCGTCATCGCGGTGGTTTGGACCTATCGCGGACTGTCGCCGGACGATATGGCGGGCCGCGTCATCTACTACTATGAACGCCAGCTTCCGACCTATGTGAATGATATCGAGCACATCGAAAGCCAATCGCTGTTCGGTGTCGGCATCGTCAAAATCTTCTTTCGTCCGGAGGCGGATATTCGCACAGCGACCGCCGAGGTGACGTCGGTGTCGCAGACGGTCCTGAAATATTTGCCGCCGGGAATCACCCCACCGCTGATCCTGAACTACAACGCCTCGACGGTTCCGGTCTTACAGCTGGCACTGTCCGGCGACGGGCTTTCCGAGCAGCAGATTTACGATATCGGCAACAATTTTCTGCGTCCCGGCATGGCGACGGTTCAGGGCGTGGCGATTCCATCGCCTTATGGCGGAAAGGAGCGGCAAATCCAGATCGACCTGGACCCGCAGGCGCTCCAGGCGCGCCATCTTTCGGCACAGGATGTCGAGAATGCGATCGCGGCGCAGAACCAGATTCTTCCTGCTGGAACAAGCAAGATTGGCCCCTTTGAATACAACATCAAACTGAACGATGCGCCGGCCGCAGTCGATGAACTGAACGATCTGCCGGTCGCCTACCAGAACGGCACGACGATTTATATCCGTGACATCGGCCATGTACGGGACGGCTTTCCGCCACAACGCAATGTGGTGCGTGTGGATGGCCACCGATCGGCGCTGATGAGCATTCTGAAGAGCGGCAGCGTATCCACGCTGGCGATCGTGAATGACGTAAAGTCGCTGCTGCCGAGACTTCGCGAAACATTGCCGCCGAACCTGCGGATTGAACCGTTTGCCGACCAGTCGGTGTTCGTCCGCGCGGCAGTCGATGACGTTGTGCGCGAGGGCATTGTTGCCGCGGCATTGACGAGCCTGATGATTCTCCTGTTCCTCGGCAGCTGGCGTTCAACGCTGATCATTGCCACATCGATTCCCTTGGCGATTCTTGCCTCAATAGCGGGGCTGTCGGCATTCGGTCAGACGCTCAATCTGATGACGCTGGGTGGGCTGGCGCTGGCGGTGGGCATTCTCGTCGATGATGCGACCGTGACGATCGAGAATATCAATTGGCATCTGGAGCAGGGTGAGCCCATTCAGCAGGCGATATTTGATGGCGCGCAGCAAATCGTGGCGCCGGCTTTCGTGTCGCTGATCTCGATCTGCATCGTGTTCGTTCCAATGTTCTTCTTCCCCGGTATTTCCGGATTTTTGTTCGCACCGATGGCCGAGGCGGTCGTCTTTGCACTGATTGCCTCGTTTGTTCTGTCCCGAACGCTGGTTCCGGTGATGGCGAATTTTCTCCTGAAAGCGCACGGAACGCCGCACAGCGTCCAGGTGATGCGAGCCCATGATTCAGAGGCCGGAATCAGGCGGACCCGCAATCCCTTCATCCTGGTTCAGCACGCGTTTGCCCGCCGCTTCGATCAGGTGCGCGTCGGATACAGTCATCTGCTGGATCTGGCGCTCAGCAACCGGCGCGGCTTTCTGATCGGCTTTGTTGTACTGGTCGCCGGCTCGTTCGCACTCTTTCCGTATCTGGGGCAGGATTTCTTCCCGGCGGTGGATGCCGGACAGATGAACATCCATGTGCGGGCGCCAGTCGGCACGCGTATCGAAGATACGGCCGCACTGTTTGACCGTATCGAGGCCAGAATCCGCGATGTGGTCCCGCCAAAGGAAGTCGCGACCATTGTCGACAATATCGGATTGCCGGTGAGCGGCCAAAACCGCGCCTACTCGAATGATGGCGGCGTCGGTCCTGAGGATGGCGATGTTCTGGTCAGTCTCAAGGCGGACCATGCCCCGACCGCGGATTACATCAAAAAGCTGCGGAGCGTGCTGCCGCAGAGCTTCCCGGGCAGCCAATTCGCGTTCCTGCCGGCTGACATTGTCAGCCAGATCCTGAATTTCGGCGCGCCCGCCCCGATCGATGTGATCGTTGCCGGACCCGATAAAGCGGGAAATGAACGCTACGCGCAACAACTGATGCGGCGCGTGAGCAAAGTTGCAGGCACCGCGGACGTTCGCGTCGAACAGTCTTCACATTATCCGCAATTTGGCATCGACATCGATCGCTCAAGGGCGGCGACGGTCGGCGTCACGGAGCGTGATGTCACCAACAGTCTGGTGGTGAATCTCGCCAGCAGCTTCCAGCTGGCGCCGGCACAATGGCTCGATCCGAGGAATGGCGCGTCCTATCCGATCGTCGCGCAGACGCCGCAATACCGGCTCGACTCACTCTCGAAGCTGCAGAATATTCCGGTCACGGGCAGCGCCGGCGGGAAGACCATGCAGGTGCTGGGCGCGCTCGGCACAATTCACCGCGAGGACAGCGACGCGATCGTCTCGCATTACGCGATTCAGCCGGCGGTTGACATCTACGGCACGACGCAGGGACGCGACCTCGGCGCAGTGGCGGCCGATATCCAGCAACTGATCGATCAGACCGCGAAAGACCGCCCGCGGGGTTCCACCGTGACTCTGCGCGGTCAGACGCAAACCATGCGGACTTCCTTCTCCGGCATCTCGTTCGGCCTGGTAGAAGCGATTGTCCTGATTTACCTGATCATCGTTGTCAATTTTCAATCATGGATCGATCCACTCGTCATCATCGGGGCGCTGCCGGCCGCGCTGGCCGGCATCGTGTGGATGCTGTTTGCGACCCAAACCACCTTGAGCGTGCCGGCGCTGACAGGGGCGATCATGTGCATGGGCGTAGCGACGGCAAACAGTGTTCTGGTGATCAGTTTTGCGCGTGAAAGGCTTGCGGCGACTGGCGATTCCGTACGGGCAGCGCTTGAGGCGGGAGTGACCCGCTTCCGGCCGGTTCTGATGACGGCGCTGGCCATGATCATCGGCATGGCGCCAATGGCACTTGGTCTCGGGCAGGGCGGGGAACAGAACGCGCCGCTGGGCCGCGCCGTCATCGGGGGACTGATGATTGCCACCGCGGCGACACTGTTCTTCGTTCCGGTGGCGTTCAGTCTCGTCCACCGCCGTGATAGAATTGCGTCAACCTCGGGATCAGAGAGTCTGATTCCGGCCACCGATTCTGGCCTTGCGGCGGCCGAGTAGTGTTGTTCAGCTTGATCAGGAGAGGTTTATGACAGCGCCCAAGGATCCCGCCGATCCCAAGCGGAAAACGATCAGGAGGCTGCGGATTGGTGCGGCCATAACTGCGGTTGCCGTCGCAGGACTGGTCGCGAACGGGATCATGGTCAGGAAGCAGGCGCGCGCCGACCAGGAAAGTTTTGCCGTTGCGCAATCCGTGCCTACGGTGACGGTTGTGCGTCCGCAGAGCGGAGTGAACGGGAATACGCTGAGGCTGCCCGGTACTCTCCAGGCCTGGTATTCGGCGCAAATCTATGCCCGTGTGCCCGGCTATCTGACCAAATGGTACAAGGACATCGGCGCGCATGTGAGCAAAGGCGAGCTGCTGGCCGATATAGACACGCCCGAACTGGATCAGCAGATCGAGCAGGCTAAAGCGGACCTTCAGAACGTGCAGGCGGCACGGCAGCTGTCGCAGATCACGAACGATCGGTGGGAGCATTTGCTGACCATCGGCGCGGTCGCCAAACAGGACGCGGACAACAAGGCCGCCGATCTCCAGGTGAAGACCGCGGCTCAGGTTTCGGCGAAAGCAAATCTGGATCGCCTGATGGCGCTAAAACAGTTCGCGCGAATCACCGCGCCGTTCGATGGCGTCGTCACGCAGCGCACGACCGATATCGGCGCGCTGGTCAATCCCGGAGGCGTCACCGGTGCAACACAACTGTTTACCGTCGCGGACCTTCACAAGATACGCGTCTATATTCAGGTGCCGCAAAACTATTCGGCGCAAATCCATGGTAATTTGACCGCCGAGCTGGCCCTGCCGGAATATCCGGGCGAAAAATTCCCGGCCAGGCTCGATTCGACCTCCAACGCGATCAGCAATCAGTCAAATACGCTGCTCGTCGAACTCGATGCTGATAATCCGGATGGCAAACTCAAACCCGGTGAATACGCGCAAGTTAGTTTCTCGCTGCCGACGCCGGCGAGCACCGTGACCGTTCCCGCGAGCACGTTGCTGTTTCGCGGGGATGGGCTGCGCGTTGCGACCGTCGATCCGCAAAACCACGTCGTGCTGAAGACGGTGACGGTGGCGGAAGATCTGGGTACTTCGGTGCGCCTGAATTCTGGAGTGAGTGCAACGGATCGGGTCATCGATAACCCGCCGGATTCAATCGGCAACGGCGACGTGGTGCGCGTCGCCGCGACAGCTCCGGCTGTGCCGCCGCCGAACGAGCTGCCGAAGCACACCTTGCAGTACTAGGGCGCATCCTCGCAGCGTTACGAGGCCCTCTGCCGGATAAAAAGGCGCGGTCCGAGATTCGGATCGCGCCTTTAGTTTGACCACAGAAGCGTTTGACGCGATTCCGCTCTTTCCGGCGGCTTAGAACGGGTAATAACGGAAGCTGGTGAAGAACATATTCTCGTCGGGTGCGGGCGCTCCACCGACACCGGCGAAGGTCTTCCGCTTTGTGTAGGAATATTGCAGGCCGAGTCTCAGCTGGCCATAAGTGCCGCTATACACGTTGTCCCAGGTCCCGACGTTGATCTGCTGTATGGACTGGTTGTTGGCCGTGCATGCTCCCGTCGCGGTTTCGCTAACGCAGCCCGAATTGACGGCCGCCGGATTACCGTAACCGGATGGCGCACCGCCGAAGGTGTAGATCTTCTTCAGGTCCACTGACTCACCCCCAAACACATAAAAATCCCAAAGTGGCGTCGCATGCCAGGTGATACCCAGAAGCTCGGCATGCTGGGTGAGCGGCGCGAGAACGCCATCGGGCCGCAAGGTCGCATCCGAGAGACCTGAGGTTTCGTAACGGCCAATTCCCTGGCCGTACATGGCTGTGGCCTGAACGTCGAGTGTTCCGGGGATCAGCTTGATGAACGTGCCCACGCCGACAGAAGCGCCCGAAACATCGTGATTGGTGAAGTTGGCACGATCATAAAAATCCCGCCACATGCCCATCACTTCGAAGTGGAACCGATGCGCTGGATCGGGATCGAACGCGACCTTTCCGATGAGATCGGGAATATGATTCGTGGACAATACGGTGTTCGGCGAGAACAGGCCCGCCATTGGCGCGCCGTTGAAGGTGACATGGTTCGCCGACACGATCGCAGCGCCCTGTAGCCCCGTATTGACAGTCGTCTGTGGGTTCTCGATCGAAATCCCGATGTAGAGCTGTTTGTTGAAATCTTTGACGATGCGGAGCTGCGGTTGGCGCGTCCAGAGAAACCCGACGGTGTACTGGGCATCGATCGCCGGCGGGGCAAGCTCCGTACGCGGATTTTCGCCCACGGCGTTGAGCGTCAGAAGTGACCAGTTTTGGCCGGCGAGAATGTGAATACCAAGATCGTCCCAATCGGCCGTGCCATAAAGATGGCGGATGCGAGGCGAATAGGAATTACTTTCGTTGGAATTCGCGCTGCCGGGCCCGGCGAGGAAGTCGAATTCGCCGTACATAGCGAGATGGGTCGTGGGGTCTGGACTGCCCTGGGCCAGGAATGCGACGCGGCTTTGACGGGCGGTCGCACGAAACTCCTGAAGGTGATTGAATGGTGAGTTCGGCAATGGAATGCCGCCGAAACTTGAACCGATGTCGCCCAACTCGCTGCGCGAGCGGTACACCGTCTCAAAGGCGAAGTATCCGCCAAGGGTGATGGTCACCCCTTTGTATGTGATGAAGTTCACAAGCGGGATGGTGGTTGCCGCCTGTGCGGGCGGCAGCGGCGGCACGTTCTGTGCCAGCAGAATCGGGGCTGCCCGCTCCGCCTCTTTCCGCGCGTCCTGCTCGGCCGCATCGCGCGCCGCGCGCTCCCTGTCGGCGGCATCCTTCGCCGCGGCTTCACTCGCCTTCATGGCGTCGAGTTCTTGCTGAAGTCCGCGGATCTGATCCTGGGCGGCTTTGAGTTTTTCCAACTCGTTTTGAAGCGCCTGGATTTTGCCTTCGATGTCGCCGGCGTTGGGCGCCGTTGCGGCTTGGCCAAAGGCCGGAGCGGCCGCGAGTAGCGACGCGACAGTCGCCAATAAAATCCCCTTAAGTCTCATTGGTACCCCCATTGGGCGACCGAATGACGAGAGCGTGGGCGGTCGCAGGGGTGGCCGTAATCGGGCGCAATGACCCTTGTTTAAAGGTTCCGTGAAAGATTTGCGACAGAGCGAACCGCCCAAGCCCTCAAACGCCGGTCAGTGGACCTATCTGACGGAAATATCGGCAGAAATTCTGCTGGCCGAACCCCGGGGCCGCGATGTCGCAGCTATGGATAATGTTGGCCTCGGCAGATAATCGCCCGCGCGTTCGGAAACTGCGAGAAAAACCGTCAGCCGCGCGTTGTCCTGTATAGTTCTCGTCGAATCAAAGGCTTCAACTTGACAGCCACCAGTCTTGATACCCCGAGGCAGGCGCGCAGTTGGCGGGTCTATTTCCGCCCGCGCGTCGCCACCATGCTGATGTTGGGCTTCGCGTCCGGGCTGCCTTTCCTGCTGACCGGCAATACCTTGGCCTATTGGCTGCGCGATTCGGGGGTATCCCTTACCGCCATCGGATTCCTGTCCTGGGTCGGGCTGGCCTATTCGCTCAAGCCGCTGTGGGCTCCCATCATTGACCGTGTGGATGCTCCGCTATTCGGCGGCCTCGGCCGGCGCCGCGGCTGGATTCTTGCCGCACAGACAGTTGTCTGCCTCGGCCTTCTGGCAATGTCCTATGTCGGGCCGGGCGGTGGATTGGCGTTGCTGGGCGCCTGCGCGCTCACGGTCGCTTTCGCCTCATCGACGCAGGATATCGTCATCGATGCGTGGCGCATCGAAATCGCCGAAGACAGCAATGAGCTCGGCCTGCTCTCGTCCGCCTATCAGCTCGGCTACCGCGCGGCACTGCTGCTGACCGACGCACTGATCTTGATTTCAGCCAACCATCTCGGCTGGCAGATATCCTACACGATGATGGGCGTGCTGATGGTGGTTGGCTTCTTCGCCACGTTCAAAGCCACCGAGCCTGCGCGCGCCGAAGCGGTGATGGACAATAAGGAAGCCGGATTACCGCTTTGGAGCGCCCGCGGTTTCGTGGACGCGGTGGTCGGCCCGTTTGTGGTGTTCTTTCGCACCCATCGCTGGCTCGGCGTGCTGATGCTGCTTGTGATCACGCTTTACGAAGTGCCTAATTTTGTCTCGGGCCCGATGACGAATACGTTTTATCACGACCTTGGTGTTTCGAAGGACGCGGTGGGAGAAATACGCGGCTCAGTCGGACTTGCGTTCTCATTGCTCGGAATCACGGCCGCAGGTTTCTGCGGAACCCGTTTCGGAACCCTGTGGACCCTGGTTGCCGGCGTTGTGGCCGAGGGAATATCGGTCGCGGCCTATGTGCCGCTCACCTGGTCCGGTGGCGACCTCACCACCTTTGGCGTGGTGATGGCGATCAACAGTTTTGGTCTCGCCTTCGTTGGCGTGGCGCTGGTGATCTACATGTCGAGCCTGACGAGTCTCGGTTACACTGCAACGCAATACGCGCTGCTGTCATCGACTTACACCTATGCCGGAAAAATCCTGAAAGGCTTTTCGGGGGAAACAGTCGATCAGCTTTCGCATGGCCGCACTCTCATGGAGGCTTATGCAATCTTTTTTGGCGGTACGGCAGCCATCGCCGTTCCGGCCCTTGTGCTTTGCCTGGTTCTGGCCCGGATACAATCGCGGCGAGAGCGAGAGATGATCCCTGCCAGCCGGCGGGTCTGATCCGGATCGTTACGGCAAAAAAATTTGGGTGCATCCGGGCTGCGTGTTAGACTGTCCTGACCGGGGGTTGAGAATCGTTTCCGGAGCCGTCGAATTTGCTTGCCGCTTCACCTGCGGCAAGTCTTACCTGTTTTCGTTTCCCTGCTGGAGTTGTCATGGGACCTGCGAGGCGCGCCAAATTACGCTTTCGCATCGCCGCCCGGCGTTGGGGCCTTCCAGTGCGCCGGCCGCGATTTGGCCGCGCCGCACTGCAGGACGGAGCGCTTTACGAAGCAACGCCCGCCCCACAAGCCTCGTGGCCAGTGCTGGCCGAACATGGCCCGCTGCAGGTTCGCATGGCCAGCTCGAAATATGAAATCAAGGCCGCACAGCGCCTTCGCTATCACGTGTTCTATGAAGAAATGTCGGCAATTCCGACACACCGTATGCGGCTGCAGAAGCGTGATTTCGACAAATATGACCGGTTCTGCGACCACATGCTGGTGGTGGACCGCGACGCGCTGGGCGCATTTGGCGAGCCTGCTGTGGTCGGCACCTACCGGCTATTGCGCGGTGAAGTCGCAGCGCGGCGCGGCGGCTACTACACAGCGTCGGAATACGATCTCGCCGCGTTGCTCGCCAATGCCGAACGCGGAATGCGCTGTCTCGAACTGGGGCGGTCCTGCGTGCTCAAGAGCTATCGGGCCAAACCCATCACCATGCAGCTCCTGTGGAAAGGAATCATGGTGTATCTGGAACGTTATCGGATTGATGTGATGTTCGGCTGCGGCTCACTGCCGGGAACCGACCCCGACGCGCTGAAACTGCCGCTTTCCTATCTTCATCATTTTCATCGCGCGCCGGAATCGAAACAGCTCCGTGCCCGGCCTGAACTCTACGTGCCGATGAATCGTCTTCCCAAGGATGCAATTGATCCGAAAGCGGCCATGCGCAAACTGCCGCCGCTGATCAAAGGCTATATCCGTGCCGGAGCGGTGATCGGCGATGGCGCGGTTATCGACCGCCAATTCGGCACCACCGACGTGCTGATTTATTTTCCGGTTTCACGGATCGGATCGCGCTACCGCTCGAAGCTCACGCACGCGGATTAACCTGCCGCCGTTGTGCCGCTGTTGCCCCCTCCTTTAATCCTCCCCCGCACGCACTTCGCGAGCGGGGGGAGGAGAACGCTCGGAACGCCCTCGCTGGTCGCGGGGCGCAACATCATAATTTGGCGCGCGGGTGTGCGGCCTCGTAGATCGCCATAACGCGGCGTTCTTCGACTTCCGTATATTTCTGGGTGGTGGACAGTGACGCGTGACCGAGCAGTTCCTGAACCGCGCGCAAGTCGCCGCCGTTTTGCAACAGATGCGTCGCGAATGAGTGGCGTAGCGCGTGGGGCGTTGCGCTCGGCGACAGTCCCAGACGTGACCGCAATTCCTGCATGATGCGTTGTGCTTCGCGCGCGGTCATGGCCGCACCTTTAACCGAGACAAACAGCGGACCGTTTTTGCCGGGGTCAAAAGGGCATACGCGAATATAGGCCGCAGCGGCATCGCGAACCGGATCTATCACCGGCACCACGCGCTCTTTGCGGCCTTTGCCGATAATCGTAATCCGATCGGGCAATGGAACATCGCTGCGTTTGAGACTCAGCGCTTCGGAGATTCTGAGGCCGGTACCGTAGAGCAGGGTGATCAACGCCGTGTTGCGCGCGGCGATCCATTTGCGGCTGTCCTCGCCGGCTTCCGCCATCACACGTCGCGCGTCGATTTCACTCAATGGCCGCGGCAGTGTGTGCGGGATCTTCGGGCTGCGCACCGCCTGCACCGCCGCGCTACTCGCCAAACCGGAGCGTTCGAGATGGCGAAAAAACGACCGCAGCGCCGCCATTGCGCGCTGCACTCCGCGTGGGCCCAGTCCCTCCTTCCGCCGCAGCGTGAGAAATGCACGAATGTCAGCGGGCCGGAGTGAGTTCAGCGCATTGCTGGTAACGGGACCGCCAATGTGTCCAGCGAGAAAGTCGAAAAAGCGATCAGTATCGTCGCCATAAGCGCGCAGCGTATGAGGGCTCAACCGCCGCTGATGACGCAGCACCGCCAGCCACTCCTGCAAAAGTTTCGCAGCGCCGCCGTCCGTCACGCTCGAATCACTCCGGAGCCAGCGGGAGAATTCACAACTCACGGAACCACTGCAAGGTACTTGACCCGATGCGGGTGGAGCAGACACTAGCGTCTGTTTGGCCGGGGATCGCGTTGCAGCAGTCAGTTTCCGCATTGATGACCGAGCAGCAGGCGAGCGTCCTTCTGCCGCTGCCACTCGACCATTCCTACGATTACGCGCTCCCGGCCGGGGTAATGGCCAGACGTGGGATGCTGGTGCGCGCGCCGCTGGGACCGCGGCAATTGGTCGGCGTGGTTTGGGGCGCAGCCCAGGGCGGAATTGCCGGCGAGAAGATCAGAGCCTGCGAACCTCTCGGGCCGGCACGACTGCCGGAGAGCTTGTGCAACTTTGTCGATTGGGTGGCGCAGTACACGCTCGCACCGCCGGGCGCCGTGCTGGCGCAGGTGCTCAGGGCTCATGGCCTGCTCGACCAAAAAACGCAGCGGCAGGGATTCGCCGCCGGTATCGCACGCGGGAAAACCACGCCCACCCGTCAGCGCGTGCAAGAACTGATGCGCGATGGCCGGGTCCGCAGTGCCGCGGAGATTGCAAAACAGGCCAATGTCGGCTCAGGCGTCATCTCGGCCATGGCCAAATCCGGTGAGCTGCGCCGGGTCGAGCTACCCGACGAACCCTGTCCCGAGCCAGATCACAGCTTCGATGCAGTGAAGCTTACATTTGACCAGCTTCGTGCCGCCGAACATATGCGCGATGCGGTTCGGAAGCGGGAGTTCTCCGTGACGCTGCTGGATGGCGTAACCGGCTCGGGAAAGACGGAAGCCTATTTCGAGGCCGTCGCCGAGGCGCTTGCGGAGGGCCATCAGGCGCTGATCCTGCTGCCCGAAATCGCCCTCACCGTGCAGTTCCTGGATCGCTTTGCGGCGCGGTTCGGCTGCCGGCCGGTCGAATGGCATTCCGGTTTGCCGCCGGGGGAACGCAAGCGCGCGTATCAGCGGGTAATGCGCGGTGAGGCGCGCGTCGTGGCGGGAGCGCGCTCGGCCCTGTTCCTGCCATGCACGGCGATCGGCCTTATCGTGGTCGATGAGGAGCACGACCAGGCGTATAAACAGGAAGAGGGCGTGATCTATCACGCGCGCGATATGGCGGTCGTCCGGGCGCGGTTCGAGAACTGTCCGATCGTGCTTGCATCCGCGACTCCTTCGCTGGAGACATTCGTCAACGCGCGCCGCGGTCGATATGAATGGTTGAAGCTTGCGCACCGCCATGGCGCGGCAGAGATGCCGGAAGTGCGCCTGATCGACCTCCGGAAGGAGCAGGGCGAATCCGGACAATATCTGTCGGCGCCGCTGCGCGAGGCGCTGGGGCAGGCACTCAGCGCAGGCGAACAGGCGCTCGTATTTCTCAATCGCCGTGGCTACGCGCCGCTGACGCTCTGCCTTGCCTGCGGCCACAAGGAGACCTGCCGCAACTGCTCGGCCTGGCTGGTAGAACACCGGAACCGCGGCAAGCTCGTGTGCCACCATTGCGGACATGAAAACGCCATTCCCAAAACCTGCATTGCCTGCGGTGCGCAGGATTCGCTGATTGCCTGCGGACCCGGGGTCGAGCGTGTCGAGGAAGAACTGCACGCCGCCTTTCCCGATGCGCGCATCGCAATCGCCTCCAGTGACACATTGCAGGAGCCGGCCGAGGCCCGGAAATTCATCCACGCCTTTTCCGCGGGCGAAGTGGACATATTGATCGGTACGCAGATTGTCGCCAAGGGCCACCATTTTCCCAATCTGACGCTTGCAGGTGTTGTGGATGCAGATCTCGGCAGTGGCGCCGGCGACCCCCGCGCTGCGGAACGAACTTTCCAGCTTCTGCATCAAGTCTCCGGCCGTTCGGGTCGTGGCGATAAAAAGGGACTGGTGCTGATTCAGACCCGCAATCCGGACGATCCGGTGATGCGCGCACTTGCAGCCGGCAGCCGCGATTCATTCCTCGAAGAAGAAATTGCCGCGCGCGAGCGCAGCATGATGCCGCCATATGGGCGCCTCGCTTCGTTGATTGTGGCCGGCGCCGATGGCGAATTGGTGCGCGCAACCGGGCGCAAACTCGCCGCCGCTGCCCCGAAAGCAAATGGTGTATCGGTATGGGGGCCGGCGCCGGCATTTTACCAGATGCTGCGCGGGCGCACGCGCGAGCGGCTGCTCGTGCACGCGGAAAAATCGATTGATGTTCAGGGTTATTTGCGCGCCTGGTTGCGGGACGTGGAAATTCCGCGCGCTGTCCGGCTCGCAGTCGATGTCGATCCCGTCAGCTTTTACTGAGTCAAACCACCGGCGCGGCGCAGAGCCTCGGTCATAATCTCCATCGGCTGTGCGCCTGAGAACGCAATCGATGCCATGCGGAAATCCGGCACACTGTGAATCCCGTTCCGGTATGCTTCCGTCTCCGCGGCAGCGACTTGGTCAGTGCCTTCATCACTGGCGAGAAATCCGGCCACGGCCTCCTCGGGCAGGTCTGCTTTCCCGGCAATAGCGGCAAGCTCTGCTGGTGACGAGAGATCACGGCCTTCAACGAAATAGGCCTCGAACAATCTGTCGACGAGCGCGTCGGCATTTGCACCGCGACGCATTGTCCACCACACCAACCGATGTGCGCGCCTGGTATGCGGGGTGCGCGAGATGCGGTCGTAATTGAAAATTGCTCCGTCTTTCTTCCCGGCCTGGATGACCTGCGCATCGAGCCGCTGGCTGTGTTCCCAACTGCCAAATTTCGCGATGCGATAGGCGCGACGGTCAATACCTTCGGCGGGAATATTGGGATTCAGCTCGAACGGGCGCCAGCTGATGTCGAGCCGGATTTCCTCGTCCATTTCTTCGGACAAATGCGCCGCCGCACTCACGAGGCGACGCTCACCGATGAAGCACCACGGACAGATGAAGTCCGAGGTGATGGTTACAGGGATTGTTTTCATCCCGTAGCGCCGCTCATCGCCTGCCTTACTGAAATTCCCGAACGTCCGCGAGATGGCCGGCGATTGCCGCCGCCGCCGCCATCGCGGGGCTCATCAGATGGGTGCGCCCGCCGCGGCCCTGACGGCCCTCGAAATTGCGATTGGATGTCGAGGCACAGCGCTGTCCCGGCTCCAGACGGTCAGCATTCATCGCGAGGCACATCGAACAACCGGCTTCGCGCCATTCGAATCCGGCTTGCAGGAAAATACGGTCGAGGCCTTCCTCTTCCGCCTGATGTTTCACAAGTCCCGAACCCGGAACCACCATGGCGCCAACATGCGGCGCGACTTTGCGCCCGCGGGCAAGTTCGTGTTCGACGACCTTTGCGGCTTCGCGCAAATCCTCGATCCGGCCATTGGTGCATGATCCGATGAAGGCGCGGTCGATCTTCACTTCGCGCAAAGGCGTGCCCGGCTTCAAATCCATATAGGACAAAGCGCGCTGCATGCCTTCGCGCCGGTTGGGATCCTGTTCGCCGGCGGGATCAGGCACTTTCCCTGTGACCGGCAGCGCCTGTTCCGGGCTCGTGCCCCAGGTCACCATCGGCACAATGTCTTCAGCTTTCAGCCGCACCTCGGCATCGAATTTTGCGTCGTCGTCGGATTTCAACGTGCGCCAGTAGCGGACAGCAGATTCCCACGCGCCTCCTTTCGGCGCGCGCGGCCGGCCACGCAGATAATTGAAAGTCGTGTCGTCGGGCGCAATCAGACCTGCGCGGGCGCCCGCCTCGATCGACATGTTGCAGACCGTCATCCGGCCTTCCATGGACAGCGCGCGAATGGCCTCGCCGGAATATTCGATAACATAACCGGTCCCGCCCGCTGTCCCGATTTTGGCGATGATGGCGAGGATCATGTCTTTCGCCGTCACCCCCAGAGGCAATTTGCCATCGACCGTGACGCGCATGTTCTTCGAACGCGTGGTGAGCAAGGTCTGTGTCGCCAGCACATGCTCGACCTCGGACGTGCCGATGCCGATGGCGACCGATCCGAAGGCGCCATGTGTTGCGGTGTGCGAGTCACCGCAGACGATGATCAGGCCCGGCAATGTCCAGCCCTGCTCCGGGCCGATGATGTGAACGATACCCTGCCGGATGTCGTTCATGCCGAAATATTCGATGCCGAACTCGCGCGCATTGCGCTCCAGCGTCGCGACGCTGTGCGCCGACTCGGGATCGGAAATCCCGCGGCTGCGGTCCGTCGTCGGCACATTATGGTCGGCAACTGCAAGCGTCAGCTCAGGACGGCGGACTTTGCGGTGCGCCTCCCTCAGGCCCTCAAAGGCCTGGGCGCTGGTGACTTCATGGGTAAGGTGCCGGTCAACATAGATCACACTGGCCTCGCCTTTGGCCTCGTGAACGAGGTGACTGTCCCAGATCTTGTCGTAAAGCGTCTTGCCGCCACTCATGACCAATTCCTGCTTTTCGGGACACCACTGAACATAGGTATTGGCGCGGCTCAAGTCCCGTGATTCACCGCCATTGAGAAGCTCTCAATCGGGCTAAAAGCGCCCGCTGAAATACAGCACCGCAAGGATGATCAGTACCGCGACCAGCTGCGCCATCACGCGCATCCGCATCAGCCGGTTGGACCAATTGCGCGACGTTTCGCCGCCCGCCCAAAGCGTATAAAGGCCGGCCAGCAGGATCACTGCCACCACCGTGATCGCAATGCCGATGAGGAAATTTCCCGTCATCAATCAGTTCTCCGCATACAGGGGTGGTCCAATCGGCTATACCCGCGAGCTGAACCGTGGAGTGGCGGGACACAAATCCCGAATTTTGCAACCAAATTTGACGCCGGACGCTTGGATTTCAAACGTACATCGTGGACGGCGCAGGAGAATGCCATGACGATCGGAGGTTTCGGCAAAACAAATCTGACGTTATCGGGCGCTGCTGCGGCCGGCATTCTTATGTGCGGATCGCTGGCGTTTGCACAAGCCACTTTGCCGCTGCCTGCGCCGGGGGCCAATCCGGGCGCACCGGCAACGGTGCCAAATGACGCGGCTGCGGCCAAAGCGCGGGCCGCGGCGCTGGCTGCGAAGGCCAATATCGACGTTGCGGAAGCCTGGACCAGAGCGACATCGGCACCAAATGCACCGGTTTACCTGCACATCGTCAGCGCCAAAGACCCGGACCGGCTGAATGGGATGGATTCGGCCATCGCGAAATCCGTCGAATTGCGTGATGACGCACAGCAGCCGCAGGGACGCTTCGCGATGGTGCCCGTGATCGATATTCCTGCGGGCGGTACGGTCAATCTCGGCCCAGGCGGACGTTATCTGATGCTCACGGGCCTGAAGGCCCCGCTGAAAGAAGGCGAAAGCTTCCTGGTCACCCTTCATTTCGACAAAGCCGGCACTGAGAGCGCGGCTGTGAAGGTGCTGGGTGCTGCCGCGAATGGGTATCCGCCGCCCGTTGGACGCCGCGGCGACACGACCGCAAACGTGTCCCAGCGCTAAGCACTTTTGATTGGCGCGTTTTCTGCGCCGAACCGGCAGCCACTTCGGCGGCAAACGCTTAGAAGTCCGAGACGATTCCTTTTCTTTCCCAATCGCCGTAGCGGGTTGGCTCCGGTCCTTGCGGCCCGCCGATTTCCTTTGGCTTCGGCATGGCAGCCGCCGCCTGTTCGGCTTCGTTGCGGCGGCGCTCCTCCGCCTCCGCCAATGCACGCTGGGCTTCCGGCGGCAATTTGGAATTTGCGGCAGCCTTGCTCATCGTCGTCTGGGCTTTTCCCGTAGGGTTTCAGTCACTACATCAGATCGGTATCAGCAGTTCCAGTAGCAATCCGGGATTGGTGTCCATGGTGAATCTTTTCCGCACCGGCATTTTGATGGCTGCTTTGACAGCCATCTTTCTCGCCATCGGCTATCTGATCGGCGGCCCGTCGGGAATGGCGATTGCTTTCCTGTTCGGACTTGGAACCAATCTTTTCGCGTACTGGAATTCCGATCGCGCTGTGCTGGCGATGTATGGCGCGCAACAGGTCGACGAAACAACTGCGCCCGACCTTGTGCACCTCGTTCGGGTGCTGTCCGAAAATGCCGGCCTTCCGATGCCGCGAGTCTATATCGCAGACAATCCGCAGCCGAATGCATTCGCGACCGGACGCAGTCCGGAGCACGCAGCAGTCTGCGCCACAACCGGCATTCTGCAACGGCTGAATCAGGAGGAATTGGCCGGCGTGCTGGCACATGAGCTGTCGCACGTGAAAAATCGCGACACCCTGATCATGACGATCACCGCGACGTTCGCCGGCGCAATTTCCATGCTCGCGAATTTCCTGTTCTTCTTTGGCGGCGGCGGCATGGGCGAACGGCGCAACAATCCACTCGGAGGTATTGGCGCGCTGCTGGTGATGATCCTTGCTCCGCTGGCCGCAGCCTTGGTCCAGATGGCAATCAGCCGTACGCGTGAATATGAAGCGGACCGGAGCGGTGCACTGCTGTCCGGCCGGCCTCTTTGGCTAGCATCGGCGCTGCGGCGGATTTCATCGGACGTCGAGGTCACTGAAAACCTTGCGGCGGAGGCGCATCCCGCAACCGCGCATATGTGCATCATCAATCCGCTGCACGGCGGCGGCCTTGCCGGCCTGTTCTCTACCCATCCCTCGACCGAGGACCGGATCGCACGGCTTCGCGCCATGGCGAGTGATATGGGCCAGGCTCCGCAATCCGGCCCCTGGACTTGATCGACAAACCTGCCGGCATTGCCGCACGGACGGCGGCGTTATCGGCGATTTCCGCTGTTTTGCGCCGAAAAGTGCCGCTGGAGCGCGCTTCAGCGGAGTCGATCGAATCCGCTCCGCTGCAAACTCGCGACAAGGGTTTCGCGCGCGCGCTCGCGACCGAAAGCTTCCGGCGTCTCGGTCAGATCGAGGCGGTGATCCGGCAATTCGTAAGTAAGCCGCCCGCGCCGCACCGGGCCGGTATGACACCGGAAATCCTGATCGGCGGAGCCTGTGAGCTGCTGTTCCTCAAAACAGCACCGCATGCGGCAGTCGACGCAGCCAATCGCCTTGCGCAGGCTGATCCCGGTGCAGTGCATTTCAAACCGCTGATCAATGCAGTGCTGCGGCGGATATCGCGCGAGAGCGAGTCCATCATTCGCGCGCAGGATGCAGCTCGGCTCAACACCCCCGATTGGCTCTGGCCGCGTTGGCTCTCGGCTTTCGGGGAAGACACCGCACGCGCAATTGCAGAGATGCATATGCACATCCCACCGCTGGATTTGGCATATGCCGGCGAATCGCGTCCCGAAATTGCTGGCGGGGTAGAACTTGCACCCGGACGTCTGCGGCTGGATCGTGCCGGCCGCGTCGAGGAACTTCCCGGATACAGCGAAGGCCGGTGGTGGGTGCAGGATTTTTCCGCTTCGCTACCTGCGCGGTTGCTCCGAGATGTTGCGGGTAGGCGAGTGCTGGATCTCTGTGCTGCGCCCGGAGGCAAAACGGCGCAGCTCTGCGCAGCCGGCGCACAGGTAACGGCGGTGGATTTGTCGCCCGAGCGCCTGAATGTGCTGGGGGAAAATCTTCGCCGCCTCAATCTCTATGCGGAAATTGTCGCAGCGGATATTCGCGACTGGCGGCCATCGCAAACGGCGCCGTTCGTCTTTCTCGATGCACCGTGCACGGCGACAGGGACTATCCGCCGCCATCCCGATCTCCCGTGGGTCAAGAGCGCGGCCGACGTCGATATCTGTGCCACGCTGCAGCAGGAACTGATCGAAGCGGCCGCCGAAATGACCGCCCCTGGTGGCATTCTCATTTATGCCGTGTGCTCGCTGGAAGCGGAAGAATGCGTCGAGCAAGTTGCCGCATTCCTGCGCCGCAACACGGGTTTTCGGCGTGAAGCAATCCTGCCGGACGAAGTGTTCGATCCTTCGTTCGTCACTCCGGAAGGGGACCTCAAGACGCTTCCTTGTCTCTGGCCAGACAAAGGCGGCATGGACGGATTTTTTGCAGCACGGCTGAGAAGGAACGGTTGACAACCACTCGACGCGATTTGTGAATAGCTTTAATCTTACGGTTGAAGTTGGCGAGGCGTCGCATGACTTACGACACGTTGCCCGTGGAATCCGAAGCTTCGCCGGACGCTCCGCAGATCATCAGATTTCGCCGATTGCCAACGCCTGAGGAGCGGAATTATCTCGCGCGCGGACTGGACCAGCCCGGAGGAAAGCTTCCGTTGTTCGACCTTGACGGTCGCCCGGTTCATCCGTCGCTCGTGCGCAGCTGCCTTGCCAGGGGCTGGGTCGTGCCGTGGTTTGCCAATCCGCTGAAACCTGATTGGCTGGTTTGCAAACTGACGGAGAAAGGCCGGCATGTCCTTACCGGCTGAGCAAATCACGTCGCCGAGAATGTCGCGTTGCGCCGGTAAATATTTCTACATATAAGTCTGCGCATAGCGAAGCCATATACATGAAGAACCTGTAGAATGAACAGCATGGCGCCCGGGGGCCTTCCGCCAGGCCGGACAGAAACAGATGTCATCATTATTGGCGCCGGCCCAATCGGGCTGTTCGCTGTGTTCGAGCTGGGGTTGCTCGACCTCAAATGCCACCTGATCGACATCCTCGACCGGCCGGGCGGGCAATGCACAGAGCTCTACCCCGAAAAACCGATTTATGACATCCCGGGCATCCCGGTCGTCACCGGTCAGGAGCTGACGGAACGGCTGATGCAACAGATAAAGCCGTTTGGGGCGCAGTTTCACTTCAGTGAAATGGCCGACCGGTTGCACCGGCTCGAGGACGGACGCTGGCAACTGTCGACGGACGCCGGGACGGTTCTGGTCGCGCCGGTGATCGTTGTTGCGGCAGGAGGCGGCAGTTTTGTCCCAAAGCGTCCACCGATTGCCGGGATCGAGCAATATGAGGGCAAATCGGTTTTTTATGCCGTGCGGCGAATGGAGCAGTTCCGCGGGCGGGACGTGCTGATCGCAGGCGGTGGCGATTCCGCGCTGGACTGGACGCTCAATCTCGCGCCGGTCGCAAATCGCCTGACACTGGTGCATCACCGCGACGGGTTTCGCGCCGCACAGCACAATGTCAATCGCATGCGCGAATTGGCCGGTGAAGGCAAAATCAACTTTCACGTGGCGAGCGTGAAGGCGCTGCACGGCGCCGATGGCCAGCTTGAGGCGGTCACTCTGGCCGGAGCTGACAAGAAAGAATGGCGCCACGAAGCCAACGCCTTCCTCCCGTTTTTTGGGTTGACCATCAAACTGGGCCCAATTGCGGAATTCGGCCTCAACCTGCATGAGAACCTGATTCCGGTGGACACGGCGAAATTCGAAAGTTCGACGCCTGGGATATTCGCCATTGGCGACATCAACACCTATCCCGGCAAGCTGAAGCTCATTCTCTCGGGCTTCCATGAAGCCGCGCTGATGGCGCAGGCGGCGTTCCACATCTGCCGCCCGAATGAGAAGCTGCGCTTCCAGTACACGACTTCGTCGTCGAACTTGCAGAAGAAGTTGGGCGTAGCTTAATTCCCCAGCCATGAAGATTATTGCAACCGATCGCAAAGGGGCCGTGCACGAGGTCGAAGGCACCTTGGGCTGGACCGTCATGGAAGCGCTGCGGGATGCCGGACTGCCGGTGGCCGCCGAATGTGGTGGCGCCTGCGCTTGTGCAACTTGTCATGTCTATGTCAGCGAGGAATGGTTCGCGAAGCTGAACCCGCCCTCGCCGGAAGAACTCGACATGCTCGACATGGCGGTGGCCGTGGAGTCGAACTCCCGTTTATCGTGCCAGATTCGATGCGATCAGACCCTCGACGGCATCACCGTCACCATAGCTCCGGAATAGGTCCGGACTTCCGAAAGTCATAGTTTCGTCACGCGAATCCGACAGCTTTGGCTATGGCAATCGCCGCCAACGGGCGATACATTGTGCCAAGGCGTTATTTTGCTGAGGAGATTCGCGCCTTCAGTCAAAGGTTCCCGCGGTGCTAGCCGAGCGCTTTCCGGAGAACTGCCCGGCTCTTGTGCTCAATGCCGATTACCGGCCGTTGAGTTATTTTCCGCTGTCGCTTTGGTCGTGGCAGGACGCCATCAAGGCAGTGTTCCTCGACCGCGTGAACATTGTCGCGGAATATGAACGGATCGTTCGTTCAGCCAATTTCCAGATGAAATTGCCGTCGGTGGTGTCGTTGAAGACCTATGTCAAACCGATGCGCAATCCGGCCTTCACCCGGTTCAATGTGTTCCTGCGCGACCGATTCCAATGCCAGTATTGCGGCGCCAAGGACGATCTGACTTTTGACCATGTGGTTCCACGCTCACGCGGTGGCCGTACCACCTGGGAAAACGTGGTCGCCGCCTGCGCCCCATGCAATCTGATCAAGGGTGGACATTTGCCGCATCGGGCCGGCATGCATCCGCGCATCCCGCCGCACAAACCCACAGTATCCGAATTGCAAAATAACGGGCGCATGTTCCCGCCCAATTACCTGCACGATTCCTGGACCGACTATTTGTATTGGGACATCGTGCTGGATCCATAAAATCTCACACATCCGGCGCTTGCGTTGGATGACGTGTTCCCGCAGTTTCCGCTGGTCCAGACCAGTCTTTGGGGGCCAACATGCCAGTCAAAAAGATGAGCGCCTTGCCGGCGCGACGCGGCGGCGCCAAAAAAGCCGCGGCTCGACGTTCCCGATCTTCCGAAAACCTGTTGCTCGTTGCGACGCGCAAGGGCGCGTGGATTTTCCACGGCGATGCCGGCCGCAGGAACTGGCGCGCCGATGGTCCGCATTTCCTCGGCCAGATCGTCAACCATGTCGCGCTTGATCCGCGCGACGGCCGCACCATGCTCGCGGCCACGAGCACCGGGCATCTCGGCCCAACCATGCATCGCTCGACGGATTTCGGGCGCAGCTGGCAGGAAGCAAAACAACCGCCGGCCTTCGCCAAAGTACCAGAGGGCCAGACCGGACGCAGCGTCAAACACACATTCTGGCTCGCGCCGGGACATGCGAGCCAGCCTGGCGTCTGGTACGCCGGTACATCACCACAGGGACTTTTTCGTTCCGAGGATGGCGGCAATCATTGGCAGCCTTTCGGCGCCATCAATGACGACCCGCAATATCGCAAATGGATGGGCCAGGAACAGGACGGCACGCCGGACGGGCCAAAGCTGCACTCGATTACCATCGATCCGCGCGATCCGAAGCACATGTATATGGGAATGTCGGGCGGCGGCGCGCACGAATCACATGACGGCGGAAGAAGCTGGGCACCGCTCGCGAAAGGTCTGGAAGTGGTCGAAGGCTTCAATGCCGCCGACATGACATTCCACGATCCACATTGCATCCGCATTTGTCCGAGCAATCCCGACCGGCTCTATCAGCAGAACCATTGTGGCATTTACCGCATCGACCGGCCGTCGGACGAATGGGTGCGAATTGGCAAGAACATGCCCGCGCGCGTCGGCGATATCGGGTTTCCGATGGTCGTGCATCCTCGCGACGACAAAACCGTCTGGGTCCTGCCCATGGATGGTCAAACCGTCTGGCCGCGCACCAGCCCCGAAGGCAAGCCCTGCGTCTATCAGACGACAAATGGCGGCAACACGTGGAAGCGCCGCGACACCGGCTTGCCGGAAAGCCAGGCGTGGTGGACGGTGAAACGTCAGGCGATGACCGCGGACGCGCATGATCCGGTCGGGCTGTATTTCGGTACGACCAGCGGCGACATCTGGATGAGCCGCGATGAAGGCGGCAAATGGACCAATATCGCGCGGCACTTGCCGGAGATTTACGCGATTGAAGCCGCGGTACGCGCGTAAGACATCCGATGAAGGTGCTGATTCCAACGCCGCTGCGCTCCTATACGGGTGCACGCGAAGTCGAAGCGGGCGGCGGATCGGTGGGCGAAGTGTTGTCCGAACTGGATCGGCGTTACCCCGGCTTCAGGTTTCGCATGGTCGATGAGCAAAACCGGGTGCGCCCGCATATCCGTGTATTCGTCAATGGCGAGCAGGTATTCGACTTGCGCCGGCCGCTCAGTCCATCCGACTCGATCCACATCGTCCAGGCGCTGAGTGGCGGTTGATGGCTACCTTGCCCACTGCTGCACCTTTGCCACTGGACGGAGTGCGCGTACTCGACGTCAGCCAGATCATGGCGGGACCGTTCTGTTCCATGCTGCTCGGCGACATGGGCGCGGACGTGATCAAGATCGAGCCGCCGCCCGAAGGTGACCAGACGCGCCGCGCGATGGCCGCGAAGATGAAGGGCAAAGACAGCCTCGGTTTCTTCAATCTCAACCGCAACAAACGCAGCTTCGCGCTTGATCTCAAGACAGGCGCCGCGCGCGAAGTATTTTACCGGCTCGTGCAAACCGCGGACATCCTGGTGGAAAACTACCGCCCGGGCGTGACGCAGCGCCTCGGCATCGATTATGCAACGTTAAGCGCGGTCAATCCGCGGCTGATTTACGCCAGCATTTCGGGATTTGGACAGACCGGTCCCTGGGCCGGACGCCCGGGATTCGATTTGATCGCGCAGGCGATGTCGGGCGTAATGAGCGCCACAGGTCAGCCGGACGGTCCGCCGACCAAGTCGGTCGTGCCGGTCTCCGACATAGGATGCGCGCTGTTTGCCGTGTACGGAATATTGTCGGCATTCATTCAGCGCACCAGGACCGGCCGGGGACAGTATATCGATGCGGCGCTGTTCGAAGCCGCGCTTGCGTTCTCGATCTGGGAGATCTCGGATTTCTGGGGAACTGGCAAGGTGCCGGCGCCGCTCGGCACCGCCAATCGCTTCAGTGCGCCCTATCAGGCCGTGCGGGCAAAGGATGGCTGGTTCGTATTGGGCGCCAACTCCAACCGGTTGTGGCAGAAATTATGCGAACTTCTCCAGCGTCCCGATCTCGCGGGGGACGCACGCTTCGCGACAATCGCGGGCCGGCTCCAGCATCGGCTCGCATTGATCGCGGAAATTGAAAAAAGTTTTGCCGCACGAAGCGTCAGCGAATGGGTGGACATATTGTTGACGGCCGGGATCCCGGCGGGACCGATCCTCAATTATGCCGAGGCGCTCAACAGCGAGCAGGTGCGTGAGCGGCAGGCCGTCATGGAGATCGATCATCCGGTTGAAGGACGGGTCAAATCTATCGGATTTCCGGTCAAGCTGTCGGAGACGGTTCAGCGCGTGCGGCGCCCACCACCGCTGCTCGGCGAACATAATGAAGAAATTCTCGATGAACTCGGCATCAGCAGCGAGTTGCGAAAACAGTTACGAAGCAGGGAGACGCCATGACGGGCCGGGTGACGTACAGCAAATCCGGCGCGACAGGTTTCGTGCTCTTCGACCGGCCCGAAGCGCGCAATGCCATAACCTGGGACATGTATGAACAACTTGGCGCCGCGTGCCGGGCGATCTCCGCCGACCGCGAAGTGCGTGTTGCCGTGTTCCGCGGCGCGGGCGGCAGCTTCGCCGCCGGAACCGATATTGCGCAGTTTCTGGAATTCACCGGCAGCGAAAGCGGGATTGCCTATGAGCGGCAAATCGAAGCTTCGATTGAACTGATCGAGCGCATACCGAAGCCGGTGATTGCAATCGTCGAGGGCAATTGCGTTGGTGGCGGGCTGATCATCGCCACCGCCTGCGATCTCAGGATCGCCACTCCAAATGCGAGGTTCGGAGTTCCCATCGCACGCACCCTGGGCAATTGCCTGTCGCCAA
This sequence comes from uncultured Bordetella sp., assembly GCA_964446945.1. Lineage (GTDB taxonomy): Bacteria > Pseudomonadota > Alphaproteobacteria > Micropepsales > Micropepsaceae > CAIYRG01. The sequence goes on from CAYUQO010000002.1 coordinate 405,233, forward strand.
GGAATGTCTCACGGCTTTTGCAGCATTTCGGCGCAGCACGAACCAAACGGATGCTGCTATTTGCCGAGCTGATGGGCATCAAAGAAGCCGAGAGTTGCGGTTTTGTCGCGCAGGTCGTGGAGAGTTCCGAACTCGAAAGCGTCGCAGGCGAGCTTTGCACCAGAATTGCCGCGCAGGCCCCCGTCACCATGATGGCGGCGAAAGAAATGGTTCGCCGCATTGGAACCGCTATCGCGCCCGATTGCGATGATCTTATCCGGCAGGTTTACGGCAGCGGCGATTTTCAGGAAGGCGTGCAGGCCTTCGTCACCAAGCGGAAGCCAAATTGGCGGGGCGAATGAATCGCGCATGACATTCGCACTCTGGCCCGTTTAATGTCCACCCGAACAGACAAGGCTACGATTATGAGGAAACATTGGCTATTGGCTGCCGGAGCAGCGCTCGCTTTGTGCGGCGGCATCGCAGACGCCCGGCAATGGAATCCCCCGCCGCAAATGGCGGCGCTCGACTACTCCCAAATCAGCCATATCAAGCCCACTGGCCAGGTGGTGATGCTATGGTGGATCGTGCCGGAAATCTTCATGCCGAATCCCAATAACCAGGCGCTCCTGAATGTTCTCTCGCATTACGTCGTGCTTGGCGTGGTGCAGGGACGTCCGGGCGCGAACGGCGGCTTGACCTTTGATCCAGTCCCGGCACTGCAGATCACGGATCAGGCATCGCACACATATTCGCCACTGCCGGAGAACATGCTTCCCGCAGATGTGAGCCAGGCTCTGACTACGGTTGAAAACTTGGCGCGCCAGACCCCGGTTGCACCACTGGCGCAGGGAATGCACTGGTTCGTGTACCAGGCGGACACGATTCACAGCTGTGGCCCGGGCCGGATGTCGATTGCTCTGTCCGGCGAGACCTATACTTTCGACACGCCGATTCCCGGCTGCGCGAACAAGTAAGGTCGAGCGTATTTCAAAATAAATTTTGCGGCAGTCTGCCGGGTCAAACGGCACAAAGCCCGCGCACGAGCCGTTGTGTCATCGGTGACGCGTCGTCTTGACGGCGCGTTTTATTTCTTGAGCAGAGGACACCGGAGATGGACACACGCGTGCAAAACTCATCCGGCATGTCGCAGCCGAATTCCGACGGCCTTGACATCTCCGCGATTGCAGAGAGCGCCAAGGCAAAGCTCGGCGAGATCGGCGCGCCGGTCAAAGACAAAGCCATGGAAGTCGCGTCGCAACAAAAGGACGCGGGGGCCGAACAACTTCAGACTGCGAGTCGTGCAATTCACGGCGCGGCGCGCGAACTCGAATCGTCAATGCCGCAAATCGCGGGCTATGTGCATGATGTCGGTCAGCAGCTGGAAAAATTTGCCTCCGATATCCGCGGCGGCAGCATCGACGAACTGATGAGCAAGCTCGGCGCGCTGAGCAAGGACCAGCCCGCGCTCGTATTTGGCGGCGCCTTGCTCGCAGGACTCGCCCTCACCCGCTTCCTGAAAAGCTCGGCAGGCTCCGGGGAAAGCTCCTCCTCCATGGAGATGAGCGGCATGCAAACCGGTTCGATGACGATGCAGTCGGGAAATACCGGCACCAGCATGGGCCAGGGCGGCTTCTCGGGCACTGGGTCGAGCGGGTTTCAAGGGCCTACGGGGAGCAGCCGATGAACATGCACTTCAAACGCTCAATCCCCGACATCATCAGTGATGTCGTGCACCAGGGCACCAATCTTGTGCGCAAGGAAGCGGAGCTTGCCCGTGCTGAAGTGTCGGAAAAGATCTCCGGCGCGGCGATGGGCATCGGGCTCGCGATTTTCGGAGCCGTTCTCGCAATCCCCGCACTGGTGATCTTGCTCGAAGCCGCTGTGGCCGGCCTGATCGCGGCGGGCCTGGCGGTGTACTGGTCGGCACTGATCATTGGCGGCATCACCCTGATCATCGGGATCGCAGTCCTAATGGCCGGAGCCAGCCGGCTGAAGGGCGAAAACCTCGTCCCGCACAAAACCATTCACCAACTGCAGCGCGACGCCCAGGTCGCAGCCAACGAAACGAGGACTGACCATGGCATCAACAGAGCAGCTTGAACGTGAAGCAGAGCTGAGCCGCGCGCGGCTTGCGTCCTCGCTTGAGGAATTGCGCAACGTCACTCCCGGCCGGGTGATGGATGAGATTTTGGGCTACGCCAAGAGCGGCAGCGCAGATCTTGTTCGCGGCATCGGAAATCAGGTTGTCCAGCATCCGCTTCCGGCGGCCCTGATCGGCGCCGGGCTTGCCTGGATGATCATGTCCAGCGGCTCATCGGGGCGCGGTTCGGCCTATGACACGCGCACCCACACCACATCCAACGGCAGCTGGTTTTCCGAAACCAAACAGGCGGCTTCATCGGCGGCAGAATCGGCCGGCGAACGCGCAAGTTCTGCAATGCACGGGATGAAGGACTCCGCGCAGAACGCGATGTCCGGTATTGGCGACAGCATCGACAGCGCCACAGGTGCGGTGAAGGACCGCGCCCAGTCCGCGATGTCGAGTCTGAGCGAGACCGCGTCCGGCATTGGAGATTCGCTGTCGAATGCATATGGCGCCGTGAGTGGCTCCGTATCATCCGCCGCGAACACTTGCGTCGATGCGGCCAACAGCATCATTCCGTCTCAGGACGAATTGATCCAGGCCAGCCAGCGCATCTGGGATTTCTGCAAGGACCAGCCGCTGGTCGTTGCCGGCCTTGGGCTCGCCATCGGTGCGGCGATCGGTTCGGCCATCCCGGTGACTGAGGCCGAACGGCGGCTGATGGGTGAAACCTCCGATCAGCTGAAACAGAAGGCCCAGGAGTTCGTCAATGATCCGCTGAAAAGCGCCAATCAGATGGCGAAATCGGTCGGCGAACAGATCATCGATGAGGCCGCAAAAATCGCCAAGCAGGAAGTGGCGAATCTGGTCAGCGGATGGAACTCGGGCGCCAGCCGTGATGGCGGAATCCAGTCGGATCAGCCTTCTGGCGGTGAACCCGGATCGGGCGATTTTTCATCCGGGCAGGGCCAACGCCCGTTTCATTGAGAGTCATTGAAAGCAAAACCCCGGCCGCGAAGCGGCCGGGGTTTTTTGCGTCAGGCGGCCTTGCCCCACAAGGCGGAAAGGACACGTTCCGGTGTCAGCGGAAGCTGGCGGATGCGCACACCAATCGCGTCGAAAAGCGCATTGGCGACGCCGGGCCAGACGCTTTCGCTCGCTGGTTCGCCGACGCGCATGGGCGGCAAATCAGGCCGGTCCAGCAGCACAATGTCGATTTCATCGGGTATCTCGGTGAACCTCACGATCGGATAAGACGACCAGTCGAGACTTGTTATGCGCGAGCGGTCGAATTTTACTTCTTCCTTCAATGCACGGCTGATGCTCTGAATCACGCCGCCTTCGACCTGGTTGCGCACTGCACCCGGATTGACGACGAGGCCGCAATCCTGGGCGATTGTCACACGCTGTACATGGACCACTCCGGTTCTGCGATTCACTGCAACTTCGTAGATGCCGGCGACATTGGTGTCGGTGTCGCTGCCCAGCATTGCAACGCCACGGCCATAGGCGACATCGCCGGAGTTCGGCGCCGTTCCGGATGGGCGGGACTGCCATTTCGCCTTCTCCGCCGCGGCTTTGAGAACCGCCAGTCCGCGCGGGCGCGGCGAATGTTTGAGCCGGAACGCAATCGGATCTTCACCCGCGGCCGCGGCGAGTTCGTCCATAAAACATTCGTCGACGAAAATATTGTCGGGCGAACCGACACCGCGCATCGAACCGACGCGGATGCGCAGTGGCCCCTCCCGGTGTGATGCCGGGCCGAGGTAAGTGAATACGACCCGTTTGTTGGGCAGGTCCTGATACACGGGATCAAAATTTCCCGCCGCGCCGCTGAATCCTTCTTCCAATCCCGGTTTGGTCCAACCGGCCAACTGCGCTGTCACCAGGCTGCCGGGTTCGCCGCCATGCTTGGGCTCGTGATATTCGGGCCGCGAGTAACCCGAAAATCCGAATGTGCGCGCATCCCAGGCGGCGATCTTCCCGTTGCTGTCGAGGCCACCGCGGCATTCACTGATGCGAGCCGCTTTGTACGCTTCCCAGCCGTTTTCATCGGCGCGCGACCATTGCACGCGCACCGGGCGGCCGACCGCGCGCGACAATACGACGGCGTCAATGATCACATCGTCGGCGCCATTTTGACCATAACAGCCCGATGCCTCGGCATAGATCAGACGAACTTTCTGATTTGCGAGGCCCAGGAATTTGGCCACTGCCTCGCGCGTGCCATAGGGCGTTTGAGTGCCGCACCAGACTGTGACGCCATCGCTCCGGACATCGGCAATCGCGCAGGACGGGCCGATCGAGCCGTGATGATTGTATGGCGTCATGTACGTCGCGGAAATCGTCTTCGCGGACTGCGATAGACCACCCTCAACGTCACCGCGCTGGGCGAGCAATCCGCCGGGTGCATCTTTGGGATAGCCTTCGGGAAATTCCGGCAGGTGCCGCATTGTCGCGTGCAGATCTTTTTGATCCGGCAGCCCGGCCCAGTCCGTCCATTGGACCTTGAGCGCCTGCGCCGCAGCAATCGCCTGTTCCTCGCGCTGGCAAACCACGCCGACGAGATCCTGCACCCGCACCACTTTGGCGAGGCCCGGAACATGCGCGACTGAACTTTCGTCGATCGCCACAACCGAAGCGCCATGCGCCGGCGGACGAATGACCCGGCCATGCAGCATGGCGTCGACTTTCACGTCCTGCATGTAGGTGAAACTGGCGAAGACTTTCTCCGGAATGTCCCAGCGCGGCAGTGATTGTCCGACGATTTTGTATTGGTCGGGCTTTTTCGGTTTGGCTCTACCGGTGACCTTCGCTTCGAAATGCCTGCCGCCAACCAGCTCGGCATAAGTCACTTTCCGCTGCGCCGAATCGCGAATCACCACGGCGCCATCGGCCGTCATCAGGCGCTCGGCCTGCACGCCGAGCTTTTGCGCCGCCAGATCGACCAGCACCGCACGCGCTTCCGCGGCGGCAAGGCGGATCGGACGGGAATGCGCGGAAATGGTCCGGCTGCCGGACGACACAAACTGGTCCGGAGTACGATTCGTATCCGGCAGGACCAGGCGCACACGGTCGAACGGCATGTCGAGTTCTTCCGCCATGACCTGCAACAACCCGGTCGAACTCCCGGTGCCGAGTTCGCAGCAGCCGGAAAACAGGGTTGCGTATCCGTCCCCGGAAATCGCAATCCATGAGTCCACCTGATCCGTGGGCGGACCATAATCCCCCGCTTCGGCCGCGAGCGCCGGCGATTGACGCGCTGCATTCGTCAGTGCAAATCCAACGATCACCCCACCAATTTGCTTGAGGAACTCGCGGCGATCGGAACCGATACGGATCATTTCCATATCAAGTCTCCGATGCGCGCCGGATCGCGCGAATAATGCGCAGATGGGTGCCGCAACGGCAGAGATTGTTCTCCAGCGTTCCCTTGATCTCGGCGACCGACGGCCGGGGGTTCTTTTTCAGCAGCGCCGCTGCCTGCATGATCATGCCGTTGATGCAATATCCGCATTGCACCGCCTGTTCGGCGATGAATGCGGTTTGCAGCGGGTGGGGATGTTCGCTGGTTCCAAGTCCCTCCAGCGTGACGATCTCGTCATCGGGAGCGATTGCGGACAGCGGCCGGGTGCAGGAGCGGACCGGTTGACCGTTGACATGGACGGTGCAGGCGCCGCATTGGCCGAGACCGCAGCCAAAACGCGGCCCATGCAGACCGGCATCATTGCGCAACACGTAAAGCAACGGCGTCGCGGCGTCGTCGACGGTGACGCTCAGCGGATGCCCATTCACGCGGATTGTTTTTGTTGCTGCCATGCGTGTCGTGAAGTTGCGGGAGCGCTATTCTCCCGTCACGGGATTCGGCGCTCCGCCCGTGACCGCCAACTTGTGTCCATCTGACAAGACGACCGTCATAAGCTGTCCACCATGTGATCCGGACTTCAGCGGATGCATCGTGACCGTGACTTTGTCGCCGGGTTTCACACTGTCGGGGCGCCAGCCATTCTTCGTCGCCTGACCCGTGCCCTGCATCTCCAGGCCATATTCAATCGGGCTGCCGCCTTGATCGCTGACCATCATGTAGATCCAGGCATGCGGATTGGTCCATTGGAACTCCTTGACGATGCCGGTCAAGGTCAACGTTTTATCGCGATCGAACATGGCGAAGGAATGGTGTGCCATCGCCGGAACGGACAAACAGGCGAACATGCATGAAAGGGACAAAATCGCTTTGATCTTCATGTAAGTCTCCGACTCAGCATTGGCCGAACGCGGCCAGTATAATAGGATTGCGGTCAAGCTTGAAAGCCACGGGAGGGCGGCATGCGGTTCTCGTTTATGGTTGTCGCAGGTATCATGCTCATTGCCACATCGGCGAATGCGGCGGAGTGGAAGCTGATGCCATTTCCCAACGAGGGCTTCGGCATCGACAGTCCGGTTCCGCTGGTGAAAGGCGCCGGCATGTATCAGGCCGCGGTCGCCGGGCGCATCCCCACCATCACCTATTCCGGCCAACTGAACAATATCAGCTACAAAGTGACCGTGATCGACATTTCCAAACGCCCTGCGGAAGCGGTTAACCTTTACGAGGAAATGGAAGCCTTGCTGGAATTGCAGGGAAAGGTGATCGGCAACGATTCCATGGGCATCGAACCGGGAAAGGGCCGACAATACGGCCGCGAACTCGTGATTCAGTCCAAGGATGGCAGCCTGCGACGAATTGGGCTGATGTACCAGAAAGGCAAAATTTACCAGACCGAAGCAACCGTTCTACCCGGAGGGGACAAGGAATCGTTCGATCCGGAACGGTTTGCCGATTCAATCATCTTCGACCTTGACCCGAAGCGCCGCGAAGAGCGTTGCGCCGATCCCAATAATTTCAAATTGGGTACAGATGGTACCGCTTTGAAACGTACTCCGGATCCGAGCCCGTAGTCCCACCGAGCACCAGCACAAATCCCTTGCGGCTTGACCCAGACGCACTTTTTGACTCGCGCCCGATCGGGTCGCTGCAAATTCGTGTCTTCGTATTTTGCGCGCTGATCGCGCTGCTTGATGCCGTGGACAGTCAAGCGATCGGGGTTGCAGGTCCGCTGATGGCAGCCGGGCTGAAAATGTCCCCCGCGGCATTTGCGCCGGCCTATTCGGCAGGTTTGCTTGGAGCGGCGATTGGAGCACTTGCGTTTGGGCCGGTGAGTGACCGCTATGGCCGCCGGCCGGCATTACTGTTCACCACCGGGCTGTTCGGCGTGTTCACTTTGCTGACCGCCCTTACCAATTCCTTTCCACTTCTGATCGCCTGCCGCCTCATCGCCGGGCTTGGTCTCGGCGGAGCCACGCCCTGTTTCATCACCATGGCCGCCGAATATGCGCCGCAGCGCAGCCGCGCAATGTTCGTGAGTCTGCTTTGGGCCGGGTATCCGCTCGGCAATTCGGTCGGCGGCGTGATGACATCCTTTCTGGTCGCGCGCTTTGATTGGCCGGTGCTCTTCCTCGCCGCCGGCGCGCCCACCATCCTGGTCGTGGTGGCGATGTTGATCTTTCTTCCCGAATCGCTGCGCTTTCTCGCCTCGTCTGGACAGAATGGCCCGGCATTGCGCATCGCACGCCGGCTCGATCCGCAAATCCCGCACAACGCAGAAGTCATCGGCGCGGCGCGCGCACGGGTGGCAAAAATTCCGCTGCGCGATCTGTTCATCGAGGGCCGCGCACCGACCACGATTCTCGTCGGGCTGATGCTGTATTTCGGTTTCGCAACAACCACTGTCATTGTCCTGCAAACACCGACGCTGTTCCGGCAAGCTGGAATCCCGTTGCACATCTCGGCTCTGCTGGTGGCGATCTACAGCCTGGTTGCGACCTTTGGTATGGCAATCGCCGGACGCCTGCTGGAGCGGTTCGGCGCTGTCGCGGCGCTGACGCCACCATTCATTGGTGGCGGCATTCTGTTGGCCAGTCTCGGTCTGGTGGATTCGTCACCCGTCGCGGCGGGCGCGATCATGCTGCTGTTGGGCCTGACGGCTTCCGTCGGGTCTTCCGGCGCAATCGCTCTTGCCGCCACATCCTATCCAACCGCGATGCGTTCGGCTGGCACGGGCTGGGCGATGGCACTCGGCCGATTTGGTCAGGTCTGCAGTCCGCTGGTGATCGGTGCGATGCTGGCGTTTCACTGGACTTCAACACAGATTCTCATCGCGATGGCGCTGGCGCCGGTGCTGGGCGGGGTTTGCGTGCTGCTGAAAGCAAAGTTTACTGCACCGGCCATCGCTGTTTCAGCGGCAGCCTGAAGCATTCCCGCGTTCGTCAGATCCGGCGAATGGTGCGGATTGGGAGCGATTCCAATTCCTGGGTGCGCGCATCGACGAGCGCCAGCGGTTCAATCGAGACCTGCATGTTGAAGCCGTTGGCGTGAATCAGCCGCGCCGAATCCAACATGATCCCGACATGGCCCTTCCAGAATATCAGGTCGCCGCGCTTGAGCGCCGCGTCGCGCGGCAGCTCTGCACCAAGTGCTGATTCCATCATATCGGTGTCGCGCGGCGAGGCGATGCCTCCCAACTCGAGCGCCGTTTGCACCAGGCCGGAACAATCGATCCCGTCCCAGGTCTTGCCGCCCCACACATAGGGCACGCCGACGAAGCGCTCGCCCACCGACACCCAGTCGGATACCACGCCATTCAGTGGCGCAAGATGACGGGCGAAAACAAACAGGCCGTTCGTCAGCTGTGCGAACCGTCCGGTGGCATCGGCGACAGAGAGTTTCGCATTCATCGGCAGGATTTGCCGTGCCCCATGCTTGACGTCGGGCGCAACAAATAGCGGCGTCGCGATCGTCTGTACTCTGTGCGTTGAAGTTTCAGGTGGCGAAAATGCCTCTGCCTTGGCATAGCCGACATAGTCGTCGAGATCGGATTGGCCCCAAACCCATCCATTCTTCTCTTCGTAGATGTTGAAACTTTCGCCAAACAGAAGCTGCGTCTGCTGCCCGGAAGGTTCGTCCGGTTGTTTGAACAGTCCGGCGACCGCGCGCGCGACCTGCGCCTTGCGCGCTTCGGCAAATGCCGGAGCTTCCACTTTGCCTTTCAGATGCGCCGCGGCGAGATCGCCCCGCGCCGGCGTCAGCCGCGGGTCGAAGCCCGCCATCACCGTTGACGTCCGAAGCGACGCTCAATCACCGCAAACATCGCCCGTGCGCCGTTGGCTTCCGCGCCACGCCGCCGGCCGGGTTTCGGCCGGTCAACCCAGGCCGGTATGTCGAAATGAGCCCAAGATTTCGTATCGCCGACGAAGCGGTCGAGAAACAGCGCCGCAGTGATGGCGCCCGCCAGGGGATAATCCGGCGCGTTGTTCACATCGGCGATGTTGCTGTCGACCGCGGAATCATAGGGTCGCCACAGCGGCAGCCGCCACAGGTGATCATTCTCGGCGCGCCCACAATCGATCAGATCACCGGCCAAACTCTCATCATCCGTGAAGAACGGCGGCAGCTCCATCCCGGTTGCCGCCCGCGCGGCACCGGTCAGCGTCGCGACACAGAACATCAGTGAAGGTGTTTCCTTGTCGGCCTCCGCCAAAGCATCGGCTAGAATTAGTCGTCCTTCAGCGTCGGTATTGCCGATTTCGACATAAAGACCTTTGCGGCTGGGCAGCACGTCGCCCGGTCTGAAAGCGCAGCCTGACACGCTGTTCTCCACCGCCGGGATGAGCACCCGCAGCCGCACCGGCAGCTCGCCGCCCATCACCATACTCGCGACCGCCAATACGCAGGCCGCACCGCCCATGTCTTTTTTCATCGTCGCCATGCCGGAGGCGGATTTCAGATCCAGACCGCCGGAATCGAAACACACGCCCTTGCCGACCAGCGTCACCTTCGGATGTTCTGGCCTGCCCCAGGTGATGTCGATCAGCCGCGGCGCGCGCGCACTCGCGCGTCCTACCCAGTGGACCAGCGGATAGCCTTCCTGCAGCAGAGCGTCGCCTTCAATCACGCTGACCGCTGCGCCATGACGCTCGGAAAGCGCCCGCGCCGCCTGTTCCAGCTCGGCTGGGCCCATGTCATTGGCAGGTGTGTTGATCAGGTCGCGCGCGAGAAATACACCCTCGGCCATGCGCGTCACCGCTGCCGCATCCACGCCCTCCGGTACGACAAGTCGCGGACTTTCCGGCTCACCGGAACTGCCCGTCCGTTTGCGATACCGGCGGAAACGGTATGTCCCGATCGCCCAGGCATAGGCGGCACGGGCGCCACCGAGTTCCGGCGGCACAGTTTCCAACCGGTAGGTCCCCTTCGGCAGACGTTCCGAGAACAGCGCCAGCGCGTGAACATCCAGTCCTTTGCCCAGTCCCAGGACTGCACCGGCCAATGCACCGTCTGGCCCGGGCAACAATGCGAGTTCGCCATCTTTGGCGCCAAAGGCAATAGACCTGAGCCATGCGGAGTCCCGCGGCGGAAGGCGTTCCAGCAATGTGCTCAAGTCGCGCTGCAGGACCGCATGCAGCGGCAATGCCTGCTCTGAACCCGCTTCACTTTGGGTGATGAATAGCCTTGTCATGCGCAGCTGTTATAGGAATCGTGGCGCTCTCGCGCAATCAGCGCGGTTCACAACGCGGGGAAGTGCCGGCCTATGACAGGAAATAAGCAGTACACGCTGTTCATTGGAACCAGGAACTACTCATCCTGGAGTTTGCGTCCATGGCTGGCCATGAAGATGGCGAAGCTCGATTTCACGGAGGTCGTGATCCCGCTGCGGCAACCGGACACCAAGGGGAGAATCCTCGAACATTCGCCGTCGGGCAAAGTTCCGCTGCTCGTCATCGAGCGTCCGGACACAAAGGACCTGATTTGGGACAGTCTCGCGATTTGCGAGACACTCGCCGAGCGGCTGCCTTCGGCACAGCTATGGCCGCAAGACTCCGCCGCACGTGCCTTCGCACGCAGCGTCACCGCCGAGATGCATTCCGGGTTTCCCGAATTGCGCGCCGCACTGCCCATGGACATCATCGCGCGCAACGCGCCGGCGCCGCTGTCAGAACCGGTTCAGCAACAGGTGAACCGCATTCACGACATCTGGCATCAGGCGCTGAAGCAGTATGGCGGGCGCGACGGTTTTCTGTTCGGCCGCTTCTCCATCGCCGACGCTTTCTACGCCCCGGTCGTTACCCGCTTTGTCACCCATGCAATTTCGCTTCCGCCGCCGTTGCAGGATTATTCGCAGCGCATCCTGTCGTTGCCGGCGATGCAGGAATGGGCTGCCGCCGCACAGAGCGAAGCCGCATAAGAAAGGGGCGCCCGAAGGCGCCCCACAGGCAACAGAGGAGATGCTGCCGCCTTAGACGTGGATCATCTCGCCATGCAGATTGATGTCGAGACCCTCGACCTCGACTTCGCGCTTGACGCGCAAGCCGATGAACATGTCGATCACCTTGAGGATGATGAACGTTCCGATGGCGCAGTACAGGAAGGTGGCCGCGACATCATAGAACTGGATCAGCATCTGGCGGCCGTTGCCGTCGATCAGCCAACCGCCCATCGGCGCACCCATGGGATTGATCGCCTTGCTGGCCAGTGCTCCGGTCAGCATGGCGCCCAGCGCACCGCCAATGCCATGCACGCCCCATGCATCCAGCGCATCGTCATAGCCGAGCGCCTTTTTCATGTGCACCGCGCTGATGTAGCAGACGACGCCGGCGAGCACGCCGATGATCAGCGCTCCCTGTGCATTGACGAAGCCCGACGCGGGAGTGATCGCGACCAGCCCCGCAACGGCGCCGGAGACCATGCCGAGCACAGATGGCTTTTTCGACACCAGCCATTCCGAGAACATCCAGCCCAGTGATGCAGCCGCGGTGGCAATCTGTGTTGCGGCCATGGCCATGCCGGCATTCACGTTTGAAGTCACCGCCGAACCGGCATTGAATCCGAACCACCCGACCCATAGCAGTGAAGCGCCGATGACACTGAGCGACAGATTATGGGGCGCCATGTTCTCGCTGCCATAACCGACGCGCCGGCCGAGCACCAGGCAGGTGATCAGTCCCGCCGTGCCGGCATTCAGGTGCACCACTGTGCCGCCCGCAAAGTCCAGCGCGCCCATCGAACCGAGCCAGCCGCCGCCCCACACCCAATGGGCAATCGGGCAATAGACGAACAGTAGCCACAGCGACATGAACCACATGAAGGCTGAAAATTTCATGCGGTCCGCCAATGCTCCGGCAATCAGCGCCGGAGTGATGATCGCAAAGGTCATCTGGAAACACATGTAGACGGATTCGGGGATTGTCGGCGCCAGCATGGTTGTCGCGTTCAACCCCATTGGCCCCAGCAGCAGATAATTCACCCCGCCGATCACCGCGTTCACCCCTGCGTTCGGATTCGTTGTGAACGCGATCGAATAGCCGATGATCATCCAAAGCACGGTGATGATGCAGGTGGCGCCAAAACTCTGCGCCAGCGTGGCAAGAACATTCTTTTTACGGACCATTCCGCCGTAAAACAGGGCCAACCCGGGGATGGTCATCATCAACACCAGGGCGGTCGAGGTGAGCATCCACGCGGTATCGCCGGAATCGATCTTCGGCGGAGCCGGTGTTGCCGCGGCGGGAGCCCCTGCCGGAGCAGTGGCCCCGGGTGCCGCGGGAGCCGCCGCCGGTGGTGCTGCCGGAGCCGCCTGGTCAGCCGCCGCGGGAGCGGCCGGTGTTTGCGCGTGTACCGGCCCGGCCGCAGTGAAAATCATGAAGGCTGCGGCACAGACGATCACAGTCCGCATCAGCCACGTCGTGACATTATGCATTGCTGGTTTTCCTCGTATCGGTTTGCGAGATCAGAGCGCGTCGTTGTCGGTTTCGCCGGTGCGTATCCGGACCACCTGATCGACGCTGGTGACGAAGATCTTGCCGTCGCCGATCTGGCCGGTTCGGGCATTGCGGGTCACGGCTTCAATCACCGCTTCCGCCATCTCGTTGCGGACGGCCACTTCGACCTTGATCTTCGGCAGGAAATTCACGGCATATTCGGCGCCACGGTAGATTTCCGTATGGCCTTTCTGCCGTCCGTATCCCTTGACTTCGCTGACTGTCATTCCCTGTACGCCGAGCGCCGACAGCGCTTCGCGCACCTCATCCAGTTTGAATGGCTTGATGATCGCCGTTATGAATTTCATCCCCTCTCCCTGACCACTTGGCTTGGTTGCAGGGTTCCCGATTCAAGAACCGTGCCGGTCTGAGAGACAGGCTTACCCGCCATTTTTTTAGGCAAATCCCGCGCGGAATCGCGCGATGCGCATGGACTGCGCAAATTCTGTGCAAACCGCACCTTATTTGTGCAGATTTGACCTTGGGCCGATCACGTGGACAATGTGCGCATGACTGCCACCCGAACCGATATCGCGATTGCCGGAGGCGGCATGGCGGGCATGACTCTCGCGCTCGCATTCGCCAAAGCGGGCCTTTCGGTCTGCCTCGCCGATCGCCTGTCGCCTGCTGCCATGTCGTCTGACACATTCGATGGCCGCGTGTCAGCGCTCGCCTACTCCTCGGTCCGCATGATGCGAGCACTCGACCTGTGGCAGCGCATGGAAAAGCACGCCCAGCCGATCAACCAAATCCTCGTCAATGAGGGCCGGAGCAGCGGACGCGCGCTGCCCTTCTCGCTGCATTTCGATCATCACGAGATTGGCGAACCGCTCGGTCATATTGTCGAAAACCGCCACATCCGGCGGGCGCTGCTCGCGGCCATCGCCGATCAGCCCAATCTGCAATTCATGTCCGGCGTTACGGTGACCAGTCTGACTGTGCAGGATGAGGACGCCGCAATCATCATTTCTGATGGAACGGAGATTGTCGCCAAACTGGTTGTTGCCGCCGAAGGCCGCGATTGCGAATTGCGCGATGCGCAGGGCATCGGCACTGTCGCCTGGGATTACGATCAACTTGGGCTCGTCACGACCGTTGAACACGAACAGCCCCATGGTGGCGTCGCCTATGAGCAGTTCCTGCCAACCGGTCCGTTTGCCATTCTGCCGATGACCGGCAACCGCTCATCGCTGGTGTGGACGGAGAAAACCAGCGAAGCACGCCGGCTTCTCGCGCTGCCGCCCGCCGGGTTTGCCGCAGAACTCGCCGCCCGCTTCGGTGAGCATCTTGGCGATATCGCCGCCACCGGCTCGGTGTGGAGCTATCCTCTGAAACTGCAGCTCGCACGCAGCTACGTGAAACACCGCTTCGGGCTGCTCGGGGATGCCGCGCACACGATCCATCCGCTGGCCGGACAGGGATTCAATCTTGGACTCAAGGACGTTGCTGCGCTGGCCGAAACCGTGCTCGATGCGGCGCGGCTTGGTACCGATTACGGCAGTGAAACTGTGCTCCGCCGCTATGAGCGCTGGCGCCGCTTCGACTCAACCGTGCTGGCCGCGGTCACCGACTCCATGAACCGGCTGTTTTCCAATGACATTCTTCCCTTGAGGCTGGTGCGCGACCTCGGGCTCGGCATTGTGGATCAAATTGCGCCGCTGCGCCGGATATTGATGCGCCATGCCGGCGGCGATCTTGGGACGCTTCCCCGCCTGCTGCGAGGCGAGCCGGCGTAGAGCAGCTCTAATTTCCCCGCGCCCGCTCACGAACTCGTGCTATAGTTGAACTATCGGTAAGGTTTTCGCGCAATTAACGCGCGCGGTCTGGCTGGAAATCATCGCAAGGGCAATTCCCGCGATGAGCAAGAGGAGGAACGGCATGGCATTGGCACAACTCACGCGTGGTCTCGCCGCCGGTGCGGCCGCGGCTGCAATCATGTTCGCGATTTCGCCGGCTTCCGCGGGCGAAAATTACGGCTCGGTGCAGGGCGTCGTAAAAAGCGCATCCGGCCAGCCTGTCTCCGGCGCTTTCGTGCGTCTGAGAAATGCCGACAAACGGCTGACGTTCATGGTTATCAGCCAGAATGGCGGCGCATTCGACGCCAATGATTTGCCGGCCGGCAATTACACCGTGCAGGCAATCGAAGGAAAAAACCAAAGCCCGATTTCCGCCGCCGTTGCTGTGACTGCGGGCAAAGCATCGAAAATCGATGTCGCGCTGACCAGTGCGCGTGGCCCCATGCTGGCCGCTGCCTGGCCCGACCGAATTCCAGAGGACAAGTTCGACGCACTGCCCAAGGATGCGAAGGCGCTTCCGGAAGGTCAGTACAAACAGCTCGTCGCCGAGAAATGCACCGTCTGCCATGATGTGCAGCGCATCCTAGGCAAGCGCTCCACCCCTGCCAACTGGGCGTTCACCATCAAGTCCATGCGGGCAAATATGGCGGCTGCGTCGCTTCCAGATCTCACCGATCAGGAAGCGAGTGAAATCCTCCAATATGCGACCACGAATTTCCATCCCATGCCGGGTGGCGACGACATCAATGGGCGGCTTCCGGATTATGCGATGACCGGCCAGAGCATGCACTATCGCGTGGTCACGCTGGATCTCCCGCGGCGCTATTCAGAACCCCATGACATCGCCTCGGATCCCAGCGGTATCGCGTGGGCGGCCGAACGCGCCGGTGCGCTCATCCGCTTCGATCCGAAGAGCTATGAGTTTACCGAAGTTCGGGTGCCGGCTGGCCCGGCGGCGGCGGATCGTCAGCGTCTCGGCAATCCGCAGATCAATGCGCAAGGGGTTCTGTGGACCGCCGACGGTCCCAACCAGCGTTGGCTCTCCTACGACACCAAAGCCTTCAGCGTCGCCAATCCCGGCGCGCCGTTTCACTCCTATCCGTGGCAGGTCAAGGGTCATGGCGGAGCGGGCGGCAATTCCTTCGCCCTGGCTCCCGATGGCACGGTCTGGGGCACCGGCATGAACAAGGAAGTCCGGATGCTGAATCCGCAAACCGCGGAATTCAAATTCTACGAATCGCCATCTGCATCCAAAAGCCCGGGGGCATATGGGCTCGCGGTCGCCGGCGACGGTTCGGTGTGGTGGGCGGAAGACAATTCGGACTCGATGGCGCGTGCCGATCCCAAAACCGGAAAGGTCGATGAGTACAAACTTCCGGACGTCGGCGGCCATGCCCTGCCGCGTCGCATGAACAGCGACTGGGACGGCAATCTCTGGGTTGGCGTCTGGCAGGCCGGCAAACTGATGAAGGTCGATTACAAGACCAAACAGATGACGATGTATCAGCCGAAGACAGCCAGCCTCGGCATGTATTCGGTCGTCGCCGACAAGAAGAATCATTACATCTGGGTCAGCGCCCAGCAAGTGGACAAGATCTTCCGCTTCAATCCGGCGACCGGTGAGTTCGTGGAATTCCCGCTGTCCTACGCACAGCAGGACCCGCGCCGCATCGACATCGACCCGACCAATCCGAATCGTATCTTCTTCAGCGGCAATACCGCCGACCGGATTGGCTATATCGAACTGCTGCCGTAATCCCCTCTCCGCTTGTGGGAGAGGGCGGCGCGCCCCGCATGAGCGGCATTGGCGCGCCGGGTGAGGGGTGAAGTAAAAAATGGGTCAGGGTTCTTCCTGGCCCATTTGTTTTGTCAGCCTTTCGGCGGTGTCCAGGTCCGGTGCTTCGCGGGATCAGCCACGGCTTTCGGGTGCCCCCGGCCCCAGCGGCGAGACAGGAAGACGCGATCCAGATCCATGTAAAAGTCTCGCGCCTTTTCAATCACCACCGCACGCCGCGCTTCCTCGGCTTCCTTTCGGGTTTGATACCAGGTCCCGAGAAACACATAGCGCGTGACGGGTTCACCCGTGCGCTCGTCGGGCACGCTGACCACGGACACATCCTCGACCTGCTCCTCGACCAGATCGACTGTCTGGCGATAATGCGCATACTGATCAAAAGCGCTGCGATATTCCTGCATCCGGCGCTGGGTATTTTTTGCATCAAAGCGGCGCAGCGCCCGCAAGATCGGCCGGCGCAAGGCAACCGCGGCGGTCAGCGCGAGAATAATCAGCGCAAGTTCGAGACTATCTGACATTGGCCCGGCAATTGGCAGCGCCGCGAGTCTATCGCGGCTTTGGAGCAGCGTCAGGTCCTGCGTGCGCGGGCGCGCGCGGGCTCAGCCTTGGATTCGGGCTTGATCAGCCCTGCTTCCCGGAAATAGCGCAGCGCGCCGGGATGCAATGGCGCGGGCGCCAGTTTCGGTCCGAACGATGCATCCAGAAAATGGGATCCCTCGCGCCCTGCCTGCAACGACGGCCGGTTCGCCGGATTGTAGAGAGCCTTGAGCATGCCATAGATCAGCCTGTCGGGCTGACTTTGATCGGCGATCCAAAGTGCATCCACACTCACGGTCTCAACCGCAGACGAATTGCCATAGGCGGTCTTCGGAATGGTGTGCGGCTCAAGCCAGGGATCGGCGCGCAGCAGACGGCGAAGTCCGGGACCGGTGATGGGCACGAGATGCGCCGCACCATCGGCGAGCAGATCGTGGATAACGCCGATTGGCGCGCCACCCACCAGAAAAAGCGCGTCCAACTTACCTTTGCGCAGAAGATCCACCGCGTCTTCGGGCGAATCGAAATTGGGATGAATCGATTTTTCCGGGATGCCATACGCGGACAGAACGGCGCGTGCCGTGACGATGGTCCCGGAACCCTCCGGCGACAGCGAGACGCGCTTCCCGCGAAGCTGCGCCACATCTTCAATTCTGGACTTCGTCGCCGCCACCAGATGCACGTCTTCGCCATACAGGTCAGCGATCACACGCAGATTCTTCGACGGTCCGGACTTACGGAATGGTCCCTTACCCTCTGCGGCCAGGGAAACGACATCGGCTTGCGCCAGACCCGAATTGATCATCCCGCCAGTCACCGAAGCAACATTCGCCACCGAACCCTGGGATGCCATGGTGGAGACGATCAGCCCGGGCGGACCGCACACATTGGCCGCCTCGCAGCGCGCAATGCCCGGCGGATGACTGAGGATTTCCGACAGCAGATTACCGATCGGAAAATAAGTGCCAGTGCTGGAGCCGGTTCCGATCTGGAATGGAATCCGTTGCGGCGTGTCCGCAGTCTGCGCTGCCACGGCTGAGGCAGCGGCAATGCTAAAAGCTATCAGAGCACCGGCTATGAATGACAGCCGGACCGGGAATTTGGTCGACCGCATGGGGCAATATAGAACAGACGCATTGCGGCTGGAATTGGACCAGACTCAAAATGCCGCGCCCCAGTCCAGCGTGGCGCGCCCTAGAGTTCTCCTCCCCCCACGCGCAAAGCGCGTGTGGGGGAGGACTAAAGGAGGAGGGTCGGCGAGGGCGGGTAAAGCGAGGGGTGGAGGAACAAACTCAATCGGCAGGCTGCGTGAGTTCCATCCGCCGACGGCAATCCCTCACAACTTCACTTTCTTGAATACCGGTTCGGGCAGGCTGCGGATGACGGCCATCACTAGCCGCCATACCGGCCGCACATAGATACGTTCGCGGCCCTTTGCTTCTGCTTTGCGGATCGCCGCCGCCACTTCGTCGGGTTCAGCAGTCAGCAGTCCGGGAGTCTCCATATCTGCCAGGGCGCTGGTGCGAACGAAACCTGGAAGCACGGTCATCACCCGCACCTTGCTGCCAGCCTGCGCGAGCCGCTGGCGAAGTCCGGAAAGGTAGGCCGTGAAACCGGCTTTAGCCGAGCCATAAATATAGTTCCGCGCCCGGCCACGTTCCCCCGCGACCGAACTCACGCCGATCAATTGACCAAAGCCGCGGGCTGCCATGCGGTTGGCCGCCTCCGCAAACAGCAACGCCGGGCCGGTATAATTGGTCCGCATCACCAGATCGGCCGCCGCAACATGTTTTTCCGAGTGCGCCTGATCGCCCATCAGACCCACCACGCAGACGATTGTGTCGGGCAATTCGCCCAATGAATCGAGAAATACCCCATGTTTCTCTGTATCGAGCACATCGAACGCGACCGCACGCGCCGCAGCCTGATAGCGGACCTTGAGATCGGCAACGTCAGCCGCAAGCGTGTCCGGATTGCGCGCCGCGAGGACCAATTCGCAGCCGCTGCGCGCGTAGCTGCGTGCGATCGCGCGCGCCATGTCGGAACGCGCGCCTACCACGAGAACTGTCGTCACAGTTGCAGTCTTTCCGATTGGAGTGATGAGAACTTGCCCAGGGGATCGACGGCTCTGCGTAGATTCCGGAACGCCGCAAGTTCCGGATAGCCTTCCATCATTTCCGGCATCATGCGTGCGTCCTTGGCCAGATAAATGCGTCCGCCATGCCGGGCCACAATCGAATCGAGCTGCGACAGGAGCCCCAATGTCCGCGGATTGGCCGGAAAATCGAGGGCGAGCGTGTAGCCTTCCATCGGAAACGACAGCATCCCACGCCCGGGACCGAGCAGCTTCAGCACTGAAAGAAATGATCCCATTCCGGCGCCCGCCACCGCCTCAAGTATTGCTGTGAGGCCGGCGACGGCCTCGCGTTTGGGAAGCACGCATTGGTACTGAAGCAAACCGTGCCGCCCATACATCCGGTTCCATTCCAGAATCGCATCGAGCGGATAGAAGAAGCGGTCATAATCGACGACGCTTTCACCGGGCCTGTTCGCCGCGTAGTACACCCGGTTGAACGCTTTCACCGTCCACGCATTGAGTGCAAATCCCGGAAAGTCGGCCGGCAGGCGGCGCGCGTGGCGCTTGGCAAAAATGAACGGATTGTCACGCTGCCCAGCGGGCAATTCCTCGGCGCGCGCGTGTTCGCCGCAAAACAAAACCGACCGGCCAAGGTTTCGGCCGCGCGCGAGACAATCGATCCATGCGGCGCTGTATGTCCAATCCTGCAAAGCCTCGAACGCTTCCATGGTCTCTGCGAGGTCGCGCGTTCGCACGAGCTTCTGGCGGATAAACGCGCTCTCGACCTTGATCATCCGGAACACTGCGCTTCGGATAATTCCCGTCAGGCCCATGCCTCCCCTGGTCGCGGCAAACAGTTCGGGATTTTCTTCGGCAGAGCAGCGCAGCACGCGTCCGTCCGCCAGAATGAGATCAAAACTCTCGACGTGATCGCCGAAGCTGCCGGCCTTGTGGTGATTCTTTCCGTGTACGTCCGCGGCAATCATTCCGCCGAGCGTCACGTATTTGGTTCCCGGCGTTACGGGAACAAACCAGCCGCGCGGCAGGAACGTTTCGGTAATGTCGGCGAGCATCACGCCGCTTTCCGCCTCGACCCGGCCAGTGGCTGGATCGAAATCCAATATGCGGTCGGAGTGGCACAACAGCAGCGTCGCCTGGCGATTCAATGCCGGATCACCATAGGAGCGGCCATTTCCGCGCGCGATTGCACTTCTCGCGGAGGCTACTGCGCAGCGGAGCTCAGCCTCGTCTTTGGGTGCGATTACCCGGCATTCCGTGCGGGGAAATCGCCCCCAACCCGCCAGCGTTCTCATCCGGCCACGCCAAACACATAGCGGCGGTCAAGCCGGTATTTCAGTGCGTATCCTGCTGTCAGGCCCATCGCCGCGCCGGCAAACCGCCAGTCCGGACTGATCGCATTGCAGATGAGTTCGCAGCCCCAGAACAGCGCCGTGGTCGCAATGCCTGTCAATGCATAGCCGGTGAATTCGCGCATCTGCACTTCAACGCCAAACCGCCGGTGACGAAAAATCCACACCTTGTCCAGCAGGTATTTGACGATGAGGCCGGTCGCCGTGCCGCAAGCCATCGCCAGCGGCAACGCCAAGGGCCCGCGATACAAGGCCAAATTCACCCACTGGGTGAGGAGGTTGACGACAATCGCGAAGACCGCGAAGCCCGCATACAGCGCGCACAGCACGACTGGACGCATCTAACTCGCCGCCACTGCAATCCCCAGCACAAGCGCGCCGCACATGAGACTCACGCGATCGGCCACCGCATACACCACCGGATCGTCATGCATTTCGCCCCGATGTGTCAGCAATAAAATCCGGCTGATCCAGTAGAACAGCACCAGCGCGATCGCCCACATATATTCCGGATGATGATACAGGACCATGACCGCCGGGCTGTTGATATACAGGGCAAAGATCATGATCGCGACATACCCGCTCGCTGCTGCCATCGCTTCCAGTATCGGCAGATCGCGCTGCAGATAGCTTCGGCCGGCCAGGTCGCCGCCACCTCGCGACATCCGATCGACAATCTCGGTGCACCGCTTGACGATGGCAAGACACAGAAACAGGAAGATCGCGAAGCCGATGAACCAGGGACTGAGTGGCACGGACGCGGCCAGCGCACCACCGGCAAGACGCACGCCGTACAGACACGCCAGCGCCACCACATCGATGATGGGTTTGCGCTTTAGATTGAGCGAGTAGCCCATGGTAAGCAGGTAATAGCCGCCGAGGAGACCGACGACGCGCGCCGGCAGCACGGCGGGCGCAATCACGGCCGCAAGCAGCAGCAGAAGCGGCGCCAACGCAAGCGCGACGGGCAGCGGCAATCGCCCCGACGCCAGCGGCCGATTGCGTTTGCGCGCATGACTGCGGTCGCTTGCCAGATCCAGCAGATCATTCGTCACATAGGCGCTGGACGCGAGCAGGCTGAAGCAAAGGAACAACAGCAGCAGTGGTCCGAGCAGCGCGGCAGAAAACTGATGCCCCGCAATGGCCGGCGCAAAGATCAAAAGATTCTTCAGCCATTGGTGCACCCGGAGCGACCGCACCAGCGGCGCCGCCGACAATCCTGGCGAATCCAGATAATGCGCTTGGGCAAATCGTTCGGCTGTGCTGGATTTCAGCCGGCGGCTCGCCCCCACGACGATGACGCCCTGCGCTGCTTCCCATACCGGAATGTCCGCCCGCGAATTGCCGGCATAATCGAAGCCGCCTTTGCCGAACGCCTCAACCAGCGCCACGCGTTTGCGCGAACCCGACAGATTCGTCGCCCCGTCCGACGCGAATATTCCGTCGATCAATCCGACCGCCGAAGCGACACGTTCGACCAGCAAGTGATCCGATGCCGAGGCGAGATAAACCGGCCGCCCAGCGGATTTCGCGCTGTGCATGAGTTCGACGACCTCGGAATTGAATGGAAGCGTCGTGCAGTCCAGTTCCGACCCGGCGGCGAGCGCGCCCTTCAAGGCGGCTTTCCCGGAAGCGAGCCTTGGCAGCGCCGCCAGTGCCTGAAAAGGCCGGCGCGATAGCAAATCGAGGAAGCTTTCAATCAGCAGGTCGGACCTGATCAGGGTACCGTCCACGTCGACGACGAGCGGACGTGTCTGCTCCGCAACCGCGCGCCGTCGCGCGGCGCTGCCTTCGCCCAACGTCTGCCGCAGCGGATCTTCGAAAATCGAGCCGCGTCGCCCTACCCCAGCGTTGCGCTCCATGGCAGCGCCCGGAGCTGTGAGTGCGGTTACCGCGCTTCTGTCTCTTCCCTGCTGCATGATTCGCCTAAAAGCCGCCGTACCGCGTGCGGTGACAGTGGAACCGCCCTCCTGTTGCGCTCCGGCCTGGGCTGCTCCCATCCGGCGCTCAAACGCCAACCGAGCGGACAGTAATGTCCGCGCCTTAATGCAGTGTTGACGGAAGCCTAATCTGCGGCCGTAAC
The DNA here is from genome assembly GCA_964446945.1 of uncultured Bordetella sp. Lineage (GTDB taxonomy): Bacteria > Pseudomonadota > Alphaproteobacteria > Micropepsales > Micropepsaceae > CAIYRG01. The sequence goes on from CAYUQO010000002.1 coordinate 427,810, forward strand.
GGTTGCGTAACGGTGTCCTGTTAAAGGGCCCCTTCCGCTACCGTGGAGATTCCGGGGATGGGACTGGTCGAAACCATCGAAATCGCAAAGTACTCGATGGAAAAGCGCAAGCTTTATACCCGCGTCCTCCTCACCTGCTTGGTCACAACCCTGCTGTTCTCGGCAGCCCAGTTCTCGGGCTGGACGAAGTCGCTGCAGGAGCGTGCTTTTGTTGATTTCGACGACTTTCACCTCGTCGCGCGGATGCTCTGGCTGGGCAAAGTCAATAACGCCTACCACCTCCCGGATCTATTCGCATTTCAGCAATCGCTTACGGGCCTGGAAGGCTTTCTGCCTTGGACCTACCCGCCGCAATTCGTCCTGCTGCTCGCGCCGCTGGCGTTCTTGCCGCTGGGTCTGGCTTATCTGGTCTTTACCGGCGCCTCTCTCGGCGCATATCTCGCCGTCCTCAAACGCATTGCCGGCAACAGTTTCGTCCCTGTGCTGATCATCACCTTCCCGGCAATGCTCATCACCATCCGCTGCGGCCAAAACGGATTTATCACCGGGACCTTTATCGGGCTCTCGTGTCTCGCCTTTGCCAATCGCCGTGCCGTCGCTGGACTGCCGCTGGGATTGATGATCATCAAGCCGCATCTTGCAGTCGCTTTCGCGCTCTATGCTTTTGTCAACCGGCGTTGGGGCGCGGCTTCCATCGCGGCCGCAACCGTGCTGGTGAGCATCGTTGTTGTGACGGCGCTTCTCGGCTTCGGCATCTGGCCCGCCTTCTACCGCGGTATCCATGAAGCCGGGATATTCCTTTCCGGGGGTTATTATCCGCTGTTTCGCATGGTTTCGCTGTATGCCGCGATTCGCGCATTCGGCTTGCCGGCTGCACTCGCCATGGCGATCCAGTTGCTCGCCGCCTGTTCCGCACTTGCTGCGGTCGTTTGGGCGAACCGCCGTCTCGCGCCGCGCCAGGCGCTCGGAGTGACGGCCATGGCCTCCCTGCTCGTCAGCCCCTATGTGTATGATTACGACTTGCCGATTTTCGCCATGGGGCTGGCGCTGCTGCATGACGACATTATCCAGTTCGCGAGCACCCGCGAGCGTCTCGGGATTTATGGCCTGATCGCGTTCAGCTCCGGCTTCGGCCTGGTAGACTCATTGCTCTTGCACGCACGCAAGTCTCCGCTCGACGCGACAGTGGACGGCGTGGTGCCGCCCGATATGGTGCCCTGGGCGCTGGCGGGGCTTACGCTCTTTGCTGCCGTCTTACTGATCTTTCGCGCCTTGCTGCGTTCCGTACCCCAGCCATTCGCCTCCGTGTTCAAACGGGCGGAGCCGATCGCTGCGCAATAATGCATCGCGAACTGAGGTGGATCGCGGCCAGTGTTTACGGGCGAGCGTGTGCGCTCGATGCAGCGCGCCTTGGGGCGTGAGCAATCTCCGGTCACCGCATGAAATGCGTGTCATCGCTGTCCACATGCGCTGCAGCTTTCCGGCAACGCTCTCGTACTGCGCGTCATTCGGCAGGATGCCGAACGCGAGCCCCTGCTGGCGATCAAACACCGCAATACTGTAGCGCGCGCAAAGAAATTTGAGTTCATCTTCGTCAAGCTCGCTGAGATCCAGGACCTTGGGCTTGTTGCGCAGAAAAGCATCGTTGCGAATCAAATCTTCGGCTTGCAGTAATCCCGACTTGTCGACAATAACCAGGTCGGTCGGGGCGTGCGAAATAGCAGCATAGGCGTTCGCGTAAGGCTGCACAAAATCATGCGCTTCTTTCGCATGCGCCGGCAGCAGGACCAGTGCCGCAATGACGGTGGCGGCCGCGAAGATAGTGCGCACACTGGACATCTCCTCGGTGGTGACCCGTTTTGACAGCGCGATCCAGCCATAAGCGGCCAGCAAGACCAAATTTCCCATCAGGCCATGCAGATAGCGATACCCCCAGCCGGGCCCCTGATTCGCCAAGACGACGAACATGGCAATGAGTGAGAAGATGACGCCCGCGGTCAGATATCGAACAATCGGTTCTTCCCGCCACGCCAGTCGACAGCCGACCAGGGCCAGCGGCAGCAGGATCGGATTTTGCCAAGCCGCTAGCCGCAACACATTCATCAGCATCAAACCGGCGCTGGTCCAGTCGAAGCTCGATATCGTCGCCACCACGCGGCGCCAGAAGAACGTGATGCCGGAACCGGTCGGAAGTGGCGGCGGCAGGCCCTTCCAATCCAGAACAAGCTGCCAGTAATCCATCCAAAACAAACAGATGATAGAGTAGCTGACAGCATAGACGAGAAACAGCCGCCATCGCCGCTCCTCCATTAGTCCCAAGATGAACGGCATTACAAACAACGGATGAAAAATCAGCTGGTGCACGCCGGTGGCCAAAAATCCGGCGCCAATCGCTCCAGCGTGGCCGATCTTGTCATCCCGCAAAAAAAACCACAGCCAGGCCAAATTCAGCGCCAGGTGCGCAGTCATTGCGTAGCTGGTCATGGCAGTAACAAGCACCTGCGATGACGTCGCCAGCAATATGGCGCTCACCAATGCAGCATCAGGGCGGTCCGCCCATAGCCGCCGCGCAACACCAAAGATTGAAACAACAGCAAGTGCCGCCAGAAGCGGGCTGGTCCAGGCCGGGTCGGCTACGCGTCCGACGAGCGCGCGGAAAAGGGCGTTTACAGGAAGGTACAGCGATATCCAGTAACCGCCATCGGCAACGTGCATGACAAAACGTGGAGTCAGTGCGGTGGCGAATCGCTGCCACTCCCCGGCAATCGGCGCGAGCGGCATCCCGGCGCGCAAGATCGTCGCGTCGAACTCGGCCAGATTTTCATCAGGCGTCAAACGATAGCCGTGAAAGACGGCGAAGGTTCCGGCGAGCCCGCAAACCAGCACGGCCGCCGAGGTAATCGCGAGAACCAGCCGCGGTCGACCGAAAGCCGACGCCAGCGCCGGAATACGCACGCCAGGAATGCTCATGAGCGCGAATGCGCCCAGCAGAAGCCCGATAATGATCAGCCAGAAGGCATCCTGCGTCAGGAAGAAATAAGGTGCGAGCCAAACGAAGTTGCCCCTGCGCCACTGCAAATCTACGCCGGTCGCAAAGGCATATGCGCTCAAGGTGCAGACGACGATCGCCACGACACAGACGGCTGTGGCGACCCGCAGGTCGCGTGGTGCCGGCCGACACCACGCGTGAATGGGCGCAGTCACATGGTCGAGCAAACGTCTGCTTCGATGACCAACGCCTGATTGCGCCAAGCTGCAGATCTCCTGATGCGGTTCGCGGGTCAGCGGCTGACTACATGGCAAGTCGCTATTTTGCCGGCGGACTGATCCAGGCAGCCCCGCAACAGCCCTGAATAGGCAGCCGCTGCACTACTCCAGGAGTAATGCTCCCGTGCAAAATTCCAACGCGTTTGACGGTCGGTCTCGGACTTCGAATTCCGCAGGAGCTGCAGCACTTCTTGCGCGAACAGTTGAGCCGTCCGTTCAGGATTATTCAGATCGACGGAAATACCCCGCAGAAAAGGCGCCGCAGCCGGGTCCGCCTGCGCCGTATCTGTGCCGCAAACGACCGGCAGCCCGCAGGCCATTGCCTCTTGTATGACGAGCGGAAAACCTTCGCCGACGCTCGGAAGAAGAACGACGTCGCTCGCCCGGTACAGCGGCGCGAGCGAAGTGCCGGAGAGAGAGCGGTAGACACGCACATTCGCCAGCTGCCAACTTGCAGGATCGATTGCCCCCCATCCGGCGAACACGAAAAGGATGGCTGGATTGGCGCGTGCCATCCGCTCCAAAACCGCCAACCCCTTTTTTTCGACAAATCTTCCGACAAACAGCGCGATCGTAGCCTCGGCCGGCAGGTCCAGACCGGCGCGCGCTTCCGCGATTTCCTTCCTGTCGATTGGAGGCCGGAAGACTTCTGTATCGACACCGTTGAAAATCATGCTGGTTTCACGCCGCAGCCGAATGGCATCAAAGAATTTGGCCGTCGTCTGGCTAATGAACACGACGCGATCCGCGCGGCGGAGAATGGGAGAGGCGATCAGCCGGTTTCCCAGCGCCATGAGAAACCGAAGAATCGGATTCCGGTATGGAACGACGCCGATATGTTGCACAACAATAACGGGCTTGCTGTGGGCGCGGGCGACAAGCCAGCCGAAAATGCTGGTCATGTAAATCGCATCATGGATGACAATGACGTCGGCCGTTTTGGCTTCGGCCCACAACGCATGCCAGGCGGAGGGATAAAGAAGGGGGTAGGGAAGCTTGAGCAGTGTTTCGCAGATGTTGGATGCGGCGAGAGCACGCCGCCGGACTTCGCCACCGCCCTCGCAAGTGCCCGTGTCGCCGGTGGCGAGCCAGCTTACCGCAAAACCCGAAGACATGAGTTGCCGTGTGAGCGCATGGGCGACGATTTCGATCCCGCCGCGATGCCGCTCGAAATAGTGCGACAGCATCAGCACTCTAATCGCGGCCATAACCTGTCCTGCTCACAGGAGGTTTGCCCGCCGACGGCAGCGGATCGCGACACAGCCTGTTGTGAGTTCCGTCAAGTCGATCCGGCCGCTCTCAAGTCCGAACATCAAGACCGTTGCCAGCGGTGAAGCGACGAAAGCCGGAAGGGTGCGGCTGTTTTGGATTTGCCGAAGTCCAAGACGTCGCTGGAGGACAATCGGGTGCTGTCCTCCGCATACGGAGCTAAGCGCGCCGGCGGTAAGACGCGATACCGTTTCCCAGCGCCTGACCTGGGACTGATCGAGGTAATATTCGACCGTTTCGGTCGTGAAGCCGTGCCGATCAAGCGCAGCTCTCCATTCCGCCGCGCTCGGGTAACGGAGGTGCGCAAGCCGCCTGTCCAGGCGCGTTTCGTACTCCTCCCGGGTGATCCCCCCGAGCAGCGGCCCGCGTAATTGAGCATGAAAACCGATGTGGGGGACGGTCAGGAAGAACAGCCCGTTCGGGCGGACCACGCGCGCGGTTTCGGCCAGCACAGACTCGAGGTCAGGAATATGCTCCAGCACGCTGTTGGCGATGGCGAAGTCGAACGCGGCATCAGCTTCCGGAATTTGGCTGGCGTCGCAGGCATGAACTGACGCGTAGATATTTCGTCTCGCGGCCTCGGCGGCTTCTTCCGGGTCTGGATCGACTCCAACCAGTTCGCGCTTGCCGATGTTGCGTAGAAGCACGGCGGTCAGTTTGCCGTCGCCGCAGCCAATATCGAGGCCGCGGCCCATGGGAATTCCAAGATCAATGAGCGCTGGGACTTCAACGGCACGCCAGAACGCAGTGGCAGGTTGAAACGCATAAACGGACAGGAACTGCACGAGAAGATTTCGGTCCACCGGTCGTTTCTCCAGGGTGCTCGAGCAGCGAAACGCGGTCCGCACCGAACGTAAAATAGCCCAATGGGTCGCCAAATAGTTTCCGATGAATGTGATGGCCGTCCCAAGAAATGCCGCGATGGCGATCGGCATTTTGAACAAGTCGATCAGCACGAAAAGGCTGGCGATCCAAAGCGGATAATTGGCGAGCATGGCCACGTTATAGCGCCCGAACGAGGCTAAGGCCGGTCGCGTCCGGAAGGTCATGCTTACCTGTAAGAAATAACCGAACACGACCATCGGAATGTAGGCAAACCATATAGCAACAAAATAATGGAATCCCGACTTTACAAGAGCGACGAGCAGCATGTTGTTGACGATCGCGCAAATTACCGCGACGCCGAGGTAGCGGATTTGCATTGACGACGGCACCCACCACCGTTGGAAGACCAGCATCGCTCCCTTATCAGAGGGGAGGCGCTGCACCGATTCGATTGAGGGCACGTCAGTCATCCGGGTCGAATTTCTTCGCAGGCTTCGATGATGGCGTGCTGGAGCTTGAGTCCGTCTAGCGCGCAATCCGAACTGATGGGGCCAAGAGCTGTGCGGTTGCCGCCAATCGCCGCGCCGAACCGGTCAAAAACCTCAGTATTGCCATAGAAGAGCTTGCCCCGCAGATGACGAAGCCCGCTGGTCAGATGCTGGCTCCAATGCTGATACGTGGCTACGAGGCTGGTCGTCAGCACACGTCGCGTGTCGTGTGATCCGTCGTTCGGCAGCGAGAGGTAGATGTCCCGGAAGAGATCAACCACGCCGAGGCGCTTGGCCCCAAACACCATCAGATGCCATTCGCTGATCGGGCTTTCGAAATTGCACGCGAGATGGACCGGGTAGCCGGCGGCGCAATCCAACCAGGCATCGATACGGGCAGGTGTTCGAAAGCCCGCCCGGCTTTTGATGCAGACGGCACGGACCAATCGCAACGGCCCGGCGACAGCGCGCGCCAAATAGAGCAGATGAGGGCTTTCGTCGTAGAAAAGCCCGAGCGGCAGTTCGTCGTACCATTCCGGTAGCCGGCGCAACGGATTGCCAAGTTGCACCGCTTCAATCCCTCTCACCTCACCGAGCGCGCCGCTGCGAATATCGTCGAGAAGGCGTTTCGACGAACGTGCAAATTGAAAATTGTGGACGATAGCCAGGTTCCGCTCGACGCGCTCAGCTGCCTGCACCAGGTATTCGCCTTCTGTCACACTCATGACGAAAGGCTTTTCGGTCAGCACATGCTTGCCGAGGGCGAGCGCCTCCTTGATAAACGCGAAATGTGCTGTCGGCGCAGTCGCAACGGTGACGGCATCGATCTCGTCCATCCATCGGACCTCGGACAGCGATGTGGCCTCAGCATAGCGGCGAAGCCCGCGCTTTTTGGCGATCTCGCGGGCGTGGTCCGGCCGGCGATCAATGACTCCCACGACGTCAAAAAGGTCGCTACTCGCCATGACCGGCAGGTGCCGGTTTTGAGCCACCCAGCCGCATCCAACGACGGCAACTTTAATCGGCGATGGCATGACGCCGATCCGTAGCGAGCGCCGCAATAGCCCGACGCATGGGAGCGGACTTGCTTTGCGGCTTTTCCGTTAGATACTCGGCCTCGTTCCCATTGATGACCGCCAGCAAGAAACCGCCGAGGGCATTTTGCGCGCCGACCACCATCAGCGTCGTCCCGACGACCGCAGGAAGCATATTGGAGATCGCAGTGAAATGGTGCCTCGCCCAGTACGACAACACAAAGACGAGTATGACCACGCCTGCCGAAAACAGTGTCGCGCCGCCGATGAGCATAGCCTCGAGAGACATCCATTTTGAGAGTCTCATCTCCCACGGCGAAGCGCGGCGATAACCGCGGCCACGGCCGTAAAGATGGATTGCCAGTGAGAGCAGGAGGGCTGTATGACCGAGCCCGAGAAGCGCGCCGGCGAGGATTACCCAATAATTTCCAATCGGCGATACCGACGCGGTCCCTATCAGGGTGTTAAGTGCGGCAACTGCCCAAATTGTCAGCGCGAGTGCAGTCGCCGCTCCAGCAAGAGCCGCGAAGGCCCACGGACTGAGCATCAATAAATACCGCAGGTGACGCCAGCCGTCCTGCCATGGCCGCAAATGCGGTGGCCGATTGCGTAAATCGCGTGACAGCGTTGCCGGCACCTCGATGATTTTTTTCTTCTGCAACGCGGCCTTGATAATCATCTCACTGGCGAACTCCATGCCGCGCCCAGTCAGATTCAGGTCTTCGAAGCAGGACCTGGTGAGGGCACGCAAGCCACAATGCGCGTCGCTCACGCCGGTCCGAAAAAAGAGATTGAGGATGAATGTCAGAACAGGATTCCCAAGGTAGCGGTTCTTCCACGGCATCGCCCCGGGTTCGATGCGCCCCTTAAATCGGGAGCCGACACAAAGATCGCCCCCCTTCACGAGTTCGCGCACCATGGTGACCGACTCGCGGAAATCATAAGAGCCATCGGCATCCCCCATAACGAAATATGTTCCGTGAGCGGATCGCATTCCCGCCAGCAGCGCGGCGCCGTATCCTCGCTCTGCGACGCCGACAACCCGTGCGCCCAAAACGCGGGCAACCTGTTGGCTGCCATCCTCGCTTCCATTGTCGGCAACGAGAATTTCGCCCGTAAGACCCAGATCACGGTGCATCATGCCAAGCGCTGCGCGCGCATTGGCGATGCAATGTGGTAGCCATTCCGCTTCGTTCAGGCACGGCATGACGATGGTTACATCGATCCCCGCGCGGCTGCCCGCTCCGGTCGGGAACATATTGTTCATATTGACTTATCCAGAACGAGACCGGGGTAGATCATGCATCTGATGGCGTTAATTTTGAGTAATGCCGCAGGATAGTTCCCCCGCCCCAAAGGTGAAAACGCCTGCTATTTGAAGCTCGGCCAAAGCATCTTACCGTACACGGACCACCGTGAGCGGTGTTTGCCGCTGCACCTGGCGTGACGATGTTGAAAAGCGTTCGCGACAGCGCGGTGGAAAAGGCGGCGCGCTGCGCGGCGGATTTATCAGCTGTTTACGAAGATGAAACCGCTGTGGCGATAGATTCGGCATTGGCCGAAACATAGGAACCGCCCATGATTGTCATCGCGATGGCGTCCCAGAAAGGTGGATCGGGCAAGACCACGCTCTCAGGGCATCTTGCGGTTGAGGCGGAGAGGGCGGGCGCAGGTCCGGTCACTCTGGTTGATACCGATCCGCAGGGTTCTCTGTCGCAATGGTGGAATGCGCGTGCGGCGAGCACTCCGAGTTTTGCCAAAATCGGACCCTTCGAACTGGAAGCTGCGCTCGGCGAACTGGAGCGCGCGGGGACACGGATTGCGATCATCGACACGCCGCCCGCCATTTCCGAATCCATCATGATGGTGATCGAGCACGCCGACCTCGTAATTGTGCCGACCCGGCCGAGCCCGCACGATCTTCGCGCGGTGGCTGCCACTGTCGACATGGCGGAGCGTTTCGGCAAGCCGCTGATCTTCGTCATCAATGGGGCAACGCAGCGTGCACGGATCACCGGAGAGGCCGCAGTTGCCCTGTCGCAGCATGGCGTCGTTGCGCCGGTGAATCTTCACCACAGGGTTGATTTCGCAGCCAGCATGATCGATGGCCGCACCGTCGGTGAAGCCGTTCCAAAATCGGCATCGTCGAAAGAAGTGGCTGATCTTTGGGCCTATATTCAGGGCCGGCTGGCGCGTCTGGTAAAGGACGCAAGCTTGCTGCCGGAATTCCAGCCGCCGCAATTTCCGCTGGCCGGAGTCACGGGCGGCGTCGGGCCGGAGAGCGAAGAATCGCCTGAGGCCGGCGGCGTCGAATTACCGGTCGGCGCCAGCGAATCATTCAGCACGGTCCTCCCGGCTCAGCGCATGAACGAAAGCACCGCTAATGATACGGACAGGATGGTTGGTCGGGCCGGGGATCATCCCAATGGCGAGTTGCAACAGCAGAGGCCTGGGCAGGCATCCCCACATTTCGGCCGTCCCGCGCCCGGGGCGTTGCCCGGCGCAAGGGCGTTCGGCCGCCGCCACAGCGCCGCTTAAACGGGATAGCACAAGTGAGCGGTGGTAATTTCGCAAGTCTGACTGCCGGCCTTCTCGTTCGAAAAGGCGAGGCCAAACCGTCACCGATGACCCCGTCGGAGATATTCCCCTTCGCGCAGCGGGTTGCCTCGGCTCCAGTCGACCCGGCAACTCCTGCGGGACCTCCGCCTCAAACCGAGCGGCGCGAGTTGCCCGCTCCAGGACCAACGGCCGAGGCGCCGGCATTGCCGCGCCGGATGGTGCTGCAGCTTTCGGCGAAAGAATTCGAGATTCTCGGTTTGCTGGCGGTCAAAAAGGGCACCACACCGCAATTCCTCCTGCGCAAGTCGCTGCACCAGTTGGTTTCTGAATATGTCGAGCAGTGCGGTGGCTCGTGCCGTTGCATCCAGTCCGGCTGCGATCAGACCGGCCAGGCGCTGTAAGCCGGTCTCACGGAAAGCAAAAATCATCCCACGCGGAGCCGCGGAGAACGCGGAGCGCTTGAGTGCGCGACAGCGAAGCAGATCCGCTGCACAGCACGTCACCAATATCTCTGCGATCTCCGCGTCTCCGCGTGAATGTTTATTCTGACGACAAGCTGCTCTGGTTGGCGTCGCGCCTTACTTCACGTAGCCGAAGATCTTCAGCATCGCCCCGCCAAGAATCACGACGAACAGACAGGGCAGGAAGAATATGATCATCGGCGCCGTCAGCTTTGACGGCAGTGCTGCTGCCTTGCGCTCAGCTTCCGACATGCGCATTTGACGGTTTTCCTGTGCCGCCACTCTCAGCGCCTGGCCCAGCGGCGTTCCATATTTCTCCGATTGAATCAGCGCTGCCGTGACCGCCTTGACCCCGGGGTGCCCGGAGCGATCTGCCAGGTTCTGGAATGCCTGCCGGCGGTTTGGCAAATAGGACAACTCCGCGGTGGTCAGCGCCAGTTCTTCCGCGAGTTCCACCGACTGAACACCAATTTCCTGCCCGACCCTGGCGAACGCGGCTTCGATCGACATGCCCGACTCGACGCAAATCAGCAGCAGGTCGAGAGCATCGGGAAAAGCGCGCATGATCGATGCGCGCCGCGCCTGCATGCGATTGCTGACATAAAGATCCGGCAGATAATAGCCGAGGAGCGCGGAACCAGCTGTGACCAGAATTTTGACGTTCAGGGGCCAAGTCAGATTGGGGGTCCCGAACATCCAGAGAAGTACAGCGGCAAACATCAGTGGAGGGCCGGCGATGCGGAAGAACATAAAGGTGATGAGCGGTCCTGAACCGCGAAAACCGGCGCGGGCGAGCTTCTCCTTCATGCCCTCTGAAGCGACAAATCGTTCGAGTTGCAGGACATCCAGAAACTGGCGCATGAAGCTGACTTGCTTCGAGTGAGTCTGGCCCGCACGCGGTCCCCGGGAAATCGAATCAAAATGTTGCTGGCGCAGGTCTGCCCGCCGCTCGGCGACGGCCTTCATTCGCGGACCGAGGCGGTCCGGGCTCATATAGGGCAGGCCGAGCGTCAGGATCGTCGCGAAGGACGCAATCGCCGCGAGCGCTGTCACGACGACTTCGGGCTCGAAGAGGAGATGAATATAATCCATGGCGTCAGAACTTCATCGCGATCATTTTTTTCATGATCATGACCCCGAGGCCCATCCAGAGCGCGCACATGAGCAGCAGCGCATTGCCGATTTCAGTGTGAAACATCGGCGCCATGTAAGCGGGTGTGGTGACGTAGACCATTGCCATGACCCCTGGCGGCATGCAGCCGATGATGATGGCGCCTGATTTCGCTTCGGACGACATCGCGCGGATTTTGTCTTTCAGCCGTTTGCGGTCGCGCAGGACACCCGCAAGATTACCGAGCGCTTCCGACAGATTGCCGCCGGATTTCGACTGCATCGACATCACAATGCCGAAGAAATTCACCTCCGGAGTCGGCATGCGTTGATACATGCGCCGGATTCCCTGCTCCATGGTGAGTCCCAGCTTCAGACTGTCCGTCAGACGCTGGAATTCGCCCGCAACCGGTTGCGGAATCTCGTTCGCGACCAGCTTCAGCGCTTCGATCACCGGCAGTCCCGATTTGACGCTGCGGACAATCGCATCCATGGCCGGCGCGAATTCCCGCGTGAACGCCAGTTCGCGGCGCTTGGTCAGGAAGTTCAGCACCCATCGCGGCAAGCCAAGGCCGCCGGCGAAGCCTGCAAGGACAAACGCGATGATCGATGGCACAAACAGCAGAGAAACGATTCCGGAGATCACTCCCGATATTGCTGAAGCGATCCAGTAGTTCTTGACGGTAATCGACAGACCCGCCCGCTCGATGCGCCGCTCAAGATCGGCGCCTTTCTTTTTTTCCGTCGCTTCGCGCGCATCTTCGACAGCCCGGCGCTGACGGCGTTCCGGATCCAGCGCTCCGGAGCCGCCGGTCTGGCTTCGGATTGCGGCCAACCGCTTGTTGCCGCGGCCGCTATCGGATCCCGTAAAGGTAAAGGCGATCGCGCACAGCGCGATGATCAGCAGAGCGCCCGCAAGATAGCTCATAATCCAATTCCTGGGCCAACCGTCTTGAACTTGCTGTCCATCAGAGCCGCTTCATTCATTTGTTCGGCTGTGCCCTGTCGAGTGCTTCCGCGAGCTCCCGCTCCAACCCGAAATAGCGGGCGCGGTCCCACATCACAGGCCGCACGATTCCGGTGCCCACATGAGCGCCACGGATTTTCCCGTTCTCGTCTTCGCCGTCCATCTGATAGATCAGCAAATCCTGGGTCGTGATGACGTCGCCCTCGGCACCAACCACTTCGGTAATGCTGGTGATACGCCGGGAGCCGTCGCGCAGACGTTCCGCCTGCACGACCACATCGATCGAGCCCACGATCATCTCGCGAATCGTCTTGGATGGAAGACTGAAGCCGCCCATGGTGATGAGCGATTCCAGACGCGATAAGCACTCGCGCGGCGAGTTGGCATGGATGGTGCCCATGGATCCGTCGTGACCAGTGTTCATCGCCTGGAGCAGGTCGAATGCTTCCGGGCCGCGCACCTCGCCCACGATGATGCGCTCCGGCCGCATACGCAGGCAGTTTTTCACCAGGTCGCGCATGGTGATCTGGCCATGTCCTTCGACATTAGCTGGCCGCGTTTCGAGCCGCACGACATGCGGCTGCTGCAATTGCAGTTCGGCGGCGTCCTCGCAGGTGATCACCCGCTCGTCCTCGTCGATGTGAGCGGTGAGGCAATTCAGCAGCGTCGTCTTACCCGAGCCGGTACCACCCGAAACAATGACATTGCATCGTGCGCGCCCGATCACCGCGAGCAAGCGGGCCCCTTCCGGGGTGATCGATCCAAACCGGACCAGATCCGTAAGTTTCAGCTTATCCTTGCGGAATTTGCGGATCGTCAGTGTCGGTCCGTCCAGCGCCAGTGGCGGGACAATCACATTTACGCGCGAACCATCCATCAGACGCGCGTCGCAGATTGGCGAGCTCTCGTCGACGCGACGGCCGACCTGGCTGACAATCCGCTGGCAGATGTTGAGCAGCTGCGCATTGTCGCGAAAGCGGACATTCGTCAGCTGCACCTTGCCGCCGACTTCAATAAAAACCCGGGACGCGCCGTTCACCATGATATCGGCGATATCGTCGCGCGCCAGCAATGGCTCCAGCGGACCATAGCCGAGCACGTCATTGCATATGTCGGTGATGAGCTGTTCCTGCTCGGCAACCGACATTGCCATGTTTTTCAGGGTGACGATTTCATTGACAATCTCGCGGATTTCCTCGCGGCCCGATGCCGGATCGAGCGCCGCCAGCCGCGACAGATCGATCGCATCGATCAGCGCGTTGAACACCGTCGCCTTGACTTCGTCGCGGTTGGTATCGCGTTCCTGCATCACGGCCTGGGCGACACCCGCCGGCTTGCCAACGGAGGAGTTCGTTTTGCTGGCAAGTGCACCAGACGCCGCCGGGTTGACCACGGCGGGCGCCACCGCAGCGGGGGCGGGCACCGGATCGGCCGCCGTCCCCACTGCCGCGGGTTTGATCGCCGCCGGCTTTGCTGCCGCGGCAGACGCTTCAGAGTTGGGGGACGGCCCGCGCTCGGGTCCCGGACCGGTCACGGCCAGGTGCAATCCTGGATTCGCTGCAGACCGCTTGCCGAACATTGAATTATCCTGATTTCAGCCCGAGAAAGGGAAGTGAAAACCCGCTGTTCTTCGCGGCAGGTTTCGCCTGCCGCCCGGTGACGCTCCTTGCGAGTTCGCCCAGGGATTCCGCTGCCCGGCTCTTCGGCTGAACTTCGCCGAGCATCTGTCCGTTATTGGCGGCGAGGCCAAACAGCGGCGGATCGAAATTGAGCACAAGATCCGGCTGCTGGCCGATAGTGTCGCCGAAATCCTTGAGTGGGACTTCTTTGCGTTTCGGTACACCGACCTGGTTGATGATGACTTTCGGCGGCGAATCATTCGCGCGCCGTGACTTCGTCAGCTGCACCAGGCTTTTGCAATTGCGCAGCGTAGCGAGATCCGGGGTTGCAACGATCACCACCTCATCCGCGTGAAACAGGATATTGCGCGTCCACGCGTTCCACACATGCGGCAGATCGACGACCACACAGGGCGCCATGGCGCGCGCTCTGTCGATCAGCGTTTCGATCGCATCGGAGTCGAAATGGTGGTCCTGTTCCAGTGAGGCAGGCGCCGTCAGCAATGACAGGTGCTCGCCGCATTTGACAAACAGGCGTTCCAGCAGCACTTCGTCGATCCGCTCTGGCGCCGACAGCGCTTCCGCAACGCCGGGCGAGGGCTCCTGATTGAAATTGAGTCCGACCGTGCCAAAGGCGAGATCGAGGTCGATGATGGCAGTGCGGATCCTCAGGCCATTCGCGACCGACCAGGCGAAATTATGCGCCAGCGTCGAGGAGCCTGCGCCGCCGCGCGCCCCGGCAAACACCACGAGCTTGCCGCGCGGCGCCGAAGCCCTGTCGGCGTAAAGGCCGGAAATGGCTTCGATCAGCTGCAGCGGCGCGATCGGCGCCACCAGATATTCGGAAATGCCGCTGCGGATCAATTGCCGGTATAGCTGCACGTCATTACTGCGCCCGATAACAATCGCCTTGGTCTTCTCGTCGCAGACCTGCGCCAGCTCATCCAGTTCCGAAAGGACACCATCGGCGGCGCTCAGACTCTCAATGATCAGCAGATCCGGTGTGGGATTTTGCGCGAAGTGTTGCGCCGCGTCGCGCGCGCCGCCCTTGTGAATCTCGACGTGGGCCCGGGAAAGGCGCCGGTCCCCAGCCGCGCTTTGCACCGCCGAGGTCAAGTCCGCTCCGTCACAGAAAGCGGCGATCGAAATGCGTGGAATGGGGTATTCCAACCCCGAAACCTCGGGTTCGGCCGTTCCGTCGTAAACCTCGGCAAGATTGCTCCGTGCCATAGTCAAAAACCTCGCTGGTAATTACATTCCGCCGCCGCTGCCATTGCCGATGCTCGTCACCGCACCGGACTCTTCTGCCGGGCCTCTCGATTTCTTTGCTCCGGTAGGCTCACCCTTCTCGTAATTGCCGAGTATCGTCAGGCGCCGATCGACGTCCTCCGTGTCTTCGGCTTTTGGCGTGGCCAAATCGCGCGGATCTGCAATCATCGCGGCTATGTCGTGCTGCACTGCGCAGCCGAAATTCGGTGACTGGCGATTGTCATAGGTGATAGCGAGGTTTGCCGACCAATTGCCGCAGACAGGCGAAACCGCGCGGTAGCGGATAAAACCGATTGCCACCGTATTCGGAACATCGGCACTGCCGGGAGGCACGACAGCGATCCGGTTGCGCGGAACGCCCAAATCCGAAAGCTCTACAGCAATGCGTTCCGCAGCACTTGCATTGTCGGCCGCCGCGGAAATCGAAATCGAACCGGCGCCGTTCTCAATGTAATCGCGCCCGATGGCATAGAGCTGGCGGTCGAACACCGGATCGGACTCGTCGCGGGAGTCATATGCCAGCCGATAAACCTGCATCTGGGGTTCAAACGAAATCGGAAAACGCTGTTGCGGCGACAGCGAGTCTTGCGGCCCGGCGACCGGATGTGCGCAGGCGATCAGAACCAGCCCGCCCATGGTCGCACCCGCCTGCAGCAAAGATCTCACTGTCCGCATTTTTCTGTTCCTCATTGGATAATGTAGCCAAGCGTCCTGGCATCGAGTGCAGTGCTTGGTTTCGTCTGATTGGGGTAAATGGCGTTCAAGTGGCCCTGCACGATCGTTTCGATATCGGTTGGCGTCGCGAAGCCATCGTCGGGGCCGGCCAGCATCTTTGGTGCGACTGGATTCACCAGATAGGCCGTGACCATCACCACAAGTTCGGTCTCGTCGCTTTGGAAATCGCGGCTGCGAAACAGCGCACCGAGAACCGGAAGGTCCTTGATGCCCGGCAGACTGTTGAGATTCTGTTTGGTCTGCTGCTGAATCAGGCCACCAATGGCGATACTGCCGCCAGATGGAAGTTCCACCGTGGTTTCGGTCCGGCGCACGGCAAGCGCCGGCAGCGTCAAACCGGCTCCGGCTGAAGCGCCGGCGCCCCCACTCACCGTAAGGGCGCCGGTATTGGTCAGTTCACTCACTTCCGTGGATATCTGAAGCGAAATCCGGCCGGCGCTCAGCACCACCGGCGTGAATGCCAATCCGACGCCGAACGGCTTGTAATCCACCGTGATGTTTCCCTGCAGGTCGCGCGCCACCGGCACAGGGAATTCGCCGCCGGCGAGGAATTTCGCCGATTCGCCGGAGATCGCTGTGAGGTTAGGTTCGGCCAGAGTATGCACCAAGCCCACCTGTTCCATCGCTTGAAGCACACCGGCGGCTTGCGTCGGGCATGGGGCGCCTGTCGAAAGACAGGCCGGAGGGCGGGTGTCGCCGGCGGAGGCAATCATGTTCGACAGCGCGCGGCCGGCGAGGCTGAACTGATTGTCCGTCTGAATCGCGACCGGAATGCCGCCGGCATTTCCAACCGCCAGCGCATTGATCCCGAATTGTTTTGAGATCGCGCGGCTCATTTCCGACACGCGGACCTGGATCAAGACCTGCTGCCGCTGGTCGACGGAGATATTATTGATCACCTTCGTGGGCGCAGTGGCGAAGCCCTGCGCCATAGATTGCGCCTTGCCCGCGTCCTGCACACTCCTGGCCGTACCGGAAAGCACAATGTTGTCTCCCAGCGCGGTCGCAGTGATGTGGGATCCGGGAAGTTGGTGTGTGATTTGCTGGTTCAGATCACCGACTTCGGACCCGACCGAGATTTGCAGATTCGCGATCTGCACGCCCTGCGCGTCGAGAAACAGAGCGTTGGTCTGGCCGGTTTTCAGCGACATCAGGAATATCCGGCGCGGGGTCTTCACCACCGCATCGGCAATCTGCGGATTGGCCACAACGACATCGCGTACATCGCGGTCGAGTTCGACCACCACCGCCTGATTCAGAGCGAGGGTCACGTGCTGCATCGGATCCGCGGAATTACTGGTGATCCGGATGACGCGCGACTGATCGACCGGCGCCGGTCCAGTTTGCGCCAGGGCAGACGCCGAGATCATCAGCGCACACACTGCGGGAACGTATTTCGCAAACCTCATCACAGTCCCGCTCCCGGCGCCGCCGATACTTGCTGTTCGCCCGCAGCTTGCTGCTGGCCGGCCGGTGCCCGGCCCCCTGGCCCGCCGCCAGTGTTGGCCTGCAACGCGCCGGCTTTGTAGATGCGCACACCATCACTGTTCGCAGCAGCGGCAGCGGCAGCAGCAATGCGCGCAGGATCTGGCGGTAAAACGGGCCGCGGCCGTTCAACGGTGACCGGCATGCCATCGCTGTCGCCGAGGCGGCGGAGCGCGAGTGAAATCACGCCGATCTGCTCGGCTTGCGCCATCAGTTCCGTCTGCTTTGGTGTCAGTTCCAGCGTCGCGGTGTGACCGACGACGGCTTGTTGGTCTTTGCCCTGCTGGATCACCTGATCGATCGCCAGCACCCGGACATCCTTGAGCAGGGTTTCACTTTGGAAATTCTTCGCATTGCCGCCCATATCCCGCGTCAAAATGACATCAACACGGTCATTGGGCAGGATGAACCCGCCGGCGCCGGTCTTGTCAGAGACTGAAAGACTGATCGCGCGCATGCCGTCCCCGAGGGTCGCGGCCATAAAGCCTTTCGTATCCGCATGCACGGTATTGGAATCGCTGATCGGCTGTCCGCTCACCAGCGGCGACCTGACAATCAGGCCGGCGATGGCTTTTGCACTGTCCGGCTGTTTGGTCTTGATGATGAACGACGGTGCAACGCCGGTTTTTGGCCAGGCCTGCCATCGCACCGATTGCGGATCGAGTGCCTGCCCCGGCCCGACATCTGCGGAGGCAACGAGCACATCTTCCGTGGGCGTGGTTGCTTCCACCGCGGCTTTGGGCGCCTTGTTTGCCCCCGTGCCGGCGCGAACCATGATGATCGCGCCGCCGGCAGCCATGACTGCAATACCCAAAACCACCACTCGGGCGATGTTCATCCCGGCCTCTCCCTAAGTTGGGAGAAGAACAACACAAAACTGGTTGGAAATGGATTAATCCAATCGGTACAACTCTGTACAAAGAGCGAAATTCGTCAGATTGCCGCCGCTGGTTGATCCGGCGGGGCGCCGCACGCCATCGTGCTTGCGAAATGTGAGCTCTAAACCAGATGGCAACCATATTGCGCTAGGGGTCCGGGGCCGGAACTGCGGAGCCAAGATGTTCGCGAGCCTGATGTCGGTTTTGTTTCAGCCGGCAACCGCCGTTTTCGATCCGGAAAGCCCCTTCTACTGGCTCTATCTCCTGTGCTCCGCCTTGATTGCGCTACTGGTCTGCAGCAGCCGGTTGCGGGCGCCGGGCCATCGCTCCCTGACCGCAGCAATTCGCGAGGTTTTCGATCCGCGCATATTTTTTCACCGGTCGGCAATCACCGATTACAAGTTTGTTTTTATCAGCCACCTGATCTTTGCGCTTCGGATCGGCGCCGCAACGGTCAGTATCGAGGCAATCGCCCATGGCGGCGCCGCAGTGCTCACTTATGTGATCGGGCCTGCTTTCCCGCAGGCACCCGGTATCGGTGCGATTGTCATGTACACCGTGACGGGATTTCTTGCGGCCGACTTTGGCAATTTCTACTTCCACCTGTGGCAACATCGTTCGGCGTGGTTGTGGGAACTGCACAAGGTCCATCATTCAGCTGAAGTTCTGACGCCGCTGACAGCATTGCGTGTGCATCCCGTCGCGGATCTGATCGGAGCGCAGTTCATATCTGTCTGCATCGGCCTGCCGGCGGCGGTTTATCTGTATCTTTACGGTGGCCCCGTGGCCGAACTTCAGGTTGCCGGGGTGAATCTGCTGCTGTTTTTGTGGCACACGGTGCTGGTCAGCAACCTTGCCCACAGCCATGTGTGGGTGATGTTCCCGCGCGGCGTGCGCGAGATTTTCTACAGCCCGGCATTACATCTCATTCACCACAGCGCGAAGCCGCAGCATTACGGGAAGAATTTGGGATTCGGTTTGACAATATGGGATCGCCTGGCAGGCACGCTTTACCAGCCGAGCGAAGCCGACCGCCGCGATCTCGTGCTCGGAATCGATGCCGAGGAAATGCGGGAACTCCAGACGGTCGGGCAACTCTTCTGGACACCGCTGCGCAACATAATTTTGGGCAAAAGAAGGTTGGCGGTGACAGGAGTCTAGCCATCGCCCGCGGGGTGGAAATCTGCCATGGCTTACCAAACCGCCAGCTCGCCGGTCCTGTGATGGCGGCCCAATAATCGATTTACCAAACATCACTCAAAACCCACAATCTGTCTGTGTGCCGCGGGCTCTTTACCGTTGCGAAAGTATTCGCGGCTAATTTGCATATGATTTAAAGTTTGTTGGAGTGATCAGCGTGTTTCGACTCCACTATCTGGACGCGGATCAGGATCCGCCCGACGACCAGGACTGGATGATGGTCGAGAACATGCCCACCGGCTATGTGGTCAAAGAAGCCGCGGCTTCGATCGCGGTGGTGACCAAAGCGCTGTATTCATCCTTCGACAATGCGCTTGCCGCGGCCACCGAATACGCCAACCGGTGCGACATCGAACTGGTGTTCGCCAAAGGAATCGCCGTGCCGCCGCGCACCGGCAGCAAGTGCTGATCCGGCATTCCGGGAATCGTTGGAGAAATAAAATCTTCTAGTGGCCGGCGAGACGGAACAAATCCGTGTACGGCAGGACCATCACGGCACCGACCGCCAACGCAACGCCATACGGAACGCCCGCTTCGGGATCTGCCAGCCGCAGCACCCATGGCGCCTTGATGAAGGCAGCGACCGGCAGGCGCCGTATCAGCAGCAGCAGTACGGTCAGCGCGCCACCGGCCAGAGACGCCGCCAGGGTGTATTCCGCCATGGTTCCGAAACCAAGCCAGAGACAGACCGCGGAAAAAAATTTGGCGTCCCCACCGCCGATCCAACCTTTGGCAAACAGGGCGGCGCCGGCGCCAAGCGCAAGAGCCGCCGCGCCCGCATGCATCGCCAGATTTCGCAGCGGCAGCGATTCGCCGGCCGCGAACAGGACAATCATGTAAACCACAAACAGGCAGAAAAGCGCGACCGGAAGCAGATTGGGAATGGTGTAGGTGCAGAGATCATAGGCGGCGGCCGCCAATAACAAAGCCGGGAAAAACCCGAGAAGAAAAATCGAGATTGCCATTGCCATTCCCAAAAGCAACGGCCGCCCTGGGCGGCCGTTGTGGCGTCCTTATGATCGGGGAGCCACGTACGGCCGCCCGTTGCGGCTCATCGGCCTTAACCCAACGATGTACCGATCTTGCCGAACACCGTGTTCAGATTGGTTCCGACGGTGGTAACGGCGCCAATGATAACGACTGCGATCAGACCGGCGATCAGGCCATATTCAATCGCCGTTGCGCCGGAACGATCTTTGAAAAAACGTGAGAGAAGCGCTTTCATACGGGTACCCCCTGGCTGTGCGACGGCTTATTTCAGTGCGGTCGCGATGGTGTTGAACTTGCTCGACAGATTGGTGCCGACGGTGGTCACCGCAGTGATGATCACCACTGCAATCAGGCCCGCAATCAGACCATACTCGATCGCGGTGGCGCCGGAGCTGTCTTTGACAAAACGAGCAATGAATTCGGACATTAATTGATTCTCCTTTGGATGCCCTGAGCGTCGCGCGGTCCGTCACGCGTCGGGGGAGGAGGCTAGGGACCAGCCATTAACGGGGACTAAACTTCAACGCTTGGTCGCCCTGTCAGATTCCTGAAATTGTTCTTTAGATTCAATGGTATTACCGCAATTGCATGGAATGCAGTTACCTTCTGTTAACCATGACTTGCGAAATGCCGAACGGGTTTTCAGTCTGACGGCGCTGCTGCTCAACAGACAGACCCGCCGGCACTGAATCCGCTGATTCGCTTCGCACAGGCACCTAATCTGTATACGCACTATATGGCAAAAACCCCGGGCGGCGGCGCTGACCGGCGCAATCCGGTTTGTAGGCGCTTCACGCTTCATTTACGCAGCGCAGGCTATTTTGTGGCTGTAGCATCGGAGGAAGATTCATGGCTCGCGTGTCCAAACGCCTGGTTCGGCTCACCGCAGCGGCCGCGTTTATTCCACTCCCGGTGCTCGCCGGCGAAGTGCAAATTCCGCTGGACAACGTCATCACCCTGACGCTCGCTCAACCGGCCAAGACCCTTTACCTCGCCAATCCCGCGATTGCGGACATCACCAAAATAGATGCTCGCCATTATTTCATTTTGGGGAAGTCCTTCGGCACAACCAATCTTTTGGTGGTGGACGATTACGGCCGGGAGACGGTGAACGCGCAACTGATCGTCACGGAGCGGGTGGGCCGACCGGTAACCATCCAGCGCGGAACCGCGCATAGCAATATGATTTGTACCGCAGTTGATTGCGAAGCTGCGCCCGCGCCTGGTGATGTGGGTGCCGCTACCGCCAGCAGCCCGGCTCCGGCGCCGACGGGTAGCGGCGGAGGCGGTGGTGGCGGCGGTGGAAGTGGCGATGGTGCGCTCAGCAGCAGCGCCGGCGGAGTCGGCGGCGCTATTGGCCAATCACTTGCCGGCAGATAGCGCGCACCAATCGAGATAACTCGAGTTCGGAAGGCGCGGCACTAATTCAGAATGCCTGCGGAACCTGCGTGGTCGCCGAGTAGGTTATGGTGAACGTCGAGATCAGTGGCACGACATAGCTTTGCGTCAGAGTGGCGGTGACGGTCGCGATTTGAAACGGCGTTGTTGTCGTCGTGTAGGAAACGCTGGTCGCCGTCGGCAGGCCTATGGACGTCAGATTGCTGTTGATCGCGGTTTGAATCTGGGTTTTCGTGGCCGATGTGTTCACCGCGGCAACCCTCGCGGCATTCTCGACCGCCCAATGCACGCCGGCATAGGTGAACAGCATCAATCCGAGATAGGCGATGGCCATGATAAAGGTCAGGAACACCGTCGAAACGACGGCGAATTCCGGCGCTGCGGTCGCCCGGCAATCAGCGGCGAAAGCCCGAGTATTGCCGATCATGCGTTTCACTTTGTCCGCACCGTCTCAGTGACCGTCTGGCTTTGACTGACAATACTGCCGCCCAGGGTGGCAGTGGCCGTCACCGTGTAATAAAACAGCGGTTGAGTGTTATCGCTGCAGAGCGTCGTACAGCTGTGCGATGTACCGCTGCAGAAACAGGCTTCGGTCACGTTGACCGTTCCGCCATTCGGCTCATTGTTCCAGGCATTGGTCGCCATGGTTTTTGCAACCGTGGTGTCCGTTCCGCCATTCATCAGATACTGCACCGATGCACGTACCGCGGTCTGCATTTCGCCGGTGCCGACCGCGATATTGGAGATATCGGCAATCGTGATCACGATGGTCGTAAGGATCGGCAGAATGAGGCCGAACTCCATGGCGGCGTTGCCCCTCGTGCCCCGCCACAGCCGGTTCAGAATAGCTAAAGTTTTCATCAGTACACGCCCTACTGCGCGGCACCCCTATTTCAGCGCAGGGCCGGTAAACAGCCGGTAAAACAAAACCTGGAATTTGTTGCGATTATGCAGATTGTGCGGGCGCGGCGCGGCGGCGGATCAACCCTTCCTGCGCCACCGAGGCGGCCAGCGCGCCGTCGCGGCGGAAGATTTCGCCACGGTTGAAACTGCGCGTCCCGGCCGCGGACGGGCTCTCCTGCACATACAACAACCATTCGTCGGCGCGGAACGGACGATGGAACCAGATCGCGTGATCGAGGCTCGCCAGTTGCAGTTCTGGCGTGAACAGGTTGTAGCCATGCGGCAATAGCGAAGTGTCGAGCAGTGTCATGTCCGATGCGTAAGCGAGCACGCATTGATGCATGGCCGGCAAATCCGGAAGCGTTCCTACCGCCCGGAACCAGACGATCTGCCGGGCTTCGCGGCGTTCCTGCGTGAAACGATTGGCCGGAATGACCGGCCGGACTTCGATCGGACGTGCGCGCATGAACCAGCCGCGCACGTGCTCGGGGACCTGCGGCAGGATTTCCTGCCGCCACTGCTGCTCGGATCTGAGTTCTTCGGGCGGAGGAACCGATGGCATTTGCGATTGATGTTCGAGCCCCTCGGCCGGCGATTCGAATGACGCTGACATAGTGAAAATCTGGACGCCATGCTGGATCGCGACCACCCGGCGCGCGCTGAAGCTCCCGCCGTCGCGGCTGCGATCTACCTCATACAGAATCGGAACTCTCGGGTCGCCGGCACGCAGAAAATAGGCGTGCAATGAATGGCAGATGCGAGTCTCGACGGTCCGGTACGCCGCCACCAGCGCCTGACCCAGCACCTGTCCGCCATAGATGCGCTGCCAGCGGTCGCGCGGCGAAAGCCCGCGGTAAAAATTGCTCTCCAGCCGTTCGAGATCGAGCAACGAAAGCAGCGATTGCAGCGCCGCCTTATCGTCTGCCGGGACGCGGGCAGAATTATCCCCGTTGGACATGCGGACTGATTAGGAGGGTGCGCGTCCGGGCGCAAGCGCAGCTGCCGCAGGCGCAATACCTTCGTTGATTGCGGACGGTATTTCGCGCGCAGCCTCAATCAGGCAAAGCCAGCGGCGCGAGCCGCGGCCGCTGGTCACTCTGTGAGGGTGACAGCGCCTGGCGCGCCCTCCGTCACATTCACCGTCGACATGCCGTCTCCCGGGCACGTCCCCTGGAAATCCGCATTACCCGAGACTGTCACTGTATAACCGACCACCTGGGTGCATTGGCTGGCCGACGAACTGTTGCCCCCGTAACTGACATTTTGGGTGGGGAAGTAGATAACGCCCGTGATCACCTGTCCGGAACCGCCGCCGAAGCTCGGAGCGCTGGTCGAATCGGAGCGGTCACCGAAGAAGGCAATACCGGAATAGGTGCCGCTGGTCGGCGCGGAGATGTTGATGTTGGAGCCACCAGCCATTTGCACCGTAGCGCCGTTGGCCATGTAAAACGTCACTCCGGTCGCGGTAATATTCGCTCCGCCGTCGATCTTGAGAGGTCCGCCGCTGATGTAATAAGTGCCCGGCGCGAAAGTGGTGGCGTTGCTCCAGGTAATATGAATGCCGCTGCAATAATACCCCGGCGAAAATGATGTCTGCTTGCTGGACACTGTCTGGCACGCGCCCGGAATCGATGGCGCGGGCACGCTGGCATATGGATCTCTGCCAGGCGGAGCGCCATTCGTCATTGACGTGCATTTCGTCAGGTGCACGCCTGAAGTCAGGGTACTGCTGCCGACAGACACGGCGCACGGGACCGTCAATGACGCCGACCCGCCCACAGAAATCGCGTCCGTCGTCGCGGAGTCGGAGATCACGTCGCAGTTGGTGGAATTCAGATTGCCTGATCCGGAAACATTTATTGCGGGAGATGCAGTCGAGCTCAGCGCGATAACGCAGGCAACATGGGATCCATTCTTGGTTCCGACCGCGCGCGTCTGAATTGTGACTGTGGAGGACGAAGAAAACAGCGTCGAAAAGAACCGCGGCACGGGTTCGGAAAGGATGATTTCCATTGAATCCGTCGTTTCGTGGGTCCCCGACGTCGGTGGATTGTTGACGGTAATCGAGCCGTTGACGCTGTCCCAGCCATTGGCAGTTGCCGCAGCAGTCGCCTCCGCTGTAATGGCCGTAGAACCCTCACCCGCGTTCAGTGCGGTTGCCGCATCGAATGCGGCGATATCCGTCGCGCCCTGGAGTTGCCGCTGCTTGTAATACCAATACGCCGTGTCGGCGCCCAACCCGCAAAAACCGACGAGCATCGGCATGCATAGGGCGGAAATGATTGCGACATTGCCGGATCTCGACCGGAAAATGCGCGTGCGACGCAGTCGGGGCAGCCATCTGAACATGTCAAAAACCCGTGTTCACTCGTGAATGCCGATTGCAGCGAAAAGCTGCTAAAGGGAAGTTAACGCGCGCAGCGGCGCGGACCTGAATTGCAGTTGCTTTGAATCGAATCCGCGGAAAAAAGCCCGACCAATGGGGAACGTTCTTCTCAAGCGCGCCGCGCATCAGCGCCCCGCCGCATCAAAACGTGGCGCCCTGGAACGAGTCTTCACCCTCATGTTCCAGGGCTTCGTCTACAACCAGATCTGGGAAGACCCGGTGGTCGATCTCGAGGCGCTGCGGCTCGATTCCACGCACAGTCTGATCACCATCGCCTCGGGCGGCTGCAATGTCCTGAATTACCTGACGGCGAATCCTGCCCGAGTCATCGCCGTCGATCTCAACCCCAATCACGTCGCGCTGACCCGGTTGAAACTGCAGGCACTGGAATATCTGCCGGATTACGAGTCCTTTTTCCGCTTCTTTGGCAACGCGAGGGACAAGACCAACCGCAGCACGTTTGACAACTTCCTTGCGCAGCGGCTTGACCCCGCGACGCGCAGCTATTGGGAGAAGCGCATCCCGCTCCGCGGCCGGCGGATAAACATGTTTGCGCGCAATCTCTACCGTTACGGCCTGCTCGGCCGCTTCATCGGGATCCTGCACGCGCTGGCAAAACTGAATGGGAAACGGCTCGGCGATATGCTGACGGCGCGCGATATCGGCGAACAGCGCCTGATCTTTGAGCGGACAATCGCTCCTTTGTTCGACAACCGGCTGGTGAAGTTTCTGTCGCGCATGCCGGTGTCATTTTACGGACTCGGGATTCCCCCGGCGCAATATGACGAGCTGGTGGCATCGGCGGCCGACGGTAATCCGATCACCACATTGCGGGCGCGTGTCGAGCGCCTGGCGTGCGATTTCCCGATCGCGGAAAATTATTTCGCATGGCAGGCATTCAGCCGTGGCTATGATCTCGAACACCGGATGGCAGTACCGCCTTATCTCCGGCATGAAAACTACGGCGCAATCCGTTCGCGCACCGCACGCGTCGAAGTCCATCACGCCTCGATGACCGATTTTCTCGCGCAACAGCCGGCCGGCCGCCTGCACCGCTACGTATTGCTCGATGCCCAGGACTGGATGAGCGCCGCACAAGTCGCCGATCTGTGGACGGAAGTCAGCCGCACCGCGGCGGAAGACGCGCGCGTCATCTTCCGCACCGCCGGACTGGAATCTCCGCTCGCGCGCAAACTGCCGGAATCACTGCTCTCCGGCTGGAATTATCTGGACGAAGAGAGCCGCAATCTCCATGCGCGCGATCGCTCGTCCATTTATGGCGGATTCCATGTCTATGCCCGCCGACACTTCTGAGCCGCAAGCCAGCCATTTTGCGCTGATGGACCGGATCTACCGCCATCAGCGCCATTTCTACGATCTGACCCGGCGCCATTATCTGGCCGGCCGGGACAGGCTGATCGAAGGAATCAATGCGGTTCCCGGTGACCGCATCCTGGAGGTCGGCTGCGGCACTGCACGCAACCTGATCAAGATCGCGCGCCGTTATCCGGGAACCGAATTGTGCGGCCTTGATGCCTCAAGCGCGATGTTGCGCAGCGCGGCTCATTCGGTCGAGCGCGCCGGACTAGAACAGCGCGTAACACTAGCGCATGGGCTGGCCGAGGAACTTCCGTCGATATTCGCCGGACACGGCGGATTCGATCATGTGATCTTCTCATACAGCCTGTCGATGATCCGCGATTGGCGAGGCGCCGTTCGGGTCACGACGCAGGTCGCGAAAGCTGACGGGGAAATCCATCTGGTCGATTTTGGCGATCTGAACGGCCTTTGGCCGCCGGCCGCCGCCGCCCTCCGGCGCTGGCTGGGACTGTTCCATGTCTCTCCACGCTCAGATCTACTGCGCGACCTGGAAATTTTGGCCGCCTGTCAGGAAGAGTGTTCCCTGAACCTGCTGCGCGGCCGGTATGCCTTTGTTTTCAAAGCAAGTATTGCCGCAATATCCGATTTTTAATACCAAGTTGCGATTCAGCATTGATCTTGCTATTTGTTGTATCCCTGCATCACTAGTGAATAAAGAATATGCGTCATAAAAAATTTCATTGCTGGCGCGGAACTGAGAACGCAAATCATCGTTAAGGCCGCGTCGCAACCGCAATGGCGGCGACACGGTGTTGGTTTGCGCCTCTCTTCGCAGACAACTGCTGTTGCAAAACGGGGATAGTTAAAACAATGAAAATTAGAACCGCGGCGCTTGCGGGCGCATCGCTCCTTTACTTCGCCACTCCAGCGTTTGCCGGTGATGGCTGGTATCTCGGCCTTGGGGCCGGATGGTCGGATGCTTCGAGAATCACGACCGACGTTACAACCTGCTGCGGACACATGAATTTTGGCAGCGCGTTCCGCGGCGACATCACCGCGGGATTTAAGACGCCAGAGGGATGGCGGGTCGAGCTGGAAACTGCAGCAGCCAGGTACCCGGTGAGAAGCGCAACCAACCCCAGCGGAGTTGCGATTGCGGGGGCTGATGGCTGGGTCGCCGCCGGCACTTTTATGGCCAACGGCGCCTATGATTTTCCGATCGCTCCCGACTTTGCCATCACACTGGGTGCAGGCATTGGCGCCGGTCGCGTCAACGCGAATTATTTCGACGGCGGCCCCAGCACCGTTATCACGAGCACAACTTCAAACGGCAGGGTACTTACAACCACCACACAGACAATAACCGGTCCGCTCGAGATCAACCGCGGCGGTAGCACCGCCCTGGCTTACCAGTTGATCGCCGGTGTCGTGTGGTCGATCGCCCCCCAACTCGACCTCCAGGTCGATTACCGGTGGGTCAATATCGGCAAGACCACGCACTTCTACAGCAACGTTTTCGGCCCGGCGGCCGGCACGATCGGCTATGGAAGCCTCTCCTCGAACAACGTGATGTTGAACATCCGTTACTACTTCCAGGCGCCGCCGCCTCCACCGCCGCCGCCTCCGCCGCCGCCGCCGCCTCCACCGCCGCCGCCTCCACCGCCGCCGCCGCCTCCACCGCCGCCGCCTCCGCCGC
>CAYUQO010000003.1:0-427531 GCA_964446945.1 uncultured Bordetella sp.
AAAGCATCTAAGCGGGAAACCCACCTCGAAACGAGTTCTCCCTTGAGAGCCGTGGAAGACGACCACGTCGATAGGCTGGGTGTGTAAGCGCAGCAATGCGTTGAGCTTACCAGTCCTAATCGCTCGACAGGCTTGAACGCTCAAAGCATTTTTGTCCCGTGCCTGGTAATGAAGCCAGGTCTGCGCGACGCGCAGTTCTGGATCGAGATATTCGAAAATCCGTGTTTTGCTGGCCTGGTGGTCATAGCGGGGGAATTCCACCCGATCCCATTCCGAACTCGGCCGTTAAAGCCCCCTGCGCCCATGGTACTGCGTGTTAACACGCGGGAGAGTCGGTCGCCGCCCGGCCTGCCAAACACGGATCTTCATCCCGCCTTCCTTCGAAAACAGCCCCGCACGCGAAAAACGTGCGGGGCTGTTTTCGTTTTGGCCAATCGATGCACATTGCGCCTGTCGCATGCGCTTGCGGCCTTACCCGAACTTTGGGAAAAGCCACCGAAGCCGCGGCCATTCGCCTGCGGTCACACCTGGGAGGGTTTGATTCATGAGTAGCAAATCGCGTCTTCTGTTGTCGGTCTTCACGGCGGGCGCGCTGGCATTCGGCGCCGCCGGTGTCATGGCGCAGCAAGTCAATCCAAAACTCGTCATCACCGGCAAGGAAGCCGAAGATATCGGCGACCCGAACATGATCAATGCCGCGACGGCCGAAGCGATCTCGCATGCCTGCGAACAGATGGCGGCGCAGCATGGCCAGAATGCCGCGATTGTCGTCACCGACACCTCAGGCAATGTCGTGCATGAGCACCGGATGGATGGCGCGGCGCGTTACACCGCGATCTCGACCGCCGAACTGAAGGCGAAAACCGCGCGCCTGACCAAGCGCCCGAGCAGCCTTCGCCAGTACAATGTCGAGCGCAATCCCGGCGATGTCGCACGTGAATTCGGCATGGGTTATTTCCCGACCGCCGGTGGTTTGCCGATCTGGGCCGGAAAGACGATCATCGGCTATGTCGGCGTCGGCGGTCAGGCGCCACGCGATGGCTGGAACGATGAGCAGTGCGCCTATCAGGCGCTGACCCAGGTGGTCGGCCCGCAGCCGCCGCTGCCCACTCCGCCCGCACGCCAGCAGCGCGCCGCGAACTGAGACTCACCCCTCACCCGGAGCGCCAAGGGCGCGCTGCGTGCGCGGCGCTCCGCCCTCTCCCACAAGGGGAGAGGAGACTAACTGGAGTATGACATGCGCCGGACAGGTTCATGGACGATGGCACTGACCGCACTTGCGGCTGTGTGCTCGGGCACAGCGATGGCGCAGACTCATCCGGAATTCATTCCCGGCCGCGTCAACATGGTGCTGTACCGGCCCGACAGCGGCCCGGCGCCGCATATTGCGTTCCTGATCGCCCATCGCACCGGCAACAATCTCGGCAATGTCGCCTGCCGCGAACTCGCGAAGCGCGGCTTTGACGCGCTGTGCTTCAATACGCGGTATGTGAACAATGAGATGTCCGTGCAGTGGGAAAACATCGCGTTGGATGTGAAGGCTGCGGTGGATTACGCCCACACCATCCCCGGCATCACCAAAGTGATCCTGCTCGGCCATTCCGGCGGTGCGCCGCTGATGACCTATTACCAGGCCGTGGCGGAAAACGGCGTCTCTTTTTGTCAGGGTACGGACAAGATCGTGCAATGCGCCAACAACCTCGCGGGTATGACCCCGGCCGACGGAATTCTGCTCGACGAGGGCCATGCCGGAGACGGTTTCCAGGCACTGACCGGCATCAATCCGTCACTCGCCATGGTGGACGGCAAGCCGAAGCTGGTGGACGCATCGCTCGATCCGTTTGATCCCGCGAATGGCTACAATCCGGAAGGCGCGTCGCACTACAGCCAGGAATTCCGCACCCGCTATTACGCCGCGCAATCCAAGGTCATGAATGCCCAGATCGCGCGGGTGCATGCGCTGCAGGATTCGATCAAGCAGGGCGAAGGACCGTTTCCCGACAACAACATCGTCCTGGTGCCGTTCAGCGCCGAGCGGGGAGCGGCACGGCTGTCCGAACTCGATCCCTCAGTGCCGGAATATATGAGCACCTCGCAGCCGGAAAAATTCCTGAAGAACGACGGTACCATCGTCAAGCAGATCGTGCACAGCATCGAGCCGCCGCACCCGGACCGGATCAAGACCAACCGCACATTCGACATCGGCACCAAGGTGCTGACGATCAAATCCTATCTCAGCACCAATGCGATCAAATCCTCGAACTCGTTTGACGGCGTGGACTGGTGCTCGGTCAACAATTCGACCGAATGCGCGGTTCAGCACATCAAGGCGCCGACTCTGATCGTGGCCATGGGCGCCTATCATCTGCTCGGCGACGAGGAGCGGATGTTCCAGAAATCCGCAGCGGCGGACAAGGATTACATTGTCGTCGAAGGCGCCACTCTCGGCTACACGGGATGCAAAGATTGCGGCGTGCCGCCAGAAAATTTCTCGAACGCATTGAAGAACAATTTTGATTACGTCGCCAAATGGGCCAATGCCCGGTTTTGAATTTGCTGCGGCTGCGATAGACTAGGCGTTCAACGGAAGGAGCCATGCCATGGCCCACAGGGAACAGAGAAGCAACCGCGAGAAGAAGAAGCCGAAACAGAACAAGGACAAGAAGCACGCCCAACCGCAGGCGTCAGTCTTCTCGCAACCCAAGCCGAAACCGCCGGTGCAGATGCAGCCGCAGGCCAACAAGCCGACGAGCTGAATTCGCGCGGAATTCGAATCGAACTACACGCTCTACCTTCCCCTGCGCGGAGGTCGAAAAAGCGCAGCTTTTTCGGGTGGGGGCTGCCTTCTCCACCGTACCCCCACCCGCATTTTGCATAAGGCAAAATGCGTGCCTCCCCGCAAGGGGGAGGCGGAATTTTCTCATACAGGATGGCCGTGCCCGCGCGCGGGGAAGCTTTGAGGTCTGGGAACGCGGCAGTCGTCGAGCTGAATTACGGCGTGCGCGATGCAGCTTTGGTGGGCAGCGCTTTTGTCAGCCAGCGGTCGATTGCGGCCGCGACGTCGAGATTGTTTTTCTCGAGCATCATCATATGGCCGTTGCCATGGATTCCGGCTTTGCCGAGATCGATCCAGTCCGTGTGCACGCCGGCCTGCTGAAGATATTTGACCGTGCAATGCTCGAACGGCGCGTGGAATGACGCCTCGCCGTTAACAATCAACATTGGCATCTTGGCGAGATTGGGCAGTTGGCGCGCCGGCGCTTTTTGCAACCAGCAGCGGGCGAGACCTGGACCATCCGGCTGTGCCTGTTCGACGAAGGACAACTCGCCTGCCGCCGCCGCACGCGGCTGGTAATTCAGCGGCACCGCACTCAATCCCCACGGGCGCACCGCGTCACCGTCGTGCAGATAATCCGGCGCGCCGGTCATCAGCACGTCATGTACCGGCGGGCCCGACGGTTCGACCTGAATCAGAGCACGCACAAGGTCGGGACGGGCATCAGCGGTCAGCCATCCCATGGAGCCCGATTGCGAATGGGTCATGACAATGGCAGGCCCGATTTTCTCGAGCAGCGCAACCAGCGCATCCCGCGTCATGGTTTGTGCTTTCACCGGAGCCTGCACGAATGGCACCTGCGATTGATAGAACTGGTCGAATACAGGATCGCCGGCCATGCCGCTGCCCGGCCATTGCGTATGGAGGTGCGCTTGCGGCCAGAGATTGTAGCGCTCCGGCGCGGTGAAGCGCTGTTCGGTGTTCACCAAATCCGGAAAGGCTTGCGCGCCGTCGGCTTCGGCATCGTAGCTCGCCCGCGCACGTCCCGGCTGATCGATGACGTAAACCGCATAACCATGGCGCAGGAAATATTCCGCCCAGCCCATGCGGCCATCGGGTGTACCGGTGAAATTGGTCCCGGTCTGGATCGCGCCATGCACCATCACGATCGGATCGGGATGGGTTTGCTGCTTCGGAATCTGGAATTCGGCGTAGAGCTGCCCGGCCATGACCTGCTTGCCGCCCACATTGACGTAATGTCCGCCGGCAAACAGGTAGCCCTGACGCGCGACCGGCGGTCCATCACTCACGCCGGCCGGCTGTGCCAGGCCCGGAGACGCGGTTACCAGTGCTGCGAATATGCCGGTGAGGAATGTCCGCATGGCGTGCTCCTATTCCAGACCGTCGCCGAGGACTTTGCGTTTGATCAGTTCGAGCCGCTGTTCTTCGTCATGGCTGAGCACGACGGTCAAATTCTTCTCCGTCTGCGTGAGATTGTGCAGCCACTGCAGTTCGGCATCAACTTTGGCGACGTCTTCCTTCACCCACGGCGCGTCCTTGCCGATGACATTGCGCACGCCATCCATGTGCCAGGCGACGTCGCCGGCGAGAACGAATTCTTTTCCCGATGCCAGCGCGACATAGATCATCTGTGAGCCAGGCGTGTGGCCCGGCGCCTTGATCAGCGCCATCCCGGGCGCGAACGGATAATATTTGTCGTAATCGATGACAATGAAATGTTGCGCCATGTCCGGCGTGAGTCGGATCTCCGGCATTTGTGGGTCGTGCAGCAGCGTGTCGACCTGGGTGCGGGTCAGCACGGTTTTCGGCGCCAGTTCATTGAACAAGGCAGTGCGGATCACGCCCGCGACATGATCGCCATGTTCATGGGTCATGACGATGATGCGCGCTTTCTGCAGCGCCTTTTCCACCTCCACCGCAGCGTCGGGGAAATACGGTTCTTCCACGCCGCGTCCAAAGAATTTGTGCACCTGCAGATCCATGCCGGAATCGACCATCACGGTGCCATCCGGATAGACGACCTGAAATACGGTGCGTGCCTGGATGCTCGGGTCTTTGGGCGCGCCTTTGACCGAGAAATTCTTGGTGCGCCGGCTTTCGGCGAATTTCAGGACATTGATCCGCAGGGGTTTGGCGCCCGGAATGAGCGATGCGGTGTGACGGACTTCGCCGATATCGGCCGACCACGCGGGCGCCTGGGCATGCGCGCCCGCCGCCGCGAAGATACAAAGGCAAAAACTTACAAAAACAGCCCGCGCCAACATCTGATCGTCCCGTGAAAATCCGGGCCGACCTTAGACCATTCAGCCGGTAGAGGAAATTTAGCCGTTCGCGGCGGTGCGCTGGGCGGCTTCGACATCCGAGGCGAGCTCGCGGAATTTCGTTTCAAATTCCGCCAATTCGCGCCGGGTCAGTGGATCGCTGGCATGTGCGACGGCGCTCCGGCATTCGTCCGCGAAGTGGCGTAGACGCCACACGGCCATGCGCTCGAACATGGAAAAGCCCCCCTAGGCAGTATGGGGAACCATAGGCAGGACTCCCGAAGCGGTTCTATCTCGCGCCTGACAGATTCATGTGGATAAGGCGGATTCCACGGTGCGCTGCCGTACCGCAGCTGGTGTCGCAGTTTCGAAGTTCGCATGATCCCGATATAGGGACGCGCGTTGCGAACTTCGAAACCGAAGCGACACCAGAATCAATAATTTGCTAGTGTCCTTTCAATTCTGAAATTCGCATCAATGCCGATATGAGCACCAGGCGAATTTCAGAATTGCGACACTAGTGCCGGCAGGTTGCGCTCCGGCGTCTCCGCGTCGTCCGCGCATTCCGTCCAGTACATCAGTTCGAGCTGTCCCAGACCGTTCTCGACCAGCGCGCTGCAGTTTTCGATCCAGTCCCCGTCATTGCAATAGAGGACGCCACCGAAATCGTGGATCGCCGGATGGTGGATATGGCCACAGACGACGCCATCCGTGCCCGCGGCCTGGGCGGCGCGCACCACGGTTTGTTCGTAATTGCTGATGAACTGAACAGCATTTTTGACTTTGGTCTTTAGATATTGCGACAGCGACCAATAGGGCAGGCCAAAACATTTGCGCAGCGCATGAAGCGTGTCGTTGGCGCGAAGCGCGATGGTGTAGGCGGTGTCGCCGAGGCGCGCGAGCCATCTGGCATAATTCACAATGCCATCGAACTGGTCGCCGTGAATGACAAGCAGGCGCCGTCCGTCGGCGGTTTCGTGGATGGCTTCGCGGTGCAATTCGACGCCGGCGAGGATGAGGCCGGCATAGCGGCGGAGCTCTTCATCGTGATTGCCCGCAATATAGACGACGCGTGTGCCGCTGGCGGCCTTGAACAGGATTTCATCGATCACCCGCCGGTGGGCTTCGTCCCAGTACCAGTTCCTGAGCTGCCAGCCGTCCAGAATGTCGCCGACCAGGTAAAGCGTGCGGCAATCGTTATTGGCGAGAAAATCCGCCAGCATCGCAGCCTTGCAGCCGCGGGCGCCAAGATGGGTGTCGGAGATGAAGATCGTGCGGTGCAGTTTCATCCGCTCGGAGAATGCTGCGCCGGACAGGAAGTTGCATCGCCGCTGACCGGCTTGCAATCGCCGCTCGGGGCGGAAAGATTCTACTGAATATGCGTTCATACGCTCCTCAAACAGGTCACACGGCGGAACGAATCCGCCGGTTTTGCGCCTCCCTGTTTGAGTGTGCTGTGCGAATGTTGTGTGGCGGTTCTTTTAAACTTTCGTGAAGCGAAGTTCAGGGAACTGATGAAATGAGCGATTTCGCCGCCGGGGTGATTCCACGAATTGAAACCGCGCGTCTTGTGATGCGGGGCTGGCGTGAAGAGGACCTCGACAGCTATGCCGCGATGGTCGCGGACGCGGAAGTGACCCACTTTGTCGGCGGCGTGATCACGCGCGCCGATGCCTGGCGCGGTATGGCCGCGATGCTGGGCCACTGGGCTCTCCGCGGCTATGGCACCTGGGCGGTCGAGCGCAAATCGGACGGCGAACTCGTGGGGCGGATCGGCCTGCTCAATCCCGAAGGCTGGCCGGGTCTGGAGGTGATATGGACTCTGGCGCGGCCATTCTGGGGTATGGGCTATGCCCGTGAAGCGGCGGCGGCCTCGATGCGATTCGGTTTTGAGCACACGTCAGAAGCGCGGTTGATCTCGTTGATTCACGCGGAAAATCACGCTTCCGCAGCCGTCGCGCAGCGAATCGGCGAAGTGAAACGGAGCCAAACCACGATTACCCTGTTCGGGAAACATCACGACGTTGACGTCTGGGAAATCCGCCGTGAAGAGTGGCTTGCGAAGAATTCGTGACACGAGGGAAGCAGCATGATCCGATCGCGTGGCCTCAATCATATTCAGCTCAACGTTCGCAATCTCACGCGGTCCGTGAGTTTTTACGAAAAGGCGTTCGGGTTGAAGGTGCGATTCCGGATTGGCCGCAATATGGCGTTCCTGCAGTCCCCGGGCGCTGACGATCTGATCACTCTAAACAAGTGCTCGGGCAACGAGCGCGTCGGCAAGGGCGGTGTGGCGCATTTCGGTTTCGCGATGGATGCGCCGATCGAAAAATCCATCATCCAGGTGACACGCGCCGGAGGGAAACTCCTTGATCGCGGCGAGCATGCGCCCGGAATGGAATATGCCTATGTGTCCGATCCCGACGGATATGTGATCGAGCTTCAGGAATGATGAAGTTTCTATCCTCGATCGGATTGGCATTCATGCTCGCGGGCTGCGCCGGAGTGGTCCCGGGCTGCACCGGCGGGCTGATGCCGATGATGGAAGCACGGTTGTTCTTCGGAGATGATATTCCGCAAGGGGGAATGGTCAGCGCCGCGCAGTGGCAGCAATTTGTCGATTCGGAAGTGACGCCGCGCTTTCCGGACGGCTTTACGGTGCTGAGCACAATGGGCCAATGGCGCGGCGCCAACGGTGTGATCGCGCGCGAGACCGGGCATGAGCTGATGATTGTCTTTGCGCCGGCTGCCGCCACAGCGCAGAACCTCGATGCAATCCGCGCCGCCTATAAACGGCGCTTCATGCAGGAATCGGTGCTGCTCTCCGAAGTTTCCGTTTGCGCAGAATTCTGAGCCAAACGCCCCGAGGATGGCTGGTTAGATCTTCCGCAGTTCGACGCGGCGATTGTTGGCGCGATTGCGGTCAGTATCGTTAGGTACGATTGGCTTCGTGTCGCCATAGCCTTTCGCCTGCAGTCGCGCCGTGGCGATGGCGTAATTTTGCACAAGTGTCTGAACGACTGCTCGCGCGCGCTGTTGCGACAGAACCAGATTGTGCTGGGCCGTGCCGGTGTTGTCGGTGTGCCCGGCGATCTCCAGCCGCAGTGTTGGATTGTCCTTCAGCAGCTTGGCGATTTGATCCAGGACCGGTTTGCTGGCCGGTTTCACAACCGCCTGATCGGTATCAAACAGGATATTGTAAATCTCGGCTAAGCCGCCGTTGGCAATCGCGCGTGCCATGGCCGCGGAATCCGCGGGGGCCGGTACCAGCACGACGGTGTTCCACTCATTGCTTCCGCCTGGATCGTCGGTTTGGGATACCGAAAGGCGGCTCGCATCGGCGCTGAGCTCGGCGTGGAATTTGCCGCCCTGTCCGGCGCAAACAGGCGTAACGCACTGCCACGTTCCGTTCAGTGCCCGGCCTGTCAGTGTCGTCTCTACTTTATAGTGTGGCCCGGGGGCGGGATTGGGTGTGTAGGTCAATTCCATTGTCACGCGGCCGGCCGATTGGCTGATCACCGCTTTGCCGTCTTCGCCGCTGTACACCCAATTGCCGGCGAGGCTGGGCGCTTGCGCTGCGAACGAGACTCCACCAGTCAAGATTGACGCAACCAAAATCCCGCATACCCAGATATGATTGCTGAGTCTCATGGGCGTTGAGTCCTGTCCGCGCCAGAGGCGAACATCACGCTCTGTCCGCTCTGCGCCTGGAAAGGATCAGACTTGATTGTGACGCCGCGACCGGCCGGCAATGTGGTCGAAATATCCGTGGGCGTGTGCAGATGGTAATCATAAACTCGTACGCTGGCGGGCAGACGCCCACCCCAATGCGTCGACTCCGGGTGGTCCGCCAGGAATTTCTGGTATTCCATTCCGAAATTTTCCGAGACCGGGATAACGAAGCGTGGTTGCGCGTCGGCGGGGTGACCGCGTGCCGGCCCAACGGCCAACTCGAAATGGGGTGCGCCCATAGACCATGCGTTCTCGCGCCCGGATGGACCGGTTGGGAAGTTGAACACCACATTGCCTTTACCGTCGACAGAGTTCGGATCTGTACCGGGTGGCGCCGGACGTTGCTCACCATCAAGTGCCATATTCGTGAATTCCTGGAAACTGGAGGCAAGCAAAACGCGGCTGGCATCGAAATCGAACGTTGTCTTCGGCTTGCCCGCGGTGGGCCAGGCGTCGCGGCCGGAAAAGTCAGCCCAGTGCTGCATGTCAGTGCGCAGCCGGTTCCGGACATCCTGCAGTTCGCTGGCCAATTGCTGCTCTCGCGCAAGCAGGGCGTTGACCTGCCCGGATTGGGCACGGTCAGCAGGCGCAAAGTATGGCAGCGATTCCATGCGCGGACTATTGGCGTCCACTGTCATGTTCCGATAATCCGGCGAAGCGGCCATTTGCTGTTTCCAGATCGGTGTCCATTTATCGGCGATGCGTTTCATATCGGCTTCCCATTGCGCCAGCGCCTGCCGCTCGTATTCCGCCTCTTCGCCATTGATTTCGCTAAGCGTGTCGGTTGCGAGCTGCAGGTAAAGCCCCCATAAGCCGCCGACGGCAATTTCGATTTCGCTATACGTGGAATCTTTTGCTTTCTGTTGTTCGGTATCCAGCGTCTTCTTCAGTTGTTGCGCCGCGATTAACGCAGTGCTGTGCTGGGCGCCTAGCTGGCCAATGCCATATTGCGCATCGCGCATCTGCGCCAGCAGTTGATTGTGTAGCGGGATGTTGGCGGGTGTGCGCGCCCAGTTGGGCTGGCTAACGAGTTCGCGGTCCTTGCGCAGCAGTTCGTCGCGTGCGCTTTTCAGCTGCTCGAGCCGGGCGTTCAGCTTGTCCGCAAATTGAAACCGGGCCGGCACTTCGGCGAGCCTTGCGCGATCTGAATTCCACTTTTCGCATGCCGCAATGTGCGGCGTAGAGTAGTCCTCAAGCGGTGCGAACCTGCGGTACGTCTGTTCGATTTCCGCGGGAAGATAATTGACGCCTCCCGGCTTTTGATCCGCCCGGTAATAGCTGGCCAGTTCGGGCCAGGCTTTTGGTTTTTGCACCAGTTGTTGGGCGCGCGCGCGCAAATAGGCAGCCTGTTTGGCGATATCTTTCAGGTAGTCTTCGCCACAGGCGCAAACCACCGCGGCGTCATTTGGCCCTGCCTTGTTCGCCGGCGACTGTGCGAAACCAGTGCAGGTGGCGGGTGGCAGCGGTTTTGCCGGCGGCG
This sequence comes from uncultured Bordetella sp., assembly GCA_964446945.1. Taxonomy (GTDB): domain Bacteria; phylum Pseudomonadota; class Alphaproteobacteria; order Micropepsales; family Micropepsaceae; genus CAIYRG01. Next base: position 10,271 of record CAYUQO010000003.1, read on the forward strand.
GAACAAATTGAAGGGCGGGAGTCACAGGCGCCGTCATTTTCGCCTCAGCGGCCGCCGGGGGTGGGGCGACCGGCGCAGCGGGGTTCGATGATGCGGCCGGGCCGTCTCCGGGCGCGATCTTTGCGGCAACTCCGCTCTGCGAACCGGGTGCGCCCGCCGGAGGCCGCACCGGCGCATGGATCACCGGCGGCGGATGAAATTGCGGCACCACAATGCGCGGTGGTGCCGGAGGCAAGATTACGGGTGGGTGGAAGACCGGCGGATTGATCTGCACTGGTGGCGGAGGCACAGATTGCGCAGCGACTGAGCCGGCGGAGAGCGTTGCTTCCGCGATCACCGTACAAACCATGGGCGCCCACCCACGCATCATCATGCGGCCTTTCGTATGGGCACCACGCTGTTGTCGTTGGCGAAGTGCGTGCGCGCGTTGGGGGTCACGAGTAAGCCCTGCCGCCCCGGCAATTTCGGCGCGAGCGTCGCTGGGTTGGGCGCAATTTCGAAGTCCGGGAAAAACTCCTTGACGATTTTGGGATCGAGGAGTGCGCCATGGAACAAGCCGTCGCTTTCGCTCAGGTAAATGTATGAGACGCCGTGGTGTCCGCCGAACCCAAACTCGAACATTTTCTCCATGAAGCCGCTCGGCTTGTTGAGGCGGCGGCCATCGAATGCGGGTGAGCTGATCTGCCCGGTTTCCTGCGGCCGTCTGGCGATGTCCCGCACCCATGTCAGGGTTTTGGAATCCGCCTGATTGCGCGCGTTCACGATGTGATCGACATCGAGGATTCCCGCGACCCATTCGTCGCCTACTTTTTTGAAATAAAGGTTGGGAAGCGAGAGATCAGGGCTGACCAGTCCGTTCTCAACCATTTCCCAATAAAGTTTGACAACCGCGCGCTGGTATTCAGGTTTAAAAATCTTGCTTACCTCCTCGAGGCTTTTGGGAAAACCGCCAGCGTCGCCCACAAAGGCGAGCAAATCTCTCACTCTAACGAATATTGTGTCGGGCCCGCTGCGAACCATCCTCTGCAGCAGAAACGGCTGGTCTGCTTCCGGATGGACCCCGAGAATCTCCGCAAATTCGATCCGATATTTGCCGTTACGCGTCGCGAGCAATTCGGAGTTCGCTTCCCACATGCGCTGGAGTTGCTCTGCCGGAGTTCCCATGTCCGAGCGTTGCTTCATGAATTTAATGACCGTGGGCTGCGATGCTCGTTGTCCATCAATTTCCAGAACTTCGAAAACTTCAGAGGAAGCGCCAGCGCCAAAACGCTCCCCGAGCGTGAAACGTATCTCCTCGTTTCCGATTGTTACGACGCGGATCGAATTCGGCGGAGGCGCGCCCACTCTGGGAGGATCCGGTCTCGCGCCCGTGAACTCGTCATTCAACGATTCGTTCGCGGCAGCCTCGACATCGGCCGCGGCCGGCGCGACTTTGGTGTCGGCTTCCGTGGTGTCGATGACCGGTTCGTTTGCGATCACTGACTTTTCCGGCGGTCCCAAATCTTTGGCGACCTGCTTTGCGTTGCTGAGCGCCTCCGCGTTTTCCAGCGATATGGCGGCGATTTCATCGGCGCTTATGGTCGCGCGCTGCAGAATCAGCAGGACATCATTCTGCTCTTCGGCGCTTAAGGCACGGAATGCCGCCGCCATTTTCGGTCCGGCAATTTTTGGCAGCAGTTGCTCGCCGCGATAGATCGCCATTTCGCGGCTGATTTTCGGCAACGTATCGTATTTGACTTGCAGGCCGACCAGCGCTGCCTGAGCCCCGATCGATACGAGTGTCTGATACCAGGGCGTTTTCTGCACTTCGGCTTCGGCCAGCCGGTCGGGACCAAGCACCGCGGCATTGCCGAATTCGAACTGGACGTCCTGATAGCTTTTGTAGGTGGAGAGGATTTCCTGAACCGAATTCACTTCCCACAGCAGGAGATTGCCGGCCAGTGAAACTACCGAGGCGAGCGCGCCCTCGCTGACGATCACCGGAAGCGCAAGCGCCGAAGTTGCCGCCATGACGCAAAATTGCATTTTCGCATCGGAATAATTTTCCTGCGCGCGGGCCGCGTTCGCAGTCTTGTCGAGGTTCAACACTTCGGCGCGCGCGACGCGGTCCGGAATCCACTGGTAGCTTCTCGCCGCTGAACCCGCTCCGCTGTCGCGGAGCGTCATCAGGCGCGGCACCAGCCGCTTCACCACAGGGCCGAACCCGGCGCCGGTGAGCTTCAGGAGTTCCTTAACGTCGGTGTCCTTGATCTCTCTGGCGTGGTTCAGCGACTGCTGGACGACTTCCCGGTATTTTTGCACCGCCTGACGCGCAGTATCGATGCGCCATTTGCGCAGTTTCTCGGGATCAGCCGCTTTTCCGGAATCCTCCTGCACGAACGTGTCGTAAAGCGTCGCCGTGCCGCCGTCGAAGCCAGAGACCTCGATTTGTGCGAAGGCCGATCGATGTGGCTGTAGCCTGCCCAAAACCGCACCCGGAATTCCGGTGAACAGAAGCGCCACATCTGCAAGCTGCTGATCAAGATCGTCGATGGCTTTCAGAGCCGGATCGAACGAAACCGTCCTGGAAATCTGATAATAGGAATCGTTGCCGCCACCGCCGGGCATTTGCGGTTCGCCGTAGTAAGCGCCGGCATCGTAAAGGACATAAGGCTTTACCCAATCGCGAAACTTTTCCATGTCGCGATCGAGCTGCAAGCTGTTGAGCCAATCCAGCTGTCGCTGCATCAAATCGGCAAAAGCATCGCGCAACAACAGCATGGCAGCGTGATTGCCGACCGTCACCGGAATCTTGTCGACGGTCGTTTCGGCATGACCTGCGACAGTGCCCATATTATCGCTGTTGATGGGAATCTTCGCCGCCGCGCCGGCCCGGAGCAGCGCCTCGCTCCAGAGTCCCACCTGCCCCGGTTTGGTTGACGCCGGCGTCAATGTCACAGACGCATTGGTGAAAGGAATCGAAACGAATTGTAGATTCTGCTTTTCCAGCAGCGCGTGCTGATCGACGGTAGCAAAAATCTTCCCGCCGGATTTGACGTTCGCGCCGCCTCCCCCGATGGAAATGAAGTTCGTCCGGTAGAGGCTGGCGTGGCCTGGGACGCGGGTGGCAATCAGAGTCGTTGGCTTTGAGCCGGCATAGGCGAACAGCACCGGTATCGATTCCAGCTTCGGCAATGCCAGCCAGGTATCGACTTCGACGGCGACCTGTTCCGGCAGGAAGTATTGCTCGCTGGCCTCAGTTACGACCGGGCCTTGTCCTGCCGAGTCGGGCACTTGCCGCACGAATCGCATGTCGATTGTGTTGTTCTCGTATTGCAGCAGCCAGTCCTGGCCCGCTCCGCCCCAAATCAGAGACTTCGGCCCCGGCACGGGCGGCATGTCGTCATCCAGTCGAACTTTGAAAAGCGCGAACTCCATGCCTTTTGAAACATCATCGCGCGTCACCATCTGTCCCTTGGCATTCAGGTCGGCGACGATTCGATCGAAGCCCTGCGCAATCAGCTTCTGGTTGCCAGCAGAAATCGAGTCGTCCTGTGAAGTCGCAAGCACGGTGAAGGATTTTAAGCCCTTGCCCGCCGTGAAGGCGGCGATCGGTTTGCCCTTGTCCATGGGCAGATTGCTGCCGACGATCAGCAGCGTACGGTAGCGAGCTTCGTCGCGCGCCCAGTGATAGGCTGGGCCGGACCCATCCCATTTCAGGCCGTCCGGATAAGGTGCCCGGAAAACGGGATCCAATTGATTTTCGACCACCACCACAGAGGCGATCTGCGTCGGCTCCGGCCACCAGGTTTCGACGCCCGACTGTCGCCCAAGGAAATACCCGTTGATCGGCGTTTCGTCGGAGCCGGCCGGTGGATTGTTCATCTCCTCGAGCTCTGCCTTGTTCAACAGATGATAGGCGCCGGCCCGATTCTGGCCCGAACGGTCCCGCTCCGTCAGCGGATCGGCGTAATAAGTCCAGGTCCCGTCCAGTTGTCCGAATGCGCCCGGCCGGAGAGTGACGGTGACTTTGTTGAGCTCGGCCATTGCCTTTGCGCGTACCGGGACATTGGCGGAAAACTGCCGCAGCCGAATCGAAACTTTCGCGCCATCATCGGCGGGCAGACGCATGAGTCCGCTCGCGTCCGGCGGGCTCACCGTCTGCGATGCCGGTGACGCGCCTTCCAGCACCATTTGTACCATCTGCTGGTCGCGGCCCTTGTCGATCAGGACATGTGTGACGAGCTGATCGCCCAGAAGATAAGTCTGCTCGTCATATCCCGAGACAGAAATCTTATGCGCGACGAGTTGTTGTTCTTTGTTCGACTTCGGATCGCGCGCCACTACGCGCGCGAATCCGACTCGATTTTTGGGGTCCGGACTCCGGCCGGTTTCGTCGGTAGATGTTCCGGCTACCTGTTCGGCGTCCCAATCCACATAGGCAGTGCCCTCAACTCTCCCCAGGCGGCTGTCCATATAAACAACGTGCCAACGATTGACTCTTTGGATATCGGGAATTTCGGGTTTGCACTCCGGTGATGTCCCGCACTGGGCGCCGGCACCCGGAGGCGCACAGGGACCGGAGGCGCAATCGGGCGCGGGCGATGTGCAGGGACCGGAAGGACAAGGACCTGCGCCGGGTGCGGCAGTTCGGTCTGCAGCCGACGAACCAATTGCAAAGGCGCTCGTCAACGCGAATGCCACGATGCCAGCGCGCAACTTTCGCTGCGTGCTCAATGCACTGTCCTCGGTGGATTGGGCGGAACGAAGACGCTGCCCTTATCCGGCGCAGCCGGTCTCGGCACAAATGCATCCGTGCGGTAAATATAGCCCTTCTGATCGACTTTGTTGGCGACGAGCGAAAGCTTCTGGTCACCCACCGAAAGTTCAACCGGATAGGTGTTCTCGCTGTAGGGCTTATCGAACTGAAGTTCGACTTCGGTCGGAACGCCGACATAGAACTCTTCGATGAATTGGCGGCCGGTTGCAGTGTGCGCGAAGAGGAAAAATCTCGGAGGCGGTGGCGCCATATATTCGACGGCGATCGGATCGCCTTTTCCTGCGACCGATGCGCTGCCGCGAGACGTCGTCTGGCCGGTCGTAGTTCCAGTGTTCTCTTCGATCTTGATCAGGCCGGGATACCAGGTGCCTTTGAGCGTTGGTGTGGCGCAGCTAAGTCCGTGAGCGAATTCTATTGACCATTCCAGCGACCCCTCGACGATTTTCCGCGCCCAATCGGGGGCGTCGTGACTCATCTCGTCCGCGGTAGGCTTCCGCGTGAAGGTGAGCTTTCCGTCCTTGAACTGTCCCTGCCATTGGTGATCGGCCTTGAACGTGAAATTGGTCGTATTCCTGGGATCGTCCTGGATGATTTCGATGTCTTTTCCGGTCTGGGCATCGGTCCACTTCCCGACGAGCTGAACCGGATCGATTGGCGCGTTATCATTTGGATCGCAAGCCGGCGTCGTCGTGTCGGCCGCTTGTTGGGAATTTCCGTTTGATCCCGCGCCTTGCTGGGGTGTTGGCGCGTTCGCCCCATTGTAAAGCGTAATGGCAGCAGCCAGTGCTCCGGCCGCAACCACAGTTGCGCCCGCGCCGTACAGATACGGCTTTGGCGGAAGTCTCATTTCCCCGGCACCGCTCTTGGCGGTCACGCGGCAAGCATATCCCGGATTTGGCCTACGATACAATCCAGGGTAGTCAAAGCCTTCGATATTTCGCTAAACTCAACTCTCGGATCAGGAGAATAAGGATGCTGCGCCTGGCCTGCGGGTTCCTGCTCGCACTTGGGTTTTCGTTTGCCGCAGCATTTGCGCAACTGGCGCCGAACACTTCGGCAGCGCCGCCGCTCGCCGTCAGCGACGCAATCGTGCAATTCTCAATTGACGGGAAGAACTGGAGCAAAGCTGTCGCGACTTATGTTTATCCCAGCTGGCTGCGAATCCCCGGCGCAACCTGGTTATGGCGCAGCGCGCTGGTCTCGCCCGAGGAGGCGCATGATGGCTCCCCCGTCATAACATTCCGACGCTTGTTCAACTGGAATGGCGTTGCCGGATCACCTGCTGCTATCCAGATTGTTGTCGACAATGCTTATGATGTGACAGTGAATGGCACGCGGCTCGGCGGCAAGGGAACGCTCGACCGGTCGTCCAACGATGATCAGCTCTGGCACGCCCCGGATCGCTATACATTCCCGCTGAAGAAAGGCCAAAACGAAGTTCTCATCCGCGCAGTGAATTACCATTCCCCCAACGGCAGCGCGGACCCGAAGGCCAACCCTGGCGGCATTGTTTTCCGCGTCGATGGGGCCGCGGAAGACGCGGCCACGCTTGCAAATGCCATAAAAAATTCCGGCAAAGTGGACGTATACGGAATACTGTTCGATTTCGACAAAGCCGATCTGAAGCCGGACAGTAAATCAACGCTCGATCAGGTCTCGAAACTACTCAAGGACGATCCCGCTCTGCGGCTGGAAATTGCCGGCCATACGGACAGTACCGGGACGAAGCAACACAACATCGTACTGTCGAAATCCAGGGCAGATGCAGTCGTGCAGTCGCTGGTGAAGGATTATGGAATCAGCGGCACGCGGCTTGTTGCCAAGGGTTATGGCGATACCATTCCCGTCGCGCCGAACGACAGCGACGCGAACCGCGCAAAAAACCGCCGAGTCGAATTGCGAAAGATCTGAAACCGTCTAAGCAGCCGAAACGGCGCCTTCGGAAGTTGCGGTGTCAACTGGTCCGGTAGTGCATCCCCCCGGATTGCACGAAATGCGGCGGCGGTGCGATGGAGCGCGGCTGCGCTGTATGTGGCGGGCTGCGGCGCGCGAATGTATCGTCGTGTCCCGGATTCAACTGATTCCGGCACCGAGGCTTGAATCCAGTTCTCATTTCGAGTGGATATTACATGAGCAAAGCGCGGCTGGAAGCATTCAGCGATGGCGTCATCGCGATCATCATCACCATCATGGTGCTGGAACTGAAGATTCCGCCGGGCGCGGATCTGGCATCGATTGCCAGTGTCACGCCGGTTTTCCTGAACTATGTGCTGAGCTTCGTCTATGTCGGGGTTTACTGGAACAATCACCATCACATGCTGCACGCGGTTCAGCATGTGCATGGCGGCATTCTCTGGGCCAATCTTCACCTCTTATTCTGGTTGTCGCTGTTTCCATTCGTCACCGGCTGGATGGGACAAAATTATCTGGCCGCGCTGCCGACGGCATTTTACGGCGGCGTGCTGTTGATGGCCGCCATCGCCTATCTGATTCTCGAAAAGCTGTTGATTGCTGCGGAGGGACCAGATTCGCTGCTAGCGCGCGCGGTCGGCAGTGAGTTCAAGGGCCGCGTGTCGATCGTTTTATACGCCCTTGGCATCGCTGTTGCGTTCTATTCCCGGCTTGCTGCCCAGTTGCTTTACGTGACGGTAGCACTGATGTGGCTGATCCCGGACCGGCGTATTGAACGCGAAATCAAAAATCGCGGAAGGTCGTGATGGGTCTTGTTCCCGCGCTCCTGACGTTCTGCTCAGGCTTGCCGGTGAGAGTTGCTCCCGGATTTGTCATGACATGAACGGCAGACAACAGCGCGCTTCAGATCGGGTTCACGCTCCGAAGTTCATGATGGCGACGATGAAAGTTGCGATCAAGCGGCGCCCGGACAGCGCCGAAGAACAGAGGAGACACTCATGAAACGGGTTATTGCAGTCGCCACGGCGTTCCTGATGTTGGGAAGTTCGATGGCATTTGCGCACGACTACCGCGACTACCGCGGCGGTTGGGACCATCGGGAGTACAACTACCGGCACCACGACAACAACGCCGGCGCTGCGATTGCAGCGAGCATTCTCGGCCTTGGGCTTGGCATGATCGCGGCATCGCAGGCGCCGGATTATTATGCCCCGCCTTACGCCGCCTCGGTTGTGCCACCCTATGGCTATGGCTACGCGCCGGCTTATGGATACGGCTACGCGCCAGCTTATGGCTACGCGGCTCCCTACGGCTATGCGGCGCCGGGCGTCTCTCTCGGCCTGCACTTCTGATTTGTTGGCCACAGTTCTGGCGCCACGGCCGCGTGGCGTCAGACATTTCTTCCATTCCCGCCCGCGCGAATTCACGCGCACGAAACCTCAAGCTTCAATGATTTCAACCGGCACCGTAGCGGTGATCGGTTCCCATGCTGGCGCGTTAACTCTCTGATCCGGCCGAAGAATTTAAGGGCAACGGCCAGGGCGGTAGCGGCGATGAATTTGCCGCCGCGATGACCCCGATGGGGTTGTTAGCTCCGCCGTAGAGCCGGAGTCCCCGGACCGGGGTGCAGCACTGCAACGAGACCAAGCGGTGATTGCGCGCGCAACAAAGAACGGCAACCAGAGAAGGATGACTTCCATGAAACGGGTGCTGACAGTGGCTTTGGCTTTTCTTCTCCTCGGTGGTTCGACCGCAATGGCCCGCGGCTGGCATCCCGAGCACGACTACTATCGCTATGGGTATGGGTATGATCGCGATCGCGGCAGCGATATCGCGACAGCTCTCGGAGCCGGAATACTGGGCTTCGGACTCGGGGCTTTGGCCACACAAGATGGTTACGCGCCGGGTTACGTGGCGCCGGCTTACGGCTACCCCGCATATGGCGTTCCCGCCTATGGCGTGACGCCGTATTACGGGTATGCCGCGCCTTATAGTTACGCGACCCCCTACACGCCGTATGGCTATGGGCCTTACGGCTATGCCGATCCGGGAGTCAGTCTGTCACTGAACTTCTAATCCGATCGTACATGCAATCAATGGCGCTGCGGTTTGCTCCGCGGCGCCATTTTTTTCAGGCAAAGCGGTAAAGTTTGGCGGGATTGTCGACCAGGATCATTTTGCGCATCCCGGCGTCGGGACACCATTCGTCGAAAGCTTTGACCAATCCCGGGTTGTCGACCTTCTGATAGGGCGTGATCTGATCAATCGAGCGGCCGGCGATGCGGTTGCCGGGATGCGGCCAATTCGTGCCCCACAGCATGTGCTCGGCACGCGCCGCGATCAGTGCGCGCGCCAGCGGAACCACATCGGCATAATTGGGCAGCTTCGAGAGATTGTACGGGGCGGACAGCTTCACATAAGTGTTGCCGGCGCGAACCAGTTCGACCAGCGCGCCAAATCCCTTCTGTTTGACGCCATCCGCGGCGACGGCTTCGCCGATGTGATCGAAGACGACCGGCACTTTCAGCGCGGCGACTGTCGGCGCGATGGCTTCGATGATGGGAAGCTCGGTGTTCACCTGGATATGCCAGCCGAGCGGGACAAAGCGCGGGGCGAACGACTTGAGTGCCTCTTCGGCAGCCTTGGGATCGCGAATCCCGGCGGTGGCAAGATTCAGCCGCACCCCCATGATGCCAAGGCCGGCCAGGCGCTTGAGTTCGGCATCGGGCACATCGAGCGGCACGACCGCTATTCCGCGTACGGAATTGCCGAGCTGCGCCATGGCATCGATCAGGCAGGAATTGTCGAAGCCGTAGAAACTCGGCTGCACCAGGACATTGCGCTGGACTCCGCCGAGTTCGGCGCGCAACGCCCGCAACTGTGCGACGGATGCTTCGGGCGGCGTGTAGGTGCGATTGGCCGCCATGGGATATTTCGATTGCGGGCCGACAATGTGGTTGTGGCAATCGGTGGCGCCGGCGGGAAGCACGGTTGGCGCTGCTGCGCGCGCGCGCCCGATGGCGAGCGCTGCAGCGGATGATCCGGCCAGAAGCGCAAATTCGCGGCGGGTGATGGTCACATCTAACTCCATCTCTTGCGCCCGCGGACGCGGGCGCGCTGGGTGGCCGGGTCAAGCGCGGCCATGACACTCTTTCTTCAAATACCAAGCAGCGCGGGAGGGTGTTGGCGGACGAGATTGGTGGCCTGGTCATAGGCGGCGGCCATTTGCAGGCAGCCGAGTTCGTCCTGATTACGCCCGACAATCTGCATTCCCATCGGCAGGCCGCGCGCGCTGAATCCCGCCGGCACATTGAGTGACGGGCAGCCGGTCATCGACACCAGCGAGCAGACTTCCATCCAGCGGTGATAGGTATCCATTTTGCGGCCGTTGATCTCCGTGGGCCAATGGACCTTGGCATCGAACGGAAACACCTGCGCCGTGGGCAACACGAAGAACGGATAGCGTTCGGAAAAGCGCCGCACCGCCTCATACCATTGGGTGCGCACTGCCGCGGCATCGACAAGGTCGAAAGCCGACAGCTTCATGCCGGTTTCGACTTCGTACTGCACTTCCGGCTTCATCAATTTGCGTTTGGCGGGATCGGCGTAATAGCCCTTCAGCGTCGCGCTGTTCTGGGCGGCGCGCAGCTTCACCCAGGAATCCCAGACCTTCTCGAGCGGATAGTCGGGTTTGGCGTCTTCGACCACGCAGCCGAGCGTTTCGAAATGTTTGAGCGCGGTCCGGCAGAGATCGAGAATGCCGGGTTCGAAAGCGAGATAGCCGTTGAAATCGCCAGGCCAGGCGATGCGCACGCCTTTCAAATCGCGATTGAGCGGTCCGGCGAAGACCGCAGGATCCTGCCGGTTTGACAGCGGCGCACGCGGATCATAGCCGGCCTGAATCGACAACAGCATCGCGAGATCGGGCACGGTGCGCGCGAGCGGACCGGAGACTCCGAACGGCGCGCTGAACACGTCGACGCCATCCGAAGGTACCCGTCCAAATGACGGGCGGAATCCAAATACGTTGCAATAGGCGGCGGGATTACGCAGCGATCCGCCGGAATCGCTGCCGTCGGCCACGGGCAGCATGCGCAGCGCCAATGACGCGCAGGCGCCGCCGCTGCTGCCGCCCGGGGTTTTGGTCAGGTCATAGGGATTGAGCGTGGTGCCGGACACCGGATTATACGTCTGCGAACCGAGACCAAATTCCGGCGTGTTGGTCTTGCCGATGACGATCGCGCCGGCGCGCTTCACGCGTTCGACATGGATCGAGTCCGTGGTTGGGACAAAATCCTTGAGGATGGGCGAGCCCTGGGTCATGCGGATCCCGGCCGCCGCGGCTAGGTCCTTGATCGCCTGCGGAAAGCCATGCATCCAGCCGCGCGATTGCGCGCGTGCGAGTTCGGCGTCGCGGTCCGTGGCTTCCTTCATCAGCGCGCCGCGTTCGCGCATGAAGATGATCGCATTCACCTTCGGATTGAAGCGGGCGATGTGATCGAGATAGGCGGTCATCACTTCGGCGCAGGACACACGCTTTGCGTGGATCGCGTCCGAAAGCTGATGGGCATCCATCAGCACGATGTCGGAGATTTTCGCATTCGTCGCCGCCATCGCGCCTGCCCCCGTCATAAGTGCCGCCGCCCCGCCTGCGACGGCGAGAGCATCCCGGCGATTGATGTCATTTGCGTTTGTCATGGGACCCCTGCCGCCATACCAGATCATCTTACCCTTTTCGGGGGCTTGCGCTCACGGGGCGATGACGTGCACTTCCCATGATCCGGCCAGGCGCCCGCGACCTCCGGGTATCGACGGATCGGGTAGCGACGTCATGAGATAAAGCCGGCCGGTATTCGGATCGAGCGTGCCGGTTCGCGATCCCGCCTGCGTCGGCACATGCTGGACAATCGCCGCGTGCGCCGGATCGGCCAGCGAAATCACTTCCAGCACGCCATCGCCGCCGCAGGGGATGAATGCGAGCTTGCGCTTCTCGTCGTAGATTGCCGCGTCCGGTCCTTTGCCGATTGGCACGGTGGACAGCACGGCGCCGTCCGATGCGCGCACGATCTTCGCCCTGTTGTTGCGGCACGACGAGATCAGCACGTCCGAATCCGGCGCATAGGCGAGGCCGGATGGCTCTTCACAGCCGGGCATGTTGTAGGTTGCGACGACTTTGTGCTGCCTCGCGTCGATCACCGCAATTTGGGCTGTGGTCTCGATATTGTCGAAAATCCGCCCCTTGCCGTCGGCGACCGGAAATTCGAGCACATTGGGCGATATCGAAATCGTATCGACGATTTTGCGGGCGACCGGATCAACGAATACTGCGTTGCCGCTGTCCTTGTTTAATACCAGAACCTGTTTCGTCACCGGATCGTAAGCGGCTGAATTCGGGTTTTTTCCGCCGGAGGGCAGATCGGCGAGCACCTGATCATTTGTCTTGTCGAGAATCCGGATGATGCTCTTGCCACCCTGGGTCAGCACCAGGAGATTGGTACCCGGAACGGGCAGGGCGATGTGATTGCTCTCGCCATTGGCGAACACAGACGCCGTGTTCGTCTTCGGATCGATCACCGTCGTGAAATTCCCGCGCGGCATGTAAACGCGATCCGCGGCCGGGTCGAATGTCGCGTAATCGAAACCGCCGTCAGGCACCTTGATGCGTTCGACAATGCGGTAATGGGTTTGTTCGGCCGCAGCCGCCGGCAGCGATGTGGCGGCCATCGCGCCACACAGCAAGAATATCCACCAACGCATTTTCATCGCGCGTCTCCGAGTTCGAGTCCGGTTCAGAACCGGTAGAGTTTGGCGGGGTTGTCGACCAGAATCATCCGGCGGGTGGTTTCATCCGGATACCACGTGGTCAGCGCCTTCAGCCACGCGGCGTCATCGATCTTTGAGAATGGAGTGACCTGCGTCGCCGGGTGACCCGGAATGTTCTGGGTATGCGGCCAATCGGTGGCCCACAGCATGTGGTCGCGGCCGGCATAGATCAGCGTCTGTGCCAGTTGTTTGACCTGATCGGACAGCGGGTCCGTCGAAAACCGGTAGGCCGCGGATAGCTTCACATAGATTTTGCGCGCATGCACCAGATCCACCACCGCCTGCGCGCCGCGGAAATCGATCCCGTTTGGCCCCCCCGGCATGCCGAAATGGTCGATCACCACCGGCACCGGCATATCGACAATGGTGTCCACCAATTTGTCGATCACCGGCGCGACAGTGAATATCTGCACATGCCAGTTGAGCGGCGCGACTTTCTTGCCGAAGGCCATGAGCATTTGCGCCGCCGCTTTGGGATCGCGATTGCCGGCGGACTCCAGATTCACGCGCACGCCTTTCTTATCCATGTCGCGCAAAGCAGCGTCCGGCGTTTTCAGGTCGATCACCGCGATGCCGCGCGCAGTATCGCCAAGCTGTGACAGCGCATCGAGCATGCAGGAATTGTCGGTGCCGTAGAAACTCGGCTGCACCAGCACCGTGCGGGTGATGCCAAGCCGCGCATGCATCGCCTTGAGCTGCGCGACGGGAGCTTCCGGCGGCGTGTAGGGGCGGTTCGGCACCATGGGAAATTTTGCCTGCGGCCCGATGATGTGCACATGGCAATCCGTGGCGCCGGCAAAGTTTTTTTCGGTGGCATGGGATTCGCTCATCGAGGAGACAGCGGCGCCGAATGCGATTGCACCGAATTCGCGGCGGGTAAGGGGCATTTGGTTCTCCTTCGGCGATCCGTGGGCTGCGGCTGGCGCAGTTTTTTACCTCCACCTTGTGGGGAGGTCGCCCGGACGCGCCGCAGGCGCGCCCTATTGGGACGATCTGCCGCGGCGCTATGCGCCGCGTGCGGGTGCGAAGCATTTTTCGGCTGGGGGTAGGGCCTCGAAATTTCCCCCATCCGCGAATTTCCGAACCAGAAATTCGCGTGCCTCCCTTCAAGGGGGAGGCGGTACAGTGTTTCTGAGCCGTCATTCATTCGGGACCAGGAGTTTGAGAGAGGCGGCGAGGACGGTGGTTGCGGCCATGATGCCGGCCATCACCAGAATGCCGGTCAAAAATGCGCCGGTTTCGTCTTTCAGCACACCCATCACATAAGGCCCTACGAAGCCGCCGAATGTCCCGATCGAATTGATGAAAGCGAGACCTCCGGCGGCGCCCGCGCCAGACAGGATGCGCGGCGGAATCGCCCAGAAGATGCCCCGTGCCGCGGTAACGCCGATCAGCGCCAAAGTGAGACTTGTCAGCGAGAGGAAAAGCGAGCCGGAAAACATATAGGCGAACAGCGCGAGTGCTGCGAGCGCCAGCGCCAGCACCATATTCGCGATCTTGTGACCAGTGCGATCCACATGATGCGCCCAGATCAGCATGCCGACAGTCGCAAACAGGTAGGGAATGGCTGCCAGGAATCCGATCGTGAGATTGGACAGGTGGTAGGTCTTCATGATCAGCGGCAGCCAGATGCCGATGCCGTATGACCCGAGTGTGAATCCGAACTGCACCGCGGCAAGCATCAGGATGCGCGGATCGCTGAGCGCGCCCCAGAGGCTGGTTTTGGGCTGATGGAGGGTTTCCGCGGCACGCATGGCATGAATCGCGCGGGCTTCTTCCGGCGACAGCCATGATGTGTCTTCGGGGCTGTCGGACAGCACGCGCAAAACGACAAAGCCGAGGACGATGGGTGGCAGGCTGACGGCGATGAACATCCACTGCCAGCCGGCAACACCAAGCCAGCCGTCCAGTTGCAACAGCAAACCGCAGAGCGGGGCTCCGACCAGGGACGATCCGGGAATCGCAATCAGGAACCAGGCGAGAATGCGCGCCCGGTATTCGCGTGGAAACCAGGTCGCGAGATAAAAGGTTACGCCGGGAAAGAATCCCGCTTCGGCGACGCCCAACAGAAACCGCATGCTGTAGAGGCTGTTGGGACCGGTGACCAATGCCATTGCGGCCGATACCAGACCCCAACTGATCAGGATGCGGGCGATCCAGCGGCGCGCACCGAACTTGTAAAGCGCCATATTGCTCGGCACTTCGCACAAAGTGTAGCTCGCAAAGAACAAACCCGCGGCCGCGCCGAACTGCGCGTTGGTCAGCCCGAGATCCTTGTTCATGGTCAGGCCGGCAAAGCCGATGGCGTTGCGGTCGAGATAGGAAAACAAATAGGCGAAGGTGAGCAGCGGCACGAGCCGCCATGTTGCCTTGCGCAATGCCGATTGCTGGATGTGGGTCAGCCCTGACGCGCGAAATGGCGCAGCAATGACGCCGCTTTCAATCGCGCTCATATAAACAGTGCGTCCGTTGGGTCACGCATAACGCCGATCCCTTTATCTCGCCTCCCCCTGGCGGGAAGGCACGCAAATTCGCAGGAGAATTTGCGGGTGGGGTGAATTCGTGAACCACCCCCACCCGAAAAATGCTGCCGCATTTTTCGACCTCCCCGCAAGGGGGAGGTGGAATGAACTTATGAATGCGGCTCTGAAATGCGAGCGGCGAGAGCTTCACCGGCTTCTTTGGTCCCAAGCTTTCCGCCGATATCGCGGGTGACTTCCCCCGCAGCGATGGCTTTTTCGATCGCGCGGGTGATTGATGCGGCAGCCTCGCAACTGGCCCGCTCGCCTTTGCGCCGGCCGAGCCAATCGAGCAATTGGGCCGCCGACAGGATCAGCGAATACGGATTGGCGATATTGCGGCCGGCAATATCCGGCGCCGAGCCGTGTGAGGCCTGCGCCATGGCGTAATCGTCCCCGGCGTTCAGCGATCCGCCCAGACCGAGACTGCCCGATGCCTCGGCCGTCATGTCCGAAATGATGTCGCCATACATATTGGTGGTGACGAGAACATCGAAGTCTTGCGGATGACGGATGAGATGCGCCATTGCGGCGTCGACGATGAGTTCATCCAGAGTCACATCGGGAAATTGCTGCTGCTGTTTCCGGCATTCGTCGAGAAACATGCCGTCGCCGAGTTTCAGCACATTGGCCTTGTGCACGGCGGTGACATGTTTGCGCCGCTGCCGTGCGAGTTCAAAGGCCACGCGCGTGATCCGGGTGCAGGCCTTTCGGGTGACCCGGCGCAATGAAATCACCACATCTTCGGTGACCTGCATCTCGCTATTGCCCTTGACCATGTTGCGGTCGGCATAAAAGCCTTCGGTATTCTCGCGCGCGATCACGAGATCGAATGCGCCGAGCTTTTGCGGCAAGCGTTGCCAGGTGCGCGACGGGCGGATATTGGCAAACAGGTCGAGCGATTTGCGGAAGAACGCCGACGGATTGATTTCCCCCTTCGTGGGATCGCGAAAGTCAAAGGTCGCGGTCGGCCCCAGGATCAACCCGTCGGCCGATTTGGCGAGGTCGAGAAGCTCGCGACGGACGGTCGTGCCATATTGGTTAAGACTGGCATGTCCGACCGCCTCTTCCCGGAATTCCAGCGAAATGCCGTAAACACCGGCGGTTTTGCGCAAGACCGTCAGTGTCGCTGCGGTGATTTCCGGGCCGATCCCGTCGCCGGGCAGAACCAGTAAACGCATTCCATTCTCCACTTGTGGATTGAGCCGCCGGTCGTGCCGGCCGGAATGATTTGATCTGCGAGTCCGGTGTGTTGCCCTTCCGACCCGCGCTGCCGAAATGTAGTTTTATGTCGGACACCGTACCGACAGGAAACCCGTCCGATATTAACCACAAACCACGGGGCTCATTAACGAAATTGCGCATGTGACGTGCACATGCTGAACGCGGGGACTCCCCGCGGCAGGGGGCGTGCATGGGGAGCCGGCACGAAGGATGGAATAATCATTTGCTCGAGGCCATGCCGGCGCCGGAGTTGGCGGCGTTGCGGCCGCATCTCAAGCAGGTTGCACTTGAACATGGTTCACAACTGAAGGATTCCGGCGAGCGGATTCAATATGTTTATTTCCCGCTGAGCGGCATGGTGTCCCTGCTGTCGGTGATGAGCGATGGCAAGGCGGTCAAGACTGCCGTGCTCGGCTGCCAGGGAGCACTGGGCGTCCAGACCGGGCTTGGCATTGCCTACGCGTCCTCGCGCGCGATGGTCGAGGTGAAGGGCGCGGCGGTGAGGATCCCGGCATCGCAATTCCTCCGGGTTGCAAGAGAGAGCGAAAAACTGCGCGATTTGCTGTTCCGCTATCGCGAGTTTTGTTTTGTCCAGATGCAGCAATCGGTCGCGTGCAATGCATTGCACGGAGCGGAGAAACGCCTTGCCCGCTGGTTGCTGCATTCGAGCGACATCATTGGCAGCGATGTGCTGCCGCTGACCCAGGAATTCCTCGCGCAGATGCTGGGGGTCCGCCGCACAACCGTGACGGCTCTCGCGCAAACCATGCTGCAATCTGGAGTGATCGATTACCGGCGCGGGCGAATTGAAATCTGCAATCGTGACCAGCTCAAGCGGTTCGCCTGCGAATGTTACGACGTGTTGCAGCGCCTGTCGCCGCAGATGCTGCGCGCCAGACGCTGAACAAGGCCCGCATCCTGGTGCCATTCACCTTCAGTACACAAATCAACCTTCCCCCAAGGGGAGGGTTGATCTGAAAGGAAAACGGCGGCGATGTGAATCGCCGCCGTTTTTTAACTCTCCCCTCACCCGGTGCGCCAATGGCGATCTTCCGATCGTGGCGCGCCGCCCTCTCCCACAAGGGGAGAGGAGAGGATGCGGTGCGACTTAGGCTTTGTTGGCCTTGGCGCCTTTCAGTGACTGGTACACAGCGCGAACCATGGTGTCGTCCTGCATCTGGTTGGTGTGCAGGTCGGCTCCAACCTTGGCGAGCGGGTGATCGGCCACCGCCTGTGCTTCGGTCTTGCCTGCCTTGATCTCATTCTGGACCGCGTCGCGAATCTCGACCAGCTGGTCGTGATAGCGCTGCAGGCCGGCCTTGTTGGTGAGATCGCCATGGCCCGGCACATATTTCGTCTGGTCGGTCCCCATACGGATGTAGGTTTCGACCGTCGAAATGATGCCGTTGATGCTGCCGCCATTCTTGTAATCGATGGTCACATAGCGGTTGCCGGTGCTGACGATGTCTCCCGTGGCAATCACATCGCCGGCCGGGAAGTAGACATACGAGTCGGTGTCGGTGTGGGCGCTCTTCGGATGGTTGACCATCGCGCTCTGGCCTTCGACCATCAACTGAACGCCTTCGGTCGTGTAGGTCTTCGCCGGGAGAGCGATTTTTTCAGCCGGTGCGGTTTTCTGGCCGGCAGCATTCGACGTGCCGTGTTCGAGCCGCAACTTCAGATTCTCGTTCGCGACGATCACCGCGCCGTCCTTGGCAAAGCCAGCATTGCCGCCGGTGTGGTCGCCATGGAAATGCGTGTTGACCAGATACTTGATCTTCTTTCCAGGGCAGACGCCTTCGATCGCGGCGTTGATCTTGTCGTGCAGCGGGGCGAATTCGCCATCGACCTGGATATATCCGTCCTGGCCGCATGCGACGGTGATATTGCCGCCCTGGCCTTCGAGCATAAAGATGTTATGCCCAAGCGGCGTGGTCTTGATCTGAACTTTCGAAAAATCCGGCTGACCCTGCGCGTAAGCGCCAACAGCAATGAAGCTGACGGCGGCTGCCAGTCCAGCGGTCCAGGCAAGTTTCATCTGTACTCCCTCCATCTTCCGGGCGGTACGCATGCCATCCGCACGCGATTGACCCGTGTCAACTGGACGCGGTTATAGACCAAATTCGCCTCTGCGGGCGAGATGGTGTTACGCAGGTTTTGGCGTCAGCGCGACTGCTATTCCAAGGGCTGAAAGTCGAGATTGGCCTCTTTAGCGGGGTTGCGCAGCACCCCGAACCGCATCCGCTCACCGATGTCACAGCCTTTGTCATAGACCGGGTGCGACGGCGGCACTGATACAGCGGCCACTTTCATCAGCAGCGGGCGGGACGGCGTGGCGTCGGAGATCTCCAGGATGAGCTTGCGCCGGAGGGCACGTTCGAGATCCTCAAAGCCATGCGCGACCTGGATGAACGAGCCCTGACCGCCAATGACACAGCCGGCATAATATTTGTCGATGTCGGGCAGGTAATAGACGTCGTATTGATCCGCGGGCGTCATGATCGGCAAGCCGTTGATGACAATGCCGTTGGCGACGGCCTCGTCGCGCACCCGATGGACCAGATGCCCTTCATTGTTCGGCCCATCGCCGGAGATGTCGATGATGCGCTTGCCGGCGCGGATGCCACTGGTTTCGAGCAGATGCATCGCCAGCTCGATCCCGCTGCTGATCGACGTGTTGACGCCCATTGTGCGCGGCGCGGCTTCGATGACGGATGCAAACTGGTTGGCGCTGGATTGATCGCGGACGACATGCCAGCCCGCGATCACCTTGTTCACGCCTTCGGTGGCGAAGTCGATATAGGCCACCGCGATGCGCCCGCGCGGGCCGCTCTCGATTGCCTTGATGACATCCGGATTGCGAAATGCCGCAACCGCTCCCTGGCGTTGAAAATGCGCTTCGTTTTCATCGATGCTGTAGGAGACGTCGGTGGCGATCACCAGGGCCGCGTCGACATCCTCAGGCGTTTCGGCGCCACCGGAGCTTTGCACGCAGCACAATGCGGCGGCGAGGCCGCAAGTCAGGACGAATTTTTTCCCCAATCCAAAAGCGGCCATCGGTGTTTCCTCCCTGTCCGCTCACAGAAACGTTACTCCTGCGGTAATTGTTTCGGCAATGGCGAAAGCGGTGGCGCGCCCAACGGCAAGGGCGTAGATTGATCACGATCCCCAACTGCCGCCCGAGGAGGAAAACGCATGCGCGCAGACGACGAAAATTTATCTCCCAATCGCCGCAATATCCTTTCGGGTATTGGACTGGCCGCGACAGCAGCCGTTGCCACATCGCCGCTGCGCAGCGTTCCGGCGGCCGCCGCCGCGGAGACCGGCGAATTCTGGAATAAGCAGTATACGGTGCGTAAGGGCGACGTGAATCTCGCGCTCTATCGGCGCCGCCAGAAGGCGCCGGTGCCGGGCGAAAGGCCGCTTCCGGTCGTTGTGATGGTACACGGATCATCGATTTCCGGCATGCCGAGCTGGGACCTGCATGTCCCCGGCGCCGGGGAATATTCGGTGATGGATGTGTTCACCCGGTTTGGCTACGACTGCTGGGTGATCGACTTTGAAGGCTATGGCCGGTCGACGGTGACGAGCAGCAATTCCAACGTGAAGGACGGCGTCGCCGATCTTCAGGCCGCGGCACCGTTGATTGCGCAGGAAACCGGACAGCAGAAATTCCACTTCCTCGGCGAATCCTCCGGCGCTCTGCGCGTTGCCGCATTTGCCGCGGCGAATCCGGAACGGGTCGATCGGGTCGTGCTTGGCGCCTATACCTATACCGGCAAGGGCTCGCCGACGCTGACCGAACGCGCCAAGCAAGTTGAGTTCTATCGCACGCACAACCGCCGTCCACGTCCGAAAGAAATGATCGAATCGATTTTCACCCGCGACAAACCGGGTACGTCCGATCCGCGCGTTGCGGCGGCGCTGGTCGCGGCGGAATTGCCGTTCGGTGATTCCGTGCCGACCGGAACCTATCTCGACATGACCTCGGCGCTGCCGATCATTCCCGCCTCCGCAGTGAAGTGCCCGGTGATGCTGTGCCGCGGCCAATATGACGGCATCGCGACAGCCGAGGACATCATGGACTTCTACAGCCAGCTGCCCAATCCCGACCGTCAGATGGCGATTCTGCCCGGCATGGCGCATTCGCTGTCGCTGGGATTGAACCGGCAGCTGTACTGGCACGTCGCACATTCATTCCTGTCGATGCCCAAAGCTCAGCTGGTCTGACAGGTTCCGAATTTCATATTGAACCCGCGGCCCGGAAACGGACCGCGGGTTTCTTTTATTGCGGGCTTATGCGACTTCAGGTTCGCGGATGGGCTGCGCTACCGGCTGGTGATGTACTTCCGCCGATAGCGTTTCCAATTCGGGGATCGGCACGATACTGGCCAGCGCGGCGGCGAGCAGCGCAAAAGCCATCATCCCCCAGAATGTCATCCTGAGCGCGCCATCGAGCGCGCCGCGCAATGCCGGATTGGCGCCATTCCCAAGCACATTTCCGATGCTGCCCAGCAGCGCCTGGATTTGATCCGTATCCAGAGCAGTTCCGTTGCGGGTGGCAAACCAGACCAGCGCAATGTTGAGCACAGCGCCGAGCGCGGTCACGCCGAGTGTATTGCCCATGCTGCGTGCGAACAGCAGTGAGGCGGTGGCGCTGCCGCGTTTGGACCACTCGACAGTTCCCTGAATCATCACGACGCAGGTGATGTTCAGAAGGCCCATGCCGAAACCCATGATGGCTGGCCCAAATCCCATGAACGCAGGCGACGTCGTCGGCGTGACGAACAAGAGTGACGCGGTGCCAATCGGAATGAGCGCGCCGCCCAGCCGGAGCGTCTGGCGCGTGGAAAGGACTTTCATGATGCGGGAAGATACCGCCGAAGCGAGCGGCCAGGCGAACAGCATCGTGGACAGCGGAATGCCGGCGAGAATGGCGGGTCGTCCCTGAACCGTCTGGATATAAACCGGCACATAGGAAGTGATGCCGATCAGCGTCATGGTGCCAAGCAGCAGTGCCGCATTGGCGCGCGCGATCAGACGATCGCCCCACAGTTCGAGTGAAATCATCGGCTCTGCGGCGCGGCGTTCCTGCATGAGGAACGCACCGGCGAACAGGACGAATGTCGCCATCAGTAATCCGAGGATCATCCAGCTTAGCGTTGCGCTTTCGGTCAGGGCGAGCAGCAGAGCGCTGACCGAAATCGAGAACAGCACAGCGCCCAGATAGTCGACCGAATGTGCTTTGTGCGCGACATCCTCGCGCATCCACAGGACAAAGCCTGCGATGGTCAGGATTCCGACCGGCACATTGACCCAGAAAATCCAGCTCCACGAAAAATGCTGGAGGATGAGAGCGCCAACGATCGGGCCAGCGATGGCGGCAAATGCCCAGACGCCCGAGAGCCAAGCCTGGATTCTGAACCGTTCCCGCGGCGGATAGAGATCGCCGGCAATGGTGACAGCGACCGTCTGGATCGAGCCCGCACCCAGTCCCTGCAGGAAGCGGAAGGAGATCAGGGCCGGCATGGACCAGGCAAATCCCGACAGCAGGGAGCCGACGAGGAAAACGGCAACGCCTCCGACAATAGCCGGTTTGCGGCCATAGATGTCCGAGAGCTTGCCGAACAGCACCGTGGTTGCGGTCTGCGACAGCAGGAAGGCGGCAAAGACCCAGGAATAGAGCGCGAATCCGCCAAGCTTGCCGACAATCTGCGGCATCGCCGTAGCGACAATGCTGGCTTCGATGGCGCCAATGAACAGCGCCAGCATGATGCAGATGAGGATCAGCGGGCGGCGGGATTGCGGACTTTGAATCGGAGACATGATGTGCGTTCTAAACACAGGCAGATAGCGGGAAAGTCAACTGGGCGTGGTTGTTCCATAAGGCCGGTTACGGCTTCGTTAGTGGCTCCTGACCAGCCATTTCCGGTATAGGAGGGGGATGGCCCGTAATTCCACCCAAGTCAGTGACGAGTTGGCGCGCAAGGCCGCGTCCCGCACCCCGTCCAAAAATCTGGCGCCATTGCGCGCGCTGAAGCCATTCCTCACGCCCTATCGCGGCATCATTGCCGCGGCGGGCGCTGCCCTGGTCGTGGCGGCGGCGGCGACGCTGGTGCTGCCGGCCGCTGTCCGCGGCGTTATCGACCACGGCTTCTCGGCGGAAGATGCGGCCAATATTGGGCATTATTTCTTTGCCCTGATCGCCGTTGCCGGGCTGATGGGCATTGCGTCGGCGACCCGGTTTTATCTGGTGAGCTGGATCGGCGAGCGCATCACGGCCGATGTCCGTTCGCGTGTGTTCGGGCATGTACTGTCCTTAAGCCCCGGTTTTTTCGAGAAGACACGGACCGGCGAAGTGCTGTCACGGCTGACCGCCGACACGACTTTGGTCCAGACAGTCGTTGGATCGTCGGCATCGTTCGCGCTGCGCAATCTGGTGATGGCGCTGGGCAGCCTGGTGATGATGGTGGTGACCAGTCCGAAACTGACCGGACTTTGCCTCATCGGGGTTCCGCTGGTGGTGGCGCCGATCATCCTGTTCGGCCGGCGTGTCCGGAAATTGTCCCGCGATTCGCAGGACCGCATAGCCGACACGTCGGCCTATGCCGGTGAAGCCTTGAACGCCATTTCCACGGTGCAGGCGTTCACGCATGAGGACAGCGACCGCCAAGGTTTCAGTCGCGCGGTCGAGGAATCCTTTGCCGCGGCCATCAGCCGGAACAAGATGCGCGCGGTCATGACCGCGCTGGTGATTTTCATGGTCGGCGCGGCGATCGTTGGTGTGCTGTGGATCGGCGCCTCCGATGTGCTGGCAGGCCGGATGACCGGCGGAGAGCTCAGCCAGTTCATTCTATATGCGGTGTTTCTTGCATCCGGCATGGGCGCGGTGAGCGAGACTTGGGGTGACGTACAGCGCGCAGCCGGCGCAACCGAAAGGCTGATGGAAATCCTGACCACCGAACCGGAGGTCAAGTCGCCGCCTGAGCCCCGCGCGCTGCCGTCGCCATCGCGCGGCGATGTGGCGTTTGAAAACGTCACTTTCCGTTACCCTTCGCGTCCCGAGCACACGGCGCTCAACGGCGTGGATTTCGCGATCCGCCCGGGCGAGGCGGTGGCGCTGGTCGGACCGTCAGGCGCCGGCAAGTCGACCGTATTCCAGCTCATGCTGCGCTTTTTCGATCCGCAGGAGGGCGCGATTCGGTTTGATGGCGTGAATATCGCGGCCTGCGATCCGCGCGAGCTTCGCCGCAATATCGCTCTCGTTTCGCAGGATCCGGCAATCTTCGCCGGCAGCATTTTCGAGAACATCCGCTATGGCCGCCCCGAAGCGAGCGCAGCCGAAGTGCGTCAGGCCGCGATTGCCGCCGCAGCCGATGAATTCATCCTGCGCCTGCCCGATGGTTATGAAGCCAGAATCGGCGAGCGCGGCGTCACGCTGTCCGGCGGGCAGCGGCAGCGCATCGCAATTGCGCGGGCAATCTTGCGCAACGCGCCATTGCTGCTGCTCGATGAAGCGACGAGCGCGCTGGACGCGGAAAACGAGCGGCTGGTGCAGCAGGGCCTGGCCAATCTGATGCAGGGGCGCACGACAATTGTCATTGCCCACCGGCTGGCAACGATTCAGCGCCTGAAGCGCATCGTTGTCATGGATCAGGGACGGATCGTGGCCGAAGGCGCGCATGCCGAACTGGTGGCACGGGGTGGACTTTACGCGCGGCTGGCATCACTGCAATTCGATGAGGCCCGCGCGCTCGCGAGCTGACGGTTTTAATCCGAACCGGGCATGATCGCGGCGCAGCCGCCATCGACGAACAATTCCGTGCCGGCGATGAAATCGGAATCGTCCGACGCCAGGAACAGCATGGCGCGCGCGAGATCGATCGGCTCGCCCGGACGATTGCGCAAATTCAGCACCTTGCGGTCCGGATTGAATTCGTCCTTGCCGACCGGCGAGCCGATCTTGTTGGGCACCACGCAGTTGACGCGGATATTGTGCGGCGCGAGCTGAATGGCGAGCGAGCGCGTCAGATTGATGACCCCGGCTTTGGCTGCGGTGTAAGCGATGGCGCGCGGCCGGCCGTAATGGCCCGAGGTTGAACTGACATTGACGATCTTCCCGCCACGGCCGCCGGCGATCATTTCTTTTGCCGCATATTTGCTGAACAGCATCGGCGCGGTGAGGCAGACCGCAAACACCCGGTCCCAATCCTCTTTCGTGATGTCGAATAGATGCTTGTTGTCGGAGATGGCGACATTGTTGATCAGGATATCGAGCCGGCCCCATTCGCGCGCGACCGATTTCACCGTTTCGACAATCTGATCTTCCTGCGCCACATCGCAGATGAAGCTTTTGGCGCGGCCGCCGGCGGAAGTGATGGCGGCGGCAACCTTATCGGCGCGCGCGCGGTCCATGTCCACGACCGCGACTGCGGCGCCTTCGGACGCGAACAGTTTGGCAGCGGCCTCGCCGATATTGCGTCCGGCGCCGGTGATGAGAGCGATCTGGTTTGCAAGTCTGGTCATGTCCACCCGCTACCAGACCAGTTGTGGCCGGGTCAAATCGGGCGTTCAGCGCGCCTCGGACACCAGTGTCGCGGTTTCAAAGTTCGCACAATTCCGATATCAAGCGCGCTTTGCGAACTTCGACACCGAAACGACACTGGAATTAATAAATTGCTGGTGTCCTTTCGATTCTGAAATTCGCATGGATGCCGATATAGATCAGGCGAATTTCAGAATCGGGACACCAGCGGCGGCGATGTGGAGAGGTGACGTGCAAGTTTGGCCAGCATGCCTCGCACATCGGCATGTTTGCCTGGATCCCAGCGCTGCAACAATGATTCGAGCTGATTGCGGCGCAGCACGAGAAGGCGCGTGTACAGACTCCGGCCTGCCGCGGTGAAATCAAACCGCCCCGCGGAATCCCTCATGACGAGGCCGTGAGCGATGCAGCTCTCTCCCAAAGCATGAAGCAGCGCGCGTTCCATCCGGACATGCTGGCACACTTCATCTTCGGTCGGCGGATGATTGTGTTCGCCAACGCGAAACAGAAACCACATTTCGCGCGGATCGATGTTGGTGCCGCTCTGCTGCGCCAGAGCATGATACAGCTTCCAACGGTTCTCATGCCGCGCCAGGTTTGAAACGATGCGTTCGAGTTCTTCGAGCGATGTCGCATCCTGTGGCATCGCGAAAGCCTGTCCGATACCTTCCGCGGACGACGTCTTGCGCAAGGCGATTTCCTTCAAGCCCAGCGTCAGCAGGAATCCCACAAACGCGATTGCCGCTGCAGTGCCGAACACCGGCTGCAGGGCTGCTGCATAGGCGGCGATGTAGGGTATACGGAGCGCCGGTGCGAGCGCTTCCACGACGGCAGGGTTTGCTGCGCTCTCCGCTTCATTTCCGCCCACGCCGAGATGCAATTGCAGCGCATAGGAAAATATGCCGCCGAACAGTGCCACTCCGAACGAACCGCCGATGGAGCGAAACAGTGCCACTCCGGACGTCGCGACGCCGAGGTGTTCATATGCAACTGCGTTTTGCGCCGCGAGCACCAGCACCTGCATGACCATGCCGAGTCCGAGGCCAAGCAGCAACATGTAGCCGGAGCAGAGCCAGATCGAACTTGCGGCGGTCAGCGTCGACAGCAGGAATAGCGCGCCGGTGACAATTGCCATGCCGGCGACGGGAAAGAATTTGTACCGGCCCATGCGCACAATCAGCCGTCCGCTGGCGATTGAGGTTACGAGCGTCCCCAGCATCATCGGCGTCATGTGCAGTCCGGCGGTTGCGGGATCGGCGCCCTTGACCACCTGCAGATAGACCGGCAGCAGGGTGGTTGATCCCATCAG
Organism: uncultured Bordetella sp.; assembly: GCA_964446945.1. Lineage (GTDB taxonomy): Bacteria > Pseudomonadota > Alphaproteobacteria > Micropepsales > Micropepsaceae > CAIYRG01. The sequence goes on from CAYUQO010000003.1 coordinate 36,361, forward strand.
CGAAATGCCGACCATCAGGCTGACCACTGCCGAGACGGCAAACACCCGATTGCGGAACAGTTCGAGCGGCAGAACCGGAGCGCCGGCGCGGGCTTCGGCCGCTAGGAATGCGCCGAACAGCACCGCAATTCCGACAATGATCGCGGCCCAGAGACCGGCGGAAATCCCGGCGAGGATCGTTCCGGCGAAGCTGGTTGCCAGCACGATTGCGCTGAGCAGGAATGCGAGCAGCACGGCGCCGGCATAATCGATCGTCTGCCGTTTGCGCGCGGTCTGCGCGTGCAGGACCGTTCCGATCACCAGGAATGCGACCAGGCCAAGCGGGAGGTTGATGTAGAAGATCCAGCGCCAGGAAAGATGCACGACGAAAAAGCCGCCGATCAGAGGGCCAATCACGGTGGCCAATCCGAACACTGCCCCGAATGCGCCCTGGTAGCGGCCGCGTTCGGCCGGCGGAATCAGATCGCCAATGATCGCCATTGTGGTGACCATCAGACCGCCGCCACCCAGTCCCTGAATGAAGCGGAACACAATTAGCGAGAACAGATCGTCAGCCAGTCCGCACAGGGCGGAACCGGCGAGAAAAATGCCGACTGCGATCTGCAATATCAGTTTGCGTCCAAACAGATCGCCAAGTTTGCCGTAGAGCGGCGTGACAATCGTGGTGGCGAGCAGATAGGCGGTGACAATCCACGAAAGATGCGTCACGCCGCCCAGTTCCGACACAATGGTCGGCAGGGCAGTCGCGACAATCGTCTGGTCGAGCGCGGCGAGCAGCAGCACCAGCGCGAGCGCGCCGAAAATGACCAGGATATTTGCGGGCACGCCGGAAACGGGCCCGGCCGGCGCAGATGTTTCTGCCTGGCTCATGCCCTCACCAAAACGGCACCGCGGGGGTCGGGTTGCAGCACCGCCTGCCTCGGACGTGGCAAAAGGCGCTTTCACCTTGGCGTAATTTTTGGGAATTTAGGTTGCCGAGATTGATTCTGTGCTGAATGAACCAGATTCCCGCCAATACGCTGCATTCGCCGGAGACGGCGGCTGAGTCGGCGCGGCAGTTTCAGGACCCGAGCCGCGAGTGGCACCGGCTATTCGCGGAATTCTGGGGCACATTTCTCACCATTGTGGTGACGATCGGCGCGCGCGTAGTGGCTGCAAAGACCGGGCAGGTGTCGCCGGGAATGGCCTATGCCTCACGCGGTATCATGACCATGGCGGCCATTCTGTTTCTGGGCACCATCAGCGGCGCGCATTTGAACCCTGCGGTGACGTTCGGATTTGCGCTCAGGCGGAATTTTCCATGGACGCGTGTGCCCGGTTACCTGGTGGCGCAGCTTTTGGGGGCACTCCTTTCGGCCTGGGTGATTGCGGCCCTGTTCGGCGACCTGATTAGCGCCGGCGCCACAAAACCCGCGGACGGAATATCCGTATGGCAAGCCTTTGGCGTCGAAGTCCTGCTGACGGCAGCATTGGTCCAGACCATCCTTGGTACGGCGTCGGATGCGCGCAACATGGGGACCAATAACGCCATTTCCGTCGGCGGCTATATCATTCTCGCCGGGTTCTGGGCTGGCCCGGTCAGCGGCGCGTCGATGAATCCATTCCGCTCGCTGGCCGTGGATGTACTGCGCTGGAACTTTTCCGTGACCTGGATTTACTTTGCCGGTCCACTTCTTGGCGCTGCCATAGGCGTGGGCACGGAATGGCTGCTGAAAGGCCCGCCAACAAAGGCCGGGGACCGCGCCGCCCAAGGTGCAAGCGAGGACAAATCGGGCGCTTAGCCGTCCGGAATGTGACGGCTTCCGCGCGAGAAAGCGGCCGGGTTGCGGCCTACGGAAAGTTCATCCAACCGGCATAACACGCCGACATTTCTGACAAATTTCGCCTATCCTTTTCTGTTATCCGGATTGGTGTGAGAGCCTGGGGAGGCTTGCACGCCGAAGGCGAAGCTGACCAGCCGCCGGAATTTATGATAGGACACGCCTCTATAAGGAAGGCGCTTGCGCACTCATGGATCAAAGAACGCCGAGAAATCCCTTCGCCGATCCCGGTAGCATAGGCTCCGGCGCGGTCCGGCCCGGCCGCGGGATCACCGCCTGGATTCCGGGCGGCGCGAAGACGGTTGTGGTCGGCCTTGCCGCGCTCGTGGTTGCAGGTCTGGTCTACGAGATTCGCCCCAGCACGACCCCGGTCAGGCGCAATCCGTTTTTCAATGGCGCGAACGCCCCAACGCCGGTTGGCACCGCCAAGGCTGCGCTCGGCGATATCAACATCAATCTGAATGAGTTGGGCACCGTAACTCCGCTCGCGACCGTCAGTGTACGGCCGCAGGTCGGCGGATATCTGGTCAAGATCAACTTCACCGAAGGTCAGGTCGTGCATGCCGGCGACACGCTGGCGCAGATCGATCCGCGGCCATACCAGGCAACGCTGGATCAGGCGCAGGGCCAATTGGCGCGTGATCAGGCGCAGCTTGCCAATGCACAACTCGACTTGAAACGCTACGAGACACTGGTCGCGCAGAACTCGATTGCTGAACAGCAGCTGGATACGCAGAAAGCCCTCGTCGGCCAGTTGGGCGGTACGATCAAGGCGGATGAGGCCAGCGTTGAGGCGGCCACCGTCAATTTGAATTACACCAACGTCAAATCTCCGGTGACCGGCCGGGTCGGGCTCAGGCAAGTCGATCTCGGCAATCTGGTGACCGCCGGCCAGGCGACGCCACTCGTTGTCGTCACCCAGATGCAGCCGATGTCGGTGGTGTTCACTGTCCCGGAAGACAATATCGGACAAATCATGACGCGCGTGCAGGGCGGCGCGAAACTGAAAGCCGATGCCTATGATCGCGCGCAGGTGACCAAAATCGCCAGCGGCACGGTGTCCACGGTCGACAACGAAATCGATCCGACCACCGGCACGGTGAAGCTGCGGGCCATGTTCGACAACAGCAAGGAAGAGCTGTTTCCCGCCCAGTTCGTCAATATCCGGCTGCAAGTCGATACTTTGCACAATCAGATTGTCGTTCCGACCGCCGCGATCGATCGTGGCGCCTCCGGTACTTTTGTCTATGTGGTCGATACCCAGACGCACCGCGTCAGCATGCACCCCGTGAAGCTGGGGCAAAGTGATGGTGACCGTGTCGCAGTCGCCAGTGGCCTGAATGCCGGCGACACGGTTGTGGTCGATGGTGCCGACCGCCTTCGCGATGGCGCGCGTGTGCTGCTTCCCGGTGAGGCGTTGCCGCCGCCGGGAGTCGCGAACCAGCAGGGCGGCGATCAGGCTGGCCGGCGCGGCGGGCGCAGAGGCGCCGGCGGCGGACGCGGCGGCCGCGGTGGTGGCCGGGGCGGTCAGCAACAGGGCGCGCCGCAGGCCGGTACGGGCCAGGGTCAGGCCGCAAACGGCGGCTGAGCGGATTTTGTTTAGTTCAGACAGGATGAGACCGCGATGAATCCGTCGCGCCTATTCATTGTTCGCCCAGTCGCGACCTCCTTGCTGATGGTCGCCATCATGCTTGTCGGCGTCGTCGGCTTTTTCTTCCTGCCGCTCTCAGCGCTGCCCGAGGTCGATTATCCGACAATCCAGGTGCAGACATTCCTTCCCGGCGCGAGTCCGGAAGTGATGACGTCGTCGGTCACCGCCCCGCTGGAACGGCAATTCGGCCAGATGCCCGGGTTGCGGGAGATGTCGTCGATCAGCTCGGCCGGCGCGTCGGTGTTGACGCTTCAATTCGATTTGTCACTGGGCCTCGATATCGCAGAACAGGAAGTGCAGGCGGCCATCAATGCCACCGGAAATCTGTTGCCGCAAAATCTGCCTTCGCCTCCGGTTTACGCCAAGGTCAATCCGGCGGATGCGCCGATTCTGACGCTGGCGATCACGGCGCAGTCGCTGCCTTTGACCCAGGTCGAGGACATTGCGCAGACGCAGATCGCGCAGAAGATTTCGCAACTGCCCGGCGTCGGTCTGGTCAGCATCAATGGCGGGCAGCGCCCTGCAGTGCGCATTCAGGTCAACCTTCAGGCCATGGCGGCCTATGGCCTGAATATCGATGATCTCAGAAGCACAATTTCGAATAACAATTCGAACGCGCCCAAGGGACAGTTCGACGGCACGGCACGCTCCTACACGATCGATGCCAACGATCAGATCCAGAATTCGCAGGACTACGCGAATCTGGTGGTTGCTTATAAGAACGGCAGTCCGGTCTTCCTGCGCGATATCGGCAAAGTCGTGGCCGGCGCCGAGAACAACAAGCTCGCGAGCTGGATGAACAACACACCGGCGATCCTGCTGAACGTGCAGCGGCAGCCGGGGGCAAATGTGATTGCGGTGGTGGACAATATCAAAAAGATATTGCCCGACATCGAAGCCGGCCTGCCGACATCCATCAATGTGACCGTTTTGACCGACCGCACGAACACCATTCGCGCATCGGTGAATGACGTCGAGTTCGAACTCGGGCTCGCCGTTGTGCTGGTTGTGCTGGTGATCTTCCTGTTCCTGCGCAATGTGCCCGCGACGGTGATTCCCAGTCTGTCGGTGCCGCTGTCGATCGTCGGCACGTTCGCCGTCATGTATCTGATGGGATTCAGCCTCAACAATCTGTCCCTGATGGCGCTGACCATCGCGTCGGGCTTTGTGGTCGACGATGCGATCGTGATGATCGAGAACATCTCGCGCCATCTCGAAATGGGCCAAAGCGCGATGCAGGCGGCGCTCAAGGGCGCGGGCGAGATTGGGTTCACCATTATTTCCTTAACCGTGTCCCTGATCGCGGTCTTGATCCCGTTGTTATTCATGCAGGAGGTCGTGGGACGCCTGTTCCGCGAATTTGCGGTCACTCTCGCGGTGACCATCCTGATTTCGGCGGTGGTCTCCCTCACGCTCGTCCCGATGATGTGCGCCAAGTTGCTGAAACCGGAATCACAGCAGCGCCACAGCCGCATCGGGCGCAAGGCAGCGGAACTGTTCGACCGCACCATTGCAGCCTATGGCCGGGCGCTCCAATGGGTGCTCGACCATCAGCCGGCGACACTTGTGGTGGCGGTCCTGACGCTGGCGCTGACAGCGGCGCTCTATGTCGAAATACCCAAGGGATTTTTCCCGACGCAGGATACCGGCCTGATCCAGGGCATTACGCGCGCGCCCCCGACGATTTCGTTTTCGGCGATGTCGGATCGTCAGTTGCAGCTTGCCGATATCATCCGCAAGGATCCCGACGTGGTCAGTCTGTCGTCATTCATCGGCGTGGACGGCACCAACACGACGCTGAATAGCGGCCGTATCCTGATCAATCTGAAGGAAAAGAGCCAACGCAAGGATTCAGTCACGGACATTATCCGCCGGCTGAATGCGGAGACCCGCAATATCGAAGGCATTTCACTGTTTCTGCAGCCGGTGCAGGACCTGACCGTCGAATCTACCGTCGGCCGTGCGCAGTATCAGTTCATTCTTCAGGCGGCGACCAGCACGATCCTGAATCAGTGGGTTCCCACACTGCTCAACCAGCTGCAGCGTTCGCCGGAACTCGAGAATGTCTCGACCAATTACCTCGATCAGGGCCGCAGCGCCTATATCGATCTCGACCGCGACACGGCTGCGCGCTTCGGCATCACGGCGGCAACGATCGACAACGCGCTTTACGACGCGTTCGGGCAGCGCATCGTGTCCACGATCTTTACCCAATCGAACGAGTATCGCGTCATCCTGGAAGCCGATCCGGATCTGCAGTCATCACTGGATACGCTGAATTCCTTGTATCTTCCGTCGTCCGGTGGCGGTCAGGTGCCATTGTCGGCGATTGCGAAAGTCGAACAGCGCGACGTGCCGTTGGAAGTCGATCATCTGGCGCAATTCCCTGCAGCGATGATCTCGTTCGACGTGGCGCCCGGTTCGTCGCTCGGCGCTGCCGTTGCGGCGGTGCAGCAGGCGGAACAGGCTGCCGGCATTCCGGCCTCAGTGCGGACCAACTTCGAAGGCGCGGCGCTGAGCTTTGAATCCACCCTCGGCAACGAATTGCTGCTGATCCTTGCCGCGATCATCACGGTCTATATCGTGCTCGGGGTGCTCTATGAGAGCTTCATCCATCCGGTGACGATCCTTTCCACACTGCCATCGGCAGGTGTCGGCGCGCTGGTGGCGCTGATGCTGACGGGTGAGAATCTCGACATCATTTCGATCATCGGGATCATCCTCCTGATCGGTATCGTCAAAAAGAACGCGATCATGATGATCGACTTCGCGATCTCCGCCGAACGCGAGGAAGGAAAATCGCCGCGCGAGGCGATTTTCCAGGCGGCATTGTTGCGTTTCCGGCCGATCCTCATGACCACGCTGGCGGCGCTTTTCGGCGCGCTGCCGCTGATGATCGGGAATGGCACGGGCGCGGAATTGCGTCATCCACTCGGCGTGTCGATCGTCGGCGGATTGCTGCTGAGTCAACTTCTGACGCTGTTCACAACGCCGGTGATCTACCTCTACTTCGACCGCCTGGCGGGGCGGGTTCGCACCCGGCGCGAACGGCCGGTGGCTGAAACTCCGGAGCCGCTGGCGCCATGAATTTCTCCGCGCCATTCATTGCCCGGCCGGTTGCGACGATTTTGCTGACTCTCGGCATTGCACTGGCGGGGGCGGGGGCATTTTTCCTGCTGCCGGTTTCGCCGCTGCCCGACCTCGATTTTCCGACGATTTCGGTGACTGCGCAGTTGCCGGGTGCGAGCCCCGAAACCGTCAGCACCAGCGTGGCGACACCGCTGGAGCGCCATCTCGGCACCATCGCCGACGTCATCGAGATGACGTCGTCCAGTTCGGTCGGATCGACCCGCATTACGCTGCAATTCAACCTGAACCGCGATATCGATGGCGCAGCCCGCGATGTGCAAGCCGCGATCAATGCCGCCCGTGTCGATCTGCCGGCGGATTTAAGAACCAATCCGACCTACCGGAAGGTCAATCCGGCGGAATTTCCGGTCCTGATCCTGGCGCTGACCTCGAACGTGCTGACGCGCGGTCAGATCTACGATTCCGCTTCGACCATCATGCAACAAAAGCTGTCGCAGGTGGCAGGGGTGGGCGAGGTCCAGGTCGGAGGCGCTTCGCTGCCGGCGGTGCGGGTCGAACTCAATCCGAGGGCGCTGTTCAAATACGGTATCGGTCTGGAAGATGTTCGCGCGGCGCTGTCGGCGGCCAATGCCAATTCGCCCAAGGGCGCCATCGAACAGGGCGATGAGCGTTTTCAGATTTACGTCAACGACACGGCGACTGCCGCGAGTGATTACAAAAACCTGATCATCGCCTATCGCAACAATGCAGCGGTGCGATTGAGCGACATCGCCGATATCAGCGACGATGTCGAAAACATCCGAAATTTGGGCGTTGCGAACGGGACGCCGGCGGTTCTGATCAACATCATCCGCCAGCCGGGCGCCAACATCATCGACCTGGTGGACCGCATCAAGGCACTGATCCCGGAACTTCAGGCGTCGATCCCGTCCAGCATCACCATCACTCCGGTGAACGACCGGACAACGACCATCCGCCGCTCGCTGCACGATGTCGAGGAAACGATTCTGATCGCGATCTGTCTCGTGATCGTGGTGGTCTTGCTGTTCCTGCGCAATGGCCGGGCCGCACTGGTGCCGAGCATTGCTGTGCCTTTATCGCTGCTCGGCACGTTCGGGGTCATGTATCTGCTGAAATTCAGCCTCGACAATCTGTCGCTGATGGCGCTGACGATTGCGACCGGCTTTGTCGTGGACGACGCCATTGTCGTGGTGGAGAACATCTCGCGCCACATCGAGGAGGGCGTGCCGCGGATGCAGGCGGCGCTCATGGGGGCGAGAGAAGTCGGTTTCACCGTATTATCGATGTCGGTTTCGCTGGCGGCGGTGTTCCTGCCGATCCTGTTGATGCAGGGTCTGATCGGGCGGCTGTTCCATGAATTCGCGCTGACACTGTCCATCGCGATCTTCTTCTCGCTTCTGTTGTCGCTGACGACCACGCCGATGATGTGCGCGCATCTGCGGATCGAAGACCGCAAAGGCCGGCAGAATTGGCTGATGCGCTCCTCGGAGTATGTGTTTTCCCGGGCGTTGCGGCTGTACGACCGGTCGCTATCCTGGGCTCTGTCCAATCCGGGGACCATTCTCGTCATTCTGTTCATGACCATCGGGTTGAACGTGTATCTGTTCACGATCATACCCAAGGGTTTCTTCCCGCAGCAGGACACGGGAAATCTGCAGGGCGCCATTCGCGGCGATGAGGCGATTTCCTTCCAATTGATGGAACAAAAATTCCTTCAGTTCGAGGAGGCGATCCGCAAGGATCCGGCCGTCCAAAGCGTCGTCGGATCGACGGGATCGAGCGGCATCGGATTTGGCCAGACCAACAGCGGCAATGTGTTCATCAGCCTGAAGCCGCTGTCGGAGCGCAAGGAATCATCGGATGCCGTGATCGCGCGCATGCGCAACGAGATCGGCAATATTCCCGGCGCGCGGCTTTTCCTCCAGGCGGTTCAGGATTTGCGGGCCGGCGGCCGTCAGGGCAGGGCCAGTTATCAGTACACGATCCTGGCGAACTCGCTGGATGAGATTAATACCTGGGTCCCGAAAATCACCACCGCGCTGCAGGACGTTCCGGAACTGGAAGATGTGAATTCGGATCGTGAGGAAGCCGGTCTCGACATACAATTGAAGATCGACCGCCCAACCGCGGCGAGACTCGGGCTGAACACGCAACAGATCGACAGCACGCTTTACGACGCCTTCGGTCAGCGTCAGGTCTCGACCATTTTCAAGGAACTCAACCAGTACCATGTGGTTATGGAGGTGGCGCCGCAGTTCTGGCAGAACCCCGATACGTTGCAGGACATTTACGTCAGCACGTCAGGAAACATCAAAGGCACGCAGCAGACAGGCGCCGTTGCAGCGACGGTGAAATCGGCGACCGCCAGCGCGCCGGCCACCGCTGCACAAAGCGCGGCCCAGATCGCTGCCGACGCCGTGCACAACCAGTTGCAGAACCAGATTGCGATCAGTTCGCGCGGTGCAGCGTCCACCGGAACCTCGGTGAGCACGTCGAAGGAAAACATGATTCCGCTGTCGGACATCGCACATTACGCACCGGGAATCACGCCGCTCTCGGTCCAGCATCAGGGGCCGTTTATTGCGACCACATTCTCGTTCAATCTGCCAGAGGGCGAGTCGCTGGGCACGGCGGTGGATGCAATTCAGCGCACCATGGCCTCGCTGCACGTGCCCATATCGGTGCACGGAGAATTTGCCGGGAATGCGCGCCAATTCCTTCTGTCGATGGCCAATGAACCCTATCTGATCCTGGCGGCGCTGATCACCGTCTATATCGTTCTGGGCGTGCTTTACGAGAGTCTGGTCCACCCACTGACCATTCTCTCCACCCTGCCGTCGGCCGGCGTAGGCGCGGTTCTGGCGCTTTTGTTGTTCAAGACGGACTTCAGCCTGATCGCCATGATCGGCGTGATCCTGCTGATCGGCATCGTGAAGAAGAATGCGATCATGATGATCGATTTTGCGATCAGCGCCCAGCGCAACGAGGGGCTGGACAGCCGGGCCGCGATTTACCGCGCCTGCCTGTTGCGCTTCCGCCCGATCATGATGACAACCATGGCTGCGATCTTCTCGGCATTGCCTCTGGCGCTGATCACCGGGGACGGCGCCGAATTGCGCCAGCCTCTCGGCATTTCGATTGTCGGCGGACTGGTTGTCAGTCAATTGCTGACGCTTTACACGACGCCGGTCGTGTACCTGTATCTCGACCGGTTCCGCATCCGGACCGGTAAACTGTGGCAGCAGGTCTATCACGGCATCGGCAGAACCCGCGCGAGCGAGGCGTAACGATGCAGTTCAGACACTGGCGGGGGCTGCTCGCATTGGTGTTGCCGGCGGGTCTGGCCGCCTGCGAAGTCGGGCCGGACTATATACGCCCGGCAGCGCCGACCGAGATGCAATTCAAGGAAAACCAGGGCTGGACGCCGGCGACGCCGCGGCAAGCCGCCGGCTGGGAAAACTGGTGGGACATCTATGACGACGCGGTGCTGGATGCGCTGGAAAAACAGGTCGATATCAACAACCAAAATCTGAAGGAAGCGGAAGCGGCTTATCGCGTCGCACGGGCGCAGGTCGGTATCCAGCGTGCGCAACTGCTGCCGAATATCGGGGCCAATCTCGGCGTACGTGCCGCCGGAGGCGGCGGGCGCGGCACGACCGCGATTACGGGAACCGGCACCGGCAGAACCGGAACGGGCACGGGTGCTGGGGCGGGCACCGGCGGCACGGGCACGGGAGGCACGGGTACTGGAACAGCAGGAACAACGGGCACGGGCGGTGGTTCGTCGGGGACGACGTTCACCTATTCCGCGGGCCTGGATGCGACGTGGGACATTGATGTCTGGGGCGGCATTCGGCGTTCCGTGGAAGCCGATGTTGCCACGGCGCAGGCGAGTGCTGCCGACATCGCCGCGGCGCGGCTGTCGGCGCAGGCACAATTGGCCATTGCTTATTTCCAGTTGCGCGCTGCCGACGCTGCGGCCGACCTGCTGAACGCGGCGATTGACGATTTCCGCATGTCCCTCACCATCGCCCAGAACAGATATGCGGCGGGCGTTGCGACACTGGCCGACGTGTCCAGCGCCGATACATCGGTCGATGCCGCCGAAACCCAGCTTGTCGGCGTGCGTCTGACGCGCGACAACGCGGAGCATGCAATCGCCACGCTGACCGGGAGAACGCCGAGCGATGTTGATATCGCGATCGGCATGCTTCCCATGGATGTGCCGGTAGCTCCCGCCGGCATTCCGTCCACGCTGCTTGAGCGGCGTCCCGATATCGCGGCGGCAGAACGCAGTGTCGCGTCGGCCAACGCGGGAATCGGTGTTGCCGAAGCGGCGTGGTACCCGGATATCACGCTCGATGCGTCCTATGGGTTGTCCGCAATAAGCCTTGGCAAGTTATTCAATGCGTCGAGCGCGTCATGGGCGTTTGGGCCCGGGCTCGGAGAGACCATCTTTAATGGCGGGGCGCGCATTTCGCAGAATCTTCAGGCGCGGGCGCGCTACGACCAGGCTGTGGCCGTCTATCGCGAGACGGTGCTGACGGCGTTTCAGCAAGTCGAAGATTATCTCGGACAGCTGAGGATACTTGAGCAGGAAGCCGCAGCGGCGAACAAGACCGTGGCAGATGCGCGGCAGACCGAAATGCTCGAGACAAATCAGTACCGTGCCGGAACCGTGGATTTCAGCACCGTGGTGACCGCGCAAACCACCCGTATCAACGCCGAAGTGACGGCGCTGAACATTCTCAGCAACCGGCTGGCGGCGAGCGTCAATCTGGTGATGGCGCTGGGCGGCGGCTGGGATGAATCGCGCTTACCGCAGACGGGCCCGTTCTACACGCTTCCGGAGACGACGCGGAACGATGGGCCGGAAGAGGATGCCAAAGCGGCAGCCGAAGCCCAAAAGGCCAAAAGCGGCGGGTTCTTCACCCGCATCTTCCGCGACCTGTCGACACCGTAGTGGTTCCCACGTTGTCATGGCAGGGCTTGACCCTGCCACCCAGCAGGCGCGCGTCCGCGCGCCAAAAGAATCTCTTCGCGCCGCAGACGCGGCGCGGATGCCCGCACGCGGCGCGCCGCGGCAGGATCAAAGTTAAGGCGCGCAAAGCGCGCCGGGCCTTCCCTCGGATCACTTCGCGATCCTCGCCGGGAATGACAAAGAAAGTTAAATGTGTTGGCCTTCGGAGAGTGGGATGTCGCGGAGCGTGCTGGGCGCGAAGAGTTCTTCGATCGCAAGTCTCCGGTCAGAAAGACCATGTTCGAATGTGTATTGCAGCAGGGCGTCGATACTCGGCCGGTTGGCTTCGACGCCATAGGGGTACCAGTCGCGTCCGATGATGGATTGCTCTTCCTCGATCAGCGGCTGGAGCCAGGCGAATGACGCTTTCGGCGATCCGGTCTCGGAAATCAGCCGTAACGCATATTCCTTCGCGCGCAGGAATGCCTTGTAGAGACTGAGCGCGACCCAGGGATCGCGGTCGTAAATCTCGCGCCGGATGACGACGGTGTGCATGATCGGGTAAATCCGTGTACGGCGGAAATAGTCCTTCTCGGCCGCGGCGTAGTCCGGAAACAGCCGCCGCACATTGGGCGACCCGCGCCGGAATGCCACGGGGTTGTTGGCGGTCATCATGAAATCGATTTCGCCTTTGTCGAGCAGATCGCCGAGTTCGGTGCCGGCAGGCGCTTGCGTCAGCCTGATATCCGGCGGCAGCTTCCGCCCGAGCCGGTCGGTGCGGCCCTGCACCCAGTTGATGCTCTCCGGCGCGACGCCATATTCGTGCTGAAGCAGCCCGCGCATGTAAACCGCCGCGGTCATGCTGTATTCCGGCACGCCGCCGCGCCGGCCCTTGAGGTCCTGCGGCCGTTCGATGCCCTTATGGGTGTTGATGAAGAAATAGCCGTGGCGGAAGACGCGGGACGGAAATACCGGAATCGCGATAAAGGGCGAATTGCCGCCGGAAACCAGGCTGGTGTAATTCGACAGCGACATCTCGGAAATGTCGAATTCCCGGAATTGCAGCATGCGCCAGAATATTTCGGCCGGCTGCAACGACAGATAGGTGAGTTCGATCCCTTCGGGCCGGATGGAGCCGTCCCTCAGCGCCTGCGTCCGGTCATAGGGGCCGCAGGCCAGTGTCAGGCGCAAATTCCCCATGGTTTACCCCCCGACTAAATTTGTGTGACTCGCAAAGTGTCGGGCGCGATATAGAGTGTCAATGGAGGGGGGATGAGCTTTGTAAAGGTATTACCCCCACCCGAAAAATGCTTCGCATTTTTCGACCTCCCCGCAAGGTGGAGGTAGAAATTTGGTCCGGTTCTAACGGAGAGCGTGGTGAGATGACGGCGCGGATTCCCTTGACTTTGGCCTGTGGCGATTACGACCGGACGCGGGCGATTCAGGACGGGCGGGTACAGGTCGAAGGTTGCGCCCTGACCTATATTCCGCTCGAACCGGAGGAGATCTTCCACCGCGCGTTCAAGCATCAGGAATTCGATGCCTGTGAATTGTCGTTCAGCTCCTATTTGCGAACCGTGGACGCGGGGACGTCGCCTTACATCGCCATCCCCGCCTTTGTGTCGCGCATTTTCCGGCATTCCGGCATTTACATCCGCACCGACCGCGGGATTCGCACGCCGCAGGATCTGAAGGGACGGCTGATTGGATTGCCGGAATACCAGATCACCGCGGTGGTCTGGCTGCGCGGGTTGATGCAGGACGAGTATGGCGTGAAGCCGACCGATATCCGCTGGCGGCAAGGCGGAATCGAGGAGCCCGGGCGCACCGAGCGCACGCCGTTGAAGCCGATTCCCGGACTTGATCTGAAACCGCTGCCTCCCGACAAGACGCTTTCGGGTGCGCTGGAATCGGGCGAGTTGGATGCCGTCTTCAGTGCCCGGGCGCCGAGCTGTTTCATGCGCGGCGCGCCGAATGTCGGACGGCTGTTTCCCGATTATCGCGCGGTGGAAAAGGAATATTACAAAAAGACCGGAATGTTTCCGATCATGCATCTGATCGGTCTGAAGCGGGAAATCGCCGAACAGCATCCGTGGTTGCCCGCGAGCCTGTACAAGGCGTTCTGTCAGGCGAAGACCTATGCCATGCGCGATGTGCGCGAAGTGAATGCGCTGATGATCACGCTGCCATGGCTGGTGGCCGAAGCGGATGAAACCGCAAAATTGATGGGCGAGGATTTCTGGCGCTATGGCGTGCGCGAGAATGCGGCCGAGATCGAGGCGCTGACACGCTATTCCCATGAGCAGGGGCTGGTGCAGCGCAAGTTGCGGTTTGAGGATCTGTTTCCGCCGTCGGTTATCGAGGTGAGCAAGATTTGAGCCAATGAGTGTGATGCGTGAGCCCGTTCCCCCCTCCGTCGCCCATTCGGGCGACACCTCCCCGGTAAACGGGCGAGGAAAAACGCACCCTGTGTCTCACTGGCGGAGGTTCGTATGAGGGCGGGGAATCGGCTGATCGGGAGTGCCGTTCCGCGTACGGAGGACCTGCGCTTCGTCCGCGGCGCCGGCGAATATGTGGCCGATGTCTCGCGCGAAGGGCAGCTTCACGCATTTATCCTGCGCAGCGGCATGGCACATGGCCGCATCATGCGTATCGACGCTAGCCGCGCGCTCGCCATGCCCGGCGTCCACGCCGTGATCACTGCATCCCACCTGCCGCAGCCGATGCCGAGTGTCGATATCCGCCTCCAGCCCATGCCGTCATTGGTGCCGTTTCACCAGCCGGTATTGGCGAATGGTGTCGTCCGTTATGCCGGCGAGCCGGTCGCGGCTGTGCTGGCCGAGACCGCCGCAATTGCCGAAGATGCTGCCGGACTGGTCGATGTCGAAATCGAAGCGCTGCCGCCGGTGACGACGATTGAGCTATCGCGCCGCAACGAGTCGCTGCTATATCCCCGGCACGGCAGCAATCTCGCGGTGAAATACACGGCGGTTCTGGGCGCCGCCGAGCGCGCATTTGCCGGCGCTGCCTACCGGCGGAAGGAGACATTTCGCGTGCATCGCCATGCCGCGGTGCCGATGGAGCCACGCGGGTTGCTCGCCGAATGGGATGCCGCTGCCGGAAAACTCACGGTGTCGGGCGCAGCCAAAGTGGCGTTCTTCAATCGGCGCATGCTGGCCGCCAAACTGGAATTGCCGGAAGATCGCGTCGACCTGATCGAAAATGATGTTGGCGGCGGCTTCGGCGCGCGGGGGGAATTCTATCCCGAAGACTTCCTGATTCCGTTCTGCGCGAAGCATCTCGGCCGGCCGGTCAAATGGATCGAGGACCGGCGCGAAAATCTCGTCGCCACGCAGCACGCCCGCGACGCGGAATGCGAGATCGAAATCGCCTGCGCCCGCGATGGCGCCATCCTTGCCTTGCGCGGCACGGCATATTGCGATGTCGGCGCTTATATCCGCACCAATGGTCTGGTCGCGCCGCGCAATATCGCGCAGTTCTTTTCCGGCCCTTACCGGATTCCAAATATCCATATGGAGTCGTCGGTTCAACTCACCAACAAAACGCCATCCGGCACCTATCGCGGGCCGGGCCGTTATGAGGCCGATTTCTTCCGTGAACGGTTGTTTGATCTCGTCGCGGCGGATCTGGGCATCGACCGGGTGGAATTCCGGCGCCGCAATCTGGTGCCGAAATCGGCGATGCCCTATGCGGTCGCAAAGATCACACCCTACGAGGCCGTAAGCGAATATGACAGCGGCAATTACGTTTCGACGCTGGACGCCTGCCTGGAAAAATTCGACTGGCGCGGTAAATCGCAATTGGCGGGCCAACTGTCGCACGGCCGCTATCATGGCGTGGCCGTCGGCTGCTTCATCGAAGGCGGCGCGGCAGGTCCCAAGGAGAATGCGCGGATAGAGCTTGGCGCCGGCGGCGTGGTGACGGTTTCGGTTGGTTCTTCGGCCATCGGCCAGGGGCTGGAGACCGTGTTCGGCCAAATCGCCGCCGATGCGCTGGAACTGCCGTTCAGCAAAGTCAAAGTGCGGCACGGTTCGACGACACTGCTGCCGGAAGGCTATGGTTCGTACCATTCGCGCGCCGTGGTGATGGGCGGATCGGCCATTCTCGATGCCGCGAAGACTTTCCGCGACAGGCTGAAGCGTGCTGCAGCAAAGCGATGGGATTGCACCGAGTCGCAAACCGCGATCGAAGACGATCGCATCAGCGGCCCCGGTGGCAGGACCATCAGATTTGACGAGTTGGCGGGCGACGGAATTTCGGCCGATGGAAGTTTCGCCAACCACCATCACACTTACAGCTATGGCGCACATGCCGCCCATGTCGCAGTCGATCCGGTGACCGGACATGTTGAGGTGCTGGATTATGTTGCGGTCGAGGATGTCGGGCGCATTATCAATCCGGCGACATTGCGCGGCCAGGTGCTGGGCGCGGTGGTGCAGGGCATGAGCGGCACCTTTCTGGAACGCTTCGCCTATGACGAAAGCGGCCAGCCTTTGAGCACCAATTTCGCCGATTATGTCATGGCGGGTGCGGCCGATCTGCCGAATATCCGCGTGTTTCTGATGGAGGAAGAACCTTCGCCGATCAATCCATTGGGGGCGAAGGGCGCGGGCGAGGGTGGAATCATTCCGGTTGGCGGCGTGATCGCCAATGCAGTCGCTTCGGCGCTCCAGCAGTTCGGCGCCGAACCGCGTGATTTGCCGCTGTCGCCTTCGAACGTCTGGCGCCTGATTGAAGATGCCCGCAATTCGACGCGCGCCGCGGAGTGATTGAACATCGTGGCAACAAAAGAGCGAGCTAGAGAATTCTTTGGCCTCCCCCTGGTGGGGAGGCTCGCACTTTGCACTTCGCAAAGTGCGGGTGGGGGGAAACTTCGACCAAACCCCCACCCGAAAACCACTTCGCGCTTTTCGACCTCCCCGCAAGGGGGAGGTGAAATGTTGGATGAGTCCTCGTGAGCTGGATTCCACCGCGCGTTCACTCTCTGATGGCGGAGATCGGCCCGAAATGGGGCAGCGCAACTTCGGCGCATGTGAAGCTGATGGTGGAGGAATTCACCAAACTACATCGTGAGCTGCCGAAGCCGGAAGTGACCGAGCTTCGTGATTTTGCGTATGGCCCGCATGAACGGCAAAAACTTGATCTTTATCTGCCGGCCAATGGCGCGAGCAAACGCGCGGCTGTGGTTTTCGTGCATGGCGGCGCCTTCACCGAAGGCGACCGCAACCGTTCGCCGGAAATCTATGCCAATGTCAGCCGCTATTTTGCGAAGGCCGGCATTGTCGGCGTGAACAGCGGTTACCGGCTGGCGCCAGAGATTCGCTATCCCGACGGCAGCCGCGATATCGGCGCGGCCGTTCAATGGACGCGCCGGCACGCGGGTGAATTCGGCATAGATCCCGCGCGCATTTTTGTCATGGGCCATTCGGCTGGCGCGGCCCACGCGGCGGGCTACGCCTATGAACGCCGTTTACATCCGGCGGACGGCCCCGGCATTGCCGGGCTGATTGTGGTCAGTGGACGCGTGCGCGCGGATAATCTCGCTGAGAATCCCAATGCGCGCCGCGTCGAAGCCTATTACGGCACCGATGCATCGCTGTTCGATCAATGCTCGCCGGTTTCACATGTGGATTCGGCAAGCGTTCCGACTTTGGTGGCGTGGAGCGAGTTCGAAAATCCGCTGCTGGATGTTTATTGCGCCGAACTGGTGCACCGGCTGGCGCAGGCAAAGCGGCGCTCGCCGCCAGTGGTGTGGCTGAAGCGCCATAACCATGCTTCGATGATCGCGCATATTGGTCTCGAGGAAGATGTGCTCGGCAGCGCCTTGCGCGACTTCATCGCAAATCCAGCGTGAGGACACAGGAGAACAGAGACAATGGCGGTCGCGCGGCATAGTCGTCCTTCCGAACTGGAGGGCCTGTCGCTTGAAGAGATCATGAACAGCCATATCGGGCGGTTCAGTGACAAAACTCCCGACTGGGCAGCGTTCGAAGATGCCAAAATCGATGGTTATCGCCGGGCGCAGCACCGCTTCATCGGCGCCGGAGGATCCGGCAAACATTCCGATCCCTCCGTCATTCCCGCGCGCGGATTTACCCTCAGCGTCATGCTCGTGCCGCCGGGCCAGGGAAATGCGCCGCATACGCATGAAGTCGAGGAAGTATTTTTTGTTTTGCGCGGTTATCTCACGGTCTTTGTCGACGATGAAGCGGGCAAACGCGTGAGCCGCGTGCTCGGCCCCTGGGAATGTATCTCCTGTCCTCCCGGCGTCATTCACGGATATCAGAACGAATCCCAGGATCCCGTTTACTTCCAGGTCATGCTCGGGCGCGCCCGGCCCGAGACCATGGGCTATGCGGACGGTGAACTGTTCCAGAGACGCGATGCGCATTTGAAGGAATAGAGCATGACTCATGCGGACCGGTTGAATCCCTGGATCGGTGGTGAGAGCGTCGCGTTCTCCGGGCGCGGATCGATGCTGATCTCACCGGTGGATGAAACTGCGGCCGGCGAAATCGCTGAATGCGATGCGGCGGTGATCGATCGTGCCGTCGCGACTGCGCACGCGGCATATCTTGCCCATCGCCATCGCACGCCGGCTGAACGTGCCACCTGGCTGAACGACGCCGCGGCGGGATTGGAGCGCGTGGAAGGTCCGATTCTGGAATCACTGATCCGCATGATCGGCAAACCGCGACGGGCGGCGACATTCGAGGCGCGGCGCGGGCCGCAATTCCTGCGCGCGACCGCAGCACAACTGGCGCATATGCCGGGCGAAGTGCTGCCACTCGACGCAGTTACAACCGGTGCCGGCAGGTTCGGGTTCACGACGCGCATTCCCTATGGCGCGGTGGCGGCAATCACGCCATTCAACGCGCCGGTCAACCTGCTGGTCCAGAAACTTGCGCCGGCCATCGCGATGGGTAATGCGGTGGTGGTGAAGCCGTCACCGCCGGCCACTGAGGTGGCGCTGATCATCGCCGATGTCATGAAGCGCGCAGGCCTGCCCAATGGGTTATTCAATGTCGTGCCGGGTGGGCGGGAAACGGCGCTCAATCTGGTCGCCCATCCGGAGATTGCCGCGGTGACATTGACCGGCGGCACGGCGGCGGGGCGCGAGCTTGCGCGCGCCGCCGGTGCGAAAAAATTCGTCGCCGAACTCGGGTCGAATGCGGCGAACATCGTCTGCGCCGATGCCGATCTTGCCGATGCCGCTCAACGCATCGCGGCGGCGGCCTTTGAAGCCAGCGGCCAGCAATGCATTTCAGCCCAGCGCATCATCGTTGAAAGCACCGTCCACGACCGTTTCCTGGAGCTGTTCGTCACCGCTGCGGCAAAACTCCAAACCGGCGATCCGAACGACAGCACAACCGATGTCGGGCCCATGGTCAGCCGCGCGGCGGCTGATCGCGTCGAGCAGATGATCGACGATGCGGTAAAGCGCGGAGCAACGCTGGCGCTCGCGCCGCGGCGAAATGGCTGCACGCTCAGCCCGGTGATTGTCGCTGGCGCGCCGAAGGACGCGCGGCTGCTGCTGGAAGAAGCTTTCGGTCCGGTGGCGGTGGTGATTTCCGCCGCCAGTGTCGATGATGCCCTGGCGATTGCCAATCAATCGGAATTCGGATTGCAGGGTGCGTGCTTCACCAAAAGCCTGGAAACCGCATTCAAGGTCTCGAAGCAACTGCATTGCGGTTCGCTGTGGATCAACGAAGCGAGCCGCTTCCGGCTCGATTCCTATCCGTTCGGCGGAGTCGGTGCGAGCGGCTACGGGCGCGAAGGCGTGCGCTATGCGATGGAAGAACTGTCGCAGTGGAAATTCACCGGGATAAGACTCTAATCGCCTCTCCCCTTGAGGGAGAGGGTGGCGCGCCCGCGCGTAAGTATTACGCGCGGGCTGGCGCGCCGGGTGAGGGGTGCGTTTGAGCAAATTCGATTTCGTGACGGCGTAAGTGCGACCCAACTCCTATATCGGTGCGGCGGTGAACCGGCTGGAAGATTTCCGGTTCCTGACCGGCCGCGGCATTTATGCCGGCGATCTCACGCGCGAGAGGCTCCTGCATGCGGTTGTCGTGCGCAGCCCGCAGGCGCATGGAGTCATCCGCGGCGTTGATTGCGCGAAGGCGCTGGCCATGCCGGGCGTGCATGCCATCATCACCGCGCGCGATATTGGCTCCGACGTTCCACGCATTCCGATGCGGCAGGAACCGATGCCGGAACTCTTGCCATTCGAACAACCGGTGATCGCGACGGATAGAGTGCGCTATGCCGGCGAGCCGATTGCGCTGGTGCTCGCCGACAGTGCAGGACGGGCGGAAGATGCGGCTGCGGCGGTGGTGGCCGATATCGAGCCGCTTCGGGAGGTTCTGGGCGGCGACAGCGGCACGCAACTGTTCCCCGGATTCCTCGACAATATCGCGACGCAGATCGGGGCGGTGAAGGGCGATGCCGCGGAAGTATTCCGCAATCATCGTGGCTATACGCGACGCGAGAAGTTTTCGGTGCATCGCCATACTGCGGCGGCGCTGGAACCGCGTGCATTGCTCGCCGAATGGGACGCGGCGAGTGGCCGGATGGTGCTGCACGGCGCGGCCAAAGTGCCGTTCACCAACCGGCGCATTGTCGCGCGCTTTCTTGGATTGAAAGAGGAGAACGTCGCCTGCATCGAAAATGATGTCGGTGGTGGGTTCGGTACCCGCGGTGAATTCTATCCGGAGGATTTCCTGATCCCGTTTGCCGCTCGCATGACCGGCCGCCCGGTGAAGTGGGTCGAGGACCGGCGCGAAAACCTGCTGGCCGTGAATCATGCGCGCGAATCCGGATGCGACTTGGAAATCGCCTGTGAGGCCGATGGCCGGATCGTCGCGATGCGCGGGACCGCATTTGCCGATATTGGCGCCTATATCCGTACCGTCGGCGTGACTCCCGCGCGCAATATCGCGCAGGTATTGTCGGGGCCGTACCGGATTCCGCATATCGATATCCGGGTTGAGTTGCGGCTGACCAACAAGACTCCGGCCGGGACCTATCGCGGACCTGGGCGATACGAAGCCGATTTCTTCCGTGAACGCTTGTTCGACATTGTTGCCGATGAGCTTGGCATCGATCGCGTCACGTTCCGCCGGATCAATCTCATTGCCAAAGACGAGATGCCATACGCGTTGGCGACTGTTGTGCCGCTGCAGATCGAGAGCGAATGCGACAGCGGCGACTATGCCGCCACACTGGCATCCTGCCTCGAACAGTTTGGCTGGGAGGAAAAACAAACGCTGAACGGCAGGCTAATCGATGGGCGTTATCACGGCATCGCCATTGGCTGCTATTTCGAAGGCGGAGCATCGGGACCGGGCGAGAACGCGCGGCTTGAACTGGCCAATGACAGCACGATCGCGGTGATCGCCGGTTCTTCCGCGGTCGGGCAGGGACTTGAAACCGCGCTGGCGCAGATCGCCGCGGATGCGCTGGAACTGCCGCTCGCCAGAATCAAAGCCGTGCAGCACGGATCGACATCGCTGCTCGCCGCGGGATCCGGCTCATACAGCTCGCGTTCCACGGTAATGGGCGGATCGGCGGTGATGGCCGCGGCGGAAAATCTGAAACTCGCGTTGCGACGGTGCGCGGCGGAGAAGTTCGATTGCGATCCCGCCTCTGTCGAGCTGGTCGACGGAACCGCGCGCGCCGCCGGTCATGCCCCGCTGGATTTCGCAATTCTTGCACCGCTCAGCGCCGAGGGCAAATTCACCAGCAATCGCAGAACATACAGTTATGGCGCGCATGCGGCCCATGTTGCGGTGGATGAAGATACTGCTGCGATCGAGGTGATTGACTATGTTGCCGTCGAAGATGTCGGCCGGATCGTCAATCCGTAGATGCTGGAGGGCCAGACGTTAGGCGCAATCATGCAGGGTCTGGGCGGCACGCTGATGGAGCAGCTCATCTATGATGATGCGGGCCAGCTCACCACCGCATCACTGGCCGAATATGTCATGCCCATGGCCTGCGATTTTCCCAATATCCGCGTCCATGCGACGGAAGAGCATCCGGCACCGCACAATCCTCTGGGTGCGAAAGGCGCGGGCGAGGGCGGGATCATTGCCGTCGGCGGCGTAATCGCCAATGCCGTCGCCGCGGCACTGAAACAGTTCAACGCCCAACCAAACGCGCTGCCCCTCACGCCGCCCAAAGTTTGGGCCAAAATTCAGCGCAAAACGGGTTGACCTATTTGATACTGGAGAAGACGACGGCGTTGCGGCGCAGTTCGGCAAGATAGGCCTTGGCATAGACCGACATCTGCTGCATCGCGAGCTGCTGCTGCACCTGGTCGCGCGTCGGCATCTGAAACGTACCGATCTTCGGCGCCGCCGCATCGCAACGCATGATCACCTCGACACCTGCCGCCGAGATCAACGGCTTCATCGCATCACCGGGACTGCTCGTCGCCAGCGCCGCGCGGATGGTCGGATCGAGGTCCGCCGGTTTCACCGTGCCGAGTGACTCATAGACGGTTCCAGTGAGCTGTTTCGCCATGTCCGACAGATCGGAACAGACATGGACGCGGCCCTGGACCACGGTGGCCATGGTCATGGCGCGGTCTTTCAGCGAAGCGTCGGCAGTCGCCGGCAAGGGAATCAGAAAACGGCCGAGTGGCACAGGCGCGTTCGGATCACTGGCCTTCGGAGCGGCCGGCGCTGCGGCGATTGAACTCGCGGGTTCGAGCCGGTCGCGCAACTGAAGAATGTAATAGCCACCTTCGGCGCGGATTGGGCCGACGATCTGCCCCGGCTTGAGTCCCAACAGCGCGTGATCGACCTCATCGGGAAGCTGTCCTTCCAGCACCCAACCGATATCGCCGCCGTTTGCGGCCGAGGGCGATTGGCTGAACTGGCTGGCGACGGTCTGGAAAGCCACTCCCTGCTTCGTCTGCTGTGCGATACGTTCGGCGCTGGCGCGGACCGAGGTTTCGTCTTCCGGTTTATCGACGGCGAGATAAATTTCCGAGACGAGGAATTGTGGCTTGTCGGCGCCCTGCTTCAGCCGCGCGATCGCATCGTCGATCTGCTGATCACCGATGCGAAGATCGGCGCCGTAGCGCGCAGCGACAAGTTTTTGCCACACGATCTGCGCCCGCAATTGATTGACGAAGGTGGCAGGCGTGACACCCGCCTGTTCGATCGTAGCCAGCAACTGCTCGGAACTGATCTTGTTGTCGGTGGCGATGCCCTGCAGCGCCTTCTCCACTTCGGCCGGGCTAGCGGAAATCCTGCGCTTTTCCGCTTCCTGCATTTCCAGCGTCTCGTCTTCGAGCGAGCGCAACACCTGGGCACGAAGCTGTGGCAGTTCGTCTTTGGCGGGATGAATACCCGAAGTGGCGACAAAGAGGGCAGTGCGCTGGTCGAGATCGTAATTGGAGATGATGGTTTGATTGACGCTGGCGGCAAGGCCCAAAGTGCTTTCAGAGGCTGGAACCGGCGTTTGTGCGGCTACGGGCACTGAGGCGCCGACCGCAGTGGTCAGAAATAAAATTCCCCTCAAAAAGGACATGGGATCAACTCCATCACCAGACTGAAATTAATCGGTTCGTTTATCTTCCAAAAGCGGCAGAGCAGATCTGATTGATTTTTAATCAGTAAACCCTCGTTTTCCCGCGAGTGTGTCAGCGCGAGGATACAGGAGTGCCGGGAACACCCCCCTTCCGCCCGCCTGTCGCAACGCCTTCGGCATTGCCGCGGGCACCTTCCCCCGCGCTTCGCGGGGGGAGGGGAAATTCTTGGCTTTGGAATGAGGCGTTATCGGCCGTCGCCCTGGCCTTGGGCAGGAGGCCGTTGGACCGGCCGGCCGCGAACGTTGGGCAGGCGCATCTCGCCCGGGTCGAGCTTGCCGTCGTGGTTCTTGTCCATTTCTTCGAACACCGACCGCGGCGTGCTGGCGAATTCATCAAAATCGATATAGCCGTCCTGATTCCAGTCAATCAGCGGCGATGCCTCGGTTCCGAAGGCGCGAAAGCGGCGATCGTTTTCCGCCTGCATTTCCTTGAGATCGATCTTGCCGTCGCGATCGAGATCGGCAGCGGCAAATTGCCGGTGCAAGCCATCCTCGAGTTCCTGGCGCGTGACCGTGCCGTCGCTGTTCTCGTCATAGGACAGCATCAGCTTGATGTCCTGCTCGGTCTCGGTGATCGGCGGTGGCGGACGATTGGCGGCCATGCGGGGATTTCGCGGCGCTGCGCAGGCGCTGATCAGGAACACCGCGCATCCGCAGCTAAAAAGCCGAAAGATCACACTTGTCTGCATGAAACCTCTGAAAGGGACCATGCGCAGTTCCACCGCGCCAGCGTCTCCAGGCTGATCAAGCCGTCAAATGCCCCGGCTGGAAATTGGCACAGACATGTATTTCCTGCCAGCAGTTTGCCGCCGCAGTTCGGCGCTGCGTCAGCTTCGCGTAAGTTTCCCGGGTCAAGCTTGCGCGATTGCATCGCCCGGCGGTCCGGCGATATTGAAGCACTCCTGAAAACACAGGTCGCAACATGATCGAACTGCATTACTGGACCACCCCGAACGGGCACAAAGTCTCGATATTTCTCGAAGAAGCGAAGCTGCCCTACCGCATTGTCCCGGTGAATATCGGCGCCGGCGATCAGTTCAAGCCGGAATTCCTGCGGATTTCACCCAACAACCGTATCCCCGCCATCATCGATGACGAACCCGCCGAGGCCGGACCGCCGGTCAGTGTTTTCGAATCGGGCGCCATCCTGCTTTACCTCGCGGAAAAGACCGGCCGGTTCATCCCGCGCGATCTCCGCGGACGGGTGGAAGTGCTGCAATGGCTGTTCTGGCAAATGGGCGGCCTTGGGCCGATGGCCGGGCAAAATCATCACTTCTCGGGTTATGCGCCGGAGAAGCTGCCCTATGCCATCACGCGCTATGTGAATGAGACAAACCGGCTCTATGGCGTGCTCAACAAGCGGCTGGCCGATCGTGAATTTGTTGCGGGCGATTACTCGATCGCCGATATGGCCTGCTATCCGTGGATCGTGCCCTATGAACGGCAGGGGCAGAAGCTCGAAGATTTTCCCAATCTCAAACGCTGGTTTGAAGCGATTGCGGCGCGGCCGGCAGTAAAGGCGGCGTATGAACGCGCGAAAGCCATTAATACGCAGCCGACCATGAGCGAGGATGCAAAAAAGATTCTGTTCGGCCAGACCGCGGCGACGGTAAAGTGGTAGCGCATCCAGGCTTGATTGGCCGGGCGGGTGGGGCGCCGGCGAGCGCCTCAGCGCGAAGCGTGGGGGATTGAGGGCGTGAAGAAATCGCCGGAGGCGATTTTAGCCCGAACGGGCGCAGCTGCGGCGTGCGGCGCGCTTTGCGCGCCTCGTTTTTGATTCCGCGCCAAGCGCGGCGCGGCCGCGCTTGGTCGGGGCGCAGCGATGGGCGCCCGATAGGGGGGACGCCCGGTCACCCCCTTCCGCCCGCCATTCGCCATGTCAACGCAGTGCGTTTGACATGGCTGCGGGCACCTTCCCCCGCAAGGGGGGAAGGTGAATACTTGGGTTCAAGATAAATGAATACACTTTACTGCTGCAGCCATTCGCGCAGCAGGGCGCTGACTTCTCCCGGCGCTTCGACGGTTGCCATATGCCCGCAATTCTCGATGACGGCGAGCTTTGCGCCGGGGATGGCTGCGGCAATCTCCTGATGTGGGGCCACCGGACTCCATAGGTCATCGCGTCCGGTGGCGACGAGGGTTGGGCATGTGATTTGCGGCAGGACCGGACGATAATCCGGGCGATTCAGCAGCGCCTGCACCTGGTGCACATAAATTTCCGGCGTGGCGCGGCAGATCATGGCAGTGAGCGCTGACATGAACTCCGCCTGATTCAAGCGGGATGGATGGACGATCATCGGGAGCCAGCGCGCGGCCAGTGCCTGCATCCCTTCAGTTCGCGCCAGTTCAATCAGTTCGCGGCGTTTCTCCGGTTCTTCCGGCGTTGCCGGAGCGGCTGTGGTATCGAACAGCGCCAGTCGTTCGACGCGTTCGGGCGCAGTGCGCATGATCTCGAGCGCAACCCGCCCGCCCATGGAATGACCGGCCAATGCAAAACGCGGTGGCGCTGCCTTCAGCACTTCACGCGCCATTCCCGCCAGTGAATCGTGACCATAGAAATGCAGCCAGGCCGCGACCCGCAATTCGCCGTGCAGCGCGGTTTTCTGCGGCGCCCAGACCGTGGCGTCGCACAGCAATCCTGGAAGCAGAATCAGAGGTGCGGTCATACGACCGGCGCGGTGGGAATCAGCCTGCCGCCCAGACGCACGGGTTCGGCCCGGACGGCGAGGCCGCTTGTGCGATCGGTTTCAATAAAAACCGCGCACAGTGTTGCCGGTCCCAGGGCGGGCGTCATGCGGCCGGTCGGAATTTTCCTGGTGAAGCGCTGCAGCGGCTCGAACTTCTCCATGCCGATGACGGAATCGTAGTCGGCGCAGGCCCCCGCATCGGTCTGATATCCGGTGCCATGCGGCAGGATTTGTGTATCGGCTGTCGGGATGTGGCTGTGGGTGCCGATGACGCAGGATACGCGGCCGTCACAAAACTGGCCCATTGCCATTTTTTCCGAGGTGGCTTCCGCATGCATGTCCACAATGATTGCATCCGCGGCATCGCGCAGGGCGCAGGCGGAAAGCTCCGCTTCGACCGCAGCAAACGGATCGTCCAGCGGATCCATATAGATCCGGCCCATGACATTGATCACCAGCACCCGCTGTCCATTGCGCGTGTAGTAGAGACTGGCGCCCCGGCCGGGCGTGCCGCGCGGATAATTCTGTGGACGGAGAATGCGGTCTTCCTGATCGATGAATGACAAAATCTCGCGCTGATCGAGCCAGTGATTGCCGCTGGTCAGCACATCTACTCCGATGGCGAACAGCTCATTCGCGACATTGCGGGTGATGCCGAAGCCTCCAGCGGCGTTTTCGGCATTCGCGACCACGAAGTCGATGGTGAGGTTTTCCCGCAACGCCGGCAGCTCACGCGCGACGGCTTCGCGCCCCGGCCGTCCGATGATGTCTCCGATGAACAAGAGCCGCATTAAGTGATCCTGCGCACGCCATTTTCAGTAACGATCCAGTCGAGCTTCTCGTCATGGGCGAGATGTGGCAGTTCAGGGAACTCCTGGATGGCGAAAGCAAAGCCGGCGGCGGTAGTGGATTTCGCCATCCGCAAACCGCGGATGGTGCGGTCATAGTAACCCGCGCCATAGCCGACCCGGTATCCCGCACCATCGAATGCGAGCAGCGGCACGATCAGAACATCGGGATCGAGTTTCGGCCAATCGCGCGACGGCTCGGACAATCCGAACCCGCCGCGGACGAGCTTCACCCCGTCCTCCCAAAGATGAAAATCCAGTGGTTGGTTGCGCCCGGCCACACGCGGCATGACAATGCGATGTCCGCGCCTCCGCAATTCCCTTTCCAGAAATTGCGGATCGGCTTCATCGCCAATCGCCCAATAGCTGGAGACGACGGCATTTTGCGGCACCGGAACCTGTGCCAGAAACTGTTGCGCCAGAGCCTGCGACAGTTCTGCGATCCGGGACGTCAACGCGGCGCGGCGCTCCGCCGCTTGTTTGCGGATGAGTTCCTTGGAGGGGACATCAGACATTCAGCGGTCTTTAGAAGAAAATGGGCGGGACCGCCATCGCCGTTGGATATTGGATCCTCACGGGCCTGCAAGCGCAGGTGGGCGCCATATGTCCGGGACCACGATCCCGGTCAGGGACAGCTCCCAGTGAGTACCATTAAGGCCCCTGGGCATCGCATTCCTGACGCGCGGAGCAGAACCCGCCCGATACAAATCTAGGGTTCTACAAGCTCATCCGCAATGGCTCCCGGATTAAAGAGGCGCGATCCGTCCAGTAGGGCTATGGGTTGGGGCTCCGGCCCAAGCCTCGCCGGAAACACGCCATTTTGCCTGTAATGCCGCTTGTTTGGGCAACTGAAACTGGAGTATCCGATACCGTTGAAAACCCGCTCTATCGAAGACCGGTTTGTCGATTCGTGCCCGAATCCGAGCCGGTCCATTTTATGAAAAGAAAGGAATTGAAGCATGGCGGTCCGCGTCGCGATCAATGGATTTGGCCGTATTGGCCGTCTGGTATTGCGCTCGATTATCGAGACTGGCCGCAAGGATTTGCAGGTCGTCGCCATTAACGATCTGGGCCCGGTCGAGACCAATGCGCATTTGCTGCGCTACGACTCGGTGCACGGCCGGTTTCCGAGCGAAGTGAAGGTCAAAGGCGACCATATGAGTGTCGACGGTCAGGACATGAAGGTCACGGCGATCCGCAACCCGGCGGAACTGCCGCACAAGGAATTGGGGGTCGATCTGGCACTGGAATGCACCGGCATCTTCACCAACAAGGATAAAGCCTCGGCGCACCTGACGGCGGGCGCTAGGCGCGTCCTGATCTCGGCGCCTGCGGACGGGGTGGATCTCACGGTTGTCTATGGCGTCAATCATCACCAGCTGACGCGCGACCATGTGGTGGTTTCCAACGCATCATGCACCACCAATTGCCTCGCGCCGGTCGCCAAAATTCTGAACGACACGGTGGGGATCGAGCACGGCTTCATGACGACCGTGCACTCCTACACCAATGATCAGCCTTCGCTCGACCAAATGCACAAGGACCTGTACCGCGCCCGCGCTGCCGCGGTGTCGATGATCCCGACTTCCACCGGCGCCGCGAAGGCCGTCGGACTCGTGCTGCCCGAATTGAAGGGCAAGCTCGATGGCGTCGCCATTCGCGTGCCGACACCGAATGTCTCGGTGGTCGACCTGAAGGTCGTGACCAAACGCGATACCACTGCCCAGGAAATCAACGAGGCGATGAGGCGTGCATCGAGCCAGGAGCTGAAAGGCATCCTTGATATTGTCGATGCGCCGCTAGTGTCGGCGGATTTCAACCACAATCCCGCGTCTTCGTCCTTTGCCGTCGATCAGACCAAAGTCATCAACGGTAAATTCGTGCGGGTGATGTCGTGGTATGACAATGAGTGGGGTTTCTCAAACCGCATGGCCGACACCGCTGTCGCGATGGCCAAGCTGATCTGATCTTTCCATGGCTTCGTTTCGAACGCTTGACGATCAGGATGTGGCGGGCAAGCGCGTATTGGTGCGCCTCGACCTGAATGTGCCGATGAAAAACGGCGTGGTGACCGACAGCACGCGCATTGACCGCCAGGCGCCGACGGTGCGCGAACTGGCGGAGAAGGGCGCCCGCGTCATCGTGCTGTCCCACTTCGAGCGGCCGGGCGGAAAAGTGGTGCCGGAACTTTCGCTCAAGCCGGTGGCGCCGGCACTGTCGCGCGCGATCGGCCGCCCGGTCGCGTTCGCCCGTGACTGTGTCGGGCAGGAGGCGCAGAACGCCGTCGAGAAGCTGCGCAATGGCGATGTTCTGCTGCTCGAAAACACCCGGTTTCACGCCGGCGAAGAAAAGAACAATCCGGAGTTCGCCAAAGAGCTTGCGGCGCTCGGCGAGATTTACGTGAACGATGCGTTTTCGGCCGCCCATCGTGCGCATGCCTCAACCGAGGGTGTTGCGCATCTGCTTCCCTCTGTCGCGGGGCGTTCGATGCAGGCCGAGCTTTCGCATCTCGAACGTGCGATCGAAAATCCGGAACGTCCGCTGATGGCAATGGCGGGCGGCGCGAAGATTTCGTCGAAGATCGCGCTGTTGGAAAATCTCGCGAAACGCGTGGACATACTGGTGATCGGCGGCGCGATGGCGAACACTTTCCTTGCTGCCCAAGGATTTGCGATTGGGCGCTCGCTCACCGAAAACAATCAGATCGAGGTGGCGAAGCGGGTGATCGCGGCGGCAGAGTCGCGCGGTGCAAAGCTACTTTTGCCGACCGATGTCGTTGTTGCACATGAATTGAAACCCGATGCTGCAAATCGCATCGTCGGCGTTTCGCAGGTTGCCGAAGACGAGATGATTCTCGATGTTGGGCCGCGCACGATTCAGGCTTTTGGCCGCGCGCTCGACAGCGCGAAAACCCTGTTGTGGAACGGACCGCTGGGGGCTTTCGAGACCCCGCCTTTCGACCGCGGAACCAATGCTGCTGCCAGAGCGGTTGCCGAACGCACGCGGGAAGGCAAATTGCTGTCTGTTGCAGGCGGCGGCGACACCGTGGCAGCCTTGGCGCATGCAGGTGCTGAAAACGACTTTAGTTATGTTTCGACTGCGGGTGGGGCATTTCTGGAATGGCTCGAGGGGCGGACGCTTCCAGGCGTCGCCGTACTCGAACGCGGCTGAATTCTTCGGATTGTTCGCCGCTTAAATTGAATGAGGACAAAATGAACAAAGACCAGCTGACAAAGACCGCCCGTGCAATGGTGGCGAAGGGCAAGGGTATTCTCGCTGCGGACGAAAGTTCCGGCACGATCAAGCGGCGCTTCGACGCCATCGGCGTGGAATCGACGGAAAATAATCGCCGTGATTATCGCGAGATGCTGTTTGGCACGGCGGCCGCAATGAAGAACCAGATCTCGGGCGTCATTCTCTATGACGAAACCATTCGCCAGAAGGCGAAAGACGGACGGCCGCTGGTGCAGCTGATCACTGAGGCCGGTTCGCTGCCTGGCATAAAGGTGGACAAGGGCACGAAGCCACTGCCGTTCTGTCCGAACGAGGTGATCACCGAAGGTCTCGATGGACTGGGCGAACGGCTCGACGAATACCGGAAACTGGGCGCGGTCTTCGCAAAATGGCGCGCCGTGATCGATATCGGCGATGGAATTCCCAGCTACACCGCGATCAACACCAACGCCCATGCGCTCGCGCGCT
This sequence comes from uncultured Bordetella sp., assembly GCA_964446945.1. GTDB lineage: Bacteria > Pseudomonadota > Alphaproteobacteria > Micropepsales > Micropepsaceae > CAIYRG01. Next base: position 66,759 of record CAYUQO010000003.1, read on the forward strand.
ATGCCGCGATTTGTCAGGAACACGACATTGTTCCGATCGTCGAGCCGGAAGTGCTCATGGACGGCGGACACGACATCGATCGCTGCTATGCGATTACCGAGTGGGTGCTGAAAACCGTCTTCGCCGATCTCTATTATCAGCGGATCATGCTGGAAGGCATGGTGCTGAAACCGAATATGGTGATCTCCGGAAAGAAGGCCCAAAAGCGTGCCGGGCCGGAGGAAGTGGCGGAAAAAACGCTTCGGATGCTGAAAAATTGCGTGCCGCCTGCAGTTTCCGGCATCGCGTTTCTCTCCGGCGGCCAGTCGGATGAAGAAGCCACCGTGCATCTGAACCTGATCAACCAGATGGGTCCGCTGCCCTGGCCGGTGACATTCTCCTATGGCCGTGCATTGCAGCATGAACCGCAGACCGTCTGGGCCGGCAAAACGGACAATGTGGCTGCGGCGCAGCGTGCATTTGCCCATCGTGCGCGGATGAACGGTCTTGCTGCCCAGGGACAGTGGAAGCGCGATCTGGAAAAGGCGGCGTGAGCCGCTGCCGGCTGTACCTGATCACTCCGCCCGTTCTGGAACCGGAACAGTTCGCTCCGGCGCTTGAGGCCGCCATGACAGCGGGCGATGTCGCAAGCGTTCAGTTGCGACTGAAGAATGTCGATGACGACGCAGTGCTGCATGCTGGGCGTCTATTGATGCCCATCGTGCAGCGGGCCGGCGCTGCATTCATCATCAATGACCGGCCCGATCTCGCGGCCGCTCTCGGCGCCGATGGCGTTCACGTCGGTCAGGAAGATGCATCCTACGCCGAGGCGCGGGCACTGCTGGGCAAGGACCGGATCGTCGGCGTCACCTGCCACTCCTCCCGGCATCTCGCGATTGAAGCGGCGGAACAGGGCGCCGACTATGTGGCCTTTGGCGCGATGTTCCCGACGTCGACCAAAGAAGCGAAAACCCACTGCGAAATCGAATTGATCCAATGGTGGGCGGAAATGATGGTTGTGCCCTGTGTGGCCATCGGCGGCATCACGGTGGAGAACTGCCGGCCGGTGATCGAGGCCGGCGCTGATTTTCTCGCGGTCGCTTCCGGCGTGTGGGATTTTCCGCCGGGACCCGCCGCAGCGGTGCACGCATTTAATCGGCTCACCGGGAAGAGTTGATACGAACCACCAATATTTGCCGCGGGCGCGCGCGCTTGGTACAAGCCGCGGCCCCAGAAAGCGTCCCTCGCATGAGCAAAGTTGCAGGAAACGAAGTTCGGCCCGGCATGGTGATTGAGCTGAATAATCAGCTCTGGTCGGTGGTCAAAACCCAGTCGGTGAAACCGGGCAAGGGTGGCGCCTACAATCAGGTCGAGCTCAAGAACGTCGTCAACGGCAGCAAGCTGAACGAACGTTTCCGCTCAGCCGAGATGGTGGAGGAGGTTCAGCTCGAACGGCGCGACTTCCAATATCTCTACGCCAGCGGCGACATGCTCACCTTCATGGACATGCAAAGCTATGACCAGATCGAGATTCCCGAGGATTTTGTCGGCGAAGATCGGGTGCGTTTCCTGCAGGAGGGCATGAAGGTGATCGTGCAATTGCACGAAGGAAAGCCGATCGGCCTTTCGCTGCCGCAACAGGTCGTGCTGGAAATCGTTGAAGCCGATCCCGTGACCAGGGGCCAGACCGCGGCATCATCCTACAAGTCCGCAACGCTGGAGAACGGAATTCGCGTACAGGTGCCGCCCTTCATCGAAAAGGGAACCAAGGTTGTGGTGTCCACGGACGATGGAACCTATGTGAAACGGGCGGAGTAAAGTTCAAACGGTCTGCCAGCGCGTTTTGTCATCCGGACCGCCCAGAAATTCAGATGCCATATCTATCACCCTCACTGAATGTAATGCTCGCCGCCGCAAAGAAGGCCGGGCGGGCGCTGATTCGTGACTTCGGCGAGCTCGAGAATCTGCAAATCTCCAAAAAGGGACCTGCCGATTTTGTTTCTACTGCGGATTCCCGTACCGAACGCATTCTGGTGGAAGAACTGACGCGGGCGCGGCCCGGTTACGGATTCCTGCTGGAGGAATCCGGCGTGGTTGAAGGCCGCGACAAGACGCATCGTTTCATTATTGATCCGATCGACGGAACCAGCAATTTCCTCCACGGAATCCCGCAATTTGCGATTTCAATCGCACTGGAACGCGAAGGCAGCCTGGTTTCGGCGCTGGTCTACAATCCGGTGATGGACGAGACATTTGTTGCCGAGAAAGGACACGGCGCCTATCTCAATGACCGGCGCCTCAGAGTCGCGGCGCGCAAGCAGCTTTCGGACATTCTGGTCGCATCCGGAGCGCCATTCATGGGCAAGGAAGGGCGTGAGGAGTTTTTGTCCGAACTCGACGCGATCATCTCCTCGACCGCAGGGATGCGCCGTTTTGGTTCAGCGTCACTCGACCTCGCCTGGACTGCTGCGGGACGGTTTGATGCGTTCTGGGAGCGCAACTTGAAAGCCTGGGATGTCGCAGCCGGCATTCTTCTGGTGCGTGAGGCGGGCGGCGTGGTCACCGATATGGATGGCCGCGATTCCATGATGGATCTAGGCCATATCCTTGCCAGCAACGAAGCGCTGCACCGGCCGCTTCTGGAAATGCTGCGCGCCCGTCCTAAGAGTAGCGGAGCTTCCTGACCGCCATCAGCCGGCCCATGACGAATACCAGCAGGGTTGCGCCGAGCATCAGCATTGCGAGTGCTGCCATGGCCGAAGAATAACCGCCACTCTCCTGTTTCAGCACGCCGACCATCCAGGGTCCGACGAAGCGCCCGAGGCTGCCGATTGTATTGATGAAGCCGATTCCACCGGCAGCGGCGGTGCCGGCGAGGAATGTCGCCGGCAGACTGAAGAATGGGCCGTTATAGGCGAGCGTTCCGGCGAGCGAGAGCGCCAGCGCCAGCAGCATCAGCAGCGGTGTTTGCGCCGCCGCGGCCAGCATCAGGCCAAGAGCTGCGAGCCCGAGCGGGATGATGACATGCCAGATGCGTTCGTTGCGGGCATCGCTGCTGCGGGCCCAAAGGATCATGAAGATCATGCCGACGATGAAGCACAGCGCGACGACAAATCCGGTGGCGAAAGTGGAAAAGCCCATGCCGTGCACAATCTGCGGCAGCCACAATTGGACGCCATAAAGCGCGCATTGATTGCCGAGCAGCGCGAGGCCCAGCGCAATGACGCGAATGTCGAACAGGCCGGCCCAGAAATCCGTTTGCCGTTCAGCAGGTGAGTCTGCCGCGAGGATTCGCGCGACGCGGTTCTTTTCATCTGGCGTCAGCCAGGATGCATTGGCGGGCCGGTCAGGAAGCAGTACCAGCGATCCGAATGCGAGCAATGTGACCGGAACGCCTTCGAGAATGAACATCCATTGCCAGCCATGCAGCCCGGCAATCCCGTTCATGGCGAGAATGGAAGTTGAAAGCGGCGCGCCGATAATATTGGCAAGTGGAATGGCGGCCATGAAAATTCCAACAAACCGCCCGCGCCAGGAATCGGGAAACCAGTAGGTCATGTAGAGCAGCATGCCGGGGAAGAATCCGGCCTCGGCCACACCCAGGACAAAGCGCACGGCGTAGTAGCTGCGCGGTCCGGTCATAAGTGCATTTCCGGCGGAGATCACACCCCAGATGGCGAGCATCAGGAAAACCCAGCGCCGGGCGCCGAGCTTCTCGAGGATCAGATTGGCGGGGACCTGAAACAGCAAATAGCCGACAAAAAACACGCCCGCTCCAAAGCCGAATGCGGCCGGCGACAGGCCGAGATCCTTGTTCATCGTCAGCGCCGCGAAGCCGACATTCACGCGGTCGACGTAATTCACGACATAGAGCAGCATGATGAACGGCAGCAGCCGCTTCGCGCAGCGGGCGAAAATTGCGTCATCGGCCGGGTCGAGCAGCTTTGCCATGTCTCACCTCCAGAACGGCACCGTATCACACGCATGTCCCAGCGCCACAAGCATGGTGGGATTCCGCTGGACAGCCTAAACTTGGCTTCACGATTTTCGATGGAGAACGGAATGAAGCCTTATTGGGCGGGTGTGGCCGGTGTGCTTGGCATTTGCGCGGGAGCTGCCGATACAAATCTTTTACAAGCCGCTACCGAGGAACGTGCCGCCTATCTCGTCGCCAACATTCAGTCGGTGAAAGACCAGGCGCAATATGACCGCTATCGCGGGGCTGTCGCCGGGACGCAGGCGCCTTATGGCGGAAAATTCCTCGTGCGCGGAGCCACGCCGGTGATGCTGGGCAGTTCACCGACGCCGCAAGGAACGGTCGTGATCATTCGTTTCCCCAGCATGAAGAATTTGCAGGACTGGTGGAATTCGCCGGCCTATAGCGCCATCCGTCCGCTGCGCGAGAGCGGCACCGTCAGCAGGCTCTTCGCCGCCGAAGGTCTGCCGGGTTCGTAATCACAACTTTAGCGGCTCGAAATAGCCGGTTAGCTCGAGATAGCCGCTCGCGCCATTCGAACGCACCGCTCCTTCCCAATAGACCGGCCCACCAGTCATGCGGGCATCATATTCCTGATTGTCGAATAATGGCGTCAGATGCCATTGCCGTTCCCCATCAGGCAGATGCGCAGCCACGGTCATTTCAACTGGATAGATCGTTCCGCTTTGGGGTGAGCGCCATTTGCGCACTGGCGTGAACGTCAGATCGCCGGGGGCCAGAACGTGGATTGCGCCGTTTGCTTCGCGCAATGTTCCGCCGGCCCACAATGTGGCGCCGGCATGGTCACGGATGCGGAAGGCCATCAGCGCGCCACCACTATCAAGATTTAATCCGGTCCAATCCCAACCCGCGGCATCCGGATCGAGATAGTTGGATGACCATTCTCGGTCGAGCCATGCCGTTCCGGTGACCGTTTCGGCACGGCCATCACGCACGACATGCCCAGTCACTGAAAGGTGGGGCATGCTGTAGTAGTGGCTGGCATCGCCCGGCTTCGGCCCTTTGCGGCTGTAACCGTTGTCGCCCTCCAGCAGCACCGCTTCCATCGGCGTGAATGTCAGATCGAGCGTGAAGTCCTTGCCGCCCGCAAGAGTGTGGAATCGTCCGTCAGCGGAGCGCTTCAAAGCCCAGTCGCCAATCACGACATCGGCGTCGCCGGTCGCGGCTTGCGCGAGACCGAAACCAGCCCGGTAAATCCGCTCCTGATGCAGCAGCCTGCCGAGTTTGGGATCGGACAGGGCGGCATGGGCGTAGAGGATTTGTTTGGCTGCATATGCGCTGGGATTGTCTTCGGCGATGCCCGGCCGGAAGCGGAAGAACGTCACCTGGAATCCCATCGGTGAACCGTCGGCGCGGTTCAGCGATCCGGTGATGTACCACCACTCATTGCGGAATTGCGGATGCGCGCCATGATCCGCCGGGAAGGTGAACTGGACGCCGGGGCGGACCTCCGGAAACGACACAGGATCTGAAGCGGCCGCAACAGTTGTGAGCGCGGCGAGCACGAGTCCGGCGATAAAGCCAGATAACCGCATCACCAGTCCTCCCGCACGGCCATGATGCTGTCGCGCGAAACAGCCCTGCGCCCGGCGATCAGCGCCGTTCCCGCCGAAGCGGCGATTAATGCGACGGTTACAACGACGAACAAGGTCACCGGCAGCCGCACATCCATGGTCCAGTGAAACGACTGCGGGTTGATCACATTGATCAGCACCTGGCTGATCGCAAGTCCAAGCGCAATTCCTGCGACCGTGCCGATGATGCCGAGCAGCGCGCCCTCGGCGGCCAGCATCAGAACGATCTGATGCCGCAGCACGCCGATATGGCGCAGCATGCCGAATTCCTTGCTGCGCGCCAGCGTCTGGCTCGAAAACGTCGCCGCGATTCCGGCGAGACCGACGAGGATTGCAATCGCTTCCAGCACGTAGGTCACGGCAAAACTGCGATCGAATATCCTCAGCGACAATGCCCGGATGGTGCGTGAATCCATGACCATCGTGCCGGCGGCGACATCCCTCGGCAAGGCGGCATGGATTTCGCGCATCACGCGGCTTTCATCCGTACCGGGCCGCAAGTCGATGGCCGCATCGGTGCGCAGCGTATCGCCCGTGAGCGCCGTGTAATCGCCGAGATCCATGGCAATTGCGCCCTGCTGCCGTCCGTAATCGCGCCATTCACCGGCGACAAAAAATGGTTTCTTGCTGCCGGTTTTGATCGGCAGGTTGATCCAGTCCCCCGGGGCATAGCCATACATCAGCCGCGCCGGCTCCGACACCCAGACCGGAATGGCGCCGGGGGGCACTTCAAGGCTGCTCCCGACCAGCGGCACAATGCCCCTGGGATCGTGGTGATTGAGGGCGGTTGCCATCAGATCGACGGCAGGCCGGTCGGCGACCAGGCGTAACGGCGTGTTCTTGCGAAAATGGATTGCAGCAATTCCCGGAATTCCTGCGACGCGTTGCTGTACGTCTGGCGTTAGTGCATCGCCGGCGTCGCTATCGACGCGCATGTAAATATCCGATGGCAGGATTTGGACCAGCCACGCATCGACGGAATTGCGGAAGCTCCAGATCATGACCGCCATCGCGATCATCAGGCTTGTGCTCGCGACCATGCCGCACAAAGCGATAGCCGCCTGTCGCGGTGCGCCCCAGAGATGCTTCAGCGCCAGATCCGCCGGCGCGGGGAAAGCAAAACGGCGCAGCGGTGAGAGGAGAATGCGCGCGAGCAGTGGCATCGCGGCTACACCGCCGGCGAGCAGCAGAGCGATCGACACATATCCGAACAGCGCCAGCCCATTCACCGGCGGCAGGAATGCCGCGCCTGCACCAAGCACCAGAAGTAACAGCGCCACCGCCGCGCCGGGAGAGTTCCGCGGATCGGCCGGATCGCCCACCTGTTTGATCGCAATCGCCGGGGCAGCGCGGGCCGCGGCTCGTGCCGGAAGGAGACTTCCCGCCAATGCCGCCACAATACCCAGCAGGAAGAAAAACACTGCAGCGCCCGGCGCAAATACCAGCTCCGGACTCGTACCGCTGAAATAGCCGCCGCCGAGATCTCCGCCGAGAAAGCGCAGTGCAAGTGCCGCGAGGGCCCAGCCCAGCAGCAATCCGCCGATGCTCCCGAGTATGCCCATGGCAGCACCTTCGGCGAGAACTTGTACGAGTACGGCATTGCGGCGCATTCCAAGGACGCGCAGCAGCGCAAATTGTGCATGGCGCCGCGCCACCGCGAGCGCCTGCGCGGAATAGGCTAGAAACAATCCGGTGAGCAGCGCCATCAGCGCCAGCATGTCGAGATTCATCCGATAGGCGCGCGACAGGCTTCCGGTCCGCGCCTGTTCGGTCTCCCGTGTGACCAATTCCGCATCGGGAGAGAGCACGGATTGGACCATGTCGCGCACGCGCTCCGGATCCACGCCTTCCGCGAATTTGAGATCGACGCGCTGGATGAATCCGGGTGTGCCGAGCCGCCATTGCGCAGTGCCAATGTCGAGCACGGCAAGATTTTGATCTCCGGAAACATCCGGCAGCGTGCCCGCTATCCGGAATGCCGCATTTTTGCCGGCAGCATTGATCGCGATTTCGCCCCCAATGTGCTGGTGCAAAGCCGAAAGAGCCGACGGCGATAGAAAAATCGAATCGGGCGAAATTGTTTCGCCGCTGGCAAATCCCCCCTGGCCCGAACCCGTCCCCGTGTCTGCCACACGTCCGACCAGAAGCGGCGTCACCGGGATTGCGCGGAACACGTCAATTCCAAGAACCGTGAGCGCCACATCGCCGGAATGTGCGGCAAGTTCGATCACCGGACTGGCGCCGGCAATCCCTGCCGTGCGTGCAAGCTTCGGGTACAGGTTTTCGTCGAATCCGCGCGGCGTCACCGAATGCACCTGGAGGTCCGCATCTCCGTTCACTGCCTGAACCGCGCGGTCGAATTCATTCAGCGCCGATGCATTGACCAGATGCACGGCGAATCCGAGGCCGACGCCGATGGCAATTGCGAGTGCCGCGAGGAGCACGCGGCCGGGATGCGCCCGCACTTCGCTCCACCCGATCCAGCTCAGCGCAAGGGGCGTCATGACGGGATCAGCCCGGAACTGGTCAGGGTGTAGACCCGGTTTGCGACGGACGCGGCAATACGCGAATGTGTCACCAGCACGACCGAAACGCCTGAGCGCCGGACCTCGCTCGAAAACAGGTCGAGAATCCTTGCCGCCGTTTCCGGATCGAGATTTCCCGTGGGCTCGTCGGCGAGTATCAGCGAGGGGTGGTGAACCAGCGCACGCGCGATCGCCACACGCTGCAATTCCCCGCCCGACAATTGTTGCGGATAGTCCTTATCGCGTCCGGCAAGTCCGACGGCTGCGAGCATCGCGGACGCGCGCTCGAGCGCCGGTTTTCCGCCGGTTTCCAACAGGACGAGCGGCAAAGCCACATTCTGCGCGAGTGTCAAATGCGGCAGCACATGAAAAGCCTGGAAAACAAAGCCAATGGTTCGGCGCCGAAGCCGCGTACGGGCGTCATCGCCGAGGCGCTCCAATGGTGCCCCTGCAATCACGATGGTCCCGGCATCCGGCGTATCGAGGCCGGCGATCAGATTCAGGAGTGTGGACTTGCCGGCGCCGGATTCGCCCATGATGGCCACGAATTCACCGGGTGCCACCGAAAGCTGCAAACCCGAAAAAAGGACACGCCCACCCGGGACGGTCTTGCCTATGCCCCTGATCTGAAGCAGGGGCTGTGACGCGGTTTTCGGGACGATCATCGGCTCAGTCAGGCTCATTTGCTGAGTTAGCCCGGTACAACCGGAATTGTCGATTCAGACGCAGCCTGTCTCGCTTTATACTGCCTCCATGACCGTTCCGAACGCGAAAGAGCCCAATCCCTACACCGCCCGAATGGCCGAATTCGTCGCCGGCCTCACGTTCGAGGCGATTCCGCCGGAAGTGCTCGCCCGGATCAAGCTGCTGATCCTGGATTCGTTCGGCTGTGCGCTATTCGGCGCAAGGCTCGAATGGAGCCGGATTCTTTGCGAAACACTTGCCGGCCTCGATTCGACGCCGGCATGCGGGGTTTGGGGCACCGGCTTGCGTTTGTCCGCGCCCCACGCCGCCCTGGCCAATGGCGCTTTGGTGCAAAGCTTTGAACTGGACGATGTGCACCGCCAGGGCGTGCTGCATGTCGGCGCCGTTGCCTTGCCACCCTTACTTGCGATTGCCGAGTTGCGCGGCATGAGCGGGCGGGATTTCCTGCGGGCCGCCGTGGCAGGGTACGAAATCGGCCCGCGTGTGGGCATGTGCATGGGTCCGCAACATCTCGTGCAGGGTTGGCACTCCGGGGCGACGGTCGGTGTATTCTCGGCCGCAGCAGCGGCAGCGGCAGCCCTGCAATTACCTCCGGCGAAAATCGTGCATGCGCTCGGTATTGCAGGTACACAGGCGAGTGGCCTCATGGCGGCCCAGTTCGGGTCCATGGTCAAACGCATGCATGCCGGGCGCGCCGCGCAGAGTGGACTTTACGCCGCGCTGCTGGCCGAGCGCGGCTTCACCGGAATAACCGATATTTTTGAAAATCCGTATGGTGGATTCTGCACGACATTTTCGGCTTCGCCCGACCGCTTCGACCGCGAAGAGCTGATCGCCGGTCTCGGCCAACGCTTCGAAACCATGCGCATATCGGTGAAGCTTTATTCCTGCGTCAGCACCAACCACACCTCGCTCGACGCAGTGCGCAAAATCCAGCAGCGCCATCCGTTCCGTGTGGCGGATTTAGAACAGATAACCGTTCGCTGTTCGCGCGCGACCCTTGAGCATGCCGGTTGGCGCTACAAGCCGGAAGGCATGACCGCAGCTCAGCTCAATCTGCCATTCTGCATTGCAACGCTGCTTCTGGAAGGAGATGTGTTTGTCGAACAATTCTCGCCGGATGCCATTCGCAGTCCGGAGCGGATCGCGCTCACAGAAAAAATAACGGTGATTGAAGATCCGGAAATCACCGCCCGCGGGGCGAAATTTCGCCATATGGTTCATTTGACTGTGCATCTTCGCGACGGCACGGCGCTCAATGAGACAGTCGAGTCGCCTAGGGGCTCCGAAGAGAATTTCCCGCCTGACGAACTCATTATCGAAAAATTTACCAAACTATGCACGAATCTTTCTCTTCAGCGGTTGAGCAAAGTTCGGGATATGGTGCTGGATATCGAAAAGATTAAAAATGTTAATGAACTTGCGGCGTTGCTCACAGCTTGATTGAGCAGCGGCAAAAAAACCTTTCGATATAATTGCGAGGGGTAGTGTAGCTTGAATGTGAGAACGGTCGGGTAGGGGGACTACCCGACCGTCCCGCCCTGACAGGGATGGCTTGGATTCCCGTTTGCCGAGATATTCATGACCATCCTCTGCCGGGGAATTCCGGCAAATTCATCTTTGCTACGCAGCTATTTCATAGTTCTTCAAAGCATTTCCGGTGCGTTTGGCTTTCGGCCAGACGATCGGATGAATGTTGTCGTCGAGCGGGTCTCCGTCCTTCATATCGGCTTTGTGCAGAGGTTGCGCGGGCGCCCCTGGCCGGTGGCGATATTTGATCCCGGCGTCGCAGTAGCGGAGTGAAAAAGCCGCGCGAAGCGTGTTGCTGCGGTTGCCCTCGGATCCGTGTACCGTCAGGAAATGGTGCACGAGCACATCACCGGGCTCGGCCTCAACGTACTCCACGCCATAGGCATCGGGATTGGCTTCGATTTTCGGCATGTCTTCGCCTTCCGCGCCCGGGAATGGCAATTCGCTGATAAAGACGTTGGCCTTGAACATCTTGTGCCAACGATGCGAACCCGGAATGTACCCTACCCGGCCGCCGCCTGCCCTGACGCTGTTCAGCGGAATCCAGAATACGCAGCCGCAGTCACCATCGAGATGAAAGTAGGGCAGGTCCTGGTGAAACGCGGCGCGATCCACTGCCCCCGCTTCTTTGATGAACATCTGATCGTCATAGAACCGAACACAGGGTGCTTCGAGGAGTTGCGCGGACATTCCCGCGAGTTTCTCTCCAAGCGCAAACCTGGCCAATTCCGGAACACGGCGCCACACACCGGTATCGAGCAGAAAATTTCCACGCTGACCCCCCGCGGCCGGAGGATCGGCGAGGCGCGGCAGATCGGATGCCCGAATGGCCGCCGCAAGAGCAGCCAAATCATGCTGAACCGAACCCTGATCGTCCAAGGCTTGCTGATTCCACACACTGTCAGCGGCGACCGTCACGTTGTAGCTGTTGGGACTCAGCTCGAAACTGCTTTGGGCGCGCGCCATGGCCTGGCGCAGCATCGCGACTTCATCGGTCGCAAGCACGCCCCTCAGGCGAACAAAGCCATATTCGGAAAAATGCCGGCGCTGTGCGTCAGTCAGTTCAAGAGGGTGCTGTTCAGCGCTTTGCATTGCCTTTTTCCTTTTACAGTCTTCTGCGGTGTTGCCGGACCACGATTCATGAAAGTACGGGCGGCCGTTTCAAACAGCAGGGTGAGCTGATACCGCTCATATGGATCGTGAATGGTCTCCAGAATTTCGCGTATCCGGTGAACTTCAGCCTGGAGTTCGTCCGCTTTCGCCATGTTTGCTCACGCAGCCAACTGATATTTGATTTCGGCAGCCGGAGCCGAAACCGCATAGCGCCAGACGGGGCCATTGACTTCACGGACTTCGCGCGTCTTGGAGATCATCCGGTCGGAGACCTCAAACAGGACCGAAATGCATTTGCCCTCCGGATAACGGATGATTGGCCCGAGGCGGCGAACATCCCAGCGCGTCTCTTGCATGGTTTTCCAGAAGAAGGCATCACAACAAAGGCTCATGTGAGTGAGGCCAATGCTTTTCCCGTATTCGAGCATCGCAACCAGGAGCTCGCCGGCGACACGACGGTTCTCTTCCGGCGAAACACGTTCTTTAACGACAAACCAGCGCGTAAACTCATAGATCTGTTCGCCGGTGGGAATTTCGCCCGATACGGTCTGCGGAAAGATATCGCGAATGAGGTGGGGCCCGGTGGTCGGATTCAGCCGTAGTCCACCACAGACGGAGCCTGTGTCATCGATCGCCAGCAGGTATACGGTCGCGTCGGTGTCAAACTGATCGATGTCCCGCCCGTCGGCCTTTTCAAGCGCCTTCCAGCCGCGCCGCCCGACATAAATGTCGTGGCGCAGCCGAAACATCTGCTCAAGTTGTTCACGGAATCCCGCCCGGTTATGGCGGTCGATGACGTAAATCATCCCCATCCCTCGTCGTCGAATTATTAAGAGGATGGGACGAATGCCGTACTATTGCATGTCAGTGAGGCACCTACACCGGGTGCCGATTCAGTATTGAATCACTCCGCTGCGCAGCGCCGCGACGATGGCCTGTTTGCGCGTTGCCACCCCAAATTTCTGCTTCGCACGTTCAAGATATGTATTTGCTGTCTTTTCGCTGATCGAGAGAATTTCACCGATTTCCCACTCGGATTTGCCCGCCGCGTACCATTGCAGGCATTCCCGTTCTCGGCGGGAGAACGCCGGCTTGAGCTCATCGCGGCGCTTCCCCGACAGTTTCCGGACCAATGCATGCGTATAGATCGCCGCGAGATGCAGCCGCATGCGGTCATCATGACTGACACTGTCGTTTTCGCCGGCGATGGTCACAAGTGCGGGCCCGGAGCGTAGCCCCGGCATCGGAAATATGATGCCGTCCTTCAAACCAAATTCTGCTGCTTCGTAGACAATGTTTTTTTGCTGCCGGTTATAGTCTGGGCAGGAGACCATTTCGCGCCAGGTATAAGGCTCGAGGCTGCGACTCAAATGCAGCCGGGCAGGGTCATCCCGAATGTAATTTCGTTCGAGATAGCGATTGCTCCACGCTACCGGCCATGAAAGGCAGAGCACGGTGTCCTCCAGCCGTTCGCCGGGACCGGGCATGTCGGCAAGTGCGCCGCTCGTGAATCCGAATTGCGACGTGTAGTCGATGAATGCGTTCCAGGCGGCGTTCGCTTCTCCGAAGCGCTGCAGCCGCTCAACGAAGTCCAGCGCATCTCTTAAAGTCGTGCGCATGCGTTCCCCTCGACGAAGGCGCAATCACGATCATTAACCAGGATTAGTCTACTCATTTCGCAATGGTGGGGAAAGTAGCGCGACAGATTCATTCGTGGTTCTACCGGTGATTGCACCAGAATCTGGCCCAAACACCAGGCCCCGATCGCCACTCTCACGAACTTGTTGACGGGGCGATGCCTCATTATTGTGCACTGCGTGAAACCGTTAATAAATCGTCTGAGTTGGACGGCCGAGAGCCGTAGACAGTTAGGCTGACCCTCCACTCCTTAACCTGATGCGTCCCGGCTGAGCTTCACTCGGCCGGCGCCGGAGAAAGAAAGATCTCGCCAGCCTCACCACCCGCAGCTCAACATTCGGCCCGCCCACTGCGTCTGGGGGTTGCGGGGCTTGGGCGCGCTTTTGTGCTGATGGCACCGGCATTTGCCAATCCGAAAGTCGCCGTCGTTGCCGGTACCGATACACGGCCGGAAGCGCGCAGTCGGTTCGCTGCCGAACACTCCGCGCCTGTATATGCGAGCGTGGAGGAGCTGTGTCACGACCCGCAAGTCGAGGCCATTTATGTTGCAACGCCGCATCAGTTTCATGCCGAGCATGTCGGTATCGCAGCGCGCCGCAGCAAGCATGTGCTGGTCGAAAAACCCATGGCGCTCTCCGACGAAGAATGCCGCCTGATGATTTCAGAGACCGCCAAGGCCGGCGTTCAGCTGGTGATCGGGCACAGTCACAGCTTCGATCTGCCAATCCGGAGAACGCGGGAATTGATCGCGTCCGGAGCATTCGGCGCCCTGCGCATGATCACGGCGGTCAATTTCACCGATTTCCTCTACCGCCCTCGCCGGTCCGAAGAATTGCGGACCGAAAGCGGCGGCGGCGTGATTTTCAATCAGGCGCCGCACCAGGTCGATGTTGCGCGGCTGCTCGCCGGAAGCCCGGTGACGTCGGTTCGGGCCATCACCGGCGCGTGGGACCATGGTCGCCCGACGGAAGGCGCCTATTCCTCTCTGCTGACGTTCGAGGACGGAGCCTTCGCGTCCCTGACGTATAATGGTTATGCCCACTTTGACAGTGATGAATGGATGGGCTGGATCGCGGAGAGCGGTCTGGCAAAGGACCCGGGGAATTATGGCGCCGCACGGGCATTGTTGAGGAGCTGCGAAACGCGCGGACAGGAGCTGACGCTGAAGAATGCCCGAAATTATGGCGGCGAAGCGGCATCGCCGGTGCCGCCGGATTCAGCGCGCTGGCACCAGCATTTCGGCGTCCTGATCGCGTCCTGCGAGCGTGCCGATCTGCGGCCGATGCCGAATGGGGTCGCAGTTTTTGCCGATGACAAGCGCAGCTTCGATGCCTTGCCTCAGCCGTCCTTTCCGCGCGCGGAAGTGATCGACGAGTTCTATGATGCCGTCATCTGCGGCGTTGCGCCGCTTCATAATGGCGAATGGGGGCGCAATACCATGGAAGTCTGTTTTGCGATGCTGCAATCTGCGCGCAGCGGCCAAGATATTCTGTTGGACCATTAGCTGATGCTGTCGCACGAGGATAATGAAAGACTGACGCGGGTCGGACGCGGTACGCCGATGGGCGAAGTGTTCCGGCGCTATTGGTTGCCGGCAGTGTTGTCGCAGGAGCTGGTCAGCGACGGTTCACCCGTCCGGGTGAAAGTGCTCGGCGAGAACCTCGTCGCCTTCCGCAATACGAGTGGTGAAGCCGGAATTGTCGACGCGTTCTGCCCGCATCGGCGAGGGCCGATGTTTTTTGGCCGTAACGAAAGAGGTGGATTGCGCTGTGTCTATCACGGCTGGAAATTCGCCCCCGGCGGCGAATGCCTCGATATGCCGACCGAGCCCAGGGACAGCAGCTACAAGAGCCGTATGCGCATCAAATCATATCCGTGTTTCGAGAGTGGCGGGATGCTGTGGACCTATATGGGGCCACCGGATCAGCAGCCGCCGCGGCCGGATTTCGAATTGCTGCGCGCGCCGCCGACGCATCGCGCCGTGTCCAGAACGGTACAGGACTGCAATTACCTGCAGGCATTGGAGGGCGGCCTCGACTCTTCGCACGCCACGATCCTGCACAATGTCACGATCGGCGATCTGACTTTTCTGGACGATTACGAACGCACCACGCCAAAGCTGAATGTGCATCTCAAAGACTATGGTTTCCAGTACAGCGGGATCCGTGCCGCCGGCAACCGGCAGTGGGTGCGCGTCTACCAGTACATTATGCCGGCGACGCAATTGCGCGCCCGGACCGTACCGGTGCGCGGGGAAACCGCGCCGCCGCGCGTGCCGCTGATCAGCGGACATTTCTGGATTCCCAATGACGATGTAACGACCACGGTGTTCAACTTCTCCTATTCGGCCGATCCCGCGATTGAGTTGGACAATCAGTTTTGGCTGGCCGCCGAAGCCGATTATGGCCGGGGTCCGGATGATATGCTGCCGGACCATCGGCTGAAGAAGAACCTCGCCAATGATTATATGATTGACCGCGAGCTTCAGAGAACCCGAAGCTTCACCGGAATCACCGGGATCAACACGCAGGATGTTGCGATCCAGGAGGGGATGGGGCCCATCGCCGATCGTTCCGAAGAACATCTCGGAGCAACCGACCGCGCGATCGTCGCCTTAAGACGCCTGCTGATGGATGCGACCAGAAGCGTTGCATCCGGCGGGACGCTGCGCGCTTTTGATCCGGCAAGTTACCGCGATGTGCGCGCGGTCGACCAATACGCTGATACTGAATCCGATATTCCGGCAGTGATCGCCCGCGAAGTCCAGGCGCGGTATTAAGCGCTAGACCCGCAGCCGGGGCATCACTTCGGAGGCGAACAGTTCCATGTTGCGCCGTGTCAATTCGTCATTGAGCACGCCGAACTGAAGCATAGCGACGATGATCTCCAGTCCAGTTCTCTCGCGCATCATTTCGATTTTTTCGCGTACGGTGCTGGGACTTCCGACTACAACAGTTCCGCTCGCCATCAGATCGTCAATTGTCTGATTACGCGCGCGCGACCCGAGCGATTTGCGCAGCTTCATCGTGTTTTTCATCGATGAAAGCGAGGTGTATCCCGGCGGCAGAAGCATCTCCCACGGATTGGCGAGATATTCGTTGAACAGGGATTCGATTCCGGCTTTGGCTTCGGCCCTGGCTCGCTCGTCGTTGTCGGCGACATAGATCGGCGCGGCCCATCCAAGCTGGTCTCCGCTGCATTCATAGCCGTAGCTTCGCGCCTTTTCGCGATAGAGATTGAGATAGCGCGCCACCAGATCGGCGGCGCTGAAAGTGACCAGGAACGGATATTTCCGTTCCGGCGCGGCGGCCCATTTGATC
This sequence comes from uncultured Bordetella sp., assembly GCA_964446945.1. GTDB lineage: Bacteria > Pseudomonadota > Alphaproteobacteria > Micropepsales > Micropepsaceae > CAIYRG01. The sequence continues at coordinate 83,140 of CAYUQO010000003.1, forward strand.
GTTTCCGACGAGCCCTGCGACGGAATCCATATCGGCGGGTGCGGTGTCTGGTAGGGGCGGGGCCATAAATTGACGTAACGGAAATTGTAATGCTCGCCTTCGAATTCGAACGGGCCGCTCCTGGTCCATGCCGCAACGATCAGGTCGTGCGCCTCGTGAAATCGGCCATGCGAGAATACCGGATTGATGCCTGTCGCGTGGTATTCGGTTCCGATTCCGCGCACAAAGCCGGTGATGATCCGGCCGCGGGACAGATTGTCGAGCATCGCAAATTCTTCGGCAATGGCGATCGGATTGGAAACCAGCGGCAGTGCGCGCCCGAGAATCGCAATTTTGGCCGTCTTTGTCCGCTGGATCAGGGCGCTGGCGATCAGGTTCGGCGCCGGCATCATGCCATATGCGGTCTGGTGATGTTCGTTCACCGCAATGATGTCGAATCCGAGCTTCTCGGCAGAAGTAAGCTGGTTGAGATATGACTCATATTCGTCTGCGCCTTTTTGCGGATCATAGAGATTGTTTGGAAGCACGACCCAGGCCGAGCGGTGCTTCGCCCGTTCTGCGAAATCCAGCGGCCGATAAGGCATAAGGTGGAAAAACGCGATTTTCATGAGTTGCTGCCGAGAAATTCCAGAACCGCCCGAGCGGTCTCGGCGGGCTTTTCGACAAATGGCAGATGGCCGCATCCGGCGATCAGGTATTTCCGCAAACGCGGCACGCCGTTTTCCCATGCAGTCGCATAGGTGCTGGGGATCAACTTATCCTCATTCCCCCAAATCAGCAGTGTGGGCACGTTAATGCGGTGCAGCCACTGCCCAAGCCGCGGACTGAACCAGCGTGGCTGCCAACCCAGCCGCGCTGCCATGAAGCGGTTAGTCAATTGACGGTCGACATCTTCATCCGTGATCGGACGAGCGAGAATGTCATCGGCCAGCCGCTGATCGTAGTACAAATTGCGAGTCAATTCTTCCGGCGACCAGATAAAGTTATCGCCCATGGGAACGCCTTTGACGCGCAATCCGGCGGGAGAGATCAGCGTCAGAGTTTTGAGCTGGGCGCAATTGCGTGTGGCGAGTTCCGCAGCGGCCCATCCGCCGAGGGAATGGCCGATCAGATGGATCGGCTCCCGCAGACCGTCGAGAAAATCAAGGTAATACATCGCCAGGTCGGCAATGTCGCGAATGCGTTCTGCATGGGTGTCGGTGCCGAAGCCCGGATGCTCGGGAACGATGACGCGGAACTTTTGCGCTAGCGCATCGAAAAACCGGTTCCACGTCGGCAAACCACCGGCGCCATGAAGGAACAGCACAGCAGTTCCTTCGCCGGCGCTGAGGAGTCGGACACCGATCGTGCTAACCTGGTAATCCGATTCTTGTTGCATGCCGCCCCCATCCCGCACGCGACAGCATTGCGCAACAGCTCTGTCGTATCAACACATCCTGTTCTGCTGAAATTGTAATTTTTATGCGCGAAACCGGAACAGAACATCGCTGCAACCCGTTCCCAGCGTGTTATTGCGAGGGACACGCTTGGTGAAACCACGGATTCTCATCACGGGGGGTGCAGGCTTTATCGGGTCGCATCTCGCGGCGGAACTTCTTGCCGCGGGCTACACGGTTCGAGTCATCGATAAATTGGACCAGCAGGTCCATCACGGTATGAGCCGACCGCCTTATCTCGACAAAGAGATAGAACTTCAGATCGGCGACATCTGCGAGCGTGACGTTGTCAAGCGGGCACTCAAGGGCGTCGATATGGTGTGTCACCTGGCTGCCGCGGTTGGCGTCGGTCAGAGCATGTACGAAATCGCGCACTACACCCAGAACAATGATCTGGGAACAGCGGTCATGATGGAAGAGATCGTCGCAAGCGACATTCGCCGCGTGCTCGTCGCTTCCTCCATGAGCATCTACGGTGAAGGGCTTGCGCGCGACTGCAATGAGCTGGTGGAACCGACTCCGCGATCGATCGATCAGCTGAAGGCGGGCCGCTGGGAACTGGCCGGGCCAAACGGAAATCCACTGGAGCCGGTGCCGACTCCGGAGTCGAAATCGCCGGCACTGCACTCCGTATATGCATTGAACAAATATGTGCAGGAACGCATGGCGTTGATCCTGGGCGCCGCGTATGGGCGCGAAGTGGTGGCGATGCGGTTTTTCAACGTGTATGGCCCCTACCAGGCGCTGTCGAATCCATATACGGGGGTTTTGGCGATTTTCGGCGCACGCCTGCTGAACCGCCGCCCGCCGATGATTTTCGAAGATGGCCTGCAGCGGCGTGACTTTGTGCATGTCCGTGATGTGGCACGCGCCTGCCGCCTGGCATTGGAATCGCCGAATGCCGGTGGGCGTGTATTCAATGTCGGTTCGGGTCAAAGCCGCACCGTGCTGGATATCGCGCAGAATATGGCTCGCGTGATGGGGCGGCCGGAAATTACCCCGCATGTCACCGGGAAATACCGCGCTGGCGACATCCGGCATTGTTTTGCCGATATCACTCTTGCACGCGACATTCTCGGATTCACTCCCAAAGTCCCGTTCAACGAGGGTCTGTCCGAACTGATGGAATGGCTGATGCAGCAGCGGGCAATCGACAAAGTTGAAACGGCCACAGACGAGCTTTCCCGGCGCGGACTCGTGGCATGACCAGCGATACAAGTACGTATGTCCTGGTAACCGGCGGCGCCGGTTTCCTGGGGACGAATATTTGTGACGCGCTGGCCGGCCTTGGCCGCAACGTCGTCGTGTTCGACAATCTCTCGCGCCCGCGAGTCCATGAGAATGCCGACTGGCTGCGGACACGGCACTCGCGCTGCCTGCGCGTACTTAAAGGTGACGTGCGCGATCCGGGTGCATTGGCCGAAGCCGTCAAGGGTGCTTCCGCCGTAATCCACCTGGCAGCACAGGTCGCAGTCACAACAAGCATCGTGCAGCCGATCGAGGACTTTGAGATCAATGCCCGCGGCACGCTCAATGTTCTGCAAGCGGTCGCGCACAATAATCCCCAGGCGCCAGTCCTCTTCGCGTCAACCAACAAGGTGTATGGGAAGCTCATCGGCGACAGTGGGTTCAAGATTTCCGGCGAACGCTATGTTCCGGCCGACCCAAATCTCGCCGGCGGTTTTTCCGAGAAGACACCGCTGTCCTTTTACAGTCCCTATGGCTGCTCAAAGGGCGTCGCAGATCAATATGTGATCGATTATGCGCGCATCTTCAATTTGCGGACCTGCGTCTTCCGCATGAGCTGTCTATATGGACCGCACCAATACGGAAATGAGGACCAGGGTTGGCTGGCGCATTTCCTGATCTCGGCCGTGTTGCAACGCCCGATCGCGATCTATGGTGACGGTTATCAGGTGCGCGATGCGCTGTTTGTCGAAGATGCGGTCGCAGCATATCTTCTCGCATTGGACAACATCGACCGGGTTTCAGGCCGCGCGTTCAATCTCGGCGGCGGGCCGGCGAATGCCATATCGCTCCGCGAATTGTTGCGCCATTTGAAAGAAATGACGGGCCGCGCTCCGGCGCTGTCCTATCATCCGTGGCGCCCTGGCGATCAGCGCTGGTATGTATCGGATACATCGCAGCTTTCGCAGGCGCTTGGTTGGCAAGCACGCGTGAATGTCGGCAGCGGATTGCGCCGGCTTGCGGAGTGGGTGGCAGAAGCTTTCGCAGGAGACCCGGCAGCACAGGCTCGGAAGCTCGCGTCATGAGAGTCGCGCTTGCGACGCCGCAATGGTCGTTCGCGCACAGCATCTATTTCGGCTGCCGCGATCCGCATCTGCCGCTGGAATATGGTGCGGCCAAGACGCTGCTGAATGCGGCTGGCCACGTGGCCGAAATCTTTGACGGCCACATGTTCGGGCTCGACCATACGGCGTTGGCCGCCGAAATCCGCCGGTTCGGACCCGACATGACCGTGATCACGACGGCGCCAAGTTATCTGTTCTGGCGCTGCGCTCCGCCTGAGTTGCGCGTACCCCAGGAATTATTCCGGGCGCTGGATAGCGTGGGCGGGCTGAAGGTGATTGTCGGGCCACACGCGTCGACAACGCCGCGCGCCGTCTTGCGAAAAATTCCCGCCAACGTCGCAGTGATGGGCGAATGCGAGGAGGTTCTCGTGGCGCTGGCGAACGGCGCCGGCAGCACGGTTTCGGGAATCGCGCGGCGCCGTGGCGAGGATATTGAGGTGTATGGCGGACCGGTCGCGACAAGGTTCACCGATCTTCCGGCGATCCTCTGGGATCGTGCATGGATTCAATCGCACGGCCATCATCACCATCGTTTCGACCGCAAACCCTCGGGACCGGGTGCCGAAGTCGAAGCATCGCGCGGCTGTCCCTACCACTGCACTTTCTGTGCCAAGGAGAATTTTCGTGACAACTATCGCCGCCGCGATCTCGGTCCGCTGCTCGCTGAAATCGACGCACTGTTAGAACACGGCGTCAGGTATTTGTACTTCATTGACGAGATCTTTCTTCCCAACCGCGCACTGCTCACGGCACTCACCGAACGTGACGTGGAATTCGGAATCCAAACCCGAATCGATCTGTGGAAACCCGACATGATCCGGCTTCTCGGCGATGCCGGATGCGTTTCGATCGAGGCTGGAGTCGAGAGTCTGACGCCGGAAGGCCGCGAGTCGCTCGACAAGAATTGCCGGCTCACGACCAGTGAATTGACCGACAGGTTGATCCTCGCCAAACAGTCTGTGCCATTCGTGCAGGCCAATCTCATCGAGGTCCCGGAAGACGACGACGCGGCGGTGCGCGAGTGGCGAAATACGGTGCGCGCTGCCGGGGTGTGGGCAAACGATCCGGTTCCACTGTTTCCTTATCCCGGTTCACCGGATTACCGGCGGCTCTGGGGCATGCCCGACGACGATGCCTGGGAGCGGGCGGTGGACTGGTATCTGGAACGCTATCGCGAGTTCAGCGAAATACAGGACGATGCGCCGCATCGGCTGGATCAGCTCGAGGGGATTGGCGCGGCATGAGTTTATCGCCCGGCCGCCTGGGGCGCTTGCAGCGTGTACTGATGACCGCGGACGCGGTGGGTGGCGTTTGGACCTATGCCATCGATCTCTGCCGTGGTCTGGCGAATTACGGCGTGGAAGTCGTTGTGCTTTCGATGGGCCGACTGCCTTGCGAACAGCAAATGCAGGAGGCATCGGACTTACCGAACGTCACACTGATCGCAAAGGATTACCGGCTGGAATGGATGAAGGGCTGCGAGGCCGATCTCCAACTCTCAGGCGAACTCCTGCTCGCGCTGGAACAACAGTTTCATCCCGATATCATCCACCTCAACACCTACTGGCACGCGACGCTGCCGCTCGAGGCTCCGCGACTGCTTGTGGCACATTCCTGCGTGCCGTCATGGTGGGAAGCCTGCCGCGGCACGGCGCTGCCGGAGGAATGGTCGGACTATGTGCATTGGCTGAAAAGTGCTGTGTCAAAGTCGGACATGCTCGTGGCGCCCAGTGCCGCGTATTTGCGAGAATTCCAGCGGCTGCATGGAACGGTGTCGCGCTGGCGGCTGATCCGGAATGGGCGCGACCCGTCACTGTTTAGGACAGGCCCCAAGCGCAATGTGGTGCTCGCCGCCGGGCGATTGTGGGATGACGGCAAAAACATCGGAGCCGTGTGCGATGCGGCCGGAGGACTTGGTGTTCCCGTCATGGTCGCCGGAGATGAAACCGGACCGCATGGCGAATGTGCCCCGCACAGCAATGTGGCATTTCTCGGCAGGCTGACGCCCGCCGAACTCGCCACGCACATGGCGAATGCGTCGATTTTCGTGTCGCCTGCGCGCTACGAACCGTTTGGACTAACAATTCTGGAATCGGCGCTGTCCGGCTGCGCGCTGGTGCTTGGCGACATCCCGGGCTTGCGCGAATTGTGGGATGGCGCCGCAGTTTTTGTCGATCCATGTGATGCCGGAGAGCTGCGCACTGTCCTGCGCAAGCTGTGCGAGAATGCCGGCCTCACGGCAGAACTCGGCGCCAGGGCGAATGCGCGCGCCAGCCGCTATTCGCTGGAAAGAATGGCGCAATCCTATCACCAGACCTACTGCGCCCTGTTGTCGGAACGTCTCGGGGCGGTCGCATGAAAATCGTGTGGTTCGTACACGCCATCGCCTCGTGCTGGAACAACGGCAATGCGCATTTCCTGCGCGGCATCGGAACGGAATTGCAGCGCCGTGGACATGACGTGCTGTTCTGTGAACCCGAAGCAGGCTGGAGTGAATCGAATCTGCTGCGTGATGCCGGGGCCGCTGCGCTCGACGGTTTCCGGCGCGCCTATCCTCATCTGCGCCGCGCCAAATATGATCCGGACTGTCCCGACCTCGCAGCACTGACGGACGGTGCAGATATTGTCATAGCTCACGAGTGGAACGTTCCCACTCTCGTCAATGCAGTCGCCCGAATGCGCCGGAACGGCAGCAGCTTTGTGTTGCTATTCCACGACACGCATCATCGTGCCTTGACCGATCCCGATACGATGGGCCAGTTCGAGCTCGACGGTTATGACGGCGTACTCGCTTTTGGTGCGGTTCTTGCTGACATTTATCAGCGCAGGGGATGGGCCAGGCGTGTTTGGACCTGGCACGAGGCTGCGGATACCAGCCGGTTCTACCCACGTCATTCCGGTGTTCGCGAAGCGGAACTGGTCTGGGTCGGCAATTGGGGTGATGACGAACGCACCGCGGAAGTGGAAGAATTTCTCCTTAAGCCCGCCGCAGAACTCGGAGTTCGCGGAAGCATTTTCGGCGTGCGCTATCCGGAAGCAGCACGCGCCATGCTGAGCGATCGCGGATTCCTGTGGCGTGGCTGGCTTCCCAACCATGCCGTCCCGGAAGTGTTCGCGCGGCACAAGCTGACCGTCCACGTCCCGCGTCGGCCATATGCGCAGACGCTGCGCGGAATTCCGACCATCCGCGTGTTTGAAGCACTGGCCTGCGGGATTCCCCTGATCAGTGCGCCCTGGAGCGACAGCGAAGGTCTTTTCCCGCCGGGCTGCTATTTGACGGCGAGTGACAGCGCGGAAATGAAATCGCATATGCGTGCAGTGCTGTCGGACGAATCATTGGCAAGCGCATTGCGCGAGACGGGACTGAAAGCCATCCGTGAGCGCCATTCCTGCCGCCACCGCGTGAGCGAACTTCTCGACATATACGCAACCATCAGGGGCGATGCTTCATTGGCCCGAGATCCGGAGGCTGCATAATGCGTTTCTTCTGTTTCGGCTCCAGCCTTGTATCGGCCTACTGGAACGGCGCCGCCACATATTATCGCGGGCTGCTGAAAGCGCTGGCGGCTCGCGGGCATTCCATCAGTTTCGCCGAACCGGACGCATTCGAACGCCAAAGTCACCGCGACATGGATGATCCGCCATGGGCTGAAGTGATTGTTTATTCTCCGGATGAGAAGGGCATGAATGCTGCGCTCGCGCGCGCTGCGGTGGCAGACATTCTGGTCAAATTCAGCGGCGTCGGCGTGCTCGATGAGCAGCTTGAACATGCCGTGCTCACGGTCCGCCGCGCGCATCAGATCGCAATCTTCTGGGATGTCGATGCTCCCGCGACGCTGGACCGGATGGAAAACGCCCCGCCCGATCCATTTCGCAGGCTGGTGCCCCGCTACGATGCCATCCTGACCTATGGCGGAGGTGATGCGGTCATACGGGCCTATAAGCGCTTCGGGGCGCAGGATTGCGTCCCGATTTACAATGCGCTGGATTCCGCGACGCACCATCCTGTTGCTCCGGATCCGCGCTTTGCCTCTGATCTGGCATTTCTGGGAAACCGTCTGCCCGACAGGGAGGCACGTGTTGACGAATTCTTTTTCAGAGCCGCGGAATGTCTGCCGGATCGTCGGTTCCTTCTGGGCGGCAATGGCTGGGCGGACAAATCCATGCCGGCAAATGTCGTCTATACGGGGCACGTTTACACTCAGGACCACAATGCCCTGAACTGCACAGCGAAGGCGGTTCTCAACATCAATCGCGAAAGTATGGCGCGCTATGGTGCTTCGCCGCCGACGCGGATTTTCGAAGCGGCGGGGGCGGGCGCCTGCCTTATCAGTGATGCATGGCATGGGATCGAGGATTTCCTGGACCCGGACACGGAAATTCTGCTCGCCCATTCGGGCGAGGAAGTTGCTGAAAAGATGGCCGCGCTAGACGCAGGTAAAGCGCGAGCGATCGGCGCGGCAGCACGCGAACGGGTACTGCGGGACCACACCTATGCTTTGCGGGCGCAACAGGTCGAGCAGATACTCGATCCGCGCCGGCTATTTCGCGAGGCGGTGTGATGGCGCGACTGGTTTTCATCGGGCTTACGATTACCTCGTCGTGGGGTAATGGGCACGCGACGACCTACCGTGCACTGATCAAGGCACTCTCGCGTCGCGGCCACGCCGTTACATTTCTTGAACGCGACACTCCGTGGTACCGCGATCATCGCGACTTCGCGCATTCGCGTTTTTGCCGCATCCTGCTTTATTCCAGCCTGGACGAGCTGAAGAAATTCGCCCGGGTGGTGCGGGATGCCGATGCGGTGATCACAGGCTCATATGTTCCCGACGGTATCGAAGTTGCGGATTGGGTAACGGCGACCGCAAAAGGAACCACGGCTTTTTACGACATCGACACGCCGGTGACTTTGCGCGCCATGCAGGAAGGGACATGCGAGTATCTGGATCCGCGTCAACTGCGGCAGATCGATGTCCATTTTTCCTTCACCGGCGGCCCGGTTCTTGACCGCCTTCGCGAGCTCGGTGCATCTCATCCGGTGGCGCTTTATTGTTCCGTAGACCCGGCATCGCATCTTCCGGTCCGGGTGACCAAGCAATGGAAGCTTGGCTATATCGGCACCTATGCGGCGGACCGTCAGCCCGCGCTGGAAACCATGCTGTTCAATGTTGCGCGCAAATGCCCGCAGGAGCGTTTCTCCGTCGCCGGTCCGCAATATCCGGAAACGACCGATTGGCCGGATAACGTCGAGCACATTCCGCATCTCGCGCCCGACGATCACTCCGCCTTTTATTGTGCCCAAGCTTTCACGTTGAATCTCACGCGCGGCGACATGCGCGCTCTTGGTTATTCTCCCAGCGTCCGCTTGTTTGAAGCGGCAGCATGCGGAGTCCCGATTATCAGCGACACCTGGCCCGGGCTGGATACGGTATTCACGCCCGTGACGGAGATTCTACTTGCCGATTCGGCCGAAGACGTCATGCGGCATCTTTCGCTGCCGGCGCCGAGGCAGGAGGCGATTGCAGCGGCCGCACGTGCCCGCGTGTTCAAGTGCCACACCGCCGACCATCGCGCGGCCGAGATGGAGACTGCAATCAAAACCGCTGCGCGCACAATGGCACGCACGGCGTAGTTACCGGTCTGGCACCGGAACGTAGATTTTGCTCAGCCGTTTTTTACGCCGACGGGCCGCTATTGACGGTCCGGTTTCAGCGAGGAAACATTCTCATGGCGCGAGCACAGGCCACTACTGATCACGAAAAGATTCGGCATTGGGCGGAACAGCGTGGCGGACATCCAGCGACTGTAAGGGCCACCGAAAAAGCTGACGAACCGGGAATTCTGCGGCTGGATTTCGATCCGCCGGACGACGGGCTCGATCATATCGAGTGGGATGAATTCTTCGAGAAATTCGACGATGCCGACCTGGCTTTTCTTTATCAGGACAAAACCGCCGGTGGACAACAGAGCCGTTTCCACAAATTCGTGTCACGCGATTCTGTCGATGACGACGCCAAGTCCGGCGAGGACGAAGAAAGCTAAATCTTGGTCAGCTCCACAGCGGTGTCCCTGCGGGAACCGGGAGCGACAAATGTGCAGCAATGGTTGCGCCGGCATCCGCGAAGCTTTTGCGGACGCCGCCATTGCCGCGCGGCGCACCCGGTCCAAAAGCGAGAACCGGCACAAATTCGCGTGTGTGATCGGTTCCTCGCCAGGTCGGATCACAGCCGTGGTCGGCTGTCACCATGACAAGGTCGCCTTGCCGCAGTTGTGACATCAGCCCTGGCAATCCGGAATCAAACTCCTCCAGTGCTTTGGCATATCCCGGTACATCGCGCCGATGGCCGTAGAGCGTGTCAAAATCATTGAAATTTGCCAGCGCCAACCCGCCGTCCGGGAGCGTGGCAACTGCATCGAGCACACGCTGCATGGTCACGTCATTGCCGAACGCATGCACATATTCGCCGGTGTCGCAATGCGCAAAGATATCCGCGATTTTTCCAATGGAGATGATCGGCCGGCCGGCATCAGCCGCACGCGACAGAATGGTCCCGCGGGGTGGGGCCATGGTGTAATCGCGCCGGTTACCAGTGCGGCGAAAGCCGCTTTTTTGATCGCCGATAAAAGGCCGCGCGATGACACGGCCGACGCGGAATGGATCGAGCAGGGTCCGTGCCACTTCGCACACGGAATAAAGCCGCTCGATCCCGAATGTGTCTTCGTGCGCCGCAATCTGGAACACCGAATCAGCGGAGGTGTAGCAGATCGGTTTGCCGCTGAGCATATGTTCGGCGGCAAAACGATCGATGATTTCGGTTCCGGAAGCATGGATATTGCCCAGTGTTCCAGGAAGGCCGCCCTGCGAACACAATTCCTCAAGCAGAGCTTGAGAGAACGCCGGAACGTTGCGCGGGAAATAATACCAGTCCTCGGTCAGTGTGATGCCCGTCAGTTCCCAGTGTCCGGATGGAGTGTCCTTGCCCTTTGCCTGTTCAGCAGCGCAGGCAAAGAACGCTTCCGGGATGGCATCGCCGTCGAGTCCGGGAGGTTTGCGTCCTGATGCGAGGCGGCAGGCTTCACCAAATCCAAGCCGCGCCAGATTGGGCAATTGCAGTCCGCCTGTGTGAGTTCCGTGTTGGTCGGCCGCTCCCGCGGCGCAGGCCTCAGCGATATGTCCGACCGTATTGGACCCAGCGTCGCCATAAAGTGCGGCGTCCGGCGCCGATCCTATGCCAACCGAGTCCAGCACCAGAAGAAATGCACGTGGCATGTCGCTTTGCTCCAGGCTTGGCCGCAGCAGGAACGCCTGCGCTCGTCCACGGTTGCGAAATTACAGGACTGCTTTTTGCAGCAGGAACGCTTTGCCGTCCCAGGATTGAAGATCGGATGTGCCATTGCGCAGGATTGCGAAGCCGTGCTTTGCCGCGAGCGTCGCGACTGTTTCACGTTGCACAGCCAGACTGGTCGAATAATCCCAATTCATGATCAGTATATAACCCGCCGGTTTGAGCACGCGGGCGCATTCCGCGATGTGGGCCTCCGCCACTCCGGCTTCAACGAGGTAAGGAAAGCTGTCCAGCGCGAGCACAAGATCGAGGCTCGCGTCGGCAAGCACGTCGAGGCTGGTTCCGGCGGTTTGGACGGCCAAGGCATTCGAGAACTGCCGGGCCTGTTCCGCGGCATGCCTAAGCATGGCTCCGGAAATGTCGAATCCGACAATGGCGCGAACAAGCGGTGCCAGCGCATGCATGAAGCGGCCTGTCCCGCAACCGACTTCGGCGACGAGGGAGGTTTGGTCTATCAACTCCCAGGCCCGCATCAACGTGACAACATCCGAAGTGATCATGGCGAGGAGATCCCTGCGGCCAAGACTGTAAAGCGCGACGGCGGCTTCGGACGAAATTCCGGCCGCCTGATCAAATATGCTGCGCAAGTGTTGCAGCCGGTCCGGACCGGGATCCGAGCCGGAGGCGGTATCATGAATGCGCGAAACGATGGACCAGGCGTTCGGAGACTCGGCCCACATGTTTTGCAGTGCATTCAAGCGGACCACCCCATTATGGTCTGCATGCAAAATTGCATTCTGCAAAGCCTGCCTGGCGCGGGCCTCGCTTTCGGCGCCTATGAAAAGCTGCATCAGCGCCAGATGCGGCGGTATTTCGCCGGCTATAAACCGGGAGAGCCAATCATTTGTCATCGGCAGGTCCCCGTACAAAGCGCCGTATCCGATTGCAGCGGCGGGTTGCGCCCCAGGCAAATTTGTAGGCTTCATCGCCGCGCAGAAAATGGAATTCCCGCGCGCCTTCACGCATGGCTTCGGTGATCGCATGAGCAATGATCAGGCTGCCGGGGCTGGAATCGGCGTATTCCGGATCATAGCCCTGCAGATAGGCGTAGCTGCGCTGGTGATCGAAAAAACCATAATAGAGCGCAGCGGTCTCAGCTCCGATGGTGAGCCGGTGCATTCGCAGCAGGCCTGCTTCCATCAATCCGGGCAAAGCGCATGAATGGAATTGCGCGACCCGCCGATCTCCGAATACTCCATCCTCCCCGCAGGTGGCCCACCGCGCCGTATGGAGCCGGATCAGATCGGCAAGAAGGTCTTGTGCGTCACCGGCGCTCGCGGCGCTGAATACGAAATCACCGCGCCGGCTCGCCACGACACGGTCGCGCTGGATGTGCCGGCGCTGGCTTCGGCGAATGACGTCGGCAAGTCCACGCGCATGAGCCGGGATTTCCAGCACCGGTGCAACACTCGCGTTTCCCGTTTCGCAGCGACACCGTTCGGGAGACGGAAGATCGCCGGCACAGGCGCCAGACATCAGTTCCGGAAATTCGCACTCATCCCATTCAACTGACCGGCAGGCATCGGAGAGAATCCGGTGCGCATCTGGACAATCGGGATCAAGCAGCACGTCGCAATAATCGCTGAGGCCGATGCCGATCGGCAGCAGGCGGGCGTGCTGCTCACACCGTTCCAGCCACAACGGTGCCAAACCGGCAAGTTTGCCGTCGTGGTAAACCGCAATGGAACAGAAATCGCCGGGCGCAAAGACTTTCCACCACGGCAGAATCCAGGCAGGGGCCTGAAAAACAGTCGCAACGGGAATCTTTCTCCACAATTCCCACCATTCGGGTTCCAGCGCTGCGAGTTGGCCGACGTCATGGATCAGTTCGAAAGTTGGCTGATTCATGATGGGTGGGAATCATTCAGCCGGCCGTCGGCTATTTGCTGATACAGGCCGAGATATCGTGAGATCATACGCTTCAGCGGAAATCGCCGGCGTGCAACATCCTGACAAACCGCGGGATCGATCGTGCTGCAGGCCTTGATGGCTTCCGCCATGGACTGGGGGCTATCCGCGAGAAAGCCGGTTCGGCCATCTTCAATGATTTCGGCCAATGCAGCGCGCGGAAAAGCCACCACCGCCGTGCCCGCTGCCAGCGCTTCCCTGGCCACCAATGAACTTGTTTCTGCAGCCAGAGAGGGAATAAGGACGCAGCGTGCCTTGCGCAGCAGTTCAGCCTTTTTGTGCGGGCCCACGTCACCGATGAATCGGCAAGTCTCGTTGAGGCTCGGCGCAATGTGTTCCGAAAAATACCGTAAGTGGTCTTTGTACGGAAACACGGCTCCGGCAATGACCAGCGGCACGCCAGCGATTCTGGCACTTTCGATGGCCAGATGAACGCCTTTCTCAGGACAAATCCGGCCGAGAAACAATGCGAATTCGCCTTTATGCGTTAGCGGCGGCAGGTCAACGTCCACACCATTGTCAATCGGCGGCAGGAATCGGCTGCTTGCCGGCCGGGTTGCGTGCTGTGCATCTGAGACACAGTGCAGCCAGGTTGCGGGGCGCGTTGATAACAGGGTCTCGCGCGGATACCACGCCAGGGGGAGATGCAGGGTTACAAGGACGCTGGAGCCAGGCTTCGGCAGGTAGTGGTGAAAATCGATCCCGTGCATATGCACGATGTCGATCTTTTCGCGGCTGAGGACCCATTCGATGAGCTCGGAATATTCCTGGTGCGCGGCGGCTTTTGCCCCGTCATCCAGAACCTGCGGCACGGGACAGCCCTCGATCAGCTCTCCGGCGATTTGCGATCCGGCACTGGCGACCACCAGCGAACGATGTCCTCGCTCTTTCAGGGCACTGTCGAGCTTCAGCAGGACCTGTTCGGCGCCACCCGCGACCCATGGCGCGACAGGCGCCAGAGGATAGGCGACACTGAGTACGGTGAGCGCCACCTAACCGGATGCCGCACGTACACCGCCGGCGCTGGCGCAGTAGCACGAATAGCGCCTGAGTATATTGGCGCAGAATTCGGCGAATTCTTCCGGCACCCGGGGTGCACTGGTGTGATGCGGCTGGATTCCGCGTTGATCCGGAGTGAAGCAGAATGTCAGCGTCACGTCGAATTCGGCGATCGCATCCATCTGGCGGTCGAACCATTCCAGTGCATTGGGGCGGAAACTGTCGGACCAGGAGAGGCCGGTGCGCAGGTGGCGCACGCCCAAACGGCGAAGCCACTTAACCGCATCGTCGAGCCGGGGATCTTCGAAGTGAAACCACTGGCAAATGCCGAGCGCCGGCGTGAGCTGGCGAAACACGTCGAGCGACTTTTTCGGCGAACCGTCTTCGCGCAGCAGGCCCATATAGAAATGCCGATAGTAGGAGGAGCCTTCCGCCTCGCGATGGCGGGTGGTCGCTGTCCATGAGCGCGGCAGATCGTAGAGGCTATACCAATGGATGCGTGGTGCTTTGCCGCGCAGCAATTCCGCCGTGCGCCGCAGTCCCCATGCCTGAACTTCTTCGGCGCCGAAGCTGGATACGCCCACTTCCGCTACCCAAATGGGTAGAGATGTCACGGCGCGAATTTCGTCCAGCTTGGCGGGCCATTCATCCAGCTGCCACAAATTCCAGTCCAGCGGAAAACCATGCACGGCAACGACATCGACATGATCGAGCACGCCCTGTCCTGCCAGATTGCTGATGAAATTCGGATCGATGGGCGAGATGCCGCCGAGCACGCGCGTGACTCTGGAATTTTCCGACCGGATTGCCTGGCCGGCCAGAATCGCCATTCTGGAAAATTTCGACCAATCCGGATCGACCTCCGGGTCCCAATGGGACTTGTTGTTCGGTTCGTTCCAGATCATCGCCGCTTCAATCACGCAGTTTTCCTTTCCCTCGCGGGGTAAACCGCTCCCGCGCCATACGGCGCTTCCGTGCGCCGGCAGATATAGACCTCGTCTTCCGGATGAGCCGTAATGACGAATCCCGCGCTCCGCAGCATTGCCTCGGTGCACGCGCGATTGGGAACCCACCAGTTGGTGGGATCGCCGGCATAAGACTCCTCGATGAAATGCAACCTCGGGAATTCGGCCTCATCGAAAATATCGGTACGCCAGAAATCGTAATCCTGCTCTTGCGCCCTTACCGCGTTGCTGCCGCGCTGCATCGACTGGAACACGAGGATATCGCGCGCGACATGTTCGTGAATAAGATCCAGGGCCAGCAGCGGATGCCGCAGATGGTACAGCACGCCCAGGAACAGCACGATGTCGAACCGTTCGCCAATCGCGCCGATGTCGTACACGGATAGCTTGCGGAATTCGATATTCGCGCCGGTGACATTGGCGGCGAAGCGCGCCTGTTCCAGATATTCCGTATCCGAGTCGATTCCGAGCACCCGCGAGGCGCCGCGACGCTTCATTTCGAGTGAGTAGAATCCTGCGTTGCAGCCGATATCGAGAACGGACATACCGGTGAGATCCGAGGGAATGGCATCGCGGAACCGGCGCCATTTCACCTGCGGATAGTCTCCCAGAAAGTGGCCAGGCGCGGTCTGGACGCCATTCAGGTCGAGATTGTGAAACCAGGGCCCAAGCACCGCGACACGTTCGCGGATTTCGTCGCGCGAGATCACGGTACTACCGCCGGGGTGACATTGAGCGTCTGATTGGCCGATGCGATCCACGGCACGCCGTTCGCAGCGGCATCGTCGCTTTCCTGCAGCAGCGCCATAGCCGCGCGGTAACCGTGCAGAGTTCCGACATCGACATAAGCAGTTCCGGCGCGTATCCCCACAGCTTGTCCGCCTGCGGCAAGCCAGGCATTCACCAGGGTTCCGACATATTCGTCCCGCCGCTCGCGAAGGCACCACAGTTGATACAATTCGTGGAGCACGGTGCCGGGCATCTTGAATGCGCCCCAGATCCAGCGTGAACGCGCGTCCTTCTGCTTGACCTGGATTTCACGCACGCGGCCCGTGTCTTCATCCATCAATACCGCGTCGAAGAATTCCGGATGCTCGACGGGGAAGAGCAGGAATGACAGCACGCCGTCCGGCAACGCGGTGAATGCATCTTCCGGAAACCAGACGGTATCCGGCAATCCGATCATCACGGCTTCATCCGGACCGATAAACGGGCCAGCACGAAAGATCGCGTCGCACAGACCAGAAGGAACGTCCTGCACGACATAGGCAATCGAGGCGCTTGAATAGCTTGCGCCGAAATATTCGAGGATGTCGGATTTCCCGGGTGAAATGACGAAACAGAGTTTATCCGCGCCGCCCCTGACCATGCGCTCGACGAGGAATTCGCTCACCGCGCACGGGCGTTCGGTGCCATCGGCAATGCGGCTTCCCACCGGCAGCAGTTCCTTCGAAAACGCCAGCGGCTGAATCCGGCTTCCACGTCCTGCGGCAGGAATGATCCCCCACATTTGTCAGTCTCCTGCCGCCATCTGCGGGTGGCTCCCGCGCGCGCCGTCCATCGCCTTCGAAACCAGTGCGAGCAACTCGTCCGTGCGGTGTCTGGACGTATGTTCAACCAGCACTCGTTCACGCCCCGCGCGGGCAATGGCCTTCAGTTCGGCGTCGCTTTTGTCCAGCGCGGCCAGGACGTCGTCCGCATTGCGGACGACCAGAACTTCCGAGTCGGGCTTGAAGAAGCTTTCGAGCCCGTCCCAGCTGTCCGTGATCACCGGTGCTTCGCATGCCGCCGCCTCAAACAGCCGCCCCGAAGGACACCAGCCCATGCGCGCCATGTCGGCACGCGTCACATTCAGAGTCGCACGCGACGACGCGAAAAAGGCCGGATGTTCGCCGGGTGGCAGATGACGGACAAAATAGATGTTGCGCCGCCAGGGGAATGCATCCGGATACAGAGCACCTCCGATGAGGAATCTCAGATTTGGGCGCTGCTTTGCCGGCTCGATGAACAGTTCCTCCAGCGATGCCTGCCGGTCCTCGGCATAGGTTCCGAGATATGAAAGATCGGCGCGATAAGCTTCGCGCGGCTCGGCCGGACGGTGATGTTCTGGATCGACATGACCGTAGAGCGGAGCGACAGAACGGGCGCCCAGATCTTCACGCAATGCGTCGAGAGCGCCACCGCCGGTATAACTCAGCACGAGGTCGAAATCGGCAAGTCCGCGCGGCCCGATGTAGAAGTTCACTTCGCCGCGGGCATGCCGTGAAAGCGTCACCGGCGTGTCGAGGTCGTAGAACACGCGCAGCGCACGCGAGCCGAGGATCAGGTCGGTTGCTGCGATCGCGTCGGGGCAATAGGAGGTTACGATTGCGACGTCAGCATCGCTGGCCTCGCGCACCGCGCGTGGGGCGATGTCGTACCAGTTCTCGTACAGAACAAGTTCGTCATTGCCCGGCATTTCGTAAAGATCGCGGGCGCCTGCGTAATATGGGACGTCATGTTCGAAAAAGACGACGCGATGGCCCTTTTCGCTCAGGCACCGGCATAAGCCGCGCCACAACGTGGCATGGCCGTTGCCCCATGAAGAACTGATCGTGAGTCCGAAGATCACGAATTTCATGCCGGCCTCGCTTCAAGATGGAAGCGCGGCCGGCCGGCGCCGGATGTCAGTTTAAACCGGGTGATGCTGCCGGGCGAAATTTCGATGCGGGCAAAATCATCAAGGGGCATGCCGCAGGCGTCGAGAATCAGCGCCCTGATCGGTTCGGCGTGCGTGACGCAGATCACCGTCTGTCGCGGATATTCTTCGGCGAGTTCCGCCATATAGGTGAGCATCCGCTCCTGCAAAGCATGCATGCTTTCGCCGTGTGGCGGACAGGCCTCTCCACGCTGCGTATTCCACCGCTCCCATTGCGGATCGTCTGCGAGTTCGCCAAAGCAGCGCCCGCTCCAGTCACCGTAATCGAGTTCGTCGAGTTCACCCCGCAATTCGACTGTCTGGCGGTGCGGTCCCGCAATGGCCTCCGCTGTTTCCCATGCCCGGCGGCGCGGGCTGGAATGGATCGCCGCCGCCACAGCTTCATGGCGCAGCGATTTGGCGAGCCGCGTCAGCTGCCAATAGCCGGAGTCTGTGAAAGGCGCATCATGAGTGCGCCCGAGCAGTTGCTCGTGCTGAAGGACATGTTCCACATGACGTACAAAAAGCACATTCGTCATTGGACACGCGATTCAGTTGGTGCCGGCGATAAACCGCAGCGTGCGCGTGCGCGCTTCCTCGTCCGAGAACTGCCGCGGCGGCGATTTCATGAAATAACTGGATGGGCCGATCAGCGGCCCGCCGATCTCGCGATCCAGTGCCAGCTTTGCGCAACGCACGGCATCGATGACCACTCCCGCCGAATTGGGCGAATCCCAGACTTCCAGCTTGAGTTCGAGATTGAGCGGCACACCGCCAAACGTCGTTCCCTCGAGCCGGATATAGGCGCATTTGCGATCCTGCAGCCAGGGTACGAAATCGCTTGGCCCGACATGGATATTTTCGTCGCTGAGCGGGGCCGTGAGCTGACTGTTCACGGCGCGCGTTTTGGACAGTTTTTTCGACGTCAGCTGCTCGCGTTCCAGCATGTTCAGGAAATCGGTGTTGCCGCCGAAATTGAGCTGATAGGTGCGATCCAACCGGACACCGCGCTCGCGGAACAGATTGGCGAGCACACGATGCACGATCGTCGCGCCAACCTGGCTTTTGATATCATCGCCGATCAGGGGCAGGTTGTTGCGCTCAAAGCGCCGCTGCCATTCCGGTTCGGAAGCGATAAATACCGGAATGCAGTTAACGAGCGCGCAGCCGGCTTCCAATGCGCGTTCGGCATAAAATTCCGTTGCCTTCTGCGATCCAACTGGAAGATATGAAACCAGCACATCGGCATGGGCGGCATCCAGCGCGGCCGCGATGTCGACGGGTTCCGCGTCGGACTCTACGATTTCATCGCGCAGATAATGTCCGAGCCCGTCCAGCGTCGGCGCCCGCTGCACAATGACTCCGGTTTCCGGAACATCGAAGAAGCGCGCCGTATTGTTGGGCTTCGCGATGATGGCTTGGGAAACATCGCGGCCGACTTTCTCGGCGCTGACGTCGAACGCCGCGGCAATTTCGATGTCGTCGACACGGTATCCGCCGACGTCAGCATTCATCAGCCCGGCGATGGGCTCATTTCCGCTGACATTGCGATAGTAATGTAAACCTTGCACAAAGGATGATGCACAGTTCCCGACACCCGCGATCGCGATACGCACCCTGTCGCGAGCGGGACAGGTCTGAATGAGCATGGATTTTTGAACCTCTTTTTCCGATCGCGCATTGCACGACTCAGGGTCCAGCTTTTGTGAGGTTGGGAACGCGGCAAAGCCCCAGTTCGTTCCGCAATTCTATGTCGGGAACTTCGGT
The DNA here is from genome assembly GCA_964446945.1 of uncultured Bordetella sp. Taxonomy (GTDB): domain Bacteria; phylum Pseudomonadota; class Alphaproteobacteria; order Micropepsales; family Micropepsaceae; genus CAIYRG01. The sequence goes on from CAYUQO010000003.1 coordinate 102,553, forward strand.
AAAAGCTGCTGCAACTTTTCCATGCCGGACCAGGGATCGCGACGCAGCCGCCGCACACGTGGCGGAACAGTCAGGACGTTGAACTTCGCAGGATCAAGTTCCGCGGTCAGTTCGTCCCAATGAAGTGGTGTTGATACAGGTGCACCAGCACGTGCGCGTGTCGAATAAGCCGCGACGGAAGTCGAGGTTGGATCATTGCGCAAATAGTCGATGAAGATCCGCCGCTTTCTTTCGGCTTTTGGTATTCGCGTCAGGTAACGCTCCGGGGCGGCGGCAGCAATCAGTTCCGCGGCGCGTTTGGCGAAGCTCTTGACGTCAGGCCATGCATAACGCCGCGCGATCGGCAGTTGGACGTGCAGACCTTTTCCCCCTGTTGTCTTTACGAATGATGTGAGACCCAGCGTCGTGAGAAAGTTGCGGACATCCTTCGCGCCGGCAATGACATCTTTGAAACTGAGACCCTCACCCGGATCCAGATCGAAGGTGATGATGTCCGGGCGATCGGGTTTGTCCGTGCGGCAGCCCCAGGGATGGATTTCGAGCACGCCCATCTGCACCAGCGCAGTCAGTCCGGCGGCGTTGGTCAAATATAGATAGGCGCCGGATTCTTCGAAACCGGGGATCTCAACTTCCTTGATCTGCGGCGGGATGCCGGAACCGGCATGGCGCTGAAAAAAGCATTTGTGGGCGCGCCCCGCCGGGCATCGGACAAGGCTGATCGGGCGCAACCGGACAAAGGGCAACATCCAGCCGGCGATCGATTCGTAATATTCCGCCAGCGCGCGTTTGGTGATGCCCTGGTCCGGATACAGCACTTTGCCCGGATTGGTCAGAGTGACGCCATGAGTCCGGTCGTTCATGGCTTGACGATATCGCGGATCAGTGCGGCGGGACGTTCCTCCGCCGTCAACTGATCCATCGTGCAGCGGCGCGGATCTTTATCGGGGCGCCACCGCAAAAACTTCGTTCCGTGGCGGAAACGGTCGCCGCTGATATGATCGTACCGTACCTCCGCCACCAGCTTCGGGGCCACGGGTTCCCACTCGCCTGAGCGTTCCGTGCTCCAACGCGACGGTCCGCCGGGCGCGCGGCCGGTAAAGCCCGGGGCCTTGCGCAGCCGCAACAATTTGGCCGTCAGCTTCTTGCGATCGATATTGGCGAAACCGGAAGTGAATCCGACGTGATCCAGCCTGCCGTCGGCATCATACAGCCCGAGCAGCAGCGAACCGACTTCGCGGCTGTTTTCGGCAAAGCGGAATCCGCCGACAACGCAATCGGCCGTCCGCAGGTGTTTGATCTTCAACATCGCGCGTTCGCCAGGTTGATAAGGTTCGTCGCTGCGCTTTGCGACCACCCCGTCCAGCGCAGTTCCCGCCCGGCTGAGCCATTTGTGCGCAACGGCATGTGAATGCGTGCATGGCGACAGGAAGATACCTGGCTTGTCGGCCCAGCCGCCAAACAGTTTTTCGAGTGCGGCGCGGCGTTTGTGCAGTGGTTCGTCGATCAGACTGCGGTCGCGGGGTCCGAGCAGGATATCAAAGCAGATGAAAATCGCAGGTGTTTCTTTCGCAAGTTTGCGGATCCGACTCTCGGCTGGATGAAGACGGAGTTGCAGCGCGTCAAACGAAAGCGCATTGCCCAAAGGTATCGCGAGTTCTCCGTCAAGGACGAAACGCCGTGACGGCAATCCAACAAGAAGCTGAACCACATCGGGGAAATAGCGTGTCAGGCTCTTGCCAGATTTGCCCCGCAACTCGACCGCATTGCCTTCGCGGAAGGCGAGGCAGCGAAAGCCGTCCCATTTCGGCTCATATTGCCAGCCTTCGTCCTCAGGCAGATGTTCGGCGATCTTCGCTTCCATCGGGAAGGTGTCGAGCGGAACAGCAAGCTGCGGCAGGGAATTCATCGCTGAGCAACGCACGGCGCGTGCGGCCGTTCCGGATCAGAACGGGCGGCTCAGGAAACGGGAACCGGCAAGCCCGAAACGCCAGATCAGATCGATACCACGTGTGATGCCAATACGCTTTCCGCTGACGACTTCCACATGCGACGAGCGGGCCAGCAGTTTGAATGGCGGAGCAGTCAGCAGTTTTCCGTCAAGCTCACCGGTGATGCCGAGCGACTGCGTCAGATTCCCCGGGCCGGCGCACAATCTGCGTTCTGGAACCGACCCGCGGCGCTTCTGCATGTTTTCAATTCCCGAAACCGGCTGAAGTGCGCGAATAAGAACCGCGTGGCCGCTGCGGTCGGCTCCGCAGACGAAGTTCAGGCACCAATGAACACCGTAGGAACGATACACATAAGCATGTGCCGGTGGGCCGAACATGGATGCATTGCGCGGCGTTCGGCGCCCGGCAAAGCAATGTGATGCCGGATCAGTGTGATCATAGGCTTCGGCTTCAACAATTATCCCGCCGGTACCGTGCACCAGCAGCGTGACGCCGATCAGATCGCGCGCAACCGTCAGCGCATCGCGTTCGAAATAATGCGGCGGGAGGTAGTGATCCAAGTGGCAGCAGAGGGACTATGGATGAACCGTCTGGGTGAACCAGTCGGTGGGAAATTCCCGTCCCAGACCGCGCTCTTTGGCCTTGCAGTAAGCGATCGAACCGACTGCCGCAAATTGCAGACCAAGCCCAAGATTGTTCAGGAAGCACGTAATCTGCCTGTCGTCCGAGCGCCCCGGCTGTTCGCCCACAATCAACTGCGGCAGGGTCGGCAGAGTATCAAAGCCGATCTCTTCCGCCAGCATCCAGCCCTTGTTCTCGGCTTTCTCCGGGATCGCGACACCTTTGGTGAACAGATGGGTTGGGCTTCCGACATTGTTATGGATCACGAGCAGGTCGCAAGCCTTCATTGCCGCCACTTCCAGCTCGGGCCGTTTGACGGCACTCACATGTAGACCGGGCCTGAGCCAGCGGTGGAAAAACACATTGTCGATGCTGTTGGTCGCGCACATCGCGATATCCGCGCCGGAGAATGCGGCCTCAGGTGAATCCACTGCAACCACATCGACACCCAGTTTGCCGCTCCATTCGCGCGCGAAAGCTTCCCGGTTTGTCCGATTGGGACTGAAGCAGCGGATCACATCGATCTTGCGCACCGCGCAGACCGCCATAGCTTGCGCACCCGCCTGCCAGCCAGACCCCAGCAGGCCGACAACGCGCGCATTCTCACGTGCAAGATATTTCGCCCCAAGGCCATTGGCGGCGCCAACGCGCATGCGCTGCGTGACGCCGTCCGGAAAGATCGCCAGCGGTTCACCGTTTTCGGTTGAAAACAGCAGCACCAGTCCGACCCAGCGCGCACCCGGCGCCGCCGGCACCTTCACGCGGCGCTCATTTCCGCCCTCAACCGGCCAGGTGATGATGTCCGAATTGATCCGCACCGCACCAACACCAAGTTTTGGCGCCACGCCGTCCATGGATTTGAGACTGTACAGCGCGTCGGATCGCGCGGTGCGGCAGAACGAATCCGAACGCGTGCGCGACAGCGCCGCGCCCTTCCCCAGCTCGCGATAGGTGTCCTCCATCACCGCAATGCAGTCCGGCATCGTGAGAACCTTTTCGACGTCGTCATTGCTGAGGATCAGGGTCATGGCCGGGTTTCCGCATGCAGTTTCAGCGCATCGCGCAGAATGATGTTGTGGTCGAAGGCGAGCTTTTCCTTTTCGGCATGCGCGACAAATTCCGCCCATGCCGCGTCATCTCCTGCCACGGGGTTTTGTCCCCGGACCAGAACAAGATAGGCGATGGTGATGGTGTGGTGCCGGGGATCGCGCCTGGGATCGGAGTAAACGCCAAGCAGCCGCAAATTGCCCGCCTCGATCCCGGTCTCTTCTTTCAATTCGCGGCGCGCCGAGTCCTCCGCGGTTTCACCCACTTCGATGAAGCCGCCGGGAAACGCATATTGTCCCCGGAAAGGGTCATTCTTCCGCCGTATCAGGAGAACGCGGTCCAATTCGTCGAAAACAATGCAATCGGTCGAAATATATGGGCGGTCCTGCGCCATATTACGGTTCACCTGGCAAAGCGGGAAAATCAGCGGGTGGGCGGCGGTGATGCGTCGCCTGCTCGTAGCCCGCAGCGATGCGGATCAGCTCCGGTTCGGAATAGGCGCGGCCGAGAAACTCAATGGCGACCGGCAATTGCGCGGCTTTCGGTCCGTCGAGTTCGCCCGCTGATATGCGGCCATTATCGCGCACAGGAATGCGGTCATAGACTTCGCGGGTGAAGCCTGCGGGCACGACTATGGCCGGCAGTCCCGCGTTCGGCGACAGCCGCGGTGTCAGCGGCGCCCGATAACCATGGCCATTGACCACTGCCGGTTCGAGGGGCGCGGCGAGGCGCGGCGCCGGTATGGTTTTGGTCGGATACACCAGCGCATCGAGCCGGTTGTCGGCCATGACCTTGTTGACCAGCATTTGCAGCACGGTGCGTGTTTCGTGCCAGCGGCTGATATCCGGCCCTTTGGCATCCCGCAGCATTGTCTCGAGCCGCGTTTTTGGCGGCAGGGTTACGCCGTCGATGGGCGGATGGTCGTAAAAAGTCGAATGATCGAGCAGGTCGCGAACGTTGCGGATGTTACCGTCGCCGCGGGCGCTCAGGTATCGGTTCATCACGAACAGCACCTCGCCCGAGGTGGGCGGCTCGCGGTCGGCCAGCACTCGGATGGTCGGATTTGGCGCTGCCGGTTGCTTGGACAATTCCACGAGTGTCGGCGCGTCCAGCGCCGGTACGATCGCGCTGATTGCGTTGGCGAACAGCGCACCCTTGGGACCCGGATCGACGATGACTGCGCCGGCTTTGGCCAGATCGGCAATCGCTTGCTCGGCAATCTGGACGCTGTCGGTATCGGCTTTGGTGAAGACCTGCATGAATTCGCGCACCACGCCAATGCGCATTCCCTTCAGGCTCGCGCCGGTAGCGAACCCCGTGTAGCCGCCAGCCGGTATGTGCCCAAGCGAATCGGCTGTTGCCGGATCGCTCGGATCATAGCCCGCGATCGCCGACAACACGGTGGCTGCATCTCCGACGTTGCGGCACAGGATACCGGCACGGTCGCGGGTCAGAGATGCCGGAACAATCCCGGCACGGCTGACGAGGCTGTGGGTTGCGACAATCCCGACGAGGCTCTCGTTGGCCGCCGGGTTACGCGTCGATGGGCCCGTTTCTTCCCCAATGCCGCACATTGTGAGATTTGCGGCCACAGCGGCGCCAGGCCCGCCACTGGAACGACCGGCGCTGCGGCTCGTGTCATAGGGATTGCAGGTGAGGCCGCCGAATGTGCTGCGATCGCCAGAGGCATATTCGCCCATATTTCCTTTGCCGAGAATAACGGCGCCGGCCTTGCGCAGCCGCGCCACGACTTCCGCATCGCGCGGCGGCCGATCGTTGGCGTAATCCGCGGCCGCACCCGCCGTGGTGCGCATGTCGAAAGTGTCGAACTGGTCTTTGACAATAAATGGTATGCCGTGCAGCGGACCTGACAGTCTGCCGGTGCGGGCGAATTCCGCGTCCAATGCGCGGGCGACTTCCAGGGCATCTGGCATCGCCGGATCGGCGTCGGTCCGGTCCGTCCGGGATCGTTGTCCACGGCGATTGACGGTAATAATGGCGTTGAGCTGACCGGCCTTTGGCTCAGGAGTGACCTCACCAAGCTGCAGACCGGTTGCCGGATCGATAGCGCCCGCGACGCATCGGCCGTTATAGGCGTCGATTCGCTTGAGATAGAGGGTAACGAGCTGCGTCGCCGTCAGCTCATGTGCCAGCATCGCGCGATGCACATCCGCAATGCTGGCCTCTTCGAGGTGGAACGGCGCTGCGGTGGCAGGCCCCGCGGTGAGCCACAGCGCGAAAATCAGCAGGAGGGCTCTTGCCATTGCTTGGTCCTTTTCCCCAGGTTCCGAACACCATACTGTAAGTTTGGACGATAGGGAGAGCCGGGATGAATTTTCGCGCAATGTTCTTTGGCGGGCTGCTGTTCGCCGCAGTGCCGGCATGGGCGCAAACCACCTGGCCCAATCAGCATGAGGCCGATTTCACGATCCGCGACTTCCATTTCACGGACGGCGAGACCTTGCCCGAACTTCGCTTGCATTACGTCACTCTCGGAACTCCGAAGCGCAATGCGCAAGGCGAGATCACCAATGGCATTGTGCTGCTGCATGGGACCAGCGGATCGGGCCAGAGCTGGATGCTGCCGACCCTGGCGGACGAGCTGTTCGCCAAAGGACAACCCCTCGATGCAGGCGACAACTTCATCATCATTCCGGACAGCATCGGTACCGGAAAATCGAGCAAACCGAGCGACGGGCTGAAAGGGAAATTTCCGCACTACCGCTATCACGACATTGTCGAGGCCGAGCACAGGCTGGTCACCGAGGGACTTGGCATCCGGCATTTGCGACTGGTGATGGGCAGTTCAATGGGCGGGATGCAAACCTGGATGTGGGGCGAAATGTATCCCGGCCTGATGGACGGCCTGGTTCCAATTGCCAGCATGCCGATCCAGATCAGCGGCCGCAATCTCATCGAGCGCCTGGTGCGCATGAACGCGATTTTGCACGATCCGGACTATCACGACGGAAATTACGAAAACAATCCGACCCACTGGATTTACACTTCGCCACTCGGCGCGATGACCACGGATAATCCGTGGCAGATTCAAAAAACCGCGCCGGACGAAAAGACGTCGATCGCGATGTATGACAGGCTGGTCGCCGATGCTGAAAAGAATGACGCCAATAACACGCTATATGGCATTCAGGCGGTGCTCGATTACGATCCATCGCAAGATCTCGAGAAGATCAGGGCACGGGTGATGGCGATCAATTTTGCCGACGATGAGGCCAATCCGCCGGGTCTCCACGTGCTCGAACCGGCAGTAAAGCGCATCGCGCATGCACAATATGTGCTGATCCCCGCAAGTGAAAAAACTCACGGGCACTACACGCATCTGCGCGCCGCGATCTGGAAGTCTCACCTCGCCGAATTCATGAAGCAGTTGCCGCCGCCGTGAAACAGGCGTGACCGCATTCTTTGCGATCATTGGTTGGATTTTCTGCGCTGCCGCGTTTGCTGGCGCGATCTATACCATTGCCTGCATGATTGCCGTCCGGCAATTCGCCAATGGCAAAATTCCTGCCGGTACGCCAGTCCCCGTGACCGTGCTGAAGCCGCTTTACCGCGCAGAACCGCAATTGGCGGAAAATCTCACAACATTCTGCCACCAGGTCTACGCGGCGCCGGTCCAACTGGTGCTGGGAATGCACCAAAGCGATGACGACGCGTTCGCAATCGCGCGCAGCGTCAAGCTGGCCAACCCGGACATGGATATCGCGATCGTCGCCGGCGCCGCGCAACACGGTGCGAACCCTAAGATTTCCAATCTGCTGAACATGCTGCCGGCCGCGAAACATGATTTCCTGGTCATCAGCGACAGCGATATCGCGGTGCCGCCGAATTACCTTTCAGCCATTGCCGGGGCCATCCAGATGCCGGAGACCGGGCTCGTGACCTGCTGTTACATCGGTCGTCCGGCCCTGACAGGCCTTTGGCCACGCCTGTCGGCAATGGCTATCAATCAGCACTTCTTGCCCGATGTTTTGTTCGCGCTAGCGCACCGATTCGCCTCACCCTGTTTCGGCTCGACCATCGCGCTGAATCGGGCGGTGCTGGACAAAATTGGCGGTTTGCAGTCTTTCGCGGACAGGTTGGCTGATGATTACGAAATCGGCTGGGCGGTCCGGTCGCGAGGGCTTAGGTTGGCCGTGCCACCCCTGATTGTCAGCCACTCTTGTGCCGAAATCACGCCCGGGGAACTGTTCCGGCATGAATCGCGGTGGGCACGAACGATCCGGCTGGTCAATCCATCGGGATTTGCCGGGAGTATCATCACCCATGCAACACCCCTAAGCCTGATCGGCTGTGTCTTTCTCGGTTTCGCACCCTCATCGCTGGGCATCCTCGCCGGCACAATTGCCGCGCGTGTGTGGCTCGCGATCCACATTAATTCCCGCTTTGGAACCGGCGATCCGATTTGGCTTGTGCCCGCGCGGGATTTATTATCTTTCGTGATATTCATCAGGGCGTTGTTCGCCGGCCCGGTTGATTGGCGCGGCGCCCGCTTCCGCGTCAGTTCCGCCGGCGCAATGGCACAGGATTAGAGAATGCTTCGCACCCTGTTTCTCCAGGCTCCCTCCTACGAAGGTTTCGATGGCGGAGCCGGCTCGCGCTATCAGGCACGCCGGGAAATCAAGTCATTTTGGTATCCGACCTGGCTCGCCCAGCCCGCGGCGCTGGTGGAAGGCGCGAAACTCATCGATGCGCCGCCGCACCGGCTGAAATTCGATGACATTGTTGCGGATGTGAAGAGCCGCGATCTGATTGTGATGCACACCTCGACGCCTTCGTTCAAATCCGATGCGAAGACGGCCGAGCGGATCAAAGAGATCAACCCGTCGGTCAAAATCGGGATGATCGGCGCCAAGGTCGCGGTCGAAGCCGACCAGAGTCTCAAGGACGCGCCGGCTGTGGACTTCGTGGCGCGCAACGAGTTCGACTTCACCATCAAGGAAGCCGCCGGTGACGTGCCATGGAAGGACATCAAGGGCCTGTCCTACCGCAACGAACTCGGCGTCATCGTCCATAACGAAGACCGGGCGAACATTGAAAATATGGATGACCTGCCCTGGGTCACGCCGGTGTACCAGCGCGATCTGAAAATCGAGAATTACTTTATCGGTTATCTGAAACATCCATATGTTTCCTTCTATACCGGCCGCGGCTGCAAATCACGCTGCACCTTCTGCCTCTGGCCGCAGACGGTCGGCGGTCACCGTTACCGCGTGCGTTCGGTCGAAGACGTGGCCGCGGAAATCAAATGGGCGAAGCAAGCATTTCCGCAAGTGAAGGAATTCTTCTTCGACGACGATACGTTCACGGATAATCTGCCGCGGGCCGAAGCGATTGCGAAGGAGCTTGCGAAGATCGGCGTGACCTGGTCCTGCAATGCCAAGGCGAATGTGCCGCGCAGGACCCTCGAAGTGCTCAAGGACAACGGTCTAAGGCTGCTTCTGGTCGGCTATGAATCCGGCAATCAGCAGATTCTCTACAACATCAAAAAGGGCATGCGCGTTGAAGTCGCGCGGCAATTCACCAAAGATTGCCACGATCTCGGAATCGTCATCCATGGCACCTTCATCCTCGGGCTTCCCGGTGAGACGGTGGAAACCATCCAGGAGACGGTGAATTTCGCCAAGGAGATCAATCCGCACACCATCCAGGTTTCGCTTGCTGCTCCCTATCCGGGGACATTCCTCTACCGGCAGGCACAGGAAAATGGCTGGCTATATGAGGGCGCCGACCTGATCGATGATGACGGCGTGCAGATCGCGCCGCTGCATTATGCTCATCTGAGCCACACGCAGATTTTTCATTCGGTCGAAGAGTTTTACAAGCGCTTCTATTTCCGGCCGTCGAAGATCGCGTCGATCGTGGGCGAAATGATTGCAAGCCCGGAAATGATGAAGCGGCGGCTGCGCGAAGGCGTGGAATTTTTCCAGTTTTTGCGCGCGCGGCGGAGCCACGCCTGAAAACGCTGATCGTTACGGCGGATGATTTCGGCGCCGCGCCGGAAGTAAATGAAGCGATCGAACAGGCCCATCGCAATGGCATCCTGACCGCTGCCAGCCTGATGGTGACCGGCGCAGCGGCGGCCGACGCCGTGAGCCGCGCGCGCCGCCTTCCCACTCTCCGCGTCGGATTGCATCTTGTGCTGGTCGACGGCGTTCCGGCTCTTCCGGCGCACTCCGTGCCGAATCTCGTCGAGGCTTCGGGTCACTTTCGCCAGAATATGGTCCTGGCCGGCATCAATTTTGCGGTGAATGCCCGGGCGCAGCGCCAACTCGCCGCCGAGATCACGGCACAATTCGAGGCGTTTCGTTCGACCGGGCTCGCGCTGGACCATGTCAATGCGCACAAACATTTTCACGTTCACCCCGTGATCGGGAAACTGCTGCTGCGGATCGGGCGCGAATTCGGTCTCAAATCAGTCCGTGTCCCGTTGGAACCGGCCGATGTGCTGCGTCGTGTAGAGCCCGCTTCTCATCTCTCGCCAGAGTGGCTGCTCGCCAGGAATGCACGTGGTTTGCTGCAGAGGGTCCGCGAGTCTCAGTTGTTTGCACCCGATTCGGTATTCGGAATTCGCTGGTCCGGCGCGATGAACAGGGACCGGCTGCTCGGATTGTTGGACGCTTTGCCCGATGGAATCAGCGAAATCTATTGCCATCCGGCCTTGCGAGGAGGATTCCCGGGCTCTGCGCCCGGTTACCGGTATGCCGACGAATTCAGCGCCCTGACCGACCCTCACGTCCTGGCAGCGGCGAAGCACCCCGCGATGGCATTGGGCGGATTTTCCGATTTCACGGACCGGAATAGTATTGAGACAGTATGAAGCGCAGAGTTGTGGTCATTGCCGGGCTCGGACTCCTCGCGGCCGGCTACCTCGTTTGGCACGCCGGCTACGCCGCGGTGTTTTCGGCGGTTCTGCGTATCGGTTTGCCCGGATTTTTCCTCGTCTGCTTGTATGCCTTCGCTGTATTTGCGACGCTTGGCACCGCATGGTGGGTGCTGGTTGCCGGATCGGGGGCCAGAGGCTGGCGAAGTTTTGTCTGGGCCCGTCTGGTTCGGGATTCGGCTGCCGAAACCCTGCCGTTCTCGCAAATTGGCGGGTTTGTCATTGGCGCACGTGCCGCGGTTCTTGACGGCATTCCTGCGACGATTGCCGCCGCATCAATGCTCGCCGACATCACAACTGAACTGATTGCCCAACTGGTTTACGCCTCGATAGGCATCGCATTTCTCGGCATCGAGTTGCGGCGCTCCGCGGGCGTGCCCTCCGCTGGCTGGCTCGTCATGGGAATCGTCCTTGCCGCGCTGATCGCCGTGGGTTTCTTCCTGGTCCAATTTTACGGGGGCGAGCGGGTCCGAAGATTCGTCACCCGGTTCGTCCCCAGGGCGCTCGATCACACCGATGCGGTGACATCAGCGCTGCAATCCATTTATCGCGCGCACGGGCGCATTGCCGCTTCGCTTGTGCTGCACCTCCTCAGCTGGATCGCGAGCGGCGCAGGCACATGGATTGCCTTTCGGCTGATAGGTACGCAAGTCAGTCTCCCCGCGGTGATTGCAATCGACAGCCTGGTTTACGCGATCCGCAGCATCGGCTTTGCCGTGCCGAATGCGTTGGGCGTGCAGGAAGCCGCCTATGCGGTATTCGCGCCGCTTCTCGGTGTCGGCCCGGAGATAGGGTTGGCAATTTCGCTGATCAAGCGCGGCCGGGATATTGCCATTGGCATACCGGTATTGTTGGTTTGGCAGGCGCTCGAGGGGCATCGTGCGGTCGCTGCAGCGCGCAACGAAAACCAGGAAACAGCCGCGTGAGTGCCGATCGCGTATTGGTCACAGGTGGAACGGGGTTTGTCGGCTCGGCCGTTGTGCGTGCGCTCATAGCCCGCGGCTTCGTGGTGCGTGCGCTGGTGCGCCGGGGCAGTGCTACCGGCAATCTCGCCGGGCTGGATTGCGAGATGGCACATGGCGACATGATGGACAGCGGGTCTTTGTCGTCCGCCATGAACGGCGTGCGCTTCCTGTTTCATGTCGCCGCCGATTACCGGCTGTGGGCGCCCGACCCGTCGCAAATCATTCGTCACAATGTCGAAGGCACCCGCGCAGTGATGAACGCTGCCCTGCAAGCCCGGGTCGAGCGTGTGGTGTACACCAGCAGCGTGGCTGTGCTCCGGCCCGTGCCCGGCGGCGCCGCAGATGAAAGTTCGCGCATGCCGGAGGAAGAGGCCATCGGTGCTTACAAAAAAAGCAAGATTGCCGCACATGCGCTTGTCGAGTCCATGGTCGAACGCGACGGTCTGCCGGTGGTCATTGTCAGTCCATCCACGCCGATAGGCCCGCGCGACATCAAACCGACCCCGACTGGCCAGATCATTGTCAATGCTGCCAGGGGCCAGATGCCGGCCTATGTCGATACCGGCCTCAATCTTGCGCATGTGGAGGATGTCGCGGCCGGGCATTTGCTTGCACTCGAGTCCGGCAAATCGGGCGGCCACTACATCCTGGGGGGCCAGGACGTAACGCTGGGGACCATGCTTGCGAGTATCGCCAACGCGGTTGGCCGGCGTCCGCCACGCTTCCAGCTTCCACGTTCGCCAATCTATCCCTTGGCCGTGGCGGCCGAGCTTGCCGCCCGCGTGACGGGCAGAACGCCGTTTCTGACTTTGGATGGCCTCCGGATGTCCAAATACCACATGTATTTCTCATCGGCGAAAGCCGAACGCGAATTGGGATATCGCGCGAGATCCTATGAGGCCGGGATTCGTGACGCGATTACCTGGTTTCGCGAGGCGGGATATCTGCATTGACTGCCGGCTTCTTCCTCGCCGCGCTGTCGCTGGCCATCTGGCTGTACCTGCTCATCTTCCGCGGGCATTTCTGGCTGTTTCGGGAGCGTGACACAGCCGGCTTCGCAGTTGACGGCAAAGCTGTCTGGCCCTCCGTCGTCGCGGTGATCCCGGCGCGAAATGAGGCAGATGGCATCGAACGCGCACTGCAAAGTCTTAATGCCCAGGTGTATCCGGGCGAGTTCCGCATCATTGTTGTAGATGATCAGAGTACGGACGATACGGTCCGGCGGGTACGAAACTTTGCCTCGAGCCGCATCACATTGATTTCCGGAAGTCCGCGGCCCCCGGGGTGGACGGGTAAATTGTGGGCATTAAGTCAGGGAATTGCCGCAGCCGAAGCCGGCAAACCCGAATTCCTGTGGTTGACCGACGCCGATATCGTCCATTCAGCCGACAACCTGGCGCAATTGGTCGGGCGCGCGCAGTCCGGCCGTTTTGTGATGGTTTCGTTGATGGCCAGGCTGTCCTGCGAAAGCTTTGCCGAACGTTTTCTCATTCCGGCTTTCGTGTTCTTTTTTTCCATGTTGCTCCCGTTTTCATGGGTCAACCGGCGCAAAAGCCAAACAGCGGCCGCTGCGGGCGGCTGCATGCTGGTGCGGTGTGACGCGCTGGCTTCCGCCGGAGGAATTGAGTCCATCCGGGGCGAAATCATTGATGACTGCGCGCTGGCACGGCGTATGAAGCGGCAGGGACCAATCTGGCTGGGGTTGACGCTTCGGGCCGTCAGCATCCGGCCCTATGCCACGTTTGACGAAATCCGCGGCATGGTCGCGCGCTCGGCCTTCGCACAATTGCGTTACTCCTGGGCGCTGCTCGTGGTAACCCTTTTGGGGTTGGGGGTGATTTACGGGGCTCCGCCCCTGCTCGCCATTTTTGGAAGCGGGCCCACGCGGTTGATCGCGGGACTCGCCTGGGTGTGCATGGTGGTCGCTTTTTGGCCGATATCGCGCTTTTACGGGCAAGTCCCGGTTTCGGGTTTGGCTCTACCCGCAATCGCCGGATGTTATGCCGGATTCACTCTGGATTCGGCAGTTCAGCACTTACGCGGCCGCGGCGGGATGTGGAAAGGGCGGCCCCAGGCGATGGGAGCCGTCGCCGATGACGCGGCCCATACGGTATTGAGTTCGGGCAAGACGCACCGGGATGAAAATTTTCCCGTCGCGTCGCTCCTGATAGCGCCGCGGCATCGCGGCATCATTCTCGCCTTTTACCGCTTTGTCCGCGAAGCGGACGACATTGCCGACAATGCAGAGGCGGACGCGGAGCTGAAACTGCGCCTGCTCGATGAAATGGGTCGGACACTGCTGGGCGAGAGTGACAGCGTCTCGTCCGGCGTGAATCTTCGGGCAATGCTGTCCGAGCGCGCGCTGTCGCCACAGCATGCGCTGGATTTGCTGGAAGCATTCCGGCGTGACGTGACGAAATTGCGTTATAGCGATTGGGAAGACCTTGTCGATTATTGTTCGTTCTCGGCGATGCCGGTCGGCCGTTTCGTGCTTGATGTGCATGGCGAATCGCGCACCACATGGCCAATGAATGACGCGCTTTGCGCAGGCTTGCAGATCATCAACCACATTCAGGACTGTGGTGCGGATTACAGGAACCTGAATCGCGTTTACATTCCGGTGGACGCATTCGTCGCGGCCGGATTGACACCCGATGCTCTGGCGCAAAGCCCCGCTTCGCCCGCGTTGCGAGGTGTTTTTCGCGCAACCGCCATGCGCAACCAGGTTTTGCTCGATCAAGCCGCCGCATTCGCCGATGCGATAAAGGACCGGCGTCTCGCGCTGGAAGTCGCCGTCATTCACCGGTTGGCCGTCGATCTCAATCAGCGCCTCCTGACGCGTGATCCATTGTCGGACCGGGTGCACCATGGGCGCATCGAAGCGGCCACGCTCGGACTCGCAGCGGTGATGCGCCATTTGCTTCCCCGCAGCTCGCGCGCCAGACGCGCCCTCGCGACGGGAGGCCGATCGTGACTGTGCTCGACGGCGATTGGGAAAGCGCCAGAGCAAAGGTCTCCGGCAGCTCATTTTATCTGGCGATGCGGCTGATGCCGAAGGATCGCCGTGAGGCGATGTTTTCGATTTATGCGTTCAATCGCGCCGTAGATGATATCGCTGATGAAGGCGACGAGGGCGTTACGGAACGCCTGCGCCGGCTCGATGAGTGGCGGAGCGCAATCGATGGTATCTATTGCGGTGTGCCCTCGCCGGAATCGCTGGCGCGGGTGGTGGCGCAATATGGGCTGCGGCGCGAAGACTTTCTTGCGGTGATCGAGGGTGTCCAGATGGACGCCACCGGCGCAAGTTTAGCTCCCAATTTCGCGACTCTGGACCATTATTGCGATTGCGTCGCCTCGGCTGTGGGACGGCTGTCGATCAAGGTTTTCGGAATGGACGAGGAGCCGGGATTTCGGCTGGCGCACCATCTCGGGCGTGCATTGCAGTTCACGAATATTCTGCGCGATCTCTCCGAAGATGCCGGTTTGGGCCGGCTATATCTGCCGGGTGAGTTATTAAACGATGCCGACATTTACGATCGCGACCCGCAGCGCGTGCTGTCGCACCCGATGATCGACGCCGCCTGCCGAAATTTCGCGCACATCGCACACCGGCATTATCACGAGGCCGACGTCGTGCTGAGATCAGGGACGCGCGGCTCGCTGCAGCCGCCACGGTTGATGAGTGCAGTGTACCGGCGGCTGCTCCGGAAAATGGAGCAGACCGGCTGGCATGCACCGCAGCGCCGCGTGCGGGTCGGCCGTGCGCCGTTGCTTCTGATTGCCCTGAGGTACGGCCTCTCCTGGTGAAGCGATCATGATCTATGTGATCGGAGCCGGACTCGCAGGTCTTTCCGCTGCCGTATCGCTCGCGGGCCGCGGGCTATCCGTTGAAGTCATGGAAGCGGCTGCGACGGCAGGTGGTCGCTGCCGGTCTTATGCCGATCCGCAGCTCGGTATCCTGATCGACAACGGAAATCACCTCATCCTGTCGGGCAATGATTCGGCGTTCCGTTACCTCAGCCAGATTGGTACGGCGGACAGCTTCACCGGACCGAAAGATGCGGAATTTGCGTTTTATGAAATTCCATCAGCCAGGCGTTGGACAGTCCGGCCGAATGACGGCCTCGTACCGTGGTGGATTTTCGATCCCAATCGCCGCGTACCCGATACGAGCCCGAAAGATTATCTGTCCTTTGTGCCGCTGATCGGCCGGGGAGCTAAGACAGCGGCCGAATTGCGTCAGCGCGACGACGTGTTGTGGCGGCGAATGCTGCATCCGGTGCTTCTGGCAACGCTGAATACCGAACCTGAACAGGCGTCGCCGCATCTGATTACCGCAATCCTTTTGGGTACTTTGGGCCGTGGTGGAAAAGCGTGCCGGCCGCGCATTGCGACGCCGACATTGTCGGCCGCATTTATCGATCCCGCTGTGCGTTATATCCGCGAACACGGCGGAAACATCCATTTCGGGCGGCGCGTGCTCAGGCTCTCTTTCGATGGCTGGCGCGTATCGGAGCTCGAATTCGCCGATCGCAGACTTCCGGTCACGCGAAGCGACGCGGTGATCGTGGCGGTTCCGCCGTGGAATGCCAAATCGCTTGTACCGGGCGTGATGACACCGGATGATCACCGAGCGATTGTCAGCACCCATTTCGGTTTGCCGCCCCCGTCCGGG
Source organism: uncultured Bordetella sp. (assembly GCA_964446945.1). Lineage (GTDB taxonomy): Bacteria > Pseudomonadota > Alphaproteobacteria > Micropepsales > Micropepsaceae > CAIYRG01. Next base: position 118,711 of record CAYUQO010000003.1, read on the forward strand.
GCACCGGTGATGACCGGCGTGATCGGCGGCAATGCGGAATGGATATTCTGTTTTCCGGACCGGATTTCGGTCACCATCAGCAATGCCGACAGGCTGCTCGAAACCGACCGCGAAGAGATCGCACGAGCTTGCTGGCATGATGTCGCGCGGAGCTTATCCATTGCTGCGGAGTTGCCGCCCTGGCAAGTGATCAAGGAGCGGCGCGCAACATTCGCCGCGACGCCGGAGCAGGATAACAAGCGCCCGACTGCGGCCACGGCATGGGAAAATCTCTTCATGGCCGGTGACTGGACGGCGACGGGCCTGCCGGCAACCATTGAAGGCGCGATTCGGTCGGGCCGGCGCGCCGCGCGGCTTGCACAGCGCGTCCATCCGGCGTGATCCCCGCGTGTACAAGTTCGAGCGAATTCAGCTACTACATGGGTATGAGCGACGCGGCTGAAACAATAGCTCCGGCGAGCGGAAGCGATCGTCTGGACGGCGCCATTGCAGCGGCGACGAAATCGCTGCTCGCTTTGCAGAAAGCTGACGGGCATTGGGTTTTTGAGCTGGAAGCCGACACGACCATTCCCTCGGAATATGTGCTGCTTGTGCATTATCTCGGCGAGGCGGCCGATCCGGAGCTCGAAAGCAAAATTGGTGTCTATCTGCGCCGCCATCAGGGGGTGCACGGCGGCTGGCCATTATATTTCGACGGTGCATTCGATCTGAGCGCCAGCGTAAAGGCTTACTTCGCGCTCAAAATGATCGGTGATTCACCTGATGCGCCACATATGGCGAGGGCCCGCGCCGCGATCTTGCAGCGGGGCGGGGCCTTGCGGGCCAATGTATTCACACGTTACCTGCTCGCGCTGTTTGGCGAACTGTCGTGGGACGCGGCGCCCGCAGTGCCGGTCGAATTGATCCTTCTGCCGCGCTGGTTTCCGGTCCATCTCAGCAAGATGTCCTACTGGGCACGCACAGTGCTGGTGCCGTTACTGGTTCTGCAAGCGCGGAAACCGCGCGCACGCAATCCCCGTGATGTGCATATTCCGGAGTTGTTCACCGGCGAAAAACCGGCCGCGTTGGGACGGGCCGCGCACCAGAATCGCTATTGGGCGGCATTCTTCGGCGCTCTGGACCGGGTGCTGCAGCGGGCCGAACCGTTATGGCCTAAGCGCTTGCGCGACCGCGCCATTCGCGCCTGCGTCAGATTTGTCGACGAACGCATCAATGGCGAGGATGGCCTAGGTGCGATTTATCCCGCAATCGCCAACAGCGTCATGATGTATGACGTGCTGGGCTTCGGCCCTGAACATCCGCAGCGGAAACTTGCGCGCACGGCCATTGAAAAGCTGCTCGTCCTGCACGACGGTGAAGCCTATTGTCAGCCCTGTGTCTCGCCGGTGTGGGACACGGCGCTCGTGTGTCATACCCTCCTGGACTTGGGCGAGGCCGCCGCGAACAGGGCCGTCGAGCAGGCGCTGCGCTGGCTCGAGCAGCGGCAGGTCCTCGATGTCGTGGGAGACTGGGCTGTGCCGCGGCCCAATGTGCGGCCCGGCGGCTGGGCGTTTCAGTACAACAATGCGCATTATCCGGACCTCGATGACACAGCCGTCGTCGTCATGGCGCTGGATCGGGCATCGCGTGATCTCGACCTGTCGTTCCGCGACAACGCGATCCCGCGCGGTTGCGAATGGATTCGCGGCTTGTTGAGCTGGAATGGCGGCTTTGCGTCTTTCGACGCGGACAACACATATTATTACCTGAATAATATTCCGTTTGCAGACCATGGTGCGCTGCTGGATCCCCCGACCGCCGATGTCACCGGCCGTTGCGTCGGCATGCTGGCGCAAATTCCAGATTCCGGCCCGGACGCGCTCGCGAAGGCAGTCGAGTATTTGCGCGCCGAACAGGAATCGGACGGAAGCTGGTTTGGACGCTGGGGCGTGAATTATATCTACGGCACCTGGTCGGCGCTGGCAGGATTGAACGCCGCCGGCCTCGCCCCCGACGATCCGGCGATATCGCGCGCCGCCGCGTGGCTGGTTTCGATTCAGAACCCGGATGGCGGCTGGGGCGAAAGTTGCGACAGCTACAAACTGGATTATCGCGGCTACGAAGCCGCGCCTTCGACGGCGTCGCAAACCGCCTGGGCGCTGCTGGGACTGATGGCGGCGGGACGCACCGGTCATCCGGCGGTCAAACGCGGCGTGGATTGGCTGCTCCGCAACCAGGCGAGCGATGGATTGTGGGAACAGAAGCACTATACCGGCGGCGGATTCCCGCGCGTTTTCTATTTGCGCTACCACGGCTATCCGAAGTTCTTCCCGCTCTGGGCTTTAGCCCGCTATCGCAAGCTCCAATACGGTGATTCAGGCCGTGTGGAATACGGCCTTTAACCAGTGATCGTCGCCATCACCGGATTGCGCCGGGAGGCACGTATTGCGGTTGGCGAGGGCGTGCGCGCGATCGCCTGCGGCGGGCGGGCGGACGTGCTCAGTCGCGAATTGAACGGCGCGCTGGATTACCAGGTCAGCGGAATCATCAGCTTCGGAATCTGCGCCGGACTCTCACCGGATCTGTCGCCCGGCACATGTGTCATCGCGTCGGAAATCGTGACGCCGGATGGAAGTTTTTCCGCGGATGCCGCATGGGCCGTCCGGATGCGGAGAATTCTTCCGGACGCGGTCCATGGCAACGTTGCGGGCGTCAATTCCGTGTTGCGGAACGGTGCGGAAAAATCCGCCCTGCGTGACCGAACCGGCGCACTCGCGGCCGATATGGAATCCGGCGTGGGAGCAGAAGCCGCCCAACGGCACAACCTGCCATTCGCCTGCGTCCGTTGTGTAGCCGACCATGCGGCCAGTGATCTGCCGGAAGCTGCAGTTGTGGCGCTGCGGGAAAACGGGACAATCGATCTGGCGGAAGTCGTGGGCTCGCTGATCAGGCAGCCCCGTCAAATTCCGGCGCTTATCCGCCTGGCGCGCGAAACGAACAGTGCCTTCGCCGCTTTACTCCGCTGCCGTCGCCTGCTCGGAAGCCGTCTTGCGGGACCGGATTTCCGTCAACCTGCGCTCGACATGGTCTGAAAACACGTACTTCGCCGGTCTCTGATTGTGCAGCGGGATGTCGGGCGCCATCGGTCCATCGGTGCGCACCCCACGCGCAACAACCTTCAGCGCCTTCAACGGACGCTTCGTCATGTCGATGACCGCACTGGCTTCGAAACCGCTATGCACCATGCAATTGGCGCATTTTTCGTAATTGCCGACGCCATATCCGTCCCAGTCCGTCTCGTCCATCAGCTCACGGAACGTTTTCGCGTAACCTTCGCCAAGGAGGTAGCAGGGCCGCTGCCAGCCGAACACGGTGCGGGTCGGATTGCCCCAGGGCGTGCAGTGATACGCCTGATTGCCGGCGAGGAAATCGAGGAACATGGCCGATTGCGAGAACGGCCATTTCTTGCCTCCGCGGCCACGCGACAGGATGCCCCGGAAAAGCTGCTTCGTCTTTTCGCGGTTGAGAAAATGTTCCTGATCGGGCGCGCGCTCATAAGCGTAACCGGGCGACACGGTGATGCCGTCCAGTCCCAGCGCGGTCACATCATCCAGGAATTTCGCCACGCGTTCCGGATCGGCGGTATTGAACAATGTACAGTTGATGCTGACGCGAAACCCTTTGGATTTGGCCAGCGCAATCGCCTCGACCGCCCGGTCGTACACACCCTCCTGACAGACCGACTGGTCATGCATCTCGCGATCGCCGTCGAGATGGATGGACCAGTTGAAATCGCGATGCGGACGGTACTGGTCGATCTTTTTAGGCAGCAATAATGCATTGGTGCAGACGATGACGATTTTGCGGCGATCGAGGAATCCCCGAACAATCTCCGGCAACTCGCGGTGCAGCAGCGGTTCTCCACCTGCGATCGAAATCACCGGCGCGCCGCACTCATCGATCGCCTGCATGCACTCGTTGACGCTTAGCCGCTGATTGAGGATTTCATCCGGGTAATCGATTTTGCCGCAGCCGGCACAGGCAAGATTGCAGCGAAACAGCGGCTCCAGCATCAGGACGAGAGGATAGCGTTTGCGCCGCGTCAAATGCTGTTTGGCGATATATCCGCCGATGCGAATGGCCTGCGAGATCGGTATTCCCACGCGATGATTACTCCGGTTCAGGCGCGCAGTTCGGGAGGAAGCCGGAATTCAACGTGTTCCTCAAGCCCCTCCATCTGGGAAACCTGAAGATCCGTATCGATGGCGCGCAGCGCCCCGATAACATCAAGAACCAGTTCTTCCGGCGCAGAGGCGCCTGCTGTCAGACCGACGACGTCAACGCCGCGAAACCAGGTTGGATCGAGCGCGCTTGCGTCGGCGATCAGATAGGTCGGGATCCCTTCTTCTTCTCCGATTTCGCGCAGGCGGTTCGAGTTCGAGCTGTTTTTGGAACCGACGACGAGGACGATATCGGCGAGTTTGCAGAGTTGTCGCACCGCCGACTGACGGTTTTGCGTCGCGTAGCAGATGTCCGAAATATGCGGCCCCTGTATATCGGAAAACCGCGCCATCAGCGCATCGATGATGTTTCGCGTGTCGTCGATGCTGAGCGTTGTCTGTGTGACATAGGCGACGGGGGTATTGTCCGGGATCTGCAGCTGCTCGACCTGCTCGCGGGATGAGACGAGATAGACCGGAGCCTGCACCTGCCCCATGGTGCCGTCGACTTCCGGGTGCCCTTTATGGCCGATCAGGATGAGCGTCCTGCCCTGCGCCACATAGTGCCTTGCCTGGGAATGGACTTTGGAAACCAGTGGACAGGTGGCATCGATGACCGGCAACGCGCGCGACTTGGCTTCCTCCACGACCGATTCGGCGACGCCATGGGCGCTGAACACCGTCACGGCACCATCTGGAATTTCGTCCAGACCCTCGACGAAGCGCGCGCCTTTTTGCTTAAGCGATTGCACAACATGCTGATTATGCACGATCTCGTGGCGGACAAAGACCGGTTCGCCGAATTTCTCCAGTGCGCGCTCGACAATGTCGATGGCGCGGACGACACCGGCGCAGAAACCACGTGGCTGGGCAAGTAGAACGCGCATCTACTGTCGCGCCCCCTGCGGATCGAACATTGGTCTCATGCTCCAGACATTCCGCCAGAATTTGCGGGGATGCAATTGCGGAATTTCCTGTACCTTCGAAAGCTTGGCACTTGTATCGCTTGGGGCAAAAGCGCCGTTGCGTCAAGTCTCTGACCGGGCAGGAATATCTGCATGCGGCGAGTTCCGGCAGGGTGAAGCCAAATTGCGACACCGGCAAAAATTCGCAAGTCGGCAGTTTTCGAAAAGCGATGAAATGCTAAATACTTACTCTTCAACAGGAACGGGGTAGGAATGGCCGGAACCAGCTTTGCAGAACAAGGCCGAACTCCGGCGGCACAGCATCACCTCGCGCGGTTCCGGGCGGATATGGCCCTGGCCGCAACCCAGGTCGATGAGGCCCTGGAGCGAATTTTGCCCCATCCGCATGGATTGCACCGGCGGGTTGTGGAGGCGATGCGCTATGCGATTTTTGCGGGCGGCAAGCGCCTGAGGCCATTTCTGGTGCTGAACTGTTCTCGTCTATTCGAAGTCGAGCCGGCGCGCGCCGCGCGCGTGGCAGCAGCAATTGAGGCAGTGCACACCTATTCGCTGGTGCATGACGATCTGCCCTGTATGGACGATGATGCGCTGCGCCGCGGCCGCCCGACCACACATGTCGCATTTGATGAGGCGACGGCTGTCCTGACGGGCGATGGCTTGCAGACGCTGGCATTCGGGATTCTGGCCTCCCCGGAAACTCATCCATCGGCCGATATTCGCTGCGAGTTGGTCGCCCGCCTGGCCGCCGCGGCCGGCCATGATGGAATGGTCGGTGGCCAGATGATCGACATGGAAGCGGGACAGCAGCACCTTGATTTCGGTCAAATCGTCACTTTGCAGCGGATGAAGACAGGGGCTCTGTTCGAGTTCTGTTGTGAATCGGGCGCGATACTTGGTGGCGCGGGCAGCGAGGACTTTGCGCGGTTGCGCAGCTATGCCCGTGATATTGGCCTCCTGTTCCAGATCACTGACGACTTGCTCGACAGTTTAGGCTCGACTGAAGTGGCCGGTAAAAAGACCGGGAAGGATGCAGAACAGGGAAAGGCAACTCTGGTCGCAACTCTCGGCATAGACGGGGCTTGGGAAGAGGCGCGAAAACTGGCCAAAAGCGCCGCAGAAGCGCTGGAACAGTATGGCGATGACGCCTCTGGTCTAAGGCAGCTTGCCGACTATCTTTTGCAACGGGACTCTTAAAAAGATCACGAGAATGCGTGGCATTACTACAAATCTCCACCTGTTCGTGATGGGTGCTCTGATTGACAATACATGCCGCAATGTGTTGGTTGGTCTGCGTTTTACTTGAGCAATCAGGGAGTAAGACTTGAAAAAAGTTCTTATCAGTTTGGCCTCTGCTATCGCGGTGACGGCCACGTTTGGCGCAGCGCCGGTTTCCGCAGCGGATTCGCCGCTCGATCCTGCCGTGCAGGCAATCAAGTCCTTCTACGCGACCCTGATCGACACGATGAAGCGGGGCAAAGAGCTTGGGCTTGAGGGCCGCGCGAAGGAGCTGAAACCCGCCACCGAATCGGCGTTCGATATGACCGAAATCACGCGCCTGTCGGTCGGACCGTCCTGGTCGGGCATTTCCGAAGATCAGCGCAAGGCGCTGGTGGATGCCATGGAACGGGTCACGGTGTTTCAATACGCGAAGAACTTTTCGAAGTTCAATGGCGAGCAATTCGTTGTTTCACCCGACGCGAAACCCAGAAGCGATGACAAGATCGTCGAATCCAAATTGGTAACTTCGGACGGGAAGTCGGTTGCATTCAACTACCGTATGCATCCGGTGGACGGTCACTGGAAGGTCGTCGACGTTTACCTGAACGGCAATATCAGCCAGCTTGCGTTGCGGCGCGCAGATTTCTCTTCGACCGTGCAATCGCAAGGACCGACGGGCCTGGTGGCGAAGCTGAATCAGATGGTCGACAAGGATTCGTCCGGCCAATAAGTCTTGCAACCGGTGAAAGAAAAAGCGGCGGCGATCTCGGATCAGCCGCCGCTTTCATTTATGGTGCGAATTACTGCTTCACGTATTTCGTCACGCCGCGAATATTGGCTTCGGCCGTGTAAATGTTGCCGGCCGGATCGACCGCAATCCCTTCGCCAATCGCCCCATCGGGTGAGTCGGTTTTATGCGGTGGGATGAACATCATGACATGCCCGTCTTTCAGGCTGCCAATGCGAATACCACGCATCCAGCCGGGATGAACCCGCGCATCCGATTCTGAATCCGACACATAGATCGTGTCATTCGCGTCGATTGCGATACCGCTCGCGCGGCTGAACTCGTGCAATTCGCCGATATACTGACCGGCCTTGGTCAAAATCTGAATACGATGATTGTGCCGGTCGGCGACGATCAACCGGCCCTGTGAGTCCCAGACGAGCCCGTGCGGCGTGCGGAACTCGCCCGGACCCGATCCGGTCTTGCCGATCACGCGCAGGATTTTGCCGTTCTTGTCGAACACCGAAATGCGCCCGACGAGCTTCGGACCATTCACATCGCTATGGCTTTCGGCGACATAGACATCGCCATTTGCAGGATCGGTGAGCACGACAGTCGGTTCGGTCAGCGCCTCGGGTGGATCGCCCTGGACGCCGGGCTTGCCGAGCGTCAGCAAAAGTTTCCCCTCCGGACTGAACTTGAAGACCGCGCTGCCCTTCTTCTCCTCACCCGGATATTTCTGCAGAAGGGCGGGAGTGGGAATGCCCGAGTCCGTCACCCACACATTGCCATCGCGATCGACATGGATTCCGTGCGGCCAGACGAACATGCCGCCGCCGAAGCTGCGAATTTCTTTTCCGTTTTCATCGAAATGATGGACCGGATTGGCTTTCGTGCCGAGGCAGCCGGGAGAAGTGCCGGCTGAGCAGCGATCGGTCGCCCACACCGTCTTGCCGTCGCGGTCAATGGCGACGCCATTGGACCCGCCCCACGGCCGCTTTTCGATTGTGAGTTGGGCCCAGTCGCGGATAACGCGATAGGGATTGGCGCCGGTATTGACCGGCGGAACACTGCGCGTTTGCGGTGTGCCTGATGGTTCGGCGGCGAGCGCGCCGGCGGCGAACAGTGCGACGGCAGCCGCGGCTATCGTGCATTGCAATTTGGCAGAGATCGTCATGCTGCCCTCCTGATTTCGCTCGGGATTTTAACACAGGGTCGTGGTGAACCGAAAACGAGCGGTCATTCGCTCGCGAACGGCAGACGAAGCAGTGCTGCAGCATTGGCGCGATAGATTTTGTCTTCGATCTCCGGCGGTAAATGAAGTTTGCCAACCGAATTGATGCCCTCGCGGATGAACATCGCGCCGCCCTCGGGATCAAAGGGACAGTCGCTGGCGAACAGCACATGATCGGGCCCGAAAAATTCCAGCCCGCAGCGCAGCGCCGGCGTCGATCCGCCGAGCACGGTGTCGCCATAGAACATGCGGAAGTAATCCATCAGCGGTTTGGTCATGCGTTTCAACACTGAACCATAATCCGCATCCGCCGTGCGCGATCCGAGCTGTGCCCACAGCGTTTCGGCCCGGCCGGAAAAGTACGGAATCATGCCGCCGCAATGGTGTGTGACAATCCGCAGATCCGGCAGGCTGTCCAAGAGGCCGGAAAACACGATTCGCGCCATGGCGGCGCTGGTCTCATATGGCCAACCCAGCACCTGCCAGATTTCGTACATGGACTTCTGTTCGGTGCGGTAATCGGCGAATGTTTGCGGTCGCACCGGATGCATCCACACCCCAAGCCCGTAATGACGCGTGATGCGTTCGAACACGGGGAAGAATTCCGGATCGTCCAGTGGCCGGCCAAGGATATTGGTGCCGATCTGGATGCCGCGGGCGCCAAGCTGGCCGATGGCGCGGTCCATCTCCTCCAGGGCGGAGGGGATATCATTCATCGGCAGCGAAGCAATGAAGCCGGGAAATTTGTCCGGCCAGCGCCGGCAGGCTTCCGCCAGTCCGTCATTGCAGATGCGCGCTGCGCGGATCGAAATCTCCGGCGCGCCCAGGCCTTCCGGATGCGGCAGGCCAAGTGTGAGAATCTGCTTTACTTCGGGCCAGCGCTGCAGCAGTTCGACGCGCGCTTCGATATCCCACAGCACGCGGATATTGGTCATGCGTTTGACGATACCCGCATCTTTCGAATGTTCCCGGATGAGTTCCAGGTAAGCGGGCGGAATATAGTGGTTATATGCGTCAATCTTCGGCGCGGTCATCTGGCAATCTCGGATCACGCGCCGATATGTTGCTGGGTTGGCGGTGTTTTTTCCAGTGCCCGACGGCTTGAACCGGGCCGCTGGTTGCGCGTTTCCGCCAAGGCCGCCAGCCATTCCCGGCGGAAGCAGAAATCCAGGTAGACAGTTCCCCGCCGATGAGCACCAAAGCGGTCCTGGCCGGCCAGAAGGCATTGGTGACAGGCGCAAATTCCGGCATCGGCGAAGCGGTCGCGATTGCGATGGGCCAAGCGGGTGCCGATGTCGCGGTGAACTATGTCATCGGGGACGACGCGGCGGCCGCGGTGGTGGAGAAAATCCGCAAATTTGGCGTCAAGGCCATCGCGGTGAAAGCCGACGTATCGGCGGAAGCCCAGGTCACCAGCATGTTCGCCGAGGCCGTGAAGCAGCTCGGCACCATCGACATTCTGGTGGCGAATGCCGGGCTGCAGCGCGATCAGCCGTTTCACGAAATGACTCTCGAGCGCTGGAACACGGTGATCTCGGTGAACCTGACGGGACAGTTTCTCTGCGCCCGCGAGGCGGTGCGGGAATTCATCCGCCGCGGCGTGATGCCCGCGGTTTCAGTCGCAGCGGGAAAGATCATCTGCATGAGTTCGGTGCATCAGGAAATCCCGTGGAGCGGCCACGTCAATTACGCCACGTCCAAAGGCGGGATCAAACTGCTGATGGAAAGCATGGCGCAGGAACTGGCCCCGCACCGGATCCGCGTGAATGCGATTGCTCCGGGCGCGATCCGGACCGGCATCAACCGCCCGGCCTGGGACACCGAAGTGGCGCTGAAGGCGCTTCTCACCCTGGTCCCATATGGCCGCATCGGAGAGCCTGAAGATATCGCACGTGCGGCCGTGTGGCTGTCATCCGATGATTCCGATTATGTTGTCGGCACCACTCTGTTCGTGGACGGAGGAATGACCCTGTATCCGGGATTTTCGACCGGGGGATAGATGGCCACGTCCGAAAGCCGGCTGCGTATTGAAGATTATGGACTGATCGGCGATTGTACCACCGCCGCGCTGGTCGGACGCAACGCTTCGATCGACTGGTTATGCTGGCCACGTTTTGACCGCAGCTCATGTTTTGCCGCGCTGCTCGGCGACTCGAGCCATGGCCGTTGGTCGCTCTGCCCCGTTGCCCACGAATTCAAGAGCAGCCATCGCTATCGCGGTGAGACCATGCTGCTGGAAACCGAATTCGAAACGGCGTCCGGGCGGTTCGCGGTGATCGATTTCATGCCGATGAATGGCGCCCCGTCCTCGGTGATCCGCATTGTCGAAGGGCGCCGCGGCGAAACCGCCGTGCGGATGCATCTGACCTTGCGCTTTGACTACGGATCGGCGGTGCCGTGGGTCACGAAACTTGAGGACGGCACCGGAATCAGCGCAATCGCTGGTCCGCATCGTGTGGCGCTGCGCACACCGGTCCCACTCAAGGGGCAGGACCTCTCTACCGTTACGCAATTCACGGTGAAGAAGGGCCAGCGGATTCCGTTCGTGCTGACTTATGGCCGCTCCTACCGCCCGCCGCCGCCGCCGATTGGCGCCGACGCGGCTGCGCGCGATACGGAAAAGTTCTGGCGCGATTGGTCGGCGCGCTGCCGCTATCACGGTCCGCGGCGTGAAGCCGTGATTCGATCGCTGCTGACGCTAAAAGCGATGACCGACTCACGCACCGGCGGAATCATTGCCGCTCCCACAACGTCGCTGCCAGAGCAGATTGGTGGCCCGCGCAATTGGGATTACCGGTACTGCTGGATTCGCGACGCAACCCTCACGCTGACCGCTTTGATGGGGGCCGGCTATTACGACGAGGCGAAGGCGTGGCGCGAATGGTTGCGCCGGTCCGTTGCCGGCACGCCGGATGCGCTGCAGATCATGTACGGCGTGGCAGGCGAAAGACGCCTTGACGAGTGGGAGGTCCCGTGGCTGCCCGGATATGAGAATTCTGCGCCGGTGCGTATCGGGAATGCGGCATCCGGTCAGTTGCAGCTTGATGTCTGGGGCGAAATGGCGGATGCGCTGCATGTCGCGCGTCAGGGCGGATTGACGCCGCTGAATGCCGGATGGGACGTCCAGTTGAGCGCTTTGCAGCACCTGGAGCAAATCTGGCGCGAGCCCGACGATGGTGTCTGGGAGATGCGCGGCGGACGGCGCCATTTCACCCACTCAAAGGTGATGGCGTGGGTGGCCTTCGATCGCGCGATCAAGGACGCGGAGTGCCAGGGTTTCCACGCGCCGCTTGAACACTGGCGCACGGTTCGCGATCAAATTCATCGCGAGGTGTGCGAGCGGGGATTCTGCGCCGCGAAGAACTCCTTCTCTCAGACATTCGGAGACGACGATCTGGATGCCAGCCTGCTGATGATTCCCCATGTCGGGTTCTTGCCGGTCGACGACCCGCGTGTGGCCGGCACGATTGCAGCGATCGAACGTGAACTGCTGATCGACGGATTGGTCATGCGCTATCGCAGTGAAACCGGCAAAGACGGACTGCCGCCCGGCGAAGGCGTCTTCCTCGCATGCAGCTTCTGGCTCGCCGATGCCTGGCAGCGTCAGGGGCGGGAAGCGGAAGCGAATGAGATGGTGGATCGCCTGCTGGGCCTGCGAAACGATCTCGGTTTGTTGAGCGAGGAATACGACACGCAGGGAAAGCGCATGGTGGGAAATTTCCCACAAGGCTTTTCGCATCTGTCGCTGGTCCAGACCGTGCTGGGGCTGCACGACGAGGAGCCGCTACGTGATACCGTCGCTGGGAAAGAAGTTAGCCGATCAGAAGCGGGCGCATCCTGATCGCCGCGTCGCGAAGGGCCGGCAGAAATTCATCGGTGAGCTGCTTCTTCGTGTTGCGGCTCGCCTGCGCACTGACATTCAGTGCCGCGATCACGCGCCCCGAAGCGTTCAGTACCGGGACGGCAACGGCACGCAAGTCCACCTCGAGCTCCTGATCGACCAGTGAGTAGCCGTTGCGCCGGACTCGTTCGAGTGCGGCGCGCAATTCACTCGCATCCGTGAGCGTATGGGGCGTGTAGCGCGTGAGTTCGGCGCGCGCCAGATAGGCGTTGATTTCCGTATCCGACAGCGCCGCAAGCAAGACGCGCCCCATCGATGTGCAGTGGGCCGGCAAATGTGCGCCAACATCGCGGTGCAGCGAACCGATGCGTTTGCGCGTCGAGCGCGCGACATAGATGGCTTCATCGTCATGCAGGATTGACAGCGAGCAGGACTCGCCGAGCTTTTCGCTGATGGTCTCGAGGAACCCTTGCGCGATACGCGGCATCGGACTCGACGCCAGATAGGCACGCGACAGGGTCAGCACCTGCGGTGACAGATCGAAGCGCTTGCCGTCGCTGGTAACAAAGCCAAGTGTCTGGAGCGTCAACAGCGCACGCCTTGCACTCGCGCGGGGCATTCCGGCGGCCTTGGCGACCTCGGACAAAGTCATGCGCTGGTGATTTTCATCGAACGCCTTCAACACGGCGAGCCCACGCGCCAGTGCGGTGACGAAAGAACGGGATTCGTCGCGGTCGGTTGTGCTCACGGGAGTGGCTTTGCCGCATTGACCGCAGCCCGTCTGCGGCTAAAATGTTCGCAAAACGCCACAAATGTTCGCATAGCGAACAAATAACCGGGGCCGCCATGCTCGTCAAGGAACAGAATGAATACGTAACCCAGACCGGTCCGGGCACGCCGATGGGGCAGCTATTTCGCAGCTATTGGCTGCCGGCGCTGTTGGCCACCGAACTGCCGGAACCAGATTGCCCGCCGGTGCGGGTGCGGATTCTGTCCGAGAAGCTGATTGCATTCCGGGATACGGAAGGACGGCTGGGCCTGATCGAAGAGTTCTGCGCCCATCGCCGCGTGTCGCTGTGGTTTGGCCGCAATGAGGAAAACGGCATTCGCTGCCCGTATCACGGCTGGAAATTCGACGTGAATGGACACTGCCTGGAAATTCCTTCCGAACCGCCGGGCAGCACGCATTGCCAGCGCATCCGGATGACGAATTATCCGCTGGTGGAGAGGGGCGGGATTCTGTGGACCTATATGGGACCGACCGATCGGCAGCCGCCACTGCCGGAATGGGAATTCGCCATGGTTCCCGACGCGCACCGCTACGTCTCCAAGCGTTGGCAGGAATGCAATTGGCTGCAGGCGCTGGAAGGCGGAATCGATTCCAGCCACGTCTCGTTTCTGCACCGCGGGGATCTCGAAGAAGATCCGGTGTTCAAAGGGGCCAAAGGCAACAGGTACAATCTGGGCGATCTGATGCCGGTGTTCGACGTCGTCGAAAGCCCGGGCGGTCTCTATATCGGGGCGCGCCGCAATGCGGAGAACGGCAATTACTATTGGCGGATCACCCAATGGGTCATGCCGTCGTTCACGATGATCCCCCCGCGCGGCGATCATCCGGTCCACGGGCATTTCTGGATTCCGATGGACGACGAAAATTGCATGACCTGGAGTTTCGATTATCGCGTCAGGACTCCGCTGGAACCGGAATTGGTCGAGGAGATGCGCAAAGGGGCGGGAATCCATACTCCCGTCGATCCGGGGACATTCCGGCCGCTCGCCAATCGGGACAATGATTATTTGATGGATCGCCCGGCGCAGAAGCGCGGCCGCACCTATGGAGGAATTTCCGGCTTCGCCATGCAGGACGCGTCAATTCAGGAGAGCATGGGCCCGATCGTTGATCGTTCGCGTGAAAATCTCGTGGGCACCGACAAGGGTATCGTCATGGCACGGCGAAAATTGATGCGATCCGCCAAGGCGCTGCTAGATTCCGGCACGCCGCCGCCCGGCGCAGATCCGGCGCATCAGCGCGTGCGATCGGCCTCCGTCGTGCTGCCGCCGAATGTCGCCTTTGCCGATGGTGTTGCAGACGCACTTGCCGCCCGCGAAGGCGCCGGCCACGTGTCGGTGTAGCGCTTACTCGCGCGAAGTTTTGAGGCGTGCCGCCGCTTCGCGCTTGAGGAAGCTACGGTCGATCTTGTTGGTGCTCGACAGCGGCAGCGCGTCGATGAACCACACAGCGCGCGGGTGCTGATAGGCGGGAGCATGCGCCAGCGCATATTGCTTCACGTGCTCTTCGCTTAGGCTGGCGCCGGATTTCCGGACAATAAATGCGACCGGCTTTTGCCCCTTGATGTCGTCATCCACCGGGACAACACAGGCCTGCACAATGTCAGGATGGCGTTCGAGCATGCGTTCCACATCGCCGGGATAGATGTTCTCTCCGCCGGAGACGAACATGTCATCGGTGCGGCCGGTGAAGAAATGGAATCCATTTTCGTCGCGCCGAAAGACATCGCCGGTGCGGTAAAATCCATCGGGCGTGAAAGGCGAGGGCAGTTCTGGACGGTTGTGGTAACCGTTCATCAGCGCCGGGCTCCACATTTGCAATTCGCCGCTGTCGCTTGGCCGCCCCTCCGCGTCCACGAGGCGCGTGCGCACCAGAGGATGCGGATAACCCACCGAAAGCTCCGGTTGTTTCAGCCCATCAGGATGCGGCCCGAACACGACTGGCCCGGCTTCTGTGGTGCCATAGGCATTGGTGATAGAGGCGCGCGGAACGGCTGACTTTAAGGCCGTCATCAGGCTTTCGCTGACCGGCGCCGAACCCATCCGGATGAACTGCACCGATGAGAGATTGGTGCGCGCAAGCTGCTCCTTCTCGCGCAGCATCATGGCCATCATCGGCGGCACGCCGGTCAGCCAGGTGCAGCGGTAGCGCGCAATGGCATCGATATATTCCATCGCCCGGAATTGCGGCAGCAGCACAATGCTCGCATGCGCTGCAGTCGCGAGTTGCGCCAGCGCCAACGCATTCATGTGGTAGAGCGGAGCGGCGATCAGGTAGCGGTGATGCGACAGGTCCTGG
Organism: uncultured Bordetella sp.; assembly: GCA_964446945.1. GTDB lineage: Bacteria > Pseudomonadota > Alphaproteobacteria > Micropepsales > Micropepsaceae > CAIYRG01. Next base: position 133,944 of record CAYUQO010000003.1, read on the forward strand.
CCCCCGAGGCGCGTCTCGACAACCCAGAGATGGCTCTGATGTGAGAGCACGACGCCTTTGGGTACTCCAGTCGATCCGGAGGTATAGAGAAACATGGCGGGTTCACCGGGTTCCGGCGTGACCGCGGTGAATTCGCCGGGAACGAGGAATTCGCGCTCATTCCCGAACACGACCGCAAGCACACCGGCGGAAACCGCTGCAGCGCGTGGCCCGTCGCAAAACACAAATTTTGCACCCGAATCGGCAAGTATGAATTCCACGGTCTCTTTCGGAAATTTGAAATTGACCGGAACAGCAATCATCCCGGCACGCATGATCCCAAACAATGCCGCGACATATTCGGCGCGATTGGCGGAAAGGATTGCAACGCGATCACCACGAATGAGACCGCGCGCGATCAGACCCTTCGCGATGCCGCGGGCATATTTATCGATATCGCGCCAGGAGAATTCGCGTGGTCCCGATTCGCCACCAAGGTCGACGAATGCTGTCTTATCCAGATCCCGGTCGCGGCGGATCAGGTCGCCAAGATTGGTGAGGGACGCCATTACGACTTCGGAGGTGCTGTGAAATAGGTCCCGCGTCCGCTGGCCAGCAATTTGCCGCTCGCGTCATAGACCTGGGCTTCGGCCGTCGAAAACTGACCGCCGCCGCGAACGACGCGCCCCTTGACCGTCAGGTCACCCGGCATCGCCGCCGCGTGATAATCCACCCGCATATCGATCGTCGGCACGCCGCGCCCGGTGCGTTTCACCAGTGCCCAGTCGGCCGCGAGATCGATCAGTGCGGCGAGAATGCCGCCATGGGTGTAGCGGCGATCCGGGTTGACCACCCATTCCTCGCGCCAGCGCGCGGTGAGGTCGATGCCATCGTCTCTGACCGCGGTAACTTCGATTCCCAGCCACTGATGGAAAGGCGCCCGCGTGATCAGACGCTGCACTTCCTCGACTGTGATGCTGTCGCTCATGGCGTGACGACGATCTTGCCGATGACTTTGCGCTCGGCGATCAGCCGCAAACCTTCTGCGGCCTGTTCCAGAGGCAATACGCTGTCGATTACCGGTTTCATGCTGCCTGCTTCGATCATTTGCATCAGCGCGACAAGATTCTCATCGTAGAAGCTGTTCGAGCCGATGATCTGGAGTTCGAAGCTCCACACGTAACGCAGGTCTTCCTTCGGGTCGTGGCCGGCGGTTGCACCACACACCAGCAATTTTCCGCCGCGCTTGAGGCATTTCAGCGATGGCTGCCAGGTGTCGCCGCCGGTGAAATTGATCACCACATCGACGCCGCCCTCGTAGCTGCGCCTCTGCGGCTTGCCGTAACGATCGATCGCCCATCGTGAAAAATCGGTCTGGGTGTAGTCGATCACTTCATCCGCGCCCATTTGGCGGAGCTTGTCGAGTTTTTCGGGCGAACTCCCGCAGGCGATCACATGTGCGCCGAGTTGTTTGGCGAGAATGACGCAGCCGGTGCCAACGCCGCCCGATGCGCCAAGGATCACCACGCGGTCACCTGCTTTGACGGTCTTATGGGTGATCAGCATGCGATGGGCCGTGCCATAGGCGACCGGCAGCGAGGCAGCCGCTTCAAAGCTGACCCGGTCCGGCATGCGAATGAGCTGGTCGGCGGCAACGCGGCAATATTCCTCCATGCCGCCGTCGAGCATCTCGCCCATCAGGCCCTTTTTCTTGTTCAGCGGATTGACCAGCACTCGGTCGCCGGGCTCCCAGCCCTTCACGCCGGGCCCGATTTTGGCGATCTCGCCGGCCATATCGAGGCCGATCACGACCGGCAGCGGCACCTTGATGCCCGGCATGCCTTTGACGGTGAACACGTCGTGATAGTTGAAAGACGAGGCGCGGACGCGGACCACAACATGGCCATCATCGGCCTGCGGCATGGGATGGTCGTTCACGACCTGCAATTTCTCAATTCCACCATGCTCCGGCAAAACCAGTGCACGCATCGCTTCGCCTCGCTTAAACCAAAAGCGCCTATAGCCCGGCTGGCGTAGATTGGCTAGTTACACAGGGGAAGGCGGCGGAAATACCCGATGCAGGAGAATTTCAGACAGTTTCTCGAAAAGTTACGCGGCGCCGGCGAGCTGATCGACCTGCGCCAGCCGGTCGATATACGGCATATCGCGACGCTGGTGGATCAGTCGGACAAGGCGCTGCTGTTCCACAATGTGGTCGGTTATTCGATGCCGGTGGTGTCTGGGATCATCCGCTCTCGCGAGCGCGCTGTCCTGTCCATGGGTTGCCGGACTTACGGCGAAATCGAAGAAAAGCTGAAGCGCGCCATCGATCATCCAATTCCACCCATGATGGTGAATACGTCGCACAGCCGGGAAGTGACCCGGGTCGGTGACGACGTCGACCTGTTTAAACTGCCGATTCCCATGTCGTCGATTTACGACGGCGGGCCGATGATCACGGCGGGCGTGGTGATCGCGCGCGATCCGCAGCTCGGTTGGAACAGCGGGATTTACCGTTTCATCGTCAAGGAAAAGGCGCTGACCGGCATCGATATCGTCACGCCGAACAATATGCGGCTGTTTGCGCAGCGTGCTTTCGAAGCCGGCCGGCCGCTGCCGATTTCGATCAGCATCGGCACCCATCCGCTGGAGATCATGGCATCGGGATATCGCGCACCGCTCGGTGTGGATGAGATGCATATTGCAGGCGGCTTGCGCGGCGCGCCCGTCGAACTCGCGCCCTGCGAGACTATCGATGTGCCCTATATCGCCGATGCGGAAATCGTACTGGAGGCGGAAATCCTCCCCACCGGTTGGACGTGGCCGGAAGGCCGGTTCGGCGAATTCACGCGTCTGATGGGCGGGCTGCACTGGAATCCGCTGGTGAAGATCAAAGCGGTGTCACACCGCAAGGACGCCATTTATTACGCGCTGCATATGCCGTGGGAGAACACCTGGCTGGCCGCGCCGACGCGCTATGCAGCGATCCGGCAGGCTTTGCGCACCGCGGGCGTCAATGTGAAGGACATCAATGTCACCCTCGGCGGCTGCGCCTTCTGGCATGCGGTGATTTCAATCAAAAAACAGCCGGGCGAGGCGAAGAACGCAATTCTCGCCGCGCTGTCGGTGATGGATTTGAAGCATGTCGTGATCGTCGATGACGACATCGACGTGTTCAACCCGATGGATGTGGAATGGGCGATTGCAACTCGGGTGCAGGCCGATCGCGACGTACTCATCGTCACCAATGCGCGCGGGAAGCCGCTGGATCCCAGTCTGCCGCCGACTGCACACGGCGTGGTGCCGACAACTGCAAAAATGGGCATCGATGCGACGATCGGGGAGGGGATTCCGAAAGAGCGCTATGAGCGTATCGCCTATGCATATGCGGATACGGCGAAGATCGGCGAGTACGTCAAAGGAAAATCCGACGAAGCCGGTCGCGCCGGCGATTCGGCGGCTGTGAGCTTGCTGGCGCAGGAAATTCTCAAGCTGATCGACGAGAAGCCGCTCTATTACACGGAAATCGCCGCGCGCTTTGCGCAATATGATTTCCAGACAGTGGCGCGAGCGCTCGGGCAACTGCACGGAACGGAATTGCTGTGGCAGGACCCGGAGGGGCGGATGTGCCGACGCGGGTCGCGCTTTGCCGCCAAACGGCCGGGGAGCTGAGGCGTTTACGTGCGCATCACGCTGAGCGGCACGCTGGGTTCCGGCAAATCGACGGTGGGCAAGGAATTGGCCCGCCGGCTAAAGGTGCCCTACATCAGCACGGGTCAGCTCTTCCGCGAAATCGGCCATATCTCAAATCTTGATGCCCTCCAGACCAATCTGGAAGCCGAGACCAACCGCGCGCTAGACGATGCGGTTGACGATAAAGTCCGCGAATTGAACAGGACCACACCGGATTTCGTCATCGATTCGCGCATGGCGTGGTATTTCGTCGATAATGCGTTGAAAGTTTTCCTGAGCGTCACGCCGGAAGCCGCGGCGCAGCGGATCATGGCGGACGCTACGCGCGCCACCGAACAATATCCTTCGTTTGAGGTCGCGCTCGAGGCGTTGCGCGCCCGGCGCGACAGTGAGATTAAACGGTACAGGCGTCTATACGGGGTCGATATTGAAGACCCATCGAATTACGATCTCCTGATCGGGACGGACGATATCGGCGCTCCAGAAGTGGTCGATTTGATCCTCTGCCGGCTGCCCGGCAAAAATTACCGCTAATCTCAGAAATCCCGCGTGGTGGCTTCCGGGATCGCGTAGAGATTCTGGTGGAAGAAATCCTCGTTATTTTCCGGGCACACTGTTTCCAGCATCGGCTGGTCGGCCTTGAACCAGAATTCCTTCATCGTGATCGGGCCATTATAGGCCCCTGGATCCTCCACGCGCGCAACGGCCGTCATGCTTTTCCCGTCGGGCGCAATCGTGAACCGCTCGACGACATGCTCCTGCTCCGTATGCGGAGTACGGAAATTGTCAATGTAGCTCTTGTATGTTGAGAGTCCGACGGTATCGACCACCAGGGTATCGCCGTTTTCGTAATGACCGACCGATTCGCCAAACCATGACGGCTTGATGTCTTTAGAATGTTGCCGGTCCAAGAAGATGCGCCGCACCACATGGTCGCGCTGCCAGATCATCCAGACTTCTTTTGGTGTCTGGATGAAATAGACCGGCTCGAACGGATAGAGCAGTTGTCCCGGCACGCCGCCCGGCCAGCAGCGTGACTGCGCCGTAAACGGCACCTGCCGCTCGCCGCTGAGCAACTCCTCGTTGGTTTTCTGAATCTGTTCCTGCGCCCAGGGTTTCAGAATCGGATCTGTGCTGTTGGTGATCCGGATCGTCGGCTGTTTCCCCTGACGATTGGCGTCGTAATTGCTGAGATAGGGATAGCGCGGATCGTTGCGCATCGGGCCATGTCCCGATCCCGGCGGCGGATCCTGCCAGTCCTCGAGATTGGTCTGCCAGCCGAACTGGGTCGAGGCGAATTGGGGGATGCGTTCATCACCGGGCTGGGCCGTTGCGGCTGCAACAAGCATCGCGATCGCTGCGCCGGCAACTGGCCCGGCTGAATGGCGCAAAGCGGTTTGAATCATTATGGCACCCCGATTTCGCCGTCTCTGGCACAATATGCTCCAAATATCGTTCGGGCTGAAGCTGTTCCGCTAGCGCCCGGCGGCGTAACCCTGCATTCCGCGCGGATTGGCGGCGGCCTTCCGCCGCGCGCCGTCGCGCGAAGCCGCGGTGAGCCGCCCTTCCGACCATGCTGGCCCGACTTCGACGATATGGCCGCGGCGGCGCAATTCCTTCACCGTCGATTCCGGCACTTGCTTCTCAAGGATCAGAACGCCGGGGCGCGCGACCCGCGGCCAGAAGGAAGCCGGGAAATGCTCCGAATGCCATGCGGGTGCGTCGATCGCCTGCTGCAGGTTATGACCGGCATGCACGTGCCGGAGCAGAAATTGGCAGGTCCACTGATCCTGCTGGTCGCCGCCCGGCGTGCCCCAGGCGAGATACGGCTCGCCGTCGCGAAAGGCGAGCGTCGGCGACAATGTCGTGCGCGGGCGCTTGCCGGGAGCCAATGCGGCGGGGTGCCTTTCATCCAGCCAGAACATCTGCGCACGCGTGCCGAGGCAAAAGCCCAGATCCGGAATGACGGGAGAAGATTGCAGCCAGCCGCCGGAGGGGGTGGACGAGATCATGTTGCCCCAACGGTCGATGATGTCGAAATGCACGGTGTCGCCACGCGCTTCTCCCAACCGGCCCACCGTCGGCTCGCCGGCGCCGGCCACGATTGTCCCGGCCGCTGTTCCGGCATGTACGACGCCGCCAAATCCGCGAATTGTGCCGGGGCGCAATTCAAGGCTGGCGCTTTCGCTCACCAGCTTCCGGCGCGCATCGTTATATGCATCCGACAGCAGCACCTCGCCGGGGATCTCAACGAAATCCGGATCGCCGTAGAAGCTGTCACGATCGCAAAATGCGAGCTTAGCACATTCGACCTGCAGGTGAATAAAATCCGGACCCGCGGGATCGAGCCTGTCCAGATCGAATCCCTTCAGCAGCGCCAATTGCTGGAGCAGCACCGGTCCCTGACTCCAGAAGCCGGCTTTGCAGATGCGATATCGGCCGTAATCATAGGTGACCGGATCTTCCGTATGCGGCGTCCAAGCGGACATGTCCTCAGCCGTCAACAGTCCGCGATGCGGCCTTCCGCTGGTGTCCATGGCTTCTGTTGTGCGGCAGAAACGGTCGATTCCTTCGGCGACAAAGCCGCGCGACCATGCTGCACGCGCAGCTTCAATTTGCCTTATGCGGTCACCGCCGGCGCTCTCCGCCTCTTTCAGCAGGCGCTCATATGTGGCCGCGAGCACCGGATTGCGCAGCAAATCACCGCGCGCCGGCATGCTGCCGCCCGGCAGATAGATCGCAGCAGAGGTCTTCCAGTGATCGCGGAACAGCGCTTCGACAGTCGCGATGGTTTCGATCTCGCGGTCGACCAGCGGATGGCCATCGCGGGCGTAGTGAATTGCGGGCTCGATCACGTCGCGGAAATTCAAAGTGCCGAAATCCCTGAGCAGCATCATCCAGGTTTCGAACGTGCCGGGAATACAGGCGGCAAGCAGCCCTGAACCGGGAATCATATCGAGGCCGAAATCGCGAAACCGCGCGATTGTCGCGGCGGCGGGAGCGGTACCCTGCCCACAGATCACCACGGTGCGCTGCTTCTGCGCGTCGTAAACAATGACCGGCACATCGCCGCCCGGCCCGTTCAGATGCGGTTCGACCATCTGCAGCGTGAACGCGGTAGCCACAGCCGCGTCGAACGCATTGCCGCCGCGTTCGAGAATTCCCATGCCGACCGCGGTGGCAATCCAGTGGGTGCTGGCAACGACGCCAAATGTGCCGTCGATTTCCGGACGGGTTGTGAAAGGAATTGGTTGAGCCATCTTATGCCCGCCAGGGAAGATCGTCTGGTCGCTCGACGAAAATCCAGGCGCCGGTGCCGAGCTCTTTGGGAAAATGGGCGAACAGCATGCGGTCGCGCTGCTCGAATGTGTTGCCTCTCACGCGCAACTCTTGCGCCGTCGCAATGAGTGAATCGGTGTGGACCGCATAGGCGCCGGTGAATGGCAGACCAGGAACGGGCAAGCCCGGCACCAGGCGTGCGAATGTCGCGGCGTCGGTCAGATGCACTGCGCCGCGTTCGAGCTGAATTGTCTGTCCAAGCCGGGACGTGCGCCCACTGCGGTCGGTAAACCGCACAAATCGCGCCGCCGCTTCGCCAACATCCGGCACGGCCACGACCGCATCGAGCAGCCCCTTTGCGCCATTGGGATGCCTGAGCCAGCGCGGCTGCCACACGGCGCTCTCGGTGTGGTGGGTCAGAATCTGGATACGGCCCTCGGCCATTTGCCCCGCCTCGACCCTCGCGACGGTGAACGCGGCTTCCGCATTTCCGGTTTCCGTGCTGACGGGACGGCGCAGTTCCACAATCGGACTGGTGCGAAATCCGGCGGATTTCAGGCGCAATCCCTCGGCCCGCGCGTCGGCAGCGGAGAACGCGATCAGATGCACACCCGGATATTGCACGAGACCGCGGTCGAGTTCCTGACCCAGTGGCGTGTCGGCTGTCTTGAACAGCACTTCGATATAGCCGCGGGTCATCATCGCGGTGATATTGCCGGTTCCGGTTAGTTTCCCGCCATCGGTCTGGATCGATATCGGCGTCGGCGCAAATCCCGCGCGCGTCAGCCCCGCGGCGGCTTCTTCGCGGCTCGCGACGAAATGTGCCATGTGGTCGAGGTACATTTCACCGGACAGTGGCAGTTGACGCTCAGAGTCCATTCAGGTCCCGACACGCAGGGGGGAGACCATCTTGCGCAACAGCGATACGACGGACAGCGCCGTGATGCGGCCGGTTTTCGGATTTTCGCTCGGCACATTCTCGATCGCCATTTCAAATCGTGCCGAATCGGCTTCCACCACAACGCGGTGCATGTTCCTCTTCACATTGGGGTCGGCCCAGATTTCGATCGTTGTGCGATCCGGACCGATGCCTGCGAGCGACAATGCCGCGGCGACATTGACGTTTTCCGGAAATCCCATGGCCGCCTGTCTTGCGCTTCCGCGCAGCACGCAGAGCGGTTCTTTCAGGTTGCTGATGTCGATTCCGTTCTGCACCAGATAGGGCGCGCCCATAAGCCCGTTTACGGGTTTGCGTGTGATCATGGTGACCGACTTGATGTCACCTTCGGCGGCGGCCGAAACCGCGTCAAAGCCAATCAGGGCACCCGTCGGCACCACGACTTGCCCGCCATTTTCCTTCGCCAGTGCCACGAGTTCGGGATGAGAGAGCAATTGGCCCGCGCTCAACGCAATGAATTTCTTCCCGGCGGTAAGCACCGGAACCGCGATTTCATTGAATACCGCAGCCGGCGCACATTCCACGACGACATCCGATTTGGCCGCAAGTTCTTTGATCGGAACGAGCGGAGCCTTGCTTCCAATCTCATCAAGAAATGCTTGTGCCTTGGCAGCGTCACGCGATGTGACTCCGGCCAGCGTGGTTTTGGGAATTGCGCCTGAAGTGATCTTGCGCGCGAGAACACGGCCGATGGCGCCCAGTCCGGCAATTCCGACTTTCAATTCATGACTCATGTCGATTCCAACGGTTTTTTGCGGCCTGGAGGAGGAAAGGCGCGATCGAGTTCGGCGAGATCCTGTGCCGACAGCCGGAGATTCAGCGCGCCGTAATTTTCCCGCACATGCTCTTCACTGCCGGCCTTGGGTATGACGATCATATTCTGCTGCCGCAACACCCAGGCAAGCGCGACCTGCGCGGCGGTTGCGGAATGCCGGGCGGCAACGGCTTCGACGGCACGCGAGCGCAGCAGCTTTCCCTGATCCAGCGGCGAATAGGCCATGATCGGAATGCGGTGCTTTTCGCACCATGCAACCAGTGAAAATTCGATGCCACGCCGATTGAGATTGTACATCACCTGATCACTTGCCACGGCGCCGCCGCCCGGCAAAGCCACGACCTCATCCATTTCGCGCACGTCGAAATTGCTGACGCCCCAATAGCGAATCTTGCCTGAGCTCTTGAGCGCGGTGAATGCTTCCAGCGTTTCCGAAAAAGGCGAAGATCCGGGCCAATGCAGCAAATACAGATCGATGCTCTCGACCTTGAGCCGCTTCAGACTCTTTTCGCAGGCGGCAACCGTGCCCCGGCGCGAAGCATTTTGCGGCATCACTTTGCTGACGATGAAAATTTCGTCGCGCCGCCCCGCAATGGCTTCCGCGATCACCTCTTCGGCGCCACCTGACGCGTACATTTCCGCGGTATCGACCAGCGTCATGCCGAGATCGAATCCGAGCTGCAGCGCCGCAACTTCCTCTTTCCGACGGCGTGAACTGTCGCCCATGGTCCAGGTGCCCTGGCCAAGCGCGGCGACTTTTTCACCCGTGGGGAATGTCGCAACGGGAATGGTTGTCATGGCACGACATTAGCACGCGATGCGGCTTTGCAAATCTGGTAAAAAAGCCGAATGAACCTGTTGGCCGCTGTCACCAAGATTTTCGGTCTTTTCGGCGAGGGCCGCTCGCCGGCCATGCTCCTGAATCTCGGCGTGCCGCGCACCGGCTACCGCGTCGAACGCGACGTCGCTTACGGGCCCCATCGGCGTCACCGGATGGATGTGTATTTGCCGGAGCATGGCGGCAATCGGAACTCTGATGCGCCGGCCATTTTATTCTTTTATGGCGGCGCGTTTCGCGCCGGACGGAAGAGTGAATACCGTTTTATCGGCGAGGCGCTGACCAAAGCCGGCATCCACGTCGCCATTGCGGACTATCGGATTTATCCCGAGGCACGTTTTCCGAATTTTTTGCAGGACGGCGCCATGGCCGCGGCAAAACTGCTTGAACTGAACTTTGCGCCCGGCGGTCTTTTCCTCATGGGTCATTCCGCTGGCGCTTATATCGCCGCCATGCAGGGCGCGAATGGAAGCTATCTGCGTGCCTGCGGCGCAAATCCATCTTCAATCGGCGGAGTCATTGCGCTTTCCGGGCGGTATCACAACTCACCGCTCCAGGACGCAATTGCGGAGGAGGTTTTTTGCGGTCCTGCCCGCGACGAGACGCGGCCTGCAACATTTCTTGGGCCCGATTGCCCGCCTTATTTTCTGGCTGCCGGCGCGCGCGAAAGCCAAACCGTGCTGGCGAGCAAAATGGCACTCGCGGCGCATCTGCGCCGGACCGGCAACGAGGTCGAAGAACACATCTATCCCGGCATGGGTCACGCGGGCATCGTTGCGGCTCTGACGCCGCGGCGGCGGGCACATGCGCCGGTGTTGAACGACATCGTCCGGTTTGTCGAACGGCACGCGCGGCGCGCGCACAAGATCGCCGAACTACTGCCAGAGACGCCGCGACGCGATACGCGCGCCCTCGGCTATTGATTCCAGTTTCGCCCACATGATGCTGGGATGCACCCGGCGGTGGAACGGACCTTGCGCAAAGCCGCAATCGGTACCGGCGATAATGTTCTCCCGCCCGAGCAAATTCGCGTAACGCATAATCCGTTGCGCGATCAGCACCGGGTGTTCGACGATATTCGTTGCATGGCTGACGACGCCGGGAATGAGAATCTTCCCATCCGGCAGTTTGGCCGATTGCCAGACTTCCCACTCATGCTCGTGCCGCGGATTGGCGCCTTCAATGAGGAACGCGCCGACATTGGCCTTGAGCAGGATATCGACGATCGCCGACAGCGGCACATCGGTGGTATGCGGGCCCGGCCAGCTGCCCCAGCAGACGTGATAGCGGATCCTGTCGGGCGGTATGCCTTCGACCGCGTGATTGAGGATTTCGATCTGACGTTCGAGCCATTTGCGGTAATCGCTCAGGCTCGCCGGTGGCACCATGCGGTCATAAGTCACCGCCGCCCGCGCATCATCGAGCTGCAGCAGAATGCCGGACTCCGCGATGGCGCGATATTCGGTCCGCATCGCCTCGGCGATCGCGACCTGCATCTCCTCATCATTGCGGTAATATTCGTTCTTGCGGTCGGGGATCACGCTCGCGGGCGCGGCGACTGGAAGAAAGGTCTCGGTGACGGAGATGCCTTTCAAAGCAGCCTTGAGATCGGCGATGTCGCGCTGAATCGCCGCCAAACCGGTATAGGTGATCGGCCCGACGCAAACCGATTCCCAATCGGACGAGGGGCCCTGTTGCGCGTCGAGTTCGGCGTAGAATTCGCGAAAGCGGGCCCGGTCGGCGCCGGCCACGAACGGATTGGCGTCCAGGCTGACTTTCCGGCGTTCAAATCCGCTCAGCCGCTCCAGCGCATATTGCGACCAGGAGATGTTCTTGCCGTATTCGCCGTCATCGACAATGTCGATGCCCACCTGCACCTGACGCTTGACGACCTCCACCACTGAATCGTGCAGGCATTCCGCGTATTTTGCATCGTCCATGGATTCGCCGGACTGCCGCGCACGCAGAATCTTCTGCAGCGCCTTGGGCCGGATCAGGCTCCCCACATGCGTGGTGAGTATTCGCTTTGTGCTGTGTTCCATCGCGCAACCGGTTTTTTATTTGTTATTTTGTTCAGCCGTATCGGAATAATCGGCCCTCCACAACGCCCGTTTTCGCGAGAAGGCAGGTAGTTTGATGAGGGCCGGGGAATTGGCTACAGAACGGGTATGACCATTATCGACACTCACTCTCACGTCATCTCCACCGACACTGTGCGCTATCCGCGTGCGCCGATCGGCGGCCATCAATCCGATTGGTCCCGCGACCGGCCCGTCGGCGCCGAAGCCATGATCGCCGCAATGGATGAGGCGGATGTCGCAAAATCCATACTGGTGCAGGCCTCGACCTGTTACGGCCACGATAATTCGCTTGTGGTGGATTCCGTCGCCGCGCATCCGGACCGGTTCACCGGAGTATTTTCCGCCGACATTCTGGCGCCCGACGCCTGCGACACGATTGCATTCTGGATGGCGAGGGGCATGAGCGGAATCCGGCTGTTCACCACCGGAAGCTCCATGCCGGGTCAGGCCGATTGGCTGGATGATCCCCGCTCGGATGCGGCGTGGCGATATGCAGAAACACACAACCTGACCGTGTGCCTGCAGATGACGCCAAAGGCTATTCCGCAACTGGTTGGCATCGTCACCCGGTTTCCCCGGCTGAGGGTGATCCTCGACCATTGCGCGCGGTCGACATTCGACGATGGTCCACCCTATTCGGCGGCAGCGCCGCTTTGGGGCCTGGCCTCGCCTCCCAATGTTTATCTGAAACTGACACCGCGCGTATTTCTTGGTTCACGCAGCGGCAAAGCGAGTCCGGAAACTTTGTTCGGCAAACTGGTTGGCGAATTCGGCGCGTCCCGGCTGGCCTGGGGATCGAACTATCCGGCTTCGGAAGGCAGTTTGCGCGATTTGCTGCAGCTTGCGCAGGATTGCCTCTCAAACCTCTCGGCAGGCGACCGCGAATGGATCTTTTCCCGAACGGCGCAAGCGCTCTATCCCGCATTGAGGACCTGAAGATATGGCCGGCCCCGTCGTGCTCCATTCCCTGTTGGGAAACCATCCGAACACAAAGGCCCTGAAAAACGGACAGGTCTCATCGCCGCTGGTGAAATTCGACTATTTCGAAGTGAAGGTCGCGAACACGCAGTTCAAGGCGATGGTGCGCGATCTCAAATATGATTTCGGCGAGCTCGCGATCGTCACCTTCCTGCAGGCAAAGCATTACGGCAAGCCATACGTGTTGCTGCCCGCGACGATCGTCGGACGCAACCAGCATCACACGATCTTCTACAATGCGGATAAGGGCGCGCTCACCCCGCGCGATCTCAATGGAAAGCGAATCGGTGTGCGGGCATACACGCAGACGACCGGCACCTGGGTGCGGGGTTTCCTCGCGCAGGATTATGGCGTCGATCTGAATACGGTGACCTGGATTACGTTCGAAGAGCCGCATGTCTCGGACTATCGCGATCCGCCGAATGTGCGGCGCGCAGCCGATGGCAAAGTGCTGAAACAGATGCTGCTCGATGGCGAGATTGACGCCGCCATTCTTGGCGATGTTGCCGAGGATGGACCGATCCGGCACCTCATTCCCAATCATGAAGAAGCGGGCCGGGCCTGGGCGCGTGCCCATGGCGGCGTGCCGATCAATCACCTGGCGGTGCTCAAAGAGAATATTGTGCGCTCGCGCCCGGATGTCGTGCTCGAGGTCTATCGCGTTTTGAAGGAAAGCCGTGCTGCCGCGTCACTTCCGGCGGGCGCCGATGACCCGCTGCGCTTCGGCAGTGCCGCCATCCGGCAGTCGCTGGAACAGATCAATGCTTATGCCGTCGAACAGAAGCTGATCCCGCGCGCATTTTCGGCCGACGAATTGTTCGAGGACGCACACCGCATCCTCGGCCCCGCCGCCGCGTAAACCCGGCCTCGTCCATTCCTGTGGTTGTGCAAAGAGGAGGCGGTTCGCGCCCGCCTGCTTTGCCGCGTCCTGGTGCGAGTTGGCATGCGAAAAGCTGCCCGATTCAGAGTGTCAGAACGTTAGACATTTGGAATTGCAGGATGATTTCGCATCACAAGTGTCAGACGAAGTGTCAGAATGCGCCGCACGACTATAACAAGGGGCTTCGCCGGGAACGCGCGCGAACACATCCCAGGCTACGCCAGGCGGCGAGCGAGCAGTGCCGGTTGCGGTTCCGCAGCGTCGTACGTTGCCTTGTTTTTATCCTCGGGCGTTCGGTTTGAAGCAGCGGCCCGAGCGCGGACGCAGAGATCACCGATATAGATAGGACTACACCTATCCGTGCATCTGGTCAAGTGCGTGGGAGAGAAACCCGCTTCGCCAACAGCGCGTGCAGCACGATCAGCGGAATCCCGCCGGTGACCACCGCCTGGCGCAACAGCAGCCGGACCACCAGCGGAAGACCCTGCAGTGTATCGCCCGCCACGAACAATCCACCGATTCCGAGCAGCAGGGCAAATCCCGCAATGATGAGATTGGTCTCGTCCCATTCCACCGGCGCGAGGTGATGAATGGCATGCACCATCACGATTCCGAACAGGATGGTGGCCAATGCGGACAATACCGGCGACGGGATCAGAACCAACAGCATGTCGAATTTGATGCAGCTACCGAGCGCCACCAGCAGCAACCCGGCGGTCAGCACCACAAAACGCGACGCGACACGGGTCGAGCGCAACAGCGCCATATTGTCGGGGTAAACAAAGGTGCTGAATGTGCCGAGCACCGAAGCCAGCACGCCGCCCAGCGCCGCGCTCATCAGTCCACCGGACATCCGCGCAGGCGTCAGCTTCTCATGCGTCCAGCCGCCGACCATCTGGTACAGCACCATGGTGGCGATGCTCGCGGGCACCAGCACCAGCAGGAACATCAATACGACATCGGGCCGGACGGCGAAGCCGAAGGGAAAGATCTGCGGCGTCACGATCCAGGGCGCCCGCACGACAGCGTCAAATGAGATCGGAATGATCACGGCATAACACAGGGTGCCTGCGGCCGCGCCGATCAGCATCGCAACGCGCCGCAACTGTTTGCGGCCATTCAGTGTCACCGCAATCAGAACCGCCACGGCGACGAGGCCACAGAGGAAATTCACCAGCGGATATCCCGGGCTCTGCCGCTCGCCGATCCAGTTCGGCACCGATGCGGTCGCAAGCTGCACCATGGTGAGAAAGACCATGATCCCGGAGATCATCGGACTCTGCATGTAGCGGACAAAAAATCCGCAGATGCTCTTGCCGCGAATGGGAATGGTCAGCAGAAACCAGATAATGCAGGCGACGAATGCGGATCCGAAGGCGACGGACAATCCCGCATCGCGCATCACGCCGAGCGTCAACAGCGCCGTGAAGCTGCCGACATAGGGACCGTGAACCATCGGCAGTTTCAGGATCACCGTCGCCTGCGCGGCGGTCACCAGCCCGGAGATGACAAACGTCATTCCGTACAAATAGGCCGTTTGTTGCATCGGCATATGCAGTGCCTGGCCGACAATGCCGGGAAACACAAACATGCCGATCATGCCGAATATATTCTGGAAACCGAGCGCAATCAGTTGCCCGAACGGCAATGTGCCATTCAGGCCGACATCGAATGCGACCCCTCCCGCGCGAACATCGACTCCGGCCTCACGGCGTGGCTCAGCGACATCGGCGGCGCCCGTCATGCTTTGGTCTCGCGTTTCGCGACACGAGCCATCGGTGTCTCGGGGTTCAGGCCCTTACGCATCTGCGCGCCGGTCTCGATTCCATTCAGTGCCCAATCGCCTTCTGCCGCACGGCGGGCGAACATCTCCCAGCGTTCATTCCATTCGCCCATCTGGTAACCGTGCCATGGCTGCGCCGCATTGAGTGGCGGCATGCCGAGTTCGGCCCACAATGCGCGCGCGCGTTCCATATATTCGCGTGCCGGCAATGCCAGCGGCGGCATCGGATTCTTCTGCGTCGCGTCGATCAGCATACAGCTGTCGGACTTGCTCTTCCCATATTGGGAGCCCTGCAGTCCTCCGCCATGCGGTTCAATATGAACATCATCGGCCGGATTGGCGCGATAGGCGAGTGACCACAACACGCCGTCGAGATTCTCGGGGTCCATGTCTTCGCTGACAGCGACGACGATTTTGCCGCAGCCGGACTGGAAATTGGCCGCGCCGCGCAATCCGCGCCAGACTTCCGCCTGCGGCGTGCCAACGGCAAATTGCAGGAAGATCACCGGGCGCAGATTGGTCAGCCGCTCATGCATGACCACGCGCCGTATGCCCCTGATCTCCAGTTCATCCCGCAAATTCGCCAGGAACATCGGCTCATAAGCGACTTTTTTGATTACGCTTGATTCCGACGGCGTGACCTGGCTGATGATCGAAGTAAAGACGGCATCGCGCTTGCGGGTGATCGCGGTGACGCGCATCGGCATGTTGAACGCTTCCAGCGCGACATAACCATTGCTTTCGCCAAACGGAGCCTCGGGCTCGAGTAAGTCCGGCTCGATGACGCCCTCGATCACGATCTCGGAATCGGCGGGTATATCCAAATCCTGCGTCAGGCACCTCCCGATCCGGACCGGCTCGCCCATCAGCGCGCCGGCCACGCCGAGCTCGTCCATGTCGATCGCGAGCTTCTGCGGACCGGTGAAGCACACAGCCGGCGCACATCCGACCACAATCGCGATCGGCATCGGCTGGTTGCGCGCGCGGTATTTCTGCCAATGCACATAGCCGCCGGCGCCGCCGGGACGCGCGACCATCCGCACCGCCAGACGATCATTGGCCTTCAGCGCGGCCCGATAGGTGCCCATGTTCTGGACACCGCTGTCCGGGTCTTTGGTAATGCAGAGCGTCGCAGTCAGATAAGGCGCCGCGTCAAACCCCGGGGTGGAAACCGGTACCGGCAGCGCCGCCAATCCGCCATCCCGCTGCTCAAGTTCGCCGCCGCGAAGCACCACCTGCTGGCAACTCGGATTGTCCACACGCTGCGGTGCAATCGGATGGGCGATGGCGCGGGTCCAGGCAGTGCCGATTTCCTCGACCGGCACGCCCATGCCCAGCGCATAGATTTGCGGATTTGCCGCGAGCGCACCCACCACAACCGGCATGTCGTAACGACGGCCCTTTGAATCCGTCACATTCGTGAACAGGAACGCCCGCCGCTCGGCTTCAGCTATGCCGCCGGTAAACTGCCAGCGCACCAGCGGGTGCAGCTCGGTATCCTTGTTGACGGGGTGCTCGATGCGGATCAGCAAGCCGTCGCGTTCGAGAAGCTGCAAATGCGCATGAAAATCCCGCGCCACCTGGCGTCGCATCAATCCTGCCCCGTCGCTCGAAACTGTACTGGCTTCAGCCACAATGGAGCGATTGGTCCTCTTTGCAAAGCCTGCCGCAAGCGTTTATTCACGCTCGCAAATGTTTTGAAGATCTGCGCCCGGACCGTGTGACGCAGGCACAAGGAGAAGGAATGTCGGCACAGCAGCCAGATCAGGGCGGCATTCGCGCCAACCGGCCGAAATTTTTTGGCGCCGCCGTCAAACGGCGGGAAGACCCCGCGCTGATCACCGGCAGGGGCCATTTCGTTGACGATCTGCGTCTTGCCGGCACGCTGCACGCCGCGTTTACGCGCAGCGCGCATGCTCATGCGAAAATCCGCGGCATCGACACCTCGGCGGCACGCGCGCTGCCGGGCGTCCATGCCGTCCTGACCTTTGCCGATCTGCCCGAACCAGCACAGCGGCGATTTTCGCTGCTCGTCCCCAATCCTGCGATCACCCAGCTTTTCATGCCGCAGGCGCTCGCCGAGGATGGAGTCTGCTATGTCGGCGAACCCATCGCGATGGTCGTTGCCGACACGCGCTACATCGCCGAGGATGCCGCCAGTCTCGTCGATGTCGATTATGAGGTTCTGCCCGCCGCCTCCGATTGCCGCGCCGCACTCGCGCCCGGTGCGCCTCTCGTACATGCCGGGACAACATCCAATCTGGCCGCCCGCGTGCCGTTCAGCCATGGCGACAATGACGCCGCCTTCGCCAAAGCCAAGCATATTTTCACCGAGAATCTGAAAACCCATCGCGGTGGACCGTTTTTCATGGAGTGCCGCGGTCTGGTGGCCAGTTACGATGCGGTCACCGACTGCTTCACGGTCTATGTCTCTTCGCAAAGTTCGCACCGCGTAAAGCGGCAATTCCTCGATCAGCTCGACCTCAACGACAATCAGCTCCGGGTGATCACGCCAGATGTCGGCGGAGGCTTCGGTCCCAAAGGTGTTCTGTATCCGGAATATCCCTGCGTTGCCGTGGCGGCTCAGAAACTGGGCCGGCCGGTGAAATGGATCGAGGACCGGCGCGAAAATTTCGTCGCCACCCATCAGGAGCGCGACGCGTACTGGGATCTCGAGATTGCCGTGGACGAGAACGCAAAAATTCTCGGGCTCCGCGGCCGGATGATCCACGACGAAGGCGCTTATCTGCCATGGGGCCTCACAGTGCCATGGATTGCGGCAACCACGGTGCCCGGCCCCTACGTCGTGCCGAGCTACAAGATGGAAGTCGTTGTCGCATTCACGAACAAAATCTCAACCACGCCGGTGCGGGGGGCGGGGCGTCCGTCCGGTGTCTTTGTCATGGAGCGCCTGATGGATCGCGTCGCCCATGAACTTGGGCTCGATCCCGCTGAAGTCCGGCGGCGCAATCTCGTGCAACCGGAGCAGATGCCATACAAAGTCGGCATCGTATTTCGCGACGGCCGGCCGGTCACTTATGACAGCGGCGATTATCCCAAATGCCAGGCGACCGCGTTGGATGCGGCCGATTACGAGGGATTTCAAACCCGGCAGCAGCAGGCGCGCAAACAGGGCAGGTTCATCGGCATTGGCATGGCCAATGCTGTCGAAGCGACGGGTCTTGGTCCATATGAAGGCGTGACGGTGCGCATTTCGACCACCGGCAAGATCAGCATGTACACGGGCGCGACGCCGCACGGTCAATCGCACAAGACCGTCCTGTCCCAGATCGTCGCCGATGAGTTGGGCGTGGACTACGAAGACATCACGGTGGTGACCGGCGACACTGCGAGCATAGCGTTCGGCATGGGCACATTCGCGGCGCGGACTGCCGTGAACGCCGGATCGTCGGCGCATCTTGCGGCCGCGGAACTGGCGAAGAAAATGAAGCAGATAGCCGCCGGCATGCTGCAGGTCCAGGAAAGCGAGATTGAACTCAGCAACGGTTTTGCGCAGGTCCGCAATGAGCCGGAAAAGCGCAAGCATTTCCGCGAACTTTCATTCCGCGCAGCCGGTATGCCGGGTGTTTCGATGGCCGGCGGCATGGCTCCGGGACTGGAGCACACCGCCTATTTCACGCCCGACCAGTCGACCTATTCCAACGGTACACATGTCGCCGAAGTCGAAGTGGACATCGAGACCGGCGGTGTGGAAATCCTGCGCTACATTGTGATGCATGATTGCGGCAAGGTCATCAATCCGATGGTTGTCGAAGGCCAGGTGCAGGGCGGCGTCGCGCACGGCGTCGGCAATGCGCTGTTCGAGCGCATGATCTATGACGACAATGCGCAGCCCCTGAACATGAATTTCGGCGAATATCTGCTGCCCGGTTCGACCGATGTGCCGACCGTCGAATTGCATCACATGGAAACCCCGTCACCGTTGAATCCGATCGGCGTCAAAGGGGCAGGCGAGGGCGGAACGATTCCGGCCATCGCGGCGATCATCGCGGCAGTGGAGAACGCGCTGCAGCCCTTCGGCGTCAAGCTCAGCGAAGCGCCGGCATCACCGAGCCACATCCTCGGCTTGATCCGGGATGCGGAAGTCAGACGGGCTGCGGAATGAGCCGCCCAGTGGTCGGCCGGCCGGAAAAATCCGTCCAGCACATCCGCCGATAGTCGAACAGTTTGCAGATCCTGCAAATCTGAAAATAGCTGCGCGGAGTCAGCCGGTATTCCAACAGATGCGCATAGCCGGTCTTCAGCGCGGCTTCCGCTTTCGGCATTGCATAGACAGGTATTCCGGTTTGCACATGATGTGAGTTGTGCAGCAGCAGGTTGGTCCACAGCGGCATGATGTTGACCGGCATCTCCACCGACGCCGTGTGCGGGGCCAGCGACCGGCACTTGCTCCAGTCCTCCTCACTGTCGAACCATGGAATCGCCGGATGCGTATGGTTCACGTAGACGGTCAGCGCCATCAGGTAATTCCACAGCGCGAACGGTATCGCCCAGCCGAACAGCAACACGTGCAGCAGCGAGTTTTCCGGCGTGAGGATTTTTCCGGCGGTCGCAAGGAGGGAAATCGTCAGCAACAGACCCGTCACTGCAAAAGTGGTATCGGGCAAATGCCGCTTCCAGTCTTTGCGAACCTCGGGCGCCAGCGGCAGCAGCACGTGGTGCGGCCAGAATGCCTTATAATAGTACAGGATCGGTCCGGCCGGGCCGCGATAGATTCGCTCCAGCACACGGCGCCACCACGGCGCGCGGGCGTATTCGCCGGGGCTCATCGGCGTCCAGACATCATCGAAACCTTTGAGATTTGTCCGCGCGTGGTGACGCTCGTTGTGGAACAACCGCCACAGGCTCAACGAATGTGCGCTGGGCACGAATGCGACCCGTCCAAGCCAGCGATTCCAGGTGGTGCCGGGGACGAAACTGTTATGCCCGCAATCGTGACCAATGATGAAAAGCAGTCCGATCAGGAATCCGTTCGCGATGGCGCAAGAAAGGCTGACCGCGGCCGGCAGCGGCGCAATCGCCCCAGCAAGAGTCGCGGCATAGAGCACAAAATGAACCGAAAAAATCCGGATGCCTCTCGACAGGCTTCGGTTCTCGCGGGTGACCTCGGCCATCGCCCGCATCGCCGCACCCGACGGCTCCGAATGTATCAGTTCAGCCGAACTCACGACGACTCTGCCCCCATGCGGCCGAGGATTCTTTAACTCAGAGCGGATGAGTGCGCCAGCTAGGGCGAAATCTCTTCCAGCACCCGGCTCTTCGTTTCCACCGCAAAGAGTTGCACCACCACGGCGGCGCTTAAGGCGACGAGGCCGAAAACCAGAAACACCGATGCCAGGTCGGAGCGCGCAACCAGCACGCCCACGATGTTCGGGCCGATGATGGAAGCCAGCCGCAGCCAGGCGGTGGCCGTACCGACGCCGAGTGCGCGCGTGCGAGTCGGATAAAGCTCAGGTGTGTACAGATAGACCGCGAGCGACATCGTGCCGATGCACATATTGCTCAACGTGCCGAGCAGCAACACATGCAGCGCAGTGTCTGCACCCGTGTACCACAGGGCAAGCAGCGCCGCGGCGGAACCGGTGAAAGCCGCCGCGAACCATGCGCGCCGGCCGGTGCGGTCGATCAGCATCGCACAGGCAAAACTGGAAAACAGGGTCACGACATTGGTGATCAGCTGATAACGCAGCGCGGTCCCCAGCGGCAGGTGGAACACCGTGCGGTACAGAGTCGGCATCCAGGTGGCGAGCCCGTAATTCACGAAATAGGTTGCGAACCAGATCACCCACACGACCATTGTCCGCCGCATGTAGACGGGCCCGAACAGATCGGACCACGAACTGCTCTTCAGCGGCGCCGGCACCGACAATTGCGGCGCGGGGAGTTCGCGCCGCAATGCACGCTCAGTCCCGGTTTCGACGACGCGCATCGCCGCTTCGGCTTCGGCGCGATGCCCCTTCGCCGCCAGCCAGCGCGGGCTTTCCGGCAGCAGGCGCTGCAGCACGAAAACCAGCAGCGACGGCAGCGCGCCGGCAATGAATATTGCCTGCCAGCCGAGATTCGGCACCAGCCAAAGCCCCAGCACCGACGCGGCAAGAATGCCGCACGGAAATACCAGTTCGAACAACAGTACGAATCGCCCGCGCGCCCGCGCTGGGGCAAGCTCATTGATATAAGTGGCAGCCACCGGCACTTCGCCGCCGAGACCGAAGCCCTGCGCAATCCGGCAAACCAGCAGCGACAGGTAACTCCAGGAAAAGGCGCAGGCGAGGCTGAGCGCGCCAAAAATCGCAATCGAGCCCATCAGCGATTTCAGCCGGCCAAAGCGCTCGGCAAACCACCCGAAAAAAAGCGCGCCGAACAATTGTCCGAAAAATCCGCCGGAGATCAGGATTCCTGCCTGTTGCGGCGACAGATGCCAGAGCAGCACCACAACCGGCAGCACATAAGCGATTGCGAGTGCGTCGAAGGCATCAAAGAAGGTGGCGCTGCCGATGATGATGCGCGCCCTGATTTGCCAGGATGTCAGGGGCAGGCGCTCGATGCGCGCCGCCATATCGGAAGCGATATGGTCGTCAGCGGCAATCGTGGCGACGTCAGAAACCGCGGCCATTCGGATCATTTCAAGCAATCACCAAACAGGATGCGCGTTTTTTGTCTTCACGCAAGGGGCGCCGCATTCAATCCGGTGTTGTCAACCTGCAGAATCCGCTTGTGAGTCGCACACTTGCGGCTGCGCCTCCGGAGCAGGCGGCTGATCGCTTACCATCTCCTCTTGTGATGCGGCGGAGCGGCGCCACGAGCCGGAACGAAGCCCGTCGAGATACAAATACACGACAGGTGTCGTGTACAGCGTCAGAAGCTGGCTGAGCGCGAGCCCCCCGACCATGGCATAGCCCAAAGGCTGACGCAGCTCCGAACCGGTCCCGCTGAACAACGCGAGCGGCATTCCAGCAAGGAGCGCTGCAGTCGTCGTCATCAAAATAGGGCGAAACCGCAACAGGCAGGCTTCGCGGATTGCCGCCTCGGATGACATTGCCCGCTCGCGTTCGGCCGCAATGGCAAAATCGACCAGCATGATTCCGTTCTTTTTGACGATCCCGATCAGGAGCAGGATTCCGGCGATGCCGATCAGCGACAAATCGATATGGGCGATACGAAGTGCGATCAATGCACCCAGTGCCGCCGAAGGCAGGGTGGACAGGATAGTGAGGGGGTGCAGGAAACTCTCATAGAGAATTCCAAGAATAATGTAGACGGCTGCCAGCGCGGCTGCGATCAGGATGAATTCGTCGGGGAGCGCTGCTTCAAATGCCTGCGCGTTTCCGACAAAGACGCCGGTGACGGTTGGCGGCATGCCGATGTCATTCGCCCCCCTCTGAATGGCCGCAATCGCCTCGCCCAGAGCCACCCCATTTTGCAGGTTGAACGACATCGTCACTGCCGGAAACTGATCGTCGTGTGCGACCGAAAGGGGCCCGGGAGTGGTGGCGACGGATACGAAGGTGGAAAGGGGCACTGCTGCACCGGTCAGCGGTGACTTGAGATAGATGCGATCAAGGGTCGCGAAAGAACCCTGCTGTTCCGGCGCAACCTCCAGCACGATCCAGTACGTGTTCAATTGCGTGAAATACTGCGTGACCTGCCGCTGTCCAAAAGCGTCATCCAGCGTCTGGTCGATTGCATCCGGTGAAATCCCGAACGTCGCTGCACGATCACGGTTGATCGCCAGCCGCAGCTGGGGTGCATCGGCAAACAAGTCGCTAAGCACGTCAGTAATTTCCGGCAGCGTGCGGAGCCGGTCCATCAGGCGCGCCGACCATGTGATCAGTTCCGCGACATTCGTATCCTTCAGGATGAACTGAAAATTGCCGCGAGATGCCCGGCCTCCAAGAGCGATGTCCTGGGTTGCATTCAATGCCAGCGTCACGCCGGGTACGCGGGCAAGCTGCGGCCGCAGCCGTGCGATGATTTGGGTGGCGGTACTGTCGCGTTCGCCACGCGGCTTGAGGGCAACAAAGAAACGCGCAGTGTTCGCCGTCTCGGCATTGCCGTTGACGCCGGTACTGCCGGTTTGCGAGGCAAGCCCGACGATATCGGGATCACGAAGAATGATTTGCCCCAATTGCCGTTGCAGACGCATCATTTCTTCCGGTGAAACGCCCTCGCCAGCTTCCGCCAGCCCCTGGATCATTCCGGTGTCTTCAATGGGCAGAAAACCCTTCGGAATTTCGATTGCCAGGAGAATCGTGAGCACAACAGCCGTGACAAACGCGCCGAGCGTCAGGCCCCGATTTCGCAGCGCTGCATCCAGCGTCTGCCCATAGAGGCGTTGCAACGCGGGAAGCCACTTTCCGGCAGAAACCGCCGGGGCAAGATTGCGGCCGCACAGCATCGGGGCGAGGGTCAGCGATACAAACACGGAAACCGCAATTGCGGCGGTAATCGTGAGTGCGAATTCGCGGAACAGCCGGCCCATGATTCCACCCATGAACAGCAGTGGAATGAATACCGCGGCCAAAGAGATGCTGATGGAGAGGACCGTGAACACAACTTGGCGGGTACCGGTCAGTGCGGCGTCCATCGCCGACGCCCCGCCTTCCATGTGCCGGTGAATGTTCTCGATGACGACGATCGCATCGTCCACGACAAAGCCAACCGCGATGGTCAGTGCCATCAGGGAAAGATTGTCGAGGCTGAAGTGCAGCGCATACATGGCTGCAAATGCACCGAGCAGTGCGAGCACTATCGTCGCGCCGGAGATCGCGGCAGCACGTCCACTGCGCAGGAACAGCAACAGAACGCCAACCACGAGCAGTATGGTGAACGCCAAAGTGAATTCGGTGTCGAGAACCGATGCGCGAATGGTGCCGGTGCGATCGAGAAGGGTCGTCACGGAAATTGCAGGTGGCAGATTTGCCGTCAGGCGGGGTAATAGGGCGCGGATCCGTTGCGCCGTGTCGATGATGTTGGCGCCGGGCTGTTTGTAGATACTCAGCAGGATTGCAGGCCGGTTTCTGTCAAACGCAGCCGAATACCGGTCGGTCGGGGCGGCAATTGCGCGGCCGATGTCGCGGATCCGAACCGGTCCATTGTTCCGGTAAGCGATGATCTGATTGTTGTATTCAGCCGCTTCGGTGATCTGGTCATTGGACACAATGGTGAAGCTGGATTTTGCTCCGATCATTGCGCCCTTTGCGGCGTTACTGGTGGCATTTACGACGGCGCTACGAAGATCTTCCAGGGTCATTCCGCTCGCGGCCAGCTTCGCGGGATCGGCCTGAATCCGGATGGCAGGCCGCTGTTCGCCGCCAATTGAGACCTGGGCAACGCCGGGCACATGAGCGATCTGCTGCGCCAGATAATTGTCGGCGTACTCATCGACCGTGATCACCGGCAGCAAATCCGAATGGACCGACAACATCAGTATGGGTGCGTCGGCCGGATTGAATTTCCGGTAAGTGGGTGGGGTTGTCATGGTCTGCGGCAAGGTCCGGCCTGCCGCTGTGATTGCAGCCTGGACATCCTGCGCGGCCGCATCGATGTTGCGTTCCAGATCGAACTGGACAGTGATCCCCGTCGCGCCAAGTGCGCTGAACGATGTCAATTCCGTCACGCCGGCAATTTGCGCCAACTGCCGCTCGAGAGGCGCGGCGACCGATGTGGACATTGTGTCGGCGCTCGCACCGCTGAGAGTGGCGGTGACCTGAATCGTCGGGAAATCGATCTGCGGCAGCGGAGCGACAGCGAGGCGTGGAAAGGCTGCCAGCCCAAGCAGCGCAATCGCCGCCATCAGGAGACATGTCGCGACCGGACGGCGGATGAACGGCGCGGCGAAATTCATTTCACGGCCGGCGTCAGTCTGTGCCCCGGGCGGAACAGAGCCACAGATAATCTATGGCTGGCGGACATGAAGCGGCGGACCCCTCTGGAATCCAGAAAGCGGTACTTGTCGCGCGATTGTGGATGAAATGGTATTGTGGGCCAGCGATATGATCTAATGCTTTGCGCAAGTAAAACTTGGGGTCAGTCCCATGGCGAGGGGCGTTGCATACCTCAATGGATTGCGTGCCTTTGAGACCGCCGCGCGTCTCGGAAGCTTTACGCTGGCTGCACGGGAGCTTCACGTCACCCAGGCTGCCGTGAGTCAGCAGGTCCGCTTATTGGAGAAGCGGCTTGGATTTGCATTGTTTCACCGCCACGCCAATGAGCTTGAGCTCACCGATCAGGGCCGCGCTTTTCAGCCGGGTCTGACGGTCGCGTTTGAGGGCATTGACCGGCTGGCCGATCAGGTGGCGGCGATGCGATCAGGTCCGGTACTGGTCGCCGGCATTGCTCCGGCATTTGCGCTGAACTGGCTCATTCCACGGCTGACCTCGTTCAGCCGGAAACATCCTGAAGTCGAATTCCGCATGGCGACCGGAGGGAAACGGCTTCCGCTGCGCGATGACTGGACATGTTCAGTCCGCCGCGGCGTCGGAGATTGGCCGGGTTATGTTGCCGAAGAGCTGTTCCCTGCAACGCTCGTTCCAGTCTGCACACCGGAGATCGCAAATGGACTGCGGCATCCCCGTGATCTGCACCGCGCGACATTAATCGTGGTCGCGCATCTCCGCGACCAATGGAAATGGTGGTTTGATGCGGCAGGCTTGAATCAACCGGTTCAGCCCCGTGGCGAAGTGGTTTTCGAGAGCTCGCCCATGGCAATCAAAGCTGTGCTCGATGGAGTAGGCGTTGCGGTTGCCCAACTGCCCTATGTGAGCGATGCGCTGGCGAGTGGGCGCCTGGTTTCGCCATTCCCGATCGTGCGAAAGAAGTACGAGAGCTGGTATCTGGCCTACAGGCCGGTTCGAAGAGATGATCCAGCCCTACGGGCATTCCGCGAATGGCTGCATACAGAGGCCGCCGAGCAACGTGAGCAATATGAGCGGCTGATCTCGTCCGCGCCTGCGCAGCGCAAACGAAAGCTCCGCCAGTATCGTGACGTGATCGCATCCGCCGGAGAGAAGTGATTCAGTTCTGCGGCTCATCCTCGAGGAATGGGAATGAGACCATACCGCAGCAGGAAATGCGAAGACACGGAATCGGCGCATGACCCGGCGGCTTTTGCGTCAGTTCGGCAGCCGATAGCCGCCGCACCGGTTGCCCCTGCGCCGCGACCCGCTTCTGGTGCACTGGAGCGGCAGCAGTGCGCTCCTTTGCAGTCCCGGCCTGATCGATCTCGAGCGTGTCCGGATCGAGCACCACACCGTAATAGTCGCGCGCGGCCGGTAACGAGACATAGCCCTGCCGGACATCTTCGCGCACCTGCTCGGCGGGGCGATTCAGCGGCGAGCCGAAGCCACCGCCACCACCGGAACGCAGCGCGTAAGCATCGCCTTTCCTGATTTGCACGGTCAGGACTTTGGCGTTGGCGCGTTCCTTGTCCCATTCGCCGTCACGGCGCAGCAGAACCTGATTGCCGCTGCCTTCGAGACCGCCATGCAAACCCCAGGGCAGGCAGTGCGCGCGATCGATACTGGCATTCATCGTGACATCGGTAAGCGCGCGGATCACTGTTTCGCATCCCAATCCGCCGCGATGCTGTCCGGGTCCGCCGGAATCCTCGATCAGCGCATAGCGTTCGATCAGCAGCGGATATTTCGCTTCGAGCTGTTCGCGCGGGCTGTTATGCGTGTCGCCATCATTGATGCAGACGGTCGCGGATATCCCGTCTTCGGACAGTTTGGCGCCCCAGCCGCCGCCCAATGGCCCCATATGCGCGAGGAAGAATTTCCCGTCCTTCGGGTCGATCCCGTGCACCAGTGAAACGCAGAGATCGGCGTGATGTCCGGCAATCACCTTGTCCGGCAATGCATCGCCGAGAGCCTTGAACACCGTGTCGATGACGGTCATCGGAAATGTCATCCACCAGCGCATTGGCGCCGGGCGTGTTGCGCTCACCACGCGGCCGGGTGGCACAATCACGGTGAGATTGCGGAACGATCCGTCATTGATCGGATAATCGGTCGGCGAAGTCAGGCATTTGAATGCCACCTGCGCGCAGGCATGGCCCGTCGTGATCCCGGAATTGTAAAATCCCCGCACCTGACGCGAAACGTCGCTCAGGTCGACAGTCATCTCGTCGCCTTTGACTTCCACGCGCACCTTGATCGGGATCGGTGCCCCGAGATTGACGCCATCGTCATCCATGAAGGATTGCGCTTCATAGACGCCGTCGGGAATCCCCCGCGTCCGTGCCCGCGCTGCTTTTTCCGACTGATCCATGATCAGTGCGATCGCCTGCAGCACTTCGGCGCGGCCATATCGCGTCACCAGTTCCAGGAAGCGCTTTTCGCCGGTTTTCACCGCCGTGATTTGGGCGCGCAGATCGCCCATGGCGCGCTCCGGAATCCGCACATTCATGCGGATGATGTCCACGAGGTCCTGATTCACCACGCCGCGGCGGGCATATTTGATAATCGGGATTTGTATGCCTTCGGAAAATATATCGGTCGTGACTCCGCCGAGTTGACCTCCGACATCCTGCCAATGCGCCATGCAGCAGGCGAACGCGATCAACTCGCCGTTGTGGAAAATCGGCAGCGAAAACGTCATGTGGTTGAGATGACTGCCCGTGATGTAAGCGTCATTGGTGAGCAGGATGTCGCCCGGCTCGATATTCTCCTTCCCGAAATGTTTGAGTTTGGCCTTTATGGTTTCTGCCATGCCGCGAATGAAAGTCGGCAATCCAAGTCCAATCGAAACAGTCTGCCCGTCGGCGGTGAACAACCCGACGGTAAAATCCAGCGCCTCATAAATGATCATATTGTAGGCGGTGCGCATCAGATTGGTTTTCATCTCTTCCGTGACGGCCATCACGCCGTTGCGGACGATTTCAACCAGCACCGGATCAACAGATTTCGTCATGCGCCAGCCACCGCAATCACGAGATTGCCGCTGCTGTCGACGGTGAGTTCATCGCCGGGAAACAGCACAGTCGTCGAGGCATGTTCTTCGATCAGCGCCGGACCAGAAATGCGATTTCCCGATTGCAGCAAGGTGCGGTCGAAAATTGCCGTTTCCGCGGTTGCACCGCCGAACCAGACCGGCCGTATACCCTGCCGCGCGGCATGCACGGGCTCCGTTCCACCATGCGCAACATCTTCGAATGATGGTTTGGCCAACCGGCCGGTCACGGAGCTGCGGAGCGAGGCGATTTCGGCCCGCTCACCCGGCGCCGAGGTACCATAGCGCGTGTGATGGATGTGATCGAAGAGTCCCTTGATCGCCGACCGGTCCTGCCGCTCGAAATGCTCGAGCGGAACATCAACGGTGACAAGATGCTCCTGACCGACATAACGCATGTCGAGCGCGCGGGAGATTTGCACGGAGCCGGCGGGTACGCCTGCCTGTTGGATGGCACTCCGCCCTTGCCCTTCCATCTCGCCGAAGATGGTTTCAAATTGGCCGAAGTCGAGATCGTCAAGTTTGGTGAAGCGCGTTTGCACGTAATCATATCGGAGGTCGCAGAACAGCATGCCGATGGCCGAGAAGTGCCCGGGAGCACGCGGGATCAGAACGCGCCGGATGCCGATCTCACGCGCGAGCGCCGATGCGTGCAGCGGGCCTGCGCCGCCATACGCGACGAGGACGAAATTGCCGGCATCCAGTCCGCGCGAAGTCGTGACGCTTTTGACCGCATAGGCCATCTGCGTCACCGCAATCTGCGCGATGCCATTCGCGGCCTCGATCAGATTCATTCCGAGCGGACCGGCGATTTTGCCATAGAGCGCGCGCTCCGCCGCGCGAATATCGAGGCGCATCTCGCCGCCCAAGAACCGCGTTGCACCGAGCCGCCCGAGCACAAGATTGGCGTCGGTGACAGTTGGCTCCTCGCCGCCCAATCCGTAACACGCCGGACCGGGTGCGGCGCCTGCGCTGCGCGGGCCGACATTCAGTGCACCGCCTTCGGAGACAAAAGCGATTGAGCCGCCGCCGGTCCCGACTTCGACAATATCGATCATTGGAATCTGAACCGGCAACGCGGTCTCATACCCGCCGACCAGGGCCGCGCCGGTCGTCAGCACCTGCCCTTCCGAAATCACGCCGGCTTTCGCAGTTGTCCCGCCCATGTCGAATGCGATGGCGTTATCGATCCGGCTGTCACGGCATACCGCCTGCGCCGCCACAACACCGGCGGCCGGACCGGATTCCAGCATGCGCACACATTGACGCTGCGCCTGTTCGAAGCTGAACAAACCTCCGGTCGATTGCACGACCAGAAATGCCCCGGCAAATCCGAGTTCGCGCAAATGGCTGTCGATCTCCCGAAGATATCCCGCGACGCGTGGTCCGATATAGGCGTTGGCCGCAACCGTGGACGCACGCTCGAACTCGCGATATTCCTGCGACAGCTCATGCGAGACGGTAATGAATGCGCCCGGTATCGCTTCCTGCAGAATGTGTTTGGCGCGCAATTCATGTGCCGGGTTGCGATAGCAATGCAGGAACAGCACAGCGACCGCTTCAACGCCTTCGCGCCGCAGTTTTTCGCCAAGCGCTGAAATCTCCGCATCATTGAGCGGGGTCAGCACTTCGCCGCTGGCCAGCAGGCGCTCATCCACTTCATGCCGGTCCACGCGTGGGATCAGCGGCTGGTGCTTGCGGAAATAGAGATTGTACGAGTCCGGACGGTTGACCCGGCCGATTTCATAGATGTCGCGAAATCCTTTGGTGATCAGCAGCGCCGCGCGCGCGCCGGTCCGCTCCAGCATTGTGTTAATGGCGATGGTCGAACCGTGCAGGAAAAGACCGGCATCGGCTGCGTTAGAACCGGTCTTCAAGATTCCCGCCTCGATTCCCTTTACCAGGACATCGGGTGTCGTGAGCGCCTTGCCCAGCGCGAGCCTGCCACTCGACGGATCGAATGATGCGACATCCGTGAATGTGCCGCCGACATCACCGGCAATTCGCAGCGGGCCGGATTTCATCCGTCAGGATTTTTCCGCGCTTGCGGCGAGCTTCAGCACATCGGGTGGCGTTGCGTAGAGCTCCCTGATCAGCGTTTCGACATCGCCGCCGGAGACTGGCCGGACCTCGAGATTCAGCCGTTTGGCTTCGGCGAGGAATTCGGGATCTTTCATGGTCGCATCGAAAGCCGCACGGAGCGCCTGCAGCCGTTCGGGCGGCAATCCCGGCGGCGCGGCGAATGGCCTTGCGATGCTCTGGCGCGAGACGATCAGTTTCAACGCGGCCTTATTTTGCGGGCTGGTTGGAAGATCCATCACCGAGGGCACATTCGGCAGGCCGTCAAATTTCTCCAGGCCGAGCTGCAGAACGATATTGATCTTCTTGTTGTCGAGCAGCGCCTTGTTCTCGCTCAAGAGGCTGCTCCACGACCAGCCGCAGCGGCCGCCCACCTCGCCGCGCTCCATGCCAAGCACGATATCGGCGCCGCCGTTCGAATAACCGGTGACGACCTTGGCCGGCAAATGGAACAGGTTGCGCAGCACGGTGGGGAAGATTTCGCTGTCCGCGCCGGCCGCCGACGCGCCGATGGTCGAGGGTTTTGTTTCGACGTCGTGCCAGGTCTTGATGCCGCTCGTACCCCAATAGGCGCAGATCGACACTTCATTGCTGACGCTACCGACCCAGCCGAATTTCGTCGCGTCGAACTGCATGCCCTGGGCATGGCCCAACAGCGGCTCGATCGCGAGTCCGCGGGCGAAGGTGGCGATGACTGTGCCGTCCTTGTGCGCCACGTTGTAAAGATAGTTCATGACCTTGACGCCGCCGGCGCCCGGCATGTTCTGCGGCACCATCGTTGGATTGCCGGGAATATGACGGCCCATGTAGCGCGCGAGCGTGCGGGCGTAGAGATCGTAACCGCCGCCCGGACCGAACCCGACCAATACCTGCACTGTCTTGCCGCGGTAGAAATCGGCAACCGAGTCTGCCGCCTGCGCCTGGCCGACCCCCAGCATCAGCATGACCGGGACGGCCATGAACGCAACCGCACGCCCGAAATCCTTCATCTCACGACCTTCCAAATGGCGGATAAAAAAAGAGCGCACGCTGGCACGCGTGCGCTCCGATGACATTAGGCGTGCAGCCCGGCCGCTACATGCGCGCGCGACTGAACCTGCATATTGACCAGTTCGAGCGGAGAGTCTGTCTGCTCCAGCATGCCCCAGCTCTTCAACCATTCCAGCGTCCGCTGCATTTCGTCGAGCGGAATTGGCGCCGGATCGCAAACCACGATGCGGCTTTCCCGGATATCTTCGGGTTTCAGCGTCCCGATCTCCGGATCCTTCGCTTTATGATAGTCGATGAAATAATGCAGATAGGCTTTCTTGTTGGCATTGATCAGCGCGACGGCCTTGCGCACGGCGCGGTTGAATGCGCCATAGGTCTCCGCATCGACGCGATCCGACGCCACTTCTGTACCGTGATAGAAGGCCGAGCAGATCGTCCGGCAACCCTTCTTTTCCGCGAGCGTGATGTACGGTTCGGTAAGCGTCGTGGCTTCGAGCTCACCGCGCATCATGGAATCGAAACGGAAGCGTGAGCCGTTTGGCGCTTTGCAGACTTTGATCAGTTCGCGCGGCAGAAAACCCTCGAGCAGGTGCAGCGCGAGGTAATGAGTGCCGAAATAGAACGGCACGCCGACACTGCGATTGGCAAGTTGTTGCGCGGTAAACACCGGCGACTCCGGACGCACGACAATCGCGGCATAGGTGACGATCCCGCGGCGGCCGAGCTGCCGCGAACCAACCCCGGTATCCTGCACGCGGCAGTAATTGCCCCACTCGCAAGCGTTGTACATGTCGGCTTTGCCCTGCTCCAACAGGCGGCCATGACTGGAAAACGGGTTCTGGCCTTTTTGGCTGGTGATGGCGGTTTCGGTCTTCTTTTCGACGCCTTTTTCGCGGTCCGCCCATTCGATTTGCAGGCCTTCTGCTTCGAACAGACCTTCGTCAAAGGCGACCAATTCGGGCAAACCCTGGAAGGGGGCAGTCGTCTCCAAAACTAGCTTCTTCATGGTCATGCTCCTTTGCTGGTCCCGGAGGCGATTCGCACTCGGCAAGGGCCGGCGATCAGCCGAAAATCTGTCGCACAATGATTAAGCCCAAGTGCTTGCATGGTCAAACCGCAGGGGTACAACACTGGGTTTGCGCCTGTTTTTCGTGAAGCAATCGGTTAAACTCCGGGCGTGCCGGGCAATGGAGCGATTTTAACAATGAATCTGAAAACTACATCTATTGGTGCTCTGCTTGCCGGAGGTCTCTTGACCGTCGCCGGCCCGGTGACGGCCCAGGATTCAATTCCCGACCTTTCCGGCCAGTGGAGCCACAGCAATCTTAATCTTGAGCAGCCGGCGACCGGCCCGAAGATCATGACCAACACGCTGCGCGGCAAGGATGGGTTGATCGATGACAATCTCGGCCGGCTGACCGACTATAAAAGTCCGCTGCTGACGCCTGCTGCCTCCGCCATCGTCGAAGCCCATGGCAAATACACAATGACAGGACTGTCGCTACCCGATCCGCATAACCAGTGCTGGCCGGAGCCGCCGCCATTCGCGGAGTCAATCCAGATTGAATTCATGCTGGTGCAGCGGCCGAACGAAGTTCTGATCATTTACTCCAACGATCAGAGGGTCCGTCATATTCCGCTGAATGTTCCGCATCATCAGCCGGTGGTGCCCACCTATGCCGGCGATTCCGTGGGCCATTATGAAGGCGACACACTCGTCGTCGATACGGTCGGAATAAAGCCGACCAAATGGCCCGTGGTTGACCGCTATGGCACGCCCCACAGCGACGCGATGCATGTCATCGAAAGGTTCAGGCTGATCGACGGTAAAGAGTCGCTCGACGCAATGGCGGCGCATCGCCATTTGTTCAACAAAGGACCGATTCCGAAATTCGACGCCTATGGCGGGGCCTTTGATCTTAACCCGGCCCATAAAGGGCTGCAGGTCTCGATGACGGTTGACGATCCGAAAATGTTCACCCAGCCGTGGGACGCTTTGGTGACTTATCGGCCGTTCACAAACTGGCCGGAGATGGTCTGCGCCGATCCGCCGTCGCTCACCAACACCACTCTGCTGGATCTCGGCGCCGGTCCACGCGACGTTCCGGTCGCGCAGAAGCGGGATTTCTGAGTCGCATGTCGCCTGCGCGCGGCTTGTCGGGCCTCATTGCCGCCGGAGCGCTGCTCGTTGTGAGCGGCGCCACGGCGGCCAATGGCCCGAGCGTGCCTGATTTGTCGGGCGAGTGGGGGCGCAGCAATTTCAATCTCGAACAACCGCCGACGGGGCCGGTCCTGATCGGCAACACGCTGCACAAAAAGGACGGTACGATCGATGACGACGCCGGGCGGCTGGCCGATTATAACAGCCCGCTGCTGACACCGGCGGCTTCGGCCATTCTCAAGGCGCATGGCGAATTCTCCATGACCGGGCAGTCCATTCCGGATCCGCACAACCAGTGCTGGCCGGAGCCGCCGCCATTCACAATGATCATTCAGCTTGAGATGATGCTGCTACAGCGGCCGGACGAAGTCGTCCTGATTTATTCGAATGGCCAGCGGATCCGGCACATCCGCCTGAATTCATCGCACCCGAATCCGCTCGTCCCCACCTATGTTGGGGACTCGACCGGCCATTACGAAGGCGACACGCTGGTCGTCGATACAGTCGGGATCAAGCCTGGCAAATGGCCGGTGATTGACCGCTACGGCACACCGCGCAGTGATGCGCTCCATGTCACCGAGCGGTACCGGTTGATCGACGGAAAAGCCGCCGAAGACGCGATGGTGGCGCACCATCACGAATTCACCAAAGCGCCGGTGGCTAAGGAAGACGCCTATGGCGGAATTTTCGATCCTGATACGAGTCACAAGGGCCTGCAGGTTGAGGTTACGGTTGATGACCCGAAAATGTTTACACGGCCATATACAGGTTTGGTGACCTACCGTCCGCAGTCCAACTGGCCGGAAATGATCTGCGACGACCCGCCGTCGCTGACCAATACCACCATACTTGAAACCGGCGCTCCGCGGCAGGGGCCAATCGCCGCCAAGCCCGACTTCTGACATCATCCGGAGCTTGTGTGGCAGCTCTTGGAGGTCACCGGGAGCTCAGATAGGCTCCGGCTAACAAAAAGGTTTGGGCGGAGTCCGGTATGGCGGAGCGCGAAGTCGTCAATATCGTAGACGTCGTGGAGGGGCAGGAGAGGACCTGGTTCGCCTGGTCGATATTCCTGATGTGCTGCCTTGTCATGCTGGTCGATGGCTTCAACCAGCAATCGCTGAACTATGCGGCTCCGGCGATCATCAAGGACTGGCACATCCAGCGCGCAATGATGACGCCGGTCTTCGACATCAACATCTTCGGTTGGATGATCGGTTCGATCGCGTTCAGCATGTTGGCCGACCGCTATGGACGCAGGACCGCCATTCTCCTCGCCATATTCGTTTTCGGCATCTTCACGGCGTCACTGCCACTGGCCACCAACCTCGTGCAGCTATCGGTTTTGCGGTTCATTTCCGCGCTCGGCATCGGCGGCGGAATGCCGATGGCGATTTCGCTGATGGCAGATTACGCCCAGACCAGGACGCGCGGCTTGAAGGTGACCTTGTTGTATCTTGGATATACCGGCGGATCGTCCGGGGGCGGATTTCTCGCCGCGGCGTTGACGCCGAATTACGGCTGGAAATCCGTGTTCCTGGTCGGTGGCGTCGTCAGTATCATCATCGGCATCGTGCTTCTGGCGGCACTGCCGGAATCGGTTCGCTACCTGGTACTGAAGAAGGGATCAAAGGATCGCATCCTGAAATACGCCCGCAAACTAAGGCCAGGCGCGGCATTCGCATCCGATACGCAATTCGTCATTCATGAAACCGCGAAAAAGGGCGTTCCGGTGAAGCACCTGTTCACCGAGAGCCGCAGCGCCATGACCCTGTTCCTGTGGTTTGCGCTGGGCCTGTCCTTTGTCACCCACTTCTTTCTGTCATCGTGGCTTTCGACCCTGTTCTCGGAATATTCAAACGCCATGTCGATCCCGGCCGCGCAGAGGACGTCCGCGCTGTTTCAGGCGGGCGCCGGTTTTGCGTGGTGTGTCGGATATCTTCTCGATAAGCGCGGAATCCCGATGGTGACGTGGGCGATGTTGCTGGGCGCATTGCCGGTTGCCGCGCTCGGTCTGGTGGCGGGTGCCGATATCAATGTTGCCCG
This sequence comes from uncultured Bordetella sp., assembly GCA_964446945.1. Classification (GTDB taxonomy): domain Bacteria; phylum Pseudomonadota; class Alphaproteobacteria; order Micropepsales; family Micropepsaceae; genus CAIYRG01. Next base: position 169,430 of record CAYUQO010000003.1, read on the forward strand.
GGGCGTCTCATTGGCGGCGGGAATTCTCGTGCTGAGCGGCGGCATCGGTCTGAATGCAATTTCGAGCATGATCTATCCAACGTTCATACGTTCGACCGGAACCGGCGCGGCCTTCGCGGCGGCACGTATTGGCGCATTGATGGGACCCGCGATTGCCGGCTACCTGATCTATCTGCACACGCCGCTGCAAACGATTTTCATCGTGGCGGCCCTGCCGATGCTGGCCGCGGGGGCTGCAACTTTCATGCTGGAACGGTCGATGACTCCGGAATCGGCGCGCGAAATGGCGTCACGTTCCGCATTGGCGCGGCACTGACTTGCGCAGCCTGAAGCGCCTGCTGGCGGATGCCGGGCGAGTGCTCGCCCATGAGGGGCAGGGCGATTACGTCGCCGGCCATGTCTCGCTGCGATTACCGGACCAGCCAGACCGTTTCCTGATGAAGCCCGCGGGCATCGGTCTCGAAGAGATGACGGATGACAACATCATTACCGTCGATCTCGAAGGTGAAAAGGTCGAGGGAAGTGCCGGGCGGCACAACGAAGTTTTCATCCATTCCGAAGTGCTGCGCGCTCGGCGGGATTGCGTGGCGGTGGTGCACACCCATGCATCCTATGCCGTGGCGTTTTCCTCACTCGGCAAACCGCTGTTGTCGGTGTCGAATGACGGCGCATTTTTCGCCAACGGCCTGCCGGTATTCGAGGAAACCACCGAGCTGATCATCACCAAAGCGCGCGGACAGGCGGTGGCGCGGACGCTCGGAAGCTACGGCGCGCTGCTGCTGCGCAATCACGGCATCGTCACGGCCGCAAAGACGATCGAGGAAGCGGTGTGGCTGGCGCTCAAGCTCAATCAGGCCTGCCATTTGCAACTGATGGCAGAATGGGCGGGCGGCCCGAAACGGGTCGGCGATCCGGAGCAGGCGAAGACCAAGGGCGCCTATGCCAGCCGCCCCGACATCCACAAGGGCGTCTTCGAATACGTGCTGCGACGCGCGAGCAAGTGAAACGGACCAGTGTTCTGATCGTCGGCGCGGGACCGGTGGGACTCGCGCTCGCCGGCGATCTTGGCTGGCGTGGAATCTCCTGCACGATTATCGAAAAAACCGATGGCGCGATTGTCCAGCCGCGTATGGATCTGGTCGGCGTTCGTACCATGGAGTTTTGCCGCCGCTGGGGCATCGCCGATTGGGTGCGCAACTCGCCATATCCTCGCGATTACCGGCAGGACTACATCTGGGTTTCTGCGGTCACCGGCTTTGAATTTGGCCGCGAGCCTTTTCCGACGCTGAACGATGAGCCCTGTCCGCCACAAAGCCCCGAAAAGCGCGAGCGCTGCCCGCAGGACATGTTCGATCCCGTTCTCGCGCGCTTTGTCCGCTCATTTCCCCATGTTGAACTGCGCTACCGCACTGAGCTGACCGGATTCGCGCAGGATGCCGGAGGTGTGACGGCAACCGTCATGACCGATTGCGGCGAAGAGACCATCGAAGCGGATTATCTCGTCGGCACGGATGGCGCCGCCAGCACGGTGCGCCAGTTACTCGATATTCCGATGACCGGTAATCCGGCGCTGACCTACACCACAAATGCAATCTTCCGCTCTCCCGAATTCAATCATCTGCACGATAAAGGCGAATTCTACCGTTTCATCATCATCCGGCCCGAAGGGACATTCGCCACGATTGTCGCGATCAATGGACGTGATCGTTTTCGCATTTCGATTGTCGGGAGTGAGGAAAAGCGGGCCTACACGGAAGCAGAAATCCGCGCCGCGATCATTACCGCCTTCGGCAAACCATTCGACTTCGAGATTCTGTCGATACTGCCCTGGGTCCGGCGCGAGCTCGTCGCCGATCAATTTGGTGCTGGCAGAGTCTTCCTTGCCGGCGACGCGGCGCATCTGACCTCGCCAACCGGCGGCTTCGGCATGAATATGGGAATACAGGATGCGGTCGATCTGGGCTGGAAACTTGCCGCGGTGTTGAATGGGTGGGGCGGCAAAAATCTGCTCGCCTCCTACGATATTGAGCGCCGTCCGGTAGCGATCCGGAATGTGCGCGAAGCCAGCGGCAATCTGAATCGCATGCTGAGCCCGCGGAAAATGAAGCCGCCGCCCGAGGCATTCCTTCCGGGCCCAGACGGTGATGCGGCACGCGAGATATTTGGCCGAGCTTATACCGAGATGATGAAACGGGAATGGTTCTCCATCGGAATCCATCTCGGCTATCGCTACGAGAACTCACCGATAATCATTTCCGACGGCACGCCGGAGCCGCCCGATGCCGTAACCACCTATGAGCAAACCGCGCGTCCGGGACATCGCGCGCCACATGCGTGGCTGACGCAGGAGCGTTCGACACTCGATCTGTTCGGGCGCGGATTCACTTTGTTGCATTTGGGCCGGAATGCCCCGGGCCCGCCTCCATGGCTCGACGCCGCGGAGGCTGCCGGACTGCCGCTTTACGGCGCGGTGATTCCATCGGATGACATTTTGCATTTGTACGGCAACTGCCTTGTCCTGGTGCGTCCTGATGGACATGTCTGCTGGCGCGGCGATGACATTCCGGCGGATCCGCAGCGCATCATCGACATTGTACGAGGCGCGGCATGACAGATGATCTGATGCAGGCTGGCAGCCTCGATGAACTATACGCGCTGCTGAAGCCGCTCAGCACCGGCCCGGGCTGGAACAAGCCGACTCCGTCTTTGTGGGATGAGCCGCGTAAAACTTTTGTGCCGTTTCACTGGCGCTACGCACAGGCGAAGGCGGCGCTCACCGCGGCAGGACGGTTGATCAACACCGAGCTTGCGGAACGTCGCAATCTGATCCTGTTCAATCCCATTCCCGGGAATGATTATGCGACCACACGCACGCTGCTCGCCGCCTATCAGATGATTTTACCGCGGGAGAAAGCGCGTTCGCACCGGCATACGCCGAATGCGTTACGTCTGGTCGTCGATGCCGAAGATGGCGCGTACACAATCGTTGACGGCGCGAAGCTGATGATGCGGCCGGGCGACGTGTTGCTGACCCCCAACTGGTGCTGGCACGGTCATGGCAACGAATCTTCGGCGCCGGCCTATTGGATCGATTTTCTCGATACACCGCTAATCCATGCGCTTGAGCCGATGTTCTTCGAGCCACATCCGGAAGCCTACGAGCCGGTGACCAGGACGACGACGCAATCGCCGATGCGCTTTGGTTGGGAAGACACTCTGCGCCGCCTCAGTGACGCGCCACAAACACCGTCAGGTTCTTACGCGACTCAAATCGAATTGGGCGCACCCGCGATGGCGAGTATTTCCCTGCACATGATGCTTCTGTCATCCGGTGTGGAAACTGCGCCGCACCGCACAACGGCCAATAACATCTATGCCGTCGCGCAAGGTTGCGGTGCATCGGTGATCGACGGCGAAAGCTTTGTCTGGTCGCGCGGCGATGTCATCGCAGTCCCCGCGTGGCGGCCGCACAGCCATTGCGCAAGTGAGGAATCCATTCTGTTGCGTGTCAGCGACCAACCGGTCCTGCAAAAGCTCGATCTGCTACGTTGCGACGCCGGTTAGGTATCACCTGTACGGTGGCTGTTTGGCGCTGCGACGATCACACAGGGGGAAAAATCTTCTTCGGCCCGGCTGGGTCGGGCGGCGAGAAATGCCGTCAGTGACATCCTGCGGTGGCTCAATGCGAGATCGAAACTCGCCTCGGCATCGGCACAATAAGTCGGGTGCCTGTTGAGGCTCTGGAGCGATGACGCGTTGGCAAGCCGTTTCTTGAACGCCTGGTATCTGGCCGTGCCGGATTGACCGTATAGCCGCCGAAAGAACGCTCCGAGCCGATGATCTGAGGCCTGAAGTCCACGGTGGTATCGTGTGAGAAACCGGTCGTATTCCGGAGCGGCGTGACAGGATGAGGCAGCGACCATGAGATTCTGTTGGATCGCAGCCGCACGCACCGCGTACATGTCCACCGGATATGCGCAGCCTGCCGACTGCTCCGCCGCGGCTATATCCGCGAACATCGAGGTGAGCATCAGCGCCGCGGCTCCGCTCTTTAGAATCTTACGCATCGATACCTCCCCGATTCAAAGGCCGTCAGACCGTTGAGCCTACAGAGAAGGCGTGACTGCGGGTTTGTCCAATCCCGTGCAAATTACGTGCAAATTAAGTGAATTCTTCGAGGCGGTGCAATGGATTGTATAGTTACTGCAATCCATCGCTACTGAAGGTTTGGTCCAGCACTTCGGCGATGTGGAACATGGGTAATTCGCCGGAGAGATGCGACAGGCAGCCGACATTGTCGGAAACAATCATCTCCGCACCGGCGGATTTTATGTGGGCCAATTTCTTTGAGCGCAGCTGCTCGGCGATCTCCGGCTGCAACAGGCTGTAACTTCCCGCCGAGCCACAGCACAGATGAGCATCCGGAATCGTCACCAGCGTAAAACCGGCCGCGCGGAGCAGTTTTTCGCCGAGCCCGGAAATGCGCTGGCCGTGTTGCAACGAACATGGCGGATGAAAAGCGATCGCCGGACCGCCTTGCGCTGTGGGCGAAGGCGACGCGGCCGGTTTGGCCAGTTCGACAAAATCGCGGGCTTTTGCGGCAAGCTTTTCTGCACGAACCTTCCATTCCGGATCATCGGCAAAGAGCCTGCCGTAATCCTTCACGAAAGCCGTGCAGCCGCTGGCGGAAATCAGGATGGCGTGGGCCCCGCCCGCAGCTTCGCAGGCGCGAATGAGAGCGCGCGCCTGCTGCCTGGCCATGTCCGCTTTCCCGAGATGCAGTGCTAATGATCCGCAGCATCCGCTTTGCGGTAAGGATTCAACGTGATCGCTTTGGCGCGAGAGCACGCGCGTTACCGCTGAATCAATCTCCGGCGCCAGCGCCCGCTGCACACAGCCGGGGAGAAGCAGAACCCGTCGCCCGCCGTTAGATCCGCTCGCGCCCGGACTTGCACCACCGATAACATCCCCCTGGTGGGGAGGTCGAAATTTGCGGAGCAAATTTCGGGTGGGGGGACGTTTGGCGGCTTTGTCCGCCATTGCACCAATGCGGCCCGGAATACGCGACACAATTGGAGCAAAGCCACGGGCAAGGACTGACAGCGCCGCAAACAGCCTGGGGCGCGTCAGCACGAACAGAATGAAATCGCGAAACACCCGCTCCGAAACCGGGCGCCTGTAATGCCGTTCGATATGGATGCGCGACTGATCGATCAGCGCGGAATAGTCGACCCCCGAAGGGCAGGCGCTGCGGCAGCCGAGACATGAGAGACAGCGATCGAGATGGCGCACCGTCTCGGCATTCGGGGCGCCACCGCTCTCCAGCATGTGCTGCATCAGCATGATGCGGCCGCGTGGGGAATCGCGTTCGTCACCGAGGAGGATGTAAGTCGGACATGTCGCCGTGCAGAAACCGCAATGGACGCAGGTCCTGAGCGCGTGCTCCGCATCCTTGACATGCGGATCGCTCAAACATTCGGAATGGAAATTGGTGCGCATTACAAATACTCGAACATCCGGCCGCGATTGAACACGCGTTCCGGATCGAAAGCCTGTTTTATCGCTTTGGTCAAATTGGACCGCACCGCTGCTTCCGGTTCGAACACGTCGAGCGCACGCCGCGCTTCAGGCGGGGCCCGAAACAGTGTGGCATGACCGCCGAATTCACCCGTGATGCTGCGCAGACGCTCCGCGATTTCGGCAGACGCCGGGAGTTGCAGCCACAACAACCCGCCCGCCCAATCCGCGTACCAGAGCTCAGCTCTGGCTTCCGCGTATGCGCGCGCGGCACGAAAAGTCGGCACACACAGGCGCCAAATATCGCCATCGTGGCCAAACAGCGAGCCATGGCCGATATTGCGAAATACGGTTTCCGTTTCTTCATCACCCAGCAGCGCAAGTTCTGTTTTGGGAAATCTTTCGCGCAATAGACCGATTTTCTCGTCAATCGCCGAGGCCGTTCCTTCAATCCGGACCAGTGCTGCGCCCCGTGAGCCATGCGCGGACGGCGCGAGTAATCCGGTGGCCGAGTGGGGCAAATATGCCAGTGCCGTCACGTCGATTGGTGTTTGTGCCGCGACAATGAGCGCGCCGAGGCCTTCTTCCGGCGGCAGATCGTGCAGGACCAATGTCGCCGAGCGTTTCGCGCGCGGCAGAACGCGCAACGTGATTTCGGTCAGGACACCCAGCGCGCCGAACGCGCCGCACATCAGCTTGGGAATGTCGAAACCCGTGACATTCTTGATCACCGTTCCGCCCGCCTTGATGATCTCACCATGGCCGTTGATGAACCGGCAGCCGATCACGTGGTCGCGTACAGAGCCGGATTTTAGCCGGCGCGGCCCGCACACATCCGCCGCCACGACTCCGGCGATGGTTTGGATTCCTGCCGGCGCACCAAGCATTGGTCCCCAGTCGCACGGTTCAAAACCGAGTGCCTGATTGTGTTTCGCCAGGAGTGTTTCAATTTCGGCGAGCCTCGTTCCGGCTTTTACGCTCACAACCAGTTCTTCCGGTTTGTAATCGATAATGCCGGCGATAGCGCTCATGTCCAGAACAGCATTCGAATCCATCGGGCGCCCGAGATTGCGCTTTGTGCCGGCCGAGATGATCTCGAATGAGGTCGCGCTTTGCGCGGCATCGCGGATCATCTCCGCCGCCTCATGATCGCTGGCCGGGCGAAGGTGTTGCGTACTCACATCCGGGGCAGATTGGCGAATGGCATGCGCCCGTTATGCACATGCATGCGGCCGAGTTCGACGCAGGCATGCAGGACCGGAAACACCTTGCCGGGATTGAGCTGCGATTTGGCATCGAACGCGCATTTCACGCGCTGCTGCTGGGCAAGATCGGCATCGGTGAACATCGCAGGCATCAGCGCCTTCTTTTCCACGCCGACGCCATGTTCGCCGGTCAAGACGCCGCCCATATCGACGCACAGCTTGAGAATATCGGCTCCAAATGCTTCCGCGCGCTCGAGTTCGCCTTCCTGCATGCAGTCGAACACGATCAGCGGATGCAGATTGCCGTCACCGGCGTGAAACACATTGCAACAAATCAGGCCGTACTGGTCTGAAAGTTGCGAGATCCTGTCCAGCATCTGCGGCAATGCTGCGCGCGGAATAGTGCCATCCATGCACAGCATGTCGGGTTTCAAGCGGCCCATCGCGCCGAACGCCGACTTCCGCCCCGACCACACGCGTGATCGTTCGGGCTCGCCCGAGCAATCGTGGATGTCGGTTGCGCCACAGCCGTTCGCGATGGCCGACACGGCTGCGAGCTGATCGGCCACTTCTGCCGGCATGCCGTCGAGTTCGGCGATGAGAATGGCCTCGGCAGCAGGTGGATAGCCAGGCGCGCAAAATGCCTCCACCGCATCGATGCAACGGCGGTCCATGAATTCCAGGGCCGAAGGTATGATTCCCTGGCCGATGATTTCGGCCACGCATTGCCCGGCATCCGCCGCAGAGCGAAAGCCGATCAGGATTGTCCGCGTCACCGGTGGGCGGGGCAAAATGCGCAAGGTCGCCTCGGTGACAATCCCGAGGAGTCCCTCGGATCCACACACGATGCCGAGCAGATCCAGGCCGCCGCCACCCGCGAATTTGCCGCCGATGCGCAGCCGCTCGCCGGTGATCAATGCCATCTCGACACCCAACAGATTGTGGGTGGTCAACCCGTATTTCAGGCAGTGAATTCCACCTGAGTTTTCGGCGACATTCCCACCGACCGTGCAGGCGATCTGACTGGAGGGATCAGGTGCGTAATAAAACCCTTTGGCCTGCACTGCGCGGGTGACATTCGCATTGGTCACTCCCGGTTGGACCACCACACAACGGTTGTCGTAATCCACTTCCAGGACACGGTTCATGCGCGACAGTCCGAGCAGGATTCCGTCGGCCAGTGGCAGTGCACCTCCGGACAAAGACGTCCCGGCCCCACGGGGCACGACCCGCAGTCCCTGGCGTGAAGCGAAGCTCAGCACCGCCGAAACCTGATCCGCCGTCTGGGGTAAAACGCAGACCAGTGGAAGCTGCCCGTAAGCGGTCAGGGCATCGCGGTCAAAGGCTCGCAATGTCGGCAGGTCCGCCACCACACCGTCGGGGACAATAGCGGATAGGCCGGCGGCTATGTCCGCGCGCCGGGCGATGATTTGCTGATCGGGTGCAGGCAATTCAATCATTTGCCGGACGTCTTATCACAATTGATCCCTCCCGGGCCTTTACGCGGCATGGCAAAACGCCAAAACTGGCGCAAAGAGGCGAGGGGCGGCACATGTGGAATCAGGGTTATGATCCGTTCGGCAATGCCGTCCTATCAACCCTGGCGGCGGCCATACCTGCTGCTTTTCTGCTTGTCCTCATCGCTTCCGGCAAGATCAAGGTCCATATCGCCGCGCTGATTGCGCTGACGGTCGCCGTCATTGTTGCCGTCTTCGCGTTCGGAATGCCCGGCGGAATGGCCCTTCGTGCTGTGGGCCTAGGCCTGCTCACCGGCTTCTTTCCCATCGGCTGGATCATTCTGAATGTGATCTTCCTGTACCGGCTGACGGTGGAAAAAGGCTGGTTTTCGATCATGCAGAAATCGATCGGCGACATCACGGCCGATCGTCGCTTGCAGCTATTGCTGATTGCATTTGCCTTCGGCGCTTTTTTTGAAGGCGCATCCGGTTTCGGTACGCCGGTTGCGGTGACCGGATCGATTCTCATTGGACTGGGATTTTCGCCACTTGCCGCCTCGGGCCTGTCGCTGATCGCCAACACCGCGCCGGTAGCGTTCGGAGCGCTCGGCACCCCAATCGTCGGTCTCGCTGCGTCATCAGGTCTTGATCCTTATCAACTGGGCGCAATGGTCGGCCGGCAATTGCCAATCTTTGCGATTCTGGTGCCCTTCTGGGTGGTCTGGGCCTTCGCGGGTTGGCGCGGCGTGAAGGGGGTCATTCCACCCATCCTGGTCTGCGGAATCAGCTTTGCGGTGCCGGAATATCTGATTTCGAACTTCGTCAATCCGTGGATTGCATCCATCGCATCGGCGGTGATCTGCATGGCCACTCTCAGGGGTTTTCTGGCCATCTGGCAGCCATCGAAAATCTGGACCTCTGCCGCTTTGCGGGGTGACGACCATTCAGCGGCGACGATGCCTGCGCCTCCGGTCATGCATTCGGTCCGGCCGACCACCGCAATGCTGGTGAAATCCTGGGTGCCCTGGCTGATCCTCTGCGCGGTGTTGTGGATCTGGGGCACGGACACGATGAAGAACTTCCTGAACCACCTGTTCTCGCCGTCATTCCAGGTCCCGGGGCTGCACAATCTGGTCAACCGGGTGCCGCCGGTAGTTGCCAAACCGACGCCGGAAGCTGCGGTTTTTCCCTTCACCTTCCTGTCCTATAGCGGCACGGCCATCCTGCTGTCGGCGCTGATTTCCGGCGTGTTCATGGGTTTTTCGCCGAAGCGGCTGGTGATGTCCTATCTCGAGACCGTCAAAGTTGTGCGCTATTCGCTGATTACCATTTCGGCGATGCTCGCTCTGGGCACTCTCACGCGCTATGCGGGTCTCGATGCCACGCTTGGCCTCGCATTTGCGAGCAGCGGCGTCCTTTATCCGTTCTTCGGCACTCTGCTCGGCTGGCTTGGCGTCGCTCTGACCGGTTCGGACACGGCATCGAATGTGCTGTTCGGTAGCCTTCAGAGGATCACGTCGCAGCAATTGGGCTTGTCGCCCATTCTGATGGCGGCGGCGAATTCCTCCGGCGGCGTCATGGGCAAGATGATCGACGCGCAGTCCATTGTGGTCGCATCGACGGCGACGCGCTGGTACGGCCATGAAGGCTCAATCCTGCGCTTTGTGTTCAAGCAGTCAGTTGCGCTTGCTGTTCTGGTCGGCCTGTTCGTGACTCTTCAGGCCTATGTCTGGCCGTTTACGCTAATGGTCGTGAAGTAGCGCCCAAGCGTTTTCCGCCGAAGTGGCTGCCGGTTCGGCGCAGAAAACGCGTCAATTACAAAAACTACTCCGCCGGTGCCGGGGCGCCTTCGGGCAAAGCGGTTTCGCTGAATTGCCGTTCCGGATGCATCAGGAATGATGTCAAAGCGCCCAGCATCAGGACGCCAATGGCGAGGATGAAGGGCAGCTCCTTGTTGCCGGTAAAATCGGTGACAAATCCAGCGACCACCGGCGACAGAATCGCGGCGAGCGCCGATCCCGAATTCATCAGCCCGGAGGCCGTGCCCGAATATTTCGGCGCAATGTCCATCGGAATCGCCCACATCGGGCCGATTGTGCTTTCGGCGCAGAAAAAACCACCGGCAAGACAGATGGCGACGATGGTCATGTCGTGCACATAGATGATCGGTACCAGCCAGATCAGTGCTCCGGTAAAGCCGGTCGCGGTGACGACGATACGCGAGAACCGCACATTCCTGGTCTTGCGCAGGACCGCATCGGAAATCATGCCGCCGCTCGTATTGCCGATGGCGCCGATGAAATAGACGATCGTGGAGAACAGCGCTGCCTGACTGTTGCTGAGCGAAAACGTGTCTTTGAAGAACACCGGCAGATAGCTGAGATACAGCCACAGGCACCAGCCGTAACAGAAATAGGTCAGCGTGACCGGCCACATGCGGCCGATAAGCGGCCCCCATGGGATCGGCGGCCGCGGGCCTTTCGGCGGCGCCGGCAGGATTGCCAGCTCCTCTTGCGTGATCGCGCTGTGGTCGCGCGGATCATCGCGGAAATACCACCACCAGATGGCAACCCAGACAAAGCCGATCACGCCGGTGACGACGAATGAACCGCGCCACGTAACTGCCACCATCAGGGCGACGGTCGCCACCGGGGTCAGGGCATTGCCCAGCCGCGAAAAGGCGTGGGTGACTCCTTGCGCGAAGCCGCGTTTGCGCATCTCGACCCAGTGCTGCATGGCACGTGTCGCTGTCGGCAGGGTTGCGCCAACGCCAAATCCCATCACCACGCGCGCCAGCACCAGGGTCGCGAATCCGGTCGCCAGTCCGGTGACGACGGTTGCGCCGGCCCATACCAATCCGCTGACGAACAGCGTCTTGCGCGGGCCGAAACGGTCGGCCGTCATGCCGCCGATGATCTGGAACAACAGATAGGGGTAACCGAAGACCGAAAAAATGAAGAGCGCTTCTGTGTTCGACAATCCGAATTGCGGACGGATATCGAGCATCGCCGTGCTGACGCTCTGCCGCACGATATAGGTGATGAAATACATCGCGCAGAGCAGCACCAAAACGATATTGGTGCACTTGAACCAGCGTTGCATCTGATATTCCCTCGCTAGCGGGTATTCCTCATACGGAGTCGGCTGTATCGGCCAGATAGTCCATCGCCGCCTGCGCGCCGCCCTTGCGGTGCGGCACGCCGGCCACTTGCAGACCCATCTCGACACCCGACAGCGCGCCCAGAATGGTCAAATCGTTGGTGTCGCCGAGATGGCCGATGCGGAAGACCTTTCCCGCCACTTTGGACAATCCGGCGCCGAGCGACATGTCGAAATTTTCCAGCACCACTTTGCGGAATTTGTCCGCATCATGTCCCGCGGGCATCAGGATTGCAGTGACCGTCCCGGAATAGCATTTCGGATCGCGGCACAGGATTTCGAGGCCCCAGGCGCGGACCGCGCGCCGGGTCGCTTCGGCATGCCGCTGATGGCGCGCAAACACGCGCGGCAGGCCCTCTTCATGCAGCATGTCGATTGCTTCAACGAGGCCGTAGAGCAGGTTGGTTGCCGGCGTGTACGGAAAAAAGCCCTGCGCGTTGGGACCGATCATGTCTTCCCAATTGAAGAATGACCGCGGCAATTTGGCGCTCTTCGCAGCTTTCAGTGCTTTTTCGCTGACTGCGGTGAGCCCCAGGCCGGGCGGCAGCATCAGGCCCTTCTGTGACCCCGCCACGGTGACATCGACACCCCATTCATCGTGACGGAAGTCGATGGAGGCGAGCGATGACACAGTATCGACAAGCAGCAGCGCCGGATGTGCCGCGGCATCGATGGCCTTGCGCACATCGGCGACCGGACTGGTTACGCCGGTCGAGGTCTCGTTGTGGACGACGCAAACCGCTTTGATTTCGTGCTTTGTATCGGCGCGCAGGCGCTGCTCGATCTGGTTGGCATCAACCCCGCTGCGCCAGTCCGATTCAATGAATTCCGGATTGAGGCCGAACTTGACGGCAATATTCTTCCATAGCGTGGCGAAATGACCGGTTTCGAACATCAGAACGCGATCGCCGGGCGACAGAAGATTGACCAGGGCCGCTTCCCATGCGCCGGTGCCCGAAGCGGGATAGAGGACGACGTGACTGCTGGTGCGGAAAACAGTCTTGATGCCCGACAAGGCCCGTTGACCGAGCTGTTGGAATTCAGGCCCGCGATGATCGATGACCGCCCGGTCCATGGCGCGCAGGACGCGGTCGGGCACGGGGGTGGGGCCGGGAATCTGCAAAAAATGGCGCCCAGGAATTCTTGGAGCGTTGGTCGGCATGGCGCCTCGGTGTTAGTGCTTGATCGGCTTTTTGTTTCCCATGTCCTGCTCTTGTAGGCAAGCGGACATGCCGCCATAAACCCGTGCCATGACTGTCGTTGCCCGTCCCGGACTGGAGCGGCGCCTCAAAGCCGAAAGCGTCGGCGAGGTGCTGTTCGACTCATTCACGCGCGGCCGCTACGCGACCGATGCATCATCCTACCAAATGCAGCCTTTGGGTGTGGTCGTGCCGCGCACAGTGGCGGAAGCCGAACGCGCGATGGCGGTGGCGCGAAGCGAAGGCGTAACGGTGACCGCGCGCGGCGGCGGCACTTCACAATGCGGACAGACCATCAACCATTCGCTCGTCGTCGATTGCTCAAAATATCTCAGGAACGTCGTCTCCGTCGACGTCGCGTCCCGACGCTGTATCGTGCAGCCGGGCATTGTTCTCGATGAGCTGAATCGGCAGCTCAAGCCGCACGGACTGTGGTTTCCGGTGGATGTGTCGACCTCGTCACGCGCCACGATCGGCGGCATGACCGGCAACAATTCCTGCGGCACGCGGTCGCTCCGTTATGGTACCACGCGCGACAATGTGATCGCGGTTGATGCCGTGCTGGCGAATGGCGAGCCGGCCCATTTCGCGGAAGTCTCGTCCGATCTTTCGGAATTGGCTCAACAATCGCCGTTGCGGCCGATCGCGCGGTCGCTGCTCGCGCTTGGCGCGCGCGAAGCATCGGAAATTGAAGCGCGTTTCCCCAAAGTACAGCGACGGGTCGGTGGCTATAATCTCGACGCGCTGACGCCGCGAAACACGAAGAACAATCTCGCGCATATCCTTGTCGGGTCCGAAGGCACGCTCGCATTTTCGACCCAGATCGAGCTGAAGCTTTGGCCGGTGCTGGGCAAGCGCGTCGTCGGCGTGTGTCATTTCGGCGCCTTCTACGAAGCGATGAATGCCGCGCAGCACCTGGTCACGCTCGGACCCATTGCGGTCGAAGCGATCGACAAGACGATGCTCGACCTCGCCCGGGACATTCCGCTTTACCGCTCCACCATCGACCGGTTCGTGCGCGAGGATCCCGAGGCTTTGTTGTTGGTCGAGTTCGACGAAGGCGACGAGGAGAATGAACGGCGCCTGAAACGGCTCGGCGAAATGATGGGCGATCTTGGTTTCTCATGGGACAAGATCGGCGCCAAATGGGGCGGAGTGATCGAAGTTCGCGATTCCGTCCTGCAAACCGCGATCGCCGATGTGCGCGCCTCTGGCCTCAACATCATGATGAGCATGAAGGACGAGCGGAAGCCCGTCTCGTTCATCGAAGACTGCGCCGTGCCGCTGCCCTATCTCGCCGAATACACCAGCCTGCTGACAGAGGTGTTCGAGAAATACGGGACCCGCGGCACCTGGTATGCGCATGCTTCGGTCGGATGCCTGCACGTGCGCCCGGTTCTCAATCTGAAACAGGAGAAAGACCTCAAAGCGATGCGTGCCATCGCCGAAGAGGCGTTCGAGCTGGTGCGCAAATTCAAAGGCTCCCATTCCGGCGAGCACGGCGATGGGATTGTGCGCTCGGAATTCCATGAATCCATGTTTGGCGGGCGTCTGGTACATGCCTTCGGCGAAGTGAAGGCGCTGTTCGATCCGGAAGGCTTTCTCAATCCCGGCAAGATCGTGGGTGCGCCGAAATTCGATGATCGCGACTACCTGCGCTTCGGCCCGGCATACAAGATTTCCACCATCACGCCGGCCTTGAACTGGTCGGAATATCCCGGCGGCGCATCCGGTTTTCAGGGCGCTGCCGAGATGTGCAACAACAATGGAGCCTGCCGAAAACATCAGGGAGGGGCCATGTGCCCGTCCTATCGCGCAACAATGAATGAACGTGATGTCACCCGTGGCCGCGCCAATACGCTGCGGCTTGCGCTGTCGGGGCAGCTCGGCCCCGATGCGTTGACCTCGGACGAGATGTTCGAAACGCTCAAGCTTTGCGTCTCGTGCAAAGCCTGCCGGCGCGAATGCCCGACCGGCGTCGACATGGCCAAAATGAAGATCGAAGTCATGGCTGCGCGTGCGGAGCGGCGGGGTCTGACTTTGCGCGACCGGCTGATTGCCTGGTTGCCGCATTACGCCGCAATGGCTTCGCGCACGGCCGGGTTGCTCAATTTGCGCAATCATGCGCCGCCACTTGCGGCCATGATGGAATCACTGGTGGGATTTTCCGCGCGGCGGAAACTGCCGGCATGGCGGCGCGATTATTTTCGTCAACGCGGCTCGGCCGGTCCTGCGGGTGGACGTGAGGTCGTGCTCTTTGCCGATACGTTCAACCGCTATTTCGAAGCCGAAAATCTCGAAGCCGCAGTTACGGTGCTCACCGGCGCTGGATATCGCGTGCACTTGCCCGGATCCGCCGACGGCAAACGCCGGCCGCTGTGTTGCGGCCGCACATTCCTGACGGCGGGACTCGTTCGTCAGGCGCGCGCCGAAGCATCGCGTACGCTGAACGCGCTTTTACCGTTTGTCCGGCGCGGCGTTCCGGTCCTCGGACTGGAGCCGAGCTGCATCTTCACCTTCCGCGACGAATTGCTGTCGCTGAGCAGTGGCAAATCTCCAGATGCGACCCTGACGCGCGAAGACACCAGGTTGCTCGCCAGCAACAGCTTCATGTTCGAGGAATTCCTTGCCGGCGAAATCGACGCGGGCCGTTTCAAACCGGGACTTGCACCGGTTGGTTCGCGCGCACTGCTTCATGGCCATTGCCACCAGAAATCGTTTGATGCCGTTTCGCCGGTGACCAGAGTTCTTTCGGCAATTCCCGGGCTGAAAACAGAAACAATCGATTCCTCGTGCTGCGGCATGGCCGGAGCATTTGGTTATCAGGCGGAAACCTATGATGTGTCGATTGCCATGGCAGAGCGCTCGCTATTGCCGGCAATACGCAAAGCGGCGGATGATGTCCTGATCGTTGCGGATGGTACTTCCTGCCGTCACCAGATCCATGACGGTTCCGGCCGCAGCGCATCGCACGTGGCACGTGTCCTCGCCAGAAGCATGGAGCAGGCGCGCGCAACGGTAACAGCTTCAAACACGCTAGCCGTACCGGAAACAGTCTGACCACAATAGCTTCTGACCGTACGCTGCGTTGCTGTCAGTATTACCGCGCGAGGTGTCCCAAAACCAATTCGTAACGCAGTGTGACTTGCGGTGCGCCGCATGTATGCGGTTTGCTTATCCAAATAACCCTTTATTTCGATACAACAAAATTATCGCGGCAATCCAGTTGACGGGTTGATTGCCGGTTCCATCATCCAGTCAATCAGAAATATTTGCTGGCGCGAAACAAATTCACATCATGATTGTGCAAAACCGGTAATTACGGTACTGACAATCCATTCTCGAACACCAAGCGGGGGGACCGCGATGACTAACGGAAATCTGGATTCACTATTGGACAAACTGCGCGAGATGTTCGCGCAGGAGTACCAGCGTGGACAACATGACGCGATGCGCCGCATGGTCGACGCGATGCGCGCACCAGGGGGACGTGGTGGACGCCGGATGGCGGGCCGCAGCGCTGGCAAGGGCGGCAGAACTCGCGCGCGCCGCGGCGCTGCACGAGCCTTCATCGAGCGTGTGCTGAGGGAGAAAGGCAACGCTACCGTGCCCCAGATCATGGCTTCCGCATCAGGCGCGGACGAAAAGGCGGTTTCAATCTCCGCCATCCGGTTCGAGCTGTACCGCGGTAAGAAAGACCGGCGTTATAAGAATACCAGCGGCAAGTGGTCGCTTCCGTCGGGACGCAAATAGCAGCGCTTACAGCATTTATTGGTATGCGTCCGCAAAGCTGCGGCCTGAATTGATCTCACTGATCAATTCGAGCACAGCGCCGTTGCCTTTGCGGGCCAGCCACCTGCTGACGCGACAGCCGGCCTTCGCAAACGCCGTAGTGTCGTAGGCGACGGCCTCCAGCCAGCGTGCCTCCGTCTTCGGCAAGTCTCCGCCGGGGTCGACCAAACAGCGGTCAGCGAATCCGGCGGGAGCGAGAAAGCGCTTATCATCCGACACATAGACGGCCAGTCCCTCGGTAAACCAGCTCGGAACGAGGCTCAGACGTGGACCCAATCGCTCCAGGAATTCCGCATGCGTCCATTCATGTGTCGTCACGGTGCCGTCGGGGCGGCGTGGGGAAACGAGCAGGACACGGTCAAATGTCATTCCTCGCGAAATGCCCTTCCCTCCGGCACGCCGGTAGCAGGTTTCCGTCAGACAGAAGAAGATCATGGGATCGCTTTCGCGCGTGGTGAAGAATGAAGTCACCTTCGCGCGGCTGATCTGTACCGCGGTGATTACAGATTGCTGCACGGCTGGCGGAGTATGGGATTCGACATAGATTTTGTCCTGGAGCCGTTGAAAGCCGTAGCAATAGGGACAAACAAGCAGACGAAGACCTGGCGACTGCACAAGGACCACAACAACCAACTCGGCGGCTGCCAACGCAATGCCGGCAATCACACACCCGATCAGACCGCGAACCGAGAATCGCCAGGTCCGCTTCGGTCGTGCAGCTTCGATAGCCAAAGACATTGTCACTGGGTTTGCCCGCCCGCTGAACACCAATCACAGCGCGGCAACTCGCTGATGCCGCTATATCCAAAATAGCAGTCCGCTGCTTAACAGGTTGTAATCATGGCACTTTGCAATTTCTCTAATTCACGTTGTTTTGCCGGCGCGCGTGTCAGGAAGATGTAATACAGGGCGCATTCGCCGGGTCGGTTCCGAATTCAGCCCCGGCGCGCGGCTGCACCAATCCCCGTCACGGATTGCCCCGTATCCTGAGGGTCATTTGGACGTGTGGTAATGCCGGCTATGCATATCTCGGCCGCAATCAGAAATCCGCTTTGGTTGCTGTCGGGATCGGTTCGACATTCAGGCCGAAGAAGGACGCGTTGTTTTCCGCGCAGTTGTTTTCGATCATCGGGCCCTGGCTCACCCGGCGATATTTCTGCACCGCGCGCCAGGTCGTCGTGAACGCACCGGGATCCTCGACGGTCGCAGTCGCCTCCATCGCATCGCCTCCCGGAAGGATATGAAAGCGCTCGATGACATGCAGCTGCGGTGAGTGCGGCGTCCGGAACTGATCGACAAACGTTTTTGTGTTCAGCCCGATGGTATCGACCACCAGCGTGTCGCCGCCTTCGTAATGGCCGATCGACTCGCCAAACCAGGATGGCGTGACGTTTTTCGAATGTTGCCGGTTCATGTAGATGTGCCGGACCATATGGTCTTCCTGCCAGATCAGAGTCACCACATCGGGCGTTTGCAGGAAATAGACCGGCGTTACCGGATACAGCAGAAATGCCGGTACGCCGATCGGCCAGCATCTCTCCTTCGGCGTGAACACCGCTTCACCCTTGAGCACGCGCTCATTGACTTTACGCAATTCGTCACGTGTCCAGGGCTGCAGGATCGGATTGCTGAGATCGGCGACATGGAATGTCGGTTGCCTACCGGTGCGGGCGGCATATGTATTGTCGATATACGGATGATCCTTGTCCGAAACGACGGGCCCGGGCCCTTCGGGCGGTGGCAGAAAATCATCGCCGATCGGCTCATTGCTTGAAGGAACCCCGGCGATCCAGCCGATGCGGCTGTCCATGCCGAAATTCGGGATTGTGTTTTGCTGTGCGGCCGCCGGCATGGCGGTCAGCAGGACGGCAATGATGGCGACTTGCTGCGGACGCATTGGATCACCGGGCCAAAGAGAGGGGGTAAGTCTTGCGCGGAGTTCGCCGAAAAACAACTGCTACCTGGCTTCCGAACTCAGCGGCACATTCCGCGCTCCGTCTCCCCTGCGCGGGGGAAGAAAGTACTGATTACGCCCGTCGTTTTCCTCCCCCGTTTACGGGGGAGGGGAACCGCGCAGCGGTGGAGGGGGGAAATGCTCGGTCCTATTCCATCAGTGTCAGCGTTATTTGCGCGCGGTCGTGCCGGAATTCGACCCGCACCGATTCGCCGGCGCGAACCTGTTTCAGCTGCGGAAAACGATGCAGCGTGTGAGTCCAGTGGCCGCAAAACTCGGTATCCAGAGTCGGCCGGTTTTCGTAACGCGTGCCGGAATCCAGCTCCAGCCGCATCCATTGCACCACGCCGGCGCAATGCCCTGTCAGCGTCGCCTCCAGATTGGCTGGAATACTGGTCATCGGAAATTGCCGCTGCCGGAAGTCGAAGCGGACAAATTCCGTGTCGGCCGACATCGCGTGATGTGCGACTCCGTTCAGGCTGACCGGCAGCCTGGTCGGCGCGAAGTCATTGAAAGCGGAAAGATCAAATCCCGCCACGCGGCCCGCGAACAGAAGCCCGGCGACCCGCCCGCCGCCCGCAAGATAGCCCATGACGGATGCCGCCTGCGGAATGACCGTGGCATCGGATGTCAGCAGATTGGCATGCGCGTGTTCGAGCGTCTGCAATATGCCTTCGCCGACCACGCCACTGGCCAAAGTTTCGGTGACCAGCACCTCGGCGGGCTCCTTCAGATCCACGCCCATGATCAGCTCGGTGGAGGGCTTTGCGATGACCGTGATTTTGTCCGTCAGCCCGTTGGCGGCGATGATCTGCCGCGCGCGCTCGGCGACAATTCCAATGGTTTCACAACTGATGACATGGGCCGCGCCGGCGCGTGCGGCCATCATGGCGAGCAGTCCTGCGCCGGTGCCGATGTCGAGCACCCGCTTGCCGGCGACCGCGCTTTTGATCGCGGTCTCGAAAGCAGAATTGCGCTTCTCGTCGTCCAGCATGGCGAAATGCCAGGCCGGCACCACGTCGTGATAGGCATTGCGCAGATTGCTCTTCGCCTGGGCGTAATCGGGCCTGAGTTCGATCGCGCGCCGGAATGCGGCGACCGCAGCGTCGAATTTCCGCAAATCGCGATAGGCGACTCCGAGATTGTTTAGCGCGTCGGGATAATCGGGGCGGCCTATGAGTGCCCGCTCGAATGCCGCGACCGCGGCATCCAGACGGCCGGCCGCGTTCAGGACCGCGCCAAGATTGTTGTGCATCTCCGGCGATGAACCGGGCAGATCAGCCGCGCGCTGGAGCAATTCGCATGCCTCGTCGTTCCGCCCCTGCCGGAAACGGACGATACCGAGCAAATGCCAGGCTTCCGCATTGTCCGGCGCATCGACCAGCAGAAACTGCAATGCCGTGTCGGCGTCCTCCAGCCGCCCGGCATTGAAATGCGAATAAGCCTCGTCCAGTTGGTCCATTTTGCCCCCGTGCGGTCGCGCGGCATCCCGTTTACAATCCTGCCGCTGCCATCAGCCACGGGTCAGGAATGCCGATAGACGTAGCGGCAATAGGGCAATACCGGAAGCCCAAAGAACTGCCATTCGCCATCACGAAACTCGGCCATGTCGTGCTCAACTGCTCGGACATGGACCGCTCGGTGCGCTTTTACACCCAAGTGTTGGGTTTCGAGATTTCCGATATCTATCCCGATGAAATGGTGCCGGGCGGTATGGTCTTCATGCGCTTCAATGAGGATCATCACGGCGTCGCGCTGGTCGGCTCCATGACATCATCCTCGCCCAATATCGAACTCAACCATATGGCATTCGAAGTCGCGACGCTGGACGAGGTGGTGCGTGCGCGCAATCACCTGAAGAAGCACGGGGTCACCATCGATTTCGAGGGCCGCCGCCGTGCCGGCGTGCAGATCGCGGTGGAATTTCGCGATCCCGATGGCCACCGGCTGGAAATTTATTGGGGCCTCGATCGCGTCGGGCGCGATGGTTACGTGCGCCCCTCATCGGAATGGAAACTGGCGCGCAGCCTGAAAGAGGCAATCGAGGACCCGGTCCGGGGTCAGGACACGACGCTCGAGGATCCGACAGTGCTCGATGAGATTGTCGAGGCGGGAGACAAATGGCGGCAGGGCGGAAGTTCGCGCTGGTGATGCGCCTGCTGCTGATCTTTGCGGCGCTGCTGGCCTTCTGCTCACCCGCGCAGGCCGAAGACCCGGCGCTGATCGCCGCGGCCAAACGCGAGGGGGTGGTTGTCTGGTACACGACCCAGATCGTCGACCAGTTCGCCCGGCCCGCTGCGGCCGCATTCGAAAAACTTTATCCCGGCATTCGCGTGACGCTGTCACGCACCAATGCCACGACGGCGGCGATCAAAATTCTGAACGAGAATCGCGCCGGGAAAAACCAGTCGGACGTGTTCGACGGCACGGTGACCGTCGTGCCGCTGAAGAAGGACGGCTATGTCCTGAAATATATTCCGGACGCAGTGAAATCCTGGCCCGCCGTGTATCGCGATCCAGAAGGGTACTGGGTCTCGACCAACATCTACGTGCTGACTCCCGCCTATAACACCAGGCTGATTCCGCCGGGCTCGGAGCCGAAAACATATCAAGCGCTGCTCAATCCTGAATTTCGCGGCAAGATGCTGTGGGGCGTCAGTCTGTCGTCTTCGGCGGCGGTGGGCTTCATCGGGACGGTGCTGGATCAGATAGGCGAAGCCAAAGGAATGGATTATCTGCGCGCGTTGCGCAAACAGAATGTTGCGGGGTCCGATGTTTCCGCGCGGCAGATTCTCGATCAGGTGATCGCCGGCGAATATGCGATCGCGCTGCAGATCTTCAATCATCATGCGGTGATCAGCGCGAAAAAGGGCGCGCCGGTGAAATGGATTCCCATGCAGCCGGCAACCGGCGTGTTGTCGGTGGTGTCCATTCCCAAGGCCGCGCCGCATCCCAATGCCGCAAAACTGTTCGAGGATTTTCTCGTCTCGCCGGCGGGGCAGAAGGTCTATCAGCAGGCCTATTACCTGCCGGCCGATCCACAAATGCCTGCGCTCGATCCGGAACTGAAGCCGGAAGGCGGGCATTTCCGCTCGCGCTTTTTCTCGCCTGAGGAAACCGCTGCGAAGATGCCGCACTGGAAGCAGGTCTATGACGAGATTTTCCGTTGACCGGCGCACGCGAAAAAGTCGCGGCGCTGCTCAATCCGCGCAACGTCGTCATCCTCGGCGCGAGCGACCGGCCCGGCAACTGGGCGCAACGGGTCTGGCGCAATCTCGCGCGCTACGAATATCCCGGCGCGATTTATCCCTATAACCCCTCGCGCGACAGCGTGTGGGATACGCGTTGCTATCGCAGCTTTGCCGAATTGCCCGAACCGCCCGATCACCTCGTGGTGTTGATTCCGGCCCATGCGGTCGCCGCAACTCTCGCCGAGGCGGCGCGCTTTGGCGCCCGCAGCGCGACGGTGATGACATCCGGTTTCGACGAAGGCGAGAATCCGGCAGCATCGCAAGCTGCGGCGCAGTTGCGGCGTGTGCTGGGCGAAACCGGCCTCGCGATTTCCGGTCCGAATTGTCTCGGGAATCTGAACGCCCGCGCACGCCTGATGACCATGCCGGACGATCGGCCGCAGCGGCTGGCCGCCGGGCCGGTCGCGGTGATCGGGCAGTCGGGCGGCATCGCCATGGCGCTCAAGCGCAGCCTCGAAGAACGTGGCGTGGATTGCGGCTGGGCCATCACCTCGGGCAACGAAGCCGGACTGACGACGGCGGATTACATTGAATATTTCGCGCACCAGCCGGGCGTGACGGTCATCGCGTCATATCTCGAGTCGGTGCACGATGCGCCGCATTTTCTGGCTGCGTGCAATCAGGCCAGGGAAGCCGGTATTCCGGTTGTCGTCATCAAGCTTGGCGCATCCAAAGAAGGGCGTGCCGCGGCGCTCGCCCACACGGGGCGGCTGGCAGGTGCCATGGAAGCATTCGATGCGGTGACAAAACCGGCCGGTGTGATCCGCGCCGGGAATCTCGACGCTGCCGTAGAGATCATAGAATTTCTCGCCCATGCGTCGCCGCCGCGCATTCCATCGGTTGGCGCGGTGACGTTTTCCGGCGGGTTGCGCGGCATGCTGCTGGATGCCGCCGAGGCGCACGGGGTGACATTCGCGCCGCTCGCGCGTGCGACACGGGCTGAGCTCAGCGCGCTGATGACCACGGGCACGGTGGTCGGCAATCCGCTGGATGCCGGATTTGCCGCGCTGACCAGCCAGGATGCTTATTTACGTGCCATCAACATCATGCTGGCCGATCCCGGAGTGGGCATGCTGCTGTTGCAGGAGGAATTGCCGCGCGCGCCTGGAACGGAACGGAAAGAGTCGAATCTGCGGGCGGTGAATGAGATCGCAGGCAAAGCCGGTAAGCCGATCGCGTTTTTCAGCATGATCTCGCACGGGCTGACGGATTACAGCCGGACATTGCGCGCCGAATTGCCGAATCTGGCATTCCTGCAGGAGACCGCAAAAGCGATAAAGACGGTTGCATCGCTGATCTCCTACGCCCAAGTGCGTCCCATTGCGAGGTTCGGCTTGGCACGCCGAAGCTCCGAAGGAGTGAAGGCGTCAGGGGCGACGAGTAGTCGTTTCCTCACCGGCAAGGCAGGCCTCCGCAACGAATTCGAATCCAAAGCGCTGCTTCGCCGCTACGGCATCCGCAGCCCAGACGAAACTTTCGTGACCACTGAATCCGATGCCGTCCGGGCGGGAAGGCGCATTGGATTTCCGGTTGTGCTGAAAGCGGTCGCCGACAAATTGCCGCATAAATCCGACGCGGGCTGCGTGGTGCTCGGAATTGAAAACGACACGCAGCTTCGCGGCGCCCACCGGAAGATCATCCGCGCCGCCAAAGCACACCGGATTTCAGCCGAGGGCATGCTGGTCGCGAAGCAGGTCACAGACGGCATCGAACTGGCGCTCGGACTGCATCGCGATCCGGAAATGGGAATGGTGATCATGTGCGGCGCAGGCGGCACCGCGCTGGAGCTGGAGCGCGATGTCGCTTTCGGAGCACTGCCGCTGGATGAAGCTGCGGCGGAAGCAATGATTTCCAAACTGCGCGTCGCGAAACTGATCGCCGGCTATCGTGGCAGTCCAGCGCTGGACCGCAAGGCGTTGGTTCGCGCGCTCCTGTCACTGTCGCGCCTCGCAATAGACGCAGGCGACCGCATCGAATCCGTGGATGTGAACCCATTCTTACTCCGCCGCCGCGGCGGCATAGCGCTCGACGCGCTGGTGGTGGTCCGATAGGCAGAATAATTCAAGTCGAATGTCAGGACGGCGTGCCGGAAGCCGCCTCAATTACTGGAAATCCGTGCGGGACAATGTATCGGGCCGAACCCAGACATTTCGTATTCATTCGCGAGACCGATCCGGCTTGGGAGTACGTCTCGTTTTCTGCGGTAATTTCTCGCTTTCTGCGGCGAGTTCCAACCACCGCTGCGCCGACGATATAAGTTCCAATCTCGCTAGCCCGTTGGTGGTCTCGGCGGCCAGTTCCACATAGTAAGCGGCGTATTTAAGACACTCGCGAACCCGTTGTTCCGTCAAACGACCTCGCCTGATGCTCGAATCGGCTTTTGTCCAATTTATCTGGTTAGGCGTTACGAGCCGATGTTCGGAATATTGGTTCTACTGCGGATGTCTTACAGTTGGCTTACGAGACGGACCCATTTCCGTGGCGTAGCGCAACGCCGCGGGTTCTATTTCATCAGTACACGGACGTCGGCGCAGGCGTAATCCATTGCGTTGCGGAGTCTCCAGCTACGCCGCGTCAACCGTCTAGCGGGGCTTGCGGCGGTATTCGCCAAAACCTGGTTTGAAGCTTTTCTCATCGAGGAATTGACGTGTTGCTTCGGCGCGGCCCTTTTCCGGATCGCGATAACGCAGCGCGTCGCTCTTGGCGTTCAGGTAATCCGCCGCCTGCTGAACATCCATGTTGCGCACCGCGCGGACGCACTCCTTGGTGTAACGCAAAGCCGCCGGATTCTTCTTCATCAGCATCCGGGCAAATTTCACCGTCGCGGAGCGCAATTCTGGCAGCGGCACCGAGAAATTGACCAGCTTGATCTCGGCGGCCTTTTTGCCGTCGAACATCTCACCGGTGCAGGCGTAATACATTGCATCGCGGAAGCTCAGGAGCTGCGTGACATTCCAGCTCACAATGCCGCCCGGAAGAATGGACCAGTTCACTTCCGACAATCCGAATTTGGCCTCATCGGCGGCGATGGCGAAATCGCAGGCGCAGAGCGGCGTGAATGCGCCACCAAAACAGTAGCCGTTCACCATAGCGATCGTTGGCTTCGCGTATTTTGACAGTTTCTCCCAGCGCCAGTGATGTGAGTCATGCCGCGCGCGCGCCCGCGCCTTGGCGTCGTCTTCCGTACTGCGGAAATAGAGCTTGATGTCCTGCCCCGCGGAAAAAGCTTCGCCCGCACCGGTAATCACCACCACTTTGGTGTCTTCGTCGGTCTCAAGCTCGTCCAACGCCTGGCACATTTCCCGGTGCAGTTCGGGACTCATGGCATTGCGCTTCTCCGGGCGGTTGAGGATGACAAAAGTGATGCCGTCTTCCCGCTCGATTTTGATCGCTTTGTACACGGATTACCTCCCTTACGTCGTCCAGTAAGCAAAAATAACCATTTCACGCCGAGACGCGGAGATATCCAGTGCGTGACGGCAAATTGCCTCTACCGTAAAGCGTGTCACAAGTGTCTCTGTGATCTCCGCGCCTCCGCGTGAAATCTTAAGAATCCATTTTTTGCGCAGAGGCGATCATTGCGCGCAGGCGGTGCGGCATCAATGGGGCCTCGGTGATTTTCACCCCGAATGGTTCGAGCGCATTTTCGATTGCCGAGATCACGGTTGCCGGGGCCGCAATCACGCCGGCCTCACCGGCGCCCTTGACACCCAGCGGATTCACCGGCGAAGGCGACGAGCTGTAGAAACTCTCGATCGCGGGAATCTCGGACGCGCCGGGCAGCAGGTAATCGGCAAATGTGGTGGTCACCGGCTGGGCGCTTTCGTCATAGACCATGTGTTCGTAAAGCGCATTGCCGATGCCGTGGGCGATGCTGCCGCGAGTCTGGCCATCGACGATCATGGGATTGATCTGCACGCCATGATCGTGCAGCGCGACATAGCGCAGGATTTCTACGCCGCCGGTTTCGATATCCACCTCGACTTCGGCGGCGTGGCAAACATTGGCGTAGGCCATGTGGTCCTGACGGAATGCCGCCGTGGCTTCGAGTCCCGGCGTGAAGCCTGGAGGAAAGCCATAACCGGGACCGCCGCGGAGCTGGCGCGCGAGATCGCCGAGCGTGATGGCGCGTGACGGATCGGACTTGGCGCGCACCGAGCCGTCCTGCAACTCCAGTTCGGACGCGGGAAGCTGCATTAGCATTCCGGCGAGATCTTTGGATTTTTGCGCAACCTCACGGGCGGCCTGCAGCACCGAACTTCCCGCCATGACCGTCTGGCGGCTGGCAAATCCGCCAAGCCCCGCTGGTACCACGCCGGAATCGCCGGCGACCACCGTGATGTCTTCGGGCTTGAGCCCAAGTTCGCTGGCGCAGATTTGCGCCATGGCTGTCGCGAAGCCCTGACCCATGGCGGATGCGCCGGTCAATATCGAGACGCGGCCAGTCCCGCTGACGCGCACCAAAGCCATTTCGAATGGCCCGCGCCCGGTACCTTTCAGGCCGTGCGCGAAACCCATTCCGATATAGCGGCCGTATGCACGCGCTTCGCGCTGCCGCTGCCGGAATTCATGCCATCCGGCGCGGTCCAGCAGATCCGCCTGGGTTTTGGGATAGTCGCCGCTGTCGAAAACGATCGCCGTGCCGGAACGGGCCTTAAGGGGAATCTCGTAGGGCATCTTGTCCACAGGCACGAGATTGCGCAGCCGGACCTCGGCCGGATCGAGGTTCAGTTCGCGCGCTGCGAGGTCGAGCAAACGCTCGATGACAAATGTCGCCTGCGGATAACCGGCGCCGCGCACCGAAGATGTCGGCGCTTTGTTGGTGTAGGCGACAGTGACGTCCATTGCCAGCGCCGGAACAATATACGACCCCGTCAGGGCCGAAGCGGAATTGTACGGAAGATTCACATCCTGCAGCGCATAGGCGCCGAGATCGTGGACCAGCCGGCCACGTATGCCGAGAATGCGGCCGCCATCATCCAGCGCGATTTCGACATTCCAGTATTGATCACGCTCCTGAACCGCGGCGAGAAAATATTCGCGCCGGTCCTCGACCCATTTGAGCGGGCGCTTCAGCAATTTTGCCGCCGCGGCGATCGCGACATCTTCAGGATAGACGCAAAGCTTGGGCCCGAATCCGCCGCCGATATCGGGCGCAATCACCCGCATTGCGGTTTCATCAACGCGCAGAAAGGTGCTGAGGTTCTGGCAGAGGTCATGCGCCTTCTGGGTCGACGCCCAGAATGTCAGGCCATCCGTGGCCGGCACATATTCGGCGACGCAGCCGCGCCCCTCGAGCGAATGGGCGCTCCCGCGGTGGATAAAGAAATCGTTGCGGATGATATGTGCCGCAGTGCGGAATGCCGCATCGGCATCGGCATAACCAACTTTCAGCGTGTTGACGATGTTCGATTTCAGCTCTCGGCGCGCCGGGGGTGAAGCAGGCGCTGCCGCCGCGCGGACATCGCTGACCACCGGGAGCGGTTCATATTCGATTTCAATCTTCCCCGTGGCGTCTTCGGCAATGTAGCGGCTCTCCGCGATCACGACGGCAATTGCTTCACCGACAAAGGCAGTTTCGCCATTGGCCAGCGCATGCGGCCACATCTGTTCGCGCGGCTGTCCGCCCTGGCCGGGCTGACGCACCATGCGCCTTTTCGCCAGTACCGGTTCAAGATCGCTCAGCGAGAGCACGGCGTGGACACCCGGCATTTGCACCGCATCGGATTTGTCGATGCGGAGAATCGCGGCATGGGGATGCGGGCTGCGCAGGAACGCTGCGTGCAAGAGACCGGGGATCCGGATGTCGTCGATATAGCGCCCCTGGCCCGTCAGCAGGCGTTTGTCCTCAAGCCGGCGATGACGCGATCCAATCAATGAACTCAATTGATGGCCCGCATGGCTTTCTGAACCACGTCCTTCGGCGTCGCATAAAGCCCGGCGACAATCCCGTCCACTTCGGGACCGCTGACAGGATTGATGTCGATCATGGTTTTTTTGGCATCGGCAAGAAAAGCGGGGTCTTTCATCGTCTCATCGAATGCCTTGCGCAATACTTCTTTGCGGTCGGCAGGAATTCCGGGTGGTGCGACAAAGGGCCGTGCCAACACCTCATTGGCAATCACCATATCGAGAATCTGCTTTTGCTCGGCTGTATGTGCGTAATCCGACGCCATCGGCACATTGGGCAATTCCGGATCGCGCTTCGGCGCCGCCTGCAGCAGGATATGGATCTTGTTGCCCTTCACCCATTCGGGATAGCGGCTTTTGATCGTGCTCCACGAAATCCCGCACAGCCCGTCCACTTCGCCGCGCTGCATGGCGAGCGTGATGTCGGTTGTTCCGGGAAACCCGGTGGCCAGACGGATTTTGACGCCGAATACGTTTTTATAAAGCTTCGCGAAAATGTCGGGATCGCCCGCGGCGCCTTCGCCGCCGGCCGTGAACTGACGCGTCATCGCGTCATTCCAGGTTTTGATTGGTGATGTGTTCCAGCTGATGCACACGCTGGTATCCCTGGTGACGCTACCAAGCCAGGTGAATTTGCGCGCATCCAGTTTGGCGTCACCAATTAAGGCCGAGCTCGCCATGCCGCGCGCGAATGTGCCGATCACGCTGCCGTCTTTTGGCGCAGCCGTGTACAGGTAAAGCGCCGCCCTTATGCTGCCGGCGCCAGGCATGTTCTGCGGGATCAGAGTCGGATTGCCGGGAATATGGTGGCCCATATATTGCGCCAGTACCCGCGCGTACAGATCGTACCCCCCGCCAGCCGAATAGCCGATGATCACCGGCATGGTGCGGCCCTTGTAGAACTCCGCCGGTGTTGACGCCTGTGCCGTGCTGCCTGCCAGCGCCAGCACGACGGCGCCAAAACTGCAGCGGGCCGGCGTGATCCTCATCCCATCAGCCAAATAATTGCGGGAATTTGGCTTTGATGTCCGAGCGCAGTTTCGCACTGACATCGACAACCGGCGGGAAGGTCCCTTTGAGATATTTGTCATAGGGAATGCAGGCGTCGATCAGTACACGGTTGTTGAAGTTGCCGGGCAGGTAAAGCGGATCGCGTTTCGATGCCCAGGCCTTCTGCACCGTGTCGATATCGGTCATTGGGTCGAAGCGCGTGCACATTGCCCACAGCACCTGATCGAGATCGCCGGCATCAATGTCTTCGTCCACGACCACGGTCCATTTTCCGGCATAAGCGCCGCCCTGGCACGAGCAGGCGATGTGTAGCGCGTTGCGCGCATGGCCCGGATAACGTTGCTTGATCTGGATCGCGGTGAAGCGCGTGGCCGGCCCGGCTTCGTGATTCCACACGCCGAGCACGTCGGGAATCCCGCAGGCTTCGAGCGCGCGCCAGATCTGCGCCGCTCCCGCGATGCCCTTCAGCAATCCGGTTTCGTCGACGGGCTTGTGCTGCGGCGCGCAGGTCAGGATCGGATCATTGCGGTGGAGGATGGTTTTGATGTCGAGATAGGGCCGCGGCACCGTATCGTCCGAGTAATAGCCCATCCATTCGCCGAACGGGCCTTCTTCGCGCGAACGTCCGGGAACGGCTTCGGCTTCGATTGCGATTTCGGCATCGGCCGGAATCGGAAAACCGGTATAGGGACCGCGGATCACGTCGATCGGTTCGCCGCGCAAACCTCCGGCGAAATCCAGTTCACTGACACCTTCCGGCAATGGGCTGGCCGCCAGCATGAACAGCAGCGGGTCCTGGCCGACCAGAACCACGACTTTCATATTCTCGCCGCGCTCGAAATATTTGTCGCGGTGAATGCGGCCGTGTTTGCCTTCGGTTATCTGACAGCCGATGGTTTTTCCGTCATAGACCTGGTTGCGATAGCAGCCGAGATTGAACCAGCCGGCATCCGGGTCCTGGGTGATGACGCAATTGGCGGTGCCGATATAGCGGGCCTTGTCGAGTTCATGATGACGCGGCACCGGGAATTTCAGCACGTCGATGTCGTTTCCCTCGAGGACATTTTCCATCACCGGCCCGGTTTTGACGTAGCGCGGTGGCAGCGGCTTCATGGTCTGAATCCGCTCGTGATACTGCTTGACGATGTCGACCTTGCGTTCGCGTTCCTGTGGTAGACCGAGAGTCAGCGCGACGCGGCGGACCGAAGAGAAGTGGCCGTACAGGGTGCGATAGCCGGCGGGATAGCCGGGGACATTGTCGAACAGCAGCGCGGGCGCCGTGCCGTGGCTATGCTCGGTCAGCATGTGGGTGATGGCGCCCATTTCGGCGTCCCAGCTGGCGCCGTTGACGCGTTTCAACTCCCCCATGCGCTCGACCTGCTCGATCCAGCCGCGTAATCCGCCATAGCCGCCCTGAACCAGTTTTAAATTCGCCTCGCTGACTGCCCGGGCCAAGCCGCTCCTCCACAAATGTCCAGATTTTGGTGCGCGGATTGTAGGTGATCCCCGGGCGTAGTACAGCGAAAAAGCCCCTGGTAACTGACCACAGCTGAACCGCATGACGCGATTTCCCGATGCCGAACGCAAAAGCCGCGTCATCGGCCATTCCGTGCCCCGCATCGAAGACGAAATTCTGCTGCGCGGGCGCGGGCGGTTTGCCGATGACATCAATCTGCCGGGCCAACTGCATATGCGGATTGTGCGCGCGCAGGTTGCGCATGGGCGGATTGCCGAGATCGATTGCGACGCCGCCCGCGCCGTTGCCGGCGTGTTGGCGATCTGGACAGGGGTAGATATCCGTCATCTCCCGCCGATCGATTTCCGGGATGCGGCAGCCGAGGCGCTCAAACCTTATCGCCAACCCGTTCTGGCACAGGATCACGTGCGATATGCGGGAGAGCCGGTCGCGGCAGTTTTTGCGAGAGACCCGTACATCGCGGAAGATGCGGCGGCTCTGGTGACGGTCGAGATCGAGGACAGACCAGCCCTGTTGTCTGCCGAAGCCACACCCGGTGAATTTGCGCCCGGCCTCAGCACCGAAGCGATGATCCTGCGCGATGATTATGGTGATACCGGCGCGGCGCTGGGTGACGCGGAACAGACCATCGCGCTGGAGCTTGGGATTGGCCGCCATTCGGGCGTGCCGCTGGAGACGCGCGGCGCGATCGCCCGCTTTGATACCGCTCGTGACGTGCTCGAATTGTTTGGCGCCGCGAAAGTACCGCATCGAACGCGCGACAATCTCGCCCGAATTCTCGGCCGCAAGCCGGAGTCGGTCCACCTCAAGGAAGGTCATACCGGGGGCGGCTTCGGCATTCGCGGTGAGCTCTATTCGGAGGACGTGCTGGTCTCCGCGGCGGCACTTCGTTTTGGCCTTCCGGTGAAATGGATCGAGGACCGCCGCGAACATCTCATGGCCGCCAATCACTCGCGCGAACAACGCCATCACGTGCGCGCGGCGTTCAGTGCCGGCGGATACATCTCGGCGCTCGAGAATGAGTTCTTCCACTCCCAGGGCGGCTATGTCCGCACCCATGCAGCGCGTGTGGCGGAACTGACCAGCAGCATGCTGACGGTGCCATACCGGATTCCGGCCTATCGCAGCACCGGACATTTTCGCCTGACCAACAAGACGCCGGCCGCGACTTACCGGTCTCCCGGACGCTATGAAGGCGCATTCGTTCGCGAGCGTCTGATGGATGCGGTGGCTGCGCGGCTGGGCATCGATCGCGCCGAAGTGCGCCGCCGCAATTTCATCGCCAAAAGCGAAATGCCGTTTGACCGCGGGTTGCGCGCGCTCGGCACCGACATGGTGCTGGATTCCGGCGATTACGCATCTTTGCTGGACAAGGCGCTGGCGAAGTTCGACTGGATAAATGCGCAGTCTGACGCCAAAGGCCGGCGCGCGCGCGGGGAATGGGCCGGCGTGGGTCTTGCATGCTTTGTCGAGAAGACCGGCCTCGGGCCAAAGGATGCGGTGCGTATTTCGCTGACCAAGAATGGCGGCATCGAACTCGTGACCGGCGGCGCGTCGCTCGGCCAGGGCTATGAGACGGTGATGGCGCAGATTTGCGCCGATGCTCTCGGTACGGACTACAGCAAGATCACGGTTGTGCACGGTCAGACCGACCGGATTGCCGACGGGATCGGTGCGCATGCATCGCGCGCCACCGTGATGACCGGAAGTGCCGCCCATGACGGCGCGCTGAAGCTGCACAACATGCTGCTGGAAGCGGCTGCTGGTTTGTTGCAATCGCCACCGGCGGCGCTCGAAATCCGCGATGGCCGGGTTGTGCGCAAAACCGATGCCGCGGGACCGTCCATTTCGTTTGCCGAACTGGCGCGCGACGCCGGGCCGATCACCGCCGAGGGCGTCCATCGCAGCGAGCACATGGCCTATCCCTATGGCGCTCATCTGGCGCAGGTCCGGATCGATCCCGATACTGGCGCGGTGGCGATCGAACGCTATCTCGTCGCCTACGACATCGGACGCGCGGTCAATCCGATGATGATCGCAGGCCAGATCGCCGGCGGTTTCGCGCAAGGCTTGGGCGGCGCGATGTTCGAGGAGTTTCTCTACTCGCCTGACGGTCAGCCTCTGTCGGTCAGCTTCGCCGATTATCTGCTTCCGGCTTCCTGCGAAGTCCCGAATGTTGACGTGCTGCTGAGCGAAGATGCGCCGAGCCCGCTCAATCCCCTCGGGTTGAAAGGCTCAGGCGAAGCCGGAGTCACGGCGGTCGGTGCGGCTCTGGCGTCCGCCATTGACGATGCAATCGGTATTCCCTTGGCCATCCGCGAGCTACCGGTCACACCGCAGAAGCTCCTCGAACTGATCCGAAGCAAATAGAACGGCTGCCAATTCAGCTTTGGCGCGGTATAGTATCGACGGATCACTCCGGGGGACGCCGTGACGCGCGTGAAATCGGGCAATGCCGCTGTCCTCGTATGTGTTGTGGTAGCTTTTCCGTCGATGAGCTTTTCCGCACCTGACACAGCTGCCGCCATTCCCGATCTGTCGGGAGTGTGGGGCCGCAACACTATCGATTACAGCGCACCGGACAGCGGCAAAGGCCCGGTGAAGAATATTTCCGGCAGCCGCACCATTATGGTTGGCGACTTCCACGATCCGATGCTGAAACCATGGGCCGCGGATATCGTCAAACGCAATGGTGAAGTCGCCCGCACCGGCGCCGCATTCCCAACCGCACACAATCAATGCTGGCCCGAACCGCCGCCCTATATTCTCGGCAATCAGGAACTGCAGGTGTTGCAGCAAAAGGATCAGGTGGTCCTGATGTATTCGCATGGGTCGCAGGTGCGGCATGTGCGATTGAATGCGAACCATCCGGCGAACCCGGTGCCGTCATGGTATGGCGACTCGATCGGTCATTATGAAAACGGAGCGCTGGTCGTCGACACAGTTGGCGTCAAAGTCGCGCCGCTGTCGTCGCTCGACCGCTATGGCACGCCGCATACGCCGGCGCTGCATGTCGTTGAACGCTATCACATGGTGAATCAGGCCGTGGCCACGGACGAACCGCTTGGCACGGGCGGTTTCCGCGGCAATGATGATGCGATTGACCGCAGCTACAAAGGCAAAGTGCTGCGCGTCGATTTCACGGTCGAGGATCCCGGCACATTCAATATGAGCTGGTCCGGTGTGGTGGTTTACAACCGCGCCAAAGGCGCATTCATCGAAGATGTCTGCGCGGAAAACATCCACGACTATATCACCGGCAAAGATTCGGCGGTGCCGACTGCGGCCAGCCTCAACATCACCGGCAACTGATTGGGTCAGAATGAGTAAGAGTGCCGCCGGAGCGGGCGATGGCGAGTTGTGGTTTCGCAAGCTGTTCGAGAATCTGCCGGCCGCAATTTACGTCGCCGACGCCAAAGACAAACTCATCTGGTCCAATCCGGCGATGTCGGAACTGGTTGGCGCCGATTCGACGGGCGAAATCGCGCTGGATCTGCTCCTGCCGGATGGGACGCCACTGCCGCGGGACGCATGGCCAATGACTCATGCGCGCGTCGAGCGGCGAGAAACCGGCGGGCTGGAAGTCCTGATCGAAAGTGCCGATGGCCGGCGCACGCCGGTGATCGTTTACAGCAAACCCTGGCATGATGATTCCGGCGCCTTCGCCGGCACGATCACCCTGTGCGCGAACATCAGCAACCGGAAGCAATCCGAGGCGGCGAGCCGGGCGCGGCTGAGCCAGATGATCCATCGCGAAAAGAATGAGATTCAGATGATTCAGTCGCTGCTGTCCGGAGCACAGCGCGAAGCGATACACCCCGAAGCGAAAGAACTGCTGGCCGGCGTGGCGCACCGCATCGCTGCAGTTGCAGCCGCCCAGAGCGCGACCGTCCACGCCGAGGCCGGTTCATTCGAGGCGCAGGCCCTCCTTCAGCACGTGGCCCAAATTGCCAGTCAAAGCTTCGGCGCGAAGCTCGACCTTGAAGTCAGTTCATCCGCTATGGGGCTGCCGGTTCGCGCGGCGGTACCGCTTGCCATCATCGCCAGCGAACTGATCGGCAATGCCGTGCAACATGCGAAGGGCGAGCGTAACCGGGTTGCGGTTCGTCTCGATCTTCACCCGGAGAACGGTGAATCGGTCCTGACGGTGAAGGATGACGGCCCGGGATTTGAGCCTGCGCCGGTCAAACACCGCGCCTCGGGATTTGGGTTGGTCGAAGCGCTCGCACGTCAGCTCGGCGGAAAGCTCGAAATGACGACGCACGAGGGCACGTGCTGCACCGTGCGCTTCAGGGCGCGGTAAGGGACCGAAGGACATAGATCAACCTCCCCAGGCGGAGGTAGAACCGCTAAATCAACTCGAAACCGTCCAGCCGTCAGGCCGGGGCCTGCTCTCCGGAGTCTGTTACCGCGATTGTGTGGCGCACGTGGGTGAGATCGGGGAGCCACGCTGCAAGCAAACCCAATGCCGGAAGGAATGACGTCAGCCGGTAGACGAACTCCACCGACGTATGGTCGGCGATCCAGCCGAATGCCGCGGCGCCCAGTCCGGAAAGTCCGAAGGCGAAACCAAAGAACAGACCGGAAATCGTTCCGACTTTGTGCGGCACGAGTTCCTGCGCAAACACCACAATGGCCGGGAATGCGCTCGACAGGGTCAAGCCGATGAAGACCGACAGCAGGCCGGTCCAGAACAGGTTCGTGTAGGGCAGCAGAAGCGAAAACGGCAAAGCTCCGAGCACGGAAAACCAGATCACATATTTCCGGCCGATCCTGTCGCCGATCAATCCGCCGGCCAGAGTTCCGATCGCAACCGGAATCAGGAACAGCGACAGGTACAGCTGCGCGGTGCGCAGCGAAACGCCGAAATGGTGAATCAGATAAAAGGTATAAAAGGTCTGGATGCCAGAGAAATAGATCTGTTTCGAGAAGATCAGCATCAGCAGAATCAGGATAGCGCCAATCACCTGACGGCGCGACAGTCCATGCGGCGACACCAGCTTGGCGCCGGCTTTCATGCGCGCCACGCCATGATGTTTGTACCACAGCCCGACATAGGTCAGGATCGTGATCGAAAGCAGCGCCATCAGCGCAAACCAGGCGATGGAGCTCTGGCCGTAGGTCAGAACAATGGCGGCAGCACCCACAGGACCGAGCGCCTGGCCGAGATTGCCTCCGACCTGGAACAGCGACTGGGCCAATCCATAACGGCCGCCGGATGCCATACGCGCAACACGCGCCGACTCCGGGTGGAACGTCGCCGAACCAAGGCCGACCATCGCGGAGGCGGTGAGCAGCAGAGGATAGGTATGGGCGACGGAAAGCAGCAACAATCCGATCAGCGTCGAAACCATGCCGAGGGGCAGGGAGAAAGGCAGCGGCTTGTGGTCGGCATAGAGCCCGACCAATGGCTGCAACATCGAGGCGGTGAATTGGTAAGTCGCCGTGATCAAACCCACCTGCACAAAGTTCAACTCGAGCGAAGTCTTGAGCTGCGGGTAAATTGCCGCCAGCAGCGATTGCATCATGTCGTTGAGCAGATGACAGGTGCTGATGGCGAAGAGGACCGAAAAGGTGGTGACATGCACCGACCGGTTCGTGGTGGTGGAGGCAATGTTCAACGTCGACGCGCTTTCGAACGGGTTGTGGGGCGAAAATAGCGGTCTGCCACTGGGATACAACAGGTTCTTTGTTGCCCCTTCGGGTTAGTTCCGGCGGCCGGTTCGCCGGCTGTCCAGCACAAGCCAGGCCTTCCGGCATAGCTGTTCCAGGTCGGAGAGTCCGATCTCGCGATGGGCGATCGCCGTGTGGGGCATGAAAATCACATTCCGGTCCTTGAATGACAACAATGGATCGCCAGCCTGCCACGGCTCCTCATAGCCGACATCCAATGCCAGGCCGCCAAGCCGGCCTGATTCCATGGCACACAGCAGAGCTTCACGGTCGATCAGTGCCGCACGGGCCACATCGACCAGCATGGCGCCCGGTTTGACCACCTCCAGTTCTTTTCGGCCGATGATTCCGCGCGTGGAGTCATTCAGCGGAAGCTGGACGATGATGAAGTCCGATTCCGCCATCAGCGGCAAAAGTTCCGTATACCGCACACCAAGGGTGAGTTCGTCAGACGCGGTCAACCGCGTGCGCTGATAATAGGAGATGCTCATCTCGAAGGGGCTGGCGCGGCGCGCAATCTCCTGGCCCACCTCGCCAAGACCGATGATTCCCAGCCGCGCGCCAAGAAGGGAGCGCAGGCCTGGCAAACGCCCGAAATTGGATGCGCCGGTATAGCGTTGATCATATGGCCGAAACGGGAGATCGCGGGTGCGCAACTGCTCTGCCGTCACCACGCCGTTATATCGGGGGATTTCTCGCGCCAGGGCCATCATCAGAGCAAATGCGTGCTCGGCAACCGCGCCGTTCACCTTGCGCGGCAGGTTGAGCACCGGAATCCGGCGCCGGCGGCAGGCCTCAACATCTATATTGGATGTGATTGCCCCGAATTTCTGAACGATGGCGGTGGGTTTGAGCGCATCGACCGCTCGGGCCGGCAATGGCAGTGATTCGAGCACGAGGATGTCGGCGCCGGGCAGCAGTTTTTCCAATTCGTCCGCATCACCGGCAAAATGGACCTGGGCCGGATAGAGCCCGGGAATTTCGCGCAGGAACTGCTCGCAGCGCCTGCCGAAATCCGGAATGTCGTGGGCAAAGAAATCCGCCACTGCCTGCCGGTGCTCGTCGGGTGCCTGCGGATCGAGTATGACCGCAAGAATCCGCAGGAAATGGTCACGTTCGACCACCAACTGGATGTCAGAACCCATGGCGCGCGTCAGCCTCATCAAAGAAGAAGATCATCCCGAGCTTGCCGAAATCATCGGGCAGATACGCGGCGCGCGTCGCGGCCGGCTCATCAATGTCTACCGATTGCTCCTGCACAGCCCAGCATTAGCGAATGCGTGGTTTGCGCTCAATAACGCCGTTCGCTGGAAAACCGGGATTACCGGGCGCCTGCGCGAATTGGTAATCATCCGGATCGGGTATCTCTGTAACGCGCCGTACATCCTGCGGCAGCACATTCCGGCCCTGGCAGCTGCCGAGGGCGTCAGTGCGGCGGAATGCGAGGCGCTTCGGGACTGGCAGGAGAGTTCGCTGTTTGGCGGACGCGAACGGGCGGCACTCGAATATGCCGACAGCCTGACCCGAGCCACCCGCGCCGGGGACGAGTTGTTCGCACGCCTGAAAGGGTTTTTCAGCGAAGCCCAGCTTGTCGAACTGACGGTGCTGATCGGCGCCTACAACATGCATGCCCGGGTGCTGAACGCCTTCGAGCTTGACCTGGAGAGCCCCTGATCCTGCGTCATCCCTGGGGCCAGGTGTTTACCGGACGACAAGGAACAAAGCCGCGCGATGCGACGTTTGACCGCCGATGGCGCACGGCAAATCCCCCCATTCTGCCCATTTTTGGCCTCGATTTTCGCTGATCCGGACCCACGGCGGCTGATATGTCCGTACCAGCGCCAGTCGACGACGCCATCGCGGTGGAAATCCTCATTGATGAGCCCATGGAGCCAGAGCCGGTGAGTTTTGCGGTCGTGAACGGAAGCAACGGCGTGCCACAGGATGCGCTACGCCGCTGCGCCACCGGGGAAATTACGCCGGAACTGGCCTTGTCACAGTTGCTGTCACGCGCTTCCGCGGAGCATGAGATCGAGGCGGCGCTGGGGGCGGCGATCTGGGACGCGCTGGAGAGCCGCGAGAGCATCTCGGTCGGCCGGCTGGCAGATCTCCAAAAGCTATGGAATCGGCGGCGGCTGCACTGCAACCTCGATTCGTTGTAAAACGACCGTGAAGCCTGCGGCAGGCTCGTTAGCAACCCGGCCATCGGCCGGACGTTTTCAGATGGACAGCTTCACCGGTCGAGGACAGGCCAATGGATAGCCCGCTCGAAATCACATTTCACAATATGAGAAGCTCGGACGTCATCGAAGGCGATATCCGCAAGCGCGTCTCCAAGCTCGAAAAATTGTATGGGCGCATGGTTTCCTGCCGCGTTTCGATCGAAGCGCGCACGCGGCAGCACCACACCGGCAATGTCTATGAGGTGCATGTCGACATGCGCGTTCCGCGTGGGCACCTTGTGGTGAGCAAGGAACCGCATCATGTGGGCGAACGCCACGCCAATACGGACGTGCAGGCTTCGATCCGCGATGCTT
Source organism: uncultured Bordetella sp. (assembly GCA_964446945.1). Classification (GTDB taxonomy): domain Bacteria; phylum Pseudomonadota; class Alphaproteobacteria; order Micropepsales; family Micropepsaceae; genus CAIYRG01. Next base: position 207,572 of record CAYUQO010000003.1, read on the forward strand.
TCGAGGCTGCCGAATCGCAATTGCGGTCGTTCGGAAAAAAGCAGGGCGGCGAGGCAAAGCCGCATGCGTCACCGATCTACGGTTCGGTCGCGGAATTATTTGCCGACCGCGATTACGGCTTCATCCTGACCTCTGAAGGCGTTAGACTCTATTTCCATCGCAACAGCGTGATGAATGGCGGCTTCGACAAATTGAAGCGCGGCGATACCGTGCAATTCGTCGAGGACATGGGAGATACCGGGCCCACCGCTTCCAAGGTTTGGCCGGCCGAAAAAAACGGTCACTAGCGTAGAGGTCATATTCGCTCTCAGGAGGGGTCATGAGTGCGACGGGGCTAGAGGTTTTCGACAGGACGCTGCAGACCACCCATATCTGGTTGGATGAGATCATCGAGGATCTCGCCACCGACCGGCAAACGGCATGGCATGTGCTCGGCGCCGTCATCCGCTCCTTGCGCGACCGTTTGCCAACGGAGTTATCCGCTCATCTCTCCGCGGAATTGCCGCTGCTGGTGCGTGGAAGTTATTTCGATGGCTGGCGGCCGGGCCGCGAAACGCTGAAGCTCCGTTCCCTGCCGGAATTTCTCGAACGGGTTTCCGACGGCCTCGTGGATACCAAGCCGATCGGCTCGGTAGACGCGGTGCGTTCGGTTTTCGCCGTGCTCAATCGGCATCTCGATCATGGTCAGGTGGAGAAGGTCCGGCATGCATTGCCGGAAGACCTTCGCTCACTCTGGCCGGATGGCGATGCCCGGCCGATGTGATGGCTGACGGCGGCGGGGTTTCCGCGGTCCGGATTGCGCCGGAAGGACTCGAAGGGCTGCTCGGGATTCCGGACCGTGCCAAGGGAATCGTAATTTTTGCCCATGGCAGCGGCAGCGGCCGCCTGAGCCCGCGCAACAATCAGGTCGCTGCCGGACTGCGCGAAGCAGGGTTCGCCACTCTGTTGCTCGATCTGCTGCGGCCGGAAGAAGAGGCTGATCGTGCGAATGTGTTCGATATTGGCTTGCTGGCTTCACGGCTCGTTTCCGCAACCCGTTGGGCGCGCACGCAGCCGCAACTCGCGCATCTGCCGGCGGCTTATTTTGGCGCCAGCACCGGCGCCGCAGCTGCGCTGGTGGCCGCCGCGCAATTGCCAGGAATCATCGCCGCCGTAGTCTCGCGCGGCGGCCGGCCCGATCTCGCCGGTGATGCGCTGGACGAGGTCCGCTGTCCGGTTTTGCTGATCGTCGGCAGCGCGGATTATGGCGTCATCGAATTGAACGAGAGCGCGCGCGATCGTCTCACCTGTCTGAAACAGATGGTTCTTGTGCCCGGCGCGACGCATCTGTTTGAAGAACCCGGCGCCCTGGATACCGTCTTGCAGCACGCGATCACCTGGTTTTCGCGCTACCTGAAAACCGCCGGCAGATCACTGATCTACGAACCCTTTGCCGATCGGACGGATGCCGGCCGGAAGCTTGCATCGGAGCTGATGCATTTGAAAGATAGCAACCCGGTCGTGCTGGCGCTGCCGCGCGGCGGCGTGCCGGTCGCATTCGAAGTCGCGAGCGCACTGCATGCGCCGCTGGAGATCGCGCTGGCGCGCAAAATCGGCGCGCCGGATCAGCCTGAGCTCGGGCTGGGCGCCGTGGTCGATGGAGCCCATCCGCAGGTGGTGCTGAACCAGGAACTGGTCGAACAGGTTCGGCCCGGTGAAGCGTACTTGCGCGATGAAGAACAGCGCCAGTTGCGGGAAATCGAACGGCGGCGAGCGCTCTATGGACTCGCTGGACGGCCAGTGGAATTTGCAAATCGCACTGTGATCGTGGTCGATGACGGAATTGCCACTGGCGGGACGATCAAGGCGGTTCTGCAGGCGATCAGCAACCAGCCGCATGGCCGCGTGGTGCTTGCCGTGCCGGTGGCGCCCGCAGATACAATCCGCGACCTCGCGCCTTTGACCGACGAAATCGTTTGCCTGATGTCACCAGAGCCGTATCTGGCGGTCGGTGTACATTATCGTGACTTCACCCAGACGACGGATGAAGAAGTCATCGATCTGCTCAAACGCTCCCGGCTCTAGGATTTATCAGCTTTATTGGCCTCGGGCTTCGGCTCGACGATCATCTTCCACGCTTTGTCGTCGCGCAGATATTTGCGCGCCACCCGCTGTACATCGGCCGGCGTAACCGCCTGCAGCTGCGGGAGCAGATCGCGAATATATGTCAGCCGCCGCTCGTCGGTTTGCGCGCCAACCAGCGTACTCGCCCAGAAATTGTTGGTGTCGACGGCCTTCTCCAGCGCCTCGACGGCAGGCTTATGGGCACGTTCGAAATATTCCTGGCTCGGCCCATGATCGCGCAAGTCGGCGGCAATGTGCTCGACCGTATCGAAGAAAAGCTGTGTTTTCTCGGGCGGAATCTCGGCAAAGGCGGCGATATAGCCATAGCCCGGGAATGTTCGGGATGCGCTTGCAGACGCAGACGGCGAATAGGTGGCCCCGTCGCGGATCCGCAGTTCATCCAGCATGCGCAGCGACAGGATGTCCTTCAGCATGCCGCGCGCGGCTGATTCATTGTCCGAGTACAGATCGGTTGTTTGCCACGCGATGGCCGCAGCGCCCTGATCGGAACGCCCCGAATGATACAGAACGACCGGCTGCGGCGTCGGCGCCGGGAATCGCACGTCACCCGCGTGCGCCGGCTGCGGTTTCGCATCGGCACGCGCCGGCAATGCGCCCAGAGTCTCCGAGACGGATTTGATTGCCTGGTCCAGCGTCACGTCGCCGACCATCGTGACTTCGATGGCGTTGTTCAGAAGCGCAGGCGTGATGATCGCCTTCACCTGGTCGAGAGTTGCAGATGCCACGTCTGCACTGGTGGGATAGGCCCAGCGTGCGTCTCCGGGATGCAGCAATTCCGGAAACTTAGCGTTGAACAGCGACATCGGTGAGGTGTCGAGCTTCGGCAGGTAATCGAGCAGCGAGTCGATGCTCTTGTGGTACGGCTCCGGCCGCCAGCCGGGAGCCGTGATATAGGCGGCAATCAACTGCAGTTGGGTGTCGAGGTCTTCCGGCCGGGTGCTGCCCGACAGCGAAAACGAATCGTCATCGATGCCGAAGCCGACGCCCGCAACCTTGCCTTCGAGCGTCCGCCGCATATCGAGAAAGCTCAATGCCTTCAGGCCGCCGGACAGATAGGCCGCCGGATCGAGCACCTGACGATCTTTCGGGAATACGAGATCGCCACCGGCGATATTCGCACTGACCAGAATCTGGTTGGCGCGGAATTTCGTCGGCTTCACGGTCAGCCGGACGCCGTTTTCGAAGCGGACAAAATACGTGTCCAGGTCTTCGATATGGCGGGCTTCAACGACCCGGCCGGGCGGACCAAAGCTGGTATAGGGCCACGCAACAATCTCAGGCGGCTTCGTGTCTTCAACCGGCGCTGATTCGGCGCGATCGAAAACCGACGCCAGCGTCGCTTCGCCACCGTCAACGGCAGCCGGGCTGGACAGGAATACCAGCGGACCATTGCCCACGAACACGTCGTGCAATGCGGTGTTCACGTCCTCAACGGTTATTCCCTGGATATTGCCCCGCAGGACAGCCGCATCTGTTTCGGGGCTGCTGAAAACATAATCGCGGTCGAGAGACGAAACGAGATCGCGCGCCAGATTGCGGGATTGCCTGGTTGCAGACGCTTCGAGGTTGGCGGTCGTATCGGCCAGAATGGCCTTCACCTCACGGTCAAGCTCCTGCTGCGACACACCCTGTGTCACGACCTGCCGGCGAATTTTTTCCGCCTCTTCCAATGCGCGCTGCCACTTGTTCGACTGGTAGCCGATACGGAGTGAAGCGATTTTCGCCGAACGCGCGCTGTTGCCGCGCGAAGCGCCGGCGGAGGTGAATGGTGCGTCGTCAGTTTGTGCCACTGTGGCGAAGCGCTGATTGAGAATATGCAACGCGATATCCTCGATCAGATAGCGGCGCCGCTGGGCGGCGGTATCGGGGCTGCCGTCAAACGGTTGCACCCAGGCAATACTGATCGACTGCGGCGCGCCGGCTTCGGTGAAAACCTTGAATTCCTTGCCACGGGTGGGAGGCGTGCCGAGATCGGGATCGCTGCGGCCGGCTCCGGCGGGGTTCCAGTCGGAAAATTTGGCTTCGATTTTGGCCTTCATGGCCGCAGGATCGATGTCGCCAACCACGATCAGCGCTGTGCGCTGGGGGCGGTAATAATCACGATAGAAGTCGCGCACCAGCGAAACGGGAGCGTTGCGGATCACATCCACTTTGCCGATGGGAATCCGCTCGGGCGCGAGTTGTCCCTTGAGCAGGAATTTGCTTTGCGTTTCGAACGCGCGCTCGCCCGGCCCTGCGCGCAGGCGCTCTTCCGAAAGCACGGGGCCGCGTTCGGCATCGAATGCTTCCGGCTTCAGGCTGAGCTCGCTGACAATGTCACGCGTGAGCATCAGGCCCTGATCGATCGTTGCATCATCGATTTGGGGCAGATCAAACTGGAATACTGTTTGGGTCTGGCCGGTTTGTGCATTGGCGTCAGCGCCGGTCCGCAAGCCGAGCTTTTGCAGCATTTCAAACACATTGCCTTCGGGCACGTGGGTTGAGCCGCGGAACGCCATATGTTCCAGAAAATGTGCCAGACCTTGCTGCGCGTCGCTTTCCATCAGTGAGCCCGCCCCAATCCGCAGCCGGATCGAAACTTCCCCTTTGGGAGTGGAGTTTTTCATGATGGCGTAGCGCATTCCGTTCGGAAGCGTGCCGAAGGTGACGGCCGAATCGGCGGGAATATCGCTGCGGGATTGGGGCCAGGACGACGATTCCGCCGCATCGAGACCTCCCGGTGCCTGCAGAACCACGACAACGGCGGCGGCAAAAATCCCTCGCACCAGATGACGCATGGACGCCCCATTTCCTAAAGCAGCAGGCGGCGAATATAAGGACAGGCAGGAGCCGGCGCCATTCACGCACGCTTGAAATCGGGCTTGCCGGGCAGGGGAGGAACCTCATCGTGCAATCGGCTAATGATCCGGAGGCACTGCGCGCACGTGTGGCCACAGCATGCCGGGTGGCCGGTCGCATGGATCTTACGCGGGCGCTCCGGGGACACATCAGTGCGCGGATTCCGGGTACGGACCGCATTTTCGTCAAGGCGCGAGGGCCGGCGGAATCGGGCGTCCGCTACACGACGGCCGATCAGATAGTGGAAGTTGATCTTGACGGTACACCGGTCGCGGGCATGCCGGAGGGGTTGCGGGGGCCGAGCGAAGTCTTCATCCACACCGCGATCTATCGTGCCCGGCCGGAAGTGAATGCAGTGTTGCACATGCATCCGCCAACGGTCGTCTTGTTCACCGTAGTGGGAAAGCCATTGCTGCCGATCTATGGCGGATATGATCCCTACGGACTGAGCCTTGCGCTGGAGGATATCCCGGTCTTTGACCGCAGCGTCCTGATCAATACGCCTGAACTCGGGCAGGAATTCGCCAAAGCCATGGGCAAGAAGCGCGCCTGCCTGATGCGCGGACACGGCCTCACGACGGCGGCGGAAAGCATTGAGGAGGCGGGGCTTATCGCACTTTCGATCAACGAGCTCGCGACCATGAATTTCCACGCCCATATGCTGGGTGTACCGCGGCCGATTTCCGGCCAGGACAAGGAAGGGTTGCAGCCGGCCATGAGACGTTTGACGACCCCCTCCAAAACGCCCGGTGAACCTGCACCTTCCACGGAAACGGAATGGCGCTATTATTGCCGTCTGGCGGATGAGGGCATCCCAATCGAATGAATTCGGCTCGTGCGGCAATCGTCACGACGCTCAGGAATGCGAGCAGTGTGCTCGATTCCTTCATCAACTATCATTTGAGTATTGGCTTCAGCCATATTTACCTGTTTTTCGACGACCCGAATGATCCCGACCTGCCGCGCATGGCTGCACATCCTGCCGTCACGGCGATGGCGCATGATGCGAGTCTGCGCAACCGTTGGCGCGAATTACCGCAATATCGTGAACAATCGGCATTTCTCGACCGCGAGGTCATGGCGCGCCAGATACTGAACACCGCACTGGCCATGGAAATGGCGCGCATGGCCGGGTTTACCTGGCTGCTGCATATCGATGCCGACGAATTGTTCTATTCGCCATTCGAAAGTGCAGATGCCCATTTCCGGTCGCTGGAAACACAGCCCTGCGAGACCGTGCAATACATGAATTACGAAGCGGTGCCGGAACGCGATGAAATCGGGGATTTTTTCCGCGAAGTCGATCTCTTCAAGGTTCCGCCACACCTCAATAAGCGAAGGGTGACGCCGGACCTGGTGCAGGCGGTGAGGCGTATGCCGCAGCTTCACCCCAATTTTTTCAACTTCTATGCCAGCGGCAAATCGGCGGTGCGGTTATCCGCGGCAGGCATGCGGCCCACCGGCGTGCACCATTTCATGGGGCCGGACAAACGCTGGGAAGCCGGTCACAGCAACCGTCACTTTATCCTGCATTACGCTTGCTGCGGGTTCGAAACTTTCTGGACCAAATATGTGACGCTCGGGCGCTTCACGGATCAGTGGTGGGAGAAGTACGACATCGCCCAGCTCGTCGGCCGCTTTCATCTCGAGGCGCGCGACATTGTTGCCGCGGGCGGACGGGATGCGGCCAGAGCGTTTTACCGCAATCGCGTTTCGATTCAGGACGATCAGCGCATCAAGGAACTCCTTGCGCTCGGTGTTCTCGCGCGCTTTCCCCATCCCGGCCAAGTCCTGGCGTCAACCGGAAAAGCCGCGATTGCCGTGCCGGCTGGTTGAGCCGTTGAATGGACCTCTCAATATCCGAGCGCCTCGCATCTGAGGGCCGCATTGCCGAGGCCACGGATTTGCTCCGCCGGGCGGCTGCAACGGGAAATGGCAATGCGCTCGCCGCACTGGGCAAACATCTGCTTCTGCACCGGCCCGATCTGGCGCGCGAAGGCATCGGTGCAGCGAGTGCGGCGGCGAAAGCCGGAAATGGCGAAGCCGCGCATTTGCTTGCTGTTTTTATTGCCGCAGGAATCGGGTTCAGGGCGGATTGGCAGGTGGCGCTGAACGCGCTCTCACATTCGGCCGAACTCGGCTGGCGACCGGCACAGCGCGAATTGCAGTTGCTCTCCGGCGAAAACGGCATCGACTGGCCCCGGCTTCGCGCAGGAGTTGATGTCCCGGCCTGGCTGCGTCCGCCGCCGGCTCGGGCGCTTCTCTCCGAACCGCGCATTTTCACGGTCGAGCATTTCGCTTCGTCTGCAGTCTGCGATTGGCTGATCGCGCTCTCAAGACCGCACATGAAGCCGGCAATGACCTATGATCCCGCGGGCGGAGGTTCACATTACGAAAGCGGCCGCACCAACAGCGCGTGTCATCTCGTTTTGCCCCACAGCGATCTGGTTGTCGCGTTCATGCGCGCCCGTATGGCAAATGCCACGGGCCTGAGCCTGAGCTGGTTCGAGATCACGACATTACTGCATTACCTGCCGGGTCAGACCTTCGCACCGCATCACGATTATCTGGACGATAGTCTGCCGGGTTATGTGCGGGAAGTGGCCGATCATGGTCAGCGCATCCTGACATTCCTGCTATACCTCAACGACGATTTTGCTGGCGGAGAGACGGAGTTTCCCCTGGCCGGCATTCGCCATAAGGGCAGAAAGGGCGATGCGCTGTTTTTCTGGAACGTGCATCCCGATGGAAATCTGGACCGCCAGACGTTACACGCGGGCCTTCCGCCCACTCAGGGCGAGAAATGGTTGCTGTCACAATGGGTGCGCAACAAGCCCACCTGACGACCACGGAGCTGTGATGGCGATCAAGTTCTCTGCGCTTGTTCTTGGCATCCTTTGCGCAACGCCGGTTCTCGCCGCGCAGCCGCAATTCGTCAGCACGGATGAAATGCTGGCCGCCTATGATCATGGCGACGACAATGCGCGGCAGCTCATCCTGCTTGGGTTGACGCAGACCGAAGGCGGCATGGAGTTGGCCAACGCCGAGTTGAAGGCGAGGGGGCAGGCGCCGCTCTATTGCCCCCCGCCGCAGCTCGCGCTGACCGGCGAACAGATTCTCGACATGCTGCGCCGGTATGACGGTAATCATCCCGAAATCGGACAAAGCTCCTACGCCGTCGCGATCCTGAGGGCTGCGGAAGACGTCTTCCCCTGCCGGTGACCGGGGCGATTTGCCTTGGAAATCAGCTGACTGCCGGTCCGAATGAACAGGACGTGCCATTATCCTGCCGCGCGGACGGGGCATGGCATATATTCGAAAAGCGCTGGTGAGGCGCGAAAAAGCCGGGTACCCGCGGCGGAGTGAAACCATGCGACTGACGCAGCTTCTGCTGGCCAATCTTTTTGTCTGTCTTGCCGTACCCGCCTTTGGCGATGAGGGCATGTGGACGCCCGACAATTTTCCATTCGACAAGGTGAACCAGAAATACAGCACGCATCTCGACCAGCACTGGCTTGACCATGTGCAGGCCAGCGCGGTGCGGCTCGCCGGCGGGTGTTCTGCGTCGGTCGTCTCATCCAGCGGACTTGTGCTCACCAATCATCATTGCGTCGAAGGCTGTGTGCGCAATCTGTCCTCACCGGACAGCGATTACGCCAAAGACGGTTTTTTCACCGGCAGCATGAATGATGAAAAACAGTGTCCCGGCATGCAGGCCGAGATCCTTGAAAAAATCACCGATGTCACGGGCAGATTGCGTTCCGCGACCACTGGCAAGACCGGCGAAGCATACGGGGATGCACGCAATGCCGCGATTGCTGCGATTGAAAAAGATGCATGTGCGGGCCGCGAAAGCACGCATCGTTGCCAGGTGATCTCGTTTTATCGCGGCGGCACGTACAAGCTTTACGACTACCGGAAATTTACGGATGTGCGGCTGGCATTTGCGGTGGAATATGATGCCGCGTTTTTCGGCGGCGATCCGGACAATTTCAATTTCCCGCGCTATGACCTCGATTTTTCGTTCCTGCGCCTCTACGACAACGGCGTCCCGGCGAAGACACCCGACCATCTCAGATGGAATGCTTCGGCGCCGAAAGCAGGCGATCCGGTCATTGTCGCGGGCAATCCCGGTGGAACCGACCGGCTGCTGACGGCGGCCCAGCTTGCGAGCCTGCGCGACTTCGTACAGCCGCTGTCGCTGATTCTGGGTTCTGAATTGCGCGGCCGCTGGACGCGTTTCGGCGAGGAGAGCCCCGAACATGCACGGCTTGCCGAGCGCGAATTGTTTGGCCTCGAAAACGGTCTCAAAGCCCAGCGCGGCGAGCACGAGGCCCTGCTGCAGGCGGGAGTGATCGACAGCCGGCGCGCGGCGGACGCGGAACTGAAACGGCGTGTCGATGCCGATGCCAAATTGCGCGCCGACATCGGTGATCCGTGGAAACAAATGGAAGATGCGCAGCGTGCACGCGCGGCGCTCTACAAACCTTTTTATCTGTTGGAAGCGCGCGCCGGCTATGGTTCGGCGCTGTACCGCTATGCCCGCACGCTGGTTCGCGCCGCGGAAGAGAAAGCCAAGCCGAATGGCGACCGGTTGCGCGAATACACCGATGCGCGGCTCCCGCTGGTCGAAAAAGGACTGCTTGACCGCTTTCCAGTCGCCACCGACAGCGAAGAGCTGAAACTGGAATTCTGGCTGACCAAGCTGCGCGAGGAACTGACGGCGGATGCGCCCGAAACCTCCCTCTACCTGGGTTCGGATTCGCCACAGCAGCTTGCCGCCGTGCTGACGCGCTCCAAACTCGCCGATGGCAAACTTCGCCGCAGCCTGTGGGACGGCGGCATTGCCGCGATAAAGGCGAGTGACGATCCCATGATCCGCTTTGTGCTGCGCACCGATGGCGCGGCGCGCGCCATCCGCAGCAAATACGAAACGCAAGTCGATGATCCGACCGACGACGCCGCCGAGCGCATCGCCCGGGCGAGAGTCGCGGTCGAGGGCCAGCAAGGCTATCCGGATGCGAATTTCTCGCTGCGCTTCAGCTACGGCACGATCAAAGGTTGGAACGAGGGCGAACGCAATATCGCGCCTTTCACTTATTTTGCCGGGCTCTACCGACGCGCGACCGGCGCCGATCCGTTTCGTCTGGCGCCCCGCTGGGTCGAGGACCGCGACCGCCTCGATCCGGCGACTGTGTTCGACATGTCGTCCGACAATGACATCATTGGGGGTAATTCGGGATCACCGATGCTCAATGCCAAAGGCGAAGTCATTGGGGCGATATTCGACGGCAATATCCACTCGCTCGGCGGCACCTATTTCTTCGATCCAAAGATGAACCGCGCCGTCTCGGTATCGACTGCCGCCATGACCGAGGCCTTGAACAAGGTATATGGTCAGCAGAGACTTGTGGCGGAGTTGCTGTCGCCGTAAGTCATCAAAAGACCGGGCCAGGGGCGGATATGATGAAATTCGGTATGGTATTTCTTTCGGGTCTGGCGCTGCTGGCCGCGATTCCTGCCGCGGCCCAAGCGCCGGCGAAACTCCCCTATCCGGTGAAGGTCGTAACGCTTGTCACCCATTCCAGCCCGGGCGCCGGAAGCGACGTGGTGCTGCGGGAAATGATCAAATACCTGGAACGCTATATGGACGCGAAATTCATCGTCGAAAACGATGAGGGCGGATCGGGTGCGAAGGCGGTGGCGCGCGTTGCTACCGCCAAACCCGACGGCAGCATGTTGTACGCCACGACGCCGACCTACATCCTGACGTCCTTGCTCAGCAAACCCAGCAAGACCTACCGCGATCTGGAACCCGTGGTGAACACCTTCACCGATGCCGAAGTCGTCTACACGCGCGCCGGCGCTCCGTACAAATCGCTGAATGATGTGATCGTGCAGGCGCGCGCGGCCCGCGGCGAGTGGGGCGTGTCCAATCCTGCGTCACTCGAACGCGAAGCCGCCGAAGAGCTCAAGACCGATGCAAAAGTCAACGCGGCAATCGTCAGCCATAATGGCGGCGGCGACATGATGATCGACGTGCTGAACGGTACACTCGATATGGGCGTGGGTGAGATCGACGAGATCCGCGCCCAGCTCGAGGGACGCAAGGTGCGCGTGCTTGCGACATTCAATCCCAATCGCCTGCCGGGATACCCCGCGGTGCCGACGGTGAGCGAGCTCGGCTATAAGGTGGTGGTTTCCAAGTTTCGCGGGCTTGCCGGTCCGAAAGGCCTGCCGCCGGCGGTGATCAAGACCTGGGAACTGGCGATCCAGAGAGTGCTTGCCGATCCCGAGTTCAAAAAGACCTATACCGAGGACGATCTGGTCGCCGATTACATTCCGCACGATCAGTACGGTCCCTTCATCAATAAGTTTGCGGCAGATCAGGGTAATTTCCTCAAAACCGCGGGTATGATCCACTGATGAGAAAGGATCTCGCGGGCAGCGCGATCCTGCTCATTGTCGCCGCGCTTTATTACGCCGCCTCGACGCAGATTCCGTCGAGCACGCTTGAGGACCAGGTTGGCGCGCGAGCGCTGCCCTCGGTTATCGCGGCGCTGCTGGTCGTGATCGCCGTGATCATTGCGATACGGGCAGTCATCGCTGCCCCGCTTCGTGTATCCGGTGAGAAAGACGCGGAAGCGCCGTGGCCGCGTTCACTGGGAATGTTGATGATTGGCGCCATGTACATCCCGGCTGCGGGTGTGCTCGGCTACTGGCCGGCACTGCTGCTGCTGCTGATCGTCGTGCCGTTATACGAAGGAATGAAGTGGTCCTGGCGCATGGGAGCGGTTGCCCTCGGCGGCGCCACCTTCTTCTGGTTGTTGTTCAATTACGTGCTTGGTGTTCAACAACCCGAAGGAATTCTGTTCTAGCTTCATGGACGCTCTGCTTCAGACATTATCGATGTTCGTGACCACGCCGCTGGTTCCGGCGGCAATCGGTGGTCTGGTCTGGGGCATCATGGGGGGCTCCTGCCCCGGGCTGTCGGCGTCCATCACCATGGCCCTGCTATTGCCCTTCACCTACACGATGGCGCCCATGCCGGCGATCGTGATGCTCGCCACCTGTTACATCGGCGCGGAATATGGCGGTTCAATTCCGGCCATTCTGATCCGCACGCCGGGCACCAACGCCGCAGCCGCGACCGTGCTCGACGGTTACGAGATGAACAAGCAGGGCCGGGCGGGCGAGGCGCTCGGCATTTCGCTGTGGTCCGGCGTGGTTGGCGGCTTGTTCGGCCTGACCATGCTGGTCACGCTGACTGAGCCGCTGTCGCGCGTTGCGTTGCTGTTCAAGCCAACCACCTATTTCGGTCTGGGCATTCTTGGTCTGTCCGTGATTGCGTCTCTTTCCGGCAAGTCGCTGCTGAAGGGGGCCGCGGCAACGCTACTAGGACTGATGATCGCCACTATCGGCACCGATCCGGTATCCGGCGTGAACCGGTTTACGTTCGACTTTCCCGATCTTCTGGATGGAATCCAGCCACTGATGGTCATGGTGGGGCTTTATGCGCTCACCGAACTGATGATGCGGAGCGGCGTGCCGCGGACGGGCATGAAGCCGAACACGTCGATTCGCGTGCGGCTCCCGCGGTTTTCGATGATGCGCAAGATCGCGCGTTCGCAGGCGATCGGCTGTACGGTGGGGACGCTGGAAGGGCTCATGCCCGGCGCGGGGGGCACTATTGCATCCTTCATTGCCTATAACGAGGCGAAGCGCTGGTCGAAAAATCCCGACAAATTCGGCAGAGGCTCGGAGGAGGGCGTCGCCGCGCCCGAAGCATCCAACAATACGGTTGCCAGCACCGCGCTTATCCCGCTGCTAAGTTTCGGCATTCCCGGTTCGAATTCGGCGGCCGTGCTCCTCGGCGGATTGCTGATCCATGGCCTGCTGCCCGGTCCGCGGCTGTTTGAGCAGAATGCTGATGTGGTACACGGATTATACGCCGGATCCTTTGTCGCCGATGTGGCGCAGGTGGTTGTCGGCAGCCTGATCCTTCCCGTGGCCGTCTGGCTGGTGAACCGGCCGCGGCCCTATCTCTCCGGCTTCATCTACGCCTTGATCCTGTCCGGTGTGTACACGGTGCATTCATCCCTGTTCGATGTCGGCATTGTCCTTTGCGCCGGATTGCTCGGCTATTTCCTGCGCTTCTTCGGGTACCCGGTGCTGCCTGCCGTATTGGGCGTGGTGTTGGGCGGGCTGATCGAATCCAATTACCGGCGCTCGCTGGTCATTTCCGGTGGGGACAACATGATTTTCCTCCAGGACCCGATCGCCGTCGGTTTTCTTGTGGTGGCCGCATTGATTCTTGTCGCATCATTGGCCAAGGAATGGCGTAGCGCCCGCGCCAATCGAACGAAACCGAGTCTTGCTTGACCATCTCCGAAGAAATTTCCGCATTTGCTGCAAATATACGGCCAGCAGAATTACCTCCTGGCGTCAGGGACACGGTTCGCAATCTGCTGGTCGATGTCGCCGGACTATGCATTGCGGCCCGCAACAGCGACTATGTCAAAGCCTGTCTTGCCTCGGCAGTGTCCGAAGGCCGCGCCACCGCGATTGGTCATGATGGCGCGTTCGGACCCTATGATGCCGCGCTGATCAACGGGACCGCGGCGCATGGCGAAGACTATGACGATACTTTCGAAGGCGGGCCGGTGCATGCCGGCGCGGTGATCGTGCCGGCGGTGCTTGCCGCTGCCGAACAGCGCGGGCTCGCGGGAAATCGAGTGCTGGCCGGAATCGCCGCGGGCTGCGAGATCATGTGCCGCATGAGCCTGGTGGCTCCGCAGGCGACGCACAAAGCGTGTTTTCATCCGACCGCAGTGTTCGGCGCGCCTGCCGCGGCGGTCGGTGTTTCGGTCGCACTGGGTTTGCCGCCGGCCAAGATCGCCAATGCCATCGCAACCGCCGGAAGCCTCGCATCCGGGATCATTGAATATCTCGCCGACGGCAGCTGGACCAAGCGTCTGCATGCCGGCCAGGCAGCGCAGTCGGGCCTGCGCGCCGCATTCCTCGCGGAGTCGGAATTCATCGGGCCCAAGACTGTGTTGGAGGGGCAGCACGGTTTCTACAAAGCCTTTGCGCCGTCGAAAGCGCCGGATTTTTCACGGCTCCTCGACGGATTGGGCCGCGATTGGGTGATGGCGACGCTGGCCTTCAAACCCTATGCCTGCGGGACCATGACACAGCCTTATATCGATTGTGCGATCGAACTCGCGCGCAGTGGCGTGCAGGCCGACGACATCGAGACCATGGTCTGCGAAGTGGGCGAGGGCACCGTGCATCGGCTGTGGGAGCCATTGCGGGCCAAGCAGTCGCCGCCCAATGGCTATGCCGCGAAATTTTCGACGCCATATTGCATGGCCGCGGGATTCATCGACGGCAAAGCCGGTTTTGAGCAATTCACCGATGAGCGCGTGGCCGATCCGGCCTTGCGCAGGCTGGCGGCGAAGATCAGCTACGTCATCGATCCACATAATCCGTACCCGGCCAATTTCACCGGTCATATCCGGGCAACATTAAGGAACGGCAGCGTGCGCGAAGTTCGTCGCGGCCATATGCGCGGCGGCGCGCATGAGCCACTGACACCGGCGGAGATTTCCGCCAAATTTCATGACAATGCGCGTTTCGGCGGCTGGTCTGGAGATCGGGCGGGTGCGTTGACCGATGCACTGGATCGAATCGTGCATGGTGGCCCGGTGAACCTCACAGCAGCGCGTGCATGAAATCGGTAGCGGGATTGGGCCTCACTTCCGCCTCCCCCTCGTGGGGAGGCACGCGAATTCGCGCTCTAGCGAATTCGAGGGTGGGGGGCTATAGCCGCGGTTCTGAGCGTTGGGACAGAAAATGAGAGAACTGGAAGGATCAGTCGCAATCGTTACCGGGGCGGCGCGCAATATCGGCCGCGCCATCGCGCTCGATCTTGCCGATGCCGGCGCTGCGGTTGCGGTGGTGACACTGTCCGATACAGCCGGAGCCGAATCGGTGGTGGGCGAGATCACCGCAAAGGCCGGGCGCGCGATTTTCATTCAGGCCGACATCACCAAAGCTGACGACGCGAAGCGCATGGTCGATGAAACCGTCCGGCGTTTCGGCCGCTTGGACATTCTGGTGAACAATGCCGGCGTTCGTCCGGAAAACCCGCTCGAAAATATCACGCTCGACGAATGGCACAGCGTGCTTGCGGTGGTTCTCGACGGCGCGTTTCTGTGCTCGCAGGCAGCCTTGCCGGCCCTCACCCAAGGCGGCCGCGGCTGCATCATCAATATCGGCGGGCTGACCGCGTACACCGGTGCGCCGCAGCGCGCCCATGTCATTACCGCGAAAGCCGGTTTGGACGGGTTCACCAAGGCGCTCGCGGTCGAACTCGCGCCACGGGGCATCATGGTCAATCTCGTTGCGCCGGGACTGATCGACACAAAACGCAAGGGTGGAGACCCGGCGCACCGCAAATCGCGGACGGTATTGGCAGGCCGTCTCGGACAGCCGGAAGATATTTCTGCGATGGTGCGGCTCCTGGCCGGTCCACGGGGGCGCTATCTCACCGGGCAGACCATCCACATCAATGGCGGCGTGTACCTCCCGTAGCCCGTATGGATGGCCGCTAAAGGTTCTGGATGTCGTCCATAATCTGTGCGACTTCGTTCGCAGAAAGTCCTCCCGCGCGATTGTTGCTTGGGATTCCAATCTCCTGCAGAAATTGGGATCTTGGCAGGTGAGCGACTGGCTGTTGTGCGAGGACGAAAGATGCAGGAGGACCGTGCGATGCACAGTGGCTTATTACGCAGCAGGCTTTTGCACGCGTTAAAGACACATAGAACAATCGTCGCTGTTCGATTAGCAGCCCAGCCGCTTGGATAGCCTTGAAATTGGGCAAAATACCCTGCTCTACCGACGGAATGAAAACGACCTTACCGGTAAGTCCCTTCGCGCCGTGCATTGTCAAGATTCGGATGCGACGGGTTGCGACTGCGGGCTGCTGCGGCTGTTGTCCTAGGCGGTCTAACACTGCATCCATCACTCGACGTTGTTCTGCGTCGTCCGTCGCGCCGAGAAACCCTAGCGTCTCAGCAATCGTCATACCGTCGGGCAAAGTTCCTACAAAACTATTCCAAATGGCAGAATGTTGCGCTTGGGGACCTGCCCCACTAAAGACCACGCCGTCTAAAAGAGCGGCCACCGTTTGCGCGCGACCCTGAATCGTATCGTCTAACGACCACGCGTTGGTCTGCTGCACAATCGTACGCACACGATCAACGGCCGTAGCCGGTCTGTTTGACAGCCAATTCGGGTTAGCTGGGAGGTAAAATAGCTCCCGATAGTTTTGGTTATTTGCGATACACTGATCACCAAGTGTGCGCGCTGTGGCGATACCAACGCCGCTTAACCGTCCAATGAGAGCCCGGAATGCCACGTAATCGGGTGCGTCCGCTGCTCGATCTCTGACTATCCGCAGAATTGAAAACGCTGCCCGAATCGTATCTTCGTCTCTTAGTGCTTCGCCCCCCGGAGGATCGTACGGCAGACCGAGGTTTCCTAACGCTTGCGTTATCGGTTGAATCTGAAGTCTACGGTTCGAAATTAGGATCATTATTTGATCCTCTTGCCCCGCCATCCCACCCTGAATGAGTCGTTGGCATGACTCAGCTAGCGCCGTTATTTCAGCCTGTTCGATTTGGAAAGACCAAATTCGAACGCTTCCATGGATGACAGGCGCAGCGCTTGCGTACAGCGAATGCAGTTGCTTTGGGAGGCGTGCCGGATTGTGATTAATGAGCGCTTGCGCGGCGCTCAGCACTGCGGGAGTGCAGCGAAAGCATGAGCTCAAGTTGTGTGTGTGTGATTGCGGGTATGTCGTGTCAAACTGGACGATCCCAGCGGGATTCGCGTGTCGAAAGCTGTAGATGCTTTGGTCATCGTCACCAGCAATGAAAAGCTTCGCGCCACCCTGAATGAGTAACCGGATGAACTCTTGATCGCACGCGTTTAAATCCTGATATTCATCGACAATCAGATGGTGGATCGCCGGTATTTGCGAAAGCTGAATTGCTCCCTGCTGGAGGCGTGTCACACATTCGTAGATCACTTCTCCTGGGAGGACGCAGCAATACATATTCCGCCTTGCGCCATGAAAGACATTGAAGGCCTGCTGCTCCGCTGGCGTGATGGCAGACTGTGCGATGCTTCCAGGATTGAGTGTCTGCCACTGTGCATCGTGCGCGCCTCTAATTTCGCGAGCTCTTTTCGCTGAGCCGCCGATTGTATTCGCTAGCTCTGC
Source organism: uncultured Bordetella sp. (assembly GCA_964446945.1). Lineage (GTDB taxonomy): Bacteria > Pseudomonadota > Alphaproteobacteria > Micropepsales > Micropepsaceae > CAIYRG01. Next base: position 224,820 of record CAYUQO010000003.1, read on the forward strand.
ATCGTAGATGCATTTCTGTTCCCAATCGTCGAGCACCATGGGATCGGCAGGGTACAAAGTTGCGAGGACGGCTGCTGACCTGAGTATTCGTAAGGCCAAGGAGTGCATGGTCGAAACGTGAATTGCTTGCACGAGACCGCTGCACGGCTGGTTCGCCACAATTAGCTGCGATCCGCACGTAGAGCTCCGAGCACGTTGCGCGAGTAAATGAAATTACGAAGACGCGATCGGGATTTGCACCTCCATTCAGTAGGTGCGCGACCCTGCGCTCAATGGTGGCGCTTTTGCCGGTGCCCGGGCCGGCGATAAGGCGAACCTGCGGTGCGGGATCTTGGGCGGCAGCTATTTGTGCCTGTTCGGCAGCGAGTGCCGCTGCTGGTGTAATCGGCATACCGGGCTCATGACGTTAAAGTTGAGACGCTGAAGCAATGACCGATCATTGTCCGGCATCGAAGCTAATCGATACTCAGGCTCGGCTCCAGTCGCACTAGGCAGATGTTGCGGACGGCTTATCCTATTGGCACTTGCCAACGGGACAGCGGCCTCTGTTTTTATTCAATCGGCGCCCACGGTTTCACGCCGCTAAACGCACTTTTCGCGCTCGGTTTCCCTTGGATGAGTTGTGGGCTCTGCACATCAATGCAGCATTTTCGATGGCTGTGCGCCCTCCTTTACTGTGCGGATCAATATGATCTACCGTGAAGTCGTGCCATGTAAGCTTTTTTCCGCATCCGTTGTGGGCGCAAATGCGGATATTGGTTGAATTCCAGATAATACGCCGTTGTTCGGGGGAAAAGCCGCGTTGCGCGTCCTTACGGGTAAACAGCGTCCGCAATATACCATCGATTAGCTGCTCCCTCGCTCTCCGCTGTGCGACTGCGTCCGTCATCTGAGACACAGTCATCAAATAGTTTCGGTAAATTTCCTGTTCTGGCCGAGCGCCTTTGGCTTGTTTTTGCAATGTGCGCACTTCATCAACGCGAGTGCCAAATTCGCGAAGCATATCCCAAGCAATCCGGTTCCTCCGTTTGTCCGCCAATACAAGGCCTTCTTGCTCGTACTTGCCGATCAGAACAGCCAACGTGTAGAAGTCCGTAACCTGCCGGAATCGCGTCGATTTAAGTTGGGGAAACATCTTGCGCACACGGTTTAACGTTGTAACTGTCAGCTGCGATCCCTTTTTGACCTGACGAAGGTCAAGGCTGTTCTGCTTCATTACGTGGTCGAGGGCCGTTTTACGATTGAGCACGTCACCTTTCTGCAGCGACAGCATGACTTCTAGGACCAGTTCGACATGCTGCATCCGTCGGATTTGACCGGCCGTTAGGATATTCGCGCTGCGAAAGTATTGTTCAAATTTGTTGGCCAATCGTGCCGCCTCTTTGAGGAGCGGAGTACGGTAGTACTTCGCGTGCCTCTGCTCCTGTTTCGTGAGCGCCTTGCCAGTCGAATTAATCCGGACGAACAATTCGATGATCTCGGCGGTATCGCCGTCCACCTCAATTACAGGCAGTTCATATCCTGTAATTATGTGTTGTTGGCCCGACCGCTTGAGGCTGGACCAGTTGATTATTTGTGGTGCACCCGAATCCGAAAACAGCGTTTTAACGGCGAAACGAGCGCCTCTGATAAGTCCCGCGAAACGAAAAACGGATTCAAGGCGTTGCTTGCCATCTATTACATCGAAAATCAGTTTTCCATTTTCGTTCCGACGATGAAGAAAGATTGCCGGGATCGGGTAGTTTCTAAGGATGCTCTCAATGAGCTTCGCTCGGTCGCGCTCGTTCCACACTGAATCGCGCTGGAATCCCGGTTCAAGATTCAAATGGCCGTTTTCGTAAAGGTGTAAAAGCTCGAGAATCTTCTTGGGTAAGACGTGGTGCGTAAGTGTAGTGGGTTCTGACATCGTTACCCCCCAATTGGTCGTCACACTCTAGAATCCCGCCTGGGGTAGGCGTGTTCGATCTGCCCGGCGATCTCGGCACGCTTCGCGATCAATGCGGTGAAGGTGTGGAGAAAGGGTTTCCCCTAATACCCCTGTAGTTGGGTGTCGGGGCGCGCATTGGTTCGCCGCGCGGCCACTCGAACATAGTGGTTGCAACATTCAAGAGCACACGCAGAAGGTGTAGAGTCCGCCCAGCCGTCGAAACCGCGTCAGGGAGGAAAGCATGCGCTGCGCGAGTTTCCTTTTGGTAGCGGCACTGGCAACGATAGCTGCTGCGGCGGCTCAAGCGGCATCACCCGCTCCGTCCGTTCCGGATTTTTCCGGCTGGTGGGTCCATCCAGGCATTCCCGGCTTCGAACCTTTGCCGTCCGGCCCGACATCGCTGACGAACCTTGCGCGGCGTGACGGCGTGAACGACATCCTCCAGCTGGTTGGCGATTACAGAAATCCCATTCTGAAACCGGAAGCGGCGGAAGTCGTAAAGAAGTTCGGCGAAATGTCGAAAGACCATTTTGGTTTTCACAATCCCCGCAACCAATGCTGGCCGAACGGCATACCGTTTTTGCTTTCGGTCGGCGTCCAGATGTTCCAAAAGCCCGACCAGATCACGATGATCTACCAGGTCGATCATCAGGTCCGCCGCGTGCGCATGAATGCCCGGCACCCGGCGAACCCGACACCAACCTGGTACGGCGACTCTGTTGGTCATTATGAAGGCGACACTCTCGTCATCGACACGGTCGGGATCAAGGTCGGGCCGTTTGCGATGGTGGACTGGTACGGAACGCCCCAGACCTCCGCGTTACATGTCATCGAACGCTATCGGTTCGTCGATTACGCGACCGCAAAGGAGGGACTGGATCGGGACGCCAAAGAGAATTTCCTCGCGCAACCGCGGAACATGGATGTCAATTACCGCGGCAAGCATCTTCAGCTCGTATTCACGGTTGAGGATCCAAATGTGTTCACCACGCCCTGGTCGGCGACGGTAACCTACGGAAAACCGGCGGTCGAATGGGTGGAACAGGCCTGCGCCGAAAATCCGCACAAATACGGGACCGAGGAGGACGCGCAAGTGCCGGTGGCGCAGAAGCCGGATTTCTGAAAGCATTTCGCGGACCGGGCGCGAATCATTCGCGCTGCCCAAATCAGCGCTTGACCAGGTGAAGGGATAAGTGTAGTCCTATTGGCATAGTTGATTTCTGCGCCCGGCGCGGACCGCCACTTCAGACTTGGCCCTCGCCCATGAACCGCTCCGGTCAGGTGATGCTTCGGCCGGCTGTCCTTGCGATCCACGCCATTGCTGTCGGCGTTTCCGGTAGCGTGGGGGGCGGCGCCATTATTGCGGCCGTCGAAATCGGGTACTGTGGGTTCGTGCGGTTTCGCCGTCAGCCGCGATAACAGTCCTGCATGGACCGACGATGGGGCTGGCTCGCCAGCCTCGCATGAATTGGGGTCATCGCGTTCGCGCGCGACCCCGATGTGGCGGTCTGTGGCAGTCTGTGGCGGTTGTTGTGGCGGTTTGAATTCTATATCGCCCAATGAATTCAATCTTGTAACAGTGTGGCGGTTGAAATGCCGGTTTTTGCCGGAAGCGGCCGGATGTTTACACCGTCTCTACACTTCTACAGTTCTACAGTTGCAAATCTCAGCACAACCCGCCGGGCGCACGCATGCAAGCCGCGGCGGATCACCGCGTTCAACTCACCAGGCCGGAATATGTGTCCCGGTTAAGCCGCGGCGGCCTTCTTGCGATTGGCGTCGAGGCGCTTATCGACCAGCGCAACGATCTGGTCGACCACCGGATGGCTGAGACCCTTCTGGCGCGCGATCAACTGCACCAGCTTGTCGGCGCGTTCGATATTCGGCGCGCCGTTGTTCAGCGCACGTGCCGCTGAGGCCGGCCGTGTCAGGCTTTGCGCCGCGGCAGCGTATTTCTCGAACGGCACAAGGTCTTCGCGCGCGGCGCCGAGCTTGACGCAGAGATCGTTGACGAAATTGTACACCGATGCCGAGGTCGCGAGATCGCTGTGGACGGCTTCCTGAGCGGTGCGCATGCCATCCGGCGTGATGCAGCGGTAATTTCCTGCCAGCAGCATCGCCCATTTCGCCAGCGGCACGAAAATCGAATTGTGGACGCGCAGTTTGACGGGCAGCTCGATCTTGCCTTCCGGCGCATCGAAGCGCGCGGCATCCACATCCTTTTCCAGACCGCGCAGGATGGCGGTGTCCTGATCGGCGCCGAACCGTGCGACCTTGAAATTGGTCGGCAGGGTTACCATCAGGACATTGACCTTTTCGTCCGGCGGACGGATCGCCTGCGGATCGGGACTGCACAAAGTGAGCTTCGCCGGATCGAAACTGTCCCACACGCTGGCATCGGTATAGGCCGCCTTCAGTGCGTCGGCGTCCAGCCCCGGAATGCGCTTCATATAGGGCAGGGGCGGCATGTTCATGATCGACATGCAGGGGACGCGCGATTTGGCGACTGCATCAAGCAATTCGCGCACGCCCGGTGAACGGTATTGCGGCTCCTGCATCGCAAGTCCGATCAGGTCGTAATCGGATGGATTGACGCCGGCTGCACCTCCGGCCGTGACCTTGCCCGGCAGTTTGCGCGAGTCCAGTTCGACCGGGGCCGCGCGGCCGCGAATTGGCAGGCGCACGCGAAACCCCTCGCTGTTGATCAGGTCTGCTTCGGCCGGAAGGCAGACGAGGTGAATCGAATGACCACCGAACAGCATTTTCGATGCCAGCAGTGATCCGTAGGACGCGCCAAGAATGAGAATCTTATATGCCATTTCGGTCTCTCTATGGTTTCAGGCAAGTTTCGCGGCCGCGGTTACAGCGGCTTTGCAGGCGCGTTCCGCGGCACTGCGCGCGATCGGATTCAGTCCGGCCCCCCCATGGGCGATGTGATCGGCCATCTGTGCCCGCATCCGCGGATCCCAAAAGCGCCGGATGTGATCGGCGGTGTTGGTAACCGCTTCCTGTTCCGGCTGCAGGCGGAAGAAGTCCGCGATCTGATTGGCCTGGTGGACCAGGCTATTGATGGTGGTTGAACTCATTCGGCGGCGACCGTTTCGATGCGTTGAATCCGGTGCAGGTTATCGAGATGTTCCTGCCACGAGGATTCGTGATTGGTGAGCCGTACTTCGACGGCGGTGACTTTGTATTCGGGACAGCTTGTGGCCCAGTCGGCATAATCCGTGGTCACCACATTGGCGCCCGATTCGGGATGATGGAAGGTCGTGTAAACGACACCCGGCTGCACCCGTTCGCTGATGTGGGCGCGCATGGTGGTTTCGCCGGCCCGGCTCACCAAGGCAATGCGGTCGCCATCGCGAATGCCGCGGTTCTCCGCGTCATGGGGATGGATTTCGAGAACATCCTCATTGTGCCAGACGACATTTGGCGTGCGCCGTGTCTGCGCCCCGACATTGTATTGCGACAGGATGCGGCCGGTGGTGAGCAGCAACGGGAAACGCGGTCCGGTGCGTTCGTCGGTCGGAATGTATTCGGTGAGCACGAATCTGCCCTTGCCGCGCACAAATGTCCCGATATGCATGATCGGCGTTCCTTCCGGCGCCTTTTCGTTGCACGGCCACTGCACGCTGCCGAGTTCGTCGAGTTTGGCGTAGCTCACTCCGGCAAAGGTCGGCGTCAGCCGCGCAATCTCGTCCATGATCTCGGACGGATGGTTGTAGTGCATGGGATAGCCAAGCAATTCCGATATTTTGCAGATGACTTCCCATTCCTCCATGCCGGCCACCGGCGGCATAGCCTTGCGGACGCGTCCGATGCGCCGTTCGGCATTGATGAAGGTGCCGTCCTTTTCAAGGAAAGTGGCTCCGGGCAGGAAGACATGGGCATAGGCCGCGGTCTCGTTGAGGAAGAGATCGTGGACGACGATGCATTCCATCGACTCCAGGCCGGCGGCAACATGCTGCGTATTGGGATCGGACTGCACAATGTCCTCACCCTGCACATACAGACCCTTGAACGTGCCATCGATCGCGGCATCGAACATATTGGGAATGCGCAGCCCGGGCTCCGGGTCGAGTCCGGTGCCCCATGCGCTTTCGAACAGCGCGCGTGTGGCGTCGTCGGTCACGTGGCGATAGCCGGAGAATTCATGCGGGAACGAACCCATGTCGCAGGAACCCTGGACATTGTTCTGCCCACGGAGCGGATTCACGCCGACGCCATTGCGGCCGAGATTGCCGGTTGCCATGGCGAGATTGGCCATGCCGATCACCATGGTTGAACCCTGGCTGTGCTCGGTCACGCCCAAACCGTAATAGATCGCCGAATTCCGGCTGGTCGCATAGAGCCGGGCGGCAGCGCGGATCTCATCCGCCGGAACGCCGGAGATTTTCTCGACATGCTCCGGTGAATTCTCGGGCTGGCTGACGAATTTCGCCCAGGCCTCGAATTCTTTGGGATCGCAGCGGTCTTCGACGAATTTCTTGTTGACCAGATTTTCAGTGACGATCACATGCGCCAGCGCATTGACGACGGCGACATTGGTGCCGGGCAGCAATTGCAGGTGATGCGCAGCCGCAACATGGGGGGTGCGAACCAGATCGATCTGGCGCGGATCGATGACGATGAGTTTGGCGCCTTCGCGGATGCGGCGCTTCATGCGCGACGCAAACACCGGGTGCGCGTCGGTCGGATTGGCGCCGATCACCATGATCAGGTCGGCTTCGGTCACCGAATCGAAATCCTGGGTGCCGGCAGAGGTGCCGAATGTTGTCTTCAGCCCGTAGCCGGTCGGCGAATGGCAGACACGCGCGCAGGTATCCACATTGTTGTTGTGGAATGCCGCGCGAATCATCTTCTGCACCAGATAAGTTTCTTCGTCGGTGCAGCGTGAGCTTGTGATTCCGCCAATGGCGCCGCGGCCATATTTGGCCTGGATGCGCTTGAATTCCGAAGCGACATGGTTGAGCGCTTCGTCCCAGGTGACTTCCCGCCACGGATCCTTGATCGATTTGCGGACCATCGGCTTGGTGATGCGTTCCTTGTGGGTCGCATAACCCCAGGCGAAGCGTCCCTTGACGCAGGAATGGCCGTGATTGGCCTTGCCGTCCTTGTAGGGCGTCATGCGCACGACGCGATTGCCCTGCAGCTCGGCTTCGAATGTGCAGCCGACGCCGCAATAGGCACAGGTGGTGATCACGGACCGCTGTGGCGTACCAAATTCAATAACCGATTTTTCGGTCAGCGTTGCGGTCGGGCAGGCCTGCACGCAAGCTCCGCAGGACACGCATTCGGAGTCGAGGAAGTCCTCATCCATTCCGGCCGAGACATGGGAGGCAAAGCCGCGGCCGTCGATGGTCAGCGCAAATGTGCCCTGCACTTCTTCGCAGGCGCGCACACAGCGCGAACAGACAATGCATTTTGCCGGATCGAACGTGAAATACGGATTCGATTCGTCCTTCACCGCGTCGAGATGGTTCTCGCCGGCATAACCATAACGCACGTCGCGCAGGCCTACCGCACCGGCCATATCCTGTAATTCGCAATCGCCATTGGCCGAACAGGTCAGGCAGTCCAGCGGATGGTCGCTGATGTAGAGCTCCATCACACCCCGGCGCAATTTGGACAGCCGCTCGGTCTGCGTCGACACGCGCATGCCCGGTTCGACTGGCGTCGTACAGGAAGCAGGCGTGCCGTTGCGGCCGGCGATTTCCACCAGGCACAGCCGGCAGGAGCCGAAAGGCTCCAGCGAGTCCGTCGCGCAGAGCTTCGGTACGTCGATGCCCGACAGCGAGGCGGCGCGCATGATCGAAGTGCCTGCGGGCACGGTGACCGGGCGTCCGTCAATTTCCAGCGTCACCAGTCTTTCGCTTTGCCGTTCGGGCGTGCCGCGATCGATGTCGTTGGCGTTGATTGCTGTTTCCAGAGACATGGTAGGCCTCGTTAAGGCTACTCCGCCGCGGCGCGTACGGCGCCCCGGTCGAAGTCTTCGGGGAAATGCTCCATCGCGCTGACCACCGGCATGGGCGTCAAGCCGCCCAGTGCACAGAGCGATCCATCGCGCATGGTTTCACAAAGATCGCGGACGAGCTCGGTATTTTCCACGACTCGCTCGCCACGCATGATCTTTTCCATGGTTTCCGCGCCGCGGCGAGCACCGATGCGGCAGGGTGTGCATTTGCCGCATGATTCAATGGCGCAGAAATGGAATGCAAACCGCGCCTGTTTGGCGAGATCGACTGTGTCGTCAAACACCACAACACCGCCATGCCCGATCATGCCGCCTTTGGCCGCAAAGGATTCATAATCCAGCGGCACGTCGAACAGGTTTGTCGGCCAATATGCGCCCAAAGGTCCGCCAACCTGCACCGCGCGAACCGCGCGTCCGCTGTAAGTGCCGCCGCCGAATTCCTCGACGATTTCACGCAAGGTCAAACCGAATGCGCGTTCGACGAGACCGCCATGCTTGATATTGCCGGCAAGCTGCAACGGCATGGTGCCGCGTGAGCGGCCCATGCCGAAGTCGCGGTAAAATCCCGCGCCGTTCGCGAGAATGGACGGCACGGTGGCCAGCGAAATGACGTTATTGACCACTGTGGGCTTGCCAAAGAGGCCGGCGATGGCCGGCAGCGGCGGCTTGAAGCGGATCTGGCCGCGTTTGCCTTCGAGACTTTCCAGCAGTGAAGTTTCTTCGCCGCAGATATATGCACCCGCGCCGAGACGCGCTTCGAGATCGAAGTCGTGTTTGCTGCCGAGAATGCCGCGACCCAGGAATTTGGAGTCGCGCGCGATTTCGATCGCGCGGTTGAATTGCCGGAAGGCGTGCGGATATTCCGACCGGATATAGACATAGCCCTTGGTCGCGCCGGTCGCGACGCCCGCGATCGCCATGCCTTCGATCAGCGCGAAGGGATCGCCTTCCATCAGCATGCGGTCGGAGAAGGTGCCGCTGTCGCCCTCGTCGGCATTGCACACGATGTATTTCTGCGCTGCGTCCGTTTGCATCACGGTGCGCCATTTGATGCCGGTCGGGAATCCCGCACCGCCGCGACCGCGCAGACCTGAATCGATCATTTCCTGGACGATTGCCGTGGGCGCCAGATCGAGCGCGCGCCTCAGGCCCTTCAGTCCGCCCTGCGCTTCATATTCCGGAGCAGACAAAGGATCGGTAATGCCACAGCGCGCGAAGGTCAGCCTCTGCTGCTTTGCGAGATAGGGGATGTCCTCGACCTTGCCGAGTTTGCGCGGATGAGCGGCGGCAAATCCGGCAGCGAAAATCGTTTTGACGTCGGCCGGCGTGACCGGGCCATAGCCGATGCGGCCGGCGGATGTTTCGACTTCCAGCAGCGGTTCGAGCCACAACAACCCGCGCGAGCCATTGCGCACGAGAGTCGCATCGAGACCGCGACTTTCGATTTCGCTCTGCACCGCGGCTGCCACCGCATTGGCGCCCATGGATTGCGCCGCAGCATCACAGGGCACGTAAATCCGAAAACTCATGACCGCTCTCCCACCAGAGCGAGCACTTTTTCTTCTGTCGCGCGCCCATGCAATTCGCCATCAATCATCACTGCGGGTGATAGCGCGCAGTTGCCGAGGCAGTAGACCTCTTCGAGCGTGATGCGCCGGTCATGCGTGGTGTCGCTGATGTGGATCCCGAGTGCGCATTCGAGCCGCGCGACCAGGTCTTCGCAACCCATGCTCTGGCAGGCTTCGGCGCGGCACACCTTGATCACATGCCGTCCAGCCGGGTCGCGGCGGAAATCATGGTAAAAACTCACCACGCCATGCACTTCCGCGCGCGTGAGGTTGAGAATATCCGCGACCAGTTTCACCGCCGGTTCGCTGACATGACCAAACCGCTCATTGAGTGCGTGCAGAATTGGCAGCAGCGGCCCTTCGAGATTCTTGTATTCTTCGATGATTGCGCGGGCCTTATCCGGGTCCCAATCGTGATCGAAAGCCGGGGGAGTTTTGTTCAACACATAATGCTCCGAGAAATGACGCCTCGACTGAGCCCATTGCCCGGCCCCAGGGCTAGCCGCGAAATCCGGCAAATTATGCCGGAGCGATAGCTACTTAACAATCGAATTGAAAGGATCATTGAACACCAGGAAAGAGTCTTTTCGGGTGAGCGCAACAAGCGTCAAATGCGATTTTTTGGCAATCTGGACGGCAAGTTCAGTCGGTGCCGAAACGGTTACGAGCGCCCCGATTCTGGCCAAAATGGCTTTTTGTACCAGTTCATAGCTGCAACGGCTCGTCAGCAGAGCGAATCCCTCAGCGGGCGCCTCTTTCCGGCGCGCCAGATGCCCGATCACCTTGTCGAAAGCATTGTGACGGCCGACGTCTTCACGAAGTGCTGATATCGTCCCATCGGCGTGGCAGAAAGCCGCGGCATGGACCGCGCCGGTCGCCCGATTGAGCGTCTGGCCTGCCGACAGCGCCTCGAGTGCAGCGAAGATTACGACGGTCGTCAGCCGCGGCGCTCCTGAGAGCGGCGTCAGTTCGGGCAAGGCTTCTTCAATGGTGCTGATCCCGCACAGACCGCAGCCGGATTGACCTGGAAGCGCGCGGCGCCTTTCGGCAAGACGGGCGGACCGCTCTTCCTGCAACCGGAGATCGATGCCGATTCCCCGCGCACCATAGCGAATATCGATGCGGACGATCTCACTCGCTTCGGCAACAATTCGCTCGGACAGCGCAAAGCCCACCGCAAAATCTTCGAGATCGGCGGGAGTCACCATCATGACGGCATAAGCCGCGCCGTCGAATTCCATCGCGACCGGCACCTCATTGGCGAGTTCGCGGTTCTGCGCAATCCATTCGCTGCCGGCCGTGACGCGCACAACCGGATGGGCGCTGGAAATTGCGACATTCGACTCTGTCTCGACGTGCAGCGCGGGTTCAGGCATCGGATGGCATTCCATCGCTGAACAGCGATTCGGCGAAAGTGAGATCAGCCGGCGTGTTGATGTTGAAGAATGGATCAATTGGCCGCGGATCGAAGTCGACGCGGACATTCGGGAAGCTCTCGACCAGATCATCGGCTTTGCGCAAGCCCCGCTTGCGTAAGACTTCATCAGCGGAAAGCGGCAAATCGGTACGCCAGGCGGCAAAGACAGGATGGTGTCTTTTGCCGCTCGCGGCAATGCTGACCGGAACCTTCGACGCGTTGGCGGCTGCAATCAGGCGGGGGACCAGGTCTTCGGGCAAGAACGGACAATCGCAGGCGAAACTGACGAGCCACTGCGCATCGGGCCGGTTCTGCCTCGTCCAGTCAAAGCCGGCGAGGATACCGGCAAGTGGTCCCGGATAATCTTCAACTGTGTCGGGGACGACGGTCCGTCCAAATCCGGCAAAACGTCCGATGTCGCCATTGGCGTTGATCAGCAAATCATCCACCTGCGGCGCCGCGCGGCCGACAATATGATGCATCAATGTCTTGCCTGCGAGCGTCAGCATCGGCTTGTCGGCGCCGTTCATGCGCTGTGCCCGTCCACCGGCGAGCACGATTCCGACGACTGTCCCGTTTCTCAGAATAGTCCCACGATCTTCCCGTCCGACCCAACATCGATCGCTTCGGCGGACGGGACTTTCGGCAGGCCGGGCATGGTCATGATCTCACCGCAGATCGCGACCACGAATTCCGCTCCCGCCGACAGCCTGACCTCACGAACATTGATGATGTGGTCCGACGGTGCTCCCTTGATGTCCGGATTGGTTGAGAAACTGTACTGGGTTTTGGCGATGCAGATCGGCAATCTCGCGTAACCCATGGCCTCGAAAGATGCGAGCTGATCGCGCACGCTCTTGTCCGCCGAGATATCTTTGGCGCGATAGATTTCCCGCGCGATCGCGCGGATCTTGTCATAGAGCGGCAGATCATCCGGATAGAGGAATTTGAGATCGCTTTTGCCCGACTCGCAGGCGCGCACGACGGCGCGTGCGAGGTTGGCCGCGCCTTCGCCGCCGAGCGCCCAATGATCCGCGAGGTGGCATTCGACGCCGAGCTTTTCGCAGGTGCTGGTCACCAGCGCGTTTTCGGCATCGGTATCTGACGAGAAACGATTGATCGAGACGATCGGGACCAGACCGAATTTGCGGACATTCTCGACATGCCGGACCAGGTTCGACATGCCGGCTTCGAGCGCCGCGAGATTTTCCTTCTTCAGGTCTTCTTTCTTCACGCCGCCATGCATCTTGAGCGCGCGTATGGTCGCCACAAGAACCGCGCACGACGGAGCAAGTCCGGCCTTGCGGCATTTGATGTCGATGAATTTCTCGGCGCCGAGGTCGGCGCCGAAGCCCGCTTCCGTCACCACGTAGTCGGCGAGTTTGAGAGCCGTGGTTGTCGCCAGCACCGAATTGCAGCCATGCGCGATATTGGCAAACGGACCACCGTGAATAAATGCCGGATTGCCTTCGAGCGTCTGCACCAGGTTCGGCGCGATTGCGTCCTTGAGCAGCGCCGTCATGGCCCCCTGCGCCTTGATGTCCCGCGCGCGCACGGGCTTGCGGTCGCGTGTGTAGGCGACGACGATATTCGAAAGGCGCTTCTTCAGGTCTTCCAGATCAGACGCGAGACAGAAGATCGCCATCACTTCCGAAGCGACCGTGATGTCGAACCCGTCCTCTCGCGGGAAACCATTGGCAACCCCGCCGAGCGAATTGATGATCTGCCGCAGCGCGCGATCATTCATGTCCATGACGCGCTTCCAGGTCACCCGGCGCTGGTCGATGCCGAGCGTATTGCCCCAGTAGATCTGGTTGTCGATCATCGCCGACAGCAGGTTGTGCGCCGTGGTGATCGCGTGCAGGTCGCCGGTGAAATGAAGATTGATATCTTCCATCGGCACGACCTGCGCGTAACCGCCGCCGGCGGCGCCACCCTTCATGCCGAAGGAGGGGCCGAGCGATGGCTCGCGGACACAGAGCATCGCCTTTTTGCCGATGTGGTTCAGACCGTCGGTGAGACCGACGGTCGTCGTGGTTTTGCCCTCGCCCGCGGGCGTGGGGGTGATTGCCGTGACCAGCACCAGTTTCCCATTGGGTTTGTCGCGCAGCGATTTCACGTAGTCGAGCGACACCTTCGCCTTGTAGCGGCCATACGGTTCGAGGCTCTCGGCCGGGATTCCGAGGCGCTCGCGCGCGATGTCGGCAATCGGGCGCAGCTTTGCGGCCTGGGCGATTTCAATATCTGATTTCGGATTCTGGTGCTGCGAGGCGGACATGATAACTCCGTAAGCGGATGGTTCAGCCGAGGCGGGTCCCGGTCTGCAAATTGATCGACTTGGCGAAATCGCCGGCGGAGATTTTGCCGCCGTCAGCGGGTTTCAGCCGCAGCACGCGAATGCGGCCATCGGCGCACACGACCGAAAACCCGTCACTGCCGATCTCAACCACTTCGCCGATCTTGCCGCCGATACCTTTCGGGTCTTTCGCCGGCAGCGGCTTGGCTTCGAAGATTTGCAGTGTTTTGCCCTCAAATGTCGTCCACGCGCCGGGCGCCGGATTGCAGCCGCGGATCAGCCTGTCAATCTGCCGCCAGGGCTTGCCCCAATCGACGCGGGCATTTTCCGCCGTGCAGCGGCCTTCATAGGTGGCAAGCGACTCGTCCTGTTTGATGCGCGGCGCCTTGCCGGCTTTGACGAGATCGACCGATTCCATCATGGCTTCAACGCCCATGGGAAACAGCCGGTCGAAATAGACTGAGCCAAGCGAGTCGGTGTCGCTGATCGGCGTCTTCTTTTGCAGCAGCACATCGCCGGTATCGAGCCCGTCGTCGGGCCAGAAGATCGACAGCCCGGTTTCGGCCTCACCCTGGATGATCGGCCAATTGATCGCCGACGCGCCGCGCCCTTTGGGCAGCAGCGACGGGTGATACTGAATCGAGCCGTGAGTCGGGATGTTGAGGAAATCCGACGGCACAAACAAAGTGACGAAGGCCATCACCTGCAGATCGGGTTTGAGAGCGCGAAACTCATCCCAAACTTCCTGTTTGCGGTAGGACGCCGGGTGATAGACCGGAAGATCGGCGGTGAGCGCCGCTTCTTTCAGCGGATCCATTTTCTGTCCCGGCTTCTCCGGCGCGACATAGACCGCAACGACATTTTCGCCGCGCTTCAGCAAGGCTTCCAGAACCGCCTTACCGAACGCCTGCTGCCCATGGACGACGATGCGCATGTGCCTTCATTCCTTTCTGCCTCTGTCGAGGGGCGGCCGCACATGCGGTCCCTGCCCTCCGAGGTTGAACTATGCCGCGGTCCGCTTTTCCGGCGCGGTGATTGCGCCTGAGGTCCTGATGTCGGCGATTTCCTTTTCGGAATAGCCCAGCACCTGCGAGAGGATTTCGTCGGTGTGCTCGCCCAGCAGCGGCGAACGCTGAACCTCGCACGGTGAATCCGACAATTTGATCGGATTACCGACCGTCAGATATTTGCCGCGTTTCGGGTGGTCGACTTCAACGACGGTGCCGGTGTCGCGCAGCGAGCGTTCCTCCGCCAGTTCCTTCATCGACAAAATTGGACCGCACGGAATGTCATATTTGTTGAGAATGTCCATGGCCTCGAATTTCGATTTGGTCATGGTCCATTGCTCGATCCGGTCGAAGATCTGCTTCAGACGTGGCAGGCGTGCGGGCGGTGTCGCGTAATCGGGGTGGGTTTTCCACTCCGGCTCGCCAATGACATCGCAGATTTCATTCCACACCGGCGCCTGGGTGATGACATAGATGTACGCGTTCCGATCGGTCTCCCAGCCTTTGCACTTCAGGATCCAGCCAGGTTGTCCGCCGCCGGAATCATTTCCGGCGCGTGGCGTGGCCTCGCCAAAGGGAATGCCCTGACCGTATTGGCTGAATTCTGTTAGCGGACCACGCGCGAGGCGTTGCTGGTCGCGCAGCTTCACGCGGCAGAGATTCAGCACGCCATCCTGCATCGCGGCGAGGACGCGCTGCCCGCGGCCGGTGCGATTGCGCTGGTACAAGGCGGTGACGATGCCAAGCGCAAGATGCAATCCGGTGCCGGAATCGCCGATCTGCGCACCGGTCACCAGCGGCGGGCCACCAAGGAATCCGGTGGTCGATGCGGAACCTCCGGCGCATTGGGCGACATTTTCATAGACCTTGCAGTCTTCGTATGGTCCGGGGCCGAAACCCTTGACCGAAGCCATGATCATGCGCGGGTTGAGTTCGTGCACATGCTCCCAGGTCAGGCCCATGCGGTCGAGCGCACCGGGAGCGAAATTCTCCACCAGCACGTCGCAGATCTTCACGAGGCGCTCGAGAATCTCCACGCCCTTCTTGTTCTTGGAATCGATGGTGATCGAGCGTTTGTTGCCGTTCAGCATGGTGAAATAGAGACTGTCAGCACCCGGAACATCGCGGAGCTGTCCGCGTGTGATGTCGCCAACGCCCGGCCTTTCGACCTTGATCACGTCCGCGCCCATATAGGCGAGGAGCTGCGTGCATGTCGGTCCGGACTGGACATGGGTGAAATCCAGGACTCGGACGCCTTCGAGCGCCTTGCCCGCCTGTCCCCACGGCGCCTGTGAGGGTGGAACGATGCCAGTGTCTGTCATGGTTGAGTCCTCTCTTACTTTTTCTTGAGTGCGCTTTGGGGATTGAGCTTGCTGATATTGCCGCTTTCGCTGCCGGCGGCAGGATCGATGACAGCGTTGATGAGAGCGGGCCGTCCTGAATCCATCGCCTTGTTGACGGCCCGGCTGAGTTCGTCCGGCGTCGTCACATGGAAGCCCGTGCCGCCAAACGCCTCCATGAGCTTGTCGTAGCGGGCGTCATTGACGAAGGCGGTGGTGGCCGGATCGGAACCCCCGGCTGGATTCTTGTCGGTGCCGCGGTAAATGCCGTTGTTGTTGAACACCACGATCGTGACCGGCAAATTGTAGCGGCAGATGGTTTCGACCTCCATGCCGCAGAAGCCGAAGGCGCTGTCGCCTTCGACCGCGAGCACGGGCTTGCCGGTCTCAATGGCAGCCGCGACGGCGAAGCCCATCCCGACTCCCATGACACCCCAGGTGCCGACATCAAGCCGTTTGCGCGGCTGGTACATATCGATGACACCACGCGCGAGATCGAGCGTGTTCGCACCTTCATTGACCAGAATCGCGTCCGGCCGTTCCTTGATGATGGTGCGCAACGCGCCAAGGGCGCTGTGAAAATCCATCGGCGATGAATTCTTCATAAGGCGCGACGCCATCTTGGCGACGTTTTCTTCCTTCTTGGCGTTAACGGCATTGATCCATTCGGAGGGGGCTGTGGCCCAGCCGGAGTCCATACTGTCCAGCAGCGCCGAAACACAGGAGCCGATATCGCCGACAACCGGCGCGACGATGCCGACATTGCTGTCCATTTCCCTCGGCTCGATATCGACCTGGATAAATTTCTTCGAACCCGGTTCGCCCCAGGTCTTGCCCTTGCCATGCGACAGCAGCCAGTTCAGCCGCGCGCCGATCAGAAGGACAACATCGGCATCCTTGAGCACCGTCGACCGCGCAGCCCCCGCCGATTGCGGATGCGTGTCCGGCAGCAGGCCTTTCGCCATGCTCATCTGCAGGAAGGGAATGCCGGTCTTTTCGACAAAGGCGCGGATCTGGTCGTCTGCCTGGGCATAGGCGGCGCCTTTGCCGAGGATGATCAGCGGGCGCTTCGCGCCTTTCAGCACTGTGAGCGCGCGCTTGACCGCAGTCGGGGCGGGAATTTGCGCCGGTGCGGGGTCGATCACTTTGACCAGCGATTTCGCGCCGGCTTCCGCATCCATCACCTGCGAGAACAACTTGGCGGGGAAATCGAGATAGACGCCGCCGGGACGGCCGGACACGGCCGCGCGAACGGCGCGCGCCACGCCGATCCCGATGTCCTGCGCATGCAGCACGCGGAATGCCGCCTTGCACAGCGGCTTTGCGATCGCGAGCTGATCCATCTCTTCATAGTCGCCCTGCTGCAAATCGACGACCTCGCGCTCGGAAGAGCCGCTGATCAGGATCATCGGAAAGCAGTTGGTGGTCGCATTGGCCAATGCGGTCAAACCGTTGAGGAACCCGGGGGCGGACACCGTGAGGCAGACGCCGGGCCGCTTGTTGAGAAAGCCTGCGATCGCTGCGGCATTGCCGGCATTCTGTTCATGCCGGAACGAAATCACGCGCATGCCGGCTGCCTGCGCCTTGCGGCCGAGATCGGTGACCGGAATGCCCGGAACGCCGTAGATGGTCTCGATGCCGTTCAGCTTCAGTGCATCGATGACAAGATGAAAGCCGTCCGTCAGCTCGCGCTCGGCTTCGGTATTTTGTGCTTCTGTCGACATTCCACTTCCTCCCCGGTTCGGTTCAATCCAGATAATCGGCGTATTGTGCGACGTGACTGGCAAGGCCAAGCGCGTGCTCGCGCGTCAGTTGTTCGGCGCGACCGGCATCGCGTGCTTCCAGCGCTTCGATGATGTTCATATGGTCGTGAATCGAGCGGTGCGCACGGTCCTTCTCGCCGATGGTCTTGCGACGGATCATGCGCATATGGGTGAACAGGTTTTCGGCCATGTCGATGAGCACCTGATTGTGGCTCATGCGGATGATGGTCTGGTGGAATTCGATATTCACTTCGGAATATTCATCAAGCTTGGCCTGCTCGGCGCCGCCTTCGAAGGTGGTGAACATTTGCCTTAGCGCCGCAATCTCGTCATGGGCCGCATTCTGCGTCGCCAGCCGCGCTGCCATGCCCTCGAGTGCCGCCCAGGCGGTGATCAGCTCGATCACCTCGTGTCGGGTTTTGCGCACCACATAGACGCCGCGGCGGGGTATCGAACGGACGAAACCTTCGCGCTCCAGTTGCGCAAGCGCTTCGCGCACAGGCGTGCGGCTGACACCCAGATCCGCGGCGAGCTGACGCTCGTCGAGGCGGATTTCCTCGCGGCTGCCATAGGGGTCCATGCGGGTGATGACGTTCTTCAATGCAGTGTAGGCTTTCTCCGTGAAGTTCGGCTCATTCGCGAGTGGCGAAAGGCCTAACTTTTTGGCTGAACCAATTGACAGCATTGGAAAAATCTATTTTCTGCGGGTGTGGGTGTAGTGTCTGGTATACAATATACCAATGCCTGCATGATGCAACTGGAATCACCTTTGTTCGGGTGAAGGGACGATCTGCCGCGGCATGACAGCCTGCCGGTGGTCGTGTACAAAAATCGGACTAAAAAAATCGGCGAAGCATATTCGCCATGCCGGCAATGCCGGAAAAACCAGGCGGGAGGAGTGAGTGATGAACAGATGGGCCCGGTTATGGTCGGCCTTTGTCGGCATGATAATGATCGGCAACCTTCAATATGCCTGGACGCTCTTCGCAGAGCCGATGGTGAAGGCCCACGCGGCACAGCACTGGCAGCTTTCCGACGTGCAGTGGGGCTTTGGTCTGTTCATCGCGGCAGGCACCTGGGCCATGCCGTTCTTCGCATCCTACATCGACAAATATGGACCGCGCGCCTTCATGGCGATCTCGGGCGTGCTGTGCGCCGTGGGCTGGGCATCATTGGGATATATCTCCAGCCTGCTTTCATTTTACATCCTCTTCTGCATGGCCGGAATCGGCGTCGCATGCGTGTATGCCTGTGGCGTTTCGACCGCGGTGAAGTGGTTTCCTGACCGCCGGGGTGTGGCGTCCGGTATCATTACGGCGGGTTACGGAATGGGCGCCGCCGCCTTCAATCCGTTGTTTGATTACCTGATCCGCAGCATCGGCTATTCAAATACTTTCCTGTGGACCGGCGTCTCGCACGGTATCCTGATCGCGCTGGCCGGCCTGGTGATGATCAACCCGCCCGCCGATTACAAGATCAAGGCAGCTGCGGTCGTTAAGCCCAACGTCCGGCGTCACGATCTGCAATTCACCTATTCGGAAATGCTGCGCACACCGCAGTTCTATTTCCTGTTCTTCGCGATGCTCTCGATGGCGATCGGCGGGCTGATGGTCACCGCTTCGGTAAAACCGGTGGCGACCAACTTCAAAATTGGCGAGGCCGCGCTGACGGTGGCCCTGATTCTCTATCCACTCGCCAACGGCTTCGCGCGCATCCTGTGGGGTTCGGTCTCGGATTACCTTGGCCGCGAAAAGACGATGTTCACCGCATTCCTGCTGCAGGCGATTTTCCTCGTTGCGCTCACCACGCTGGGACGCGACGGCGACTGGATTTGGGTGGCATTGGTCGTTCTCGTTTTCCTCACCTGGGGCGAGCTCTATGTTTTGTTCCCGGCGGTGCTGGCCGATCTCTATGGCAGCAAGAATTCGGCGGGCAATTACGCCTTCCTCTACAGCGCCAAAGGATTCGCCTCGCTTTTGGGCGGTGGCGTGGCCGCCAGCCTGTTCGAAGCAACAGGCACCTGGGACTACGCATTCTTTGCCAGCGCCGGTCTTGCTCTGCTCTCGGCCTTTATGGCGCTGTATCTGCTGCGGCTACCATTACCGCAAAAGACTCAACGGGCCGCGGCGGGCGCAATACAGCCCGCCGAATAGGTGTTGTCGGCCGGGTCGCCTGCCTGCGCGAAGCCGGAGCCGTGTCTGCCTGAATCGCCGGAGCAACCACAGCTTCGCTCCGGCGAATGCAGGCGGACGATCGACAAAGATGGCAGTGCCCCGATTGAGCGGGCACTGCCTTATGTCCTAGTTCTTTTCGGCGCCAGCGGTTGCGCCGCGCTGATTTACGAGATTGTCTGGTATCAGTTGCTGCAGATCGCGATCGGATCGACCGCGATTTCGCTCGGCGTACTGCTGGCGAGCTTCATGGGCGGGCTGTGCATCGGCAGCCTTGGCCTGCCCGCGCTCACCCGCCGCCATGCGGGGTTGGCCCGCCATCCGCTGGCGGTTTTCGGCGCGATAGAATTTCTGATCGGCATTTGCGGCGCCGTGGAGCTGGTTCTAATTCCCTTTGCAGGCGATCTGGCCTTGCAGGGTCCGCAAACTGGCTTTGCCGGCATGATGCTGCGTTCGCTCGTCTGCGCGGTTTGTCTGTTGCCGCCGACATGCCTGATGGGTGCGTCACTTCCGGCGGTTGCCGCATGGGCCGGTTCTGGCCCCAAAGCCGCGCTGAACTGCGGATTGCTTTATGCCGGCAACACCGTGGGCGCGGTGATGGGGTCTCTGGCCGCAGGATTTTATCTGTTGCGGCTCTATGACGTGATTGTCGCCTCCGGCGCTGCGATTGCGCTCAATACGACTGTCGCAGTTGTCGCGTTTGCGTTTTTCGGTCGTGCAAAATTCGAAGCGCGCGCTGACACGTCGGCGGCACAGGCGAAAGCCAGCAGTTCGCGCGTGCCGGTGCTGATTGTCATGGCGCTGTCCGGAATGACGGCACTTGGCGCGGAGGTGGTGTGGACGCGCGCCATGGGCTTGATCACCGGCGCCACGGTTTACGCATTCTCGATCATCCTTGCTGTTTACCTCGCCGGGCTGGCGCTCGGCACCGCTGCCGCGTCGCTGCTCTCGCGCACAGTCAATCCGCGCCTGGCGCTGGGCTGGTGCCAGATGTTTGCCGCCGCGGGAATCGCATGGACGGCCTGGGCGCTGGCGGATTCGCTTCCGTGGTGGCCGATCGATCCGCAGCTTGCGACCGGTGCGAAATTCACGTTCCAGCTCGATCTCGCGCGCGCGATCTGGGGAATTCTGCCGGCGACCCTGTTCTGGGGTGCGAGCTTTCCCCTGGCTTTTGCCGCGATATTCGGAGGCGCGCACAATCGTTCGGCCGCGACCGGCGCGATCTATGCCGCAAACACCGCCGGTGCAATCGCCGGGGGGCTTCTCGCCAGTCTCGCCGCCATTCCGCTGATTGGTACGCAGAACACCGAACGTATTCTGATCCTGCTTTCGGCGGCGAGCGGTCTGGTCCTGCTGTTTCCATTGATGCGTTATGAGCGCAGCACGCGGCTGGAACTTGCGGCCGGAGCCGCCACCGGCCTGATGGCGCTGTTGATCTGGCAGGTGGATCGTCTGCCGGGCGAATTGATTGCCTATGGCCGCCGCACGGCGTCGAGTTCGAACATGGCGCAGATTTTATACAGCGCCGAGGGCCGTAACACCTCCATTGCAATTTCGCGGTGGAATGACGGCGCACTGCAATTTCACGTCGCGGGCAAGGTTGAGGCTTCGACCGAAAGCTATGACATGCGGTTGCAGCGCATGCTGGGGCATTTGCCCGCGCTGATGCATGGCAACCCGCATTCGGTACTGGTGGTCGGTTTCGGCGGTGGAATCACCGCAGGCACCTTCACCACCTATCCGGCGATGAAGCGCATTGTGATTTGCGAGCTGGAGCCGCTGATCCCGCCGGTGTCGACACGTTATTTCAGCAAAGAGAACGGCAATGTCCTGAACGATCCGCGCACCCAGATCGTCTATGACGATGCGCGGCATTTCATCGCCGCCACGCGGGAAAAGTTCGACATCATCACCTCCGATCCGATCCATCCCTTCGTCAAAGGCAGTGCCGCCCTGTATTCGAAGGAATATTTCGAGCTGGTGAAGACGCATCTCAATCCCGGCGGTGTCGTCACCCAGTGGGTGCCAATGTATGAGAGCAATGCGGACACCGTGCGCAGCGAAATTGCGACATTCTTCGAAGTGTTTCCTTATGGCACGGTCTGGGCCAACAATGCCAATGGCGCAGGTTACGACCTTGTGCTGGCCGGGCAGCTGACGCCGCCGTCATTCGACATCGACGCAATGGAAGCACGGCTCGCGACGTCTGACTATCGCGCCGTCGTGCAGTCCTTGAGCGACGTCGGAATGAATTCGGCTGCTGATCTGTTCGCGACCTATACCGCCGATAAGAGAACACTCGCACCGTGGCTGCAAGGAGCCTTAATCAACCACGACCGCGATCTGCGTCTGCAATATCTCGCCGGGCTTGCTCTCAATCACGCCGAAGAGGACACGATCTATCGCGAGATGCTGATTTACTGGACCCGGCCGACATCCCTGTTTCGCGGCAGTGCGCCGCAACTCGAGGCTCTGTTTTCAGAGATGGAAGCGGGAATGGATGCAGGTCCCGGCCGCGCCGCTCTCGGCTCTGCGGCGAAGTCCGCGAGTCCCCCTGTGCAATGAAAATATCTTCGCGGCGTCAGGGCAAAATGCGATTCAACAATCGCAAATTGCCCTGAAGCAGGCGCGCACTTACCAGGTCTTGATGATCGATAATCCGACCACACGGCCAAGATTCGACCTGAGGACGTCGAAGGCCGAAACGTTTCGGGACGCAGTGGTCGGCCCATACTCAAACGGAGAATGTCTGCCAGTGACGTTCTGGACGACAAGCTGGAAATTGAGCCGCTTCAGGTAGTCATTGGCCGGCATGTCGCCGGTGTTGTAACCCATCGACAAATCGAAGGTGTAAAAGGACGGCTCGATATTGGTGTAGTTGGAGATCGCGCAAGGGAATGTACCTCCGGCGGTGCTTCCGCCTGCCACCGTGCATTGGAAATTGACATTGGGCGGCGCGCCCCATGGTGCGAAATAGTGCGCACTGTAATTGAGGAAGCCGGTAATCGTGTAAGGTCCATTGCTCCAGCCGAGTCGCGCCCGGTAGCTCATCCTGGGGGACGCGGGCACGCCGGACGGAATGGCCTGTACGCCGTTTTGTGCAACGCCACCGATTGCGGCAAGAGTGTCGTGCAAAGCATCGACTGCCGGGCTGCCGTTCCCGAGTGACTGCCAATAATGCAGATAGTAGGTGCCGGTGATACCGGTATTCCAGGCACCGTAATCACCGAGGTCCAGGTCATAGCTGGCGTTGTAATCGAAGCCGTCCGGGTGGAGGTAGCCGGTGTTGACCGTGCTGCCATCGGAAATCCAGAACGCAAAGGGTTGGTTACTGAGCGGCTCGGTCGCGTTCTGGTCTAACAATGCTGCTGTCGCCATGGCCTCGAATGGCGCGCAGGAGGTGGGATTCGCATTTGCCGCTACCGGGCAGCCGAGATCGCTTGGCACAATGTATCGGAACCGGCTGATAGGATCATTGAGAGTTTGGGTGTTGTTGGCGGTAAATCCCAGCAGCGTGTTGTTGACTTTGACGCTGTAGAAGGTCGCCTGCAGATCCAAACCGCGCAATAATGCAAATTGCGGCGCAATTTCTATTCCAACGCTGTAGTTCACCGATGTTTCGGGAGCAAGAGCCGTGCCGCCTTCGCGCGTCGCGGGTTGGCCCTGGGCATTGATATAATTGCGCAGTGCGGGGTGCGGACCGCCGCCCCAGGTCAGACCGCCGGGGGCTGATCCGCATGCGAAGCCGGCCGCGAACAGGACGGCCGCGGTGCTGCCGGGTATCGGCGCGCCACCTGTGCAGGAGATGAGTGCCGCCCCGGTATCTCCGGGAAGGCCCAATCCGCCCTGGGGATCGCTGGCAACGGTGGAATATTCACCGGCATTGGCAAAGCGGAACGAAGTTCCCCAGCTGCCGCGGACCGTCGCGCCAACGAGCTCGTCAATGAGCCAGGTGAACGCGACTTTCGGGTTGGTCGTGCTGCCGTGGAGGGTGCCGTGATAGGAGTCATGGCGGATCGAACCTTCGAGATCCAGTCTGCGCACGAGCGGAATATTCAGGTTGTCGCCGAAAATTGGAACGTCAACCTGGGCAAATTCCGCCTGAACCCAATAAGGTTCAGAGTCGTTGTTGGCGGCCAGAGGTGCCTGAGCCGTGCTGCCCGCAATCGGCACTGTGGCGGCGTTATTCGGATTGAACGCAAGCACATTGTCGGATTCATAGAGAGCGCCGACCGCTGCCTTCACCTGTCCCGCCGGAACGTCGAATAGCGGCCCGTCAAATCGGCCGCCGGTTTCAGAGATCTGGTAAATGTCGCCGAGAATGCGTGATGCCGAAATGTAATTGAGGGTTTCGGGCGAATTGCACTTGAATGCGGTCGGATCGCAGAACAGGTTCAGGTAGGGCAGGCCTGCCGGTTTGCTGATGCCGTTCGCCGGATCCACATTGCCAAGCGCAATATTGATGGCGGTGGGATTCACTTCACTCAGTGAATAGTAGTTCTTCTCGAAACTGTGGGAATAATAAACCACACCGTTCCAGTTGAATGGCAGGTCGAGATTTAACCCTGCATGATAACGGTATGAAATTTCATAGGCCGGTTCGCGCGGCGGAATCTCAATTCCAAGGTCGTACGAAACGCGGAGATTGTTGGGAGCGTTCGTCGGATAATATGGGTTGATCGTCGGCACTGACCGGGTCTTCACATCGTTGCTGACGCCCTGGCTGTAAATCGGCGGATCCATCTCGACGACGCGGCGATTATCATAAAAGCCCTCGGCGAAAAGCGAGATGCCGGGAAGCAGGCGCTGGTCGAAGGTTGCGACAAACGCATTTTTGTCCTGTTCCGCTTCTTCCCAGCCATATTTCAGCGGATCAACTTCATTCGTTTTGAAATTGGCCGCATTGGCGGTGAACGTCGCCCAGTTGAGGGTCGCGGCGCTCGATGGCGCGGTCGGGCCGACGCCGCTATTGAGCGCTGCATTGAAATTCGCGCCGGTCCCGTGGGGAATGGCCCAGCAATTGGAGCAGACGGTACCAACATTGGGGGGCGCCATTCCTTTTGGCGCGCCGGTCGTGATCGTGCCGGGCAGCGAAGAGCCGATGGGGATTTGGTTGTCGAGTCCCCACGGGGTGTAGTTGATGGTGTAATTGGAATGCAGTGTGCCCTTGATCGGCTGTGCATGGGTGTATTCATAGGTCAGCGTGATATCGCCGCCGTCCCAGGTGCGGCCCCATAATTGCGACGCCTGGTAATTCTGCCCACCTCCGCCATCCGTAGGCGCTTCGACATGCAGCAGAGTGACTGCGCCGTCAAACCCGCGCTTCAGGATCACATTGATGACGCCGGCAATGGCGTCCGACCCGTAAGTCGCGGATGCACCGTCGGCGAGAATATCGACGCGATCGAGCGCCAATGCGGGAATGATGGATGGGTCAATGGCGCAGAGACCATCTGCCTGCGGCGGGAATTTCACACCGTCGACCATCAAAAGCGTGCGTGGACCAGTTTGGTCGAGGCCGCGAATATTGACACGTGTCTCGCGTTCCTGGTGACCGCCGGAATTCACGGCGGAAGGACCGGGCGCCGTGTTGGCTTCTGGGACGGTACGGAACAGGTCGCCAATGGTGGTGGCGCCGGTTTGCGTGAAGTCCTGGGTTCCCAGATTCGTCACCGGCACGCCCACCGCTGCCGTACCATGAATCAGCGAGCCGGTGATCAGCACCTGCTCGGGGACGGCTTCGGGCGCGGCCGCCATTTGGGCCTGGGCCGTCTGCTGCTGGGCGTGCACGGCGATGGCATTGCCCAACGCAAATATGGATGCAGTCCCCATGAGGGTAGCAAAACGCGATGCAGTCGAGTGCATGTTATTCTCCCCCGCTTCCGGCGCAGCAAAGCGCGCCCGCATGTGTGCTCGGGGAATGGACTCATTCGTCCTGGCCATAGGCAGGGGCGAATGACGCAACACTCCCCACGGCTGTTAGGGAACCGAGCCTAGACCACAAGTTGTAGGTTTAAAAACCCGATCGGCCACATTTCGGCCATTTATCTAAATTTTTGAAGGAGATGTGTCTTTTTCAACACAAATGGTTGTGGGGCGCGCGCCGCCTCGCGCAACGAGGGTTGTAGTTGCTGGCCAGTGCCAAGCAGCGTATTCGCTTCGCTGCTTCCGAGTGCCGGCTTAGCTCAGCTGGTAGAGCACGTGATTTGTAATCACGGGGTCGCGGGTTCGATCCCTGCAGCCGGCACCAGCATTTTGCGCATTTCGAGCGGCCGCGTTTGTCACAGATAAATCGCAACAGGCGCGATGTGCCATCGGCTCTGATTCCCCGGAAGAAAGAGGAGTGATGGCATGAGAAATGTTCTTCTGCTCGCCGTTGCGGTTGGCGCCGTGGCCTCGGGACCGGTGTTTGCGCGCGGCGCACCCCCGGGCGCAGGTGGTCCTCCACCCGGCGTCACCGTGGGTCCACCTGCTGCCGCCGCAGCGCATATGCCTCCCGGCCTGAGCGCCGGTCCGCCTCCAGGCGTGGCGGCCGGCCGCCCGGCCAGCGTACCAGTGGGCCCCCCCTCAGGGGTGAGACCCGATGTGGACGATTCCGCGGCGGTTGCAGGTGCGGCGGATCTCGGCAAGCTGAATGCAGCGCACGCGTCCGCCGAGGCACTTGAGCATGCCAATGCCCACTCAACGGTCGGCGAACTCGCCACGTACAAGGCAACGATCGTCACTGCCCGCGCCGAAGTGAAAACATTCACGGCCGACGTCAATGCCGACACAACGGCGGTGAATGCAGACACTGCAACGGTCAACGCCGACCAAACGGCCCTGACCAATCTGCAAAATGCGCCAACGCCTGACCAGACTGCAATCCAGGCGGCGCAGGCGCAACTGACAGCAGCGAAAGCGCAATTGACGTCGGATCAGGCGCAATTGGCCTCAGACCAGGGGAAATTGGCTGCTGCGCAGGCACAAATTGTTGCTGCGCAAAACACGCTCGCGTCGGAAAGCAACAAATCATTCACATCGACAGTTCTTGCGCGCGTCAACAGCCTGCTGGGATTGTAGGGAACTCACTGTGCGGAGGATCAAGGCAGGACGGCCGCACATCGGCCGTCCTGTCATGACCTGAACAAGTCGCGCGCGGCAGGGCGGATCAAATCGCCACCGTTTCCCGGAGGCGCATCAGGGCTGAATCCCCGGATGATTACGACCGGAACGCGATCTGATTTGCCCATCACGAGTTCGGCCGCTGCCGCGAGTTCATCGGCACAGGCGATCACTGTCGCGTTCAGCAGCTTTCCGTCGCCATCGCGCTGTCCCCGGTAATCGACCACAGCCGGCAGTCCGGATACGCCCAGCGCCACGTTCACCAGACCTTCACGCCAGGCGCGGCCGAACGTATCGCTGATGATGACGCCCAGCGGAACAGCGCAAATTGCTTCAAGTTTCAGGCGGAGCGCGCGCGCCGATTCATCGGGATTTTCCGGCAGCAATACGGCGGTGTTTTCTGCCGTGTTCGATCCGTCCACCCCGGCATTGGCGCAGACAAATCCGTGTCGCGTCTCGCAAATGATGACGCCGCGCTCCATCCTGAGGATGCGTTTGGATTCGCTGAGCACCAGTTCGATGATCCTGGCGTCCTTGTGCCATTCCGCGGCCCACTCAATGGCGCGCCGGGACGGAATGACGTCACGGAGGTCGACGATTCTGCCTTCGGATTTTGAAACAATCTTTTGCGCAATGACGAAAATATCGCCATGCATGAAACCGAAAGCTTGGTCGCAGCCGCACGCCGCGATCAGCGAAGCAATATCATCGCCCGGTTGAATCTCCGGCAGACCGGGCACAGGAATGATTTGGATCATCTGTATAGTTATCCCTGAACGGAAGCCGGAAACTAGGGCAGGAGCGGGCGGATGGAGAAAGTCGCGATTATCGGCGGCACTGGCGATCTGGGGTTTGCGCTGGCGCTGCGCTGGGCGAAGGCAGGCATAGACCTGATCATAGGATCGCGTGAGCCCGCGAAAGCAGAAGACGCCGCGAGCCGCATTCGCGAACGGATTGCCGGCGCAAAGATCTCTGGCGCCGCAAATGCGGATGCGGCGGCGCAGGCGGGCATTGTCGTCTTGACCGTGCCGTTCGCGGCTCAGGCGGGAACACTGAACGGCATCAAAAAGGCATTCACGAGTGGGATTTTGATCGACACGACTGTTCCGCTGGCCGCTGCGGTTGGTGGGCGCGCAACCCGCGTACTCGGCGTGTGGGAAGGTTCATGTGCGCAAGCTGCGCAAGCTTTGATCCCGGGCGTGCGCGTGATTTCCGCCTTTCACAATGTCTCGGCCGAATTGTTGCATGATCTGGACGCAGTGCCCGATTGTGACGTCTTCCTGAGCGGTGACGATGCCCAAGCCAAACAGAAAGTGGCGGTGATGGTGAGTCTCATTCCCGGCCTGCGTGCGCTGGATGCAGGCGGGCTGGAGATGTCCCGTATCTGCGAGAGTATGACTGCGCTGCTGATCTCGCTCAATCGCCGTTACAAGACGCGGCACAGTGGTTTTCGCGTCACCGGAATCAAATAACCTTTTCGCGCCGGAAATTGGCGATTTCGGCCTCCGAATAGCCGATAGAGGCAAGCACCGCATCCGTATCGCCGCCGAGCGAAGGCATGGGGTCAAGCCGGGGTGGACTATCGGACAGATGCAACGGGCTCGCCATCACGGGAATGCGGCCCACTGGGGAATCGATCTCCTGAATCATCTCGCGCGCCTTCATCTGCGGATGGTCGAGCACTTCGCCGACTGTGTTCACGCGCCCATACGGAAGGCGGACCTTGTCCAACCGCGCCATCCACTCCGTGGACGGACGTGTCTGGAAAATCGGAACAAGCACCTCATCCAACTCCTCGCGATGGGCGCGGCGCGCCGGGGTATCCTTGAAGCGCGGATCGGTGAGAAGATCCGGGCGTTCGATAACTTCCTTGCAGAAGATTTCCCAGTCGGCCGGACTTGCCGTCACAACGCCAAAATACTTGCCGTCGCTCGCGAGATAATGTCCGTAGGGTGTGATGTATTGATGCCTGAGCCCAAACCGCTTCGGCTCTTCACCACGATGCCAGAAGTGGTGCGGGAAATAACCAAGCCATGAGGCGGCGGTTTCGAACATCGACACGTCGATCGCCTGGCCGACGCCAGTTTGTTCGCGCTGATAAAGCGCGGTGAGGATTCCGACCGCGGCATACATGGACGAGATCAGGTCGGTCACCGAAACGCCCACGCGTGCCGGCCGGTCTTCGAAGCCAGTAGTCATGATCAAACCGGCCTCACCCTGGATCAGCGCGTCATAGGCTTTGACGTCGCGATAGGGACCGGTTTGGCCATAGCCCGAGAGCGAACAGTAAATCAGGCGCGGATTGGCGGCGCGCAGTTCCTCTGCGCCCAATCCCATGCGCGCAGCCGCGCCGGGCGCAAAATTCTCCAGCACCACATCCATTTTCAACGCCAGCCGCCGCATGATCTCCTGCGCCTGCGGCTTCTTCACATCGATCGCGAAGCTCTTCTTGTTCGGACCAATCCAGACAATGCCGGATGACAGTCCGTGGACGGCTGTATCCCAGCCGCGAATGACATCTCCGGTGCCGGGACGTTCGAGCTTGATCACCTCTGCGCCCATATCGGCGAGAATTTTGGTCGCGTGCGGTCCCGACAATGATGTTTCGAGCGCGAGCACGCGAACTCCGTCAAGCGCGCGGCGAGGTGGTGACGCCGTGGTCACGATTTCACTTCCGGGAAAATGTCGCGATGCGGTGCGTGGGCCTTTTTCCACACCATGACGCTGCGCACATAATCGATGACGACTTTGCCGTTCTGCTGAATGCCGCGCGTCCGCACCTTGACGATTCCCCATTGTGGTTTTGATTTTGACTCGCGCTTTTCCAGCACTTCGGATTCCGAATAGAGGGTGTCGCCGGCAAACAGGGGATTGGGCAATTTGATTTCATCCCAGCCCAGTGCAAACCCGTTCTCGCTGACATCTGCCACGCCCATACCCGCGACAATGGCCAGCGTGAGTGCGCTGTTGATCAGGCATTTGCCGAATTCGGTCTTTTTGCCGAATTCATTGTTGAAATGAATCTGGTTGGTGTTGTTGGTCAGCAGCGTGAACCAGATATTGTCATTCTCGGTGACGGTTCGCCCCAGCCGGCAGCGGTAGATGTCACCGACCGTGAAATCTTCGAAGAAGCGGCCTTCCCATCCCGGTTTGACGGCCATCGGTCTCTCCATTCAGTGCGTAACGAGTGATTTCGCCAATTCAATAGTCTGGCGCGCGCGGTCGACAATGGGAAAATCCAGCAATTGCCCGCGGAATGCGATGGCCCCTTCGCCGCGGGCGCGCGCGGCATCGAAGGCCGCCAATACTTCCGTGGCATAGGCGACGTCTTCAGCCGATGGTGTGAATGCTGCGTTTGCTTCGTCGATCTGGTTTGGGTGGATGATTGATATGCCGCTCATGCCAAGCCGCCGCGCCTGGCGGGCAAAGCGTCTCAGTCCTTCCGGATCGTTCAAGTCTACCCACACGCCATCGATCGCCTGCACATGCGCCGCCGCAGCGGCAGTGGTGATGGCCGAACGCGCATAGATCATGTCCACGGCTTCGCCTTCGCGCCGCACCGGCAGATTCATCTCGCGGGTAAAATCTTCGGCGCCGAACATCAGCCCGATGATGCGCGGCGAACAGGATGCAATCTGATAGGCATTGAACAAACCAACCGGCGTTTCGATTGCGACCAGCAATTCGACCGACCCGCCGGGCATGTGGTGGGCGACTTCGGCGCGGCCCAATTCATCTTCGACGATGCGGATCTGCGCGATGCTGTCGGCCTTGGGGATGACGAGACCTTCCAGCCCCGGCCGAACGACTGCATCGATATCTTCAATAAAGCGCTCGGAGCCCACGGCATTGACGCGGACGAAACGTGCCGGCGTGCGATGCTCCGGGCGGCTCTTCAACTGCTGCGCCACCTGATCAAGGGAAGCGCCGATTTGCTGCCGCGCCGCCTGTTTCGCGGAGGGCGCAACCCCGTCCTCAATATCCATCATGATGGCGTCGACATGCAGCGACAGCGCTTTGTCGATCATCCGCTGCCGGTCGCCGGGGACGAACATCCACGAACGAAGAAGTTTGCCGCGTGCAGTCATCTGCTGCCTCGTGTTGAGCCTAATAGGACTTTGGCATGCCAAGGACGTTCTGGCCGATAAAGGCCAGAACCAGGTTGTTGTTGATGGGCGCGGTCATGTAGAGCCGGGTTTCGCGAAATTTCCGCTCCACATCATATTCGCGTGCGAAGCCATAGCCGCCATGCGCATCGAGACACGCATTGGCCGCCTCCCACGCGGCCTCGCTCGCGAGCAGCTTGGCCATATTTGCCTCTGCGCCGCATTTTTCGCCGCGATCGAATTTCGCCGCCGCGGTATCGCGCATCTGTGCGGCCGCTTCGACATGGGCATAGCTGCGCGCGATCGGGAACTGCACGCCCTGATTGGCGCCGATCGGCTTTCCGAACACCACGCGCTCGCTGGCATATCTGGACCCGCGTTCGACAAACCAGCGCCCATCGCCGATCGCTTCCGAGGCCACCAGGATGCGCTCCGCATTCCAGCCATCAATGATGTAGCGAAATCCTTTGCCTTCTTCGCCGATCAGGCTTTCGGCCGGGATTTCGACGTCTTCGAAGAAGAGGATGTTCGTGTGGTGATTGAACATCATGTCGAGCGGCTTGATCTCGAGTTTGCCACCGACATTGCGCATATCGATCAGGAAGACCGACAGGCCTTCGGTTTTGTTTTTCAGGTCCTCATAGGGAGTCGTGCGCGCGAGCAGAAGCATCAGGTCGGATTGTTTCGCGCGCGAGATGAAGATCTTCTGGCCGTTGATGATGTAGCGGTCGCCGCGGCGAACGGCGCGGGTGGAAAGTCGTGTGGATTCCGAACCGGCATCGGGTTCGGTGACTGCAAAAGCCTGCAGGCGCAATTCGCCGCTGGCGATCTTCGGCAGATATTGCCGTTTCTGCGCTTCGCTGCCGTGCCTGAGCAGCGTGCCCATGGTGTACATCTGCGCATGGCAGGCGAGCCCGTTTCCGGGCGAATTATTGATCTCTTCGAGAATCAGCGCCGCTTCCGTGATGCCGAGTCCGGCGCCGCCATATTCTTCGGGGATCAGACAGGCGAGATAGCCGGACGCCGTGAGCGCGTCGACAAAGGCCTGCGGATAATCGCCTGCTTTGTCGACATCGCGCCAATATTGATCCGGGAAAGTTTCGCAGATCTTGCGAATGGCTTCCCGGATCGACTGGCGGTCTTGCTCGCTCGCGTGCACCATCT
This sequence comes from uncultured Bordetella sp., assembly GCA_964446945.1. Taxonomy (GTDB): domain Bacteria; phylum Pseudomonadota; class Alphaproteobacteria; order Micropepsales; family Micropepsaceae; genus CAIYRG01. The sequence continues at coordinate 256,657 of CAYUQO010000003.1, forward strand.
AATTGCGGCCGAAAGTCACCAGCGCCGGCGTTGATTCATTGAAGGTACTGTTTGAACCATTCGAGAACCGGTTTCATCGCTTCATCCGTCCTTTTCCCATACACATCGAAGTGGACACCGCCTTTCAGCGTGAAGAGCTTCTTCGGTTCCTTGGCCTTATTATACAACCTGTCGGCATCGTCGGCCTCGAGCTCGTCCTTCTCCGCTTGAACGAAGAGAATTGGTGTCGGAGCAACCTTGTCGATAATTTCTTCCGGCTTGTAGTCCAGCCACCCATCAACGGTCGCCAGCGTTGTCTTGTTGCCCTTTTCCTTTTCCACCTGTTCAGCATCCTTCAGGGAAGAGGTGAGTGAAGGAGGCATGATCAGTACCGAATCGGTTCCCTTATCCAGGAACCCATGGAAGTCTTTGGACTTGCCGGTCACAGCCCTCTGAATCCGGTCCTCTTGGACCTTTTGCATGAGAGTTGCCCACTCCTGCCCGGTTCGAAATCTGCGCATCCGCCGCTCGCCATCACCGACCAGGACCATGGAGGCAACCGCTTTTACGCGCCGGTCTCGAGCCGCTATGTACGCGACCTCTCCACCTCCCAGGCTGACGCCCAACAAAGCGATCTTGTCAGGGTTCACTTCGGGTCTGGATTGCAAGCAGGAGATGGCGTTGCTGGCGTCATAAATCTGCAGGTATGGAATGACCTCGCCGCGCACTCCTTCACTTTCTCCGAATCCTCTGAAATCCATGGTCAGGGACACAAAACCTGCTGCGGTAAACTCGTCGGCGAACCCGGGAAAGAAAGCGTCCGCCGTGCTCATGAAACCCGGCACAAGCACGACACCAGGAAGATTGCTTCCTTTCCTGGCGTTGTCGGGTTTGGAAAGTATTCCGGACAGTTTCAGACCGTCGCTATAATAGCTTATTCTCTCTTTCATCAATCAAAGCTCCGGCCTCGTGCTTCGACAAGCTCAGCATGAGGATGTGTTCGTTACTCTCCTCATCCTGAGCATGTCGAAGGATGAGGAAAGCAAATTGTTTACGAATTGCCCCACGCGTCCACGAAGCGGCGGGCATCATCAATCACCGGTTCGGACACCGGCACATAGGGCACGACCAGGCGCGTCACGCCCGCTTCGCGGAACGGCTCCAGCCGCTCTTTGATTTCCTTGATCGACGTACCCGGAATGACTGGCAGCTTGTCCATGTATTCATCCGTCATGTGCTGTGCCGCGGCTTTGAAACCACCGGCCTTGAAGGCTTCCTGAATGCGCATGACTTCGGGCTCGAAACCCGATGCGATCAGCATGTCCTTATAGTGATCGGCAATGTTGTAGAAGGTGAGCACTTGCCGCAGTTTCGAGCGTGCCACCGCGCGGTCCGGATTCAGCGAGCAGCGGACCTTCGCGATAATCTCCAGCGAGTTGGGATCACGGCCCGCTTCAGCGGCGCCCTCGCGCACGCGTTTGGCAATTTCGCGAATCGTCGCCGGTGTTCCCATATTGATGAAAACTCCGTCGGAAATCTTGCCGACGAGCTTCGTCATCTGGGGACCGAGACCGGCGAGATAGATCGGAAAATGCGGGTGATCCGGTTGCCATGAGAGCTGAAAGCGCTTTCCGGTATTGTAGATTTCGCCCTCATATTCGACGCGTTCGCCGGCCGCGGTTTTTTTGACAATGTCGATATATTCGCGGGCGCGGCGGAGCGGGCGATCGAAGACGCCGTTGTGCCAGGCGGCGATGGTCTTGTTCGCAACGCCCAGACCCAGCAGCAATCGTCCGCCCGATAGATCCTGCAGCGTTGCCGACTGAATCCCGAGGCTCACCGCGCTGCGGCCATAGATGTGGTAAATTGCAGTGCCGAGTTTCAGCGTCGAGGTGCGCGCGGCAATGGCCGACAACAGCACCAGCGGATCGGTGCTATTGGACTCGCCCTTCCAGAATGCGCCAAAGCCCGCCTGTTCGATCTCAGGCGAAAGATCGACAATGCCTTTCACCGGATAATGGGCGGCAGAATTCAGTTCGATATCATATTGCACGTAAAGTCCCCGTTCAGAGCGCCTGCCCGAGATAAACCGATTTGGGGTCGATTTCCTCGCGCAGGATGCGCAGTTCTTCGGCTGAGGGAAGTGGTGTCACCGCAATCGAATCCGGGCGGTGCAGCGGGAAGCCGGTGTTCGCCGCGACTTCATCAAAACTGATGCCGGGATGGAGCGAGACAAGCTGGGCCGTACGCGTGCGCTTATCAAATCCGAGAACGGCTTTATCGGTGATGATGCGATGCGGCCCACCGCCACGGAGATCGAGATCTGCGCGGGGTTTACCTCCGGGAAAACCGGGGCTGGTCAAATGTGACACGGCGGCAGGCAATTTGCGTGCTTCGTGCCGCATGATGACGATGACGCGCTTCGCGAGTGAAGCGACGTCATTGCCACCCGCGCTGCCGTTGAAGTAGCGCACTTTCTCGCCCTGCTTCGACAAGGTGGTGTTGATGTTGCCGAAGCGATCCACTTCGAGCGCGCCGAGAAAGCCCGTGTCTACGATCCCGCGGTGCAGATTCATCCCCATGACGTCGAGGAAACCGCTCCAGCAGGTGGCGCGATAAAAGATGCGGGAATCAGCCAGGCCCACCGGCGTATCTTTCGGACGCATATTAGCGACACCAATTTCCAGCAGCGGCGTCAATTCCGGCGCATGCGTGGCTTTGGCGAGAAAACATGCGACCTGCGGCAGGCCGATGCCAACCACGACAGTTTCGCCATTTTTCAACTCGTGCGCGCCCGCGGCGGCCATGATTTCGGTGGCACGGATCTCCATGATCAATAACCCAGAACCGGTCGCGCCTTGAGTGCTGCGCGACGTTGGAGAGGTGCGGCTTTCTCCAGATATTCCGCGTGATCCGTGGCGCCGCGAATATATTGGTTGATGTAGTCGGTGATTTTGCGCGGGTCGCGCGAATGCTCGACATAGAGCTTCAGGTGTTGCGCGTCGTAATCGTAGCAACCGAATACCGAGGCGGGATAGGCGCCGTAGGGCTGGTGGATCACGGCTTCGACGCGATGCGCGGGAATGATTGTGCGTTCGGGCTCACGGCGGATTTCGTCTGTCGACACAATTTCCTCGGCAACGACCACGAGGCGATTGGCCGCTTTGGCCTGTTCCTCATTGTCCCAGCGGGGCCCGAGAATCCGGCAATTGCCTTCTGCATCGGCGATCTGCACATGGATGAAGCAGATGTCCGGGACGAGTGCCTTCATTGCGACATAGATTTCACCGGTGAAAGGGCAGGCGATGGGTTTGACCTGATCGGCGCCGGCCCCGTTCTGCAGCCGGTCGAGGATTTCCGATGCAATCAGCGATTTGATTGGAATGAAGCTTAAGCCGAGGGCGCCGGCGAGATAGCGGAAGCAGATTGAGAGGCTGCTCCAGTCTTCGAAACTGAGGGAGCCGGATTCCCGCGCGCGATTGATACAGTGGACAGGGCCAAAGCGGTCGAGCGATCCGCCGCCGATGATCAGCCGTGCCACCGCGCCGGCCCCCACCAACAGGTCTGTGTCGAGACCGGCCACCCCCTGTGAAAGCGTGAGATTGCGCTTTTCTTGCCGGATCAGCTCATGCACGACCACGATGACGTTGCGGGCAATGGCAAAACCGCCCAGGGCAATATGGGCGCCGTCGGGGACCGTTCTCACGACTTCGGTCACCGTCCTGATCTTGCCGGTCACGATGGATTTTGGCCCCTGAAAGCCGCGAACGAGAGACCAAAAAGTTATTAAAAGCGAATGACCAAGCTGGCAAGCGAAACGCGCCCGCAAACCTGCTACAGTGCTCGTGGATTTTGTGCTGTGCGCATTTTCCGCCCGAACCCGCAGGGGGTCGGCGGAAAATGCTGCGGCAGGGAGGGACGGATGGCGGACAAAGATTTACCGAGACGCGATTTCCTGAAGACCGCGGGTTTGGGCACCGCCGCGGCGCTGGCCGGTGGCGTCAGCAGCGCCGCACCCGCGCAAGCTGCAGCCGCTGCGCCAGCCCCGGAGCCGGAAATTTGGCAGACGCTGTCGCCATCCGAACAGGCTTTTGTCAAAGCAGCGGTCGATACGATTATCCCTGCCGATGAGCTGACCCCATCGGGCACGGACTGCGGATTGGCGACATTCATCGACCGCCAGCTCGCCGGCGGCTTCGGCAATGGCGCGCGGCTCTATCGCGACGGACCGTTCATGCCGGGGAAGCCGGAGCTCGGCTATCAGCTTGCGCTTTCTCCGCGCGAATTCTTCCGCGCCGGAATCGCCGCCGCCAATGCCTGGTCGAAGAAGACCTATGGCAAGGAATTCGACCTGCTCTCACCGGAACAGCGCGAAGCCGCACTGACCGCAATGGAAAGCGGCAAGGCCGATTTCAATGCGGGGTTCACTTCGGCATTCTTCTTCGACAATTTTCTCCAGCTGACGATGGAAGGATTTTTTGCCGATCCGATCTATGGCGGCAACAAGGACAAAGTCGCGTGGAAGATGATCGGCTTCCCCGGACTTCCGGCGAGCTACCGCGACGAGATCAAGACCTATTTCAACAAAAAATACGACAAGGCTCCGCAGTCGATTGCGGACTTTTCGTAAGGAGGGCGGCGATGGTCACGGTGCTCAAAGAAACCGATGCCGTTGTCATCGGAATGGGCTGGACGGGCAGTATTCTGTCGCGCGAGCTCACCAAAGCGGGGTTGCATGTGGTCGGGCTCGAGCGCGGCGCGATGCGCACGCCGCGTGAGGATTTCACCATCCCGTCAATCCGCGATGAACTGCGCTACTCCAACCGGCACGAGCTGTTTCAGGACACAGCGATGGAGACGGTGACGCTGCGCCACAATACGCGTGAGACGGCGCTGCCGATCCGGCGTTTGGGCTCGTTTCTGCCCGGCATGAATGTGGGCGGTGCGGGATCGCACTGGAACGGCGCGACGTGGCGCCGTCTGGAAGCCGATTACATGGTCCGGTCGCATTACACGCAGAAATACGGGCGCAATGTCATTCCCGCCGACATGACGGTGCAGGATTTCGGCGTCACCTATGCCGACATGGAGCCGTTCTACGACAAGTTCGAAAAGCTCTGCGGCATCTCCGGTCAGGCGGGAAATCTCCGTGGTCAGAAGATCGACGGCGGAAATGTCTTTGAAGGCCCGCGTTCCAACAATTATCCGAACAAACCGCTGGCGCGGAATGTGGCTGCGACTCTGTTCGAGGAAGCAACCCGAAAGCTTGGTTATCACCCGTTTCCACAGCCATCCGCCAATGCCAGCGCCGCCTATACGACGCCAGAAGGCACCACAATGGGCCAATGCGTCTATTGCGGCTTTTGCGAGCGCTATGGCTGCGAGTCCAACGCGAAAGCGTCGCCCAATGTGAATCTGATGCCGGTGCTGCTGGCCGATCCGAGATTCGAATTGCGCACGCATGCCTACGTGAAGAAGCTGAACTATGACCGGCAGGCGAAAAAAGTGCGGTCCGTCACCTATGTCGATACGCGCACCGGCGAAGAATATGAGCAGCCGGCCGGGCTGGTGATCCTCGGCGCCTATGTATTCAACAACACGCTGCTGATGCTCTATTCCGGCATTGGCCAGCCCTATGATCCCGTGACCGGCAAGGGCGTGGTCGGAAAGAACTACTGCTATCAATATACCGGTTCCGGCGTGACGGTGTTCTTCGAGAACATGGAGACCAATCCGTTCATGGCGGCCGGGGCGTTTGGTTCGGTGATTGACGACTTCAACAGCGACAATTTCGATCATTCCGGACTCGGCTTCATTGGCGGCGGCCATATTTCGGCGGGGCTGTCGAATGGGAGGCCGATCGAAACGCGTCAGGTGCCGCCCGGCACGCCGCGTTGGGGTAAAGCGTGGAAAGAGGCGACAGCGAAATGGTACCGGCGCTGGTTCACCGTGTCGGGTACGGCCTGCAACTACGCCTACCGTGACAATTATCTCGACCTCGATCCGAATTATAAGGACGCCATCGGCCGGCCACTGCTGCGCATGACGTTCAATTTCAAGGACAACGATCACAAGATCGGCGCCTTCCTGAGCCAGAAATCCGCCGACATCGCGCGGGTGATGAACGCGACGATTGTGACGCCGCCGCGCTATCGCACCGGCGACTATGATGCGCGGCCCTATCAGTCGACGCACAATACCGGCGGCACGATCATGGGCGCCGACCCGTCGACGAGTGTGGTGAACCCGTATCTGCAGGCCTGGGATGCGAGCAACCTGTTCATCATGGGCGCAAGCACGTTCCCACAGAATCAGAGCTACAATCCGACCGGTCCGCTGGGCGCGCTTGCTTACTGGTCGGCCAATGCAATCACGACGCGTTATCTGAAAAATCCGGGCCCACTGATGCAGGCGTGACGGCCGGTTTGCTCGCTATGAAGAGGATTTTGGAATAGGTTTTGCCGCGCCACTGGCTGGTGCGAAATGTTGGGAGGACAGGATGGCGAAAGAATCGATTCCGCGGCGTGATTTTCTGAAAGGCGCGGGCGTTGCAGGTGCAGGCGTTGCCGCCGCCGCGTCTGGCGTGGCGGCTCTTGCTCCGGAGGCGAAAGCCGCGGCCAGCGCCGCTGCAACGCAAGCCGCGGATGAAACCTGGCTCATCCTGACGCCGCAGGAGGTCGCGTTCTTCAGTGCCGCGGCCGATACGATCATCCCGAAAGATGCGTTATCGCCGTCGGGCAGCGAATGCGGTGTTCCGGTTTTCATCGACCGGCAGCTTGCCGGCGCCTGGGGCGGCGGTGACCGCATGTATCGTGCCGGGCCTTACGTCAAAGGCACGCCGGAGCAGGGCTACCAACTCCCGCTGACGCCGCATCAGTTCTTTGTCGCCGGCGTGCGTGCAGCGGATGCATGGTGCGAGAAGACCTACGGCAAGACATTTGACCGATTGGAGCAGCCGAAGCGCAATGAAGCGCTGACCGCCATGCAAAAGGGCACGGCGGAGTTCGACGGTATGGATGCGAAGGCGTTCTTCGCGGCCTTGCTGACCATCAATATGGAAGGCTTCTTCTCCGACCCGATCTATGGTGGCAATCGCAACAAGGCATCGTGGCGCATGCTGGGGTTCCCGGGCTTGCCCGCGACCTATGCAGAACAGATCGAGGAGTATCGCGACAAGCGCTATCCCATGACTGAACCCCAATCGATCGCCGATTTCAGCTAAAGGGGCGCAGATGGTCACGAAACTGAAGGAAGTTGATGCGGTCATCATCGGCCAGGGCCTGACCGGTGTCACGATGGCGAAGGAATTGACCATGGCGGGTCTCACGGTGGTGGGGCTGGAGCGTGGTCCGGACCGGCGTCCGCAAGAAGAAGTCGTTCTGCCGCGCATCCGCGATGAGCTGAAATACAACGCGCGGAAGGAGCTGATGATCGACAACGCGGTCGATACCATCACCTTCCGCAACAATTCCGAACAGACGGCGCTGCCGATCCGGCGCTGGGGTGCGTTTCTGCCCGGCGAAGGCGTGGGTGGCACAACCAACCACTGGGGCGGGCTGCACTGGCGGTTTCTGCCGGCCGATTTTCGCATCCGCAGCGAAATCACGCAGCGATATGGCGCGCGCGCCATTCCGGCGGACATGACGATCGCCGATTGGCCGGTGAGCTATGACGAGCTCGAGCCGTATTTCGATAAGTTCGACAAGTTGTGCGGCGTGTCGGGCAAAGCCGGAAATCTCAGGGGCACAAAAATTGCCGGCGGCAATGTTTTTGAAGGTCCGCGGCAGAATGAATATCCCAATCCGGCAATCAAGACTTCGGCCGGCGGCATGCTGTTCGCCAAAGCGGCGCAGGAAGTCGGATACCATCCCTTCCCGACGCCATTCTCGGCACCGTCACAGTCCTACACGAATATCTACGGCATCGCACTCGGGCGTTGCGAATATTGCGGCTTCTGCGGCCGCAATTCCTGCGAAGCGAACGCGAAGGCCACATCGGCAACCCATGTCATGCCGGTGCTGCGCAATGATCCGAAATACACACTGAGGGTCCGCGCCTTCGTCAAACAGATCAACTACGACAAACGCGCGAAGAAAGTCACCGGCGTCACTTACATCGACATGAAGACGGGCGAGGAATATGAGCAGCCCGCCGGAATGGTGATCCTTTCGGCTTTCACCCTCGGCAACACGCATATGCTGCTCTATTCGGGCATCGGCGAGCCGTATGACCCGAAGACCGGCAAAGGCGTGGTCGGCAAAAATTACTGCTATCAGTTTGAAGCCAATGGCACCGCCTTTTTCGAGAATAAGGTGCTCAACCCGTTCATGGGCTCACCGGGCGACCGGATCGCCTTTGACGATTTCAACGGCGAGAATTTCGACCATTCGGGCCTGGGCTTTTTCGGCGGCGGATACATTGTCGGCGGCAGCGGCGCGTCACCGCCCATCGCGGGCCGCCAATTGCCGGAAGGTTCGCCGCAATGGGGCACCGAATGGAAGAAGCAAACGGTCAAATGGTATTACGGCGCGATGGACTTCAACACGCAGGGATCGGTTTACGCCAATCGCACGAACTATCTCGATCTCGACCCGACATACAAGGATGCGATCGGACGTCCGCTGCTGCGCATGACGTATAACGGCACCGATAACGACCATAAAATGTCGCGCTATCTGCTGTCGAGACTCGAACTGGTCGTGAAAGCGATGAATCCGACGAGCTATTCGCTGCGCCCGCGGCCGCGGACCTTCACCATCGTGCCGTATCAGTCGACGCATAATACCGGCGGCACAATGATGGGCACCAATCCGCGCGACAGCGTGGTGAACCGCTACGGCCAATCATGGGCGGCGGATAATCTGTTCATCACTGGCGCGTCACTATTCCCACAGCAGCATGGCTATAACCCGACCGGGACGCTCGGCGCGCTGATGTATCTGACGACCGACAAGATCGTGAAGGATTACATCAGGAAGCCCGGACCGCTGGTGCACGCTTAAGATTTCGATTGAGGAGAATATTATGCGTTTATTGATTACGGGCTTTTTTGCCGGCGCAGTCGCTTGCGCCGCAATGCCCGCATTTGCTGCCGATGCCAATCACGGCAAGGAATTGTTCACAGCCTGTGCGGCGTGTCACACCGAGAGGCCCGATGCACTGGGACCAAGTCTGAAAGGAATCGTCGGGCGCAAATCCGGATCGCTGGAGGATTTCCGCTATTCCAATGCCATGAAGCGCGCGAATTTGGTGTGGAACGAGGACAATCTGCGTGAATACCTCACCGATCCACAGGCGAAGGTCAAAGGCAACCGCATGCCGTTTTCGGGCTTTTCAAACGCGAACGACGTCAATGATGTGATCGCATATTTACAGACGTTGAAGTAAATCACGCCGATGGTTGCGTGAAGATGGAGCGCAAGCCGGTCGTGCCCTGAATCACGTTCAGCTCCATCGCGCCGACGCGCTCGAATTCGATTCTGATTTTGTCGCCGTGATGCATCGGTCCCACGCCTGCGGGCGTGCCGGTTGCGATGATGTCGCCCGGGTACAGCGTCATCACCGATGATGCGAGTTCGATCATGCCCGGAATGTCCAGCACTAGATCGCGCGTATTCGCATCCTGCTTGAGTTCGCCATTGACCCAGAGCCGGCCCTGAATGCTGTGTACGGCGCCGCCGATTTCATCTTCAGTGACAATCCAGGGACCGACAGGGCAAAATGTATCGAACCCTTTTCGGGTCACGCGTTCTTCCTTGCCACGAATGACTGCATCGATCAGGCAGGAATAGCCGAACACATGTTCGCGCCAGTCGTCACGGAGGATATCGCGGCCCTGTTTTCCGATGATGATCGCAAGCTCACATTCGTGGTCGATGCGGCGTCCGGAATTCACCGGCAGGACGATCGGGTCTGAAGGACCGCTGAGGGCAGACGGAGGCTTAAGGAAAAATCCCTGATTGTTGGCGCGGTAGGACGAGCCCATTTCGACGCCGTGTTCGTGATAGTTGACTGGATAGGCGACGATTTTGTTCGGCCATGGCACGGGGGTGAGGAGCTTGACCGAGCTGAGCGGAACACCTGATCCACTCATGGCACGATTCAGTTTCGGACGGTATTCGGCGAAATCGGCAATCAGGCGATTGATAGCGACCGGTGGCCATTCGTTCGGCTGTGCACCGATGGCGTCGGTAACGTCGACAATTTTGTCGCCGTTCACAACGCCGATGCGGCCGCCGTCAAAACGCGCAATCTTCATCTGCCGTCCCTTTGCTTAAACTGCGGCCATCACATCGCCGATCAGGCGAGGGCCTTTTCCCCGGTGGAAAAAGCGGTGCGGATGGGGTCCATGGAATACGCCGCCGCCGCCGCAACCAGTGCCGGGACGACTGCCAGCAGAATGACGTCATTCGCCGGAATGGAAATCTGCAGCAATGCGCCTGCGATCGTTGGGCCCACGATCGAGCCGGCGCGGCCAATTCCGGTCGCCCAGCCGATGCCAGTCGAGCGGATTTCGGTGGGATAGAAAATTGAGGACACGGCATTGGTCACGGTCTGACCGCCAAGGATTCCAAATCCGGCCAGGAAGACGGCCGCGGTGACGAGGACAGCGCTTGCGCCGCCGAGCGGGATCAACAACACGCCGAGGGCGCCGGTGAGATAGGCAAGCCCGAGTGCGGTGTTGGCGCCAATCCGGTCGGCCAGCCAGCCGAAGAAAATTCCGCACAAGCCGCCAATTTGAAGCGCGGCGCCCACGAATATCGCAATCGCGATCGGAAACCCGAGCAGACGCATTTCGGTCGGCAGCCAGTTGGCCATCAGAAAGATGTTGAACAGGCTGGCGAATTGCACAATCCACAGCAGAATCGTGCCCTTGAATCGGCCCGCCTCGAACAGCGCGCGCACCGAAGCGGCCGATCCCGTCGCCTCCGACACGCTAAAGACCGCATCGTCAGAAATGCCGAGTTGCGGATAAAGCCGCTGCATCAGATGTGCAACCTGTTTCCGGTCTGCGCCACGCACGGTCAGGAAGCGAACGGATTCGGGCAATGCAAAATACATCAGTGGCGCTGCGGCAAGACTCGCCAACCCGCCGATGAGAAACACCGATCTCCAGCCGGCAGAGATGAACCAGCCCGCTGCCAATGCTGCGATGATCGAACCGATGATGAAGCCGGAGAACATGACCGCAACCATCACGGCGCGCCGGCGGCGGGGGGCATATTCCGAGGTCAGGGCGATGGTGTTTGGAAGTGCGCCGCCGATCGCGAGACCGGTCAGGAACCGCAACGCATCGAGCATGGTGATTGAGACACTGAACGCGGTGAGCAGGCTGAACAGGCCGAGAAGGGGTACGCAGTACAGCAGTACGGTACGGCGGCCGATGCGGTCGGCGAGGGGTGCGATAAAGAGCGCGCCAAGCAGCAACCCGATTAATCCCAGTGAGAACAGCAATGTCAGATCGCGCGCCTGCAGGTGAAAGGCCTGCGCCATCAGCGGCGCGATGTAGCCGACCGATTGTGTATTGAAGCCTTCCAGCGCGGCAATGATCGCGCAGAGTGCCGCGATTTGCCTCTGGAATCTGCCGATCTTGTGGCTATCGATAGTTTCGGTGATATTGACGCGCTGATCGCTCATGGCCGGACTTTGGTTGTCCGGCCACCTTATAGGTCAGCGCTCCAACAGCGCAAACCTCACGCGGTCAGTTTTGAGCGTGCCTCTGCCTTGGCGGGTTTGGCTTTGACCGCCGGCGTTCCGGTGAGCTTCTGATAAAGCTCGGCATAGGCGACGGCGGAGCGGCGCCAGGAAAAGTCCTGACGCATGGCGGTGGCCTGCAGGCGACGCCAGGCGATTGGCTGCCGATAAAGCTGGATTGCGCGACGCACGCAGGTGGCAAGTGCTTCCGCGGTCGGTTCTTCGAATGCAAACCCCGTCGCTGTCGCCTGCCGGAGTGCCTCAGGGGTGGCGTCAATGACCGTATCTGCCATCCCGCCGCTGTTGCGCACCAGCGGCACCGAGCCGTAGCGCATGCCATAGATGGGCACCAGCCCGCATGGCTCGAACCTGGAAGGATGAAGCACCATATCGGCGCCCGCAAGGACGCGATGGGCAACGTCTTCGCTATATCCCTGCACTGAGACGCGGCCGGGATAGCGTGATGCGAGCTCACGAAAGCCCGCCTGATAGCCATTGTCGCCCTCGGCGACGAGCACAAATTGCGCGCCGTTTTCGAGGAATTCCGGCAGCACATCGAGGACAACGTCCGGCATTTTCTGATGCACGAGCCGGCTGAGGAACGCCATCACCGGCGTTTCCGGCTCCGCCGTAAGGTTCAGTTCTGATTGGATCGCGCGCTTGCAATCACTCTTGGGCGCAACCCAGCGTGCGGAGTAATTGGCCGGCAGATGCGGGTCTTGCTCCGGATCCCAAATCTTGTAGTCGACGCCATTAAGGATACCGGTCAAGGCGTTCACGCGCTGGCGCAATAACCCGTCGAAGCCGCAGCCATATTCCTCGGTGGTGATTTCACGTGCGTAATTCGGACTGACCGTCGTGAGAGCGTCCGCGCTTTGAATTCCGGCCTTCAGGAAGGAAATGCGGCCATAGAATTCCATCAATGCGAAAGCGCCCTCGGGAAGACCGAGCTTCGCGAGCTCTTCCGGCGCAAATAGTCCCTGATAGGCAAGGTTATGAATTGTCAGCAGGGTTGCCGGACGGGGGCGGCCACTCGACGCCAGCAACAGAGGCAGCAATCCTGCGTGCCAATCATTGCAATGAATGACTTCCGGGCGCCACGAATAGCCGGGATCCGTCGCAATGCTCGCCGCGACATGATTGAGCAATGCGAAGCGCTGGGCATTGTCGGGCCAATCCTGACCGGACGCATTTTGATACAGTCCGCCTTCGCGGTCATAATATTGCGGCGCATCGATCAGCCAGACCGGCACATCGGCGCGCGGCAGATGAGTCTCCAAGAGCCTAAATTCGCCGGTTCCGGCCGGGTCTGCAGCGGTCTTAAGGGGTCGAAGACTGGGAGCGCGCTCCAGAGCCTGCCGGTATCCCGGAACCAGGACGCGCACGTCAAATCCAAGATTCTTCAGCGCAACGGGCAAAGAGGCGGAGACGTCGGCGAGTCCTCCGGTTTTCGCGAATGGAAAAATCTCGGAGGTTACATATAACACCCGCATCCTGTGCCGTTCCTTATGACTGGTGGACCAGTCTCGACGCCGCGGATGGATACCGGGATCCCTCGCAACGGGGCTTTGAAATGTCTCCACCAAAATGCCGAACCAAATTCACCCAAGTGCTCTTCACGCGCCCGCCGGCTACGTGAAGTCACGCTCCTTCTTGAAGGACGAAAATGCCCCTTCATTCCAGCGTTAGGACAACGCATGAGTGGTGCTTCGGTTCAGGCACAGCAGCAAAATTCCGCGGCCGCACGCGCCTCGGCACTGCCCCGAAGCGACTGCCATTTTCGTTGTTTTCTGCGCCAGTCACGATCAAGCTCAGCAAGATGTGTCAGGCAGGACAGGCTGCTTGCGCGAAGCGGAAATGACATTGAAAGAATCTTGCGAGCCGGGCGTACGCTGCGATGCGAGCGGCGCCGAGTTCGTGCTGTTCTCGACTCATGCCGAAACCGTCGAACTTTGCCTGTTTGACGCCGTCGAACGCGAAACCGGCCGGGTGCCGCTCGCCAGGAATGGCGAGTTGTGGCATTGCCGCGTTCCGGGCGTCGGGCCGGGCCAGCGTTACGGCTATCGCGTATATGGCCCATATGAGCCGGCCCGCGGGCACCGTTTCAATCCCAACAAGCTCCTGATCGATCCTTACGCACGAGCACTGGATTGGAGCTTTCAGCTTTCATCCGCGCATTTCGGTTATGCCGGGGACCCCAGCTCGCCTTCTGCGCTGGACACCACCGACAGCGCGCCTTTCACTCCGAAGAGCGTGGTGGTGGCCGATACCGGCGAGAGAATCGGCCAACTCCGTCTGCCGCTTTCAGACGCAATCATTTACGAACTTCACGTCAGGGGTATGACCATGCTCCGGGAGGACATCCCGGCACCGCTGCGTGGGACATTTGCCGCATTGGCGTCGGCGCCGGTATTGCGCCATCTTCAGGACCTCGGCGTCACAGCCGTCGAACTTCTCCCCGTTCACGCGATTGCCGATGAACCGAGACTGGTCCGCGCAGGTCTGCGGAACTACTGGGGATATAACTCGATCTGCTTTTTCGCGCTCGAGCCGCGCTATGCGTCGGGAATTGCGGCGCTGGAATTTCGCGGATTCATCCAACGGTTCCACGAAAGCGGGATCGAGGTGATACTCGATGTGGTGTTCAACCACACCGGCGAAGGAGATGAGTGGGGTCCAACGATCTGTTTTCGTGGCATCGACAATGCGGCCTACTACCGGTTGGCCCCTTGGGACAAAAGCAAATATCTGAACGATGCAGGAACGGGGAATACGCTGAATCTCGCGCATCCCGTGGTTCGCAAAATGGTTCTGGATTCGCTGCGTTACTGGGCACGTTCGGGAGTGGACGGTTTTCGTTTCGATCTCGCCTCAGTGCTGGGAAAAGAGGACGGCAGGTTCAATTCCGACGCGGCGTTTCTCCGGGAGTTGGCTGAAGATCCGGAACTTGGAAAGCTCAAATTGATCGCCGAGCCGTGGGATGCGACGAGTGAAGGATACCGGCTGGGCGGCTTTCCTCTTCCTTTTCTGGAATGGAATGACAAGTTCCGCGATTGCATGCGGCGGTTCTGGCGTGGCGATCGTGGCGGCATTGGCGAGCTTGCCACGCGGCTGACGGGGTCGAGCGACTTGTTCCCCGATCGGGGCCCGCTGGCATCGCTGAATTTCATCACGGCCCATGACGGGTTCACGCTGCAGGACCTGGTCAGCTATTCGGAACGGCAAAATTGGGCAAACGGGGAGCACAACGCAGACGGCACGACAGAAAATTACAGCTGGAATTGCGGTGTGGAGGGGGAAAGCGATGATGCCATGGTGCAGGCGCGGCGCTTTCAGCAGAAGCGTAATCTCCTGGCGTCGTTGGTCCTGTCCCTCGGTGTACCGATGCTCTCAGCCGGCGATGAGCTTTCGCGGACCCAACACGGCAACAATAATGCTTATTGCCAGGACAATCAGATCAGCTGGCTGAACTGGAATCTGGATGACGAGGGCAGGGCATTTGCCACGTTCGTTCGGCGTGTGATCGCGCTCCGGCGTGAGCATCCGTTGTTTCGGAGCGACCGCTTCTACCAGGGGACCACCGGTCCGGGCGGAAATTGGAAGGACATCACCTGGCGGGGGCCGGACGGATACGAGATGACATCGGAGCAGTGGCGGAGTCCGGAGAACGAATTTTTGGCCTGTGCCATTGCGCCCACGGAAGACGGGGGCCGTTACTTTCTTGCGCTCAACGCCGGTGCTGATGAAAGAATTGTCGAACTGCCCGGACCGGCTGAACGCCCGTGGCGATTGTTGCTCGATACGTCCGCGGCTGATGGGGGTGAGCCGGTTGTGGCGCAAGGCACCCACTGGACAGTTGGTGGACGTAGCCTGGTTCTTCTGCTCTGCGAGTGATCAGCCGGTTCTGGGTACCGGTTTCGTGCTCCACATCTCAACCGCGTATTGATCGGTGAGCCGGTCGATCGAGAAGCCGCCAATGTTGGCGACGTTGAGCACGGCCTTGCGGTTCCATTGCTTCTGGTCGCGATACACTTGACCGACATATTCCTGGCATTTGACGTAGGAATCGAAGTCCGCCAGCAGCATGTAATGATCGCCGCCCTTCAGGAGAGAATCGATGATGGGCGCGAACAGATCGGTGTTCTGCGGCGAAAAATAGCCTCCGCGGATCATGTCGAGCGCCTGCCGAAGCGCATCGTTCGACTGATAAATTTTCCTGGGATCATAGCCTTCGGCGCGCAGCTTCATCAGCTCGTCATAGGTGTGGCCGAACATGAAAATGTTCTCGTGCCCAACGGCATCGGCAATTTCGTCATTTGCGCCGTCATGCGTTGCGATCGTCAGCGCGCCATTCAGGGCAAGCTTCATATTGCCGGTGCCGGAAGCTTCGGTGCCGGCGGTTGAGATTTGCTCCGACAAGTCCCCGGCGGGAATGAGATCCTCCGCCGTTTGCACGTCATAATTGGGAACGAAGACGATCTTCAGCAGTCCTTCGACAGCCGGATCGTTGTTCACGATGTCGGCGACGGAATTGATCAGCTGGATGATGCGCTTGGCCATCGCATAGCCCGGCGCGGCCTTGCCGGCGAAGATGGCCGTTCGGGGCTGGATGTCGGACGGCTTTTCCTGGCGGATGCGGTTGTAGCGCACCACCAATTGCAGAAGATTGAGGAGCTGCCGCTTGTATTCATGGATCCGCTTGATGTGCAGATCGAACATCGACGTTGGATCGATGACATGGCCGGTGCTGTCCTTGATCTTCTGCGCCAGGTGTTCCTTGTTGATGCGTTTGACCGCCGCAAATTCGGTGAGGAACTCTTCGTCATTGGCGTAAGTCGCAAGTTCCTGCATGCGCTCAAGGTCGCGCAGCCATTTCGATGAAATCCGCGAATTGATCAGTTGCGCAAGCCAGGTATTCGACTCGTTCAGCCACTTGCGCTGAGTGATGCCATTGGTGAGCGAGATGATGCGATCGGGGAAAAACTTGTCGAAATCGCCGAACAGCGTCTTACGCATGATCTCGGTGTGGCTCTTCGACACGCCGTTGACTTTGTGACTGCCCGCAATCGCGAGATGCGCCATCCGCAGCCGTTTGGCCGGGCCCTCTTCGATCAATGACATGCGGCGGAGCCGGTCGATATCGCCCGGATAGCGGTGAATGACATCCCGCAGCATCCGATGATTGATCTCATAGATGATTTGCATATGCCGCGGCAGCAGGTTCTCGATGACCTTGACGGGCCAGCATTCGAGCGCTTCAGACAGCAGCGTATGGTTGGTGAATGAAAACACCCGGACTGTGATGCTCCAGGCGCGATCCCAGTCCAGCCGGTAAACATCGACCAACAGCCGCATCAGTTCGGGAATCGCCAGAACTGGATGGGTGTCGTTGAGCTGGATCGCAATTTTTTCCGGCAGCAGATCGAGATTTTCGTATTTCGATTCGAAACGCGCCAGAATGTCCTGGATCGACGCACTGACGAGGAAATATTCCTGCTTCAGCCGGAGCTCGCGACCCATCATGGTGGTGTCGCTGGGATAGAGCACTTTCGAAATGGTTTCGGTTTCGCTCTTTTCCTTCACGGCGTCGATGTAGTTGCCGCTGTTGAAGTAAGCGAGGTTGAAATCCGAGCTCGCGGTCGCCGACCACAGGCGTATCGAAGTCACCGTTTCGCCGTCGAGGCCGATGACCGGAAAATCATAAGCGCGGGCCATGACGTCATCGGTTTCGGACCAATGACAGAGCAATTCGCCGCGCCAGTTGTTGACCTGGGTTACGCGCCCGTTGAACTGGATGGGATAAACGATGTTGGGACGGGCATATTCCCACGGATTGACACTGCGCAGCCAATTTTCGGGATGCTCGATCTGTTCGCCGCGTTCGATCTTCTGGCGGAACATGCCGTATTCGTAGCGGATGCCATAGCCGAGCCCGGCATAGCCGAGTGTGGCCATGGATTCGAGAAGACACGCGCCAAGCCGGCCCAGACCGCCGTTGCCGAGGGCCGGTTCAATTTCAAAATCCCACAGCGTCTCAAGATCGACATTGAGGTCGGCGAGGGCCTGCCGGCAAACCTCATAGACGCCCTGCGACATCAGGCAGGTTTTGAGCAGACGGCCGGGCAGGAACTCGAGAGAGAGATAATAGACCCACTTGGCATCGTACTGAGAGTTGCGCCGCCAAGTGCGAATTCGGGCCGATGAAAACCGGCCACGCAGAAAATAGGCGAGGGCGTAAAACCAGTCCTGCGGCGAAGCCGTGCCGGGATCGCGGCCCATTTGCTCAATCAGGTTGCGGATCAATTCGTGCTTGATCTCTGCCCGGATCGGCGGCGCGGGAAAATCAAGGCCAAATGGGTGATCGGTGAGAATACGTTCCATCAGTTTTCAATTCGCAGCGTTCGGTCCGGTGAAGCGTTGGCCGCGGGCTCAGCGGCCGGACTGCGAAATTCCGGCAAGTTACTGCCTGGAATCCCCCGGTGTTGTTTTTCTCGCGCGCCATATTGGCGACGCCCCGCCCCCGCGATTTCTTTATCGCATTCAGCGGTGCAATGGGAACAGGAGTCCGGCAATTCCACCCGGTTCCATTCAAAAACCTGTGCGCTGCCGCACGTTTCCAA
This sequence comes from uncultured Bordetella sp., assembly GCA_964446945.1. GTDB lineage: Bacteria > Pseudomonadota > Alphaproteobacteria > Micropepsales > Micropepsaceae > CAIYRG01. The sequence continues at coordinate 274,950 of CAYUQO010000003.1, forward strand.
TCGCCCACAGAACGATTCAGCACGGCCGGGGTTGTCGCCAGCAGACCCCAAGGAGTGTCACAGCCATGCCGACGCCAAGTGGACATACCACAGCAATTCTCTCATCAAAGGTGCGGGGGACTCCGGTTTACAACACCAATGGCGAACGCATCGGAACGGTTGAGGACGTGGTTCTCGACAAGATGTCGAACAACATCATGTTTGCGGTGCTTGGAACCGGTGGCGTCATGGGCGTCGGTGAAAAGTTCCGGCCGATTCCATGGTCGCTTCTCGATTATGACGCCGACAAGGGGGGATATATCGTCCCTGTCGCGAAGGACGTGCTGGATAATGCTCCGGCATATCGGATGGAAGATCTGACGAGCGACGACGGTGAACACGCGATCCGCGCCGAGGCTTTCTCCTATTACAGCGCCGAACGCTACTGGTAATTGCTCCGGGGGAACAGGCCCGAAAACGCCACGTTGTCACTACCGGCGGTTTTAAAGGATTCATCCCATGCTTTACTGGGCCTTTATCTTCCTGGTTATCGGCGTGATTGCGGGAATTCTTGGCTTTTGGGGGCTTGCAGGCGCAGCCATCGGAATTGCCAAGTTCCTGTTCTTCCTGTTCATCGCGCTGTTCGTGATCTTCCTCATTCTCGGATTTACGGTATTCCGCTCGATCACTCACAGGTGACGACCGGACCTGACTGAAAGAAAAACCGCAGGAGCGATCCTGCGGTTTTTCTGTTTTTCGGGAGAGAGTGGGGCGTTCAGGCTTCCTCGTCCATGAGTTCCATCTTGCGTTCGAGCAGTTCCGCGCCGAGTGCGTCGAGGTCGAGGCGCGCCTTTTTCGCTTTCGGAAAGATTTTTCCTTCCTCTTCCTTGACGTGGTGCGTCACATATTCGCAAAGGACTTTCATGCGCGCCGCAAGCATCTCGTTGTCATTGCCGGAATCTTCGATTTCCTCGACGAGATTGCGAATGGTTTCGTGCTCGACCGCCGCCTCGTCCATCAGGGTTTCATCTTTATCCGACAGCGCGTCCCGCATCGCGGGGTAAAAGATTTCTTCCTCGATCTCGGCATGGACAGTCAGTGCCATGCAGATGCGCCGGACGATGTCAGCCTTCCGGCCGTTCGACTTCTTGAACTGTTTGAACAATTTTTCGACTTCGTCGTGATCGCTCGACAGCAGGTGGATCGCGTCCTGCTGCTTCGTTTTGCCCCGCGCGCTGGCGCGTGATTTTGTGCGCCGGGCAGTTCCGGCATGTGACGTGCTTGTCTGCAATGGCATGGATCAATTCTCCCTTGCTGTGGCGCGCAATGCAGCGCGTTTTCTGGTGCAGCCTGACTGGTGTCGTGGTTCCGAAGTTCGCATGTTTTCGATATAGAACGCGCTTTGCGAACTTCGGAACCGAAACGACACCAGATTTAGTTGCTCGTGTTCCTTTGATTCTGAAATTCGCATGGAGGCCGATATAGAGATCAGGCGAATTTCAGAATCGGAACACTAGTGATGGCGCGTTCATTTTGTTCCAGCCGGCAATAGCGATTTTGCCGGCATGAGAAGACAGCACCTCATGGGTTGCAATGGCGGGAACCGGTCCGAATAGCCTTTCGGCATTGCGTCGTGCCGAGGCGGAGTGCACGCGCTGTCCGCTGTTCCGGAATGCGACTCAGGCTGTGCCTGGCGAAGGTCCTGCGCATGCATCCATCATGATGGTGGGCGAGCAGCCTGGTAATGACGAGGACCTTGCCGGTCACCCCTTCGTCGGACCGGCCGGGCGGGTCCTCGACAAGGCAATCGCAGAGGCTGGACTGGACCGAAAGGCGATTTTCATCACCAACGCGGTCAAGCATTTCAAATTCGAAATTCGCGGCAAGCGGCGTTTGCACAAGCGGCCCGACAGTTACGAAATCGAGCGCTGCAAGTGGTGGAACGACATCGAACGGCACCTCGTGCGTCCCCAGCTGATCGTCGCGCTGGGCGCCACTGCGGCACGCAGTCTGATCGGAAAAACAGTGACGATTCAGGCAGTTCGCGGCAAGCTGCTGAGGGCAGCGGACGACGAGAAGCTGGTTGTCACCGTTCATCCATCGTCACTGCTCCGTATCCCGGATCGCGCGGATCGGCATCGGCAATATGGCAGCTTCGTCGCGGATCTGCGTAGAGTAGGCCGGTATTTGGAACCGCAATAGCGCGGAACCGTTCCGCGCAAACGGAGTTTCTTTCCGATTATTGCCGTTCGAATTCCCAAGGATAAATTCTGCCTGTGACGGCGCCTCGGATTGGCTACGCGGGGAAAACACCAGACCGTGCACAGACGGGTGACATTCTCGCCCGATGCGCGGGGCTGGGATTCAGCCATATCGCACTGACATATGAGAATGGACGGACCGACGAGGCCGTTCGCAGGCTGCGCAAAGACTGCGACACCGCCAACCTGGGTTTGCTCCTTAACATCGACATCAGCGATCTTCCCCTCGACCATCCGCTGGTGAAGGAACACCCGGAGTTCTTTTCATTTACGGCCGATGCATCGTGGAGGGTGGTCGATCCAAGGCTGCCGAACCTGATCGAAGGCCGGGCGATTGCCCGCCCGCGGCAAAATCCCGAGCCCTTTGTCACCTGGTGGGCGGAGCGCCTGGCGCAATTGGCATTGTCGGGGGCGGACGGTTTCTGCGTCGGGGAACCGCAAATTCTGACTGCCGCACTTTGGCGTGAGTTGGTCGAACGCTCGCAATCCGCGCGCGGCGCCGAATTGCTTTTCATCGCGGATACGTCCCAGGCTCCGCAAGACGCCGTGCTCGGCCTGTCGGGAGCGGGCTTTGGTTACAGCCTGTCGGCGCTGCCATGGTGGAATGGACGCGCAGCCTGGCTGGTCGAACAGCATGAGATTGCATCGGGAATAGCGCCGGCGGTTTCGCTGGTCGAATCGCCGGGTTGCGAGCCGCCCGCGTCCTGTGAAGCGCGCCGCGCAAGGCTGGGGATCGCCGCTATCGCGGGCGCGGGCGTCATGATGCCGCTCGGGTTCGAATCGGGCCATTGTGAGGGCGAACGGATCGATCTCGCGCCTTGCGTCAAGGCCATGAATGAACTGGTCCGAACGCTTCCGTCCGGAAGATTGCGCAGCCTTACCGGATCCGGCGATCCACTGACCATATTGTTGCGCAGCGAGAAATTGTCCGAGGCGGAGTCCCGATCGGCGGTTCTGGCGGTGGTCAATCCGCATCACATGATCAATTCGGCGTTCGATGAGCGCTTCTCGAGCGCATTGGGTGAATGGTCGCGGCTCGATCGCATTCAGCCATTTGGTGGCCATAGCGAAATACTCGCGCCCGGCGAGGTGCGTCTGTTCCGCGCCGTGCGTCAGAAGCCCATTGTCGTGCCCTCGCATGCGCCCGTAACCGACGCGCAAGCCGCAGCGCAAGAGAGCCGGATTTGGATCGGCAATATCACGCCGACAGTCGATCAGGGGACATTCGCATCCAAAGCGGCTGCCGGTGACATCGTTCCGATAGAAGCAGATCTCGTTGCCGAAGGTCACGGCGTTCTGGCGGCTGAACTGCTGTTTCGTGCCGATGACGAGCGCGAGTGGCGGCACACCAGAATGACCCTCCTCGGTAATGACCGCTGGACGGCCGCATTGCCGCTGCAGCGGATTGGCCGGTACCGGTTTGCGATCGAGGCGTGGCCGGATGTCTACGGTACGTTCGCGCATGATCTCGCAAAAAAGCGCGCGGCAAATCTCGACATCACATTGGATATCGAGGAAGGACGCAGCCTTATAGAGGCCTGGCTTAACGGCGCCGAAAAACCAGCGCGTGAGGCTCTGAAGGAAATTCTCGCGGGTTTATCCGATGCGAGTGAGACTGAACGCGTATCAATTCTGCTTGCCCCGCAGACCATCGACGCGATGTTTCTGGCCGACCCACGGGAGCGCAAAGCGCAGAGCGCGGTCTATTGCATCGATGCGGAACGGCGCGCGGCGGGATTCGGAAGCTGGTATGAACTGTTTCCACGATCCCAATCAGATGTACCCGGCAAGCACGGGACGTTTCGCGATGTTGCGGCGCGAATCCCTGCCATCGCTGCACTCGGCTTTGACGTGCTTTACCTCACGCCCATTCATCCGATCGGAACGACCAATCGAAAAGGCCGCAATAACGCCCTTGTGCCAACCGATCAGGATCCCGGCAGCACCTATGCGATCGGATCAGAAGCCGGCGGGCACGATGCGGTGCATCCCGAATTGGGCACGCTTGACGAATTCCGCGAGCTTGTGCAGGCGGCACATCACGCCGGTATGGAAATCGCACTCGATTTTGCGGTGCAGTGCTCGCCGGACCATCCCTGGCTCAAGCAGCATCCCGGATGGTTCGACTGGCGCCCTGACGGCACGATCAAATATGCCGAGAACCCGCCCAAAAAATACGAAGACATCGTCAATGTCGATTTCTACGCCAAAGATTCCATTCCGGATCTCTGGCTCGCTCTGCGCTCAGTCGTACTGTTCTGGATCGAGAACGGCGCAAAGATTTTCCGGGTCGATAATCCGCATACGAAGCCTTTTGCATTCTGGCGCTGGCTTCTGTCCGATATCCGCAGACTGCATCCGGACGTCGTGTTCCTGTCCGAGGCGTTTACGCGACCGAAGCTGATGTACCACCTGGCCAAGCTGGGATTTTCACAGTCCTACACTTACTTCACCTGGCGGAACAGCAAGCACGAATTGATAGCTTACATAAATGAATTGAACTCGGTCCCGATTGCGTGGTTTTTCCGCCCGAATTTCTTCGTCAACACGCCGGACATCAATCCGTATTTTTTACACACTTCCGGCCGGCCGGGCTTTGTCATTCGCGCGGCGCTGGCGGCAACCTTGTCCGGCTCCTGGGGGATGTATTCCGGATTTGAACTCTGCGAAGCGGCGCCTCTTCGCGGTAACGAAGAATATCTGGATTCGGAAAAATACGAACTGAAACATCGGAACTGGAAGGCGCCCGGAAATATCAATGACGAGATCACCCGGCTGAACCGCTTGCGCCGCGCCGAACCTGCGCTGCAGACGCACCTCGGAACGACCTTCTACAATGCGTTCAACGACAATATCGTCTATTTTGGCCGGCATTCGCGGTCCAGCGCAGACCGCATCCTGGTCGCAATCAGTCTCAATCCGCACGGCCCCGAAGAAGCTGATTTTGAAATCCCGCTGTGGGAATGGGGATTGCCGGATTCAGGCGCGCTGCTCGTACATGATCTGGTCGGCGGCGGCAGTTTCATCTGGCACGGCAAGCGGCAGCATCTGTGGCTCAATCCCGCTGCCCCTTACGCGATCTGGCGCGTCACTCCCGCCGAGGTCTCATAGTGCGGCGCCAAAGGCCCGAATCCGATCCGCTCTGGTACAAGGACGCGATCATTTACCAACTGCATGTCAAGTCGTTCTTTGACTCCAACAATGATGGCGTCGGGGATTTCGCCGGACTCGTCGCGAAGCTGGACTACCTTTGTGAATTGGGGGTCAATGCCGTCTGGCTGCTGCCGTTCTATCCCTCACCACGGCGCGACGACGGTTACGATATTGCCGATTACAAAGGCGTGCATCCGGAATATGGCACGCTGGGTGACGTCCGGAAATTCATCGAAGAAGCGCATGCGCGCAATATCCGCATCATCACCGAACTGGTGCTGAACCACACTTCAGACCAGCATCCGTGGTTCCAGCGCGCACGGCGGGCCAAAGCCGGATCGGCGGCGCGGAATTTTTATGTGTGGTCCAACAGCGACCGCGTCTACTCCGGAACGCGGATCATCTTCCTGGACGTCGAAAAATCCAATTGGGCCTGGGATGACGAAGCCAAAGCCTATTACTGGCATCGATTTTATTCCCATCAGCCGGATCTGAATTACGACAATCCGCGCGTGTATACGGCGATGTCGGCCGTGGTCCGTTATTGGCTCGATCTTGGCATCGACGGTCTCAGACTCGATGCCGTTCCCTACCTGGTCGAACGCGAAGGCACGAACAACGAGAACCTGCCGGAAACGCATGTCATCCTGAAACGGCTGCGGGCCGAATTGAGTGCCCGTTATCCTGACCGCATGCTGCTCGCCGAAGCCAATCAGTGGCCGGAGGATGTCCAGGCTTATTTCGGCGACGGCGATGAATGCCAGATGCTGTTCCATTTTCCGTTGATGCCGCGAATGTATATGGCGATCGCGCAGGAAGACCGCTTCCCGATCACCGATATCATGCGTCAGACGCCCGATATTCCTCCCGAATGTCAATGGGCGGTATTCCTGCGCAATCACGACGAACTGACGCTTGAAATGGTCACGGATCGGGAGCGCGATTATCTGTGGGAGTTTTATGCTGCTGACCGCCGGGCCCGCCTGAATTTAGGAATTCGCCGCAGACTCGCGCCGCTACTGGAAAACGACCGCCGCCGCATCGAATTGATGAACGGACTGCTGCTCACGATGCCCGGCACCCCGATCGTTTATTACGGCGATGAGATCGGGATGGGCGACAATTTGCACCTCGGAGATCGCGATGGCGTGCGCACGCCGATGCAATGGTCTCCGGACCGCAATGGCGGATTCTCGCGTGCCGATCCGGCAGCGCTGAGTCTGCCTGCCATCATGGATCCGATCTATGGCTACGAGGCGGTGAATGTGGAAGCGCAGTGGCGCAACCCGCATTCGCTGCTGCAGTGGATGAAGCGCATGCTGCTGGTGCGCGGCCGGCATCAGGCGTTTGGCCGGGGCACGTTGCGGTTTCTGCACCCGCGCAACCGCAAAGTACTGGCGTATTTTCGCGAACACCAGGGCGAGACGATCCTGTGTGTCGTGAACGTGTCGCGTGCGGCGCAGGCGGTCGAACTGGAGCTCACGGAATTTGCCGGCCGTATACCAGTCGAGCTTCTGGGGGGCAGTGCCTTTCCGGCAATCGGACAATTGCCGTATCTGCTCACACTGCCGCCATACGCATTCTATTGGTTCTCGCTGAGTGCATCCGCGGAGCCGCCGCCATGGACCGTGTTATCCTCCGGCAGCGTTGAGTATCACACGCTGGTATTGCGCAATGGCATGGGAGATCTGTTCGAGTCGCGTGAACGACAGCGGCTCGAACGGGACATCCTGCCACCCCATGTGGAGCAGAGCCGCTGGTTCCGGAACAAGGGCAAGCCGGTGGCCAACGCGACGATCACCAGCGTCATGGCATCGGCGGAACACGAGTTCGTGCTGACCGATATCGAGATCAGCGCCGCGGGACAAAGGACGACTTATTCGCTGCCGCTGGCGATCGCGTGGGACGATAAGCCCGTCAATTTCACTGAAGAGAGATATGCGCTGGCGAGAGTCCGCAGGCGTTCGAGAGTGGGCTTTCTCGTCGAGGCACTTGCCAGCCCAGCTGTTCTCCGGCAGTGGCTCGACTGGCTTGGCGGCAATGCACGGGTTTCGCTGCAGGGAGGCGAGCTGGTTTTTGCTGCCGAGCCTGGATTCCGTACTCTCGAGTGGCAGGCAAGTGATGTCCAGAGGATAGACCGCGATCTCAGCAACACTCTGGTTCTTGCCGGGCACCAGGCAACCGTCAAACTTATCCGTGTCCCGGAAACCGGGCCACATCCCGAGCCGGAAATGCTACGCTATCTGGCGCAGGCGGGATTTACAGCCATTCCACAGCTTCTGGGCCAGGTTGTTCGGCGCAGGACAAATGGAGACGAATCGCTTTTGGCGATCTTCTTGAGTCACATTCCAAATCAGGGCGATGCTTTCGCCTGGACAGCGGATTTCCTCAAGCGAACGCTTTCAGACCGGACCAACGACGGCGAGGAAGTCAATCAGGGGGTTGATGCATACGAAAGTATTGCAGCGCGTCTCGGCGCAAGACTGGCTGAGATGCATATCTGCCTCGCGCGCGAATCGCAGAATCGGGATTTTGCGCCTGAAACTGTGACTGCCGCGGACGTTCAGGAATGGTCCGTCGCAGCCGGGCAGCAACTGAATGCGGCGCAGGCGGTGATCGATGCCGCGCCGGCGCCTGTGCACAGGGACTTCGGCAAAATATCGGCGGCTTTGTCGGAATTCCCGGAATCGGCCGCTCGATTCATCCAAAGAATTTATGCCGCTTGCGAAGGATTGCCCAAAACCCGGATTCATGGCGATCTCCATCTCGGGCAGGTTCTGGTTTCGGGAGGCGATTTTGTTTTCATCGATTTTGAAGGCGAACCCCTGAAGCCGCTGCCGGTGCGCCGGCGAAAATCCAGTCCCATGCGGGATATTGCCGGAATCCTGCGTTCGTTCGATCAGGCGGCGAGGACTGCCGCCGTCGAGGAGCATCCGTTTGAAAGCCCTGCGGGTGAGGAGCAGTCCGGCACTTTGCTCGCGCAATTCCACCGCCGCGCAACGGATGCATTCTTGAGAGGTTACGGAGAAATTCGCGGGGCAATGCTGGAACCGAGGGAACTAAATCTGGCCTGTGCGTTTGCGGTTGAACAGGCAGCGTATGATCTGGTTAGTCAGCGCGTCAGTCCCTCGAAGCCGCAAAATGCGCCGGTTCGAGGTTTTCTGGCAGCCATTGAACGTTTACGGAGACTAGAACCGTGAACCGAATGGAAATTTTCGGTGCCGAACCGGACCGGGCCGCGCTCGACCTGCTGGTTCATGGCCGGTTGAATGATCCTTTTTCAGTGCTTGGTCCTCACCAGACAGCGCAGGGGCGCGCGATCCGCGCTTACTTTCCGGGCGCACATGGCGTCGAGATTCGTAGCGCGAAAGACGGCCGCCCACTCGGCCAATTGACGCCCCACTCTGAATATGAGGGTTTTTTCTGCGCGCTGGTGCCCGGCGATGCGCCTTATGTTTTTCGCATTCACTGGCCCGGCAGCGTGCAGGAAACGGAAGATGTGTATGGCTTCGGCAGTCTGCTGACCGACCTCGATCTTCATCTGTTTTCCGAAGGAACACATTGGGATTTGGCGAACCGTCTCGGCGCCAATCTTTGCGAGATGGACGGTGTGCCAGGCGTCCGGTTCGCGGTCTGGGCGCCAAATGCACAGCGCGTTTCGGTGGTCGGCGCGTTCAACAATTGGGACGGCCGCCGCAATCCGATGCGTTTACGCCACAGTGCGGGAATTTGGGAATTGTTCATCCCGCGATTGGGCGCCGGCGAGCGCTACAAATATGAAGTCATTGGTGCGGATGGCGAGCTCTTGCCGTTGAAGGCCGACCCGTTGGCACGCGCGTCCGAGCGGCCGCCTGCGACCGCCTCTGTCGTGCCGGAAACATGGGATTTTCCGTGGACAGACGGCGAGTGGATGTCGGCACGGCCGCGGAAGCACGCGACCGACGCCCCGATTTCGATTTACGAAGTTCATCCTGCATCATGGCTGCGGCCGGAAGGCGAACCGCACGGCGTTCTGGACTGGCGTGAACTGGCGCGACGCCTGATCCCATATGTGAACGCCCTTGGCTTTACGCATATCGAGTTGCTTCCGGTGATGGAGCATCCCTTCGGCGGGTCGTGGGGGTATCAGCCGTTGTCGCAGTTCGCACCTTCGGCCCGCTACGGCAAGCCGCAGGAATTTGCGCATTTCATCGATCAGTGCCATCGCGCCAATATCGGCGTGATCCTCGACTGGGTGCCCGGACATTTCCCGACCGATGCGCACGGACTCGCGCGATTTGACGGTACGGCACTCTATGAGCATCAGGACCCACGCGAAGGATTTCACCAGGACTGGAATACGCTGATCTACAATTACGGGCGCACGGAGGTTCAGGGTTTTCTGATCGCAAGCGCGCTTTATTGGCTCAACCAGTTTCACGCCGATGGTCTCCGTTGTGATGCCGTGGCATCGATGCTTTATCGCGATTATTCGCGGCAGCCCGGCGAATGGATTCCCAATGTGTATGGCGGGCGGGAAAATCTGGAAGCCATCGGCTTTCTGCGCCGCCTGAATTCAACTGTGAGCGAGCGCTGTCCGGGCGCGCTGATGATCGCGGAGGAATCCACGGCGTGGCCCGGTGTTACCCAACCGGTTTCGAATGGCGGACTGGGATTCACATACAAATGGAATATGGGCTGGATGCACGACACATTAAGTTATCTGTCGCGCGATCCCGTGCACCGGCCCTGGCACCACAACGAACTGACATTCGGCCTTTTATACGCCTATTCCGAACATTTCGTTTTGCCGATTTCGCACGATGAAGTTGTGCACGGGAAGGGTTCGCTTTATCAGCGCGCGCCGGGCGACGATTGGCAGAAAATGGCCAATCTGCGCGTGCTGTTCTCCTATATGTGGACGCAGCCGGGCAAAAAACTTCTGTTCATGGGCAGCGAGATTGGCCAGTACCACGAGTGGAATCACGACGGCTCGATCCCCTGGGACTTGTTGCGCGAGCATTCGCATGGCGGATTGCAGCGGCTGATCCGCGATCTCAATCATCTCTACGGACGCGATCGCGCATTGCAGGGCGATTCCGACCCGCAAGGATTTCGCTGGATTGTCCCTGACGATGCGGCGCAAAGCATTTACGCATATGAACGCCGGTCCGGCGATTCACGCCCGATCATCGGGATTTTCAACTTTACCCCCATGCCACGATACAATTACCGGATCGGAGTGCCGCTGACGGGCCGCTGGCACGAAGTCATCAACACCGATTCCCAGCATTACGGCGGTTCGAATCTGGGAAATGCCGGCGGCGTCGAGGCTGAACCGATCGCTTCGCATGGCTATGGTCAGTCGGTGTCGCTCCTGATCCCACCGCTCGCGGGAATTCTCCTGCAAGTCGCTCTGTAACGTGTGGAACTTTCCTGCCCGGCTTGATCCCGGCGCGCCGAGTCCGCTCGGTGCGACATGGGACGGGCTCGGAGTGAATTTTGCCGTTTTCTCCGCGTCGGCAGACAAGGTCGAGCTGTGCGTCTTCGATGCCGCGGGTAAACGCGAGATACAGCGCTTCCTGCTGCCCTGTTTTGATGGTGAAGTTTGGCATGGCTATCTTCCCGATGCTGCTCCGGGATTGGTCTATGGCTATCGCGCCCATGGGCCGTACGAGCCAAAAAGCGGACTGCGTTTCAACCACAACAAGCTGTTGCTCGATCCCTATGCCAGGCAGTTGATCGGGCGCTTGCGATGGACCGACGCGCTGTTCGGTTATCGCATTCGCGCGTCGCATTCGCCGCAAGCAGATCTGTCTTTTGACCGGCGCGATTCGGCTCCAGCCATGGTCAAGGGCGTGGTCACGGGCGGCAGCTTCAATTGGCAGGATGACAAACGCCCCAAAACCGCATGGTCCGATACGATCATTTATGAATTGCACCCGAAAGGATTCACGCAGCTCCTCGAGTCCATACCTCCGCCTGAACGAGGGCGGCTCTCGGCGCTTTCACGCCCGGCGGTAATTGCGCATCTGCAGCGGCTGGGCGTTACCGCGGTGGAGCTGATGCCGGTCCAGGCCTTCCTTCAGGACCGGCACCTCGTCGACAGAAAATTGAGCAATTACTGGGGCTACAGCACGCTCGCTTTTTTTGCGCCCGAACCGTCCTACATCATCGACAGCGCCGATGAATTCCGGATGGCCGTTCGCCGTCTTCATGCCGCAGGAATCGAAGTGATTCTCGATGTGGTTTACAACCATACGTGCGAGGGCAGTGAATTGGGACCGACACTGTCCTGGCGCGGGTTCGACAATTCGAACTATTACCGTCTCTGCGACGATCGCCGTCACCTGATCAACGATACCGGAACCGGCAATACGCTGAATCTCAGCCACGCGCGCGTGCTGCAAATGGTCTTGGACTCGCTGCGTTATTGGGCGGAGTCGTTCCATGTTGATGGCTTCCGTTTCGATCTGGGCGCAACACTGGGCCGGGAAGCCGCCGGTTTCGATCCGGGAGCAGGTTTCTTCGACGCGATCCGTCAGGACCCCGTACTGTCCCAACTGAAGCTGATTTCCGAACCCTGGGATCCGGGCCCGGGTGGATATCAACTGGGCAACCATCCATTGCCTTTCGCGGAATGGAATGACCGCTATCGGAATACGATACGGCGCTATTGGCGCGGCGATTCCGGCATGCGCCCGGAACTGGCGAAAAGGCTGTCAGGATCAGCCGACATATTCCCTCCTCCCGCGCGCCGCGCATGGTGTTCCGTAAATTACCTCGCGAGCCATGATGGTATGACGCTCGCCGATATCGCGACCTATGATCGCAAGCGGAACGAAGCGAACGGCGAAGATAATCGCGATGGAACGGATGATGATTTTTCCGCGAACTGGGGCGCTGATGGACCCACGGGCGACGCCGGTGTCAATGATCTCCGCCAGCGCGTTGTGCAATCCATGATGTTGACGCTGTTCGTCTCGCGCGGCACGCCAATGTTGCTGGCGGGTGATGAATTCGGCCGAACCCAGTTGGGCAACAACAACGCCTATTGTCAGGACAACGAGATTTCGTGGCTGAACTGGTCATACGCAGAAAACGATCCCGGCAATTTGCTGAGTTTGCTTGCAAGCCGAATGATCGCCATCCGCAAGACCTTCTCATTTCTGATCTCGCCGCGCCGGCGCGCCGATCTGCCGGCGCAAATGAACGTCATTGAGTGGCTCGACGAGCGTAATGTTGCATTGAGCGAGAGTGACTGGGAAAACGGTGAAGGCCGGGCGCTGGTGATCCGCTATTCCGGCACGAGGCCCGACGGTCAGATTGAAATCCTCGCGCTGTTGATGAACGCATCGGAAACCGAACTCGAGTTCAAACTTCCCCAGCAAGTCCGCTGGCTCGTGCTTATCGACACATCGGACGTCAACCGGACCATGTTCGAGATCGAATCGGGGAGCTACAGCGTCCGGGATCGCTCGGCAGTGCTGATCAACGCAGTTTCGAGTGAACCGCTTCCGGCGGACCAGCTCTCGTGAGCGATGCATCTCTAAACGAATTTGCCGAAAGTGCCGGGCTTGCGGTGCATTGGCACGACATCGGCGGCAAGCCGCACCAGGTCTCGCCCGATGTGCTCCGCCACGTCTTGACGTCGCTGGGCTATGTCGTCGGAAGCGAGCAGCAAATCGCTGAAAGCCGCGGACGGCTCGAATATGAGAAAGGCCAGATACCGCCGCTGGTGACGGCCTGGGCCGGCGATGAATTCTGGGCCTGGGATCAAAAGTTCAGGGCGCCGGATATTCCGGGATATTACCAATGGAAGATCAATGGCGTGGCCACAACACTGGCCGCATCGCCACGGCGCTGCTTTTCCGTCGAGGAGATTACCGGTGCACGTCTGGCGGGCGTGGGGGTCCAGCTTTACGGGTTGCGCGGTGGGACCAGTGGTGAATTTGGTGATTTTGCCGCGCTTGGCGAATTTGCGACAGACGCAGCCAAACATGGCATTGATGCCGTGGCGATCAGTCCTGTGCATGCCCTGTTCGCGGCCGATCCGTCGCATTACGGGCCGTACAGTCCATCCAGCCGCATTTTTCTCAATCCACTTTACGCTGACCTGAGGCTCTGCGGCGGTCTCGCGCGGCCCGACGATGGTGGCCGCGGTCTGATCGACTGGCCACGAGCGGCAGCGAAGAAATTCCGTGCCTTGCGCCAGGCGCATCATGGCTTCGACCCATGTGACCACGACGAATTTATTGCTTTCTGCAATGAGGCCGGTGAGCGGCTATACCGTCATGCATTGTTCGAAACGCTCGACACGCATTTTCGCGAGCAGGGCATTTTCTCATGGCGCAAGTGGCCCGCCGCTTATCGCAACCCATCGCATCCGGATGTGCTTCGCTTCGCGATTGAGCAGCGAGAGACCATAGAGTTTCATCACTTCGTCCAGTTTCTGGCTGCACGCAGTCTGGAAGATGCACAGGCACAAGCGCGCGGCGCCGGGATGAAAATCGGCATCATCGCCGATCTCGCGACGGGCATCGATCCGACCGGAAGCGACTGCTGGGCATCGCCCGATGATGTGCTGAACGGTTTGCAAATCGGCGCGCCGCCGGATCTGTTCAATGCGGCCGGACAGAATTGGGGTCTGACGGCGTTGTCGCCGATGCAACTGCGCAAAAGCGGCTATGGCGCCTTTATCGCAATGATACAGGCGAGCATGAAGTATGCCGGTGGCATCCGCATCGATCACGCGATGGGTTTGATGCGGCTCTGGGTCATTCCCGAAGGCGCCACGGCTACGGATGGGGTGTATCTGCGATATCCGCTGGATGACCTTGTCCGGCTGGTGTGTCTGGAATCACATCGTGCGCGCGCCATCGTGATCGGCGAGGATCTGGGCACGGTCCCCGGCGGTTTCGGCGATGTGCTCGCACAACATGGAATCGGCGGAATGCAGGTGCTGTGGTTTCAGCAGGAACAGGATGGGGATTTCATCCCGCCGTGGCGCTGGCGCCGCCAGGCGGTGGCGCTGTCGTCAACGCATGATTTGCCGACGATTGCCGGATGGTGGAAGGGTCGCGACATTGACTGGCGATCCAAACTCGGGATGCGGAGCCCCAGTGGCGATGCAGCCGCTGAACAGGAAGAGCGCAGGGCGGCAAAAGCAAATCTGTGGTCGGCATTGCTGGCGGCCGATTGCGTGCCCCCTGAACGCGAGCCCGCGAAGGCGGACCCGGTAGTCGACGGCGCGACTGTTTTCGTCGGTAAGACACCTTCCTGGTTGGCGGTTTTACCGGCGGAGGACATTTGCGGGCTGGAAGAGCAACCAAATCTTCCCGGCACGATCGATGAACATCCGAATTGGCGGCGCAGGCTTCCTCCGGGGCAATTCTTTTCTCAGCCCAATGTCGTGGCCCGCACCACGCGATTTGTGAAGTCACGCCGCTCGTGAGTCCGGGAAGCCGGGGCGACATCCGCATCGGTATTTCGGGATGGCATTATCGCGGCTGGCGCGGAGTGTTTTATCCCGCCGGCCTGCGCCACAAGGACGAACTCGCCTTCGCCGCGTCCAGATTCCGCAGTGTGGAAATCAACGGAACGTTTTACCGGATGCAGAACCCGGCGAGCTTCGGCGCGTGGGTGAATGTCACGCCCGACAACTTCCTCTTCGCGATCAAGGGGCCGCGATTCATCACGCATATGCTGAAACTGACGCGGGCGAAGACGCCGCTGGCGAATTTCTTCGCGTCCGGCGTGCTGCGGCTGGGACATAGACTCGGGCCGATCCTCTGGCAATTGCCGCCCAATCTCGGCTTCAGCGTCGAAAGGCTCGAGGAATTCCTTTCCCTTTTACCTTACACGACCGGCGCGGCGCGGAAACTTGCGCGACAACATGATAGCAAGCTGAAAAGCGAACCCTGGCTGAAAATCGACGAGGACCGGCGCATTCGGCACAGCCTGGAAATCCGCCATGAAAGCTTCAAAACCGTGGAATTCCTCCACCTGCTGCGGAAATTCAATGTGGCGCTCGTTTGTGCCGATTCGGTGGACTGGCCGTTGCTGACCGATTTGACGGCCGACTTCGCCTATTGCCGTCTTCACGGGTCTGAGACGTTGTACGCCAGTGGCTATGATGAGCGCGCGCTGCGGACCTGGTCACGCAGGATTACTGGTTGGGCGAGCGGCGATGTTGTGGCGGACCGCAAGACTCTTATCGACAAGCCGGTTGCCGACGGGCGCAGGCGCGATGTGTTTGTCTATTTTGATAATGATGCGAAGGTGCGTGCGCCGTTCGATGCCATGGCGCTTCAGGCAAAAATCGAACGCGCGCGGGCGTTGCAGCCTTCCGCGCGCGTTTCCTGAACTACCTAGCGCGCCGACGCGCTTTGACCGGCAACAGCGGATTGTGGCGGCAGAGATGCCAGATAAGCCGTCAGATTGATGATGTCATCGCCCGTGAGTTTGGCGACCACCGGCTTCATCAACTGGGTCATCGCCCCATTCCGCGTTCCAGCCTGAATGTCGTAGAGCTGGCGCGCCATATAGGCTGGTGACCGTGCCGCGATATCGGGCACCGAGCCAATGCCGTGCAGGTCAGGTCCGTGGCAGATCGAGCATTGCAGCGTCTTGCCGTTACCACCCGTTGTCGCCAGTTCCTTGCCTTTGGCGATCGAGCCGACCGGGACATAGGCCACGAAGCCGGAATGCGGATCACGCAATTCGTCGGTGCGATATGGCTGCTCCGGCGACTCGATGATGCGATCGCCGAGTGGCTCGGTACCGGCCTTGGCGCCCTCATAGGGCATCCACATTCCAAACACGCTTCGGCTTTTCGGAATCGTGTTGGTCTCGACAACCCGGATCCACGGCGTCCACTTCATCGATGAGAAATATTCCGCGGCCGCTTTGATCTCGTCTTCAGTCATCGCTTTCGCGAAGTCGACCATCCGGTTCGTGTTGGCTTTGCGTGAATCGGCACTGTGGCGCAGCCCGTCACGGAAATCATGCAATTGCCGGATGATGTACTCGGCGGGTTGACCGCGCGGTGGCGCGTTTTCGGTCCGGCCTTTGCCATTCGGGTAGTGGCACAGTGAGCAGGCCTGAATGTTGCGGGCATTGTCGCCCTCGGCGACGATTTTCGGCATCGCCGGATGGTCGGAAGGATACCAGTCGGCGGGTTCCGTCAGAATTTTGGGATCCTTATCGCTGACGCCCCGGATTTCACTCAGCGTGTATTGCTTGGCGGCTCCCGGCAAGCTGAACAGCTTTCCGTCCTCGGGCCCGCGCGCCGGAGCCGGATCAACAGGAATCGCATAGGCCCAATCCGGACGGTTGGAATCCGCAGCATCAAGCGCGGTTATTCCCAATGCGGCGGTCGACACAAGTACGGCCGAACCGATAATTCTTTTCATTGTCCCCTCCCGGAACTTTAACCACAAATTGTGCCGTCACCGGCTAATGCACGGCAGAAAATCAGATATTTCAGGGCAGTTCAATCGGGTGATCAGGCTTCCGAAAACACCCGTGAAAGCAGCGATTGGGCTTCGGTTTCGATCTGTTTGAGGTGATCTTCGCTGCGGAAGCTCTCGGCGTAGATTTTGTAAACCTCTTCCGTTCCGGAGGGGCGCGCGGCAAACCAGCCATTCTCCGACGAAACCTTTATTCCGCCGATGGGTTGGCCGTTACCGGGCGCATTTGACAGCACGCTACGCACCGGCTCACCGGCGAGCTCCCGCGCCTGAACCTGCTGTGGAGACAGATTTTTCAAAATCGATTTTTGTTTCGCATTGGCCGCCGCATCGATCCTTTCGTACCAGGAATGCCCCAGTTCCATTGTGAGCAGCGAGTGGAGTTCGCCGGGATCTCGTCCGGAACGCGCGGTGATCTCTGCGGCGAGCAGCGCCATCACGATACCGTCTTTGTCCGTCGTCCAGACATTTCCGTTTTTGCGCAGGAATGACGCGCCGGCGCTTTCCTCGCCGCCAAAGCCGATGGTCCCGTCGAACAGTCCATGGACAAACCACTTGAATCCGACGGGAACTTCGAGCAGCGGACGTCCAAGCTGCGCCGCAAGCCGATCGATACTGCTGCTGCTGACAATGGTTTTTCCGATTCCGAGATCGCTGCGCCACAGGGGTCGATTCCTGTACAGCCAGGAAATTGCAACTGTCAGATAGGCATTCGGATTCATAAGCCCGGCAGAGGGGCAGACAATGCCATGCCGGTCACCATCCGTGTCGGTCGCGAACGCGACGTCGAAATTTTCGCGAATAGCGATCAGCCGCGCCATCGCGTAGGGCGAAGAACAATCCATGCGGATTTTCCCATCCCAGTCGGCGGTCATGAAACGGAATGAGGGATCGATCTGATCGTTCACGACGGTGGCGGACAAACCGTAGCGGTCAATGATCGGTTGCCACAATTTCACGGTGGCGGCGCCCAGCGGGTCGATGCCGATTTTCACGCCTTCCGACCGGATCGCGTCCATGTCGATGATCGCCTTCAGGTCCGCGACATATTCGCCGGCGAAATCGTGCCGGTGGATGCAGTCTGCGCGGAATGCCCGGGAATATGGCAGCCTGCGCACGTCGCGCAGCCCGCTTCGAATCAATTCATTCGCGGTTTTTTCAATCCACCCGGTGGCGTCCACATCGGCAGGTCCACCGTTTGGCGGGTTGTATTTGAAGCCGCCATCCTCCGGCGGATTATGCGACGGTGTGATGACGATGCCATCGGCAAGACCGCTTTTGCGGTCGCGGTTGTAGGTCAGGATGGCATGTGAAACGAGCGGCGTCGGCGTGTATGAATCGGCGGCATCGAGCATGGTTGTAACGCCGTTGGCGGCGAGCACTTCTACGGCGCTGGCAAGTGCCGGTTCGGAAAGCCCATGGGTATCGATGCCGACGAATAGCGGCCCGTCGATATCTTTCATTTTCCGGTACAGGCAAATCGCCTGTGTGGCCGCCAGGATATGTGCCTCGTTGAATGCACAATCCACGGAAGAACCGCGATGGCCGGAGGTGCCGAACGAAACTCTTTGTGCTGGATTCGCCGGATCGGGCTGGCAGGTAAAATAGGCGGTGATGAGCTTTGGCACATTCACCAGCATGGAAGAAGTCACCGGCTTTCCAGCAAGGGGACTGATCTTCCCGGCCATATTTCACTCCTGTCCTGGCATGTAAGGCAGAACGCGACATTCGCGGACTGTCACGTCTGCCCGGCGCATGAAATCGGCCACTCGAACGGAACCACACCGGCGCGCCGCACAACGCAAAACACCCTCAAGATGTTCCCGCCACGGCATTGCAATAAATTTTTGCTTCACTGGAAGGTCAATGTTGGCTACGCAGACTGGTTCACATACCGTGCTTCCTACCCCCACCGGCACTCGGCACGGTCACCAACCCAAGCCGGCGAAATAGAGGTCGAAGCCGTATGGACGGGCCGAAATCCAATTCCATTGACCAGCTTGCCATAAATACGATTCGCACGCTGTCGATGGACGCCGTCCAGGCGGCCAATTCGGGACACCCGGGCACGCCGATGGCCTTGGCGCCGGTCGCATACACGCTGTGGCAGCGCATCCTGAAATTCAATCCGGACAATGTGTCCTGGCCAAATCGCGACCGCTTCGTGCTTTCGGCCGGCCATGCGTCCATGTTGCTCTATTCGCTGCTATATCTGACCGGCGTGAAAGCCGGCAATGGCGAGGCCGCGGTGACGCTCGACGACATCCGCCACTTCCGCCAGATCGGAAGTCATTGTCCGGGTCACCCCGAATACCGGCACACTGCAGGCGTGGAAACCACAACAGGTCCGCTCGGCCAGGGCTGCAGCAACAGCGTCGGAATGGCGATCGCCGCACGATATCTCGCCAATCGCTTCAACCGGCCGGAATTCGCCGTGTTTAACTACGATGTGTATGCGCTGTGCAGCGATGGCGACATGATGGAGGGCGTTGCATCTGAGGCCGCGTCCATCGCAGGCCATCTGGCGCTTGATAACCTCTGCTGGATTTACGACAACAACAATATCAGCATCGAGGGACACACCAATCTCGCATTCACCGAAGACGTGGGCGCGCGCTTTCGTGCCTATGGCTGGAATGTCGAACATGTCCGCGACGCGAATGACTGCGATGCACTTTTTGCCGCGCTTGGACGCTTCCGGCAAAACCGAAAGTCACCAACGCTGATTATTGTCGATAGCCATATCGCTTACGGTGCACCGAACAAACACGACACAGCAGCTGCCCATGGCGAGCCGCTCGGGGAACCGGAAGTCAAACTGGCAAAACAGTTTTACGGCTGGCCGGAAGATGCGAAATTCCTGGTGCCCGATGGTGTGCGTGAGCATTTCGATGAGCAATTTGGCGCCCGTGGACGCAAGCTCTCTGCCGATTGGTACGCGGGGCTGAAGTCATATCGCGAACGCTATGCCGATCTCGCACAGGAACTCGACCGGATTGAAAATGACGAGCTGCCCAGGAACTGGGATGGCGATCTGCCCGATTTTCCCGCCGATGCCAAAGGCATGGCGACGCGTGAAGCTTCTGGCAAAGTTCTGAACGCCATTGCGGCGCATGTTCCTTCCTTTCTCGGTGGTTCGGGGGATCTTGCGCCCTCGACCAAAACCCTGATCAACGGAGCAGGCGATTTCGAAGGCGGCAATACCGGGCGCAATCTGCACTTCGGCGTCCGGGAGCACGCAATGGGCTCAATTTCGAATGGCCTCGCGCTGAGCAAGTTGCGCCCCTATTGCGCCACCTTTCTGATTTTTTCCGATTACATGCGACCCTCAATTCGGCTGGCCGCAATGATGGAATTGCCCGTGGTCTATGTCTTTACCCATGATTCCATCGGTCTTGGGGAAGACGGGCCAACTCACCAGCCCATCGAACAGCTTGCGAGTTTGCGTGCCATGCCGGGATTGGTGACGATTCGTCCGGCAGATGCCAATGAGACCCGCGAAGCCTGGCGTTTTGCCATGCAATCGAAACGGCCAACCGCGTTGAGTCTCAGCCGGCAAGCGCTGCCTGTTCTCGACCGCAAAATGTACGGATCGGCGTCGGGTTTGCAGCGCGGAGCATATGTTCTCGCCGACGCGGACAAGGGTGCGCCGGATGTGATTCTGATCACCAGCGGAAGCGAGGTGCCGCTCTGCACCGAGGCGCGCGATCGTCTGGCAAAAGACGGTATTCGCGCCCGGGTTGTCAGCATGCCGAGTTGGGAACTGTTCGAGGAGCAGGAACCTGCTTACCGAAACCAGGTTCTGCCTCCAGCAGTCCGCGCCCGCGTCTCCGTTGAAGCCGCGTCGCCGTTTGGCTGGGATCGTTATGTCGGCCGCGATGGAGCGCGAATCGGGATGACGACATTCGGCGCGTCAGGTCCTTACAAAGACGTCTATCGCCATTTCGGAATCACCGTCGAACACATTGTCGATACGGCAAAGGAACAGGTCGCACGCAACAAGGGTGGTTAGAGTGAATCCGCTGAAGCGCCTCAATGAATTCGGGCAGTCGGTCTGGATGGATTTTCTCGACCGTAAATTCGTCGGGAACGGAAGTTTCAAGCGGCTTGTCGACGAGGACGGGGTGTCCGGGGTTACGTCCAACCCGACGATTTTCCGCAAGGCCATAACGTCCGGTAGCGATTACGACCAGTCACTCAACTCCACAATCGCAAGTGCCGATTGCGATGCCATGCACCTGTACGAGCATGTCGCGATCGAGGACATTCGCAGCGCCGCGGATGTTCTGCTGCCGGTCTATCGCGGCAAGGGTGGCGCGGACGGCTTTGTCAGTCTGGAAGTTTCGCCATATCTCGCAAATGATACGCAGGGCACAATCGCGGAAGCTCGGCGGCTTTGGAAAGAAGTCGCGCGGCCCAACGTCATGATCAAAGTGCCGGCGACGGATGCGGGCGTTCCTGCCATTCGGCAGCTTTTGGGCGAAGGCATCAATATCAACATCACGCTCCTATTCGCGCGGCGGTATTACCGGCAGGTGGCCGAAGCCTATATCGCGGCGCTCGAGCAGTTGACGGCAGCTGGCAGCGATCCACGCCGCCTCGCCAGCGTCGCGAGTTTCTTTGTCAGCCGGATCGACACGGCCGCCGACAAACTGATTGATGCGAATGTCAAACGACGCCCGGACGCCGCGCTTGAAAATTTGCATGGAAAAATCGCCATCGCGAATGCGAAGCTTGCTTACCAGGATTATAAGCAGCTCTTTTCCGGCTCGCGCTGGGATGCGCTGGCGAGCCGCGGCGCACGCGTCCAGCGGTTGCTATGGGCGAGCACGAGCACCAAAAATCCCAATTATCGCGACGTGATGTATGTCGAGGAATTGATTGGCCCCGATACGATCAACACCATGCCGCTGGAAACGCTCGAGGCCTTCCGCGATCACGGCGAGGTGGCAAACACAATCGAGAAAGACATTCCCGCCGCACAGCAACAGCTGGATTTGCTGGAGAAGTCCGGAATTTCCCTGGAAGACGTGACAGACAAACTGACCGTCGAAGGCGTCAGGCTGTTTTCGGAATCTTTTGACGGATTGCTGGCTGGCGTCGAACAGCGGCGCGCACAGACGCTCGGCCACACGCTGAACCGCTATTCCGCGAGTCTGGACAAAGCGGCCGCCGAAGCAGTGCAGAACACGCTCCAGGAATGGAGCAAACAGGGCAATATCCGCCGCCTCTGGAGTGGAGACGCGTCTCTGTGGACCGGAACGGATGAAAACAAATGGCTCGGCTGGCTCGAGGCCGTCGATGACACCCGGGCGCAGGCGAAGGAAATCTGTGCGCTTGCTGCAAGCCTGCAAAAAGACTCCATCAGCAATGCGGTCCTGGTCGGCATGGGCGGATCGAGTCTGGGCGCCGAGGTCTTCGCCAGAACATTCGGTGGGCGCAGTCAGTGGCCCGCATTGCATGTGCTCGATTCCACGCACCCGGAAGCAATCCGCGCTGTCGAGGGTAAAATCGATCTGACACGAAGCGTGTTTATCGTTTCGAGCAAGTCCGGCAGCACGCTCGAACCCAATATTCTCATGGATTACTTCTGGGATCGGGTTGAGAAAGCGAAAAAGGGCAGCGCCGCATCCCGCTTCATTGCCATCACGGATCCCGGCTCACAGCTCGAGCGCGTCGCGAAAGAGCGCCGCTTCCGTCAGGTGTTTCTCGGCAATCCCGCCATCGGCGGCAGATATTCGGTACTGTCGGTATTTGGAATCGTTCCTGCCGCGATATCCGGCGTGGATGTCGCTGGTTTCCTGGACTCGGCGGCGAAGATGGTGCGGTCCTGCGATCGGCATGTCCCGCCCGATCAGAATCCGGGTGTGCTGCTTGGCGCCGCATTGGGCACATTGGCGAGATCCGGCCGGGACAAGGTGACGATTATTGCGTCGCCGCGGATCGCGGATTTTGGAGCGTGGCTCGAACAGCTCCTCGCGGAATCGACAGGAAAACAGGGCAAAGGACTGATTCCGGTCGATAGCGAACCGCTTGGCTCCCCCAGTTCCTATGGCGACGATCGGGTTTTCGCCTATTTGCGGTTAGACCGTGAATTTGACGCGCATCAGGATGATGCCGTGGCCGCGCTCGAGAAAGCGGGCCAGCCGGTGCTGCGATGCGCAATCGGCGATCCGCATGATATCGGCCAGGAATTCTTCCGGTGGGAAATGGCCACGGCGGTTGCCGGCGCCGTGATTGAAATCAATCCGTTCAACCAACCCGATGTCGAAGCCAGCAAGGTAAAAACCCGCGCCTTGATGAAAGATGGTGCGAAAGCGGCGCAGGAAGCCAAGCTTTTTGCTGACGACGGCATCAAACTCTATGCCGGTGGTCAAATCACCGGCGACCTTGACGCCCGCGGCAAGTCTTTAAGTGGCGTCCTGAAACAGTTCTTCGCGGCGGCAAAGCCCGGCGATTATTGCGCATTGGTTGCGTATCTCAATCCGGACGCGGCTGTCACAGACGCATTGCAGCAAATTCGGCTCAAGATTCGCGATCGCAAAAAAATCGCGACCTGTGCCGAAATTGGACCCCGCTTTCTGCATTCGACCGGGCAAGCTTACAAAGGTGGTCCGAACACCGGGATTTTTCTGCAGATCACCAGCGACTACGAACCCGATCTTCAGGTGCCCGGCCAATCCTACACATTTGGCAAAGTCATCGAGGCGACTGCGCGCGGGGATTTCGAGGTCCTGAACGAACGCGGCCGCAGGGCATTGCACGTGCATCTGGCAGGCGATGGCGAGTCGGAATTGAAAAAGTTGGAGCAGGCCATTTCAGACGCTCTCACCTGAGGGCGGAAACGTTGGGCGAGGTCAGGATGCAGATCGGGATAGTCGGCCTCGGTCGAATGGGCGGAAATATCGCCCGCCGTTTGATGGCGCATGGCCACAGCTGCGTCGTGTTCGACGCCAGGGCTGCTGCCACTGCGGAATTGGCCAAGGAAGGCGCGACGGGGGCCGGTGATCTCGCCCAATTGGCGAACAAGCTGCAAAAACCGCGCGCAGTCTGGGTGATGTTGCCCGCCGGCGAAATCACTGAAAAAACCATCGTCGACCTGTCACAGCAATTGCAGGCCGGTGACGTCGTCATCGATGGCGGGAATACCTATTATCGGGACGATATAAGGCGCGCGCACATGCTGCGCGAAAAGGGCATCGATTTCATCGATGTGGGCACCAGCGGCGGGGTGTGGGGACTCGAGCGCGGTTACTGCATGATGATCGGTGGGGGCGACGCAGCCGTTCAGCGCCTCGATCCGATATTCGCCGCGCTCGCGCCAGGCAAATCGGGAATTCCGCCGGCAGATGGACGGGCGCCCGGCGGCACTGCAGAACAGGGATATCTCCACTGCGGGCCGTCCGGGGCGGGCCACTTTGTCAAAATGGTGCACAACGGCATCGAATATGGGCTGATGGAAGCCTATGCCGAAGGCTTCGATATATTGCGCCATGCTGCCGGCTCGCCTCGCGAAGAGGAGCGCTACAATCTGGATCTGCCGGAAATTGCGGAATTGTGGCGGCGCGGCAGCGTCATCGGCTCCTGGCTGCTCGATCTCACGGCATCTGCCCTTGCCGAGGACCCGGATCTTTCGCGCTACACCGGATATGTCGCGGATTCCGGCGAAGGCCGTTGGACAGTGATGAATGCGATCGAAAATGGCGTGCCTGCCGACGTTCTGTCGTCGGCGCTTTACGCGCGCCTGCGGTCACGCGATGAGGCTTTGTTTGCCGACAAGCTGCTGTCTGCCATGCGCAACAAATTCGGTGGTCATATCGAACCGAAGCACGGCAGCTGATCCATGCAGGATTCGACTCCCGCAGGCCCGTGCGTTCTTGTCATCTTTGGCGCGTCGGGTGACCTGACAAGACGATTGCTGATGCCGGCAATCTACCATCTGAAGCGCTCCGGCCTGCTGCCGGAGGCTTTTGCGATCGCCGGGATTGCGCGGAGGGAAATGACTGCGGCCCAGTTTCGCGACGGCCTGCGCAAAGGCTTCGATGATTTATCCGGTGAAAATCTCGATCAGACCGACTGGGATTGGCTGGCCCAGCGCATGCAATATCTCGCCGGTAATCTGGATGATCCGGCGACATATCAACGGCTGGGAAAGCTGCTGGGCGACATTGACCGCAAATCGGGGACCGGCGGCAATTATCTGTTCTATTTCGCCATTCCCGCCGGCGAATTCGGCCAGGTTGTCCAGCAGCTGGGCGCCGCCGGCCTGGTGCGGCAGCCGCCAGGGCAGTGGCGGCGTGTCGTCATTGAGAAACCTTTCGGAAACGATCTCGAGTCGGCCAAAGAGCTGAACTGTCTGCTCTGGAAATATCTCGATGAGAGTCAGATTTTCCGGATCGATCATTATCTCGGGAAAGAAACGGTCCAGAACATCATGGTCATGAGGTTCGCCAATGGATTGTTCGAGCCGCTCTGGAACCGCAATTACATCGACCATGTTCAGATCACGGTTGCTGAATCGATCGGCATCGGGACCCGCGGCAGCTTTTACGATGCCACCGGCGCCCTGCGGGACATGGTGCCAAATCATCTGTTTCAGGTGCTGACCCTGATCGCGATGGAGCCGCCGTCATGTTTCGAGGCCAATGCGACACGCAACGAAAAGGAAAAAATCCTCGATGCCATCCAGAGCTTCAGCCCTGACAGATTGCACAGCGATGTTGTCCGGGCGCAGTATGCGGCAGGTACGGTAAACGGCAAATCCTTCCCGGCTTATCGGGAGGAGCCGGATGTCGATCGTGGTTCGTCGACTGAGACTTATGTCGCGCTGCGGCTCATGGTCGACAACTGGCGTTGGGCGGGCGTGCCGTTCTATCTGCGCACTGGAAAGGCGCTGGCGGCGAGGAAAAGCCAGGTGATTGTCAGGTTCAAGGAGGCGCCTTTAACGTTGTTTCGCGATACTCCTGTGGATCGCATGACCAATAATGATTTGACGTTGATGATTCAGCCCGACGAAGGCGTCAGTTTGCGGTTCGGCGCAAAAATACCCGGACCGGATGTGCGTATCGGCGATGTCGAGATGCGCTTCAAATACAGCGAATATTTCCAGACGCAGGCGACGACCGGATACGAAACCCTGCTCTATGATTGCATGATGGGTGACGCAAGCCTGTTCCAGCGTGCCGATACGATTGAATCGGCCTGGCGGATCATTCAGCCCGTTCTCGACGCGTGGAAAGGAAACAGATCCGATCCATTGCCGCTCTATCCGGCGGGCTCGGACGGTCCGGAGGAAGCCGATATCATGATCGGGCGTAATGGCCGGCGGTGGCGTCCACTGATTCCATCACCAACTCACGCTCCGGCGTAGGCAGAAACAGCGGCATGTCGGGCGCTGCCACCAAAGCTGCACCGGACGCCAATTCGCTGGCCAGCCGCCTCTCTGCCGTGCGGCAACTGACGGAACAGCTCGCCGCTCCATTGAGTCCGGAAGATCAGTGCATTCAGTCGATGCCGGACGCGAGTCCTGTCAAATGGCATCTCGCTCACACGACCTGGTTTTTCGAAACTCTGGTGCTGATTCCGCACGCGCCTGGATACGAAATCCATGACCGGCGCTTTCATTATCTGTTCAATTCCTACTACGAGTCTCTTGGCGACAGGCATCCCCGCCCGCAGCGCGGTATGATTACGCGACCATCATGTGAAGAGATCCTGCGATATCGCAAGCATGTCGATACAGCAATGCAGCGGCTGCTCGACAATGCGTACACTGCCGAAATCGGTGGATTGACCGAACTTGGCCTGCAGCACGAGCAGCAGCATCAGGAATTGATTCTGACCGACATCAAGCACGCGCTTTCGTGCAATCCGATATTGCCTGCCTATTCGAATGTTGCGGAACCCGCGGATCAGACGCCGGTGCCGCTCTCATGGCAGGATTATACCGGCGGCATCTGCTGGATTGGCAGCGGGACCGGCAGTTTTGCCTTTGACAATGAACAGCCCCGTCATCGCGTTCTGCTGGCGCCGTTCCGGTTCGCGTCGCGGCTTACGACCTGCGGCGAATATCTGGAATTCATTCGCGACAGCGGCTACGAGCGGCCCGAACTGTGGTTGTCCGACGGCTGGAATTTTATCCAGACCAGGAACATCCGTGCCCCGCTTTATTGGGCGGGCCATGCGGATGGATGGACGATTTTTACTCTGGGTGGCACCCGGCCGTTCCGGCTTTCCGAACCGGTCGTTCACATCAGCTTCTATGAAGCGGAGGCCTATGCCCGATGGTGCGGCAAAAGGCTGCCGACGGAATTTGAATGGGAGACGGCCGCAAGGGCAGAGCCGGTTGCAGGCCGGTTGTTGCAGATGGGCAATCTGCATCCGCACCCTGCCAAAAAAGGCGAGAGCCAGTTTTATGGGGACGCGTGGGAATGGACCCGTTCTGCCTATGATCCTTACCCTGGATTCAAGCCGTGGAGCGGCCCGGCATCGGAATACAACGGCAAATTCATGTCCGGGCAGATCGTCCTGCGCGGCGGTTCGTGCGTTACGCCTGCGGATCATATTCGGCCTGGCTACCGGAATTTCTTCCCGCCCGGCGCACGCTGGCAGTTTTCCGGGATTCGCCTGGCAGAGGATGCATGAAATCGATGCGAGAAGATGGTTTCGCCAGCGCCTCCGGAGGGACGGGAGATGGTTTCCGCCAGGCGCTGATTGAAGGCCTGCGGCAATCTCCGAAAAGAATTCCGTGCAAATATCTTTACGACGCCATTGGCGCCCGGCTGTTCGACGAAATCTGCACCCTGCCTGAATATTATCTGACCCGGACCGAAAACGCGTTGCTGCGCGCATATGCGGCGGAGATTGCGGCGCTGGCCGGCCCTGATGCCGAGATCATGGAATTCGGCGCCGGATCAGGCGACAAAATTCGTATATTGCTAGACGTGTTTCAGCACCCGCGCGCCTACATGCCGGTTGATTTTTCCGTCACCTGGCTGGATCGCCTCGCGCAAGGGCTGCGCAAGGATTATCCGGCGTTGCTGGTCCATCCGGTGATCGGGGATTTCACGGGCAATCTGTGCTGGCCGCTGACATCGCAAGCGCGCCGCCTGGGTTTTTTCCCGGGTTCGACAATCGGCAATTTTACGCGTTCTGAAGCGCGCGAATTTTTATCCGCCGCGGCTGCAATTCTGGATGGCGGCGCCTTATTGGTCGGTGTCGATCTGGCGAAGAATCCGGCCATATTGCACGGCGCGTACAATGACCGCGCGGGGATCACAGCGGCGTTCAACCTGAATCTGCTGTCGCGCGCCAATCGCGATGCGGGAGCCGATTTCGATCCCGCGCGGTTTTTCCATTACGCAGTTTACAACCCGGCCGAAATGCGGATCGAAATGTATCTGATCAGCGCGATACGGCAGACAGCCCAAGTTTCCGGCCGGTCATTTGCTTTTTCGCAGGGAGAAGCGATTCTGACGGAA
Source organism: uncultured Bordetella sp. (assembly GCA_964446945.1). Lineage (GTDB taxonomy): Bacteria > Pseudomonadota > Alphaproteobacteria > Micropepsales > Micropepsaceae > CAIYRG01. The sequence goes on from CAYUQO010000003.1 coordinate 303,273, forward strand.
TACTCTTACAAATACACCGTCGAGGGCTTCCAGGAACTCGCCACATCGGCGGGTTTGATTCCCCGCAAGGTCTGGTGTGACCGGGAAGGCTTATTCAGCCTCCACTGGCTCGAATCACGCTGAAGCGTTCTGCCACAAACGGCTGAAACGCGCCGCGACAATCTCATCATAGGCTGACTCGCCGCGCAGAATGCCAACATCGCGCGAGAATTGATTCATGCCACGAACAAATTCAGGAGAAATCGACGGGTCGTAAAGCGGCGTATCCCGCGCAATAAGTCCGGCGATGAGTGCCGCCTCACTGGGCGGAAACAGTTTCTGTCCAACCGCAGCCGCGCGTGACGGATCGGCACGCAGCGCGTTCTGCGTGTTGACGATCGCGCGAACGGCAGCTTCAGCAATTTCAGGCTCGCGCTCGATCAGGCGATCGGTCGTCGCAATAGACGCCATGGTGTAGTTGAAGCAGGACTTCGGTCCATCGCCGCGGCGGATGTCGAGAACGACTGTGCCCGCGCCGCTCTTCACCGCAACTTCGGCGCCCATGCCGTTTGCCCAGAAACCATCTATCTTTCCGTCCTGCAGGGCTTTGGCGGCGGTGACGCCGAAATTGATGCCGGCGCCCCGGGCCCCTGGCACCGGTGCAATCCGGACTTCATCGCGGTTCAGATCGATGCCGCCTTCGATCAGGAGTTGGCGCAGTCCGAGATCAACCCAGGGTGCGGCGCCGATGCTTTTGCCTTTGACGCAATTGAGTTCACCGCGCTTCGCGTGAAAGCGCGAATGCATGACCAGGAACCAGTACATGCCCTGTCCCTGTGCGCAGAGCAGTTTGACGCCGCGCCATTCGGGGAAGGCCGCCAGCGCGGAATGTGCCGAACCGCCGACGAAATCGACGGCGCCATCGCGCATGGCCGCATAGGATTTATCGACAGGAAAGATCAGCTCGACCGAGGCATCGATTCCTTCGCGCCGGAAAAATCCCAGTTCGACCGCCGCAACCGCAGGGAAATATGAATTCGAGATAAGGTCCGGAATCGCCAGTTTGACTGGGCGCGTCATCTCGGCTGATTCCGGCTCTCGTCGTAGTAGTGGATTTCAAACAGCATACAGCCCTTCTCTGATTTGAAGGGCCCATGATGAACGCCAGGCGGCCGGCAGGCATAGGTCGGGCTGACGAATGCTTCGCCGCCCTTGCCCTCCCGATCATTGCCGACGGTAAGGTCGCCGGTGAGAAGATAAACTTCCTCCCAATGATCGTGCACAAATGGCGCGGTCGTGTACACGCCGGGATCGAAGCGCAGCAACCGCGTGCGGCTTCCGGTCTTGCGCCGCTCATCCAGGTCACTGGCGAGAATCTTCTGCTTGATGCCCTCCGGATAGCCTTCCGGCGTTGCCCAGCCTGATTTCATGTCGAGCGACAAAAACTCGATATGCGGTTTGTTCATCGGCATGTGTTTGCGTCTCTTCAGCCCAAAACAGGCAGGGTGAAAATGTCATAACCGTGCGCGATTGTCTTCCGCCGCACCGGATCTTCCAGCTCGAAATCGAAACGGTCGGCCGGACGGACGCCGGCGATAGCCGGCAAGGTGCCACCGAAAATCGCCGTGCCATCGGGAATCTGGCCTTTGCCCAGGCGTGACAGCAAATCTTCCGGGTGCAAAAGCGCACTTACCGGACCTTGCTGATACAGCTCCCGCCGGCCATCAGACGTGGCGTAGGAGCGGAGGATCAGCCGGTCCCAGTGCGGGACCACATCGTCAAATGACCAGAGCGCCGATGCGACGGGCTTGTCGCAGATCTGCTTGGACAGTGATACGCCGACGCTTTCCGCTTCACGGTCCGTGTGGTCTGAACCGGTGCCGACCCACAGCCGGCCCAACGCCTTGAGCAGCACAAATTCCACTTCGCCGCTGCTCTTCTCGCCCAGCACCTGAACGGATGTGTCGGTGGTCAGTCTCGCCGCTGAAACACGGTAAAAAATGGGTACGGTTGCCGGGCGTTTGACACCCAGTGCTTCCAATTCACGGATGTGATGCTCGACTGCCGCAGGATCGCGTCCGGTCCAGCCGGCGATGATCAGAGTACTTATTTCGAGTGCCCGAGCCACAACCCCGGATCGGCCATCTTCAAGCTGGAATGAAAGTATGCTGCCCATTTATGTTCCCGTAACAGACTGGAATTTGCAGATTGCATAGTGGCCAGCATGCGTCAAATACGCCTGGCGCGGCGCTGACAAAGCCGGCGGAATGGTCCAGAATGGCCGAAAATTACGGGAGCTTCTAATGTCCGCGCGCATCAATCATGTTGCCATTACCAGCGATTATTACGCGACAAATGCGCGATTTTACGAAGCGCTGTTCGCGATGCAGCCGGGCAAGACGAAGACCCTTCCGCCATCACGCGCGATTTCACTGGGGGACGGCTATGTCGGGATGACGCATATTCCCCGCCGCGATGGACGCACCAGCGGTCTCGACCACTTCGGCATCGAGGTGGATGATATCGACGATGCGATCGCCCGCATGCAGAAATTCGATCCCGAACTGGCCGCGCTCAAACGTCCGCCGATACGCCCGTACGCCGCCTATAGCACCCACGATCCAGATACCAACATATTCGATCTGTCGCAGCGGAATATCGGCTTTCAGAAGGATGTCTATGCCGATAATGACGGGCAGGACACGCGCACCCGCCATATCGATCACATCGCGCTGCGGACCCGGAATGCCGAGCGCTGCGCGCAATTCTACGCCGAGGTGTTCGGACTCGCGTTGTTGAACCGCCCCGGCGACGGGAACTATTACCTGTCGGACGGCCGCGTGACGCTCGCGATACTGCAATGGAAGATTTCGGACTACGTCGGCATGGATCCGGCGCGGCTGGGGCTCGACCATATCGGTTTCAAGGTTGAAAGCGTCGATGCCGTAAAGCGCGATCTCGAATTCCTGATCGGCGAAAATCCGCTCATGCACGGCCGTCCGCTCGGTTACGGAAGCGAAGGCGAAGCGCGCCTGAAGCTGTTCAAGCAATGCCCGTTCGGGCACCACCATTTCACCGATGTCGAGGGCGTTTATCTCGATGTCGCCAATGGCGAGGCGTGACCGCGATGGCTGCCAAAATCAATCACGTCGCTATCGCCACAGATTACTACGCCATGAATGCGCGGTTTTATCAGGCATTGTTCGACATGAAGACCACGAAAAAGCCGCGCCCCGCGCGTGCGGTCCCGGTGGGCGATGGTTATGTCGGCCTGAACTGCATTCCGCGGCGTGACGGGCGCTTGAGCGGCCTCGACCATTTCGGCATTACGGTGGATGACATCCCGGAAACGCTTGCGCGAATTGAGCGCTTTGACCGCACGATAACAGCTGTTAAGCGCCCGCCAATTCGTCCCTATGCCGCCTACAGTGTCCATGACCCGGACACGAATATTTTCGACCTCTCCGAGGCGGATTCGGGAGAACAGAAAGATATTTTTGCCGAAAACAATTGGGTGCAGAAACGCGCGATCAGCCACATCGCACTCCGCACCCGTCACGCAAAGCGCTGCGCCGATTTCTACGCCGAAGTTTTCGGTCTCACGCGCCAGGACCGTCCCGACGATGAAAACTTCTACCTGAGCGATGGGCGGGTGACGCTGATGATCATCCCGTGGAAAATCGCCGACTATTATGCCCAAGACCCGGCGCGCACCGGCCTGGACCATATCGGGTTCAAGGTGGAAAGCGTCGAACAGGTCAAACGCGACCTGGATTTCCTGACCGGAGAGAATCCCCATCTGCGCAGCCGCGCGCTCGGCTATGGTTCGGAAGGCGAGGCGCGGCTCAAGCTGCTGCGGAAATGCCCGCTCGGCTGTTTTCAGTTCACCGACATCGAGGGCATCCACATCGACGTCGCCGAAGCGACCTGATCAACCCGCGAAAGCGGCGACATAGACCGAGAAGCCGGCGAAAAAGACTATCGCGGCGCCCAGGGTGACATAGGGCCCGAACAATTCGACGACGGCCAAGGGGTAAGTGGTGTCACCCGGCTGCGCCCAACCGATGAACGGAATGCGGAGCGGCTCGCGGCGGTTTATGCGGCCCATATCATAAATGAACATGGCAATCACGATCCAGGACAGCAAGGCCGCGATGGCCAACCACAAAACATACCAAAGCACTGGGTACAAGCGCTCGCCCCATCGTTTAAACCCTGCTGCCGAATTACCATATCGCGCGCCATTTTCGATCCCGCCGCGGCAAATCGCGGCAGGTCGTTCCATCACGAGTTCGTTGGCCTCACCGCAAAGGCCCGGCTTGTTGTCAAGGGTGGCGCCACGCTAAACCGGAGGCGAGATGAGGGTGGATCGCCAGTCATGCCGCCATACAGGATAACCGTCGATACCGGTGGGACATTCTCGGATTTCGTGTATTTCGACGAGGCGGCGCAGCAGATCACGATCGCGAAACTGCCTTCGACGCCTGACGATCCGTCCCGCGCCATTCTGTCCGGCGTCGAACTGCTGATGGCCAAAGGGGCCGGCCCGGGGGACATCGCTTATTTCTGCCACGGCACGACGGTCGGCACCAACGCGCTGCTCGAAGGCAAGGGCGTCCGGACCGCGCTCCTGGTCACGAAAGGCTTTCGCGGAATTTACGAGGTCGGCGAACAATGCCGGCCGCATGGTTCAGCGATCTTCGACATTTTTTACGATCGGCGGGGCCTGCTCGTGCCGCCGGTGCTGACCGGTGAAGTTGCGGAACGCGTCTCGGCCGCAGGCGAAATCCTGCAGCCGCTGGATCAGACGGCACTCAAAGCCACGATCCGCGAACTGAAGGCGCGTGCACCGCAATCGATCGCGGTCTGCCTGCTGTTTTCCTTCCTGAGGCCTGAACACGAACAGCGCGTCCGGGCGATCATTGCACAGGAGATGCCGGATTGCGCCGTTTCCTTGTCCTCGGAAATCCTGCCGCAGATCCGTGAATATTACCGCCTGTCCACGACGGTGGTGAATGCCTATTTGCAACCCATTCTTGCACGGTATATCGGCAATCTTGAAGCTCGCCTGACCAACGCCGGGATATCGACACAGCAGAAATATGTGATGCAGTCGAATGGCGGCATGGCGAATTTCGCGGCCAGCGCGGAGAAGGCTGTCGCCACCGTACTGTCTGGTCCAGCCGGCGGTGTGACTGCAAGCGTTCGCCTGTCGGCCGCAACGGGACTGCAGAATCTGGTTACCTTCGACATGGGCGGCACGTCTTGCGATGTGTCACTGATCCGTAACGGCGAGCCCGCCGTCCATCATCGCGGCACGATCGACGGCCGGGACATTTCGCTGCCCATGCTCGATATCAATACAGTCAGTGCCGGCGGCGGAACGATTGCACGCGTGGACCGCTTTGGGCAGCTCGCCGTCGGTCCGGACAGCGCAGGCGCGGTACCGGGCCCCGCCTGTTATGGCCGCGGCGGAGTGGACCCGACCATCACCGACTGCAATCTTGTGCTCGGTTATCTCGGCGAGGACAATTTCCTCGGTGGCCGGATGAAGCTGCACCGGGCTGCGGCACAGCGCGCGATCGAATCGCAAGTCGCAGCAAAACTTGATCTGGCGGTCGAAGATGCGGCGGACGGCGTTATCCGCGTGATCAACGTCAAGATGCAGGAGGCAATCAAGGCCATTTCGACCATGCGCGGGCATGATGTGCGGCAATTCCATTTGCTCGCATTTGGTGGCGCGGGTCCGCTGCATGCTGCTGCAATTGCCGCCGAACTCCGGATGGCGGGCGTGGTGGTGCCGCTCTATCCCGGCGTTCACTCGGCCATGGGTCTTTTGATGTCCGATGTGCGTCACGATTACATCCGATCACGGATGATCGCGCTTGACCGCATCACCCTGGATGAACTGCGTGAGGGCTTTGCCGCGTTGGAAAGCCAGGCGACACGGGATTTGCGCGACGAAGGATTTCAGCATCATGGTATTTCGCTCGAGCACTCGCTCGACCTGCGGTATGCGGGACAGGGTTATGAGCTGACCATTCCCTGCGCCGGAAGCTTTGGGCCGGATACGGCGGCGTCATTGCGGCGATCATTCGATGAAGCCCATCGGCGCATGTTCGGCCATGCCGCACCCGATGAAACGGTCGAGATCGTCTCGTTCCGGATTTGCGGAATTGGCCGCCTGCCGCCGGTGGAATTCCCAAGATTCAGCAATGAAAGCCGCGCGCTTGCCGACGCACGCCGTGAGACACGCCGCGCCTGGTTCGGCGGAGTCATGCGCGAATGTCCGGTGTATCAGCGCGAAAAGCTCGACGTTGGGCATTTCTTCAATGGGCCAGCCATCGTCGATCAGTTGGATGCGACGACAGTGATCCCGCCTGGCTGTTCGCTGCGCGTGGATGAGTTCCGCAATCTCATCATCCGCACCGGGGAGGCGTGAGATGGCGCAAGACGCGGCCCCCGGCGCAATCGAAATCGAGATCATCAAGTCGAGCCTGTCGGGCATTGTGCAGGAGATGCAGAACTCGCTGTTCCGCACCGGCTATTCGACGATCGTGCGCGAATCCCAGGATGCCTCCTGTGCGATCATGGACGCGAACGCGCAGGTGATCGCGCAGCATGTCGTGCTGCCCCTGCATATGGGCGCTTTTCCGGCCTGCTGCGCTGCGGTGATGAAGGCATATGGGGACGACATCGCGGAAGGCGACGCGTTTCTCATCAACCATCCTTATGAAGGTGGCAGCCCGCATGCGCCCGACATGGCGGTACTCACGCCGATCTTCAATGATGGCCGGCTGATCGGCTATTGCGGGTCGATTGCCCACAAAAGCGATATTGGCGGCCCGGTGCCGGGGTCCTGTTCCGGGCAGGCGCGGGAGACCTTCAATGAAGGGCTGCATCTGCCGGCGGTGCGCTATGTTCGCCGCGGCAGCGTCAACGCTGAAATCGAACGGATTATCGCCGCCAATAGCCGAACGCCCGAGTTGGTGCTGGGCGACATTCGCGGTCAGACGGGCGCCTGCCGCCTCGGCGAGCAGCGCGTCGGCGAACTGATCGGCAAATTTGGTGAAGCCACATCGCTGCGCGCTTTCGATCGGCTCCTTGAAATCACCGCGCAACGGATGAAAGCGGCGATTGCAGATTGGGCCGATGGCCGCTTCGAGGCTGAGCGTTTCATCGACGATGACGGAATCGAACTGAATAAACCGGTTCGCATCCATGTCGTTGTTGAGAAACGTGGGAACCATATCGCGCTGGATTTTTCCGCGTCTGCGGACCAGACACGCGGACCAGCCAATGTCAGGCCGCCTCTGGTGCGAGCTGCCTCAGCCTATGTGCTCATTTCCCTGGTGGACCCGCTGATTTTCATCAACAGCGGAATCCTGAGTGTGCTTGAGGTCAGGACCCGGGAGGGCAGCATTCTCAATCCGCGCTTCCCTGCTCCCGTGAACACCTACAACGCGACCGTCCATGCCATGGTCGAAGCGCTGTTTGACGCTCTGTCGCATTGTGTGCCGGCGCGTGCCCGCGCCGACGGATGCGGCAGCCGTTCGATCATTATCGGCGGCCGCACGACATCGGCGGGTAAGACCTATGTGCAATATGAAATTGTCGGTGGGGGGGCTGGCGGACGGGCATCACGCGATGGCGCCTCCGGTACGACTGTCAATCAGAGCAACGCCAAAATCGCGCCCATTGAGATTATCGAAAGCGAATTTCCCACGCGCATAGAACGGTTCGAGCTTATTCGCGATTCCGGTGGGGCCGGAAAATTCCGCGGCGGACTGGGAATCCTGCGCGAATATGTCAATCTCGCGGAAGCCCGGTTTTCGATCCGCTCGTCCAAACACGTGATTCCACCGCACGGCGTCGCCGGTGGAAATGACGGACGCTGCGGCGACCTGACGATCAATCCGGACACGGCGGACGCAAAGCATCTGCCGACGCGCTACGCCGATTATCCGCTGAAAGCGCGCGACGTGTTTCGCCTCGAAACACCGGGCGGAGGTGGCCTTGGAAATCCGTTTGAACGTGATCCGGACAGCGTTCTCAATGATGTCATACAGGGTTATGTCTCGCCCGCGAAGGCAGCCACGGATTACGGCGTTGCGGTCACGGCGACGGCAGAGGATTGGGCCATAGATCATGAGGCGACGCAGCGTCTGCGGTCGCTCCGCAGCAACAGGGAATAGCAAATGGGCGTGCTTAGAACGGGCGTGATCGGATTGGGTGCAATGGGCTTCCAGATGGCTCGCCACATGGTGAACAAGGGATTCGAAGTCACAGGTTGCGACGTCGCACCAGGGCCGGTCGCACGCGCGGCCGATGCGGGCGTGAAGATCGCCGGCAGTGCAGCGGAAGTTGGCGCACGGTCCGACGTCGTCATTGTGATGGTTGCGACCGATAAGCAAGTGAAGGACGTGATTCTTCAGTCCGGCCTGCTGGAGCGGATGGCTCCCGGCGGCGTCATCTGCGTCTCCAGCTCGACCTCGCCTGAGACGGCGCGCGAACTCGAAGCGGCGTGCGACAAATGCCGGATCGGTTTCCTGGACACTCCAGTCGTGCTGGGACAGGAGGCCGCCGACAGCGGCACGCTCACGGTGTTCTGCGGCGGGCGTGCCGAAGCGTTCGAAAAGGCGCAACCCGTCCTTTCGGCTTTCGGCGCCAATGTTATGCATGTCGGCACCTGTGGCATGGGACAGCTCACCAAGACCGCAAACAACATGCTTTTGTGGGCCTGCATGGCGGCCAATTATGAAGTGCTCGGCATGATGAAGCAGATGGGCGCGGACATCCCGAAGCTCGTCGCGGCGCTGCAACATTCGAGTGGCGCCAACTGGTCGCTCGAAAAATGGGGCCGCAGCACGGGGAAATGGGCGGAAAAGGACATGGATGTGGCGCTGGAGCTGGCGCAGCAAGCGAAGGTCGCCATGCCATTGTCGGCGTTGGTGGATCAACTGATGAAAGGCCTCAATCAGGACAAGATGAAGGCGCTGCTGGCCTGATATATTGTCGTCGCCGTTCGGGAGCCTACGCGGGTCGCTGAAATGAGGAATCTGTTCCAATCGATTGTCGCGGCGCTGGTGATGGCGGCTGCCGGAATGATTGCGCCGAGTGCGGCTGCGACGCCGCAGCTGATTCCGATCAAAGTCGCCTATGACGGCTATTCCATGACAACAGCGCCGATGAACTACGCGCTGCAGAAGGGAATTTTTCGCAAATACGGCCTTGATGTCACGCTGGTCTATATCGACGCCGGCACGACTTTGTCCCAGGCCGTGGTCGGCGGGTCGGTCAAAATCGCGCAGAACGGCTATTCGCCTGCCGCCGCGGCGGCGGTGCAGGGCGCCGGGATCGTCTTCATCGGTGGAATTTCCAATCAGTTGCCGTTCCAGCTTGTGGTGAAATCATCGATCAAATCCGCAGCCGATTTGCGGGGAAAGAAGATTGCGATCTCGCGTTTCGGCGCGTCCTCCGATGTCGCGGCAACTTATGCTTTGCAGCATCTCGGATTGAAGCGCAGCGATGTTGTGCTGCTGCAATTGGGCGGGGAGGGCACGCGCACGGCGGCTATGCTGTCCGGCCAGATCGACGGCTCATTCGAGCAGTATCCGCGCACCGGCGAGTTGGAAGAGAAAGGCTATCACGTGCTCGTCGATTGCCTTTCGATTGCGGTCGATTATCCGAACACCTCATATGTTTCGACGCGCGATTTCGTGCAGAAAAATCCGGAAGTGGTGAAGCGCTTCCTGATGGCGATTTCGGAAGGCATCCATGATTTCAGGGCCAACCGGGCGGATGCGCTGAAATACACGTCAACATTCCTGAAGGCGCCGCCTGGACCAGCGCTGTCGAAGGCATACGACATCTTCACGCAAAAGGTTTATCCGGATATTCCGCGTCCATCGCTGAAAGGAATTGCGCTCGTTCTGGCCGAGTTGAAAACCACCGTTCCGGCGGCCGGCAAGTTCAGGCCGGAGCAACTCGTCGACACGGCGCCCCTCGATCAGCTCGAACGCGAAGGTTTCTTCGCGACCCTCAAATAATGTCGTCGCAACGGATCAAACTTGAGGCACGCGGCGTACGGCTGAGTTACGCTAATGAGCGCACAAAGCGCCGTCTGGAGATCCTGGCCGGAATTGATCTTGCGGTAGACGAGGGCGAACTCGTGGCGATTGTCGGACCGAGCGGTTGCGGCAAATCGAGTTTCCTCGCGGCCGTGGATGGGCTGATCAAAACGGCCGCCGGAACGATTGAACTGGATGGCAAAGCGGTGTCCGCGCCCGGCCGCGAACGCGCAATGGTGTTTCAGCAGGATTCGCTGTTTCCTTGGCGGACGGTGTTGCGCAACATTGCCTATGGCCTGGAGCTGCGCCGCGAGCTTCCGGCTGCGGAAATTCGCGAACGTGCCGAATCGCTGATCGATGTGGTTGGCCTCACCGGTTTTGCCGAGAGCTATCCGCACGAATTGTCGGGCGGCATGCGCCAGAGAGTGAATATCGCACGCGCGCTCGCCCTTGAGCCGGAATTGCTGCTGCTCGACGAGCCATTTGCATCGCTTGATGCGCAGACGCGCGATTTGATGCAGGCCGAATTGTTGAAAATACTCGCCCGCACCCGCACGACTGCACTGTTTGTCACCCATCAGATCGACGAAGCGGTCTTCGTGGCGGACCGCGTTGCTGTCTTTTCCGCCCGTCCCGCGCGCGTCAAACAGATTGTCACGATTGACCTGCCTGCTCCGCGCCGGCTGGAGATGAAATTGCTGCCGCGTTTCCGCGAGCTGCAGGACGAGATCTGGCGTTCGATCTACGAAGAAACCGTGCAGCTCACGGCCGCGCAATGACAATCGAGCCGGCCGCCGAAGCACTTATCGCTGCGCCAGACGGAGTTTCGGTGGCGGCGCCGCGGCGCAACCTGAACGCCGCGATCGGAATGCTTTCCGTCCTGGCGTTTCTCGCGCTGTGGGAAATCGCCGTCGCATTGGGCTGGATCGCACCACTGTTTGTCAGTTCGCCCAGCCGCATCCTGATCACCGGGTACGGCATGCTCCGGGATGGCAGCATCTTCCCGGATCTTGCCGTCAGCGCGGAAGAATTCATTCTGGGATTTGGACTCGCCGCGATCATCGGCATCCCGCTCGGAATCCTGATGGGCTGGTATTCACGGCTGAACGCGGTTCTCGATCCTTTCGTGAATGCCCTTTATGCCACACCGCGCATTGCGTTGATGCCGCTCATTATCATCTGGTTCGGCATCGATCTGCCGGCCAAAATCGCGATTATCTTTCTGTCATCCGTGTTTCCGATCCTTGTGAACACCATAACCGGCGTGCGTACGATGGAGCGCGATTTCGTCAAGGTCGCGCGCTCTTTCGGCGCCACGGACCGGCAGTTGTTTGCGACTGTTGCGCTGCCGTCTTCCGTCCCCAATTTGCTGACCGGCCTTCGGCTCGGGCTGGGCCATGCCCTCATCGGTATTGTTGTCGGCGAGATGTATGGTTCGTCAGCAGGCATCGGATTCATGATGCAAACCGCCGGCGCCACGTTCCAGACCGACAAGGTCATGGTGGGAATTATGATCATTGCGGCTGCCGGAATGGGCATGACGCAGTTACTCAGATCCATTGAGCGGCGCTTCGACTCCTGGCGGCCGGACCACCATCTCTAAGTACGATTGACAGCGATCCCGCACGCGCCGATTGTTACCTGGCCTACAGGAGGGTACGGCCATGCTGAATCGTCGTCGTTTGTTGTCGAGTGCGGCCGCAATGGCCGCGACTGCGGCGCTGTTTCCCCGCGATGCTCTCGCTGCGGCGGCGAATTACGATCTCGTTGTCAAAGCCGGGCGAGTCATCGATCCGGCGAGCAGGCTGGATGCAGTCCGCGATATCGCCATTGCCAATGGCAAAATCGCCGCGATTGGGGCCAACATCGCGCCCGGCGGCGCGCAGGTCGTTGATGCCGGCGGCAAACTCGTCGTCCCGGGATTGATTGACGTCCACACCCACACGGCCCGATTCAAAGAAGGACCGGAATTGGTTCTGAAGGATGGCGTCACCGGCTGGATCGACGCAGGTTCGCAGGGCGCCGACCATATCGAGGACACGATTGCCGTGGCCAGATCCGCGCCCCAGCAGGCGCGGGTCCTGATCAATATCGGACGCGCCGGAATATTGCCGGAAGGCGATACTATGGACCTCAACCGCGCGAATGTGGATGCCTGCCGCAACGCCATCGCCACCCACCGTGACATGATCGCTGGCGTGAAGGCACGCCTGTCGCGCGATGTTGCTGGTCCTAATGATTACGAGGTCTTGCGGCGTACACAGCAGGTGGCTTCGTCCTTCAATCTTCCCGTCATGATACACATGGGCCAGACGATCACGCCGCTGGGGAAACTGATCGACCTGCTGAAACCGGGCGATGTGGTAACGCATATGTATGCGCCGCCGCCAAACAGTATCATTGATGACAACGGGCGGATCATACCCGAAGTGACGGCGGCGCGCCGTCGCGGCGTCTGGTTCGATGTCGGCAATGGTCAGACCGGTCACATGCGCTGGGACACGATCGACCAGATCGTGAAGGCGAACTTCTGGCCGGACACGTTCTCCACCGACTGGAACACGAACGCGCATATGACCGGCGTGATCGATTTTCCCAACTGCATGTCCAAGTTTCTCATGCTGGGCATGCCGCTAAACGACGTTGTTGCCCGCGGAACTGTGAATGCAGCGAAGATTTTCCCGGTGTTCCGCGGCCGCGGCACGCTTGCGGTGGGCGCGCCCGCAGACGTCGCAATACTCGATCTCCGGAACGGCGATTTCGAATATCTCGACAACTTCAACGGCAAGCGTATGGGCCATCAGAGACTGTTCCCGGCAGGAACGGTCATTGGTGGCAAATACACAACGGCATAGAGTCACATCATCACGCATGACTCTGGCCGCTTGATGTCCGACGATCATAGGCTTCGCCGCGCCGCAGCACTCGAAGCGTCCGGCCGTAGTGCAGAAGCGGCAGCGCTTTACCGTGTATTGCTGACTCAAACGCCGAAGGACCCGGACGTTCTGCACACGCTGGCGCTGATTGAGAAACGGCGGGGAAACACGACAGAGGCCGAATCGCTGCTGCGCAGGGCCATTGCCGTCGCTCCTCGCAGTCCCGAACTGCACAACAATCTCGCCAATCTCTTACATGCAGCCGGACGCCTGGCGGACGCCGAATCCAGCTACCGCCGCGCAGTGGCGCTAAAGCCGGATTCAGTTGAGCCGAACTACAATCTCGCCGTCACGCTTGAAAAGCTAGGCCGGTTGCCGGAGGCACTGGTTGCGCATGCAGCTGCGGTGTCGCGCAATCCCCATTTCGCCCCGTCACTGACTCGCATGGGCGCGCTCCTGATCGAAGAGAACCGTTTGAACGAGGCTCTTGAGGCGCTGCAGCGCGCCGCCGCGGTGGATTCAGGCTTTGTTGACGCGCATTATCACTGCGGCCGGGCGCTGGCGCGCCTAGGAAGGCATGACGAGAGCATCACCATGTTGGAGCGCGCTGCCGCGCTTGCGCCGAACCGGATCGAAATCCGGGTTGCGCTCGGCAACAGCCTGCGCGATGCGGGGCGCGTTGAGAACGCATTGGCAGTGTACCGTTCGGCAATTGAACTCGACCCTCACCGCGCGGATGTGCACGCTGAATATGCACGGCTTGCACACGAACAGGGCCAATCGGAGCCATTTGAAAGTTTTGTGGCCGCGCGCCGGCAGGGCATAGTCGATCCGGATCTTCTGCTGATGGAAGCGCATCTTCGCATGCGCGGTGGCGATCTCGATTTTGTCGAGCAATTGCTGCGTGACGCAGAAGCCGCAGCGCCGGGGCGAGCCGATATTTGCGCGTTTCTTGGAACGGTGCTGGCGGAACGCAAACGCTTTGCCGATGCGGCTCAGTATTTTGGCCGTGCAATTGCGGCCGATCCGGCATCATGTTCTTTGCGACATCAATGGGGCTTTGCGCTGCTCGGGGCCTCCGACTTTGCGGAAGCGAGACGGCAATTTGAACACGCGCTCCGGATCAATCCTTCCGAGCAGCTGGCGCTGGCCGGGCTCCTGCTCGCACTCCGTGCGGAGGGTGACCCACGATATCCCCATTTCGCGGACTTCAATCGATTTGTGAAGATTTACGAGATCAGCGCTCCGCCGGGATTCCGAACGGAAGAATTCCTCGACACGCTTGCCGCAGAGTTGCGCGCGGCGCATTCGGGCAGGCTCGAACCACTGGATCAGACACTGCGCGGCGGCACGCAGACGCTCGGGGATCTGTTCTCCCGGTCCACGCCGGCAGTGACGGCACTGCGCCGCGCGATTGCCGAAAAAGTCGAAGACTATATCCAATCCGTGACTCGGGGCGTCCCCAATGCCACGATAGCACGGCGGTCTGGCGGTTTCCGCTTTGCCGGATCATGGTCGTGTCTTCTCAGGCCGCAGGGGTTTCACACCAATCACATCCATCCGGAGGGGTGGATCAGCTCGGCATTCTATGCCGATCTTCCGTCGGCCGTTGATAATCATGAAACGCATGAAGGCTGGTTCAAATTGGGAGAGTCGAATCTCGGCTTAGGTGCAAGCGACAGGCCGGAACGGTTGGTGAAGCCAGAGCGCGGCATGCTGGTGCTGTTCCCCTCGTTTTTCTGGCATGGCACAGTTCCCTTCGGAGGTAGTGATACGCGCCTGACTGTCGCGTTTGACGCGGTCCCGGCATGATCCCCCGCGCGCGGCTCGGTTTCATCATACCGTCGTCCAATCGCATGGCCGAGCCGCAAATCCAGCACTACGCGCCAGCCGGGGTAATTCCGCATTTCACACGGCTCCGCATGACCAACCGTCACCGCAAACCACTGCCGGAACTGCTGCCGGCCATTCTGGATTCGGTGGCGCTGCTGATGGATTCCAAATGTGATGTCATCGTTTTCCAGTGCACGGGCACTTCGATGTCGGGCGGAGTCGAAGCGGATGATGCGGTGGTCGCGGCGATCCGCAAGGCAGCCGATCGTCCGGCCGTGAGCACCGCGGGTGCGGTGCGCGCCGCATTGTCTGAACTCGGAGCGTCAAGGATAATCTTCATTTCGGAAACTGGCGCTGAAGGTCATGGCAAGAAACTCAATTATCTCCGCCAGGCGGGCTACGAGATTGTACAGGACCGGGCGGCGTGTCTCGCCGGATCGGATGCCTATTGCACGACGCCGCCCGAGTTCTGGTACGACGCCGCAATGCAGCTGAAGGATGCGCGCGCGCAGGCGTGTTTCATTTCCTGCGCCAATATCCAGAGCATGGATGTGATTGAGCGTCTGGAGCAGTCGCTCGGGATTCCGGTGATCACCAGCAATCAGGCGGCGCTCTGGTGTGCGCTGCGGCTGGTCGGAATTCGCGCCTCCGGGCCGGGCATGCTGTTCCGCCACTAAAAGCCGGATCCCCAAGAAAAACGGCATTTCAACCGCTACACCGCTACAAACCTGGATTCATTGGGCGATTGCAAATTCAAACCGCTACAGCAAGTGTAACAGACGGCTACAGCCCGCTACGCGAGGGCAAAATGCTCCGAGAATCGCAAGTGTAGAAGTGTAGAAGTGTGAAGGCAGATGTAAACATTACGGTTTTTGCTCGCAGGTCATAACGGCGCGCGAACGCCATTCGGGGGGCGGCACTCGCAGAAATAAACTATGACAATAGGACTACACCTATCTGCGTACTTGGTCAAGCGCCAATACACGCCGGTCAGTTTGGTGATCGCCGGATTGCCGGGCACTTCGACTTGAGCGAATCAAACAAGGGCACAACTCAATAAATCATCCGCACAGCCGCACGTTTGCGCGCCGCTTTCGGCCGCCGTGCCGGCTGTCCGCCATTCTCGGCGGCAAGTTTATCAGCGGCTTCCTTGTCCGTAGATTCCTTCTCCAGCCGAAGCCGGCGCAGATTCGCAGTCTTGGCGGCTTCGGCAGCGCGTTCCTTCTTGCGGATCTGTTTTGCCGTGGCCTCATCGGTCTCCGCCCGGCGGAAAAAGTTTTGCGCGCTCCTGGCGGAGGTATTTTCACGTTTGGACATGATAGCTCTCTTCGGGTTTGGATGATGGATGCGACGACCTATTTCCGTTCGCCCGCGACGATCTCGCCGACGGCATCCTTGCGTTCGGCACAGGTCCCCCGCGCAGCGGGCGTCCCTGTGAGTGCTGCGAACGGCGCCGACAGGGTCTTCTTGCTGTTGCAAGCTCTCTCCTGCGAGTGTCTGGCATCGTTGCGTACATTGCAAATCTGGTCTCGAAACCGATCAGCGCCGGGAGACGAGCCGGGGAGCCCGATAAGTTCTTCAGGCGGTTCATTGAGCGCCACGCACTCGTCTCGATGCCCCGCAAGGAACAGACAGCTGCCGCTGGTCTGCGAGTCCCGACGGACATATTTGACGCGTACAAAGATGGCCGTTTGCCGGTGCACTTCACCTACGTTGCCATCTCGAAGCCCGGTTTGACAGGCCGCGTTCGATCAAGCCGAAAGAGCGAGCAGTTAAAGGCCCCTTGGCGACGCAGCGCCAACAGCGCCACTCTGTCCGTTTTCCACGAAAGTGCAAAGCGCTACCTTGGGAGCAGGCCGTCGCGGTGGAGCTTTTTTCTTTGCATCTTGCGATGCCGCCGGATCGCTTCGGCCTTCTCACGCACGCGTCTCTCGCTGGGTTTTTCGTAGGCGCTGCGCCGCCTCATTTCCCGGAAGACCCCCTCGCGCTGCATCTTCTTTTTCAGGACTTTGAGTGCCTGGTCGATGTTGTTGTCGCGGACGGTGACCTGCAATTGACACCTGCTGTAAAGGGGCGCCGTACGTAACAGAAGCGGCAAGCCCTGTCCACGCGGCTGTCCGCACTGTCAGTTTGAACTTTCGGCCGATCCGAGGCGATAATGACGCGCCCTGATGTCAATGCGTATCGGCAAGTCCCCACGGCAGACAGAAAAAGAATGGGTCAGAGTGGAAATTCCGCTCATTGATACGTATCCGGTAGCTCTCCACTTGATTAGTTGGCCGGGAAGGTTCATATGAAGGGTGCGACGGCGTTCCGTCAGAGAAGCGCAACTGTAGAAGACCCGACTCGTATTTGTTGCGCGCCTGGCTGAGACAGCCGTACTTCCCGACCTGATGATTACGCTTCTTCGCACCGCGTCGGCATAAGCTCTCGCGGAGTCCGATACAGCAGGAGCAATCATATGACCATCGGAACCGTAAAGTTTTTTAACATCAACAAGGGCTTTGGCTTTATCTCGCCGGAAGGCGGCGCCAAAGACGTCTTTGTGCACGCGACCGCGCTCGAAGCCGCGGGAATTCGGAGCCTGGCAGAAGGTCAACGCGTGTCGTTCGACATTCAGCCGGATGCCAAGGGCTCAAAAGCGGTAAATCTGAAGACCGCATAGAGATTCTTTTCATGCACAGGGTGGGCCGGAGATGAAAATTCTCCGTCGCATCCTGCGGCGCTGTTCAAAACAGGCGCGCGACGACTGATGCGAAGAAACCGATATATCTTGCCGAGCGCGATGGATGGCCGAACGGGCACCAGGCTGAACCGCGAATCAAGAAGAATGCGCTCTGATCGGGCCATTCTGGTCGAGTTGATCAAGGTACTCACGCCGTTTCCTGGTGGGCTCAGGCGCTGGTCGGTGATGCAGGCCATTCGCAAGGACCGCGAACACGCGGCACATGAGATTCCTCTGCAGTTTGAAGACGAAGTCGAACGCACGTTTCGTCGCTTTTGCGCGGATGAGAAGGTCTCAAAGACCGGCACAGGCACGCCCGACGACACGCTTTTTTATCGGCCCAAAGAGAAGGCGGGTGAGGTATGGGCCATCTGTCCCGATCGCGTCAGGGCGTGGCTCGATGGCAAGCCTTTGGAACCAGGTTGAAGTCAGGCGGCGTGCGCCAGATCCGGCGCACAACATTGCCGGGGAAATCATCATTACAGCCGCTTACCGATGCAGCGGCACTTCAACAATTGCACCCTTTTCAAGCATTCAGATTTCTGCGGCGGTGAACCTGGAACCGTTTATCAATAGCCCAACCATTGTTGTTTGCGCAGAACACCTTGAAATACTCCCCTGGAGTCTCCATCTAGAACGACTGCCGCGGTTCTGTCCGCGATATCACACAATATGAACTTGCACTGCCGTCCCGGCGTCGACCGGGTCTGCGAGGCAAGCCGAGTCCCGCGCCCGCTTGTCGCTTCGGCGACAAGAAGTTAAGGGCCGGAGCAGGGAAGCGGGGCTTATAACACGCACGCTTCCCTGTGCTCCCTTGTGATTTGTTCTCACCTCATGTTGTTCCGATTTTTCTGCAATCTTGATTGGCGTGTAGGCGCTGTTTCGCACCTGCGGTTCACGCCCTGAGTCCACTGTTTGCACCTTCATATCCCGCTTGCAAAGGAGACAGTCTTGAGACTGAAATCGCGCCGCAGTCTGTCCATTGGCCCCCTGGTCTTGTTGACGCTTTGCGTGACGCTGCCGCACGCTGCTTTTTCACAGAACGTTGCCGCCCTTACGCCGCAAAATTCCCACCCCAAGCAATACGGAACCGGTTGGGAATGCGATTATGGTTATCGCGAGGCAGCCGGCACCTGTGTCGCGATCACCATTCCTGCAAACGGTCATGCGACCGACTCCGCCTTTGGACCAGGGTGGGATTGCGATCGCGGCTATCGTGCGGCTGGTGTGACTTGCGTAGCGGTTAAAGTGCCAGCGCATGCGCACATGACCGATACATCGTTTGGACGCAGCGGCTGGGCGTGCGATCGCTCCTATCAGGAACTGCACGAAGCTTGTGTACGCATCGCGGTTCCAAGCAATGCATATCAGGTGGACTCGTCTTTTGGACGCGGCTGGGAATGTAATCGCGGCTTTCGTGCAACGAATGACCGTTGCGTGGAAGTCATCGTTCCGGTGAACGGCTATCTACAACGCGACGGAAGCAGTTGGTCGTGTGAGCGCGGCTTTGAGCGGACCGGTGGGTCATGCCGGTCGATCGTGATACCCGAGCATGGCTATCTGGATGCTTCGGGAGGAGGCTGGAAATGCGATTGGGGTTACAGGAAGAGCGCTGCATCGTGCACTATGCTCGCTCTGCCGGTGAATGCTCACGTCGGGATTTCAGGCGATGAATGGGAGTGCAATCGCCCATACCGCCGTCAGGACGGAAAATGTCTGCCTCAGACTGACCCACTTGCACGTGACCACAATTTCGGGGTCACGGCCCCTGCTCATTGAGCCACGCCCAGCGACGGACGCCGTTTCGTAAAATCCCGTGGCAGTTTTTAGCGGATCCGCCGTGTAGGTACGGGCGTCGTCGCTGCCGTGAGGATATCGCAATGCGCAAAACGCACCCAATATTTTCAGGGCTCATGCAGCACGGTGCCGACGAAGCGGACTGTTTGAGCATTCTGTTCAGTTCCGCCAGCGCGCGCCCGTTGGCTGGCACGATTTTGTCTTGAGGACTGCAGCGCCAGACGACTTCTCCTGGCGTGGTGAACGCATGGTCGGGCTCTCCAGAGCTTCCATGAAGCCCTTCAGCCAGCGTGACCGTTCCTCTGATTTCCGATAGGGATTCCGCATCGCCGCTTGCCGCGCATGGATATCTCCGTCGCCGGAAGCAAGAACCGTCTTGGCCGCATTCCAACCGTGCGCGTAGATGCGGCTCAATTTGAACCCACGATCTTCGTTCGATGGCTCGCTCAATCGCGCCCGGCGCCCCGCGCCAGCGCCGCATCGAGGGCTGCGGGATCGATCGTTACGAAACGCGTAATGCCGCCCGCTGCGGGGCAACGCATCACCGTGGACAGCCGCCGATAGGCTGGAAAGGATACGGCTTCCAGCAGCTCCTCTTCTGTCTCGACGATGTATATGCCGGGAGGTTGCTCGCCGGCCACGTCGTTCACGGTAAAAGGGCGGCCGAAAGTCACAGACTTCGTGGTGACGCGCGTGGTCATGAAGTTTCTTATCAGTCTCGCGTTCACTGTACATCACAGGGCTGGAAAAACCAAATGCGATGCTCGAGCCTTGACACCAGACACTGCGCGAACCCCGGAATTCCGGCCTCCGCCGCTTGTGGATTTTTCAATGCGGATGCGCCTTTTGGCTTTTGATGAATTGTTGGAGGCTTATTGAAAGGTGGTGGTTGTGGGCAGCGGTTACAAGATGTGTTTGGCGCAGGCCGGAAATCATTTCAGCTGTTCCCGGTAAGCCGCGAAGAAGTAGCCGCATTGGAACACACCGGGCAGAGCAGCAATATGCCGGCCGGCGCATGGCTCAGTTCGTATCGGTCCACAGACGGAACAGGTTGAAATACACGCCGGTCAGTTTGGTGATCGCCGGATTGCCGGGCACCGCTTCCTCGAATTGCGCCAGTGCCGTGCCGAGCTCGAACAGCAATCCGCGCAGATTGTCATCGCGCACCATGCTCTGGATCCAGAAGAAAGATGCGATGCGGGCGCCGCGCGTGACCGGCGACACGTGATGAATCGAAGTGGCGGGGTAGAGCACGAGGTCGCCGGCCGGCAGTTTGATCGGCCGCTCACCCAGATCATCGACAATGGTCAATTCGCCGCCGTCATACTCCTCGGGAGCGGAGAGGAATAAGGTCGCGGAAAGATCGGTTCGGATCCGGTCATTGGAGTTCCACGCCTGCTGAGCGGTGGCGTCGACATGTGGGCCGTAATATTCGCCAGGTGTGTAGCGGTTGAACAGCGGTGGAATCAGGCGCAGGGGCAGGGCGGCGCGCATGAACAGTGCGTTCTTTTTCAATGACTCCGTGATCATTTCACTCAGGCGCCGCGCGATCGGATGGGCAGCCGGCACCTGCATATTGTTTTTTCTCGGCGCGGTCAGTGAGCCGGCCGTGAGTTTGCCCTCGACCCAGGGCGCCGTTTCCAAAGCCTGCCGGCAGGCCTGGACCTGCGCCTGGGTCAGGACATTGGGAATGCGAACCATCATGGGCAGCAGCCGCGCTTCGGGATTGCAGGGCGATATAGCATGCGGCCGCTGTGCCGTCGCGCAGACAAAAACGCGCTACGGGCCAACCCGTAGCGCGTTTTGCTGGCGGCAGGCTACCAGTTCTTGACCAGGGTAAGGCCCACGACGCGGCCCAAATCGGACCTCGTGATGTCGAAAGCACTGGGGTTACGCGTGACCGATGTGGGACCGTATTCGAACGGCGAATGGATGCCCATGATGTTCTGAATTGTAAGCTGGACCGTTAGCCGTTTCAGGTACTCATTCTCAGGAATATCCCCGGTATTATAGCCGAGCGACAAATCGAACGTGTTCCAGTCTGGCTCGATATTGCTGAAGTTGCTGATCGCGCAGGGCAGCGTACCGCCGCCGATCGTGCCTCCCGCTGTCGTGCACTGGAAATTCACATTGGGCGGCACGCCAACGCGGGTCTCGAAGAAATGGGACTGGAAGTTGTAGAATAATGTCGCACTGAAGGGCCCGTTGCTCCAGCCGACCCGCGCCCGGTATTTCAATCTCGGCAGAGTCTCTACGCCGACCTGTTGGACACCGCCGACGGGACCGATATCCTGTTGGAATTCATCAATGATTGGGCCACCGTTCACCACCTGCGAGAAGCGGTGCAGGTAATAGGTGCCTGTGGCGCCGATATTCCAGGCGCCAAAGTCACCTGCCTCGAAGTCATAGCTGCCGTTCCAGTCAACGCCCTCGGCATGGATGAAGCCGCTGCCGAACGTGCCTGAATCGTTCAGCCAATAAACATTCGTCAACTGACTGATATCCGAGTCCGTGTTCGGATCGTTAAGCGCGGCACGGACCATGGTTTCGAACGGCGCACAAGTCGTGGGATTGGCGTTCGCTGAAACCGGGCATCCGAGATCGCTCGGGATGATGAAATGAAACCGCTGTATCGGACTCGCCATGGAGGCAGCATCGCCTTCGCCGAGGAACCCACCCAGAACGCCATTGATCTTGATGCTGTACCAGGTGGCCTGCAGATCAAGCCCCCTGAGAAGTTCGAATTGCGGCGCGAATTCGAATCCCACGCTGTAATTGATCGCTGTTTCGGGCGCGAGTGAGACTCCGCCCTCGCGCTGGTGGACCACGCCGTTAGGATCAGTATAGACGCGCAACACTGGCAGCGGCGCTCCACCATAGGAGATCCCGCCGGGGGAGGTTCCGCAGCCGAAACCTGCCTTGAACAGATCTGCCGCCAAACTGCCCGCCGCCGGTGAAGCGCCGGAGCACTGAATCGTATTATTCTGGCTGGACCCGACCAGGTTGACCGATTGATCGACCGGGCTCAGAACTTCGGAGAATTCGCCTTCATTGGCGAAGCGGAAGGATGATCCCCAGCTTCCGCGGAAGGTGACGCCGGCGGTCTCATCAACCAGCCAGGTGAATGCGACCTTGGGATTCTTTGTCGTGCCCGTGGCATTGATGTTTCCGCCATAGCTGTCGTAGCGGAACGAGCCTTCGATATCGAGCCTGCGGACCAGTGGAAGATTGAAATTGTCGCCGAAGACCGGCAGGTCCAACTGCGCAAAGCCCGCCCAGATGTGATACGGCTCCTGATCGTAAGTGATCGCCTGGTTGATCGGCGGATTCCCGACGGAGCCCGTGGTAAATCCGCCCCAGCCATTGACGTTATGGAGATCGTAAACGCCGCCAATGGCCATCTTGATCTGCCCGGCCGGAAGATCGATCGGAATCGGGCCGTCAAAGCGCGCTCCCTTCTCATCGATCGTGTAATGCGCGCCCTGTGTTCTTTCCGCACGGATATAGTTCAGCGTCGACGGCGCATTGCACTGGAATGCAAAGGGATCACAGAACACGTTGAGATACGGAATCGGAGAGCCGGTGACGGGGTCCGTCGCCTGCGCTCCGCCAGCACCCAGTGCTGACTTGATGGCCGCTCGGCTTACCACGTGGCTCAGATAACCGACATCTTCATAGCTGCGCGCATCGTAGATTTGTCCGTTCCAGCCGTATGGAAGATCCAGATTCAATCCGAACTGGTAACGTTCTGAGATCTCCCATGCCGGGTTATACGGCGGTGCTTCGGCCGCGAAATTGTATGAAACCTCCAGTCCCGGCGGTGCGCCGGTTGGATAGTACGGGTTGATGGTCGGTACGGTGAGGGTTTCTGTGTAGTTGCCGAGACCCTGGCCGCCAAAGGACGGAAGTTTTTCTTCGATGCGGCGGTTGGCGTAGAAGGCAGAGGCGAAGAAGGAGACCCCGGGCAGCAGTCTTTGGTCAAAAGTTAAGACCGCAGCATTCTTTTGCTGTGCAGCCAGCATCCAACCATTGGTGCCGGACAGCGGATCGACGAAATTGGTCCCTGTCGTCTGCTTCAGCGCCGCCCAGTTGAGGGTTGCGGCGCTGCCCGGCAGTGTCGGACCGAACCCGCCTGCTCCGGCTTTGAAATTGGCCCCCGTCCCGCGCGGGATCGCGAAGCAATTGGTGCAGGCACCGTTGACAAGCACTGGCACCGGTGTGACGGCGGCGGGAACCGGCGTCACCACATTCGGGTCGCCGGTCGAGATTGTGCCCGGAATAGATGCACCAATCGGCACATAGGGATCCTGCAGCCCCCACGGCAAAAAGTTCGTTGTAAATTTCGATTCCTGCCTGCCTTTCACCGGCTTGTCGTCCGTCCACTCATAGGTGAATGTGACGTCGCCACCTTCCCAGGTGCGGCCGATGAGTTGTGAGGCCTGATACTGCACTCCGCCGCCATCGGTCGCCCCTTCCGTATGCAGGAGCGTCGTCGCGCCGTCGAATCCGCGCTTCAGGATGATGTTGATCACGCCGGCGATGGCATCCGAGCCGTAGGTAGCGGATGCACCATCGGCAAGGACATCGACGCGATCGAGGGCCAACGACGGTATGATCGACGGATCGATGGCGCACAAGCCGTCGGCCTGCGGAGGAAAGCGCACGCCATCGATCATCAGGAGTGAACGCGGACCGGTCGCATCCAGGTCGCGGAGGTTCACCCGGGTTTCGCGTTCCTGATGACCACCCGAATTGGTCGCGGATGGGCCGATGGACACATTGGCTGCCGGAACCGTGCGGAACAGATCACCGATGGTCGTAGCGCCTGTCTGCGTGAAATCCTGAACGCCGAGATTGGTCACCGGGACGCCGACTGCCGCCGTGCCGTGAATCAGCGATCCGGTGACGAGCACCTGTTCCGGAACCGCTTCGGGGGCCGCCTGTGCCACTGGCGCTGGAGCAACATTCTGCGCCAGTTGCGCCTGGGCGAATAGCTGCGGAGTAACCTGAACTGCTTGCGCAACCTGCTGCGCATGCGCCGCCAGGACATTTGCCAATGTGAACAGCGATACCGAACCCATCAGGGAAGCTAAGCGCCTCGTTGCCGGATTCATGATTCCCCTCCTGTGCCGCGATGGCACTAGCTGTTAAGCGTGTTGTTTAATCTCCTTGACGGACTGGCCACAGACTTTACGCAACAGCATTGTCTTGCCGCACAAAACGTGAGCAGCGTTGATTGATGCAATTTGTCTGTGGACGGAATTCGCACCCCCCCCCACACATCTGCCGATACGGAATGGACGCGAACATCATTTGCCCGACGGTATCCGGCACCCATAGTCTGCGCCCGGCAAGCTTACATAAGGCTTACGTTGTAAAAATAAGAGCCTGTTGTGTGAATTTTGTAACAGATGTGAATCAATATGATTCGCACTTCGAACAAGCATACCAATAAAAAACACGCCGCGAGCAAGGCTCGCGGCGTGTCGTTCAGGCGATTCCGGTTACCAATTCTTGATCAGCGTCAGACCGATCACGCGGCCGTAATCCGGCTGAAGGATGTTGAATCCCGAAGGATTGCGGGTCGTGGAATTGGGTCCGTACTCAAACGCAGCATGTCTTCCCATGACGTTGGTTACGGTGAGCTGCAGAGTCAGATTCTGCAGATAGACGTTGGCTGGCATCATTCCGGTGCTATAGCCGAACGACAAATCGACCGTGTCCCATGCCGGCTGTTCGTATGAGAAGTTGTTGATCGCGCATGGGAGTGTACCGCCGCCGAGCGTGCCGCCCGAGGTGGTACACGCCAGGTTGACGTTCGGCGGTGTGCTGGTGTGCTGTTCGAAGAAGTGGCTCTGGTGATTCCAGAACAATGTCGCGCTGAATGGTCCATCGCTCCAGCCGATACGGGCCCGGTAAATGAATCTTGGGAGCGTCTCGATGCCTTGCTGTGGAAGTCCATTCACCGATGCGAGGTTGTTCTGGTGAAATGCGTCGAAAATCGCGCCGCCGGCTGACTGCTGGACCCAGCGGTGGAGGTAATAGGTGCCGGTAATTCCGACATTATAGGCACCAAGGGCGCCCGCGTCGTAGTCATAGCTGCCGTTGAAATCGACACCGGTGACGTGAATGAATCCCGAATTCGCGGTGGCGGAGTCGTTGATCCAAAAGACACTTGACGCGTCAGCAGCCGTCAGTCCTTCGCCCTGGGCGGGATCCTCGATCGCCGCCAGGACCATTTTTTCGAATGGTGCACAGGCTGTCGGATTGCTGTTGTCTGCCACCGGGCAGCCGGTGTCGCTGGGCACAATGAAGTGGAAGCGCTGGTTCGCATCGGACAGACCCGATGTGGTTGCCGCGGCAAGCTGCCCCTGCAGCACGCCGTTGATCTTGACGCTGTACCATGTGGCCTGCAGATCGAGTCCCCTGAGGAAATCGATCGTCGGCGCAATCTCCAGGCCGACGCTGTAGTTGGTGGCTTTTTCCGGCGCGAGTGCGAGGCCGCCTTCGCGCACCACCGTCTGCCCTTGCGCATTTGTGAAGATGCGCAGCGCCGGCTCTGGGCCACCGCCATAGGAGATACCGCCGGGCGTGGTACCGCACGCCGTTGCCGCTCCCCCGCCTGAGACCAGGGCTGCAGCCGTGCTGCCCACGGGGGCGACGCCATTGATACACGCAACAGTAGCGTTTTGACTTGAACTCGGAAGATTGGCCGATTGATCGACCGGACTGAGCACGTTCGAGAATTCACCTTCATTCGCAAAACGGAATGAAGTTCCCCAGCTTCCCCGGACCGTGGCGCCGACCGCTTCATCGACGAGCCAGGTGAAGGAGAGTTTCGGGTTTCGCGTAATGCCCGTCAGCACCGGATTGCCGCCGTAATTGTCGTAACGCCACGAACCCTCCAGATCGAGCTTGCGCACGAGCGGAATGTTCAGATTGTCGCCAAACACCGGAACGTCCACCTGCGCGAAGAATGCCCAGACGTGGTAGGGTTCGGCATCCGAGGTAATGAACTGATTGATCGGCGGATTTCCGGCAACACCGCTGGTGGTGCCGTCGAAGCCGATGACACCGTCCGACTCATAGGTGCCGCCAACCGCCGCCTTCACCGACCCGGCAGGGAGGTCGAACACGGGCCCGTCAAACTTCGCACCCTTCTCCTCCATTGCCCAGCGCGCCTGTTGGGTTTGCGTGGCGCCGATAAAGGCGAGAGTCGTCGGCGAGTTGCACTGGAATGCGAAGGGATCGCAAAACACGTTCAGGAACGGAATAGGCGCACCGGTAACCGGATTGACCGCCTGCGCACCGTTATTGCCCAGCGCCGCGTTCACGCCGGCCTTGCTGATGAAGTGACGAATATATCCGACATCTTCATAGCTGCGGGATTCATAGATCTGACCATTCCAGGTGAATGGCAGATCGAGATTGAGTCCGAATTGGTAGCGCTCCGAAATTTCCCATGCCGGAATGCTCGGTGGCACTTCATGGGC
Source organism: uncultured Bordetella sp. (assembly GCA_964446945.1). Taxonomy (GTDB): domain Bacteria; phylum Pseudomonadota; class Alphaproteobacteria; order Micropepsales; family Micropepsaceae; genus CAIYRG01. The sequence goes on from CAYUQO010000003.1 coordinate 330,046, forward strand.
GAGATCGTAGGAGACCTGCAGTCCGGCCGGCGCCCCCGCCGGATAATACGGGTTGATCGTCGGCACCTTCCAGGTCGTGAGGTAATTGCCCAAGCCGCCACCGCCGAACGAGGGCAGCCGCTCTTCAACCCGGCGATTGTTGTAAAAGCCGGTGCCGAAAAAAGTCACGCCCGGAAACAGTTGCTGATCAACTGTGAGGACAAACGCGTTCCTCTGCTGCGCGCCCTGTTCCCACCCTTCTTTCATCGGATCGATGAAATTGCTGTCGCCGGCATGGCCCTGCAGACTGGCCCAACTGATCGTCGATGCACCGCCCGGGCCCTTCGCGTCCGCCGCCGCGCTCCAATTCGCGCCGGTGCCGAGCGGGATCGAGAAGCAATTGGTGCAGGTGCCCGCCACCAGCACGGGAGCCGGAGTCTTGGAACCCACCGTGACGGTCCTGTTGACGACAGGTGTGCCGGTGGAAACAACGCCGGGTTGGGCTGCCGCAATCGAGACAAACGGATCCTCAAGACCCCAAGGCAGGAAATTGGTGGTGAATTTGGAATGGATATTGCCGGTCACCGGCTTTTCATCAGTCCATTCATAAGTCAGCGTGATGTCGCCACCTTGCCAGGTACGTCCCCATAGCTGTGATGCCTGGTATTGGACGCCGCCGCCATCTGTGGGTGCTTGCACATGCGCCAGTGTCACGGCGCCATCAAAACCGCGCTTCAAAATGACGTTGATCACGCCAGCGACGGCATCCGAACCGTAAGTCGCCGAGGCGCCGTCCGCGAGGATGTCCACGCGATCCAGCGCGAGAGCAGGGATGATCGAGGGGTCAATCGCGCAAAGACCGTCTGCCTGCGGAGGGAAGCGGACGCCGTCGATCATCAGCAATGAGCGGGGACCGGTTGCATCGAGGCCGCGGATATTGACGCGGGTTTCGCGTTCCTGGTGGCCGTTGGAGTTCGTGGCGGCCGGGCCCGGCGCGACATTGGCTACGGGAACGGTGCGGAACAGATCGCCGATCGTCACCGCGCCCGTCTGTGTAAAATCCTGGGTTCCGAGATTGGTGATAGGCACACCGACCGCCGCCGTGCCGTGAATCAGTGAACCGGTGACCAGCACCTGTTCGGGCACGGCTTCGGGCGCCGCTTGCGCCATTTGCGCTTGCGCCGTCAAGACATTGGTCAATGTCAGCAGTGATGCCGACCCCATCAGGGTGGCAAAACGGGCAGTCGTCTGATTCATAATTCCCCCTTGTGTGCCGGATCGGCACTCAGTGATTGTGTCTACCGAACTCCTAGTTGCTGATGCGAAAGCTACGCGACGTTACGCTATGCCGATGCAAGCTATGCGGTGCCAGGCTATGCGATGTTACGCTACGCGATGCTATGCCACGAAAATTCCACTCATCCCGACCACATCGGGGGGCCCGCAACGGCAACAGGATTGCGTCCCCCCTCGCGCCGTCAGTTATGGCGCGACGACAAGAATCTCATATGTCCCCGGCACACGGGCTATCCCCCGCCCGCCCGGACCCGGTTTGCCGGTTGGATCCGGTTGTGATGCCATCAGATACAACCGCCCGCTTTGCGGATCGAGTGTGCCCGTGCGCGATCCCGCCTGCGTCGGCACGGTTGCGATTTTCATGACATGTTCCGCGTCGGGCACGGAGATCACTTCCAGCACGCCATCGCCGCCGCAGGGTATGAATGCGAGGCGCCGTACCGGATCGTAGATCACCGCATCTGGACCGCGCGCGATCGGAATTGAGGCAACTTCACGCCCCGACGCCGCGTCGATCACCTTGGCCATGCCGTTGCCGCAGGAAGAGATCAGGACCTTCGCTTGCGTTGCATAGGCGAGACCCGATGCGCCACGGCAGCCGGCCAGTGCGTAATGGGCTGTGACCATGTTTGTTTTGGCATCGATCACCGCGATATCGGGCGTGGAGGTGACATTGACGTAGATTTTCCCTGCCCCATCGCTCGCGGGAAATTCCAGGGTGCCGCCGACATTCACCTGCGCGGCGGCTTTCTTCGCCACTGGATCGATCGCGGTGGCGATTCCGCCATCATGCCCCATCACCCAGACATATTTCGTATACGGATCATAGACGGCGCCGTCGGGTGCGCCGGGCGCCGGAACGTCGGCAACGAGCTTATCGGTCGCTTCATCGATGATGCGCACATTGTTCGGCCGCTGCGGGATCACCAGCAGCGATGTGCCGGCGACCGGAACAGCCATGTGTCCGGCACCGGCGTTGAGCTGCGACAGGCGTCCGGTCTTCGCATCCACAACCGTGGTGAAGTCCGTGCGTGTCATCAATACGCGCCCGGTTGCGGAATCCATGGTGGCGTAATCAAAACCGCCATCGGGGACTTTGATGCGTTGCGCGACGTGATAATTCGCATCGACAGCGAGCGCGCCGGCTGCCGTCAGCGTTACTGCGCAAGCAAGCGCAAGGCGGTAGCGTTGCATCATCGACGGCCCTCGAATTCGTCCATCAAGTGTGCACGCAGTGGTATTATCGGAAGATTACCGGCACTGTGGTGGGGCGGGCGCTGCGGTTTTTGGGCAACACTCCGCAAATTTGAGCTTAAGATTTTGGTTTATATCGATTTTTCGCAAAATTTTGAGGCTCGAAGGCCCAAGCGTCGGGTGCTGGATAAGTATTTTCCATCCTTACAAAAAAGGACAGGCATTCGATGTCGAATGCCTGTCCGACCTGATCAGATTGCAACTACCAGTTCTTGACCAGAGTTAGTCCGACCTGACGGCCGAAGTTCGGCTGGAGGATGTCAAATCCCGACGGGTTGCGGGTCGACGAGTTTGGCCCGTATTCGAACGCCGCGTGCCTGTCCAACAGATTGAGGACGGTGAGTTGAAGAGTGATGTTTTGCAGATACGTGTTTGATGGCGTCGTACCCGTGCTGTAGCCGAGCGAAAGATCGAACGTATCCCAGGCCGGCTGCACGTAGCTGAAATTGCTGATCGCGCAGGGGAACGTGCCGCCGCCAAGCGTACCGCCGGAAGTCGTGCACTGTAGGTTGACATTCGGCGGAGAGCTGGTGCGCGCTTCATAGAAGTGATCCTGGTGATTCCAGAAGAACGTCACATTGAACGGTCCGCCGCTCCAGCCGAGGCGGGTGCGGAAGACCATCCGCGGCGCAGTCTCGACGCCGTTCTGTAACAAACCGCCGACGGGGCCGAGATTGGTGTCGAACCCATCGACCGGGGCTGTGCCTGCCACCGTCTGGTTCCAGCGATGCAGGTAGTAGGTACCCGTAATGCCAGTGTTCCAGGCGCCAAGATCGCCGAGATCAATGTCGTAGCTGGCGTTCCAGTCGATGCCATCCATGTGGATGAATCCGGAATTCACTGTGCCGGTGTCATTCATCCAGAAGACGCTCGGAACCAGCGAGAGATCACCGCCGAGGTCGTTATTCGGATCCTGGATGGCTGCGGTGACCATTTTCTCAAATGGCGCGCAGGTCGTCGGATTGGCATTGGCCGACACCGGGCATCCGAGATCGCTTGGCACGATGAAGTGGAAACGATGTGTCGGATCGGCAAACGCATTCGACGTTTGCGCGCCCAGGAAGCCGTTCAGAACGCCATTGATCTTGACGCTATAGAACGTCGTCTGCAGGTCGAACCCGCGCAGGAAGTCGATGGTCGGCGCGATCTCGACACCAATGCTGTAGTTCGTCGCCTTCTCCGGCTGGAGCACCAGACCGCCTTCGCGGAATTGCGTTTGACCGGTCGAGGCATTGACGAACTCACGCATCGTTGCCGAAGGTCCGCCGCCATAGCCGATACCGCCCGGTGTGCTGCCGCAGGCAAAACCTGCTGCCAGAAGAACCGCCGCCGCACTGCCTGCCGGCGCCTGACCACCACTGCACTGGATCGCGAGGTTCTGACCGGATCCAGGAAGATTGGCCGACTGATCGACCGGACTCGCGATGTTGGAGAATTCACCTTCATTGGCGAACCGGAACGATGATCCCCAGCTCCCGCGGACGGTAGCGCCAATCAGATCATCCACGACCCAGGTAAATGCGACCTTCGGGTTTGTGGTTCCACCGGTCAGGGCGGGGTTGCCGCCGTACTGGTCGTGGCGGATTGATCCTTCGAGATCGAGCTTGCGCATCAGCGGGAAATTCAGGTTATCGCCGAAGATGGGCACGTCAACCTGCGCGAATTCGGCCCAGATGTGATACGGCTCGGGGTCGAAGGCCAGAGATTGGTTAACAGCCGGATTGCCGGGCGTGCCCGCGTTGCTGCCGCTGCCGACATTGACATTGTCGCTGTCATACAACCCGCCGATCGCGGCTTTCACCTGACCAGCCGGAAGGTCGAACAGCGGGCCATCGAAGCGCGCGCCTTTTTCCTCGATCGAGTAGTGCGCCTGAATCGAAGATGTTGCGCTGATAAAGGCGAGGGTCTGAGGCGAATTGCACCGGAACGCAGTCGGATCGCAGAACAGGTTCAAGTACGGAATGGGCGCGCCGGTGACAGGATCGGCTGCCTGGCCGCCCCCCGCGCCGAGCGCTGCGTTCACCGCCGGCTTGCTGATGATATGCCGGTAGAAGCCGGTATCTTCATTGCTGCGCGAATCATAGAGCTGACCGCTCCACATGAAGGGCAGATCGAGATTCAGGCCGAACTGATAGCGCTCCGATACTTCCCATGCAGGAATCGTGGGAGGCACTTCCGCCGCGAGATCGTAGGCAACTCGCAGCCCTGCGGGTGCACCGGTCGGGTAATACGGGTTGATCGTCGGCACTTTCCAGGTCTGGAGATAATTGCCCAGGCTCTGGCCGCCGAATGATGGCAGATTCTCCTCAACGCGCCGATTGGAGTAGAAGCCCGTTCCGAAGAATGACACGCCCGGAAACAGGCGCTGGTCAACTGTGGCGACAAATGAATTCTTCTGTTGGGCGCCCTGCTCCCAGCCGGCCTTCAGCGGATCGAAGTAATTGTTGTCTCCAGCGTTTGCCGAATTGCCTGTGAGCGTTGCCCAGTTGAGTGTTGCCGCGCTGCCCGGCAGTGTCGGACCCGATCCACCAGCGCCCGGCGCGAAGTTGGCCCCGGTGCCGCGCGGAACGGAAAAGCAATTGGTGCAGGTGCCATTGACCAGCAACGGGACCTGATTGCTGTTGGTACCAAGGCCGCTGACGACACTTGGCGCTCCCACGGTAATCACACCGGGGAGTGCGGCGCCGATCGGGAGATATGGATCTTCCAGGCCCCAGGGCAGGAAGTTCGTCGTGAATTTCGAATGCACGGTTCCTTTGATCGCCTGTTCATCCGTGTACTCATAAGTCAGCGTAATGTCGCCGCCATCCCAGGTGCGGCCCCACAATTGCGACGCCTGAAGTGAGGTGCCGCCGCCGTCGGTATCCGTTCCGGCATGCAGTTGCGTAACGGCGCCGTCGAAACCGCGCTTCAGCACGACGTTGATCACGCCGGCGATGGCGTCCGATCCGTAGGTCGCCGATGCGCCGTCCGCGAGGATGTCCACGCGATCGAGCGCCAGGGCAGGAATGATGGATGGGTCAATCGAGCACAGACCGTCGGCCTGTGGCGGGAAGCGAACGCCGTCGATCATCAGCAGCGAACGGGGACCGGTTCCATCCAGACCGCGGATGTTAACTCGGGTTTCGCGTTCCTGATGCCCACCGGAGTTTACCGCCGATGGGCCCGGTGCGACGTTTGCGGCCGGCACGGTACGGAAGAGATCACCGATCGTGACATTGCCAGTCTGCGTGAAGTCCTGCGTGCCGAGATTGGTGACCGGAACGCCGACTGCCGCAGTACCGTGAATCAGCGATCCGGTGACGAGGACCTGTTCCGGAACCGCATCTGGTGCCGCGGCTGCGGTGGCCGGGGCAGCGGCTTGCGCCACTTGTGCCTGAGCGAATTGCTGCGGAGTGACCTGAACCGACTGCGCCTGGGCATGTGCGGTCAGCGCGGTCGTCAATGAAAGTAACGACGCCGATCCCATCAGGATCGCAATTCGGGACGCAACTGGATGCATAATAATACTCCCCCTTGTGCCGGAAGGACGGCACGTTAAGTGGTCTCGATGGATCGATAGCCCCGCCCTGCAGCCCTCAACGGCTACGTGCCGCGGCCGGATCGTTTAAATCCGGCAGACAAGTCGGCCGCCCCCGCAGCTCCCTCGCTGTTTCCGACGCACCCACAGTATCCCTGGCTGGCCGGACGGTATCATCCCGTCCGCATACTGAACGTGATAACGTCAATTTTTCAATAGTATGAGCTGATACAAAGCGCGACGTTTTGTCCTGAAATCACTGACAATCATCACAAGCGCAATCAGTGGTGCACAAAGGCAACACGAAATTACGATAAGTTCAGCAATTACTACTTTTGCGCGACATCAATTGACGCAGTGTATTTCCGGGTTTTGCAGTTGAGATGACTGTGAGATCGTTTGCATTGCCTTCTGTTTTGCACGTGTATGGTTTCGTCACAACAATTCTTGCGTGTGATTCAGGACAGACGTCATGCTGATCCCACCGCACGCTCCGGCAGACCGAAGCTCTCCGACGCGAATGAATGTTCCATAAGCGAATTTCCGATTTTAGAATCTGTATCAGCAGCCGAAAAAGAAGGATGCAGGATCCATCAAGGTTCCAGATGCACAGCTCCATAGAGACTTGTCGCGCGTAATTTCGGGAACACGCAGCGAGCAATTCAATTATGGGCCAGGTGCCAAAAAGAAAGCGGCCGCCCGAGAACGGGCGGCCGCTGGAACCTCGCCGGGCAGAAATTTCTACGGCGTGCGCGATGACATATATGCCGCGAGCGCGATCATGTCGTCCTGGGTCAGGTTCTTTACAACCGGTTCCATCAGTGCGACCGCGTTGCCCTTACGCGTGCCGTGCTGGATATCGTAGAGCTGCCGGAAGATGTAGATCGGCGAACGGCCAGCGAGTCCTGGAACATTGCCGACGCCCTTCAGATCCGCGCCGTGACAAATAGTGCACTGGATGGTTTTACCATTGCCGCCGGTTGCGACCAGCTGCTCTCCGGCCTTGATGCTTCCGGTTGGGACATAGGCAATGAAGCCGGTGTGCGGATCGCGGAGCTTTGCGCCTTCTTCGTCCTGCGGCACTTCGATGATGCGATGGCCAATCGGTTCCTTCGCATTTCCCTCGGCGACAAAACGCATATTGCCTTCGCCGACAAAGGATTTGGGAACCATGTCCGTCTCGACGACCTTCGTCCAAACGGCGGGCGGCATATTGGCGAAATATTGCGCTGCTTCCCGGACTTCGTCGTCGGTCAGATTCTTGGCAAACTCGATCATGTTGGAGGAACGGCGGGCAACAGAACTCCTGCGGTTCCCGCTGCGGAATTGATCGAGCTGCTCGACAATATAATCAGCCGGCAAATGCGCGAGATTGCCCGACTCAGGATGGCCGCGGCCCGTCGCGAGGTGGCATTGATCGCAGGCATGCACGGCCGGCGCCTTGCCATGCGCCACCAGTTGCGGCATCGGCGCATGTTCGTTCGGAAACCAATCTGGTGGATCGAACGAATTGTCCACGTCTTTCTGGCTGAAGGCGAGGGTGCTGCCTTTGACATGTTTCGCCTGGCCATTATCCGGCGGCGCCTTGTAATCCGGCGGGGCCACTGGATAGGCCCAATCGGGGGGCGCATCCGCAGCCATTCCCACCACCGGCAGCAGCGCCAAAATCGACGCACAAATCCACAGTTTCATGTCACTCCTCTCCCGTAATGTCGCGATCGCGAAATTCGCTTGAATCCCATCCCCGGCATGAAGCGAATTTTGAAACCAGAGCAAGATTAGCACCAACAATTTGCCAGTGTCCTGACGATTCTGAATTTCGCCCGCTTCGGCGCGACGGCGGTGGAGGCTGCCGATGATAAAAATAAGGGCAGTTTTGCGGTTCAACGCAAAACTGCCCTGGAGCTGGCCGGTTCTCCGGCCGCATTAGAAACGGTGATTAAGGCGTGGCCACCAGAACGTCATATGTGGATTCCAGCGCCTGCGGACGGCCTCCGGCAGTTGCCGGAGCGCCGAACTTCGCCGCCATCATGTAGATCTTCCCGGTGGCGGGATCGATTGTGCCCGTCCGTGTTCCCAGCTGAGTTTGGAGATGCTGCACAACTTCCGGCTTCGCGGGATTGGCAAGTGAGATCACTTCGAGCACGCCCGGCGTACGGCAGGGAACGAATGCCAGTTTCCTCTGGGCATCGAAAATCACTGCGTCCGGCTGGTTTGCAATCTTCAGCGATGCGACCTCGGCGCCTGTGTCGGCCTTGAGGATCTTCGCGGTGCCGTCGCAGGACGAGATCAGATAACCATCAGCGGCGTCATAGGCCTGACCCGTTGGCCCATCGCAATTCTTCAGCGTGTAGCGAGTCAGGACCTTCTTTGCCTTGGTGTCGATGACGGCGATTTGATTCTTGTCTTCGATGTTGACGAAGACCTTGCCCTTGCCGTCCGCGACCGGAAATTCCAGATCGCCGCCGATTGGGATCGTGCCGACGAGCTTCTTGGCAACAGGATCGATAACGGTTGAATCACCGCTGTCGTGATTCATCGCGAAAACCAGCTTGGTCGCCGGATCATAAACTGCGCCGTCCGGATTCTTGCCGCCTTTCAGCGTGGCTTCGACTTTGTCGGTCTTGCCATCAACGACCAGGATGTTTCCGGCGCGCTGCGTGACAACCAAAAGCGATGTTCCCGGGATCGGCAGTGCGATATGGCCGCGCGCCGCGGCTTTGATTTCGCCAACTTTCCCGGTCTTCACATCGATCGTGGTGGTGAAATTCGGCCGCGCCATCAGCACCTGGCCTGTCGCAGGATCAAAAGTGGCGTAGTCGAACCCGCCATCCTGCACTTTGATGCGGTCGGTAATCTTGTAATCCGGAGCGGCAGCATAGGCGGCTGCGGCCACGCCCACCGACAACAGCAGAGTCGCGATCGAAATCGCTTTCATGGATATCCTCCCTTGAAAGATCCTGAGACAAGCGTCCTTGTCCCGGATCATAGCCGAAACTTCGCTTTTACTTACATCCAAACCGCACCGCAGGCCATGCCTGACGGTGCGACGGATTCGAATGTCACTCAGCCGCGGCCGGCAATTTCGAGGCGCCAAACGCAGATACTTCCGCGGTCTGGCTGCTTGATTTACGGGTCCACAACCAGAACGCCAGCGGCATCACCAGCAGAACCAGCGGCATTTGCACGATCAATCCGGAGATGATCGCAATCGCCAGCGGCTGTTGCATGGCCGAACCCTCGCCAAGGCCAATTGCAAGGGGCAGCAGCGCCAGAATAGCGGCGATGGTCGTCATCGCGATTGGCCGGAACCGGTTCACGCCGGCTTCCAGAACTGCCCGGTCATGCGACATGCCTTCCCGGGTCAGAAGTTCATATTCCGAGAAATAGAACACCGCGATCTCGGTCACGATACCGACGATCATGGTCATGCCCATCATGGCTGAAATATTCAGCTCAATCCCGGTGGCCCACAATCCGACGAACACCGCGCCCATGGAGCCCAGTGGCATGGCAATGATCACAACCGCCGTCTTCACGCTTTCATAGAGATAGAGCAGCAGGAAGAAGACGAGAGCGACTGCGGCGCCCAACACAACCATCAGACCGCGGAATGCAATCTGCTGCTGGGCATAGAGTCCGCCCAGTTGATAATAGGTGCCGGCCGGGAACAGGTCGGATTTATCCAGCAACGCCTTCACATCCGCGGCTGTGGTGCCGAGATCGCGCCCGACAATACGCGCCGTGACCGCCACCATTGGCTTCAGATTGTCACGCGTGATTTCCGGCAATCCGGTCAGAAGCGAAACATTCGCAACCCGGCTCAGCGGCACATAATGGCCATCGGGAGCCTCGATCCGCAGAGCGCGAAGATCGGCGGGCGTCTGGCGCAAGTTCGCGGGGATCGTCACCCGCACGTCGATGCTCCGGTCAACTTCATGCAACTGGGTTGCGACCGTCCCCGTCAGATAGGTGTTGACCTGGCTGGTAACGGCGTCAGGCGTCAGGCCTTCCGCGCCCGCCCTGACCGGATCGACGTGAATGTCGAATGCGTCACCGGCGATTACGACGCCATTCTCGATTTCGGTGATACCCGGAACGGCCTGAATGGCGTTGGCAACCTTCGGTGCAACCTGCAACAGAACGTTCGGATCATCGCCGAAGATCTGGACCTCGATCGGTTGCGGCACTGCGGTGAGGTCGCCGATCAGGTCTTCCATCAATTGCGCCGTTTCGATGTCGAGCCCCGGAACGGCCATCTGTGCCTTGGTCCGGATTTCGTTCATCACGTCTTCAATCGGCCGGCGCGGCTGCGGCTTCAGCCGGATGAAGATGTCACCGGTATTGGGTTCGGTGAGACCGCCGCCAAGCTGCAAACCAGTACGCCGGGAATAGGCCTGCACTTCTGGTGTCTGGCTGATGATCAGCTCGACCTGGCGCAGCATCTTGTCGGTGTCCTGCAGCGAGTTCCCCGGCGGAGCAATGTAGTCGAAGACAAATCCGCCTTCGTCCATCACCGGCATGAATCCGGAGCCGACATGCGTGTAGGCGAGATATCCGACGGCCAGGAAACCTGCGAGCACCGGCAAGAGGAGCGCCGGACTGCGCAGTAATCCGTTAAAGATCCGGCGATAGCCCGACAGAACACGGCGGAAAATCGCGCCGTTGCGGTCGTGGTGCTCTTTTGCCGTGAGAAAGTAGTCGGCGAGCAGCGGGATCGCGAAGAATGCCGCCATAAATGACACGACGAGTGAAGAGGCCAATGTCAGCGCGAGCGACTTGAAGAATGCCCCTGTCACGCCACTCAGGAACGCGAGTGGAATGAAAATGATCGTGGTGGCAGCCGAGGACCCGGCCAGCGGCTTGAGGAATTCCCATGTCGCGGCGCGAATTTCCTCACGCCCCTTTTCTCCGCTACTGCGCCGCCGTCGTTCGATCTGCTCGATCATGACGATGGCATCATCGATGATCAGACCGATTGCCGCCGCCATACCGCCGAGCGTCATGATGTTGAAGCTCATGCCGAGCACCGCGAGCAGCAGCACGGTCGAAGCGAGAACCGCAGGGACGACAATCAGAGTAATGACGGTGACCTTGAAATCGCGCAGGAATGCGAGCAGCACGAGCGCGGCGAGCGCGACACCGATCAGCACCGCCTCGAACACGCTGTTGGCCGAACCGACGATCAACTCGCTCTGGTCATACCAGTTGCTGATATGCAGATCCTTCGGCAGCTTCGGCGCATAGGCTGCGAGCGTCGACTTGATCTGATTGACGATCTGGACGGTGTTGCCGTCCTGTTGCTGCTTCACCTGCAGGATGATGGCGGGCTTGCCAATTCCCGGTTTGTGAGCGGCATTGCTGTTCGCGTCCCACGGCTGTGCGGTGACGATGCCGTAATTCGGCGCTTCGGTCTCATAAATCCGCGCGATGCTGGATAATGGAATCGTGCCGCCGGGGCCCGGTGCAGCGCCATTGGCCGCCGGAGGGGCTTGGGTGTGCAGGACGATGTTGCGGACATCTTCAGCCGTCTTGAGCTGATTATCGGCCAGCGTCAGCAGGAGTTTGTGCCGATCCTCCACCAGACCGACGGACTGCAGCACATTGGCGCTCTGCAGCGCCTTGACCACATCGTCCATCGCAAGGCCAAGGCTGGACAGCCTGACCGGATCGACATCAATACGCACTTCGCGCGGCGCCGAACCGAGCACTTCCACACGCTGTACGCCTTTGATGGACGACAGGATCGGCAGAAGTTCGGTTTCGGCAATCTCGCGGATTTTCAGCAGAGGCAGCTTATCCGATGTGAGGCTGTAGGCCGCCACCGGGAACACGTTGGTGTTCATCTGGCGAATGTCGAACGTGGTGCCCTGCGGCAGGGACGGCAAAAGCCGGCTGATCTCGGCCTGAACCTTCAGAGTCGCCGTCGACATGTCGGTGCCCCAGTCGAAGTTCAGCGCCATCTCGGACGTGCCGCGGGTGGTCGTGGAACGCACTTCGAGCAGGCCGGGCACGCTTTTCACCGCCTGTTCGACGGGGCGTGTCACCAGCGTGATCATCTGGCTGGCCGGCTGGTCGCCGGTATCCACGGTGATCGCAATTCGCGGGAAGCTGACCTGCGGAAACAGGGCAACCGGCAGACCAAGAGCGCTGACGGCGCCGGCCAGCGCCGCCACCAGCAGCGCGAAGATCAGCGACCGGCGGTGCTGTGAAGCCCAAAGGGCGAGATTCATGACTTGGCCTCCTGGACCGGCGTGTCGTCATCCAGTTCAGTGTTGTTATCCACGACGACTTTCGTGCCCAGCGCAGGATCGACGCCGTCGACCAGCGCCTTGTCGTCGGTTTCCACCAGCACTTTCACATTCTGCTTGTGTGCGGTGTCTTCGGAGATGGTGAAGATGTAGGGACCGCTGGAATCTTCCAGCAGCGCCGAGCGCGGCACCAGAATGCCCTGTTTTGGCGGCAGGTCGATTTTGGCAACCACAGTGGCGCCCAATTCGAAATGGGACGCCATTCCCGCCGGAACATCGCAAAGCGCTTTGACCAGATGGGTCATCGGATCGACCGTGGCGCCGATGGAGCGGAGTTTGCCTTCGATCGGATCGCCGCCAAAGGTGTTGGCCAGCGTCACCTTCGCACCGGGGGCGAGCTTTGCCGCGTCATCGGGTTCGAGATTGAGCTGAACCGCCAGATTGGTGCGGCTGACGAGCGTTGCGATGGCGTTGTTTGCCTGCACCTTGTCGCCCGCCACTGCCATCAGGCCTGTGATCACGCCGTCAAAAGGGGCGCGGATCGTCTGTTCGCCGTCACCGGCGCCGATTTTGGCCTGGGCGTCGAACTGAATCTTTGCGTCTTCCAGAGCTTTGCGCGCGGTCGCGAGCTGGTCGTTGGTGGCGAGCTTCTCGTTGAAGAGGCGCTCCACGCGTTGCACGTCGCGATTGGCAAAATCGACGGCTGACTTCGCCTGCGCAAAGGCCGTCGTATTGGCAGCGGCGGTGACGACCGTCACGATCGGCTGGCCTTTGCGCACCAGATCGCCCTCGCGGACATTCACGGATTTGAACACGCCGTCACGCGGAATCTGGATGACGAAGGAGCTCTGCGGCGACGAAGTGATCGTGCCATAGGCCGTCGCGGTCGGCGACAGCGAGCCCTGGGTAGCATCCGTGGTGGTGACCATCGCCGTGCCCTTGATTTCGGCATCGCCGCCGGCGGCCGCATCGGGTTTGTCGGCGCCGCCGAACAGGCCGGCGTAATAGCCGATGCCACCAAGAATGATCACCGTAGCAAACAGGCTGGCCCATGTGGTCCATCTGAGAAGCGGATGCTTCATGGCATTGTTTCCTTCGTTTCAACTACGGGTTCGACCTGCGTGCCCAACACGCTGGCCAGAGCAATGGAGTCGCTCCACAGCGACTGTTTCAAATCGGCCGCCTCGGCTTCGCGCGTAATCAATGCACTCTGCAATGCGACCGCGGTGAGGGCGGCGAGATCGCCGCTCATATAGGCGCGCTCCGCTGCATCGGCATTGGACTGAAGCTGCGGCAGGCTCATCTCGACTTCATTATATGCGGTATTCAGCTCCTGCATTTCGTTCCAGATGCGCCACGCGTCACTTGTGGTCTGGTCGAGCCGTGCCTGATACTCCGCCAGAAGCTGCGCCCGCGTAGCCCGCTGGATGGCAATATTACCCTGATTGTGATCGAACAGGGGAAGGTTGATCGTGGCGCCGATGCTGAGGATGTGAACCACTTTGCCGATGTCGGAGCGATCACCCGGCGTGTCGCTGCTCCGCGTGACGCCAAACGCGATGCTGGGAAATTGCGCCAGTACGGCCTCGCGCACGTTCTCCTCCTGGCTTTGATACCCGGCTTGCAGAGCGCGCAAGTCCGGGCGGATTTGCGCGACTTTTGCAAGTGCCGCCTCCACGGCAGCCCGGTCCGGTATATCCGGGACTCCCAGGGGCTTTAAAGTAACATCAACGTTTTGTGTCACGCCGATCAAGGCTCTGATGTTGAAGATGTTTTGCGACGCGGCACGCTCTGTGGTGCGAAGCTGGCTACGGGCATCGAGCATGGCGGCAAGATCGGTCCCGGCCGTGTCAAAGGTAACATCGCCGGTCCGCAGCGCCTGCTGCGAACGCTGCGACTGAACCTCGTAGCGCTCTTCGGCCGACTGGTAGAGCACGCTCTTTTCCTGGGCATTCACACCGGTCACGTACAGCGTGCGCGCCTGCTGCACGGTTTGCCATTCCTGCCACAGAACATTCAGCACCGCCTGATCGCGCGCTGCTGCCGCGGACGCGATTTTTGCGCTCTGAGTAAAGAATGTCTGGAGGTCGTAAGTCAGCCCAAAATCGTAACCTGTGCCCGGGTGTTCGCATTCTGGCTGGCACGCCGCATTCGGACCTGCGATTTGATTGGTCGGGAAGTTCAAACCCGCCGCGAGCTGCGGGTTTGGCAGGATGCCGGCCTGGAAAAGTTGAGACTCGGCGACGCCACTCTTGAATCGGGCCGACCTCAGATCGGGATTGTTGATGGCCGCGATCGTGGCGATTTGATCCATATCGACCGGGCCAGGCTGCTGGATCGGCAGACGATCAAGAAGATTTGGCGTCGTCGGCAACGGCGCAGGTGCATAAGTCTCGCAGCCGGCGAGCGACAGCGCCACCGCACTGACAACGAAAAGTTTTTTCGCAAAATACCGAATCTCAAGCCCGTCCATACGCAATCCTGAAGCTTCACAATTTCCGGGGCGCAATCTGATGAAGAAGTTTCGCGGGCGCAATCTGATAAAGAAGAGGTTATGGAGGTTTGGCCAATTCGTTTGAACTTGGTAACCTTTGTGTCAGGAGTGTCGCAAAAATTGCCGAATCCGGGCAGAATCGGCATAAACATCTGCGGAGGTGGCGGCTATGAGAATTCTGGTCGTCGAAGACGACAGTGAAACCGCGGGCTACCTGACCGGCGGCCTCGAAGAGGAAGGCCACGCCGTGAGCTGGTCGCGCGCCGGGCGCGACGGCTTGTTCCTGGCCATGACCGAAAATTTCGACCTCCTGATCATTGACCGGATGTTGCCCGAACTCGACGGATTGACGCTGGTCAAGACCCTCCGGGCGGCGAGGATTGAGACGCCCATCCTGTTTCTGACAACCATGTCGGGCATCGACGACCGGGTAACCGGGCTGAATGCCGGCGGCGACGATTATCTTGTGAAGCCGTTCGCGTTCTCGGAACTGGTGGCGCGCGTGAGGGCCCTGTCGCGGCGCCCGCGCGGCACGACGATCGATACGCAGTTCAGGGTCGCCGATCTCGAGCTCGATGTCGTCAAGCATGTCGTGAAGCGCGGCGGGCACGAGATTCAGCTTCAGCCGCGCGAGTACCGGCTGCTGGAATATCTGATGCGCCATGCCGGCCAGGTCGTGACCCGGACCATGCTGCTCGACAATGTCTGGAACTACCATTTCGATCCGAAGACGAATGTCGTCGAATCCCATTTGAGCCGTCTGCGGACGAAAATCGACAAGGGCTTCACCCCCGAGCTGATCCACACGGTTCGCGGCGCGGGTTACTGCCTCCGTGCGCCAGAATAAGCTTTTTCACAGTTCGAGCTTCCGCCTGGCCGTTTTCTACGCGGCGATGCTGACGGCATCAGTGCTGATCCTGTTCGGGGTCACCTACTGGTTTGCCCGCGACTATGCCGCGCGCGACGAAAACAACGAAATCGACGTGGAATACGCTTCGATTCTGGATGAAGCCGGATCGGACGGAATCGCAAAATTGCCGGCGATCATCGACAGCCATATGCGTCTGAGAAAGGATGTGCGCGGGGTCTATCTGCTGCAGGACGCGCAGGGGCACAGGATCACCGGAAATATTCCGCCCATGACGCCCATCCTTGGTCCCACCACGCTCGAACGCCCCATTGACGGCCAGATACTGCAGATCCGGGCACATGGTTACCGTCTGCAGAACGGCGATTATCTGCTCGTCGGTCAGGATACCGCGACTCTCAGGCAGATGAACGAGCTCATCCTGCGGACATTTGGGGTCGAGATCGTCATTACACTGATTCTCGCCGGCCTCGGTACCGCAATTGTCGGCATGACGGTGCTCAAGCGCGTGGATACCGTCAATCGCACGGCGCGTGCCATCATGGCCGGTGACCTGTCCCAGCGCGTGCCGGTCCGCGGCACCCAGGACGAGTTCGACGAGCTCGCCGCCGGCATGAACGCCATGCTCGACCGGATTGAAGATCTCATGCGCAGCATGCGGCAGGTCTCAAACGATATTGCCCATGATTTGCGCACGCCTTTGACGAGGCTGCGCCAGAGGCTGGAGCACGCGAAGCGGCACGATCATACGGCCGCCGAATTGCAGGAAGTCCTCGGGCATTCGATCCGGCAGGTAGATTCCATTCTTGAAACTTTTGGAGCGCTGCTGCGAATTGCCCAGATCGAAGCCGGCGGCCGCGTTTCCGGGAAGCGCGTCATCGACGTATCGGCATTGCTGACCGGCATTGTCGAAGATTTTTCTCCGGCTGCGGAAGATCGCGGCCTCAAGCTGGATTCCGATGTGGGAAGCGGCTTGCATGTATCCGCCGATCCGGAACTGCTGACCCAGATGGTCGCCAATCTGGTCGACAACGCCATACGCTATTGTCCGCCGGGATCGCGGATTTCGGTGAAAGCCAATCAGATTGGCGAAAATCTCGAGCTTGCGGTTTGCGATACCGGTCCTGGCATTCCGCCGCAGGAGCGCGAAAAAGTGCTGCGCCCGTTCTATCGTCTGGAATCCAGCCGCACCACCGAAGGCAGCGGTCTCGGATTGAGTCTGGTTGCGGCGATCGCCAAGCGCCACGAAGCCCGGCTGTCACTCGGCGACAATGATCCCGGTCTGAAAGTTTCGGTACTGTTTCCTGTCGCCGCCTAGAGCGTGATCCAATTAAACGTAGTTGGATCACGCTCCAGATTCTTAATTGTCGCGCAATCTGTCGGCGAACCGCTCACACTTCGCCGGATTGCGCTCTAGATTTCCGTGATCTTGTTGTAGCGCGCGATCAGATCCTTCGGCGTTGCGGCCATGGCAGCAATGACATTGCGCACCTCGGCACCACTTACCGGCGTGATGTCCAAATCCACCTTTTTTGCGTCGGCGAGGAATTCGGGGTCGCGCATCATTTCGGCGAACGCACGCTGCAGCGTCGCAGCCTGCGCTGGCGCGAGACCTGCCGGCGCGACAAACGGAAGAGCCATGGCGAGTGGCGCTTCGGCAAATGCAACCAGTGCCAGCGCGTCACGATCATGCGTGTATTCGCTCGCCAGCGGAACATCCGGCAACAGCGGATGCCGGGTGCGCCGCCCAAACTGAAGCAGCGGCCGCACATCCCTGTTTTTCCAAAGCTGCGGCTGATTGGCCATCAGAGAATTCAACCCGATCACCTGGCCATCGAGATCGCCATCCATCATGGCGAAGAACATGCCGGCGGCACCGGCGAATCCATCCTTCACCTCGATGTTGAGTTTCAGCGCGTCGCGCGCGACCAGCGCGAATGTGAGGTTGGTCGATCCCGGCGTATCGCCGCCGATCAGCGCGGGCGGCGCCGGAGGCGCGAGATCACAAACCGTTTTTGCCGGGTGCCGTGAGGCCACGATCAACACGTAAGCATCGTTTGCGAAAGATGACAGGCTCCCCAGCCATGTCAGTTTCAGCGGATCGAAATGCGTGGTGCTGTCGCCCTGAATCGCGAGTTGCGGCACCGCGCGCTGGAGAATGGCAATTTCGATAGCGCCCCCGTTTGGCTGTTGCGCAAAACGGTTCGCGAGCGCAACGCCGCTGCGCTCGTCATTCACCGCCTCGACGGCAGGACTTCCGGGCAGAAAACGGCCGAAGTGCCGCGCCACGAGCCGCCCGGCCAGATCATTGATTCCGCCTTTGGCCGCCGGAATGGTGAGCTTCACCGCCGGAACAGCCGCGTTCGCATTGCCGCAAACAGCGGAAATCGCGATGCCCGCCAGGCCGCGGCAAAAATCCGTGCGCGTCAGATTTCGCGTCATCTCAATTCTTGAACAGCGTTTTCAGTCCGAGGAATGCCGGGAACGGATGGGCGACGACGTAGGTTGGAATTGGCGACAGGTAACTCCGGTAGCGGCCCTTGGCTTCAAAGCGGTCGCGGAACTGCGAGTGGCGGAATATCTCATAAATCTTCGGCACGATACCACCCATGACATATACGCCGCCCCGTGCACCGAATGTCATCGCAAGATCGCCGGCGAAGCTTCCGAGAATGGCGCAAAACAGCGCGACGGCCTCGCGGCGCTGCGGATCGCAGCCGGGATAGAGGTTCGTGATGTCTTCCGGCGTGGACGGCGTTGCCGGTTTTCCGGCAAGTTCGCAGAGAGATTCATACAGGTTGACCAGCCCGGGACCGGACAACACCATTTCGGCCGAGACATGCGCATATTGCCGCCGCAGGATGTCGATGATTGCGGATTCGCGGGAATCGGATGCGGCCAGCGTGACATTTCCACCTTCACCCGCAACCGCGATCCAGCCCGACGGACCGGGTACAAGGCCGCCCGCGCCGAGTCCCGTTCCCGGACCGAGCACCGCTATGGGCATATTGCGCGCAGGTGAGCCATCGCCGATCTGCAGCCGCAACTCAGCGGGAATTTCAGGGACCGAGAGCGCATTTGCCGCGAAGTCATTGATGACGTGCAGTTGCTTCCACCCGAACTCCCGCCGCATCCCTTCGGCCGAAAACATCCAGGGGCTGTTCATCATGACGATCTTGTCGCCGGTCACCGGTCCTGCGACCGAGAATGCGGCTTCGTCCGGGCTCTTGTCGGCTGGAATCCCGGCAAGGTATTTGGCGACGGCATCCTCGATGCGGTCGCAATCGGCCACTGCGATGACCTCGACATGGTCGAAATCCGCGCCTTCTAGCAGGGCAAATCGCGCATTCGTGCCGCCAACATCGGCGATCAGACGTGTTCCCGTCATGGCCGAAGCAAGTCCCTCGTCGCGCCCGCGACCGCAGGAGCGCGCGAATAAATCAGCCCCATCGCGGCAATCGCCAACGCGCCAAGCAGCATCGGCACGGACGCAGCGTAGAATAGCTCACCCGGCGACCACCCCCCGGCCAGCATGACACCCGCCATAAACGGGCCGATGACGCCGCCGAAGCGGCCGATTCCGAGCGACCATCCAATTCCGGTTCCGCGCAGCGCCGTCGGGTAGAAGAATACCGACAGCGCGTTGTTGGCTTTTTGACCGCCGGAAAGACAAAAGCCGACAAAGAATGAAACAACCACCGTCAGCCACGGTACTGGAGACACCAGGATTCTGGCCATCACGACGACCGACAGTGCCGACAAGGCGAACAGCCCGGAAACCACCGCATACGGACCATACCGATCCATCAGGGGACCGATGATGATCGCCGCAGCGATGCCGCCTGCGAGGCCGATCGTTGTCGCCAGGATCGCGATCTGCTGCGACAGCCCCGATTGCACCAGCAAAGACGTGAGCCACTTCTGCAGGAAGAAATAGATCATCAGGTTCATGAACATGCCGGCCCAGATCAGCAGGGTTCCGGTGGCGCGGCCATCCTGCACCAATTGGCGAAGCCGGACACTCTGCGCATGCCGTCCGGCGGTGATGCGGGTTGTGGTGGAAATCCCTGATCCAGGTGCCATACGCCTGACGATATTGGCGGCTTGCGCGCTTCCTTTGCCGCGATTGATGAGGAATTCGAGTGACTCCGGCAGGGCGAAAACGAACAGAACCGACAGCCCGATGGTGCCGATGCCGCCGGTCGCCAGCACAGCTCGCCAGCCGAACGGTTCGAGCAGCAGACCGGATGCCACGCCCGCCGCGATCTGCCCGAGCGAGAACCCGATGTAAATCAGGGTGATTGAGCTCGAGCGCATGCGTTCGGGAAAATATTCGCCGGTCAGCGCAACCGCACTCGGCATCGCACCGCCAACCCCGATGCCGGTCAGAAACCGGAAGAACAGAAGCAGCGGCACGCCATTCGCTGTGATGGTCAGGAATGTCATGGCGCCAAACGCAGCCGTGCACGCGATCAGCAGCCGCTTGTGACCAAAGCGTGCCGAAAGTGGTGACACGAACAAATAACCGAGGAGCAGTCCGACCATGTCGGCACTGAGAATCGTACCGAGCGTGCTGTTCGGCACGTGCCACAGCCGGGTGATCTGCGGTGCGATGTAGCCGATTGCCGAGGTATTGAATCCTTCGACCAGCAGGGCGCAGCCGGAAAGCACGGCGACCATGATTTGCAGGCGGCCGATCGACAGCCGATTGATGAGCGCGTCGGTATCGATGGCAGCGACGGTTTCAGATTCCATGGAACTCAACCTTTTGCGGCTGCAGTTTGTCCCGCGGGTTCAGTCTCCGCGCGTTCGGCAGGTGCTGCGCCATAGGCTCTGCCCATGGCCGCAACTGCAATCGCGCCCAACGCCATCGGCACCGCCGTCGCGGCGAACACTGCGGCTGGAGACCACCCGCCGGTCAGCAGATATCCGACCATGAGTGGGCCAATGATTGCGCCGATGCGGCCGATTCCCAGTCCCCATCCGAGACCGGTGGAGCGCAATGCCGTCGGATAAAAATAAACGCAGAGCGCGTTGCCGCCCTTTTGCACACCGCTGGTGCAGAATCCCGAACCGAAGGACGAAGCCGCAATCAGGGCCGCCGCCTCCCATGACAGCGAAAGTCCAAGCAACAGGCTGATCAATCCGCCAGCCGTGAACAAACCGGTGATGACGCGATAGGCGCCGAACCGGTCCATCAGCGGGCCAATGATGAATGCGCCGATCATGCCGGCGAGGAATGATGCTTCCGTCGCGATGATCGCCGTGTGCTGAGGAAATCCGCTATCGACCAGGATCTTCGTCAGCCAGACCTGGAGCGAAGTATTGACGGTCAGGTTCATGCCGAGTGCAAACCAGATCACCAGCGTGCCGAAGGTCCGGTTGGAGCGGAATAGCTGCGGCAGCAGCTGCCAGATTGTGAGCCGGTCGTTGCTGCGTTCACCGGATACGAGTTTGGTGCCGCCCTCGAGCCGCAGATTGCGGTCGATCCGCGCGAGGATGCGTCCCGCGGTCTCCGGCTTGCCGCTGCGGTTGACGAGATATTCGAGCGACTCCGGCATCAGCGCGGTGAGCGTCGCTGCAAGCAACAGCGCCAATCCGCCTCCGGCCCACAACGCGCCCTGCCAGCCAAGCGGCTGCAATAGCGCGTTGGCAACTTCACCGGCGGAGAGCTGTCCGAACGACAGTCCGCAATAGATGAACGTTATCGACGTCGACCGCCGGCTTTTCGGAAAATATTCTCCGGTCAGCGCAACACCCGATGGAAGCGCGCCGCCGAGCCCAATGCCGGTGAGCAGGCGGAAGATGAACAGCTCCGTCGCGCTGCCTGAGAAAGTCGTGATCCAGGCGAGCAGGCCGAAAAACAGGATGCAGCCGATAGCAACACGCTTGTGGCCGAAGCGGCCGGACAATGGTGCCACGAAGAGATAACCAATCAGAAGACCGACTTTGTCCGCCGACAAAACCCAGGCGAGCTCGTCGCGCCCAAGATGCATGGCTTTTGCGATCTGCGGCGCGATATAGCCGATCACCTGCGTGTTGAATCCGTCAACAAACAGGATCAGCGCGCCAAGCACGCCAACCATGATCTGCAGCGCGCCCACAGGGGAGCGGTTGATCACGACATCGGTGTCGATAATCTCGCCGCTTCCGGCCATTTCCGCTCCGCATTGCAGTCAACGCGTTCGAACCTAACCCGGTTTTCGCCATCCGGCCACAGCAAACGCGGGAGCTTCGAGCAACATCAGCGTGACAGGAAACCGATCACCACCTCGTTGAACTGTTCCGGCATGTCGATATGCGGAAAATGGCCCGCATCCGGGAACTCAACCAGTTCGGAAGTTTCGATTTCTTTCTGCAACTCCCTCGCGTAGCCCGGCTCGCGCAGCGGGTCTTTGCCGCCGGCGATGATCAAAGTCGGACGTTTGATATTCCGGTAATTCGTGTCCTCGCGTTCACCCGGTTTGACGCCCGGCCTGCGGAACCGCGCCGCCGCCGTACACTCCCACGAGCCCGGCACAAGCGACAGCCTGTGGCGCCGGTCAAGATAGGCTTCGTCATGGCGCAAGGGACTGACGAGCAGCGTGGTTTCCACAATGCGGCGCATGTGGTCGCGCGAGCCGTCATAGGAATTCAGAACTTTGCGGGCGTCATTGACCGGCGCAAATCCGCCCGCGCTTGCCAGCACCAGTTTTTCGATCGGCCAGATCGGCTGATCCTGGGCGGCGACCGCCGCGAGCATTCCGCCACCCATGGAATTGCCGATGAAATGCGCGCGGTCGATGCACAGCGTTTTCAGCAGCGCGGCGATATGCTGCGCGCGCAACCCGCGCATGTCGTCGAAGCTGAAAATTTTCGCGCTCTCGCCAAATCCGAGCCAGTCGGGCGCGATCACATGGAAATGGCGGGCGAGCGCGGGAATTGTGAATTCCCACGACAGCTCTGCGCAGCCGCCGAATTCGCCGGAATGCAGCAGAATAACCGGAAAGCCCTCGCCTGATTCGAGGTAATGCGTCCGCATCCCCTCGACCAGGATGTGCCGGCTTGCGAAATCCGCCATGGTATTACTGAGCAGCGGCTTCGACCGGTTCCGGCTGACGCAATTCCTTCAGCCGTGGATAAACCTCGCGCGCGAAGATGGTGAGGTTTTCGACGGTGTCCTCATGCGACATCGGACCCGCATGGCCCATCATCAGAAGATTGCCCATGCCGCCGCAGTGGTCGACGAAGTCCACGATCTGGTCGTACACCTGATCCGGCGTGCCGCAGAACATCACGCCGGCATCGATCAGGTCCTGCACGCTGCCTTTTGCCATTTCGACGACTCGGCCGTCTTTCGTGTAACTGCGCGGCCGTCCTTCGCCTTTCAGCATACGGACATTATCTTCGATCGAGAGATAGCCGGGCGGATTGCGGAACGGCGCAAAGACGATGCTTGATGATCGCGGATAACTCGCGATCAGTTCGGCGCGGCGGCGCGCTTCTGCCTCGGTCCGGCCCACCGCAACGAGTCCGAGATAGGCGAAGCGATCGGCGGGCGCGGCTGCGCCATTGTGTCTTTCCGCGTAACCCTGCCGATACGCATTGTACAGCCGGCGCGTGTCATAGCCGGTACCGAGCGTCGCCATGACATAGCCATAGGTGCCGAGTTTGCGGGCGGTCTGGGTGCTTCCCGTCGTGCTCCATACCGGCGGGTGCGGTTGCTGATAGCAGCGCGGCCAGATGTTGACGTGCCGGTACTGGAAATTCTGGCTTTCCCAGTTGAATGGTTCGTCATGGCTGGTCAGTGCCTTGATGATGAAATCATGCGCTTCCCAGAAACGGTCCGACTGGAACACCGGATTCAGGTTCGCGATCGGCACTTCCTGCGGCACGCCGCGCACAAAACCCATCTCGAGCCGGCCGTGGCTGATGACGTCGATCGTCGCGAGTTCTTCCGCTGCGCGCAAGGGATCGGGCCGGTTGGCGATGGGATAACCCAGCACCAGCAGCCGGGCATTTTTGGTGATGCGCGACAGAACCGACAGGCCGATCACGCAGGCGGCGCTCATGCATGTCGCGGTGGCATGATGCTCATTGAGCATGATGTTGAGGCCGAGCTCATCGGCCAATTGCCACTCGTCGTAATAGCGATGAAACAGATCGGCGGCGCGTGCCGGATCGAGCTTGCGGTTGGGCAGATTGACCCGCAACGATCCGTTGTGATCGTTCCACACGTCCGGATAGGGCTGTTCCGTAAATTGAAATACTCTCATCTGTATCTCCCGGCTTAGCGGCGCGGCTTTTCGGCAATAAAATCGAGAATGTGACGGGCGGTGGCGTTCGGCTGTTCGAGATGCGGAAAATGTCCGGCGCTGTCGATCGTGGCGAAACGCGCATCCGGAAGCGCGCGCGCATAGGCCTGACCGTAATCGGGCGAGGTGATGCGGTCTGAATCTCCCCACAACACCAGCGCCGGTATGCGGATCCGGTGCAGGCGCCCCATCAGCTTCGGATTGTGCATGTAGGGAGACCAGGCATAGCGGCCCGTCGCTTCACGCGACCGCGCCATCAGGATCAATTCCTCTTCCGGAAGCTTTCTGGTGTCACGCGCGAATTTCTGCGGATCGGCATAGGCAATCGCGGCAAGCTGCTGGTCCGTAATGGCGTAGATATCGGCAATGTCGCGGCTTTCCCGGTCGCCCGGCTTGATGCCGACCGCATCGATCAGAACCAGCCGCGACAGCCGCTCGGTGCTCTTGATCGCCATCTCGGCGGCAACCCAGCCGCCAAACGACGCGCCAACCAGAATCACGTCGCGCAGGTTCAGCGTTTCCAGCAGGTCGAGATACAAATAGGCAAGGTCCGCGACCGTGGCGAGTTGCGGTGGCGCCGCCGTGGTGCCGAAACCGGGATGCGTCGGGGCGATGATGCGGACACTCGGCGCGAGTGCTTCGATGAATCTCGCGTTCGGATCGAGGCGGACGGACGGGTGCCCCCCATGCAGGAACAGCAGCGTCGGTCCAGTGCCGGCCTCGGCGACTTCAATCGCAATGCCGGCGGTCTCGACGCGTGACACGCGGGCCGCGTCGGCAGTCATTGAACATTGCCCATCTGTTGCTGCTCCCAATCCTTCGTTATAGTATGTGAAATGGTTTTTACTTTTTGATGCTATCGCCCGAAAGCACGGCGGTCAAACGCGCGCATGATCACAAGTGAAAATCCAGCCGAATCCGGCGTGCTGTATCGCAATCAGGCGACCCGGCGCGTGCTCACAGTTCTGCTCGCGCTCGCAGATGCACGCGAGCCGCGCGGCGTGAGCGAGCTTTCGCGCGCCCTGGGAATGAACAAGAACATGGTGCATCGGGCGCTCGCCACCCTTGCCTCCGCCGGGTATGCGGCGCGCGATCCGTCAGGCGAGTTGTATCAACCGGGACCGCGATTGCTGTCCCTGTCGCGCAATTCTGCTGCCGAAACCGACATCGTGGCGCTTGCGCATCCGGTTCTGGAGCGCCTTCACGCGCTGACGCGCGAAAGCGTCTACCTCTCGATTATCGTCGGCCGCAATCGGGTAACAGTGGACGATATTCAGGCTGGGGGCGTTCGTGTGCTGCGCAGCCAGCGAGGCCATCCGGTGCCGCTGCACTGCACCAAGATGTCGCGCGTTCTTCTCGCCCATCGCAGCGACAGCGAAATCGCCGATTATCTGCGCGCGGCGGCGCCGCTTCATCGCGACCAGCGCATCCCGGATCCGCCGAGCGAAACCGCGCAGGGCATCTGGCAGGATATCAAATCCATCCGAAAGTCGGGGCACGTGCTGTGGCGCAATCCCCATCACACCAGCGCCGCTTATGCGATCTTTCCCGTGTGTGACTCGCAGGACAGGGCGCATGCGATCATCACCATTGGTGGTCCGCGCGAGCGCTTCGATATCCCCGAGATTGAAGCCAGATTGCCCGAAATTCGCAGCGCCCTGGAACCGCTCGAACGTGAGGCGCGCCTGATCCCGGCGCCGGTTTTCGTGGTTGATGCATGAGCAGTTCGGCGGCGCGCGCACTGCGAGTTCTGGATGAGATCGCAGCTTCAGACCGGCCGCTGGGTGTAACTGAAATTGCGCGAGCATTGTCGCTCCCGGCAGGAACCGTCTTTCGCAGTCTCGACGCCCTTTGGCGCGCAGGTCTTGTGTCGCGCTATCGCGAGTCCTCGCGCTATGTTTCCGGCCCGGTGGCCGAGAGCCTGCACAGGAACGTCATCGCCCGTTTTCCCATGCGGGAAGTGTGTCTGCCTTACCTCAGGCAACTCGCGTCAATTTCCGGCGAGACGGCATCGCTGTATGTCCCGGCCGGCTGGTATGCGGTTCGGATTTGCTCCGTACCCGGAACCGGCGAGGTCATGACGTCGCCACCGCCCGGGGGAGCGCAACTGCTGCATCAATCACCGGCCGGCCAGGCAATCCTCGCGGGCCTGCCGAAACCCGAACTCGCCGCCTACCGCAAGTGGTCCAAAACCGGTTCCGGCCGTGCTCGGCGGCGCGAGACGGGCAGGGGCGAAACGGTGTTCCCAATTCACATTGGCGAGCGCGTGATCGCCGCCATCACGATTGATGCACCATTCACGCCGTCCGGCGATCAGCTATCTGCATGCCGGACCGTTGTCGCGAATATCGACACTCTCGCCCTCGCACAGCCAGGTCTGTTTGCGGGGCCATTTTCGCATCTGAGTGCCGACGCGATCAGCCTTTAGCGACGGCGCTTCGACAGACGCTCCTTCGCATCAGGAATCAGTTTCTCGACATTGATGCCTTCCAGCATCGCGCGCTCATTCGGCCCGAGTTCGCGAACCTGCTTCACATAGTCCGCGACTTCCTGATCGACACGCACGGCCTGCGGATAATCCGTCGCGAACACCAGTTGCGAGAGCGCGACTTCGTTCATGCCAAAGCGCACCCATTCCGCGCCCCAGGCCCCGGCGTGGTCGGGACCCGCCCATCCGGCGCAGTCGTAATACAGACGCTGTTCAAGATAATGGTCGAAAGGCTTGGGCGGACGCCGGTTGTGTCCCTTCACGCCCGAGGTGCCCCATTTGTCGCGCTGCTGAAAACCGCGCACGCGTCCGAGATAGCGGCCGATACCGCCGGCAAAATGCGCAAATTGGATGTTCAACCCGGGAAGGTCATCGAGCAAACCGCTGTTGATGACCCGCACGGTTGCCAGCATCAGCGAGAATTCCCATCCCAGCATGCGCCCGAGATCGTCCGCATACACCTTATCCCAGGCGATCACCCGCGGGAGGGGATGGATGAAAACATACATTCCGAGATCGGTTGCCGCTTTCCAGAACGGGCGCAATTCCTCGCTGTCGAGCGCCTGGCCCTGCAATTCGGACGCGATGACGACGCCGGGAAATCCGAGTTCGACGCGGCAGCGCTTCAACTCGGCCGCCGCTTCTTTGCCGTTCAAAGCCGGCACGTGGGCGAGACCAATGAAACGCCCGGGGTGCTTCTTCTCCACCTCTTTCATGTCATCGTTAATGGTGCGGCAGATGGCGAGATCGGGCTGGTCGAAACCGACCATGCTGGACAGCACCGCGGCATCAATCCCGGCAAGGTCCATCATTCGCACATGGGCATCGATATCGCCCAACAGCGGGTTGAGTAGATGCATCGGGTTCCCGCGTTCGTCGATGCCGACCGAAACCGCGTCTTTCTTGCCCTTGAGGAGTGCCGGCGGCGTGTAATGGTGCTGAAAATCGATGATCATGGTGCTCCCTGCCGATGCTGAATAGGATTTCACAGCTAATGGCACGGCTTGGCGGGAATTCCAATTCCCGGAACCCGACGTCAGCCGCCGGTAGCTTTTGGTCATCCGGCGCTCAGGCTGAGGAACCCGCGGCGTATCGGCCGGTTAATGCTCCGTCTCATTTGAGCGGTGCAATGCCATGGCGGATATCGCCGTCACGATAGTTGGTTATGCGGCGGCCTGCTGTTCTACGGCGAGTTTCACCCCGCAGGCCTGGAAGATCATCAAATCGCGCGAGACCAAAGACATCTCCGCAGGAATGTATGCGCTGACGGTCTCGGGTTTTGCGCTGTGGACTGCATTTGGTGCACTTGGGATGCAATGGCCACTGATCATCGCAAACTTCATCTGCCTCATGCTGTCGGCGTTCATCCTGGTCATGAAGCTTTTGCCGCGGCCCAAGAAAGATGCGGTCGCCAATGCGCTTGATCCCGAAGCGGGGGACGACAGCCACCTGTGACCAAATGAGGGTCCAGCTTAAGCCGCGAAAATTTTAGTTGCGCTTTCCGGCGCGGCGGCTCATCGAAACCCGAGAGAATAAGGGAGAACCCGGACCGTGTTCAGATTGGCAACCTATCAGGGCAAGACCGGACCGCGCGCCGGCATTGTTGTTGGCGATACGATTTATGATGCCGCGGAAGCGACGGGCGAAGCCTCTTACCGCACGGTTGTCGACATTCTCGAAGATTGGCCGCGCAGCAGTGACCGCATCGGGAAGCGCGCCGGTAATCTCTCCGGCGGATCGCCGGTCAGCGCCGCGAAGCTGCGCGCTCCGGTCCTCTGGCCGAGCGCCATCTACTGCGCCGGCGCGAATTACCGCGACCATGCGCTCGAAATGGCGCGCGTGCTGAACCGCCCCTACGATCCAAATGCCAATCGCGGTCTGCCGTGGCACTTCATGAAGTCGACGCGCTGCGTCGCCGATCCGGGCGAAACCGTGCGTGCCGCCTATTATTCGCCGAAGCTGGATTGGGAAGTGGAACTGGTCGCCGTGATTGGACGTCCGGCCAAGCACGTCAAAGCCGAAAACGCGCTCGATTACGTCGCCGGATACACGGCCGCGAACGATCTTTCGGCACGCAATCTCGGGCGGCGCCAGGAAGTCGATGCCAAATCGCCCTTCGGTCATGACTGGACGAGCCAGAAATGCTTCGACGGCTCGTGTCCGCTTGGACCGTGGATCGTGCCGGCGAGCGACATTCCGGACCCGCAAAATCTCGGCCTGAAGCTGTGGGTCAATGACGTCATCAAGCAGGACTCGAACACGCGCGAGATGATTTTCACCGTTGCCGAACAGATCGAGCAGCTGTCGAAAGGAATGACACTCTATCCGGGCGATCTCATCCTCACCGGCACGCCGGCGGGCGTTGGCCTTGCGCGCGGCGAATTCCTCAAATCCGGCGACATCGTGAAGCTCGAAATCGAGCGCATTGGGTCACTGTCGAACCGGATCGAATAAACCCGCGGGAGTGGCGCCAGAACGCTCCTCCCGCTTCGTCCTTTATCCCGAAATTCCTAGCAGCGTCAGTTTGCGGCGAAGCAATAGAACAGTCCCGCGCCATGTGCCTGGCCAAATGCCTGCTGGCTGCACGACGGCACTTCTTCCGACGAATTCCACGAACTGTTCCCGCCACCGATGCGATCCGAATGTCCGACCCTGACCGCGCCGTTGGCGCTGCTGGTCCAGTTGTTGCAGGTGTGATCCGCATTGTCCGCAAAAGCGCGGCCATCGGTCGTCGATCCGGTCAGGATGTCATGGACATTACCGTTTTCGGCCTCGCCCCGGATCATCTGTCCCTTCTCGTTCAGGATCGACAGCTTCCACAACCCATTATGCTGCTGCGCCGCTTCCAGTGTGTCGCCATGCAATTCGTTCTGGTCGGCGGAGATGATCGCGCCCTTGGAATTGTACCAGGGACCAGAACCAATGCGGTCGCGCGCATTGACGGCGGGCTGACCCGGCCGCGCCTGCGTACTGAGATAGGCGTGCCAGGTTTTGATCGATCCCGCGGCTGCCGCCAGTTCCTGGCAATGCGCATCCGCGCCCGCGAGTCCGCCGAGGTCGCCACCTTTGCCCAGCCCAACACTGGTGACGAAGAAGCTCATCGGCTGACGTGGCGGCGGCGCCTGCCGTACGGGAGCGCCGGGCGCCTGCGCAAAAGCAAATATCGAACCCGCCATCAGCGGAAGCGCCACGCCACCAGCGATGGCGAAGAACTTTTTCATCTCGATTCTCCAAATGGCTTTAGTTGATGGCGAAGCAGTAGAACTTGCCCTGGCCGTGCGTGCGCACGATATCGGCCTGCGAACAGCCGCCGGTGGAATGGGCTGAATTCCACGACCCATTGCCGCCGCCATTGCTGTCCGACATGCCAACCTGCACGGCGGGTCCGATGCCGTTGCGCCTGACGACCTGACCGCTCGTCCCCGGTGCGTTGCTGGTGTAATTGTTGCACGTGTAATCGACATTCGTGCCGGTAAAGGCCCGGCCATCCGGTTTCGAGCCGGTGATGACTTCGTGCCGGTTGCTGTAAGGCGTGCTCATCACATAGGCGATGGTGTTGTCCCGCGGGTCGGGGAAATCGCCGAGCCCGTAAACGATCTGACCTTTTTCCGTCAGATTGGTCAGCTTGGTGATGTTGTTGCCAAGCCGCGCCAGTTCCGGCGTATCACCATGCAGATGCGCCAAATCCTCGGCGACCATGACGCCCCACGCGTTGTACCAGGGACCCGTGCCGATCCGGTCGCGTGCATTGATGGCGGGTTGGCCCGGCCGTTCCTGCGTGCTGAGATAAGCGTGCCAGGTTTTGTTGCCTGCGCCGACGCGGCTCGCCAGAAGCTGGCAATGCGCATCAGCTCCCGCAAGACCGCCAAAGTTTCCGCCATCGCCCATTCCGACGCTGGTGATGAAGAAATTCATCGGATGTTCCGGCGAACCCTGCTGCGCATAGGCAAACAGCGACCCCGCGAGCGTCGCTGCGCACGCCCCCGCCACAATCAGAACTTTCCGCATTTCGCCCCTCCTGCTACGGCCGCCCCCGGCGGCTCCTCAATCTACAAGTGCCGTTCTTAAAACGCCACTTCCGCGCCGCCCTTCAGCATCAGCATCTCACGCGCTTCATCCGGCGTGGCGATTGCGAGACCAAGGCGTTCGATAACCCCGCGCACGATGCGCACCTGTTCGGCACTGGATTGGGCGAGCCGCTTTGGTCCGGCCCACAGCGAATCCTCCAGTCCGACGCGAACATTGCCGCCCATGGATGCTGACATTGCGGCGATCCGCATCTGCGCCGAGCCCGCGCCAAGAACGGACCAGCGGTAATCAAGGCCGAATAGCCGGTCGGCGGTCCGTTTCATATGTGCAACATCTTCAGAATGCGTGCCAATGCCACCGAGAATTCCGAACGCCGATTGCACAAACAGCGGCGGCCGGATCAGCCCGCGATCGAGAAAATGCTGGACATTGTAGAGATGCCCGATGTCGTAACATTCGAATTCAAAGCGCGTGCCATTCGCGCTGCATGTCCGCAAGATGTACTCGATGTCCTTGAATGAATTGCGGAACACGAGATCGCGCGAATTCTCCAGATGATCGCGCTCCCAGTCGAATTTGAATTCGTGATAGCGCTGGAGCAGATGAAACAGGCCGAAATTCATCGAACCCATATTCAATGACGCGACTTCGGGCTTGAGCACCGCGGCTGGCCTGACGCGTTCTTCCACGCTCATGAAGGGGGCCGCGCCGGTTGTCAGATTGATGACGGCATTGGTCTGCTGCCGGATGCGCGGCAGAAACCGCGCGAAGGCTTCTGGCGTGTGGACCGGTTTCCCGGTTTCGGGATCGCGTGCATGCAGATGCAGGATGGCTGCACCGGCGTCGGCGGCGCCGAGCGCATCGTCGATGATCTGCTCAGGCGTGACTGGAAGATGCGGCGACATCGAGGGCGTGTGGATCGACCCCGTCACCGCGCAGGTGATGATGACTTTCCGGCTCAATCGCCGCGGCCGGCAGTGCCGCCCATCGCTTCATTGGCGGCCTTCACCACATCCGCCGGCATGGCAAATGCCCCGGAGATGATCTGGGCTACCTTGTCGCCGGTGACTTCCTTCACCTCGATGCGCTGCTTCTTTGCATCGGCCAGAAAGGCCGGATCGATCATTGCCGCATGGAAGGCGGTTTTCAGCGCCGCAACGCGTTCGGCCGGGACTCCGGGCGGCGTCAGGATCGGCCGATCCATCGACATCGGTGCCAGGATGAGCTGAAGGATCTGCTTGGTGCGCGAATCCTTTGCAAACTCGATCAACGCGGGTGAATCGGGGAATTCCGGATCCCGCTCAAGTGCAATCTGCACCGGAACGGAAACCTTCTTCTGCGGAAACCAGTCGGGCCGAGTGGAATTGATCGATGACACAAGCGATCCGCAACGCCCATCGACTTCGCCACGCTCCATTGCGAGATAGACTTCATTGCCGCCCCGATAACCCGAGATCACCTTGATCCTGGTGCCGAACAGTTTGTTCAGCATCGCGGGCAATGTTTCCATCTGTGATCCCGCGCCGGAACCACCGACGACATATTGCTTGTCGAACAGGTCCTGCCAGGTTTTGATTTTCGAACTGTGCCAGGCGACGCAGATGCCGCTGGTGGCATCGATCGAACCCAGCCAGTTGAATTTGCGTGGATCGAATTTGGCGGCACTTTCGCCATAGAGCGGCGCAAACGGCACGCTGGAATGGACCAGCGCAATGACGCTGCCGTCTTTCGGCGCAGATGAATAAAGATAATTCATCGCCCTCAGGCCCCCGGCGCCGGGCATGTATTGAACGATGATTTTCGGCTTTCCCGGAATATGCGTCGACAACCAGGGCGTAAACGCATTGGCATAGCTGCCGTAACCGCCGCCGGCGTCGGCGGACAGAATCATCGTGATCTGATGATCCTTGTAGAAATCGCTGACCGGGTCAGCCGCCGCGACAGATACGCCGCCGCAGACGATGCCACACGCCAGTGATGCTGCAATGAATCGCCGATTGATCATGGTCCGCTCCGGCCATTCAATGAATGCAGATCAGTACTCCGTCGGAATCGGCGAGATGGTGCGTTCCGAATGGACATGAGTGTTTGAACAGTGCTGCCAATGCGGCGCCCTCGGCTCCGGTGCCGACAGGTTCGGGCATCAGGCGCGGATTGTCGGCCGCAATCCGCGCGATATCTTCCTTGCAGGTGTCCACGTTCTCCACCTTGAACCCGATGTGGTCCATGCCGCAGGAGATGATACCGGTACCGAGGTAGTTCGTGATGTACCACGGCATGATGACGAGCGTGATGTGGCCGTCGCTCAGATAATGGTTGGGATCGCCTTCCTTGCGGTTCATGGGCGTCAGCTCGAACACCCGGGCATAGAATTCCGCCATCGCTTCCGGATTCATGGTCCGGACAGCGAAATGATCGACATGGCGGTCATTCACGCGCCCGTCATTTTCGACATAGACATCGCGCCGGTTGGCCATGTCTTTCTGCGAAATATCGAAGAC
Source organism: uncultured Bordetella sp. (assembly GCA_964446945.1). Lineage (GTDB taxonomy): Bacteria > Pseudomonadota > Alphaproteobacteria > Micropepsales > Micropepsaceae > CAIYRG01. Next base: position 363,020 of record CAYUQO010000003.1, read on the forward strand.
ATTGCCGTCGGGGTCATGCGTCGTGATTCCGGCAAAGGGCCGGTTGGACGGCCGCTTCAGCCATTTTACGCTTGGGTAATAACGCCGCATCCGGTCGAATGCCGTTTCGGTGTCCTCCACCTGGATGCCGAAATGGTCGAAACCGGCGCTGCGGCCGGCGCGCCGCGGATTGATGTTCAGCCCGATATAGCCGTCGCGCACCGTCACGGCGCGCGTCGGGCGCGTTTTCGCCGAGGTCGTCATGCCGAACACGGCTTCGTAAAATTTGCAGAGCTGGGCGTAATTCTCGCTGACTATCGCGATGTGGTTGAGCTTGGCGAACACGCGCGCCTCCGAAAATGGACTTGAAAGCCTAGCCCAATCCGGTGGAGGCCGCCACCGCCGGACCGGTCAACGTCCGCAAGTGCTTGGCACCGCAACAGACTTGGCTTAATCAATTCCTCAACGAAACGGAGGGAGGCGATGGCGAACGGCGTTGAGCCGGAAAAGAATGGCGGCAGCTGGTGGCTGCTGCTGCTTCTGATTCCGATGCTCGTGGTCTATGTGCCGTTTTACAACACGGTCGAGCCTGAGCTGTTCGGCTTTCCCTTCTTCTACTGGTTTCAGCTTGTCTGGATTTTTGTCAGCATGGGCGTGACGGCCTTCGTTTATTACGCGACTGAACCCCGCGGTGAGGGTTAATCATGCCGCTGAACTGGACGGCGCTGATCGTTTTCATCTTCTTCTTCGCCATTGTCAGCTTTGTCGGATTTGCCGCGGCTCGGTGGAAGCGCGGCAATCTGGACCATCTGCATGAATGGGGACTGGCGGGCGGCAAATTCGGCACGCTCATCACCTGGTTTCTGCTCGGCGGCGACCTCTACACCGCATACACCTTCATTGCGGTGCCGGCGCTGGCGTTCGGCGCCGGAGCGCTGGCGTTCTTTGCCGTGCCCTATACGATCGTGATTTATCCGTTCGTATTCGTGGTTTTCCCACGGCTGTGGTCGGTGGCGCGCGCGCGAGGCTACATCACCGCGGCCGACTTCGTTCGCGGCCGCTATGGCGACCGTTGGCTGGCGCTTGCGGTGGCGCTCACCGGCATCCTCGCCACCTTGCCCTATATCGCCCTGCAGGTGGTCGGCCTGGAAGTTGTGATCGCCGCCATGGGCGTGCAGCTCTCCGGAGCGCTGGTCTATCTGCCGCTCATCATCGCGTTCATGATTCTGGCGGCCTTCGACTATTTCAGCGGATTGCGAGCCCCCGCGGCCATTGCCATCATCAAGGACCTGATGATCTACATCACCGTCTTTGCCGCGGTGATCATCATCCCAACTGAGCTCGGCGGTTGGGCAAAAGTCTTCGCCGCCGTCCCAAAAGAGAAGCTGCTGCTGCCCGACAATGCCGGTGCCTATACCGGCTATGCGACCCTGTTCGTCGGTTCGGCGCTTGCGCTGTTCCTCTATCCACATTCGGTTACCGGCGTGCTGTCGTCGTCGAGCCGGCACGTGATCCGGCGCAACGCCGCGCTGCTTCCGGCCTATTCCTTTGTGCTCGGGCTGATTGCGCTCCTCGGCTATATGGCGCTGGCGGTGAATGTCGGATCGATGCCGGTCTATGCCGCGGCATTCAAACAGTTCGGCGCCAACTTCGCCGTGCCCGCCCTGTTCCTGCAGGTATTTCCTTCCTGGTTTGTCGGATTTGGTTTCGCCGCCATCGGTATCGGCGCGCTGGTGCCGGCTGCGATCATGTCGATCGCCGCAGCCAATCTGTTCACCCGCAACATCTACCGCGAATTCATCAATCCGGAATGCACGCCTTCTGCGGAGGGCCGGACCGCGAAAATGATGTCGCTGGTGGTGAAGTTCGGCGCCTTGATGTTCATCATCTTCCTGCCGACTCAATACGCCATTCAGATGCAATTGCTCGGCGGCATCTGGATCATCCATACCTTTCCGGCGGTGATATTCGGGCTTTACACGCGCTGGCTCGATTCGCGCGCATTGCTGATTGGCTGGCTGGTCGGCATGGTCAGCGGCACCTGGATGGCCGCTAGCATCAGCTTCGGGGCGATTTATCCGCTGACCATATTTGGCGAGCCGATCCGCGCCTACATCGCGATCTGGTCGCTGCTGTTCAATCTTGCGACGGTCGTGGTGCTGACGCTGGTATTCAATGCCCTGGCACGGCAACGGCGCGACGAGACGAATCCGGCAGACTACTACGCGCTCGAAGGCGCCAGCCAATCAGGGCACTGACGGCCGTTACTTCCCTTCGAGCCAGGAAACCACCTGGGCGGAACGGCCTTCGGTCGCGCTGAATTCCTGTGCCAGCTGGGTGACGGCATTGACGTCACGAACCGGCGCGAGCACCACGTGGTACCAGGCTTTGCCGCCGGGATTTTGCGCGACCACCACCTGCGCCGCATAGGCTTTGGAATTCAGCTCCGCCGCGAGACGATCGGCATTCTGTTTCAACAGGAAGCTGCCCACCTGCACGGACAGCATAAAAGGCGACGGCATCGCGGCTGGTGTTGCTGGTGAGGCAGTTGCGGCCCCCATGGGCGGCATTTTTGCACCGCCGGCAGTTGCCGGACCTGCCGCTGCACTGCCGGTCATCATGGCTTGCGGGATATTGACGGCAGTCGTAGCCGCAACCTCCTCCAGCGGCAGACCGACGCGGAAATCCTTCACCGGAATCGGCGGAGTTGGAGCAGTTGGCGCCGCGGAAGCATCGGCGGTCTGTGTTGGCGCTCCGGGGGCCGGCGTTGCGGCGGGTTGAGCCGCTGCGGCGGGTTGAGCCGCTGCGGCGGCTTGAGCTGCTGTGGGGTCGGTACCTGGACGCGCAGCAGCGATCGCCGGGCCTGTATTTGGACTGGTGGCGGGAGCCGCTGGTTTTGCCGGAGAAGCGGGCGAAGCCGGAGACGCGGGCGGCGCGGGTTGCTGCATGTCCAAAACACTGGGCGCGATGCCGACGCCGATCATCAGCCCCGAAGCGAAGCTGAGGACTCCGAAACCCAATGTTCCTGCGAATAAACCGGCCGCTTGCCGCGCTGTCAGACCCATGATGATCCCCACCCTCCCGGCATCACGAACATAGTCTCGCCGGTTGCCGAAGCGAAATACATTTTAACGACACTACGGAATTTGCACGGTGAATTGGCCGGGCACATTGATCTTGATGACGCCCCCCCACATGCACATGCATGTCGAACTGTCATTGAGCGCCGGTTGATTCGCGATCAGGACGGTGGGCGATCCGGGCACCCACGGTGCGACCGTATTCGGTACGCAGGGCATCGGTGTCAACACACCCAATGCCGCGGCGGTGGCCGCTGCGACCGTCGGATTGGCCATGCTGGTGCACATGCCAAAGGGCACAATGTTCACCATGGGTTTCGAATCCATGATCGTGGCGGCGGGGGGGCCGCCCGCCATTGTCTGATTTGCCGGCAGAACATTGAGCGTAGCCGGGGCGGCGCCGAAACTGCACTGGATCATTGCACCTGCTACGACCTGATTTGCCATCAGTGTTTCCCTCTTTGCCGCATCAGCCACCAAACGCTTTGTCGATCCAGCTTTTGCGCTGTGCCGACCCGGCGGTTGCTCCGGATTGCGAAACAACTTTCCCTTGTTGATACATTTCCTGCCGGTCGGGCTGGCCGTTCTCCTGGAATGTCTTCAGCGGCCCGTCGAGCAGATTGGCGCGCCACAGGGCCTGCTGACGGACATTGCCGTTGGGCCAGTAATCGATCGCCTCACCTTCGAGCAATCCCGCCTTGTAATGCGCCTCGCGCAACTTGCCGCCGCCAGGCTGGTAAACCGTGAGCACTCCTTCCAGCCGTCCGGCCCGGTAAATTCCCGCACTCTGCAGTTCGCCCGTCGGAAAAAAACTTTTCATTTCGCCTTCGATCACGCCGTTCACATACTGAATTTCGGCCTGTTTTTTCCCATCGGCATAAACGGTCATGATTCCGTCCAGCACGCCGTCGCGGAAATTCATGCGCGCCTGTGGTTGTCCCGCGGGATCGAACTGTACAGCTTCGCCGTGCAGCTTTCCGTCCTGGAATTGGGCACGATGTGCCGTCGCTCCATTCGGGTGATAGGCGAGTGCGGGGCCGGAAAGGCTGCCCCCCTGCATTTGGGCCTCCGTCGCCACCCCACCCTGGTCCGAACGGCGAATGACTTTGTTGGGCGGAGGTGATCCGTTTGCAGCGCCGCTCAATTCACCTTCACCATTCCACCTTTGACCGTAAGCATGCCGCCTCCGTCGACGGTACCGGAAGCACTGCCCTTGATCTCCATCGTTGTGCCGCCTTCCAGACTCAGGCCCGTGCCGGCACTGGCGCTCAGATCGGTTCCGGACTTGACGCCCAGCGATGTCCCCGACTGGATGTTCAGTGCGCCATCGGTTTTAAGCGTAAGGTCACCGGTGGATTGAATGGTCAATGTCCCGGTCACCTTCAGCGTGTAATTGCCGCTCACGGTTTGCGTGAAATCGGCTTTATTGGTGTGCGACTCGTTTCCGGTGATGGTGAGATCGCGCGTCGATTGTACAGTGTGCGTCTCTTTCCCCTTGCTTACCGCAATCGTGCGGTCGCCCTGGCTGACGGTCAGTGTCTCATTGCCCTGACTGACCGTGACGCCCCGGTTGCCTTTCGTGACGGTCAGCGCGTCGTCTTTCTCCTGAATTGTGACCGTGCGGTTGTTCTTCACTGTCGTGGTCAGCGAATCGAGGATATCGACCTTCATGTCCTTTTGGGCGTGAATGTAGATTTCCTCGCTGTCGGTTTTGTCCTCAAAGCGCAATTCGTTGAAGCCGGTCCCGTTTTTCGACGAGTTGCTCTTCACCGTGCTTTTCGTCTGGTCGTCCGGCAACGTATAGGGCGTGGGCTGCTGACCGTTGTAAACCGATCCGGTAATCAGCGGCCGGTCGGGATCACCGTCGATGAAGCTGACCACAACTTCCTGACCGACGCGCGGCAGGAACATGGCGCCCCAGCTTTTGCCCGCCCAGCCTTGCGCCACCCGAATCCAGCATGAGCTGTTCTCATCGTTTTTCCCCAGCTGATCCCAGTGAAATTGGACTTTGATGCGGCCGTATTTGTCGGCCCAGATTTCTTCGCCGCTTTTGCCTACGACGATCGCGGTCTGGGTGCCTGAAATCCGCGGTTTGGGTGTCAGGCGTGGAGGGCGGAAAGTCGCGTTCACCGGGAACGCCTCAAAGCTGTTCTGGTAGCTTCGCCGCTCTCCCGAATGCAGGACTCTCCGCAGAACATAATCTGCATTCGCATCGTTGCGCGGATGACCGGTCAGGGTGAAACTGACTCCGGCGGAAAAGCTCCGGCATGTGCTGTCGCCGGAAATCAGACGCGCGGGAAATTCGAGGCTGTCCAGGCGTTTTTTGGAAATCGTATCGCCGCCGTCCTTCACCGAGTAGCGCCCCGGATATTCATAGATCTGGAAGGTGCCGCCGCCGGGCGTATCACTCGATTGGGCATTGGACTTCAAATCGAGTGCCGGCGTCTCGAAATTGAAATCATCAGCCTGGTATTGCGCCGTAACCACATTCTGCTCGATTCGCAGCGCCGTTACGACATCCTGCTCTTCCCATGCCCTGGCGCTTTCGGTTTTGAACGGCACTGGATCGAGATTCGTGCAGGGCGCAAATGCGCTCGAATCGTCGGCAAGGACCAGCGTGTGGCTGCCGTCGGCATGGTCGAAGAAATAGAAAATGCCCTCTTCTTCCATCAGTCGTGAGACAAAGGCAAAGCAGGTCTCGCCGTACTGCACGCAATAATCGCGCGCGGCGTAAGTGCCGGTCAGGGCCTCGCGAATAGCGTCAACGCCCTGTTCCTGGAGTATCTGTTTGATGATCTCCGGTGCGGTCTTGCCCTGGAAGATCCGGTGGTCGGAGGACAGCGTCAATGTCCACAGCTTCGGCCGCAGTTCCAGCAGATAGGTGAAGCCGCTTTGCGTCAGGCGCGCGACGATGCCGTTGAAATATCTTTTGTTGCCGGCCTTGTCCGTGCCGGTGATCGTGACCGATTGGCCGATCAACTGCGAAAAATCGACATCGCTGTGTTCTGATTCCGTTTCGACACGGATGTGAAACAGCCCGGATACGAGTTCTTCGCCTTCGAAGGATTGGAGCAAAAGCGTGTCGCTTCCGAGCGGCGTATCGATTCGGAACGCATAAGCTGTCTGCGTATAGCCAAGGACCGACATATCACCCGCCGGCGTCGGCCCTGTCGAATGTGAAGCGCAGCCCGGCCTGGCGGTCCAGCTCGATATGGACGGTGCGGAATTCCTCGCCTGCGGTCAGCCGCGACAGGATTTCGGTCGAAAGTTCCGGCAGCAGACTGTTTGTCAACAGATTGTCGATGGCGCGCGCGCCGGTATCGACTTCACTGCAGCGCGCCGCAATGGCGCCAACGACATTGGGCGCACAAGTGAGTTCGGCGCGGTAGGTATCCCAGAACCGCTCCTGCACGCGCGTGAGCTTCAACCGCACGATTTCCTGAAGTTGCGAATCGCCCAGTGGGTAATAGGGCACAACCACCAAGCGGCCGAGAAAAGCCGGTTTGAAGTGCCGCACAAGCTGCGGCCGGATGGCCTCGACCAGGCGGGCCGCCGGAACCGTCCGGCCACCCTGGACCATCTCGATGATGGTGTCGGAGCCGATATTGCAGGTGAGAAGGATGGTCACGTTGCGGAAATTGACGATCTGACCTTCGCTGTCCTCGAGCAGGCCTTTGTCGAACACCTGATAGAAAAGCTCGAGCACGTCGGCGTGGGCTTTCTCGACCTCGTCCAGCAGAAGTACCGTGTACGGATTCCTGCGTACTGCCTCGGTCAGGACACCGCCCTTGCCGTATCCGACATAGCCCGGCGGGGCGCCCTTTAAGCCGGAAACGGAATGGGCCTCCTGATACTCTGACATGTTGACGGTGATCATGGTGCGTTCGCCGCCATACAGCAGATCGGCGAGCGTGACCGCGGTCTCCGTCTTTCCGACGCCGCTCGGCCCGGCGAGGAGAAATACGCCGGTTGGTTTGCCCGGTTCGCCGAGGTCGGCGTGATAGGTCTGCATGCGGCGGCAGATAATGTCGAGCGCGGCATCCTGGCCGACGACCCGCTCGGCCATACGCTCCCTCAGGGTGCGGACGGTCTCGATCCGGTCGGTCAGCATCTTTCCGACGGGAATCCCGGTCCAGCCGGAGACCACGGATGCGACCGTCGGCCCGTCGACATGCGATGGCACCAGAGCCTGGCCATCCTGAAGCGATTCCAGCTCGAGCCGCACGCCTCCGAGCTGTGCCGCCAGCGATTTCACATCCTTGCCAGCGCCCGCGGATTCGATCTCCCGTTCCAGGTCGGTGAGACGCCGCGCCGTCGCGCGCTCCTGTTCCCATCGTGCCGTTATGCGATGCCGTTCATCCTCGCAGCGTGCCTGTTCTTCAAGCAGTCTCTCGATTCGCTCCGAATGGTCCTTGCCGGAATATTTCTCGCGCGAAAGCTGTTCGATTTCGGCAGAGATTTCTTCGCAGCGGCGGATCGCGTCCTGAAGGGCGGGGGGCTTGCTCGCCTGCGCAATCGCCACCCGCGCGGCCGCCGTGTCGAGCAGGCTTACCGCCTTGTCGGGAAGCTGCCGTCCGGCGATATAGCGGTGCGACAACCGCACCGCCTCGGAGACCGCCTCATCGAGGATGCGCACATTGTGGTGCTTTTCCAGTTTCGGCACGAGGCCGCGCAACATCGCGATGGCCGCCGGTTCGTCGGGCTCTTCGACCTTGATGACCTGAAAGCGGCGTGCCAGCGCCGGGTCTTTTTCGAAATATTTCTTGTATTCGGCCCAGGTGGTCGCGGCGATGGTCCGCAATTCCCCGCGCGCCAGCGCCGGTTTCAGCAGATTGGCCGCATCGCCCTGACCGGGTGCTGCGCCGGCCCCGATGATCGTATGGGCTTCATCGACAAACAGCACGATTGGGCGCGGCGAGTTGCGGACTTCCTCAATCACCTGCTTCAGGCGGTTCTCGAATTCGCCCTTGATGCCCGCGCCGGCCTGCAGCAGCCCGAGATCGAGATTGCGCACCTGGACCGGGCGCAAAGGCGCAGGAACATCGCCGGAAGCGATCCGCTGGGCAAATCCTTCAACGATGGCGGTTTTGCCCACGCCTGCTTCACCGGTCAGAATGGGATTATTCTGGCGGCGGCGCATCAGCACATCGATGATCTGCCGCACTTCGGCATCACGGCCGATGATCGGATCGATGCGCCCCGACTGTGCTTCCGCCGTAAGGTCGACCGTGTACGCGTCCAGCGCCGGCGTCTTCGATGGGCCGGCAGCCGGGTTGCGAGCTGCTGTCGAGCCAGTCGTTTGGGACGATGTGTCGTCTGCCGATCCCCGCACCAGTTCGGGCAGATCTTCGACCAGGCGGTTGCGGGGAATGGTCGCGAGAAGTGGCGCCGCTTCAAACAGCAGCGCGCGCAATGGTTCATCTTCCAGCAGCGCCAGCAGCACCGCGCCGGAGCGAATCGTCGGCTGGCCCAGGCGCAGCGACGAAGCCACCCAGGCGCGCTCGAAAAGCTGCAGCATTTGCGGCGAAAGACTCGGCGTGCGGCTGTTGCCGCGCCTGAACCGTTCGAGCGATTTGGTCAGTTGCGCCGACAGCGCACCGGCATCGACTTCGTAATAGCGCAATATTCTCTGCAGATCGCCGTCCTGGATTTCCAGCAGCTTGATCAGCAGATGCTCGATTTCCACCGAGAACTGTGTCTGTGCGAGGCACAGTTCGGCAGCCTGTTCCAGCGCGCGCCGGGTTGGAGGATCGAGCTTTGAAATCAGCGATTTGATATCGGCCATTTGTACCGGCACCCCGATGAAATGCGATCAGTCGCCGTTCATTGTATATGGAGAAGCTATGCGCCGAGAAATGCGCCGAGCCGTTGCCATTTTGACATTGTCGGCTCCGCATGGCTTTTCCCGCCTTGCCCATGTTTTCCGCAGGCATGGTCCAGCAGTTTTGCGACGAATGGGTCGCGCGAACTGAAAATAAATCCGGAATCCTTCAGATATCGTGCGCTCCAATACTTTAGATTGTTGAAGTACTCGGCTCCGGCATGGAACGCATCGTTCGACACCGTCGTCGTCGCGCTCTCGAACATCCGCATCATCTGCATCAGGTCGCCGCATATGCCGCTGTTCAGCGTCAGCATCGCGACGCACGGGCACGAATCGCACCACTCCTCGAACTGTTCGGTGAATGCCTTACGGTTGGTCACGAGGCTGCCAGGTTTTGGAAACGCGCATTCCCGGGTTCTTCCAACTTCATCGGGCACGTGAACGATCCACTTGCACTCTGCATACAGCCGCCTCGCCTGTGCGAAGATTATTTTCATCTTCAGGGATTCGTACAAGCGGTACACCGCTTTGGTGATGAATTCGATCGCAGCTGCAATGATCTCACCGAGCGCCGCCGCGCCGAGCGACACGGCGATGAGCCCGGCGCGCATGCCGCCCTTCAGGGCCGAAAACAGGCCTTTGCCGATCGCCCATTTCATCTGACTTTCAATTGTATCGGCCAGAATCTGGGGGTGGCCGCTCTGGATATCGAATTTTTTCTTCAGCATGTGCTGCTGAACGATGGGGCCGGCCGCGGCAGCTGCTTTGGCCACGCCCTGGGTGATGTCCGTCAGCGCACCTACGATGGGCAAACCGTTCACCATGACGTACTTCGTCGCGGCCTTGACGATCGACAGAATCACCGTCTCGCTCAGCGAAACAGTGGTACGTTCGTTCTGCGCCATCCAGTTGACCGCCTTGCGCGCGTATTTCATCAGTGTACCTTCGGTCTCCTGCTCGGCTTTCCGCTCCGGCGTCCCGGCTTTTGTCGCGGGGTTTTTGCCTGCATCGAGCAGGGCGTCGATTCTCGCCCATGCGGCGGGGGTGACATACTTCGGCTTTTTCTTGCCAAACTTGGCCCTGCCTTTGTCCACAATCGCGCTGGAAGCGGCGCTGACCACCGCCGTTGTGGTCGTGGTGAACCCCGCCACGGCCTGACCTGTTTCGTCAGCCGATGAAATGGCCGGCGAATAGTCGGCCGTGACATTGCTCACCACCGACATGCTCCCCTCAAGGAATACCTTCAGGTAATCGGCGCTGGCGTCGGTGTTCGCCAGCAGGTACAGAACTCCCAGCCGGGTCTGATCCGCATCGCTCAAGAGCGCCTGTTGGGCCCGAGTACTGGGGTTCAACATCAGCTTTGCGATTCGCGCGCGATCGTCCGCAGCGATCTGTTCCTCGGTCCGGTTGCCGATCTGCATCTTCACCAGATCGTGGACCTGCTTCATCTTGCCCTTGCTTTTGACGTTCCGCTCGATCCTGCTCCAGTCCGCTGTGTTGTGCCGGGCAAGATAGTTGTCCAACGCCTGTTTCAGGATCATCGCGTTGCCGAGGCTTTTGTCGAAAAAATATTCTTTGTACGCCTTGTCAATATCGATGAGGTCGCTGTGGCGTTTGCCAATGGTGACGGCTGTGAGCTTCACCCACTCTTCGGGTCTCACGAGAATCGGCATTGCGTACCTCCCAAAATTTCCAGCCAGGACTCATCGGCTCCAGGCATTGGCCATTTGCCTGGGCGACGACACTCTGATTTCTCCGGGGGCCGCGGGCTGTTTGCCGGCGAGAAAACTGAGCCAGCCCAGTTTCGTCCCGTGGCTTGCTCCCAGCCGCGCCTGCGGAATTTCTCCCGGATCGAGCAGCAAGCGGTATTCCGGCACGAGCGGCGTTCCAAGATAGAAACCCACGAGGTCCGCAAGCTGCCTGTGGGCCGTCCCGTCGGGCAGCAGCGACTTGAACTGGGCCAACGTCAGAGGGCCGAGCGCAATCCGGATCGTCGACTGTTCATTCCAGACGCGGCGTCCCAGAACGGCTTCGCCGCCCAGACGCGCGTTGTGGCCGGATTGGCCAAGACGCATTTGTTCGGATGCATCCAGTTCGAGCCAGCGGCCCCCGGCCCGGATTTCAGACACCGCGATACCGAAATAGCCCGACAGCAGCCGTGCAAGCCCGTGCAGGCTTCTCGGCGCACCGGCGAGAATTCCGGCGTAATGCAAAAGCGCGCGTTCGGGGAACGCAAGGCGGCGGTGCAGGGCTGGAGAGCCCAACCCGATGAGGGAAAACAGATAGGCCGCAAAGTTGCTTTCCGCCGGCGTGCCGCGGGAGAGCTCCGGACGATGCTTCGCCCGCGCGTGATAAAAAAGCCGTACCAGCCGGTCGTTGAAAATGTCGAGGAAATCCCGGCCTGCCGTGTCACCGCGGCGGCTGCGCGCCAGCAGTTGCTCGGTCACCGGGGGCGGCAGCGGCCCGAACGCTCCGCCGAGGCCGAGGAAATTCACCGTCATCTCGGGCGGGGTGCCTGATTTGCCCGGCGTCAGCGCGTCGATTTCGCTGGCCGGAAAATCCGACTTAAGACTCGACCTGAACTTCACCCAGATCGATCTGTGCAGCGGTTCATGAGACTTCGGCTGCGCCATCTGCTCGAGCAGATGAACCGCCTGGAAAAATTCAAAGCGGTAAGGCTTGGCGTAGAGCTGTTCCGCTACAGGAGGTGCCGTTCGCCGGCCAGTGGCGGCCATTGTTTCCAGATTCCTTCGCGCTGTTCGCTTTTCAGCACCAATTGGGTGAAGCTATTGGCAGCGCCGTACACCGCAAAAAAGCGGTTCAGCACGCTCGCCAGCAGAAAAGCACTGGCCCCGGTGTACAACATTTCGTCCAGCTGCAGTTCGACTTCGATCCCGCGGCAAAATCCGCGCCAGGCATCACCGCCGGCCCGGCGCACAACCGGCCGGCTCGTGAGTTTGCGGATGCCGGATATCTGCTTCTCCACATTGCCCTCACCGGGCGGCGCATAGAGGCGCAAGATTTCACGCAGCGCCGCCACGCCCCGTTCGGAATCTCCCAGCGACAGCTGATTCAGCGACAGGTGCGAAACCAGCCGCCACAGTGTCTCGCCGCCCACCACCGGCGCAATTTGCCGGGTCGGCTTGATCAGGCAGAATAGTTCCGAGACGGGCGCATCGACTTCGATCTCAAGCCGGGCATGAGGCGGGATATATTCCGCAAGGCTGCGGTTCGTCGCCAATGTGTGCACGAAAACGGTTTGTGATGGCGGGTCGGCCGGCCCGGTCGCCGAGTCCACAAACGACAGCAGAATGTCCGTACCCGGCATGTCGGCGCGCCGCGACGCCTGCCGGCGCGCCAGCCAATATGCGGCAGAGCCCATATTGGCGGAATGATGATCATGGGAGAAATAGGGCTGAAACACCCTGCTGTCGTCGTTGAGGTCGGATGTCGCCGAAACCTTCAGAATGGAATGGATTTCGGTGCTTCGTTCGCGGCGGTGATCCGGGACGACAAGATATTCCCTTTTGGTCCTGTCCGCCCGCACGGGTTCGGCCGTTTTGTGAAACAGGTTGATGATTGGAACAGTGTTCAGCGCGAAGCTTCGCCGGGTAATGCCGAGCGGACGCGTTGGATTTCTGCCGAGCAGGAACAGCAAGTCCGCCGAGCGCTGTGCGCCAAGTGAAGGCAGGTTCGTGACGTCAAAAAAATGGAATTTGGCCGGAAAGGCAAAATATTCCTGGATCAGCCGGTACCCCAGATGGACATTGCCGGGGTAGGGCAGAAGCCCGTCATCCAGCGAAAGGCCAACCGGCCGCAGCGCTTCGGCCGGAAGTCTGACCGACGGCTTGCTTTCCCCATCTCTTAAGATGACGATTCCGCGAAGCTGGTTGAACAGCAATTCGTAGATCTCGCCTTCGATATTGTGTCCGTGAAAGTAGAAGCGCAGGGACGGCGGCCGGATATCGGCAAAGGTCCAGCGTCCCTGACACGCGAGCCGGATCCGCAACACGCCGGCTATTTCGGGTGCGAGGTCGAGAAAATCGTAATCCGCCGCCGGCGCGATGCTTGCCTCGGCAATTTCGATCGGCCAAAGGTGGACTGGATAACCGGTGCGGAAACGGCAGGACAGATTGTCGTGCCCGGTCGCGACGGTTTGCGCGAATACAGCAGTGTCTCGCGGCACGAGAAAACCCTGCACCGCCCTGGCCTGGGCGGCATCCACAGCGAACTGCGCGATCGCGATGGACGGAATCGGGGCGACCAGATGGGGATACAGGGAGTTCAGCAAGCCGGTGGGAATTTCCGGAAAGTCGCTGTCAATGTTCCGCTGGATGCGTCCGGTCAGCCAGGCGAAAGATTCGAGCAATCGTTCCGTATGCGGATCGCGCGATTCGGCGCCGCCATAATCGAGCCGGTTCGCGATTTTCGGATAGCGCCGCGCAAATTCCGCGCCGCTTTCCCGCAGCCAGGCAAGTTCGCCCTGATAATAGGTCAGAATGTCGTCGAGACGATCAGAGCCCATTTTCCGGCTCCGTGGCATCGACCGCAATTTCGAACGATACGGGCTCTCTTATGGAGCCCATCCGCAATTCGCCGTTGACCTGGACAACCACTCCACCATTTTGCCGCGTGCTGCGCGCGAGCCGGACCGATGGATCGGCGAGCCGCGGTTCATAGGCCTCGATGGCCTGACGAATCGCATCGGCAAATCTTGTCTCGCTGTCGAAATCCCGCGTGCCCAGCACCGACAGATCCGGGATACCGTAGTCGATCGTGCTCCGGACTCGCTGCTGCAGCACGGGCGCCGCAACCGGCGCCCGCGTATTCAGCAGGCGTTCGATCTCGCGCAGAACCGAGGCGCGCAACGCCCCAGGCGGAAGCGTCGTGAGTGGCTGCGCTTCGGCGGAGACGTCCGGGTTAAGGTCGGTGAGACGTTCGAACAGGGGCGCGGGGGCGGCCCGGACAAGACGCGGCTCGTTCACGCCACCCCCTGCGCAATTGGCAAAATCAGGAAACGCTCTGCGCGATCAGGTCGTGTTTGACCGGTTGCGCACCCTCGGCTGTGCCGTCGTCCTTCTTTTGCGGGATGTAGGAGTACTGAACCTTGCCGTAACTCAACGACACATTTTCGACCGGAATGTCACCGGAGCCGCCACTGACCGAAAAATTCGAAACGATGATATTCTCCATGGTGATCTCGAGATATTTCACCGGCTTGTTGTCGCCGTCGGCACGATAGGCGGTGAATGTGCCCTTGGAGATCGACTTGCCGCTCCAGCACTGTTTCAGGAGATCGTCGGTGGAAGCATCGATATATTTGGTGAACGAAAAATCGGCATGATTGGCCTGTTCCACGGTTCCGCCGCCCGCCGAACTGCGCGTGGGCGATGTCGGCTGGTTAAAGGAATGACTCCAGGACAGGACCTGGATTTCATCCTTATGGTCGCTATCCGATGACTCCCCTTTGATCTCCGGCGTTTCCAGCTTCAGGAAAAAATTGACGGCCATGACGGCTTACCCCTTATTTCGGTTTGACTCAGGCCGCTGCCGGAGGCGGCAGTTCGGCGACAAGACGGATCGACGCGGTCAGCTCTTCGAGCTGGAAATGCGGCCTTAAGAAAACCGTCGCGCGATAGATGCCGGGTTTCCCCGGTACGTCGAAGACGTCGACCCGCGCTTCGCGCAGCGGATATTTCGCCTTCAAATCCTGGCCGGCGTCGTCCTTGCCAAGAACGTAATCGACGATCCAGGTGTTGAGATAGCTCTGTACATTGTCCTTGGTCATGAATGAGCCGACCTTGTCGCGCATCATCACCTTGATGTAGTGCGCGAAACGGGATGCATTCAGGATGTAGGGCAGCCTTGCCGAGAGCGACGCGTTGGCATTCGCCGAAGGCAGATTGTAGCTCTTCGGCCTGTTGGTGGTCTGGCCGCCGAAGAACGCGGCATAGTTGGTGCCCTTGCAATGCACGAGGCTGACAAAGCCGAGATCGCTGAGCTCTTTTTCCCGCCGGTCGGTGATCGCGATTTCCGTCGGGCATTTCAGCGCGATGTCGCCTTCATCGGTATGGAAGGTGTGGGTTGGCAGGCCTTCGACCTTGCCGCCGCCCTCGACGCCACGGATCGCCGCGGTCCAGCCATACTTGGCAAAGGCATCTGTAATGCGGTTTGCCAGCGCCCAGGACGCATTGCCCCAGAGATATTTGGAGTGATCGCGTCCGTCGGTGTCTTCGACGAAGTTGATACCGTCCACGGGCGTGGTGTTCGGTCCATAAGGCAGTCGCAGCAGAATGTGCGGCAGCACCAGGGTCACATAACGTGAATCCTCGCTTTCGCGGAATGCACGCCAGCCGACCAGTTCCAGGCTCTCGAAGATCTTGGCGAGGTCGCGTGGAACGCCCAGTTCAGTGAATCCGTCCATGTCGAACAACCGGGGGCTGGCCCCTGCGATGAATGGCGCATGCGATGCCGCGGCGACATTCGACACTTTCTCGAGCAGCGCAATGTCCTGCGGGTTGCGCCCAAATTCGAAATCGGCAACCAGCGCGCTATAGGGAAAGCCGCCGAAGGTGCCGTATTCCTCTTCGTACACCTTCTTGAACAGCACGCTCTGGTCGAATTCGACTGCCTTGTCGAGATCCTTGAACAGCTCGTCCTTGGTCAGGTTGAGCAGGCGGAGCTTCAGCCGCGTGCTGGTTTCCGTATTCATCACCAGATAATTGAGGCCGCGCCACGAGGCTTCGAGCCGCTGCACGTCCGGATGATGCAGGATTTCGTTCAGCTGCGCGCTGAGCAGATCGTCGATATCGGCAATGCGATCATTGATCGCTTCCGCAACATCGCCTTTGACCTTGCCGCCACCTTCTGCCAGCACGTCGCGGACAAATTCGCCGACGAGATCGCGCGCATAATCCCGCTGGGAGTCGTCGCGCGCAAGTTTGCCGTCGGTGATGATCTTGTCGAGCAGCGTTGCCGTCGCTGCGCCGTTGCCGCCCTGGGCCTGGGTTTCTTCTGCCATTGTCGTATCTCCCCTCGCCGCTTATTGGGCCGGCTTCTGATCGCCAAGGTCCTTTTTCAGGGCCGCCTGGCTTTCGGTGTTCTGGATCACATCCTTCAGCAACGCATCGAGATTGTCGTTGCCGTCGAGTTTCGTCAGCAGATCGCGCAGACGCTGACGGCCCTCGTAAAGCTTCTTCAGAGCCGGTACCTGCTTGACAATATTGACAGGATTGAAGTCGTCCATATTGCGGAAGACGAGTTCGACATTCAGCTGGTCTTTGCTGTCTTTTTCCAGGCGGTTCGGAACCCGGACAGCAAGTCGCGGACCAATTGCGGACAGCACGTCGTTGAAATTGTCACGGTCGATTTCAACGAATTTGCGATCTTTCAGCGGTGGAAGCGCCTCCGCGGGTTTGCCGGAGAGATCGGCCAAGATGCCGCAAATGAACGGCAATTCCTTTTTCTCGATGGCGCCACCGGTTTCGACGTCATAGGTAATCTGGACACGCGGTGGACGTACGCGGTCGAGCTTGTGTTGGGTGCTTTCAGCCATTGGTCAACCCCCTGATTTACCCTAGGAATTGGCACTAAATACCTTCCGTTAACGGGTTGCAAGACGCCCGTTATAAAATATTTCCATTGTCGTAATAGCGCCGAGCCGCGATGTGATTTGTATACGGATTATTTGCTGCGTTCGAGCCCGAGCAGATCGAGAAGCGCATTGAAATCCTTGCCGCCTTTTGTCATCTGCGTCAGCAATTCGTGCAATGGCATCATGCCCCAGGAATAGGCGCGCCGCAGAAGATAGGGCGTCGGACTGTGCGGCTCGACCCGCGACAGATATTCCGAAATCTGCAGCAGCAGATCATAAGCCTGATTGCGGTCGCGGATCACACCGTTGAACGGTTCGGCCACGGCCTGCTGTTCGGCCACGGCTTCGTCGTTGACGGATGGAGCTGCTTCCGCAGCCGGCGTTGTGCTGGTTGCTGTTTCGGCGCCCAAAAGGACTCCCCCTTTATTGTGCATCACGGTTTGAACGAGATTTCCGATTTCCACCAATGCCGACCGGAGCGCCGACAGGCTCGGCGCCTGTTTGCCGCATTTTTCGTCCAGCAGCCGGTCAAGCGCAGAAATGACGCCCAGACAGGTATCAATCTGGCGCTGCAGTCCGCGGTAAAAAACCACCGGAGTGGCTGCAACGGCAGCATCGAAAGCGGCGAGCCTTATGCCGGTACCCGGTTTCGTATTCGGATTGGCTTTGTAAATCTGTTCCAGGCGCAGCGCATTCGCGTAATGCTCGAAAGCCAAAACATCCGGCGTGACCACACCGGCGACCGTCAATGGAATGCGGAACAGCGTCGCGGGAAGGTGGGCATTGATCCATTCAAACGGCGCCACGCGATATGACAGGTCGGTGCCCTCGATTTCCGGAAACAGGGCCGGCCAGAATGCTTCGCATAACCCCTGCAGGATTCCGAGACCTGCACCAAGTCCGGCGAACCCGTCGCGCCGCGACAATGCCTCGGTCAGCCAGCACGCGATCTGCACGTCCTTCGAGCGTTGCGCCAATGCCTCCGTGCAGAGCCGGACGACTTCGTCCCAGTTCGCGCGCTTGATGTCGGTCTGCCAGACGCCCTGGGGCAGGGCAGGGTCGTCCTCACGCCGCGCCGCCCGGATGCGGTCATAATCGCCGCTCATGCGCACCGAACCGCCTGCCGGATGATCACCGGGAATAGCTGCGAGAATGGCCGTCACATCAATGCCGCGTACCGGAGCAGGTGCGGGGAGAGGATCGCGGGAAAGCTGGGCCGGGATTGCGCTCATGGAATATTGGCTCCTCCCTGCAGCGCGGGCGCGCGCACCGGGAATTCCGGCAATATCACGTTCAGCGGTGCTTTTTCACCTGGCGGGGTGGACGACAGGTGAACCGCGATGAACGCCGTTGCCTGCTTCACCGAAGCCGGCGCTGGCGTTACGCTCGGCGCGCCCGAGACCGGCGCTGTTTCAGCCGTGAATTTCAGAACATGTGGTGTCAGCATGAGCGACGGGTCGATCTCGTCGGCGCGCGCGCGGCGATCCTCGATCAAGCGCAGCAGCGCCCAGTTTCCCGTATATTTCCAGCTTACGACGCGGTCGGACGAGCTATTCGCCGGCGCCACCGGACCGTCTTTGGCCCAGCGCAGATTGACGACAATCGGATCGGACACGTGCCAGCGGAACGGCTTCACCGCGTCGCCCTGCTGAAACAGATGATCTCCGGTCAGCAACTCCCAGCCGATGATCTGATCGGCACCCGCTTCGAAGCGGCGATTGACCCGGAAATCCGCGGTGACATCAAAGCCCGGCAGTTCGCCCGGCGCGGTTTCGGGGAAACCGGCGAAGAACGTCCGCACTTTGTCCATCTGCTGCAGGAACGCGAGTACCTGGCGTTGCGCCGGAGTGGGCTGCCGTGCGAGGTCCTTTTCAACTGCAGGCGCCGTGGCCGCAAACAAACGCAAATAATCTGTCAGCGCATCGAGCATGGCATCGGGAGTGTTCGCGCCGGCGGGCGCAAACGGGAAGCGGCCCGCGAGCGATGCATTGAAGCGTTCGGCCAGTTGCCCATAGGCCGCGGACGCACTGGTCCGTCCGGCGGCGAGGCACTGGGCGTAGAGCACCTGGCGCAGCGCATTGCGCCGGTCGATGAAGTAATCGCCCGCGATGCCGTTGCGCTCCGGCGCCAGTTGATCGGCGCAATTGTCCCGCGTTACGCGCGCCAGATCGACACGAAGGAAGTCTTCCAGCTCGGAAACGGGATTGGCGGGAGCGCCATTCTCGGCTTCACCGACATCCAGCACGATGCGCTGCCATTTCGGCAGCAGCGGCATGGGCCGCCCGCCATTGGAAAAATCGCTCCGGGTCAGGAAATCGACCAGCGGTTGGGCGCCGGTGGTCGCGAGGCGCATGATGCGGTTGCGCTGCCCTTGCAGATATTGTGTCAGCTCGGCGTCGGTGCGAAATCCGAAGGATGCCAGGATCGGCGTCGCGAGCTGAGCCTGCGGCCGCACATCGTTGCGCAATGCGTAAAGCTGCGCGGTGTCGAGATCCTGGTCGATCCGCTGAAGCAGCCGGTATGCCTGTAGACCGGCAAAATCGCGCAGCTGGTTGTAGCTGCGCGTCAAACCATTTTGCGACAGCACGGAGAGGATATTGCCGAGCGCCTGGGAAGCCCGCGCAAATGCCTGCGTCTGGAAAAACAGATCCGCCTCCGCGGTCTGTGCTCCATTGCTGGCGGTGTACGGAATTTCCGCTTTTGCGATGGCTGCATCGATATTCGCTTCCAGCCTCTGACGGGCGGCGCTGTCGATACTGCGGCGGAATTCCGCCGGAACAGACTGAAGATCGGTGGCGACGAACTGCTCATAGCTGCTGTCGAGGTTGATCGCCTGCTCGAGTTGTCCCGGGTCCCAAACGACGGTGGCGCCGGTGTTCGCATCGGGCAGCGCCGTGGAATCCGGAATTGTCATGAATGGCCGGGCGAGCAGTTTGGGCACCGCCGTGAACAGCCCGTCCAGCGGAGGCGCCGCGTGAAACGTCATGTTCGTGCCCGAACGGTCGAGCAGCTGCGTCGATCCCTGAAAGCTGATGCCGGTCAAGTGGTCCTGCGCCGCCGCAAGATACTGATTGCCGCGCTGACGCAATTCATCGGCCGCTTGCGGTCCCAGGAATGCCGAGGCCGCGATCTGGCGCAGCAATTGCGAAAACTGCGGATCCGCATCGATCCGATTGGCGGAAAACCACGCAAAGTCGCGGTCGGCAAGCGCGGTTTGTGCGAAGTTGAGCGAGTCCTTCAGGCGAAGGAGCGGCTGATCCATCTCGCGAATTCCCGTCACCCCGGCACGATCGAGATCGTCCAATGAATCGGGAATCCCGGCGAACCGGCTGAGGATCGGTCCGTCGTCGGCCAGGAGGTGCTCGAGCTGCGGAAACAGCGCCTCCAATTCCTGCACCGCCTGCGCCCGGTACACGGCCGGGTCGAACGGGCGAACCGGCACCTGATGCAGGGCCGCCGAATAGAGATCGGAATCGACAAAGAAGTCGTGCGGCAGTTGCGCGTTCAACAGCCGGTTGGTGAGTTGCTCGAGATCGGCGAGTGAGCCGTCCGGAGTCCCGAGCCGATTGTAAATTGTCGCACTGGCTTCAATCTGGCGCAGCCCATCGACATATTGCGCCAGGCGTTTGCCTTCGGGACTGCCGGTCAGCGCATAGCTCTTACCCTGCGGCGCCGGTCCGCCAGCCGCGGCCGCTTCCTGCATGACGGCCGTTGCGCGGCGTTCCAAAGTCCGGCGCATCGCATCGAGGATGACCGTGTCGAAGCCGAGCGAGAAGTGATCGATGATGCGCTGATCCAGGCTGCTGAACCAGGATGACGGCAGCCATGCCGAATGCAGGTACCGGACATTCGTACGGGCGAACATTTGCAGCAGCCGCGCGTCGTCGGCGCTGTTCATCACTTCCTGTGCGCCGTTTCGCTCGCGTTCCTCGGTACGGCCGGTGCTTTGAACAATGAACGTGATCGGTTGCAGCACTGCCGCTGAATCGCGGTTTAGCCGCAGGCCGGCATAGGTCAATCCGCTGCCGCCGATCAGGATGAATGCGGCGAGAATGCCGGCGGCAATCCGCACCGGCCGCGAACCCAACACGCGCCCTGAGCGGGCGACTGCGGCGAGACTTCCTTCGGGCAGGATCTTCCGCGCGAACAGGTCCTGGGCGAATAACGGGAAAACCCGCTGCGAAACCGGTGCAGCGGGGCTGGATGGCAGATTCGACGACAACAGCATTTGCCCGGGCGGACCGCCATCGCCGGTGAAATACACGCCGCGGAAAAAGAATGCGTCGTGATAAACGTCCCTGCGGAACAGCCCCAGACAATAGAGCCGCAGTGAATCGCGCAGCCGCTCGAATTCGGAGGGAAACAGCAGCGCGCCTTCCGGATCGGTGGCATTTCGTTCCCGTCCGGCAATTTCGAGGTGAAGGTGGTGAAGCGTTTCCGTGACGCCACCGAATTCGCCGTCAAAATCCGCGGGCGTCACTTCCGAATCGAGATCGCGTGCATTGGACCAGCCGAAAATCTCCGTCCGGTGGTGCGGTGCGATCTCGCGCCAGAAACTTTGAAATCCGGTAATCAGGTCGCATTTGCTGACGATCACATAGACCGGAAGCTGAAGACCAAATTTCTGTTCCAGCTCAACCAGCCGGTGACGCATCTGATCGGCTTTGGCGAGCAGTGCGTCGCTGTTCAGCCGGTCCGGCCCGATGAAATCGCTGCATGGGATGGTCACGATAATGCCGTCAGCCGGCCGTTGCGGCCGGTGTTCGGCGAGAAGCTTCAGTATATGGCGCCAGCTTCGTTCGTCGGCGGACTGCTTGCCCGAACCGAGCACGATGCGCCCGGCAATGTCGAGCACGACCCCCTGGTTGAGGAAGTGCCAGGACAGCGGCTGGCCGGGCACGAGCAGCGATTGTTCTCCCGTCGAGTGCAGCGCGGAAAGACTGCCAAGAATCGTGCTTTTCCCCGCGTCCTTCTCACCGAGCATCAGGTACCACGGCATTGAGTAGCGCCAGCCATAGGCGGCAGTCAGCGCTTTCAGCCGGCGCAGCGCCTGCGCAAAGGAGCGCGCAAGATCCTGCTTCGATGCGCCCAGCACGGTGATCGCCGGCGGCGGAGTGCCGGCGTGTGCTGCGGGCGCGGGCGCTTTCGCTTCATTGCTGCTCTTGACCGCGCGTCGCAGCATCAGGAAAAAGACGAAAAGCACAACAAGGGCGAGTAGCGCCGCCAGGATTCCGATTACGATCGCGATGAAGGTGAAGCGCATGGCTAGCGCCCACCTGTCTGCACGGTAAAGCTGCTCAGCACATCTTCAACGGCGCTGGTTCCGCGCACCCAGACAACATGCTGAACCGCAAGATAGAGCGCCAGTGCCGCGACAATCGCAATGATCCACGGCCGCAAATAGGGCAGGCGCACGGGACTGCCGTCATCGAGCGTATGTGCATAGGCATTGGAAAAAAGCATCTGGCCGGCGTCGAGGCGCAATATGCCATTGCGTTCGAGAACGGTGCGCAATTGGCGGCGGTATTGCTGCAGCGCGGCCTCGTCATGGATGGCGCGGTATTTGCCGCGAAAGCCCAGTGACAGCGCCGTCAGGTAAATTGCCGCCAGTTCGGGATTGGCAGCATGGCCACGGTCGAGCAGCGCATCGATGCGATCGAATATCCGCTCGCCGGCAATCCGCGTTCCGAATACCGCCGACTCGATCAGCTTCCCGTTCCACAGCTCGCGGATATCGCCGGCGCCCGTGAACAGCAGCAACTCGTCGGCGATCGCCGCCATCATGTATTGTACTTCGCCCGCGGCTTGCCCGCCATAAACGCCACCCACATTGCCAGGCAGCCGTTCGATCAAGGCACGCAGATGATGATGGATGAGCGTCAGCGGATCCTGGTGGTCGCGGTCGCCTTCGGCCGAAAAATTGCCCGACCCGGTCTCGAGCGCATGCTTGATCCGCAGCAATTCGCGGCAGAATTGGCGGAATTGATGCAATACGGGAAATTGGGCCGCTTCCCCCGCAGACAGGACCGGAAACGAACGCCGGGGCAGTGCCAGTTCGCTCATTAGCCGTGTCTCGGTGACCGTTACCGCCCGCTCTGGGTCGGTACGTAAAGCACAATGCCCTGCGGCCGGCGCGAGCCGCCCACGTCGCGCGGATTGGAAATCTCCAGCCGCCCGTTGGCGGCCATGAATTTCTGGTCCGCGGCAATCCGAAACAGGGTAGTACCGCGGGGCGGCGCAATGCCGAGACGCTCGGTTTCAACGATCCGCGCACGCGCGGTGCCGCGGATTCGCGCTTCCAGCATCGGGGGAATCTGGCCGCTGTCGCCAATCAGCGCCTCTTCCATCCATTGCGCGAGTTCGGATTCATTGGCGCCGGAGCGGCCGCGCACGCCGACAAGCAGCTCACCCCCCGTAAGCCATTTCGGCTCCAGTTTCAGGCGGAATGCATTTTCCTCGAGCGCAAATCCGATCGCCTCATGCGACTCGCTGATGGTCTCGAGCATGCGCTCGATGAACGCCAGCATGGGACGGTACGAAAGCGCTACGTCGTCGTGGTCGTAGCGTTCGAAGATCGGTGGGACCATGCCCTGTCCCAGTGGGGCCACCGCGCCGGCAATGCTGGCGAGCAAAAGATAGATCGTGAACGGATGAGCGACGCCGCTATTGAGCGCTGCTTCAAGCGGTGGCAGTCCGCCGGCAAGGGCGCGAACGGCTTCGGAACTGCCCGCCATCGCACCGTCACGTCCGCTGCCGATGCCGGCTTGAACGCGATCGGCAATCAGCGTCGCCTTGTGCCTCAGCCGCTGTGCAAGCTTGAGGCACAAGCCGCCAAGCGGGCTGGCCGGGGTGACGCCAAGCTGCGGCGCCAGGAAACGATGGCTGAGCTGCAGAACGTCGTTTTCAAAGGAAACTTCGGCGATCGGCATCGCGCTATATTTGGCCGGGGGACGAGTGCCCGCGAACAGCATCAGGTTCGGACGCAGCCGCGGCACGCTGATCGCATTATCCCCGGTGTTTTCGTCGATCACCGGCGCGCCTTCGACAGACCGGAATCGCGGGGCTTCTCCTGTGCCCGAGACCAGATCGGGGCGACGCGCGGGGACGGCGAGATAAACTTTCGCCGGCTCGTCCCGCAATTGAGCCGCCATGGGCAGGAGATCCAGCTCCAGCGCTTCGGTTTCGCCGCCGGGGTAAAACACCGGAAGTCCGTCGGGCAGAATCGCCTCAAGCGACAGCACCCTGAACGTTCCCATCGCCAGCCGTGCAGGGTCGATCTGAAGACTGAGGACGCCCCAGTTGAATGGCGCCAGCTGCCGCAAATGGAAGTTCAGCAACAGGTCGGCGCGCAGCGCCGCCTGCTGAAAATGATGCGGCGAAAGCAGCATGCCCTCATGCCACTGTACCGCTTCCGGTATGGCCGGAATGTCGCTCACCGCGCCGCCATCACTGCATGTCCTTCGACATGATCGAGAAATCCTTTTCGCCGAGCGCGATCGAGATGCGCTCGAGCGCATCCACGCGCGCCCGATGCGTGCCTTCACTGGAATAATTGGCAAAAACGAAAGCCGCAATCGCGTCCGTGGTGGGGTCCTTGACCGTTTCGTCGGGAGCTTTCTGCCCCGGCACCAGCTCTCTCGAGGTGAGGTCGAATCCTGTCGGGAAGGCTTGGCGGATTGCGCTGCGCTTCTGAAACCAGTCTCGCGCCGTCATCTGGCTGAGCTGCGGGATCAGTTGCGGATCGCGCACATAGACGATGTCGACCGCAACCGGAGCATCCTGATTTGCCGCCTGTGCGACCTGGAATGTGATGAGTCTGGTTTGGATCGGTTCGGGGCCTGAGCTCCCGAAGAGGCCACAACCGGACAGCATGAGAACGGAAAAAGCGGCTCCCGCCGAGAGATTTACCAGCTGCCGGCACCAATGCTCGCCACAGTTTGCCCTGGCGATTTCCGGCACCGCCGCCCCCACATCAACCTCGGTTAAAATTCAACGATTTATCGCATTTATTGTCAACCGCGCGGCCCGGTTTCCAGCGCCATTACACGCGATGTTCATAGATCCAGGCGAGGCCCTCGTAACCGAGGTTTTTGACATAAGCATTGCGCAATTCACGGCGCACGCCTTCGGCGTGGTAGAACTCCCCATACACACGGGCAGTCAATTGCACGCGCCCGGTGCGCAGGAAACGCTGCAACGGATAAGCTTCGAAAGCCGCTTCGACGGAATCTGCTTCATCAAGACAGCGCGCGAGACAGATCGAATCTTCCAATGCCATGCCGGCGCCCTGCGCCAGATATTGCAGCATCGGGTGGGCCGCATCGCCCAACAGTGTCACCCGTCCCTTGCTCCACATTTTCACCGGCTCACGGTCGCACAGAACCCACATGCGCCATTCGGAGATCTTGCCCAGCATCAGCCGGACATCGTCGCAGGTGTGCTGAAACCGCTCACGCAGTTCGGCGGGGTCACCGAAGGAATTCCAGCCTTCTTCGTAGCGGTTGCTGTGAAATACGGCGACAAGGTTGAATAGCTCTCCGCCGCGCAACGGATAGTGGACGAGATGGCATTTCGGTCCCGACCAAAGGATCATCTCGTTGCGACGCAGATATTCCGGAACCTGTGAAGCGGGCAGTACCGCGCGGTACGTGATATGCCCCGCCACCCGCGGTCTGCCGTCGCCAAGAATGCTCGCGCGGATGGTGGACCACAAACCGTCCGCGCCGATCACAGCCGGCGTCTGGTATTCGCGGCCGTCTTTGGTGTGCACATGCACCCATTCTCCGTCGTCACGGAATTCCGTCACCTGACGCGAAGTCTCGAGCCGCACCAGGGGTGAATCCCGGCAAGTCGCAAACAGAGCATCGAGCAGGTCGGCGCGGTGGATGAGCGCATATGGCGCGCCGAAGCGCTGTTCGAATCCCTGCAGCGGCACGGAAATGACTTTTTCCGCGGTCACTGCATCCATCATGACCAGTGCTTCAGGAAAGACCGCCAGTCTTTTGACACGGTCTTCGGCGTTCAGCGCGCGCAGGCAACGCCAGGAATTGGGGCCAAGCTGAATCCCGGCTCCAACTTCCTTGAATTCCGGCGCCTGTTCCAGAACCAGCGATGGGTATCCGCGCGCGGCGAGCGCCAGCGCCGCAGCGAGCCCGCCGATCCCGCCGCCGACGATAATGACCGGACGGTCCCTGTCCTTTAAACTGTCCACTAGTTCCTTACGCTGCGCTCTTCGCGCCACAACCCCAGTTTTTCCTGCACCGGGCGGTCAGAGAAAGTGAACAGTACGAGATCGGATTCGGCCGTGAAGCTGCGGGGAATCCAGGACGGGCAGACAACGACATCCTGGGGCGCAAGAGAAAATGTCTCCGATCCGATTTTGGCCGTCCCGCGTCCCTCGGCGACCGCGAAGATCGCCCCATCGGTCGAGCGGTAATCCGCCGTGGTGAAATTTTTCGGCACGAGTTGGATCGCTGGACCGATGGTCGGCATCACCCAATCGCCGGTCCGCGGATGTGCATAGCGCATCCGAATCCCGTGACATGAATCCCATTCTGTCGCGGCTTTCAGCTTTTCGAGCGCAGCACGCGCTTCGGCATAGGGAAAGCGCATTAGCGGCGAATTCAGTGATACAGGTCCATCATCAACCGGAACCAGATTGGCGCCATACAGTGTGCGGCTGGTCTCCTTTTTGCGCGTGACTTCCTGTTCCTTCTGGTTGGAGTGCTGCATGAAGCTCGCGTCCAGCAGGGAAACCAGCGCAATGTCGAGCCCATCGAGCCAGACAATCGGCTCGGATGTTTCGTTCTGATGGTCGTGCCATTGCCATGATGGGGTCAGGATCAGGTCGCCGGGATACATCTCGAACCTTTCGCCCTCGACCGTTGTCGTCGCGCCTTTTCCTTCGAGGATGAACCGCATCGCCGCCTGGCTGTGGCGGTGCTGCGGAGCCACCTCCCCGGGAAGCACCAGTTGAATTCCGGCGTAGAGCGAATGGGTGATCGACGACAGATTCTTCAGGCCCGGATTTTCCAGCACCAGCACGCGGCGTTCCGCCTGTTCGGCCGAAATCAGTTTTCCCGCCTCGAACAACAGCGGCCGTACCTCCTGATATGCCCAATGCGCCGGTACCGCCGGGCTGACCGGTTCCGAGGTGACAAGGTTCTTCAATACTTCCCACAGCGGTGCGACGCTCTTCTGCGACAAGCGTGCGTAATAGGCGGCGAACTCCGGCGTCTTTGTCGAAACATGCGCCCGCATCTGGTCCATATCGGTCACCTGCTAAGTCTGGCTGCCACTATACCTTATATGTGCTGTGAAGTTGCGGCGGGAACAGCTCCTCGACATCCAACAGCCGCTTGCACACGCCTTGCTCATAAGCATAGCGCAGGAATGCGGCCAGCGTGGTGCGATTTTCCTCGATGCCGTACGGGAAGTAATCCTTGCCCAGCAGCTTCATTCCCTTCTCGGCATCATCGTTGGACCAGGGAATCGGAAACAGCGAAGCCGTGCCTTCCAGCGCCCGAGCCACGCTGCGGCGCCTCGCTTCGTCGAAGGCCTTATACAGATTGCGCGGAATCCACGGATGGCTGTGCAGCACGTCACGGCGCACCGCCACCGTGTGCATGATCGGGAAGATCCCCGTGCTGCGGTAATATTCTTCCTCGACCTCGCGGTAATTCTGGAACAGGCGCCGAATGCGTGCATCGCCGGCGATAAATGCATCGGGCGGACGCGCTGCCAGTGCGGCATCGATTTCGCCGCTCAGCAGCATCTCGTTCAACGATTTGTCGGGCCTGCGGGTCAGCTTCACGCCCGGCGGCAGGTCGATCTCGACTTTTTCGATCCGCCCTGGCTGATTGACGCCCGCCTGGACCCATTCGATCGATGCAAGATCCAGCCCATATTGATGTTGCAGGAAGCCGCGCGAATACACGGCCGCCGTTTGCGCCCATTCGGGAAGGCCGACGCGCCGGCCCTTGAGATCCTGAACCGATGCGATCGGGCCGCCCGCGCGCACAAAAATCGACGAATGGCGGAACACCCGTGACGGGAAGACGGGTATTGCCCAATAACTTTCGTCGCCTTGCGCCGTCAGCGCGACATATTTCGCAAAGGAAATCTCGGAAACTTCCCATTCGCGATAGACGATAAAGCGAAAGAAAATCTCCTCGATCGGCAGTGTCAGGCAGGTGAGTTCGATGCCATCGGCCTGCACCCGTCCCAGCGCCAGATCGCGCACGTGATCGTAATCGGCCAAAGCCGCAGTCAACGCCACTTTCTTCATCGTTTACTCCAAAGCGGGCAGCGCAGAGCCGGCGCAGGCAGGGACTCTGCCGCCTCCGCGCCTGCGCGTGAGAATTTTGCGTTTGTGCGGCGATGCGAGTCCTTAATGCGCAAAATCCGCCTTTGCCAGATCAATGTCGCCGCCGCGTTCATCTTGCGTGCGCTTGGCCGATTGCAGCGCAAACAATGCAATCCCGCAGAAAAACAGCGGAATGGCGGTCAACAACAACAGCACCGGGCGCGTGAATCCAAAATTCAGCAGCAAACCGCCGATAATGGGCCCCGCGACCGAACCGATACGTCCGACTCCGAGGCCCCAGCCGGCGCCGGTCGCGCGCATGTAAGTCGGGTAGATCGTTCCCGCGAGTGCATTCAGGCCAATCTGGCCGCCAAGCACGCCGATTCCTGCAACAAGCATGTTCGGCAGCAGCACGAAATAGGGCGACTGCATGCCGAGCACCGCAACCACCGGCGTTGCGGCCAGGAATGTCAACGCGACGACACGAATCCCGACGCGGTCAAGAAGGAATGCGATCAGGAAACTGCCGATCGCACCCCCCAACTGGAAGAAGCCCATCGCGGTGTTCGCACGCGCAATCGATATTCCATTGTCCGAAAGAACCGTCGGCATCCAACCGGTGATGAAATAATGCCCGGTGAAGCTGGCGATGAAGGCGAGCCACAACAGGATGGTGACGGCGGCGCGGCCCTCCGAAAACAGACTCGCGGGCGAGTTCTTCCGGCTCTCTTCGCCGGTGATGAAGCGCGTCACATCGGAAAGGTCCGCGGATGGCCGCAGCCGCTGGATGATGGCGGCGATTTGGGCTTTGGGCGCGTCCTTCACAATGAGAAACCGGACCGATTCCGGAATCGCCAGCGCAAGGCCCAAAAACATCGGGATCGCGGCAAGCCCGCCAATGAAGAATACCGAGGGCCAGCCGTAATCGGCGATGGTCCAGGCAGCGATGAAACCGCCGGCGGCAGCGCCGACATTATAGCCGACGAACATCAGCCCAATGGTCGTCGCGCGCACCCGTTTGGGCATGTATTCGGCGGCCAGCGCAATGCCGGTTGGAATGGCGCCGCCCAGTCCGATTCCGGCGCCAAAGCGCCACAGTCCCAGTTCTAAAGGAGAGGCGGAAAATCCGGCGGCAAAAGTGCAGGCGCCGAAGATCACCGCGCCCATGACGATGATGTTCTTGCGCCCGATGCGGTCGCCGAAGAAGCTCAAGATGAGCGCGCCAAACAGATAGCCGGTCAGATGCGCCGAGATCACCGGACCGAAATCGGCCCGGCTGACTTGCCATTCGCGCAAAATCGCCGGTGCGGCGAATGACAGCGTCTGCATGTCATAGCCTTCCAGCACCATCAGCGTGCATAGCCACAGCGCGATCATGATTTGCGGCCGCGCGAGGCGCCCTTCAATCAGCGCGCCAACGTCCAATGTCCGTCCAGCCATGCTTCCTCCCGCGCCCGGCACCGGGCGGTCTTTTGCCGCAGCTTGCCAGAAGCAGGGCGCGATTCAAACGGGGTGCCAAAGCATTTTCCGCCGAAGTGGCTGCCGGTTCGGCGAAGAAAATGCGCCAATCAAAAACAGGGGCAGCTTTGCGATTGGTAATCGCAAAGCGAGCTTAATCTTCGGCGACGATGGTGTTCCGCAGGATGCCGACGCCCTCGATGTCAATTTCGACGGTATCGCCTGGCTTCATCCAGAGTGGCGGTTTGCGCACCCAGCCGACCCCGCCGGGGGTTCCGGTGGCGATCACGTCGCCGGGATAGAGCGGCGTGAAGGTGGAAATATATTCGATCAGCCGCGCCGGCGGGAAAATCATCATGTCCAGCGTCGAGGACTGAACCGTATCGCGGTTGAGCCGGGTCTGGATTTTCTTGCCCGCGAGTTCGCCGACTTCATCCGGTGTGACGAGGGATGGCCCGAATGGTCCAGTCGCCGGGAAATTCTTGCCCGGCGTCCACTGGCTGGCATGGCGCTGGTAATCACGTACCGACACATCATTGTAGCAGGAGAAGCCGGCGACATACGACATGGCATCGCGCTCTTTGATGTGGCGGCCCGTCTTGCCGATGATCAGCGCAAGCTCGGCCTCATAGTCCAGGGTTTCAGACGCCTTCGGCAGGATCACCTTCTGCAAATGGCCGATCTGGGTGTCGGCAAAGCGCAGGAAAATCGCAGGATAGGCATCGCCGGTCATCTTCGTCTCGTTGCGATGCTCGTGGTAGTTCAGGCCGATGCAGATGATTTTCGACGGATTCGGGATCACCGGGTCGAACTCGATCGCATCCAGCGCAAAATCCGGCTTGTTGCCGGCATAGGTCTTGGCCGCTTCGGCGAGACCGCCCGCGGCAATCAGGGATTTGAGATCAGGTTCGCTGCGCCGTGTGGTCAGGTCCACGATGCCGTTGCCAACCATCATTCCATAGCGCGCACGGCCACTGGCGCGAAACGACACAAATCTCATCCCTCAACTCCCAATCTGGCTGAACCGGCGCAATCGCGCCGGACGCCGCGTCTGGTAGCACGCGCTGCCAATCACGGTCACACAAAAATTTGCGTGCCGGCCGCGGCGTGAGCGGCAATTGAATTTGCGCGCTTTCGCGGCCTATAACCCCTTTCAAGGCAAGGTAAAGGAGACAACATGCTGAACATCCGGGAAGACCAGGTTTGGACCACCCCGCTGAATGATCTGGATTCCGTTCAGCAGGGATTCGATCACGGCAAGACGGTTCGTTTTTACGACACGACTTTGCGCGACGGCGAGCAGACCACCGGGATCGTGTTTTCGGCCGACGACAAGGTTGCCATCGCCCGCAAGCTGGCGGAGCTCGGCGTCAGCCGCATTGAATCGGGTTTCCCGCGCGTCTCCGACGAAGACACCGAGGCCGTGAAGCGGATTTTGGACGCCGGCCTGAGTTCGGAAATCTGGGGCTTCGCGCGCTGCCTGAAGGCCGATATCGACGCGCATATCGAGCTCGGCACCCGTTACATCCTGATGGAAATCACCACCAGCGACATCAAGATGAAGGCATTCGGATTCACCCGCGAGAAGGTGGTCGAGCGCATCGTGAGCTCGGTCAAGCATGCCAAGGACAATGGCGTCGAGAAGGTCAATTTCTTCGCGGTGGACAGCACACGGACGGACTTGTCCTTCCTGCGCGACGTTTATGGTTCGGCGCTGGCGGCAGGCGCGGATGAAGTCTCGGTTGTCGACACGATTGGCGTGTGCGCGCCGGAGACCGCGGAATATCTGGTCCGGCAGGTGCGTTCATGGTTCGGCAAATCAACTCCGATCCACTGGCATGGCCACAATGATTTTGGTCTGGCGACGGCCGCGGCGGTCGCCGCGGTGAGGGGTGGCGCCGATTTCGTTCAAGGCACCATCAACGGCATGGGCGAACGCGCCGGCAATGCCGATATCTGCGAAGCCGCGCTCGCGCTGCAGATGCTCTATCACGTCCCGGTCGAGCTGGATTTGAGCAAAGCGCGCGCCGTTTCCGAACTGGTGCAGCAGGCTGGCAATTACACCGTCGATTGCTGGAAGCCCGTGGTCGGCAAATACCTGTTCACGCGCGAAAGCGGCGGCGTCGCGGCGCAGTTCCATCAGCCTTCCGCGATCGAGCCCTATTCGGCCGACATCGTACACGCCGATCGCCGCGTCGTGCTCGGCAAGAAGAGCGGTCTTGTCAGCATCAAGATGAAGCTCGAAGAACTTGGCCTGAAGGCGCCCGAGGACCGGCAGCCGGAAATCCTCGAAAAGGTCAAGAATCTTGGTACCTCAAAGAAGCGCCTGGTCAGCGATTCCGAATTCCGCGCCATCGTCGCGGAAACCGCCTGATACCGGCGCACGCAGCCGCAAGTGTAGCAGCCCGGCTCGACCGGCTGCCGATGACGCGGACTCTCTGGGTCCGCGTCATTCTGCTGTCTTTGGGCGGCTTCTTCGAATTTTACGACCTGATGTTCACCGGCTTCATTGCCCCGGGCCTGGTGAAAAGCGGGATTTTGTCCGCGACCACGCCCGGCCTTTTCGGTACTTCCGGAATTGCGAGTTTCGTCGCCGCCCTGTTCGCCGGTTTGTTCGTCGGTACACTGATATTGGGCTTCGCCGCGGACCGGTTTGGCCGGCGCAGGGTATTTGCCGCATCGCTGCTCTGGTACACGGCGGCGAGCGTGGTGATGGCATTCCAGACCACTGCATTTGGTCTCAATTTCTGGCGCTTCCTGTCCGGCATCGGCATCGGTGTCGAACTGGTCACGATCGATACCTATCTCGCCGAGCTGGTGCCGAAGACGCATCGTGGCCGCGTGTTCGCCGTCAATCAGACGGTGCAGTTCTCGGTCATTCCGGTGGTCGCGTTTCTTGCCTGGCAACTCGTGCCGCTCGCGCCGCTGGGTTTTGATGGCTGGCGCTGGGTCGTGCTGATCGGCAGCGTCAGCGCGATTGGGGTGTGGTTCATCTATTTGCGGGTCCCGGAAAGTCCACGCTGGCTCGCCGGTCATGGACGTGCTGCCGAAGCGCGCCAGCAAATGGATGAACTCGAACGGCGCATCCAAGCCGAAACCGGCGCGCCCTTATCGCCGCCGGGCCCACCCGAACCGGAGACACGCAAGGGCAAATTCGCGGAAGTCTGGAATCGCAAATACCTGCCGCGGACAGGGATGCTGATCCTGTTCAATCTGTTTCAGGCCGTGGGCTATTACGGGTTCACCAACTGGGCGCCGACTCTCATCATCAGCCGCGGCATCACCGTGACCCAAAGCCTGGAATATACGTTCCTGATTGCGATCGCTGCGCCTTTCGGACCGCTGGCCGGCGCCCTGCTCGGCGACAGGTTCGAACGCAAATGGGCGCTGGTCGCCGCCGCGCTGTCGGTCGGCGCATTTGGCGTTGCCTTCGGGCAGAGCCGTGTCGCGTCTGTGCTGGTGCTGTTCGGAGTGCTCATCACATTGTCGAACAATGTGATGTCGTTTCTTTATCACGCCTATCAGACGGAGTTGTATCCGACGCGCATCCGCGCGCGCGCGGTTGGCTTCGTCTATAGCTGGAGCCGGCTTTCGACCGTGTTCAGCGGCTTTGTGATCGCGTTTCTGCTCGCCCGCTTCGGCGCGAGTGGCGTGTTTGTATTCATTGCCGGCTGCATGATCGTGGCGGCCACAGCCGTCGTCCTGCTTGGTCCACGCACCACCAATCGCCCCCTCGAATCCATCTCACACTGAACTTCCGTCGTTGAAAGGCGGAGTTCGCGCTGTGACACTGCTGTGGCTTCCGGAAACCCGGTTCCAGGTGGTCCGTTAACCTCAGTGACGCCGCGCGAATCTCGTGCGGCCATACGAAACCCATGCCCGGGAACGCGCCATGACTCCGCTCGAGATCGGTTTGATCATTGCCCTTATCGTCGTCGTGGTGGCGTTTATCGCCTACGTCGTGTGGAAGGAATGGCGCACGCGGCATCTGCGCAGGCGTTTCGGCCCGGAATATGGCCAGACTGTCGTCGAAAGCGGCAGCCGCGCCCGGGCGGAATCACAACTCGCCGCGCGCGAAAATCGCGTTGCGCGGTTCCACATCCGGCCGCTCACGCGGGAACAGAAGATGCGGGCCATCACAAACTGGCAGAGCATTCAGGCGGAATTTGTCGACGATCCGCGCGAAGCGGTGCAGCACGCCGACGCGCTCCTTGGCGACGTCATGGCCGCGCGCGGTTATCCCGTCAGTGATTTCGAACAGCGCGCCGCTGATCTCTCGGTCGATCACCCGCTCGTGGTGCAGCATTATCGCGCCGGTCATGCGATCGCCTTGCGCCATGAACGCGGCGAAGCGGGTACCGAGGATCTGCGCCAGGCGATGATCCACTACCGCAGTCTGTTCGACGAACTCGTCACCGAGACCGAAAGCGCCCCGGCCCAATAAGACGTTTCGCGCCGGGCAGTTAGCGGGCGGAGTTGCGCCAAATCAATATGCGCAACTTCGCCATCATGATACCGCTAGCGGTGTCACGCCGGCTTCATAACTGAACGGTAACACGACTCATCCACAGTGCGCATGCGTGAGCTTGGCGATTCGCGCCAACTGCTGCCCCGCCAAAAACGGACAAGCCGCGTATTGATTGATTGAAATGGAGACCGCTCCGATTTACGCGTTCTTCGCAGAGCAGACGGAGTTCGCGAAACGGGATCTTCCCGGCGCGGCCGTTGTCGGACCCAATTTATTGGCGTTCCATGGCGACAATCTTGGGGCGCGCAAACGGCTGCTCGCGCTCCTCACATTCATTTCCGCGGGAGCTGGACACAACATCAACGCAGCGACTTTGTTTGCAGCCGGGGCGCTGGCTGGAGCCGCCGCCCGGGCAGCGGCAGAATACAGGGGCGCTGAAGAGATAGCGAGAAGTGCCGGCCTGGAGAGTCTCCTGTCCGAACCGGACGGGGCATGGATGCTGAAAGAACTCGCGATCTGGCAGATGGTGAAGTCCCTCTCGCCGGGGAGTTTGTCCATCTGGCGGATCATACTTGGTGGCATCATGCATGACGGTGCGCCCGAGATTCCAAACATCGACGCTGTGTGCAAGGCGACGATGGACGCACGGGGCACCGGGGAATGGGGCTTGGCGTTCAGCTACCATGGTCACCGGATACACGACGATGCCTTTTCTTATGCCTCGAAGCTGTGGCCGGTTGCCCGTTTCATTCTGAAGGAAAACATAAAAAACGGGACTGCGGCGGTTGAGGTCGCATGCGCCGCGCAAACTCTGCTGACGAAGGGCAAAGCAGCTGTTGCGCTCGACGTCGGAGCCAGGCTTGTGATGCAGGCAGCTGTGGTGACTGCAACCGACGAAAGCCTCGCTCGTCACATCACGGAAATCGGCCTGCTGCCGGGTTCACCGGCGCCCGGCTAACCGTTCGGCCGGATTTCGCACGCCGTATCATCGATTGTCCGCGCCCCGCCCAGTGTCAGGGCCGCACCGGTCGCACGCTGGAAGCAATATCGCCCCCTGCACGCAGCGGTGATATTATGGGCACAGCGGAAAACTGTGAAACCGGGGGGCACCTTGAAATTTTCAGTGTACGGACGGATTGGTGCTGCAGGTGCTGCGGCAATACTGATCTCAGCATGTATCCAGCCACAGTTCACCCAATCGTCCGCGCCCGCGAGCGATGTACGCCAGACGCCGGCCGGCGGGCACCCGATCGGGGACGTCGTGAGCGAAGACGAATATGGAGAATTTCTCTCCCGGCCGGGAGACTTGGCGAATGTGCCGATCAACGACATCGCCAGATCAATCCGGCTGAGCGCCGGGGCACTGGCGCTCGGGCGGGTCGTGTACCAGAAAAATTGTGCAGCCTGTCACGGCGACGATCTGAAAGGCCGCAAGGAAGCGCATGCCCCCGATCTGACCGATGACGATTGGCGGTTTTCAGGCGACGATCTCTCCTCCGGCGGCGTGAACAAATTGCCGTCTGATGTTGAATGGACGGTGCGGTATGGCGTGCGATCGGGCAATCCCAATGCGCGCGGGGTTGAAGCCGACATGCTGGCCTTCGATCCGCAATATCGCAATCAGCACGATTTGGAAGATTATGGCCGCGTAAAAACCGTCACGGCCGCAGAAATCGACGATCTTGCCGAATATGTTTTGCAGCTCACCGGGCAACCGGCCGATCCGGCGAAAGCGGCGCACGGAAAAGACCTGTTCCTCGACAATGCCAAAGGCAACTGCTTCGACTGTCACGAGGAAGATGCGACGGGAAATCCGGCGCTGGGTTCAACCAATCTGACCCGCAAAGACCTCTTTCTCTACGGGTCGGACAAGGCATCCATCGTGGAGTCGATCACGAAGGGGCGCCGCGGCGAAATGCCGGCATTCGGCGACCGGCTGAAGCCGGAAGAGCTGAAAGCTGTGTCGATTTATGTTTTCTCGCAGGCAGCGCCGGCTTTGCCCGCAGCACCCACGCCGTAACGCCACATCGCGTTGCTACGGCCCGCCGATACGATCTGCCGCGGCGCCGCCGGGTTGGTAAAACCGCGGCTCCATGCGCGATGCCATTCCTTCGCGCGCCAGCGTCTCTTCGTATTCGCGCCTGAGCGCCGGGTCTTCGAGATGATACGGAATCGCCGCGCCGCCTTTGTCGAGATCAACCGCCCATATGTCTTTCAGCGCTTCGCCCGGACGGCCGGCTTTCAAAGCCGGATGATTGTTCGGGCCGTGCCATGCCAGCACGCGCAAGCCGTCTCGCGCCACGCCGAAATGCTGGTGAAACCAGTCGCCGCTCATCGGCGCGGCGCTGACGATCCCGCCATATTCATAGTCCTGGCGCACAACTTTCTCCGCCCGCCCATCCTTCCACGGCGTTGGGCCAAGCGACTCGTGCCAAGTGTAGGTGTAGCCGCGGCCCTTGAGACAGATCAGCACCGCCGTCGAGTGGTGCTTGTGCGCCTTGGAATAGCGCCCGGTCTCATATTGCCCGATGAACTGATAGAACCGGTTACCCGCCATCATCGGCTCGATGCGGCGATAGCCCGGTGAGCGCCGGTTATCCAGGGGCAATTCGGTATTGATGATATCTGGAATCAGATTGCTGCGGCGCATCGCCAATCCGCGCACCGGATCGGGCTCGACGTCATCGCGCGGCTTGAAGAAATCCTCAGCTCCGGAAAACCGGCTGCGGAAATGGTAGTCCGAGTTGAAGACGAAATTGGTGTCATCGAGCAGATTGATGATGTTCGGCGCCGATGTCCCGCACAACAACAGGGCAGGCGCGCTCGATGCATTCACCACACGGTGCTGCGCGTTCAGCGGAATCGTGAACAGCGATCCTTTCTGCCATTCGAACACATGGCGCCGGCTGTCGCCGTCCTGCCAGACTTCGGTCGAACCGCGCCCCTCAACGACAAAGACGATCTTCTCATAGAGATGCCGCTCGGGATTCAGCGCCGCGCGCGGCGGAATCTCGACGACATACATTCCCCACAGCCCTTCGGTGCCGTAAAGCTGGATATAGCTGCCCCGGCCGCCGAGGCGCTGCCATGCCTGCATCGGCAGGCCGTGCACGTGGCTGAAGCCGATGCCGCGGTAAACCGGAACGCCTTCCTCCTCCATGAACCGGTCATAGGGCAGCTTCGGGCGGCGGAAATTGCCGAAACCGGCGTTTTCCCCGGCTTTGGGTTCGTGCCAATGCGTATCCTTGACCGTATCGTGCATGGGGGTTTGTTCCACAACGTTGGCGACGGCCATAACATCGGCTAATGAAACACGCCACTGATTTAGGACGAAAATGCCGCGCAGCTATATCATCGACGACCCGGTGCGACAGCGGTTTTTGCTCGACCGCGAAGCTCTGGTTTCGGCCGCGGTGCTGCAGGAAGAAATGGCGAAGATCTTCGCAAAATGCTGGATCTATGTCGGGCATTCCTCGGAGCTGAAAAAGCCGAACGACTTCGTCACCCGCAAGGTTGCCGGCCGGCCGGTGATCTTCAACCGCGACGCGCGCGGCGACATCCATTGCTTCCTTAATACCTGCCGCCATCGGGGCGCCATCGTCTGCACCGAGCGCGAGGGCTCCCGGCGCAGCTTCCGCTGCGTTTATCACGGCTGGGCCTATCGCAATGATGGCGTGCTCGGCATCGTGCCCGGCGCCGAAGCCTATAAAGGCGAATTCGACACCAAAACCCTCGGGCTCAAAAGTCCGGCGCGGTTCGAATCCTATCGCGATTTCTGGTTTCTCAATCTCGACGAGAACGCGCCGGACCTGCGCGATTATCTCGGCCGCGCGCGCGACTACATCGATCTCGTGCTCGATCAGTCGCCATCGGGCCGGATGGAGATCGTTGCCGGCACGCAGGAATACGATGTCGCGGCCAACTGGAAGCTGATGGTCGAGAACAGCGTCGACGACTATCACCTGCCGAGCACGCATGCGACCTGGCTGAACTACATGGCCAATTCGGGGGTGAAGATCGAGCGCCCGTCGGAAGGGCGCGTGCTGCCGACGAAAGGTCTCGCGGTCGATCTCGGCAACGGCCATTTCACCACCGACAACATTAATTTCCGCGGCCGTCCTGTGGCGGCGTGGATTCCGATCTACGGCGAACAGGCGAAGCCGGAGATGGAGCAAATCCGCAGCGAGTTGGTGGCGCGGCTCGGCCCCGAACGCGCACGCCGTGTCGCCGACACCAACCGCAATCTGATCATCTTCCCCAATCTGGTCATCAACGACGGGTCGTCCGTCACGGTACGGACTTTCTTCCCGGATGGCCCGGCGAGGATGCATGTCACCGCCTGGGCGCTTGGGCCGGTTGAGGAAAGTGAAGCCGCGCGGGCGCGCCGGCTGGATGCCTTTCTCACCTTCTATGGGCCCGGCGGATTCGCCACGCCCGATGATGTCGAAGCGCTCGAACTGGTGCAGCAGGGCCTTGCCAACTGGCAGGACGACCGCTGGACCGAAATGTCGCGCGGCATGGGACGCGAGGACGACCAGCTCAACAGTGACGAGCACCATTTGCGGATTTTCTGGCGGCGCTGGAATCAGATGATGGACGCGGTCTGATGCCGGAAGTGTCGCGCGCCGAAGTTGAAGATCTGCTGTATCGCGAAGCGGCGCTGCTCGACGAATGGCGGCTCGAAGAATGGCTCGATCTGCTGACGGACGATGCCGCCTATTATGTGCCGCCCAACGATCATCCCGAAGGCGATCATCACAAGACGCTGTTCATCCTTGCCGACGACATCGTGCGCATCCGCGAACGCGTGAAGCGGCTGATGAGTCCCGACTGTCACGCGGAATATCCCCATTCGCGCACCCGGCGCCTGATCGGCAATGTGCGCATACTCGCCGTGGAAGGCGATCTGATCACGGTCGCCGCCAATTTCATCTGCCACCGCTATCGCCGCTACGAGCGCATCCGCGAATATACCGGCGCCTATCGCTACATCCTGAAGCGAGAGGACACCGGCCTGAAAATCCACGAGCGCCGCGTCCTCATCGACGCTCATGAACTCGGTTCGCTCGGCTCCCTCAGCTTCATCCTTTAATGCGCACACTTTCCTCTCCCCTTGAGGGAGAGGCCCCGCGCGCTACGCGCGCGAGATTTTTTGATTTCGCCAGTGCGGGCTTGCCGCACTGGTCGAGGGCGCCCGCACTTGCACAGCAAGTGCGTCCTGGCGCTGCTGGGTGAGGGGAATGTTTCTCCCCATTTCTGAAAATTTGTCCATCGTGCCAATGCGGTAGTATGATCCCGCCGCAAATATCCGGAGCGCGCGGCGATGAAACGATGGGCTCTCTGCCTTGTGGCGATGTTCGGATGCGCACTCATTATGGAATCCCAGGCGTTCGCGGCATCGGTCGGCCTCCAGTCCGGCACAGGCAACACTGGCACGCGTGCCGGCGCGCGGGGTGCGCGCGGTCCAGCGCCCGGCGGATTGCCGCGCGGTGGTTTTGTGCGGCCGGTCATTCCTGGTGCTGGTTTGCGGGAACCTGGGCCGCGAGGACAACTTGGCGACGGCCGCTTCGCAGGCGGCATTGGCCGCTTTGGCGCAGGTGAGGCGCGCTTCGGAAGTGGCATTGGCCGCTTTAGAGGAGGTGAGGGGCGCTTCAGGGGCGGCGCGGGCCGTTTCGATGACGATAGAGACGAGGGACGCTTCGGGCGCGGCATTGGACGCTTCGATCGCGATGGAGACGAGCGGCGCTTCCGGAGGTTCGGCGGCGGAATCTATGCGGGGGTGACCGGCTTCGTTCCGCTGCCCGATCTTCTCGGCCTGCCTTACTACGATGGTTTCGAATATCCCTATTTCTTCCCCGACACGTCGGCGCCCTATCTCGACGATATTTACGGATTTCCGCCGCCGGCCGCCGGCTATCCACTTCCGCCGCAGACGGATTATTTCCCGCCGCCATCGCCCAACGGTGCGATCGGCGCGGGCGGCCCGCAGGTCTGGTATTATTGCCAGAATCCGATGGGCTATTACCCATATGTGCGGGACTGCAACAGCAACTGGCAGGCGGTGCCCGCCTCGGTGCTTCCGCCACCGCCGCCGCAGTAATCCGGGCGTTTGAGCAACGGAAGGATTCGTGTCGGTATCGGCGGCTGGAATTATCCGCCGTGGCGAGGTCTGTTCTATCCGCCTGGGCTGCCGCAAAAGCGCGAACTCGAATTTTTGAGCCGGGCACTGAATTCGGTCGAGATCAACGGCACGTATTATTCGGCATTCCAACCGGAAAATTTCGCCCGCTGGCGCGACGAGACACCCGACGGCTTCGTGTTTTCGCTCAAGGCGTTCCGCTATTGCACCAACCGCAGACAGCTTGCCGATGCCGCGCAATCCATTCAGCGCTTCGTTGATCAGGGCATCGTGGAGCTGGGCGACAAGCTCGGCCCGATCAACTGGCAATTTGCGGCGACGAAAAAATTTGACGCGCAGGATTTCGAAACATTTCTCAAACTCCTGCCACGAAAAGCCGGACGCTTGCCGCTGCGCCACGCACTGGAAGTGCGCAATGCCAGCTTTGCGTGCGAACAGTTCTACAATCTCGCCCGGCATTACGAATGTGCGATTGTGTTTGCCGATTCGGCGGAATTTCCGCGCATCGATCAAGCGACTGCCGATTTCACCTATGCCCGCCTGATGCAGAGCGAAGAGCAAACCGCAACCGGCTATTCCACGGCCGCACTTGATGACTGGGCAAAGCGCGCCGCCGCCTGGGCCAGGCGTGGGGACGTGTTTATCTACTTCATCGCCGGCGCCAAGCTGCGCGCCCCGGCCGCCGCCCAGGCCCTCCTCTCCCGCCTGTGAAAACCATCCCCGAAGTGCTACAGCGATTTCACCTCTCCCCTTGTGGGAGAGGACGGAGCGCCGCGCGGCGAAGTCGCGCCAATGGCGCTCCGGGTGAGGGGTGAGTCCTATGGATTACCGTGCACTGATCTTTTCAGCTATAGCCACCGCTCTTCTTCTGTCTTTCTCCATTCCCGCCTTCGCCGGCGACATCAGCCCGCAGGCCAATCAGGAATATCTTGACGCCAATGCCAAAAAGTCCGGCGTCGTCATCCGGCCGGACGGTCTGCAATACCGCGTCATCAAACCGGGCAGCGGGAAAACACCCGGCCCGAACGACATCGTGACGGTCGCCTATAAGGGATCACTGGTGGATGGTTATGTCTTCGATCAGACCAAGCCTGGCCAAACGCATGATCTGCCGGTCGCAAAGCTGATCCCCGGCTGGCAGGAAGCGCTCTCGCTGATGAAGGAAGGCGACGAGTGGGAACTGGCGGTGCCGGCGGCGCTTGGCTATGGCGCGCAGGGTGCCGGCACCGTGCCGTCGAACCAGACGCTGATCTTCGACATGCAACTCATCGCGGTGAAATCCAGTCCGTAATATTCCCGGCGGCATCCAACGCGCTCAAAATTGCTTTGCAATTTTGTTTACGCGCGTGGGGCCCTGAAGCCGCGCTCCGCCATTTTTCCTCCCGGGAGGGGGACCGCGCGGCCAAGGGGGGAGCTTCTATCCGCCGCCGCCGGCCGCTTTCTTCAGTGCCGCCACCGTTTCCTCCGGCTGATTGAGCGCGGCTTTCATTTTCACTTCCACAACGTCACCCGGCGCGTAATCGATCGGCAGTCCCAGCTTCCTGGCATCGGCCAGGAACGCCGGATCGTGCATCACCTCTGTCATCGCGCCGCGCTCAATGGCGAGTACGTCGGCCGGAATTCCCGGAGGTCCTGCCGTCAGCCGGCCCATTTCCGACAGCGCCTGCAGCAACGCGAGCAGTTTCTTGCCCTTGTCGTCTTTCACATAATCGGCCATGCGGGGCACGCCCGGCAGCGCGTTGCTATTGCCCGACATTGCCAGCGCCCAGAACCCACGGCCCTGGGCCACGAATTCCTTCAGCGAATCCACGGTCCCGACTTGCGCCGCCACTTCGCCGCGCAACATGCTCATCTCGGCTTCATTGCCGGTGAAGCCGTTGACGATCTGGATATTCAAATGCAGCGCATCGGCCAAAATCCGTGTGTCGTTATAGGACGCGGCGCCGATGCCGGAGGCGGCGAATTTGATTGGTGTTTTCGCCTTCATCAGATCGCCGATATTCCTGTACGGCGAGTTGGTTGCGATCAGCAGCCCGCGGGTGTCGTCCGCTGCCTTGCCGATCCAGCTGAATTTGGTCAGGTCGAACTTTACGCCTTCGCGGTGGATCAACTGATCGTAGATCAGTCCGGTGTTGAAAATGCCGATGGTCAAACCGTCGGGACGTGACGCATAGATCGTATTGGCGCCGATGATGTTACCCGCGCCGGGAACATTCTTCACGATGATCCGCGATCCCGGCAGATGAATTTGCAGGTAGCGCGCGATCAGCCGCCCATAGGTGTCGTAGCCGCCGCCCGGAGTCGTCGCGACAATGTAAGTGATCGTCTTGCCGCTGAACATTTGCGAATCGGCCGCGACAGCCGGCGATGCGAAAACCAGTGCGGCCGCCATCGCCGCCCAAAACCGTCCCGCCATTCCCCATCTCCCGGACGACGCTATACCGGAAGCCTATCGTTCCCCCGCGGGATTGTCATCCGGGCCTGCTCTGAAGAAACCTTCAGTTTTTGCCGCCCGCGGCGGCGTCGCGCTCCAGGCGGTCGGCAAGCGCGAGCCATTGTCGCGACAGTTTGGAATATTCGCCGGCTCGTGCGGGGCTGGTGCGCGCGCAATCGGCGGCAATACGCGCCAACTGACGGTAATGGCGGATCTGGTCTGCAACAGGTTCGTGGTTACTCATGGGGAGTCCTCGCCCCCAGCCCTGCCGCCAGATTGCCGTGAAGCGTCTGAATATGTGCTGAACCAAATGTGACCGTTCAGTACCGGTACACTTTTACTTTCTCCAGCGTGATCAATCCATGGCCCATCATGCCATCGAGCACCGGCAGGAACGAATTGATCTTGTCCTCGCCATCGACGATCTCGATCACAAGCGGCAGATCTTCCGACAGGCGCAGGATTTTGGCCGTGTGCAGATGGCTGGACCGGCCATATCCCATCGGCCCGCGCAGAACTGTTGCGCCTGCCAGATGCATTTCGCGCGCCTTCAACACGATCGCCTCGTAAAGGGGCTTGCCCTCACAGCGATCGGATTCGCCGATGAAAATCCTGAGCAGGACGGCGTCGTTCGGAATCTGCATTTGTTGCTCAACCGAAATTCACCTCTCCCCCTGTGGGAGAGGACGGAGCGCCGCGCGACGAAGTCGCGCCGTTGGCGCTCCGGGCGAGGGGTGCGTCTTAGGGGTTATTTACCCACGACCAGAATCGTGA
Source organism: uncultured Bordetella sp. (assembly GCA_964446945.1). Lineage (GTDB taxonomy): Bacteria > Pseudomonadota > Alphaproteobacteria > Micropepsales > Micropepsaceae > CAIYRG01. The sequence goes on from CAYUQO010000003.1 coordinate 406,075, forward strand.
ACGAGCCCGGAACCATCGGGGCACGCGCGCCCTGTCCACCCTGCGCCGGACGTGGCGGCTCCGGCGGATATTGCGCCGCGATAAGGACCAGGTGATTGGTTTTGGTGTCCAGCGCCATGGTCTTCGCGGTCGGCATGGTCTGCACCGTTTGCTCGACTGCGAAATTCGTCGGGCTGTTCTCCTTCACCACCGTCAACGTACCGTCGGTTTGCGAACTGAACGCCTCGCCGGTTGCGGGATTGAATACCGCGCCGTCGGTGCCACGGCCGAGCGGAACGGTTCCGAGAATCTTACCGTTATCCGCATTCATCATCACCATGTTCTGCGGATTGCGGCAGGCGACGAACAGCACGCGGCTGCGCGGATCCATTGCCAATCCGGCGCAGGTCCCACCCTGGCCTTCCAGATCGTAATGCGCCGTCACCTTCATGGTGTTGGCATCGATCGCCGCGACATTGTGCATGTCTTCGACATCGACATAGACATGGCCGCGGCCGTCGCTCGTCATCTGTTCCGGTGCGCCGCCGAGATCGATCGTGCCGAGCACGTTCCCGTCTTTGGAATCGATCACCGTCACGTGTGGCATTTCATGGCTCAGCACATAAGCGCGCTGGTTATAGGGGTCGAAGAACATCCCGTCGGGATTGCCCTGAACCTCGATCTGCTTGATCGGCTTCAGAGTCTTTGAATCGAACATCACGATCGGCTTGCTGCTCGCAAAGCCGTGACCGCTCTTCGCATCGATCACGGCGCCATGCGCATTCACGTTTGGAATGTCACCGACCTGCTCCAGAGTGTCCAGGTCGTACACCGCCACATGCGGAACCTGCGCGCCCGCCCCGCGCCGGGCGATGTAAAGCCGGCGTCCATCGACGTCGACATTGGTGTAATCGAAACCGCCGTCGCCGCCGCCGGCCTTCACCGTCTTTAGCACGCGATAGGGTCCGCCGCTTTCGCCTTGCTGCGCGGGCGCCGCCGACGGCGCGGCAAGAATGAACGCAACGGCACAAGTCAGGGCAAGTCGCTGCATGTTCTCCTCCCAGAGACAGCCGGCTGCGCCGGCGCGTGGACTACTTTCCAACCTCAAGAATCGTGAATGAGCCCGGGATCATTGGACCGCGCTGTCCGTCCGACTCCTGCTCATATTGGGCTGCGATCAGGATCAGATGATTGGTCTTGCTGTCCAGCGTCATGGTTTTCGCGAACGGCATGGTCCGGACCGTCTGCTCGATCCTGAACTGGTTTGGGCTGTTCTCCCTCACCACAGTCAGCGTGCCGTCGGTCTGCGAACTGAATGCTTCCCCGGTTGCGGGATTGAAAGCCGCGCCGTCGGAGCCGCTTCCGATCGGCATTGTGCTCACGATTTTTCCGCTGTCGGCATTCAGGATGACCATATTATTGGGCTTGCGGCAGGTGGCGAACAGCAGCCGCGTACGCGTATCCATCGCCAGTCCATTGCATGTGCCGCCCTGACTTTGCAGCTCGTAATGCGCGGTCACTTTCATGCTCTTCGCGTCGATCACCGCGAGATTGTGCTTGTTTTGCACCACAACATAAAGGTGACCGCGGCCATCGCTCCTCATTTCTTCCGCTGCACCGCCAATATCGATGGTGCCGAGCACGGTCCCGTCTTTGGAATCGATCGCCGTCACATTCGGTGCCCTGCGGCTCATGACATAGACACGCTGATTGTCCGGATCGAAGAACAGTGTGTCGGGGTCACCCTGGACGTCGATCCGCTTGATCGGCTGAAGCGTTTTCGGATCGAACATCAGCACCGGCCTGCTGCTGGCAAAAGCATGGCCCGATTTCTCGTCGACCACAACGCCGTGCGCATCTGTGTTGGGGACTTCGCCGACGGGCGCGAGAGTATCCAGGTCCCACACCGTGATGCGAGCGCCAGGTCCGCGGCGGGTAATATACAGCCGCCGCGCATCCGCGTCGGCGTAAACATAGTCGAAGCCGCCTTCGCCGCCGGCCTTCAACGTCTTCAGCACGCGATACTGCCCGCCTGCGCCCTGTTGTGCGGGCGCCGCCGACGGCGCGACAAGAATCAACATCGCGGCACAAGCCAGCGCAAACCGCTGCATATTCCCCTCCAGGACACTTCCGGGCCGAAACTTATTCCCCGGCAGGGGAATCGCAAAGCGATATAAATTACGTGCCTTTCAATTGATTGATGGCTGCGGCTGCGATGTGCCCGATCCACACCGCAACCAGGCACAGCACCACCGATCCGACGATATTCGCGCCCGCATAGAACCATTCCTCGTCACGCGCGAGATTCAGCGTTTGCAGGCTGAAAGAGGAAAATGTCGTATAGCCGCCGCAAATCCCGGTCATCACGAATTGGCGCGCGTTTGCGCCCGCCATCACCCGGCCGTCGGGGCCCGTGAGCGTGGCAAAAAAGCCGATGATGAACGAACCGGAAATGTTCACCAGCAGCGTGCCCCACGGAAAAATTTCACCGAAATGCGTCGCGGCCGCACCGGACAACAGGTAGCGCAACCCGCCCCCAATGGCGCTGCCTCCGATCACCCACCAAAGCATTCGTCGATTCGCCCCCTGCTGCGCCTCCCGTTCTATTGCATCCGCGCAAAATTGCACATTGCGCTACGGCCGTTTTCCTCCCCCGCACGCGGGGGAGGAGGACCTCGAAGCGGTGGAGGGGGGCTTCGCCGCGCTACACGCTGAACCGGAACCCCGCCGTCACGGCCAACGGCAACGACCTGTAGCCCGCGGCGGTTTCGTAATGCTGATCGAGCAGGTTCTCGCCGCGCAAATAGATCTGAATGCGCTCGCTGAACGCGTAGGATGCAAAAACATCCACCAGCGTGAACGCGCGGAGAGGCACCGTTTCGAAATGGTCATCAAACCGCTTTCCGGTGAACCCGGCGCTCACGCCAACCGACCAGCGCGCATCCGGAGTCCATACCACGCGCGCATTGGCCATCAGCCGGGGACGGCGTGCAAGCTCGTCACCGGTTGACTGGTTCACCGCATCCATGGCGGTGAGATTTCCATAGAGGTGGATGGTGTCCAGCACCTGCGCACCGGCTTCCACTTCGACGCCCTGGCTCCGGGTTTTCAGGATATTGGCATAATAGCCGAATGGCCGCTGCGAGCAGGCCGCCGAAGTCACCCCGAAACAATCGAAGAAATCGATCTGGTCCGATGTTAGCCGCTGGAAATATACGAGCGAAACGAGCCCGGTCCCGAACGGAAATTTCTGGTCCACACCCGCTTCCCAGCCGCGTGCGGATTCCGGCGCGAGCTTCTGCACCGGGTTGGAATAGGGCGAATAGAGCTCGTACAGCGATGGCGCCTTGAACCCGTCGCCGTAATTGCCGCGCAAAATGGTGTCGCCGCCAAAAACCGCCAGCGCCGCCGCGCCCTTGATCGAATCGTGCCCGCCGAACGACGAGTCGTCATCATGCCGGTAACCGCCGGTCAGCGTCAGCCGATCCAACAATGTCGCCTGGTATTGGGCATAGACGCTGTTGATCGTGTCGTGCCCCAGCACAGGCGCCGGGTTGGTGTCGCCGGGCGCCGGCGAAGCGGTGCGAATGCCGGTGTGCAGGCTCTCCGCGCCGAAGGTGAGCTGACTCGAATCCGTGACATCGAAGATGCCCTGATATTCGAAATTCGTCGCCGCTCCCCTGGCGTAGAACTCTTGCGTATAAGAAAGACCCGGATTGTTATTCGTCCGGTAGCTGTCGAAATTGCTGACTGAGATTCGATTGACAAAACGGCCATCGAAGAAGGCGGCGTTTACGGCGCCATACAGCGCCAGCAGGCTGTCGATGCCGTATTCCCCGGTATATTGCACGGTGAAATCGGGAGGCGGAAAGCCGTCGAATACCGTTCGCGAATTGGTATACCAGGCGCGCGCATCGACGCTGATATTCGCCGCCACCGGGACACGCACATTCGCGGTAGCCCCGATATTGCGGTAGGGGTCCGGTTGATCCCGAAACGCCCTGGTGTCGGCCGCCGCAATCCCTTCTGTTGTGTACAGATTAAACCCACCGCCATATTCGAGGCCGTCCACCGTGCCGTTCGCGCTCGTATTCAGCCGGTACGTCCCAAAGCTTCCGCCGTCACCTGTCGTGGTCAGTGCGAACGGCGTCGTGCCGCCGCGCCGGGTCAGGATATCGACCACACCGCCGATGGCGTCGCTGCCGTAGAGCGTGCTCTGTGGCCCACGCAAAGCCTCAATACGATCGATGCTGTTGACCAGAAGATCCGACAGGATGGCGCTGCCGTCGGGCGCGCTTGGGTCCATGATGCGGATGCCGTCCACCACGACCAGCGTCTGGCCCGCTTCGGCGCCGCGCAAGCCGATGCTCGCAAATTGGCCGGGGCCGCCATTGCGCACCACCGTCAGTCCCGGCGTTTGGGATAGCGCATCCGTGACGATGCTGAGATGCTGAACTGCGATATCGGCGGCCGAAATCACCGAGACTGATGTACCAGTCAGTTCGCGCGGTTGTTCGCTGCGCGTCGCGCTGACCACCACCGTTTCCAGATTGTCGGAAGGCACCGCTTCTTCGGCATAAGCAGCGCCCGGCACAACCAAAAAAAGCGTAAGCAGATATTGACGCATTCCGTCCTCCTGTTGCGAGGAGTCGCGGCGGCAATGCATGCGTGATGGGACACGCTGGCCCGCGGCAACGACTCCGACCCGTCGCCACAGCGGAAGACCCGCTAGCCGTCGGCGCACCCCGGCCGAAAGCAGGACGACATGCAGGCCAGGTCTCCTGGCTTCCGGCGTCTTGATTCGCATTCGGCCCGCCTTCCCGGGATTCTCCCAGTGGCATGTGGGCCGGCGCTCGCCGGTGACAGTTGCGGGGGCAGCCGCGGTTTTGCACCGCGTTCCCTTGAACCTGCACAGAACTGATTTAGGCGAGTCGTGTGTCCACGGTCAACACATACAGGACAGGAACTGTCTGATCACTTGCGTGGACGACGGAATCGGGTCAGCGTTTCGAATTAGTTTCTCCTTCCCCCCTTGTGGGGGAAGGTGGGGCGCAGCTCCGCGAAGCGGAGCGAATGGCGCCCGGAAGGGGGCGCGCGCGCCACAACGGAAGTGAAAATCGATCGCATCTATACCCGCGGCGGCGACGCCGGAGCGACATCGCTCGGTGACGGCACCCGTGTCGCCAAACATTCGCTGCGCGTTCGCGCCATGGGCAGCGTCGATGAAGCCAATGCCGCCATTGGCGTCGCGCTGGCGCATGCCGGCCAGAATGCAATCGCCCCGGTTCTGCTCCGCATACAGAACGACTTGTTCGATCTCGGCGCCGATCTCTGTGTGCCCCAGTCGGATGACCCGAAGCATTCGCGCCTCAGGATCGCCGCCGCCCAGGTCGCGGCGCTCGAGCACGAGATCGACCGCGTCAATGCAAGGTTGAACGCGCTGACCAGCTTCGTTCTGCCGGGCGGATCCATAGCGTCGGCGCATCTGCATCTTGCCCGCGCCATCACCCGGCGCGCCGAATGCGATCTGACGGCACTCGCCACTGCCGAAACGGTCAATCCGGAACTGCTGAAATATCTCAATCGCCTGTCGGATCTGCTGTTCGTGTTGGCGCGCCAGGCCAATGACGATGGCGCCGGCGATGTGCTGTGGCAGCCCGGCCTCAACCGGTAATCCGCCGCCGCGCCGCGCTCACAATTGCGTTGCTGGCGCAGCATGCAAAACCGGGCGATAATGACCCGCTCGTGACACGCGATTCGCGCGCTTGTCCAGTAGTCGGGCGAGCAACCTCCTGGAGAAAAACTGTTGCGAATTCCCATTCACCGCGAGGGCTGGCGATTCATTGCTCCGGCCGTACTGATCAACGCCGTATTGTTGTGGCTGTATTGGCCGGTGGGTGTGGTGTGCCTGCCAATCACCATTTGGTGCATGGCGTTCTTCCGCGATCCTGAGCGGGTAACTCCGACAGGCGCAGGGCTGGTGGTCAGCCCGGCCGACGGTAAACTGCTGCCGGTCATCTCCGCTGTGCCACCTGCCGAACTCGGGATGGGCGAAACGCCCCGGTTGCGCCTCAGTATTTTCATGAATGTATTCAACGTTCACGTGAACAGGATGCCGGTTGACGGCCGCGTGATCGCACTGAATTACCGGGAAGGCCGGTTTTTTAACGCTTCTTTTGATAAAGCGAGCATACACAACGAGCGTATGGCCATCCGGGTCGAACCCGAAGAAAGTCAGGACGGGGGTGGGCTGGCCGTGATACAAATTGCAGGATTGGTGGCGCGGCGCATCAAATGCGACCTGGCCCGGGGGCAGATGGTGCGGCGGGGCGAACGTTTCGGAATCATCCGTTTCGGCAGCCGGCTGGATATCTACCTACCGCCGGGTTCAGCCGTGACGGCGTCGGCGGGGGCGCATGTGAAGGCCGGCGAAACGGTGCTCGCGACACTGCCCCACAAGGGCGACTTACGTGTCCCTCGCGATTCCGAAGTCGCTCTGGGTCTTTGACTTTGGTTTTTGACAGTGGCCGCGAAGGTGGCCACGACAGACGCTAACAGGATTGTGCGACAGATGCGTGACGATCGACTCACTCCGAGACAATGGGCTTCGGCCCGGCTCGAGCGGCTGGAAGACCGGCTGGAGGATCTCTCCATTTCCCGGATCATCCCCAGCGCGCTGACGCTGCTGGGTCTGTGCGCCGGCGCCACGTCGATCCGCTTTGCGCTGACCGGCGAATGGCGTCCTGCGGTGGCTGCGATTTTCTGCGCCATGCTGTTCGACATGTTGGATGGCCGCGCGGCGCGCCTGCTCGGTGCCGATAGCCGCTTTGGCGTGCAGCTCGATTCATTGGCCGACCTCGTCAGCTTTGGTGTTGCGCCTGCGGTGCTGGTCTACACCTGGTCCCTGTCGCAGATGGGCGGCGCCGGCTGGGTCGCGGCCCTGATCTTCTGCGCCTGCAGCGCGATCAGACTGGCGCGCTTCAACATCGAAGCTTCACGCGATGAAGGCGCTTCACAATCACATCCCTATTTCACCGGCCTGCCGACGCCCGCTGCCGCCTGCATCATGCTGCTGCCGCTGCTGCTGAATTTCGAGTTCGCGGCCGATTTCGTCCGCCTGCCCGCGATCTCGTTGAGCCTGGTCGGCATCACTTCGGTGCTGATGGTGAGCCGTGTTCCCACGCCGTCATTGAAATACATCAAGCTCGACCAGCACGCGAAATTCGCCGCCTGGGTGCTCGGCCTCGCCCTGATTCCGGCCATGGTGTTCGTGCCATGGACGACGCTGCTGTTCGGTCTCGCGGTGTATCTCGGCGCGATCCCGTTCGGCCTCCATGCCGCCAATGAAGAAGAAGCCGAAGAACAAGCAGAAGTCTAACTCCTGTTTACGAGCGACGGCGGCTCCGAGGGTATGGCAAACCCGAAGCTGTTACGAATTTTGTAGAACGTGACGCGCAACTGTGCGTTCAGACCGGTGAACTCACCCGGCGGGTTGCGAACAGCACTGACAGTCCAATCGCCGTAAACACCGCTCCGGCCACAAACGTTGCTGCCGGTCCGATCTGTTCCCACAACACCCCCGCGACCACACTGGCCAGCAGCAGCGCGCAACCGCCGGCGAAGTTGAACACGCCAAATGCCGTCGCTCTCAGATGGCCAGGTGCTTCGTCGGCGACGAGCGCAGACAGCAGGCCCTGCGTCATGCCCATGTGCAGCCCCCACAGCCCGACTCCCATCATCACAACCGGAAGATTTGGCGCCGCCGCGAGAACCAGATCGGCGGCAATCAGGGTTGCGAATCCCAGCGCCAGCATCAAACGACGGTCGATGCGGTCCGACAACGCCCCAAGCGGATAGGCGCTGAGCGCGTAAACCGCGTTCATGACCACAAGCACCAGCGGAGCAAGTGCGAGCGAAAGTCCCGCACCCTGCGCCCGCAGAATGAGAAAGGCTTCGCTGAATCGCGCCAGTGTCAGCACCACGCCAATTCCGACCACAAGCCAAAAACCGGTTCCGATGGTTTTCAGATCGTCGAGTTTGATGGGCGCTGGTCTGACCGGTCCCCGCTGCACCGATTCGCGGACGCTGGTGACGAGGACAAGCACGGAAATCGCGCCAGGAATCACTGCGAGCCAGAAAATCAGGCGGAAATTGTCGTGCAGCATCGCCATCAGCAAAATGGCGAGCAGCGGTCCGGCAAAAGCACCCACGGAGTCCAGCGCCTGGCGCAGCCCATATGCGGCGCCACGCTGTCCGGCCTGCACCATCTCGCCGACCATCGCATCGCGTGGCGCTCCGCGTATGCCTTTGCCGACGCGATCCGAAAATCGCGCGCCGAGAACGACCGAAGCACTGGAGGCCATGGCGAACAGCGGTTTCGACAATGCCCCGAGGCCATAGCCGGCGATGGCGAGAGCTTTTCGTTTTCCGAGTTTATCCGAGAGCCAGCCTGAGGTGAGCTTGGACATCGACGCCGTTGCCTCGCCGACGCCTTCGATCAGGCCAACCATTTGCGCGCTTGCGCCAAGCACCGTGACGAGGAACACGGGCAACAGCCCGTGAATCATTTCCGACGAAATGTCCATGAACAGGCTGACAAAACCGAGCGCCCACACGCCGCGCGGAATCCCGCGCAGCCCCGCGCGTTTCGCCTCTCCCCTTGTGGGAGAGGGTGGCGCGCCCATGCTTGCGGAGCAAGCATGCGGTGGCGCGCCGGGTGAGGGGTGCGTGGTTATCTCCGCTATGACCGCTTGCGGTACACCCACACACTCGCGGGTGGCAGATTCGCCCACACATAGGCCGCGCGCCGCACGGAAATTCCGCGCGGCGGCTTCACCGGCGCGAACAGGCCATAGGAGAATTGAATCATCGGCCCGCCCGGCTGCAACCGGCGGAATGCTCCTTCGACCAACGCGCTGCGCCTGTCGGCCGGGTGATTGAGCAGCGGAATGCCGGAGATGATCGCCGCAAACTGTTCATAGCCACGCTTCGGCAGCGTTCCATCGAGATCGAACGCGTCGCCGCGGATCACCTTCACGCCGGGAAATTCGGCGGCAATCGTACGGGCAAAATTGGGATCCCATTCAATCGCGACCATGCGTTCGGGAGCGATGCCGCGCTTGATCAATTCCCGTGTCATTGAGCCGGTCCCGGGACCGAGTTCCAGCACCGGACCATCACTGTCCGGATCGACCTGCGCGGCGACCGCACGGGCCAGTGCCGGACTCGATGGCGCAATCGCGCCGACATTGGCGGGGTTGGCGATCAGCCCACGCAGGAACAGCAGCTGCTCGCGCAACGGATTGTCCTTCACCGATTGACCTGCCCGCAACTCCCCGCCTCGCTCGAATGGGCCCCATTGCTTGCATTCAATTCGCCCGCGGTTCAACCCTAATCTTCGTGGGAACCTGCCCGGCCAGCATCAGGGATAGCTGAGCGTGAGGGTAAATTCGCCGAGTTGGCCACCTTTCGGTTCTTCCGCCACGGGAACTCCGGATATCGCCCGCAACTGCCAGCCATAGACGAAGCGGAAATTCACATAATGACTGAGGTTGTAGCGTACGCCCAAGCCTGCGCTCATCAGGTCATGATCGTTCTCCGTACCGGCTTGCCACTTTTGATTGCGCACCGAGCCATAGGCGAAAAATCCCGACAATTGCGCCTGGTCGCCCGGATCATTCGGAAGAAAATGGCGCAGAATCCCGAATGCCGGCGTCAGCAGCTCCTCATTGAGCAATACTCCGACCGAGCCGTTGGCCGTGCGCTCGTTATATCCCGGCACCGTATCCAATCCGCCGAGGCCGAGCTGCTCGGTTGGCAGCAGGACATTGCTCGCCCATTGTCCGACGACATGTGTGAGTGAACTCGCGCCGCCGAACCAACCAAGATTCTTAACCCATTCCGCATTCTGCGGCAGCCCGGTCAGCCGCGTTGCGTCCAGCCGCGCATAGGCATAACGCGCTTTCGCGAATGGCTGTTGTTGACCGAAGATGTCATTGGTGTTGCCCGAACTCATGCCGCCCGGACTGACCACCGCGGTTGCATCCGCCGAGGTCAGTCCCAGCGCATCGCGCAGCGAAAACGCGTAGTCGGCGGAAAGCTGGGCGATCTGCGACGTCACGTCCGAGACCTGGAACCCACCGAACAGAATGTTGTTGTTGCTGCTTTTGAAATCGAACCCGGCCTGAAGCTGTTGATTGAATGTTGTCGTCATCGGCAGCGACAGGACGTAACGCCCGCTTGCCTGCCAGGTGATGCCCGTTACCCCGATATCCGGTCCGAGATTGGGAACCGCTGTCGCATAAACCCCGAAAACCGTCAGCTTGTCGCGCCAGGGAAGCGGAGCAACAATCGTCCCGGAATGCATCTCATAATCGGACCGTGTGCCGGTCAGGGCGCGCCACAGCGGCAGGTTGGACGTGTACTGATAGGATAGCTGGGCGTCGTAAAAATACTCGCTTGCCACGTCCAATCCAGTGGTCCAGTGATCGCGCCCCAGCACCGGCAAGCCTGTATTGTCGTATCCCAGATGCGCCCGCAGCGGGAACTGCTCCTGCACCGTGTCGACAATCAGATCGGTGTAGCCTGGAGTCGGGCTCGGCTGCGCCACAATGTTGACGTTGTGAAATGGATTCTGGTTCAGCCATGCCTTGTCGGCCTCAAGTTCGCTCAGGCTGATCCGCTGTCCCGGCTGCACGCGTACATTGCTGGTCAGGAGTCCACTGGAAAAATAACGGTTGTTGCGTGCACTGATTATTCCGGCGCGCGACTCAGCGACCACCACCTGGATGATGCCATTGGTGATATCCTGACCGGCCGGAAATGCGACATCGACAAACGGGTAATCGTGATCGCGGTACCAATTCGCGATCACTGTGCCGATCGTCTGCAGCAGATTTTCCGATACCGGCATGCCGAGGAAGCGAGCCAGCTCCGCGCGAAATGCCTGGGAATCCAGCATTGCGATGTTTTCAATTGTGACGCCCGGCGTCGCGTAGCCCATCGACAGAACTTTGTTCGCCGCGTCAACAAGCCTGAGACCGTGCAGGAGAACTTGCTGCTGTGGCGCGGTCTCCCGGCCCGCTTCCGGCATTGGACGCGCGACCGGCGGAAACGGCGGCAGCGGTGCAGGAAGCGGGATACGCTGCTGTTGTGGCAGCGGACCAGGGACGCTGGGTACTTGCGCGATTTGCGGACTTGGTGCTGCCGGTTGTGTGGGCTGCAAGAGCGGCTGTTGTGGCGAAAGCGGCGGCGCCATTTTTGCCGCACCGGTGTCCGTTGCGCGATGCGCCGGTTGCGGAGCGGGCACAGGCGGTGCAGGTGGTTGCGGCGGAGGCGTGCCACCTCCGGCGGGCGGCGTTCCAGGACCACCTGCGCCAGCCGCTGATGACGCGCTGTTGCCGCCGGTGCTCGAAGCTGTTGGAGAAGCGGGTGTAGCGCTGTTGCCGCCGGGCACTGGAATCGGGGGCGCCTGCGCGCCGGGAGCAGGGGACGCATTGGTTTGCGCGCGGCCGCCATTTTGCGCATTGCGGTGACCAGCAGTCTGTCCGGACGTTCCGTTCTGCACCCGATTCAGCACTTGCTGGGCTATGACGCCAAGAAGACCCAGAAGCACAGCTGCGCCCGCAATCGCCACTTGCCGGACGCGTTGTGTCTTCGGTGAGCTCTGGGGGGGTATGGCATCGCCGCTTGCGGCCAATGACGATTGGTTGGCTGCGGGGATTTGTTGAGCTGCGGCGGCCCGAGGCGCCGAACCCGCCGCCAGAGCCGCTGCGGGAATTTCCGGTAATTCTTCGGCGGGTAATATCGGCCCCGCCGCGGCGGCGGCCGCGGATGTTGTCACCGGCGCAGGCAAATCCAGTTTGGCTGTTACAGGATCGGACGCCGCCGGGAGCGCGCCGGCAAATGGCAGCATGCCAAATTCCGCCGAGTCCGATGCTGCGATCAGCGCGTCATTGCTCGCTGGTGCCGCGGGGCTGGCCACATGGGCGGGCTTAACGGAGTCGCTTGCCGCCGGAAGCGGCGCCGCCAGATCGGCCAGCGGTTCTTGTCCACTCGTAACCGTCGACGCGGCCAATGTTTCCGTTGCCGGGGCCTCGGCGACGATTCCCGTCGCGCTGTCTGCGATCGGTTCGGGCGCAGCTCCTGCGGATTCGGCAAGCAATGAAATATCCGCTGCAACCGGCGCGCCAAGCGGGGTTGCCGAAGGCGCCGCGGCATCTTCCGCGGCAAAGGGCAATGGCGGCACGAGATAAGCGGGAAGCTCTTCTTGCTCATCTCCAGAATCGCCCGCTGTCTCCTGCGCCTGCGGGAATTCGCGCCGCAGGACTTCGCCTTCATGCAGAGCTGGCGCCAAGGCATATTCGTCGTGCTGGGCTGGTGGCGGCCGGAAGTCGAGCAATTCCAGGGCCAACGGCTGCGGTATCGGCCGGCTGCCTGGTCCTGGCGCAGCATCCGTCGACGACGCCGGCAATTCGCCTTCCGCGCGCCACACCGCAACGGGATTAGACACGGCCCAATCTTCGCGGGCTTCGGTCAGTCGCGCCGGGAAATGCAGCACAACGCCACCGCCCGGCGCGGGCAATACCGGCAGGATCGCTGCACCGGCGCGCATGACCGGCTCTTCCAGTACGCCGGCCGTAGCCGGTAATTCGGCAAAGCGGAACAACACGGCGGAAGGCGTCGCGAATTGGCCCGGCGCCGGAATCGCCGCGAACTCCTGGCTCGTCGCCTGCGCTGCGACCGCCACTGCCCGGTCGTGCCGTTGCGGAGGCGGGACTTCGATCTGGCGCAGCGGGGTTACGCCGAATGTTGACGAGAACCGTTGACGCGCGCGCGCCCAAAATCTCGGCGGCGGGGAGGGCGGGCTACCGGATAGCGGAGCACTACGATTGTCATTGGCGTGATACGCAATGTCGATGCCGGTTGCCGGCTGCTGACCCGGCCGCTGCCACGCAAACACCGCGAGGGGCGCCTGCACCAGCTCCGGTGCCGTATCCGCCGGCCCATCCTGCGACAGCAACGGAAGATCAGCGTGAATTTGCTGCCATGCTGCCCGTTCGCTCATCGACAGCGATTGTGCCGGCGCAGTCAGTCCGAGTGCGATGTCGCTGTCGCAAGTTGCCGTCGCGTATTCCCGGCCCAGCTCCAGCGGCGCGGGATGCTGGGCCAGCGCATCGCCTGCAGCCCCGTCAGCCCCGATGGGCATTTGCGCATAAACCAGCGAAAAATCTTCAAGCTGCGTAATTGTTGCAATCGGCACGCTCCATTTGGGGACAAACTGAGCGTGTTCTGGCGTTTCGGCCGCGGGCGCCTGCAGCGATGCGACGTCACGCGCCGATGCGGATGGCAAAACTTCCGGATACGGAAAGACCGGCAGCGCCTGTTGTGCGCTTGCGATCGGCGAAATCACTTCGGCGGCCACCGGCGGCGCCGGCAATTCACGCGATTGCGGCGCAAATCCTGCGTCGGCGAACAGTGGCAGCGGTGCAATGGGAGGTGACGCGGCCGCGTCCGAGCGGATTTCCGGAATCGGCGCGCGAGCTTCGCCCGCGATGACTCCCGCCGGAACGTAAACACCTGCAGTGCCGATGCCAGGAATTTCTGCCGGCGCGAGATGCAAGCTGTCAGTGCTCAGCGACAGGTCCGGCTCATCCGAAGCTTCGCGCGCATATGCCGGTGACGGTGTCTGCCCTTCGGACATCGGGTCTGCGACATCCGCCGGCAGCACCTGCCGGGATGAGCTGCCCGGTAAATCGCGCGCGGTGATGTCCAGGAGCGGCGATGCCGGAATTGGCAATCGGCCGGCGCCAGCCGGCAAAACCGGCAAAAGTTTCGCATCTGCAATGTAACTGATTTTGCCGGTGTCCTGCGGCCGACCGGGACCGATATCGGCAGGTGCTGGAGCAATCGGAATTCCACCCGGAAGATACGTATCCGAATGCAGCAACCCGCGCGCGGATTTTGGCCGGGTAATCGGAGCCCTGGATCGCGCCGGGCGTGGCAGGGCTGGCAGCGGCTCCGCCGCCGCTCCTGCCGCTGCACCTGAGGGCTTTCCTTCCCGTACCGGAATCGCACCTTGGTACTCCGCATCCGGCGACGGGCCGGCCGCTTGAGCCGCCTCGTTCGCCTGGACGAAGCCGAAAAGGCCTGGAGCAGAACGCCGCGTTGCTATTATTGCCGGCGATTTTCTGACAATCACCGGCTGCATGAACCGGACGCCCGGCACTCCCGCCGGCAGGACCGCAACGCCTTGCCGGCTCTGTCCTGCGCCTTGCCAGGAATGGGAGAGCCGGATGCGACTCGCGCTGTGCCGCCAGCGAATGCGGGCGCTGACATCGGCAGGAACTCTTGGCTGAAGCAATACTTCGGTAGATGTCCGTATCGCTGTTGTTGCCAAATCGCCAGTGCGACTCGGCATGAGCTGTTCCGGGAAGCTGGATTTGGCACCTGCTGATATGCTTGGCGGCTGATGGGATTGACCGCCTCTGTCCGATTCCTCGCGGGCTTCGCCGGAAACTGCACGCTCAGGGTTTTCGCGTGCGGCTGCTTTCGCTGTCGTCAGGCACAGCAATTCCGCGCCGCTGCCATCGCCAATCCTCTCCAGCAGATACAGCGCGCTTTTGACGCTGATCCCTAAAATCCGGTGCAGCTGGTTAGCGCTGACGGACTCTCTTGTCGTCGACAGCAAGAATATCGCCCGCAGCCAGATATGCAGCGGGATATGCGAGCCTTCAAAGATCGTGCCGATCTTGACCGTAAATGGCTTCCGGCAGGCGTAACACTTATACGTACCCAGCCGGGTGCTTTGCCCAGATAGGGGCCCGCTGCGCCCGACTACGCCGCAGTGGGGGCAGCGTCTGCCATCCGGCCACAGACGCGCTTCAACGAATGCGTATGCCGATTTTTCGTCGAAAAAATAATCTGAATCGAAATCGGTCACGACCGTTTCCCCCAACAGCAATCTTAACCCTTTTGTCGGGGTACGTAAAATCGAAGCCGGGGCGAAAGCACGACAAACCACCACAAGGCGCGCGCTACCCAGGACACGCGTTCCCGAATGTCCCTTTACTTCAGTGGGTTCTGCGGCAGCTTGGGTTTCAGCTACCGCGTCTGCATTGGCTTCCGGATCGGTTTTCCACGTTTTCGTCCACAGGCGGTGTTGCTGAAATTTTCCCCAGATCTGGCCACAGCTTTATCCACAGGCTTGCGATTCGCCCTTAGCCACGCTGTCACGGAGGCTTCGCAGCCTTCGGCCGCATTTATGTGGAACATGGCCATCCCACCGTCCGGAATTGCGGTGGATCAACGTGTTGGCTCCCGTTTGCCTTCATACGGACGCGGTTATCGCCGGTGGCATCGACCACCGGTCCGCATGGATGGATCGGGCAGCGAATGTCGATTGGAAATCGCAATATCGGGCAGAACGCCGGGAGGCACGCGTGCCGTGTCGCCCCGTATCTGTTTGCGATTTCCATCCTGGCGCTGAACATTTCTGCGAGCCCTGCACATGCCGGTGGCACCATCCTGCCAAGCGGCGGAAAATTCGCCGCCGGCGTCGGCTCCATCACGACCTCCGGCAACACCGTCGATGTCAACCAGGCATCGCAGCGCGGCGTCGTCAACTGGCAGAATTTTTCGATCGGGCAGGGCGGCACGGTCAATATCAACAACGGATCGGGCGCGACGCTTAATCGTGTCACCGGCGGCAGCATCTCCAACATCGAAGGATCGCTGAAAAGCACCGGGTCAGTCTATGTGGTCAATCCGGCTGGCGTCGTTGTCGGAGCCAATGGCAAGGTTGTCACCAATGGCGATTTTGTTGCGTCCACCCGCGACATCGGCAACAGCCAGTTCATGAATGGCAGCACGGTCACTGCCGCCGGAAATTCGGCGGGTACCGTCAATAATCAGGGTACGATCGTTTCCGCCAACGGAAGCGTGACGCTGGTCGGTAAGTCTGTACACAACAGCGGTTCGATTTCAGCCCCTAATGGTGCCGCCAATCTCGCGGCCGGCGACAATGTCGAACTGTCGGTCTCCATTCCTGGCGCCAATGGCGTGCAGCAGGTCAACATCCAGAGCGGATCCGGCGATGTCACCAATCAGGGTGCAGTCGCCGCCGCGCAGGCGAGACTGGATGCAGCCGGTGGCAACGTCTATGCGCTTGCTACCAACAATGGCGGCATCATCCGCGCCACCGGAACCAGCACCAAAGATGGCCACGTCTATCTTTCCGCCGGCGGCAATGTCACGGTTTCGGGCACGGTTCAGGCCGCCAATGCGGATGGTTCCGGTGGCGCTATCATGGTGCATGCCGCTGCCCAGAACGGCACTGCGGAGGTTTCCGGTACGCTGGACGCCAGTGCTCTGAACCCGAGCGCTCCCGGTGGCGACATCACTCTCTCCGCCGCCAACGTTCACCTGCTGGGTACGGCAAGTGTCAATGCCGTTGGTGGCACTGACGGCGGCCATATTCTGATTGGCGGCGACCGTCACGGCGGCCTGGATCCGACGTTGAATATTTCCTCCACGCCGGTCCCTGATGCCCTGAACACGACGATTGATGCCGGAGCCAGGATTACTGCAAACGGCGGCGCCAGGGGTGGCTCAGCTGCCGGTAACGGTGGTGACATTATCATATGGTCCAACCTGCACACCGAATTCGACGGCGCCATCAGCGCCCGCGGCGGTGCAGGCGGCGGTAATGGCGGCTTCCTCGAAACCTCCAGTGAAGGTCTCCTCGGCTTCCACGGCACCGTGGATACTCTGGCTCCGGCCGGCCAGACCGGCAACCTGTTACTCGATCCGGCAGACGTCACGATCTGCGCGTCCCCGTGCACAACGACGAATTATACTATCGCCACTGGGCCAACTACCGGGGCATCCACATCCACGATCTTGAATACCGATCTGCAGACGGCGCTTGGATCAGCTGCCGTCTCGATAAACACAACCAGCACCGGCTCCGGCAACGGTGACATTACGGTCAATGCGCCTGTTACATGGGCTGCCACCAGAGCGTTAACGCTGACGGCTACTCGGAATATCACCATCAATGCGAGCATTACCCAGACCACGACCACCAATAATGCCGGGAATGCGATCACGCTGAATGCGACTTCGGGCACTGTAACGATCAACGACGGTGCCCAGGTCACGACCCGTGGCATCACCTCTGGTGGAGTGACAGTCAACGCCCAAAGCCTGATCGTGAATTCGACGGGCGCGAACACATTTCTTGGGAACGACACCGTTGGCAGCGGAACGTCGCCCGTGGTTCTCAACATCACCGGGACTTACGCGTCTGCCGGTAGCGGTGGAGCGCAGTTGATCGGCAGTGCTGCCTTTATTCGATCCGCCGGCACACTGACGCTCAAGGGAGATGGCGATTTCTTGCTCTCGGGAGCTGGAAATAACGTCGTCACCACGCTCGCGACAGGAGGGACGACCGCGGGTCTGCGAGTCAACTCCCTCAGTCTTTACGACAGCAGTGGCGCGATGACGGTCGGCGCCACTGGCATCACGGCACTCGGTGCGGTCACGCTACAAGGAAGCGGCGCCCTCACTCTCACGGGCGGCATCACGCTGCCGGCATCGCTTGGATCGACTTCCAGTGTCACAGGCACTGCGACCGGTACTCTCACTTTAAATAGTTTTCCAGTCTCGGCGCAGACTGGCACACTCACTGCCGCCGCATTACAGATCCTCGGCTCAGGCACCAGCTACACGCTGACCGGCAGCAACAATGTCGGGATCATCGGCGGCAACACCGGATCCGTCAGCTTCAGCAATGGCGCCAATGCCCTAACGGTTGACGGTGCCGGGTCAAGCAGCGGCCTTACCACGACGGGTACGAGTGGGATCACACTCTCCACGAGCAATGCGAGCGGAATTACGGTGGCGGCAACCGGCAGCCTGTCGTCCAGCGGCGCCGGCCCGATTGCCTTGACGGCAAACGCGGTGTCGTTCAGCGGCCCGGTCACCGCCAGTGGGCAGAGCGTCACGATCGCGCCGAGTACGGTCTCCTCCACCATGAGCCTGAACGGCGCGAGCACGCTCAATCTGAGTCAGAGTTCCCTGAATCAGGTGACGGCGAGCACGCTTAATCTTGGAAGTAGCACAGCGACCGGCGTGCTGACGGTTGGCGCTTCGGGGCCGGTCTCTGTCCCCTCCACCGTAACCAACCTGATCCTGGAGAGCGCCGCCGCTTCCGGCGCCGTTGCGCTCAGCGGCAACCTGTCCAACGCCAACGCCAATGGCTCGATCACGTTTCAGACAAATGTTTCGCCGTCATTCGGCAGCAGCACCCTGACCACCGACCAGAGCACCGGCACGGTGACAATCCAGCCGATCGGGACGAATGTCGCCGTCAGCCTCAACGGCAGCAATGCCGTCAATGTCACCACTTCGAATCTGAACGCAATCACGGCCAACCGTTTGATCGTCGGCAGCACCACAGACACCGCTGCGCTGGCGGTCAGCGCGAGTACCACGCTTCCTTCGACCATAACGAACCTGACGCTGGTGGCGAGCGGCACGACGAGCGGCGCCACGATTGCTTCAGGCCAGACCCTTCTGAATCAGAATGCCAGCGGCGACATCCGCCTGCAGGTGGACAAGCTGACCTTTGGCAGTACGACGACGTCGCTCATCCAGTCCACCGGAGCGGGGGGCACGGTCACAATCTATCCCGATACTCCGACAGCGACGATGAGCATCGGCGGCAATCTCAATCTCAATCTGCCGCTGACATCTCTTTCGGAAATCACGGCTTCCCGGCTGATCTTTGGCAGCACATCCACCACCGGCGGACTGACGCTCGGCACGACTGCAACCGCTCTCACGCTGGGCTCGGGCATCAGCAATATCAGCCTGATCAACAGCACAGTGACGGTCGGGACCGGCACTGTGCTGACCAACGGAAATAGCGGCGGCGACATTACTGTCAACGCCGACACGCTTACTTTTGCCGCCACAAGCGCAAAACTGGTGGCCAGCGGCACCAACGGCACCCTCAATATTTATCCGATCACCGCCAGCCGCACGATGAGCATTGGTGGTACAGCAAGCCTGAATATTCCGGGCACGGTGTTCACCAATTCCCAGATCACCGCCACCACTTTTACGTTTGGCAACACCGCTGACACCGGTGGCCTGACGCTGGGCACGACAACGACGGCTCTGACGCTGCCGTCCACCATCACGAACGTAAAGCTCATCAACAGCACGGTGACCGTAGGGTCGGGCGTCACCTTCACCGATGCAACGGCCAATGGAACTCTCAGCGTCCAGACCGATGCTCTGTCCTTCGCCGCGACGACTTCCCTGCTGAAATCCACCGGTACGAGCGGCACCGTCTCGATCTATCCGATTACTGCCAGCCGTCCGATCAATATCGGCGGCGCGTCGGATCCGGGCAGCGATCTCTACATCGGTACCGCCGGGCTCAATCAGATCACGGACAGTACGCTCTCCATAGGAAGCACATCGGATACAGGCTTGCTGACGGTGAATGCGGCCCTTGCTTCGTCGCTCAGCACGGACGCACTGAAAAACGTCACCAACCTGTCGCTTTTGTCAGGCTCCGGGGGCATCTCGATTGCCAATGCGATTGCCATGCCGGCATCCGGCACGCTGACGCTGAACTCGAACAGCACGAGTCCGGGCGTCACCCAGGCAGCGGCAATAACGCCCACCAGCGGCAGCATCAGTCTGGCCGTCGCAGGCTCTGGCAACTTTACGCTGACCAACAGCGGCAACCAGATTGCTAATTTGTCGGGTACGGCAGGTTCAGTGTCGCTGACAGATTCCTCCGCGCTCACGGTCACCGCCAGCAATCTCTCCACCTCCAACTCGACCGGTCTGACGCTGAGCGATTCGGCATCCGGCGGGATCACCGTGACCGGCACGCTGGGCAGTGGCGGCGCGGGACCGATCTTGCTGAAAGCCGATGCATTTGCCCTCAACAACACCGTGACGGCGACCGGCCAGACCGTCACGCTGAGCCGGAACACCTCGACCCTGCCGTTCAATATCGGCGGGACCAGTGATCCAGGCAGCGACGTTTACGTCAGCACCGCGAGCCTGAACGAGATTCATGCCGGCACGCTCCAGATCGGAACTGGCTCAGGCAGCGGGCTGATCACGGTGAATGCCGCGCTCAGCAATGCTGCCAGTGGCGCGCTGCAGAATGTCACCAATCTGACGATCAGCGACGGCACCGGCGGGATCGCGATTGCCAACGCAATCACCATGCCGGCATCGGGCGTGCTGACGCTGAGCTCTAACAGTACGAGTCCCGGCGTCACCCAGTCGGCCGCGGTCCAGCACTCGTCCGGCAACACGATGAGCCTCTTGCTTTCGGGCAGCGGCCACTTCAGCCTCGGCAACAGCAGTAATCAGATCGATAATGTATCGGGAAGCGGCACGCAGATCTCGCTGACCGATTCGGTTCCGCTGACGATCACCGCGTCGAATGTTACGGCAACCGGCCCGCCGGGGAGCATCTCGATCACTGATTCAAACGCGGGCGGAATCACGCTCACGGGTTCAATCTCGACCAATGGAAATGGGCCGGTAACCCTTACAACCAATAGCATAACACTCAGCAATACGCTTTCGGCCTCTGGCCAGACCGTGTCGATCCTCCCCTACAGCGCCTCAACCAGTCTGAGCCTCGCGGCCAGCTCGACTCTCAATCTGACGCAATCCGAACTCAACGAAATCACCGCCGGCAAATTCATATTCGGTGATCCGTCGGTTGCCACTGGCGCTCTGACAGTCGCCGGGGCGATTTCCGTGCCCAGCACGATTGGCACGTTCCAGGCATCGACCGCGGGGGCAATCACCATCAACGCATCGTCGTCGATTACCGGCGCCAGTGGTGGCAACATCACCCTGACGACCGGTACTTCGTTCACCAATAATGATGGTAGCGGTGCGCTCGCGGTCAGCGGCGGCGGACGGTGGCTCGTCTATTCGGTCAATCCCGCGAACGACACACGCGGATCGCTTAGCTATGCATTCAAGCAATATGCGACGACATTCCCGGCCACACCCACTCCGGGCAGCGGGAACGGGTTCCTTTACACATTGGCGCCGACCATTACCCCCTCGCTGACCGGCAGTGTAAGCAAGACTTATGACGCAACGACGAGTGCGACTCTGTCCGCGGGCAATTACTCGTTCAGTGGCGCAGTGGCCGGCGATACCGTCACATTGAACAACCCGGGTACCGGCACCTACAACACAAAGGATCAGGGGAGCAGCAAGACCGTCAGTGTGAGCGGGATTGCAATCTCGTCCGCCACCAATGGCTCGGTCACTGTTTATGGTTATGCGCTGTCTTCAGGCAGCGCATCCGCCGCGATCGGCACCATAAACCCGAAGACACTGACGGCTCTCGGCACGCTGGCGGGGTCCAACAAGATCTATGACGCGACCACCAGTGCGACGCTGACCGGCAGTGCGGCGCTGC